>CAVUCK010000015.1:0-15103 GCA_963739975.1 uncultured Acidimicrobiia bacterium
TCCGACGATCAGCGACCTGGTGCTCGTCCAGGGCTCGTGCCGGCGGACGAACCCCGCCGGTCCCGACGCGATGGCTTACCTCGACGACCTCATCGCCGAGCACCGCCTGGACCTGACGCGGCGCCCGCAACAGCTGTTCCTCACCGGCGACCAGATCTACGCCGACGACCTGTCGGGCTGCCTGCTGCCGCAGATCAACGCCATCGGCCGGGAGCTGCTCGGGTTCACCGAGACCCTGCCGATCGACAATCGCGCCGTCCCGGTCACGATCGAGGAGTTTCCCGTGCAGCGCCGCCGCAAGGTGGTCCGGGAGATCGGTCGTTTCTCGACCAACGACGGACTGCACCATCTGCTCTCCTACGGCGAGCTGCTGGCGATGCACCTGCTGGTGTGGAGCCCCTCGCTGTGGCGCCCGCTGACCACCGCCGACGAGGTGTTCGTGCCGTCCCCGAACGTCGCGGCGAACCACCTGTCGGACTGGGAGGCGTACTACGCGCCGAAGCCCGGCGATCCGGACCCGGACGGTCTGACGAAGTGGGAGCGCGAGGACGAGCCGGAATTCACCAAGCAGCTCAAGGCAACCGAGATCTTCCGGGCCGCAGTCCCCCGGGTCGCGCGGGCGCTGGCCAACACGGCCACCTACATGATCTTCGACGACCACGAGGTCACCGACGACTGGTACCTGTCGCAGTCCTGGCGGTCGCGGGTGCTCACCGCGCCGTTCGGCCGGGCGATCGTCCGCAACGGCTACGCCGCCTACGCGGTGTGCCAGGCCTGGGGCAACGACCCGGCCGCGTTCACCCACATCGGCGAGCACCCCAAGCCGAAGAACGAGGAGTTGCTCGACACCCTCGTGTCGGTCGGGACCGACGGCGCGTTCAGCGCCACCGCCATCGACAAGCTGGAGCAGCTGCTCGGCCTCACGCAGCCGGTGATCGACCCCGAGGTCCGGTTCGACTACACGGTCCCGGGACCGCGCCACCTCGTGCGCGTCGTCGACACCCGAACACGGCGCACCTATCGGGGGCGGCTCGGGCCGCCGAAGCTGTTCGGGAACAGCCTCGACACCCAGCTTCCTCCCGGCCCGCTCACCGATGGGCGGGAGCTGCTGGTCGTCGTCTCCCCGGTGCCGATCCTGATGCCCCACGCCATCGACGCGCTGGTCCAGCCGCTGGCGTCGGGGATCTTCGACTTCAAGTCGAACGCCAAGCGCAAGGCCGAGGCCGATCACGACGGCCCGCCGGTCAGCGGGCCGGAGCGCTTCGACGTCGAGGGCTGGGGCGGCGACGAGGAGTCGTTCCACGCCCTCGTGCGCCGGCTCGCCACCTATCCGCGCTGTCTGATCCTGTCGGGCGACGTCCACTTCTCGTCAGGCCTCGCCCTCGACTTCTGGTCCGGTCAGGACCCGACGGTCGACTCGCGGATCGTGCAGCTCACGTCGTCGCCGGTGCGCAACAGCGCGGCGGAGGAGATCCGCGCCGCGATCTTCGCCGCCCGCTTCTCCCAGCAGCTGTTGCACGGCCTGCCCCTCGAACGGCTCGGCTGGTCCGAGAAGTCGTCGATCACCGTCCCTCCGGGCAAGGCCATCTCACCGGCCCGCCGCAGCCGGATGAAGGCGAGTCCGGCGGTCGTGCCGGCCGGGGGGTGGCCGGCGGGCACCACGATCCCGGCCGACAAGCCGCCGGAGTTCCGTTTCCGCCTGGGCCCAGTGCGCGACGATCGCCTGCGCAGCCAGCTCGAGCATCCCGAGCACCTCCCACCTCCGTTGCCGTCGTTTGACGCCGGCGACCCGCTGCACACCTATCACGAGGTCGCCGCCCGCCACGCCGAGCTGGCGCTCGGCCCGACCGAGCTACTGCGGCTGCTCGTCTTCCGATCGAACCTCGGCGTGGTCCGCTTCGAGGCCGAGGGTCAGAGCCACACGGTCGTCCACGAGCTGTACTCGATGGACGCCCCGGACTCGACCGAGGGCGGCGCCTACACGCTTCATCGCGCCTCGCTCGCCCTGTCGCCGGCGCTCGCCGGCCCGTCGTTGCAGGTGGTCGCCGATGCCTGAGCCGACGAAGACGAAGAAGAAGAAGGGGTTCTTCCAGAAGGTCGCCCAGCTCGTCAAGGACCTCGTCGAGTGGGTGGAGGAGACGTTCTCGGACTCCGAGCTGGCGGCCGAGATCCGCGACGACCTGGGCCTCGACCGGGACAACCCGGCCACCCCGGCCCCGCCCGACGGGGCCCGCCTGGCCCGCATCGAGGCGTTCGCCGCCAAGGACGACGTCGACGAGGCGTCGTTGCTGGCGGTGGTCGCCGACATCAAGGCCGAGGTCGACGCGATCATCGAGTTCATCGAGGCGGCCAAGGCCGACCAGGTCGACGCCCGGGTGCTGTTCGCCACGATGTTCAAGCTGTTCGCGGTGGACCTGCTGCGGGTGCGCAACCCGAGCGCCTACGCGCTCGTGCGGCTGGCCGGCGTCGCCCTCGACGACGAAGAGTTCCTCCAGCTGCTCGACGCGGCGGCGCTCCAGCAGCTCGTGCGCGGCGAGGGCCCGGCGGTCGACGGCGAGGTGTTGGTGCAGCGCCTTTCGATGCTCGGCGGCGTCTTGCTCGTCGTGCTGGCCGCCGTAGTGGGGCAAGGTCGACGCCGTGTTCGACGCCGTCTACGGCTGGGATCCGGATCCCGAGGACGAAGGCGAGACGGCGGCGATCGCGTCGCGGGCGCTGACGGTGATGCTCGACCACAAGCTGCTGGGCACGGCGCGCCCGGCGTTGACGTTGATCCCCGTGCCCAGCGGGCACGGCGGGCCCGGCATGTACCTCGGCGCCACTGCGGGCGTGTCGCTCCCGATGATCGTCGGCTCGACGACCTACACGTTCGACATCGTCGGCGCCGGCCAGTTCGGCCTGTTCGTGCCGTTCGACACGGACCTCGACCTGCGTACGTTCGCGTCGTTCGCGCCGAAGATCCGGGTGGGTGCCGAGCCCTACAAGGGCGGGGGACCGACGCCGAAGGCAATCCCGTCCCCGCTCCGCCGATGGACACGCCGGCGCTCGTCGTCGGCACGACCGACGGCTCCCGACTCGAGATCGGCCGGCTCGCCTACGGCATCGAGATCTCGGGTGAGGAAGCCGTCTTCCGGGTGACGGTTCGCAACGGCAAGCTGGTGATCGCGCTCGGCACGGGAGACGCGTTCCTGCGTCAGCTCCCCGGCGGCAACATCGAAGTGCCGTTCGAGGTCTCGCTCGTCGGCAGCACGTCAACGGGCATCCGCCTCGAGGGCGGCACCCGGCTGCGGGTCAACCTGCCGGTGTCGGCGTCGCTGTTCGGCGTGTTCACCGTCCAGTTCCTCGAACTGGAGCTGGTGACGGAGCCGGAGGTGTCCCTGGACATCCGGGGCGGGTTCTCGCTCACGCTCGGACCGTTCGCCGCCTCGATCGACCGGGTCGGCGTGTCGCTCGCGCTCCAGCGGCTCGGCGACGACATCGAGCACCTCGGCGACTTCGTCCGCTTCGCTCCTCCCCGGGGCATCGGGCTGGTCCTCGACGCCGGTGTGGTCAAGGGCGGCGGGTTCCTGTTCATCGACTCGGCCCGCGGCGAGTACGCCGGCGCGCTGGAGCTCAAGTTCCTCGGCTGGTCGATCAAGGCGATCGGGCTGCTGTCCACGAAGCGACCGGACGGCAGCGACGGCTGGTCGCTGCTGCTGTTCGTGTTCGGCCAGTTCAACCTCCACCTCGCGTTCGGGATCTTCTGGACCGGCGCCGGCGGGATGGTCGGCCTCCATCACCGCTCGGACGTCGACGCCTTGTCGGCGGGGATGCGCACGGGCGCGCTGGACGACGTGCTGTTCCCGCAGAACCCGGTCGCCGATGCACCACGGATCATCAACCGCTACCGCACGCTGTTCCCGGTCACCGACGGCAATCTGTTGATCGGCCCGATGCTCGAGCTGAGCTTCTTGGACCCGCCGATCGTGTTCGTGCGGCTCGGGGTCATCTTCGACGTGCGCAACGCGCTGTCGCCCGGGCCGGTGACGCTGTCGAAGGTCGTGCTCGTCGGCCAGGTGCTCGTGCAGCTGCCGGCGCGCAAGCTCGGCGTGCCGGCGATCCTGAAGTTGCTGATCGACGTCGTCGGCTTCTACGACGGCGACACGCGCTCGCTGCTCGTGCGGGGCCGGCTGCGCGACTCCTTCGTCGGCATCGAGGGGTTCGTCAAGCTCGACCTCGCCGGCGAGCTGCTGGTGGCGGCCCAGTTCGGGCCGCACCCCGCCTTCGTGCTGTCGGCCGGCGGCTTCCACCCGCGCTACGCCGGTCTGCCGGAGCGGGTGCCGCGGGACCTCGACCGGCTGCGGGTGTCGTTCAAGCTCGGGCCGGTCTCGCTGTCGATCGAGCACTACTTCGCGGTCACGCCCAACTCGGTGCAGGCCGGCCAGAAGACGTCGTTGAAGGCGGACTTCAAAGTCGCCCAGATCGAGGCGTCGTTCGGCTGGGACGCACTGCTGTACCTGTCGCCGCGCTTCTTCTTCGTCGTCGACCTCGAGTTCAAGGCCAAGGTGAGGGCGTTCGGTAGGACGCTCGCCTCCGTCACCGTCACGGCAACGCTCGAAGGTCCCGACGAGTGGCGCTTCGACGGCAAGTTCAGCTTCTCGATCCTGTGGTGGGACAAGACGATTCCGTTCCATGAGCACTTCGGCGAGGTTCGCCAGGCCGCGACCGGCACCGCCTCGCTCGGGCAGGCCCTCCAGGCCGAGCTCGCCAACTCCGACAACGTCACCATCGAGGCTCCGGCCGGGGCCAACCCGGTCACGCTGACCTCGTCCGGTACGGCCAAGCTCGCCCACCCGGTCGGGCGGTTGGCGGTCCGCCAGCGGGCGGTGCCGCTCGGGCTGCGAGTGGAACGGCTCGGAACCCGCGAGCTGGCCGGTGGGCCGCAGGTCGCGACCGTGGCGACCGTCGCGCTCAACGGCGAGCCCCGGCCCAGCTTCGAGCACACGACCGAGCAGTTCTCCCGCGGCCAGTTCGTCGCGCTCAGCGACGACCAGAAGCTGACGGGTCCGACGTTCGAGACGTTCCCGGCGGGTGTCATCGTCGGGTCGGCCGACTACGTGGCGGTCGACGCGCTGGCCCGCGACGTGACGGCCGGGTTCGAGACGGTGCGGCTCGACCCAGAGCCGGCGGGGCTCGTGTCGAAGTGGACGACCGCGGTGCTGGCGTTCCAGCCGGCAACGGACGAGGGAGCGCACGAGGCGTCGAAGCTGGGCGCCGCCGCCCGCTCCGACCGCGCCGAGGCGGCGTTGCGGGTGGCGTCGCCGCTCGCCGCGTCGAGCATCGGGGTGGACGAACCGCCGCTCGCCCTCGTCGGGCTCGAATCGTTCGTCGAGTCGGCCCTGCTGCCGGACGCCGCTGCGCAGTCGCCGTCACTGGCCGAACAGGTCGCCGCCGCCGCCGGGCTGCGGGTCGTGGAGCGGTTCGAGGTGATGGCGTGACGGCCGCGGTGTACCGGTTCCTGCCGTTCACCCGGCGCGGCCTCGTCGCCGAGCTGCGCGACAGCACGGCCGCCGCCGACGGCGAGCTGCCCCAGCGGGCCTCGATCAAGCTGGACGTGACGCTCAGCGACGGTCTCGGTGGCGCCTCGACGACGACCGCGCTGGCCGGCCCTGGTGACGTCGTCGGGCTCGACCCGCGGTCGATCGTCCGCCTCTCGCCGCGACGCGACGCCACCAACGTGGAACCGAACTACCTCGTCGCCGTCGACTTCGACGAGCCAGATCTGCCGTGGCTGCTGACCCCGGCGGCGGCCGACGCCCAGGGCCGGTTGCGGCCGTGGCTGGCACTCGTCGTCGTGGAGGCCCGCCCCGGGGTGTCGATCGACGTGCCGGCCGGAGCGCCGCTGCCCCGGCTGCGGATCGACAGCGGCGCCGGCGGCGAGCTCGGCGACCTGGCCGGTTCGTGGGCGTGGGCCCACACGCAGCTGCTGGTCGCCGAAGGCTCGGGCCAGGAGGCGGCCGGGGCGCTGCAGAGCGACCCCGATCGTCACGTGTCGCGCCTCTTGTGCCCGCGACGATTGCGGGCGGGCGGGCGCTGGTTCGCCTGTCTCGTGCCGGCGTTCGATGCCGGCGTGCGGCGCGGCCTGGGGCTGGCGCCCCTCGCCGATCAGCCGCTGCGCCCGGCATGGACCAGCGAGGATCAGGTCACCCTGCCGCTCTACTTCCACTGGGAGTTCTCGACCGGCCCTGCCGGCGACTTCGAGAGCCTGGCCCGGCGCCTGCAGCCGTTCAAGGTCGGCGACGGCAGCGACGGGACACCGACGGCCGGCACGGTCAAGCTGCACATCGGCGCCGCCGGTGGCCCGGTGGACCTCCCCGACGGCCACCCGGAGCGGATCGTCGAGATGGACGGCGCGCTGCGGGCCGTGCAACAGGGCGACGGACGCCTCGAGGACATCCCGACCGCGCTGACGACGCCGCTCGGCGAGCTGCTCGACGCCATCGCCGACCCGTCCGGCAGCGACCCCGACGACGGCGCGGTCGGCCCGCCGCTGTATGGCGCGTGGGCGAGCAACCGCTTCCGGGTGGGCACCGCGTCCGGGTGGTTCCGGGAGCTCAACCTCGACCCGAGGACCCGGGTGGCCGCCGGTCTCGGAGCCGAGGTGGTTCGCCGCGAGCAGGAGGACCTGATGGCCGCCTGCTGGCAGCAGGTCGGCTCGGTGGTGGCGGCCAACACGCTGCTCTCGTGCGCGGCGCTGTCGATCCAGTCATCGACCCGGTTCCACTTGCGCTCGATCCATCGACTTCCTCCGGCCCGCATGCTCACGTACGCGGCGCCGCTCTCGAGTCGCGCCCCGCTCGGCGAGGCGACCGTGCGGGCGGGGATCACTCCGACCTCGCTGCCGGACACCACCGTCGACCCGGCGCTGCGCCGGCTGCTGGCGCCGACGGGGCGATACGTCCGCAAGGCGACGGCCGACCAACCAGAGGCCGCCCCCGTCGTGGCTCGTTTCGTCGACAAGCTGGCCGCCGGTTCGATGGCCGTCGACCCCACCGACTTCGTGCCGGCGGGCGTGCTGCCGCCGTCGGCCGAACCGCCGCCGCCTCCCCCGCCGCCCGAGCAGCGACTGACGTTGAAGGCCGACCTGCGCGCCGTCGGGCTGATCCCGTCCCGCCACGCCGACCTGCTCCGCGCCAGCGGCGAGGTCTTCGTGTTCGCCGGCCGGCAGGTGGATCCCTTGCTGGCGCTGCGAGCCGCGGCCGCGACACGTCCGGCCCCCGACTCCGGTTTCATGCTGGGCAAGCTCGTCGGGGGTGGGCTCGGCGTGGAGTTCCTCGACAGCACCATCGCCGGCAACCTCGTCATCCGTACCGACGCCACCGAGCCGAACGTCGTGATCGCCCGACGGCCGATCGAACCGATCGAACCGGAGCCCGTCGAGCCGATCGAACCCGAGCCCGTCGAGCCGATCGAGCCGGAGCCCATCGAGCCGCCCACCGATCTCACTGCGATCTTCGAGGGCCCGACGGTCACCGTGCCACCGCTCGTGCGCGACGCCTTGGTGCTCAACCGGTTCGAGGCCGCGATCGCCCAGATCGCCGACGTCGGCGCACTGGCGGAGGCTCCACCGGGACGCGAGCTCGTGCCCTACGCGCTCGCCGCCGCCGCCCAGTCGCTCGAGGCGCGGTGCCACCCGTCCAACGCCCACGTCGCCCGAGTGGGCTCGATGCTCAGCTTCGGTGACGGTTCGCCCACCGACCTGCGCGTCGGCGCCGTCCACGACGGTGTGACGATCGCCCCGACGTTCGACCGCATCATGGCCTACCCGGAGCTCGCCGTGCCCGCCTACCGGCTGCTCGCCCGCTACGACCGCACGCGGCTGCTGCCCGGCGTCGACGCCATCCCGCCCGACTCCGTCACCCTGCTCGAGACGAATCCACGGTTCGTGGCCGCCTTTCTCGCCGGCGTCAACCACGAGGTCAACCGCGAGCTGCTGTGGCGCCGGTATCCCACCGACCAGCGCGGCACGCCGGTGCGCCGGTTCTGGGATCGGCCGGGAGGCCCGAGCGCCACCGACGTCCCCCCGATGCACCAGTGGGCGGCCGACCGATCGCTCGTCGACATCGCCGGCGGCGAGTCCAACCTGGTGCTGCTGATCCGCGGCGAGCTGCTGCGGCGCTACCCGAACACGGTGGTGCTGGCCATCCCGGCCAGCGGCCCGGGCTCGCCGAGCAGCGACGAGACGATGGTCAAGCGGGCGATCTTCGCCGGCTTCTTCGACCCCGACGTCGCCTTCTTCGGCTTCGACCTCACCGACGACGAACTGCGCCTCGGCGACGGTTGGTTCTTCGCGCTCCAGGAGCAGATCACCGAGCCCCGCTTCGGCCTCGACGAGGCGCGAACGGCCGGCGGGCTCACCGCGTGGCGCCAGGCCGCCTGGCCGGACACCGGGATCGCCGCCGCCACGCCGTTCACCATCGACGACCTGGCGCAGTTCGCGGTGACGAACGGGCTGGCGCCGGTGCCGGCCGACGGCGCGACCGTCGCCGAGGCCCTGTTCCAGAACCCGGTCCAGGTGCTCGTGCACGCCCGCCACCTCACGTTCACCGAGGAGGTCTGATGCCGGATCACGACCTCGAACGGATCGCCAGGCGGCGCACGGAGCTCGGAGACCTGGCCACCGAGCTCACGGAGTTGGGGGCGGAGCTCGCCGTCCGCCGCGCGGAACTGGCCGAGCTGCGCGCGACCGGCCGGGGCGCCCGCCTGCTCGAACGGGCCGAACGGCGCGTCGCCAAGCTGGAAACCCGACGAGCCGCCCTCCACGAGCGGCGTTCCGAACTGTCCGGGCTCGTCGGCGTCGCGGCGAGAGGGCTGCTGGACGAGATCGACCCCGAGACCGCCATGGAAACGCTGGACGGCAAGGTGCCGATCGCGCTGCTCCCGGTGCGCATCGAGACACGCTTCGCGGACGCCAACACCACCCTGCACATCCGCATCTTCCCCGACCAGGTGCACCTCGACGCCCACGAACCGGCGTTCACCGCCGACGAACGGGCCGGCGCCGAGTGGTACTGGAAGGAGCGGTGGCCGGCGCTCGACGACGCGGCGCGGGCCGAGCGGGCCTGGACCACGCTCGCCGGCCGCTTCCGCCCCGGCCGGGCGCGCTACCTGCTCGACACGTTGCGACCGACCAACCTCAACCGCGCCCCCAACAGGCCGCCGGCGTTCCCGGTCACCGCCACGCGGGCCAGCTCGTGGACGCGGGCGGTCGAGGCCACCGCCCTCCCCGAGCGCTGGGTGGCGATCGGGTTCCAGGACACCTTGGAGGTGTTCCGGATCTGGTCCGACCGGGTGCCCGATCGCCTGGCCGCCGGCCCGTCGCCGGAGGAGCTGGAGACGCCCCCTCCACCCGACGCCGATCCCCGCGTCCCCCACGTGCAGGAGGCGTTCCGTTGGGCGCTCGACCCCGACGCGGCGCGCGCGGCCGGCATGCTGCTCACCGTCCGCGACAGCGACATGGCCTTCGGTCGCCCGCTGGCGAACGGGCTGACCCGCCTCGTCGTGCTCGGCGTCGACTGGACGTTGACCCCCGAGCAGGGCGCCGACGCGTTGGAGGCGCTGCTCGCCGGTCACGCCGCCTCCGGTGACCTGGCGTTCGTCACCCCCGGCACACCGACCAACAACACCGGCAGCGCCCGGTCGGGCTTCTCGACGGCGCCCTCCGAGCAGGTCGCCGCATGGGCGCCGCCGCTCGCGGGGGCCGACGCCGACACCGCGCCCGACGCCAACGCCGGGCGTCTCGCCGCCGCGCTCGGGATCGGCGCGGCGCCCCTCGCGGTGGCGCCAGGGGCCGGCGGCCGTCACCATGCGCTCGCCTCGGCCCTCGTCGACGCGCTGTGGGAGGCGACGGGCGGGTACTACGCGTCCGAGCTGCTCGACCCCCACGGCAGTGACGCCAACACCGCCGGCATGCGCGTGCATGCTGCGGCCGCGCTCCACGCGTCCGGGCCGTTGCCGGCGATCCGGGTCGGGCCGCAGCCGTACGGCGTGCTGCCGGTGGCGTCCCGGCGGTTGTCGCCGCACCTGGACTCGGCCGTCGATCTGAACCTTCATCGGTACACCGGGATGCTCCGGTCGATGTGGGACGAGCAGGTCCACCGGGTGCCCCGGCTCGGCCGCGTCGGCGAGACGCGCGCCGTCGACGACGTGATGCTCGAACTGCTCCAGCGCACCCCGGTGCCGTGGGAGCTGCGCTGGCGGGAGATCGTCCCACCGCCGCAGTGGACGGCGACCGAGTGGCTGGCCACGTCCCGCGCCCGGCAGGTGTCCTGGCTCTACGACGTCACCGACCGGCTGGACATCCCGCCGGACCGGCCGGCCCGCTTCCAGTACCTCACCGCGACCGTCGACAGCCATCCGCTCGGCGTGCCACTCGTCGCCAAGGGCGACGCCGGCACCTCCTACGTGGCCGAGATCGCGGCGCTCGCTCGCCAAGGCGACGAAGGACGCCGGGAGCTCAACCTGCGCCAGAACTCGATCGCCTTGCTCGAAGCGCTGCTCGCCTTCGCGGCCGTGCAGGAGCTGGACAAGGCGGCGTCGGCGGAGCTGGTGGAGGGCCTCACCGAGGAGGATCGGGCGGCGGCCGGCTTCGCCCGCAAGGGCGTGCGCACCCCCGATCTCGTGCGCGTGGAGGAGCCCGACCCGCAGCGGCTCCCGATGCAGTTCGCGTCAGCACGAACGCTCGCCGCGCAGATCGCTCCCGGTTCCCAGGTCGCCGTGCACGACCAGGTGGCGACGCGCCTGGGCAGCGCCGAGCTGTCCGAGCACATCGGCCAGCCGGCGAGTCCGGTCAACGGGCTGGCCCGGTTCCTCGCCGCCCTCGACGTGCTCGCGGCGGCACCGGCCGCCGAGCTGGAGTGGGCGTTCCGGGGCGTGCTCGACCTGTTCAGCTCGCGCATCGACGCCTGGTTCACGTCGTTCGCCACCGCCCGCCTCGACGAGCTGCGGGCGGAGCGGCCGCAGGGCGTCCACGTCGGATGTTACGGCTGGGTCGAGGACCTTCAGCCCGACAGCGGTCCGGCCGCCGACAGCCTGGGCTACATCCCCGCGCCGTCGCTGGCGCACGCCGTGACGGCGGCGCTGCTGCGCAGCGGCCGCCAGTCCCACCTCGCCGACGGTGCGTTCGACCTCGACATGTCGTCGGCGCGTGTGCGCGAAGCGCTGAAGCTGCTGGAGGGCGTGGCCGCCGGCCAGTCGCTCGCCGCGATGCTCGGCTACCGGATCGAGCGCAAGATGACCGACGCCGGCCTGGCCGAATTCATCGTCGGCCTGCGAATCGCCATGCCGCTGCAGGCCCGCGCCAGCGACCTCGACGCGCCGGTCGAATCGGTGGCCGCGCGCGACGTGGTCGACGGGCTCCGGGTGCTCGCCATGCAGGGCACGCAACAGTGGTACGAGCTGCTGGCGCAGCTGGGGATGAGCGGGACGGACGAGCACGACCTCGAACACATCCTGTGGGACGTCGCCGTCGTCTACGACGCGGTCAGCGACGTGTTGTTCGCCGAGGCCGTGCACCAGACCGCGGCCGGCAACCTCGATCGGGCTGCCGCGGCGGCGGGTGCGCTCGACCGCCAGGAGCGGCCGGTCGAGCCCGACGTCACCCGCACGCCCCGGGACGGCGCCGTGGTCACGAACCGGGTCGTGGTCGCGCTGCGCGGCTCGGCGACGGCGCGCCCGTCCGGGTGGCCGGCACGGGGTGTGCGGGGGGCCGCCGAGCCTCGCCTCGACCACTGGCTGGGGGCGGTCCTCGGCGACCCGAAGCTGCTCACCTGCACGGGGCGCCTCGTGCGCGACGACACCATCACCGACCTCCAACCGGTGAGCGCCGCGGAGCTCGGTCTGTCGCCCTTGGCGTTCGCCCTCACCGCCGGGCGGCCGGCCGCCGACCAGCCGACCGAGCTGGAGTCGCGTCTCGCCGCCGTCTTCGCCGCGCAGGTGACCGAGCCGACCGATACCGACCGCATCGAGCTCGACGGCGCGAGCCTGCTCACCACCGTGGCGGCGTGGGCGTCGCGGCTGGTGAGCGGCTGCCGCCCGCTGCAGGTGTCCGATCTGGCGCCCGTCGGTGGGGCGACCGGCGGCGCCGGCGGACCCGCCGGCGCGGTGAACGTTGCCGAGCTACGTCAGCGGGCCGACGCCGCGGTGGCCGCATTGCGCAAGGCGCACACCACCGTCGAGTCGGCGCCGCGGGAGCCGGTGCGGCTGCGCCGCGCCCTCGACGCGGTGAGCGAGCTGGTCGGTGTCGACGCGCTGGCGGCGACGGCCGCCGACGCCGAGGCACTGTCCGATCAGGCCGACGAGGTCGCGGCGCTGCTCGCCGAGCGCATCGCCGCCGCCGATGCGCTGCGGTCAAGTCCGCTCGACGCCGGTGAGACCGACGTCGACCGGCTCGTCGCCCTGGCGCGCACCGCGCTCGGCGCGCACCAGCCGATCCTGCCCGTGTTCAAGCTCGCCACCGGTGCCGAGCTGGCCGCCTCGGCCTCGGATCGCGTCGCCCTGCTCGGTGGCGACGAGACCGCACCGGTCACCTGGTTGCACCGGGCCGGGCTCGTGCGCGCCGAGCTCGAGCCGCTGTGCGGCCTGCTCACCCACGCCGAAGCCGCCGGCGCCAATACCGTCGCCGACCTCACCGTCGCCCAACTCCCCCATCGGCCCGGCGCCCGCTGGTGCGAGCTGCCCTTCGGCGCCGAGGGCCCGCCTCCCGCCGGCACCGTGGGGGTGGTGGCCCACGCCCCAGGCGGCTTCGACCCGACTCGGCCGCTCGCCGGGCTGTTCGTCGACGCCTGGGCCGAGGTCATCCCCTCGGCCGAGCACACCGCAGGGGTCGCCTTCCACTACGACGCCCCTGGCGCCCGCCCGCCCCAGGCGATCCTGCTCGCGGTGCACCCCGACCTGGAACCCGAGCGCTGGAACCTGCAGTACCTGCTCGAGACGTTGCAGGAGACGATCAGCCTCGCCCGCGTGCGCACGGTCACGCTGCGCGAGCTCGACGGCATGGCTGGTGTCATCCCGGCCCTGTACCTGCCCAGCAACTACACCCGCGACGTCGCGTCCGTGTCGTTCACGGGACTGGTCACCGCGGCGCAGGCCGCCGGGCTGGGCACCGTCCCCACCGGGATCCGAGGCAAGCCATGACGCATCATTGCGTTCCCCGGCCACGCAGACGCCATTGCGTTCCCCGGCCACGCAGAGCCATTCCGCGCGGCCTCCCTCGCTGGCGCGTCGCTGTCGCTTGCTGCTCCCTCGCTGGCGCTCGGTCGCTCGCAGCAGTGAGATGGTGCACCAATGAGCGATCCGATCTGGGACCTGCCGATCGCCCAGCTGGACGTGGAGCTGGCCAAACTGCCCTCGGCCGTCACCTGGTCGCGCCTGGAACCGCTGGCGCTGACGTCCGACCTGACCGCCGGCCTGCAGACGCTGCTCGGCGATCCGCTGTGGTTGATCGGCCGCCAGTGGCAGTTCGGCGAGCTGCGGGGTGAGGACGCCGGGACGCCGATCTCGGCGATCGCCGAAGTCGAGCAGGCGCCGCTGTCGCGGCTGCGGCGCGGCTCGTCCGGTGCGCCGATCGATCTCGTCGACGAATCAGTGCCGCTCGAAGCCCGGATCGAAGCCGAGCCCGTGCCCGTCCCGGCCGAGCGGGTCCGCGCCGAGGCCGGCCTGCAGCTGCTGCGTCGCCTCGCCGGGGCCGGCGTGGGCACGTTGCGCACCCGGGTCGTCCAGCGGTGGGGGTTCGACGAGGCCGCATCGCCGGTGCTGGCCGGTCGCGTTCCCGACGCCGAACAGGTCGCCGCCGACCTGCGCCCGCTGGCCGATCCCGGCGGCGGCCCGCTCACCGGGCTCCCGGGCGGGTTCGGCAACGCTCCGGCGGTCACGCGCACGGTCTTCGCCGACTGGCTGCGCTGGTACGACGGCTACTTCGTGCGCGGCGACGGCGCCGCCTGGAACCCGCACCGCCAGGAGTACGCGTTCGCGGTTCAGGCCGAGCTGCCGAGCGGCGCGGTGCAGCTCACCGCGGAGGAGTACACGACCGGCCGGCTCGACTGGCCCGATGTCGACGCCACCCTCGGCACGCTCGGCCCGGCGCCGGCCGGGCGGATCGGCACGCTCACCCGGCAGACCCGCCTGCCGGTGCCGGCCGGGTTCCCCGGGATGCCCGCCGACCGGCTGTGGCAGTTCGAGGACGCCCGGGTGTACCTCGGCGGGCTCGAAGCCGGCCCGACCGACCTGGCCAGGCTGGCGCTCGTCGAGTTCTCCCTCGTGTACGGCGTCGACTGGTTCGTTCTGCCCATCGAGCTCGTCGCCGGCTCCGTGTACTGGGTGCATCAGTTGGAGGTCGTCGACACCTTCGGCACGACGGTGAACGTCGGTTCGGCGCAAGGTGGCGGTTGGTCGATGTTCGGCCTCGGCAAGCCCGGTGAGCAGACGTTCGTCGCCAACGTCCTCGCCCTACCGCCCGTCGTGCCCCACCTGCTCGAGAGCGAGCCGCTCGAGGAGGTGGTGCTGCTGCGCGACGAGATGGCCAATCTCGTGTGGGGCGTCGAACGGGTCGTGCAGTCCGCCGACGGTCGGCCCGTCAACCGCAATCGGCAGGTGGCCAAGGTGTCGCTGCGCCAGCAGGTTCCGGGAGATCTGGCCGATGCAGCCATCGTCTACCGGCTGATGACGCCCGTGCCCGACAACTGGGTGCCGTTCGTCGCCGTACCGTCACCTGATGGCGGCGTCGAACTGGAGCGACGACCGCTGCTGCACTTCCGTGACGACGGCACGACCGACGTCACCCATCCGCTCGGCGTGCTCCTCAACGAGGGTGGTCACCGCTTGCGCCTCGCGGAGGAAGAAGTGCCGCGTGACGGCGCCGTCGTCACCCGCCGCTACCAGCTGGCCCGCACGCCGGACGGCGGCACTGCGCTGTGGATCGGCCGCCGCAAACGGGTCGGCGACGGCGAAGGCTGGAGCGGGTTGCGCTTCGACATCGCCCTGCCACCGGGCTCGGCCTGAGAGGTTCGACTCGCTCCCCACCTGTGTCAATGCACGCCACCGCCGCGCTCCCGAATGCGCTTGCGATCGT
>CAVUCK010000016.1:0-13752 GCA_963739975.1 uncultured Acidimicrobiia bacterium
TAGCTGGTTTGATACCGTTTTCGACCGGCAGCCAGCATCGTCCATGCATCAGGAATCCGAGACGGCTGCCACGAGACGGAGGCCGATCGGATTGGGGTGGAAGGCAAGCGCAGCGCGCAGGGTCCGGCGCGCATGATCGACCGCCGACCGCGCACGACCGGCTCAGCGCGAAGGCTCCGTTGGTCGGTGCCCGTGGGGCTGCTCGCCGCCCTTCCGCTTGCCCAGGCGGCGTCCGCTGGTGTCACCGGCGGCGACGCGATCGTGCAGGCGGCCGACATCACGCTGATCTCGACCGAGCCTGCCGTCAGCTTGATCGACGAGACCGAGCTGCTCGAGATCGGTCCGGGCATCGGCAGCCAGACCGTCCCCGGGAGCCTCGGTGTGTCGTCGGGAGACTCCTCGCTCGTCGCCGCCGCAACGTCCATCGTCGTCAGCCGCACCGACACCGCTGTCGGGGCGAGCGCGGCGATCGGGGAGTTCACACTGACGCTGCTCGGCCAGACCGTGGCGAGCGCGACCTCGGTCATGTCGTACGCCGACTGCCCGGCGGCCACCTCATCGCCGGTCCTCGCCGAGGCGGTGACGAGCGGCCTGGCGCTCGGGGACGCCGCGCCCGTCGACCTGTCTGCCGGGCAGTCCTCGAGCGGGTCGATCCCATCGACGGACAAGGCGGTGCGACCTCCGTCGTCGACCTGACCGCCGACGCCATCGGCGACGTGGTCGGGACCGAGTTCGCCGACGCGACGGGCTTGCGGCTCACCGTCTTGATCGACGGCGTCGAGCTGGGCGCCGTCACCCTGGCGACCGCTCGGTGCGAGCGGCCGCAAGACACGCCCGGACCGGTGACGCCCGGACCGATGACACCCGGACCGGTGACGCCCGACGGTGGGCTGGCCGACTCGGGCACCGACACCGCCGTGGCGGCGGCACTGCTCGGGGTCGTGCTCCTCGCCGGTGGAGGATCGGCGCTGGC
This sequence comes from uncultured Acidimicrobiia bacterium, assembly GCA_963739975.1. Lineage (GTDB taxonomy): Bacteria > Actinomycetota > Acidimicrobiia > Acidimicrobiales > Ilumatobacteraceae > JALZMG01. The sequence continues at coordinate 974 of CAVUCK010000016.1, forward strand.
GTGGGCCCGGAGCGGGCGATCCCAACGGACCGATCCTCGCTGACCCCTGTGGCAGGATCCCGCCGCCCGAGCCGCTCAGGAGGTCAGCACGTGGTCCATCGCCGCCCGCAGAGAACCGGTTCGGAACGACGGCGGCGCTGGTTGATCCCCGTGGGGGTGCTCGCCACCGTGCTGCCGCTCGCCCACTCGGCGTCCGCCGGCGTTCCCACGGGCGGCTCGGCAACCGCCCAGCCCGCGCTCGTCGTCTTGATCTTCGACGGCGTGGGCATCGAGCTGGTCGACCGGACCACGCCGCTCAACGTCGGACCGACCGCCGGTGAGCAGACCGTCCCGGGGACCCTGGATGTGACGGACGCCGGCTCCGGCTCCTCACTCGTCGCGACCAGCACGTCCGTTTCCGTCGCCCGCACCGCCGCCGGGGTCGAGGCGACCGCCACGGTCGATGGCTTGCAGCTGACCCTGAGCGGCACGATGGTTGCCGCCGCAACGACGATCTCCACGAGCGCCAACTGCCCGGCCGGCGCGTCGGCAGTCGGCGCCCAAGCGCAGGTGAACGCGTTGACGCTCGGGGACGCCGCACCCGTCGACCTGTCCGGGGGCCAGACAGCTCGCGGAGCGACCACCATCACTGACGAAGCGGGCCAGGCGATCGGCGTCGACCTCGAAGCCAGCCTCTTCGTCGACAGCGCCAGCTCGTCCGGCGAGAGCGTGTTGCGGCTCACGGTCATCATCGACAACCAGTCGGCGACCGCCCAATTGGCGATTGCCAGATGCACACGGCCGCAAGACGGCGCGGGCACTGGAGCGCCCGGACCCGAGGGGCCCGGCGACGGGTTGGCCAACTCCGGCACCGAAACCGCCGTCGTCGCGGCACTGCTCGGGATCGTGCTCCTCGCCGGGGGTGGATCGGTGCTCCTCTGGGCGCACGGCCTGCGATCACGACGGACCGATCCGCAGTGACCGACGTGCCAGGATCCCGTCGACCGGGACGCACAGGAGGTCAGCACGTGGTCGATCGCCGCCCGCATCGGAGCCGCCCACCGCGATGGCTCCGCCGATCGATGTCAGCGGCGGTCGTCGCCGGCGTGCTGTCACTCGCCCACTCGGCGTCCGCCGGCACGACCGGGGGCTCGGCGACCGCGCAGGCGGCGGGCGTCGCGCTGGTGTTCAACACCGACCCGCCCATCAATGTGGCCGGCAGCACGACGTCGCTCGCCGTCGGCCCGGACACCGGGAGCCAGACCGTCCCGGGGAGCCTCGATCTCGAGGACGTCGCGTCGAGCTCTTCGCTCGTCGCCACCAGCACGTCGGTCGCCGTCGCCCGCACCCCGTCCGGGGTCGAGGCGACCTCCTCCGTGGACGGCCTGCAGCTGACCCTGTTCGGCGAGACCGTGGCGAGCGTGACGACCATCGTCGGCGGCGCCAACTGCCCGGCCGGCGAATCGGCGGTGACCGCCGAAGCGCAAGCGAATGGGGTGCGACTCGGCGATGCTGCGCCCGTCGACGTCTCGCCCGGCCAGCCCGTCCGCGGATCGATCACCATCACCGACGAACAGGGCCAGACCTACCCGGTCGAGCTCGTCGCCACCGTCTTCGCCGACAGCGAGGCCTCCAGCGGCGAAGCACGTGGTTTGCGCCTCGACGTCACGATCGGCGACTCGGTGCCGGCGAGCGCCTCGCTCGCGATCGCAAGTTGCCAGCGGCCGGGCGGAGGTCCTGAGGCGCCCGCACCGACGGAACCAGGCGGCGGGCTCGCCGACTCGGGCAGCGACACTGCCGTGCTGGCGGCGCTGCTCGGGGTCGTGCTCCTGGCCGGTGGAGGATCGGCGCTGGCGTGGGCGCGCAGCAGGCGATCGCCAAGGACCGATCCGTGCTGACTTCTCCGGCAGGAGACCGCCGCCCGAACCACCCTGGAGGTCGACACGTGGACGACGCCATCACGAACCGAACGCGCCGACGACAGCGGCTTCGCTGGTCGGCGTCGGCGGGATCGCTTGCCGCGCTGCTCGCACTGACCCAATCGGCGTCCGCCGGCACGCCCGTCGGGAGCGCGGTCGCTGGGGCTGCAGACGTCGACCTGGTCTTCACCGCCCCGAGCATCAACCTGGTTGCCGGCACGCAACTGCAGGGCACCGGACCGAACATCGGATCGCAGACCTTCCCCGGGAGCTTCGAGCTCACGGACGCAGGCTCGATGAGCTCCTCGGCCGTCGCCACTGGCGGAACCGTCACCGTTGAGCGCACCGCCACCGGGGTCGAATCGAACGTCACGCTGGATGGCCTCCAGCTGACCCTCCTCGGCGAGACCGTGGTGAGCGCGACATCGGTCGGCTCCAACGCCACGTGCCCGGCCGGCGACGTCGTCAACATCGCCGATGCGCAGGCGATCGGGCTGCGCATCGGCGATGGTGCGCCCGTCGACCTCTTCCCCGGGCAAGGCACCACCGGATCCACCACCATCACCGACGCCGCAGGCCAGACCTACTCCGTCGACGTCCAGGCCAGCGTCTTCGCCGCCGCCTCGCAGGACGCGTCCTCTGGTTTGACCATCATCGTCACGATCGGCAACACGTTCGGCAACGCCAACTTCGCGCAGACGACCTGCGACAAGCTTCCGGAACTGGGCGAGGAAACGCCCGGACCGGAGGGGCCAGACGACGAGCTCGCCCACTCCGGCACCGACACCGCCGTGGTGGCGGCATTGCTCGGGATCGTGCTCGTCACCGGTGGCGGGTCGGCGCTGCTCTGGGCGCGAGGCGCGGCGTTGCGCACCTCGGGTCGACGCCGCCGGTAGCGCCGGCGCCGCATTCGTGGCGCGATCGGTAAGGCGACCGGCGCATTCGCCGCAATTGGTCAATCAGTATTGACTCACTTCTGTGTGACTGAGATGCTGATGTCATGCCGTCGAGCGATGTTCGTGCCTGTCGTCATGCCGCACTGGGTGATCCGACACGGTTGACGATCGTCGATGAGTTGTCGCTGGCGGACAGAACTCCAGCGGAGCTGCGACGGCTGCTTGGCATCGAGTCGAACCTGCTCGCGCACCACCTCCACGTCCTCGAACGCGTCGGCCTGGTCCGGCGCCGACCGTCGAGCGGCGACCGCCGGCGCCGCTACGTTCAGCTCGATCGGACCGGACTCGCCGAGCTGCTGACCGGGCCGCCACTCGCTCCGCAACCGGCGCTGTTCGTGTGCACTCGGAACTCGGCTCGTTCCCAGCTTGCCGCTGCGCTGTGGACTGAGCTGACAACCCAGCCAGCGAGATCGGCCGGCACCCATCCAGCCAGCCGGGTGCACCCGGGAGCTGTTGCAGCGGCAGAACGTGCAGGACTCGATCTTGCCGACGCTCACCCACGTGCGCTCGATGAAGGGGCGCTCTCAGGGGTGCTGGTCGTGACGGTCTGCGACCGTGCCCATGAGGAGTTGCCGGCCACGTCAAGTTGGTTGCACTGGTCGATCGCCGATCCGGCTGACCATCCGACGCGACGTTCATTCGACGCCACGGTCGCCGAGCTGCGCGAGCGAATCACGTCGGCCGTGCACGCGGCATGAGCGCGCTCGACCGGCTGCCCGAGACCGGAACCGGCGCGCTCGGCGTCGCGCTGTCGCGCCGGCTGGTCGCCGAGGCGCTGGGGACCGGACTGTTGGCCGTGGCGGTGATCGGGTCGGGGATCATGGCCAGCCGGCTGTCGCCCGACGACGTCGGGTTGCAGCTGCTGGAGAACGCCGCGGCGACAGCAGCGGCGTTGATCGGGCTGATCTTGATCTTTGGGGCGGTGTCGGGTGCCCACTTCAACCCGGTCGTAACCCTCGTCGACCGGTCCTTCGGCTCCATCTCGACGCGGGACTGCTGTTGGTACCTCGCCGCGCAGTTCGTCGGGGCTGCCGCCGGTGCCGTTCTGGCAAACGTGATGTTCGAGCTCCCCGCCGTCGAGTGGTCGACCACGGCTCGTTCGTCGGGTGCGTTGTGGCTGTCAGAGGTCGTGGCCACGATCGGCCTGCTGCTCGTCATCCACGGCTGCGTCCGCTCCGGACGTGCCGACGTCGTCGCCGTTGCCGTCGGGTTGTGGATCGGCGGTGCCTACTGGTTCACGTCGTCGACCAGCTTCGCCAACCCCGCCGTGACCGTCGCCCGCACCCTGTCGGACAGCTTCGCCGGTATCGAACCGGCATCGGCACCGATGTTCATCGCCATGCAACTCGTCGGCGCCGCCGTCGCCGCCCTCCTCATCCGCTTCCTCTACCCCACCGGAGCCCGCCATGCCTGACCTCGACAGCCTGTCCCTCGACCAGCAGTTCGCCCTGCGCAGCGCCGCCAAGACCCTGCACGCCGAGTTCGACGGCACCTTCGCCGCCGAGACGATCGAGCTGTTCCTGGAGACCAGCTACGACCAGTTCGCCGGTCGCGCCACCGTCTCCAACTTCCTGCCGCTGATCGCCGAACGATTCGCCCGCCAACGGCTCAAGGCACTGGCCCGGGTCGAGGGCGTCGGCGCCGACGGGACACCGATCGTGTTGTTCCTGTGCACCCACAACGCCGGCCGCAGCCAGATGGCGCTCGGCTGGTTCGAACACGTCGCCGCCGGGCGGGCGATCGCCTGGTCGGGCGGTTCGGAGCCCGGCGACCAGATCAACCCGTCGGCGGTGGCGGCGATGGCCGAGGTTGGCATCGACATCACCGGCGAGTATCCGAAGCCGTGGACGGACGAGATCCTCGGCGCGGCCGACGTCGTGATCACGATGGGCTGCGGCGACGCCTGCCCGCTGATCCCGGGCAAGCGGTACGAGGACTGGCAGCTCGACGACCCAGCCGGACTCGACGTCGCCGCGGTCCGACCGATCCGCGACGACATCCGTCAACGGGTGATCCAGCTCATCGACAGCCTGCAGCCGGCCGCGATCTGAGTGCCGGGGGTCGCAGCTCCGGTGGTGCGATCACTCGGCGGGTCGGCGGGGGTCACGGACGGCGCGAGCTGGGACCGGTTCGGCGGGTCGGCCCGAAGGCCCCGCCTGTGCCTTCGCTACGGCGGTGACGGCGGCGAGGGTCACGGCGCAGCCGATCCACTGGCGGAGGTCGAGTCGCTCGCCGAGCAGGAGCGCCGCCGACGTCACACCGAACACCGGCACGAGGTTGATGAAGAGGCCGGCGACGGCCGGCGGACACGTCCGCAGGCCTCGCAGGTAGAACCAGAACGCAACCCCGTAGTACAAGGCGCCGGCGACGAGCGCGCTGGCCCAGCCGGTCGCGCTCACGTCGGCAAGCGATCCACCATGGCCAGCAAGCACGGCGGCCACACCAACGAGGAGGGCGAACGCGAGCGCGGCCAGCTGCTGGAGGAGCACGACGCCCAGCGCAGACTCGTCGCCCAAGTACCGACTCGACGCGACGGTGTAGACGGCGCAGGCCGAGACGCCGGCGAGTGTTAGCAGCACACCTGCGACGCTGAGGCGGACGTCGTGGCCGGCGACGACGAGGAGGACTCCCGCCAACGCCACCGCCGCGCAGGTCAGCGTGGTCAGGCTCGGCCGCTGTCGCAGCGCCAGCCACGCCAACAGCACGATGAGGACCGGTTCGATCGCCCACAGCACCGCCGACGCGCTGGCGGTGATGAGGGCCAGTCCAGCCAGGCCGAGGGCGTAGGCGAGGCCAGGGTTGAGCACGCCCAACCAACCCAGCGCCGCCCGGTTGGCGCACGGAAGTCGTCGCGCGCCAGTGATCACCGCGGCGACGAGCAGAACGGCGACGCTGACGGTGAGCTCGATCGGCAAGAGGACGAGCGGCGCGATCTCGTCGACCGCACGTTTGCTGATCGCGGTCGCGGTGCCCCAGCAGGCAGCTGCGGCCACCAGCGACCACGCCGACCGGCGCGGGAGGGGCATGGAACCTCGCTCAGGATCTGGAGATGACGGGATGGAGCGGCGGCGTCAGCTCGCCGGCTCGTCCCCGTCACAGCGCGCGTAGCTCGGCAGCCGAACCAGCCGGCGCCATCCCACGACAGCGCGCCTCACCCCGCCAACAGTATCCGCCGCCCCCGACGACCAACGCCGGACGATCGTCTCAGGCGCAGCAGGTGTTGCCGGCGCCGCCAGCAGCGTGCGACGTGATCGTGTTGACGAGCTGTTCGGCGTCGCCGTGCTTGACGTACCACTCCCAACGCGTCCCGTCGGGCCCGTTGACCCAGGTCTCCGTCTTCTCGGCGTAGCAGCACACCGTCTCATCAACGCCCGTCGTCGCCAACCCGGCCTCGCCGAGGCGTACTTCGGCCGCAACGACCTCGGCGGCCGTCTCGGTCTCGACGCCGAGGTGGTTGATCGACCCCGACTCACCGGCACCCTCGAACAGCACCAACTTGAGCGGTGGCTGCTCGATCGCGAAGTTGGCGTAGCCCGGCCGCACCTTGGCGGGACCGACACCGAACATGCGGGTGTAGAACTCCACGGCCTCGTCGAGATCGGCGACGTTCAGCGCCAGCTGCAGTCTCATCACACACTCCTGATTGATCGATGTTGGTCGATGTATGGCGTTGACCCTACAGGGTCGATCTAGTATCGTCAATGGTCGATGAATGTCTCTCGCGAGGATGCCACGACGTGGGCCGGCTGGTTCAAATCGCTCGGCGACCCGACCCGCATCCTGATCCTTCACCTCCTTGCCACCGAGAGCCGGCCGATGAACGTCGGCGAGATCGTCGACGCCCTCGACGTCGGTCAGTCGACCATCTCCCACCACCTCCAGATCCTCGGCGAGACCTGCTTCGTTCACGTGGAGCGGGTCGGCAACTCCAGTTGGTGGGAAATCAACGATCGTTGCCTCGACTGCTTCCCCAGCGCCGCCGAACTGATCATGGGTCGCCTCCCGCTGACCGTCCCATGGGACGACACAGCAGCACGACGTGAACCCGCCCGAGCCCGCTGATCCCGTTGCGACCGACACCGGCACGAGAACCGACAACGGCACGATGACCGATCGACAAACCATCGAAGCCGCGGTACGCGACCACTACGCCACCGCTGCCATCACGGCCGGCCACGGCGGCACAGCGTGCTGTGACGCCGAGACCGACCTGTTCGGCGCCGGCCTCTACGACACGCTGGACGGACTCCCCGACGCCGCCGCGCTGGGCAGCATCGGCTGCGGCAACCCGACCGCCGTCGCCGACCTGCGGCCGGGCGACGTGGTCCTCGACCTCGGCTCCGGTGGCGGGATCGACGTGCTGTTGTCGGCTCGTCGCGTTGGGGCGACCGGGACCGCCTACGGCGTCGACTTCACGCCGGAGATGCTCGACCTGGCCCGCCGCAACGCAATCGAGGCCGGCACCACCAACGTCGAGTTCCTCGAAGGACGCATCGAGGCCGTTCCGCTGCCCGACCGATCGGTCGACGTGGTCATCTCGAACTGCGTGATCAACCTGGCCGTCGACAAGGCAGCAGTGTTCACCGAGATGCACCGTCTGCTGCGCCCCGGCGGCCGTGTCGGGGTCAGCGACGTCGTGACCGAGGACCACCTGACCGATGCCGAGCGCGCTGAACGGGGCAGCTACGTCGGATGCATCGCCGGAGCGCTCAGCGTCGCCCAGTACTGCGCAGGGCTGGAAAGCGCCGGTTTTGCCGACGTCTCTGTCGAGTTCACCCACGCCGTCGGCGAGGGCGTCCACGCTGCCATCGTGCGGGCGACCAAGCCCAACTAGCCGCGGCGGCGTGACACGAAAGGACCCGGGTCGTCCCGATCCACGCTCGGACGACGCCGCACCTGCACAGACGCAACCTCCACCGTTCGGCAGCCTCCGTCGTCGGTTCAGGTGCTGGCTCGCAATGAGCCAGCGGAATCGGAACGGACGCGTAATGAACAACGAGGTCGTCCCGACCACTCGCCCGGTGCGGGCTCCAGAAACGTTCCTCATCCCGAACCCGGCTCGACCCCCGTCGTCGACGGCCGCCATGTCGACTCGGTCGAGCGACTGGCTCCATCAGTGGTCACCTCGGCCCACGGGCCGGCGCTCACCGGCGAGGTGACGCCTTCACCCGGGTCCGATCACTGGCCGGCCAGCCTCGTGCGGCCACCCCGGCCAGGCGCTGCTCGACGAGCTGCTGACGACGGCCGTGGCTGCGTGACGAGCGGGAGCCGACATGACCACGAACCGCGTGATCCGGTCGGCACCACGCTGTGCCGACCGGACCAGCGCGTCTCAGACGCCTTGCAGTTGGACGCGGCCGAAGGCAACGGCATTGCTCACGCCGAGGGCGCGACCCGGGCCGATGCTCATGCCGCGTAAGAACTCGGCGGGATCGAAGTCGCGACCCAGACCCTCGAGATACGTGCGATGGGCTTGCAGCGACTCGACTCCGACCGGGAGGTTGTCGGTCACATCCACGCCATGGGTCGGCTCGTTGGAGCCCATGACGTACACGTGCTCGACACCCGACCAAGCTGCGAAACCATCGTCGATGAGGTCAGGGAAGATCCAACGGTTGGCCGCATCCCGCGCCGCATCGAGGGTGGCGATGCCAACGACTCGGTGGTCGGATTGGTTGAGGATGCGCTGCTCGGGAGACATCCCGTAGGTGAGGTCGTAGGTGGCGATCAGGAGCACGTCGGGCCGAGAGCGACGGATCTCGCGGGCCAGGTCACGCCGGAGCCCGGCGCCCTGCTCCACGACGCCGTCGGGGTAGCCGAGGAATCGGACGTCGTCGACACCAACGAGCTTGGCGCTGTGCAATTGCTCGGTAACCCTGATGGGTCCCGCTTCCTCCGGGGGGAGGCCATCGATCCCGGCCTCGCCGTTGGTGACGATGACGTAGCCGACCCACTTGCCCTCACTCGTCCACCGTGCGACGGCACTGGCGGCGCCGTACTCCAAGTCGTCCGGGTGGGCCACGACGGCCAGCATCCGCTGCCAATCGTCGGGCATGGCCTCCAGGTGTTGGTCCATCTGTCCTCCTCGTTCAGACCACGGGTCTGAGCTCATTGACGAGGAGCCGGCCTGATGGACGCATCCGGACCCACTTGCGGCGCGCCGAGACGACGTGACGATGTGTCAGCGCAACCTCGCAACGGCCTGGCCCGTCACGAGTCGTCGGCCCGGCAGGCGTCGGTGAAGCCATACAGCGATTCGGTCCCCGTCAGCTCGTGGCCAAGCCCCGTGGGTCCACACGTCGATGCGCGAGCGACCGGCCTCGACGCGGTGACTGCCCGATCGGCACAGGCACGCGGCAGCGGTGCGGTGCGGTGCCCCACGACGTCGATCGGCGGCAGGTCGAGGCCGGCATCGTCGTACAGGGCCAGCGCCCACTCGAACAGCTTGACCTGGGCAGAGGGAATGGCCGTGAACGTGATCTCGCGACGGTCCGGGGATGAGTGGTCAGGAAGAGCTGCGCAGCGATCGCCAGGACGCTGGCCGCGAACGCGCGGAGCATGACGAACACCTCGCAGTGCGGTCGCTGGCGATCACGGATGGCGCGTCAGGACGCGGATGTTCAACGAACGGTTCATGGGACGTGCTCCTCGTTCGGTGGGTCGAGGCCGTCGTTGACGAGCAGCGAGCGGATTGGACGCAATTCCCGCCCGGGCTGCGTCCTTCGGCCGGGTCATTCGTCATCGCCGATGTCATCCCGCACCGTGTGGGAGCCGACGAAGGAGCACTCCGCCATGTCCACCAGCCGTGTCCAGCTCGCCCTCAACGTCACGGACATCGAGGCCGCGACGCGCTTCTACACCGACCTGTTCGGTGTCGGTCCGGCCAAGCAGCGCACCGGCTACGCCAACTTCGAGGTGGCCGACCCGCCCCTCAAACTGGTCCTGTTCGAGAACCCCGGCGCCACCGCGGCCCTCAACCACCTCGGCGTGGAGGTGGCCTCACCTGGCGACGTCGCCGCCGCAGCGCAGCGGTTCGAGGCCGCCGGCATGACGCACTCGTTCGCCGAGTCCGACCGCTGCTGCCATGCCGTGCAGGACAAGGTGTGGGTCGACGCCCCCGACGTGCCCCTCGGCGGCTGGGAGTTCTACACCGTGCTGGCCGATGATCCCGCCCAGGACGCCGGCCAGGTCGAGAACGTTTGCTGCGGCGGCGCGGCAGCCGAGGGCAGCGTGTGCTGCGCCGGCACGGAGGTCGGGCGATGACGGCGTCCGCCGTCGCCGTTGAAGACCTGCGCGTGGCCTACGGCCCGACGTGGGCGCTCGACGGCGTGAACCTCGAGACCGCTCGGGGGACGACGGTGGGCGTGCTGGGCCACAACGGGGCCGGCAAGACGACGCTGATCCGGGTCCTCACCACCTTGATCCGACCCACGGACGGACGGGCGCAAGTCGACGGGTACGACGTCGTGAACGACGCCGACCAAGTGCGCCGCCGGATCGGCGTCACCGGCCAGTACGCCGGGTTGGACGAGTTCCTCACGGGACGGGAGAACCTGGAGCTGATCGGCCGGCTCACCGGACTCGGACGCCGCGCCCGCAGCGAGGCCGACGGAGTGATCGAGCGCCTCAGCCTCCATGATCTTGCCGACCGACGGGTTGGTCAGCTTTCGGGCGGGTCCCGGCGCCGGATCGACCTGGCCGCCAGCCTGGTCGGCGCGCCGTCGGTGCTGTTCCTGGACGAACCGACCACCGGGCTCGATCCCACCGCCCGTTCCGGACTGTGGGACGTGGTCGGCGAGCTGACCGCGTCCGGCACCAGCGTCGTGCTCACCACCCAGTACCTCGACGAGGCCGATCGGCTGGCCGACGACATCGTGGTGCTCGACCACGGCCGCATCGCCGCCCGGGGCACCTCCGCCGAGCTCAAACGCCTTGTCGGCGGCAAGGTCGTGGCCGCCACCATCCCCACGACGCAGCTCGACCGTCTCGTCGACCGGCCCGACCTGGAGCGTCCTGCCGGGCCCGGACAGGTGACCTTGACCTTCCGCACCGGCGACGCCGACAGCGCCACTGACCTGGTCGCCCGCCTGGCCCAGGCCGGCGTGGACGCCGCCGACCTCGAGGTCACCTCCCCGAGCCTCGACGACGTGTTCGCCCACCTCACCCTGACTGGAGCCCGCCCATGATTGCCACCACACAGCTTGCTGACCGACTGCCGACCAGCGAGCAGCTCATCGCCCTCGTCGGGCGCAACTTGCGCACCACCGCTCGCGTCCCGCAGCTGCTCATGTTCTCGCTGACGATGCCGATGGCGATGCTGGTGCTGTTCAGCCAGGTGTTCCGCAGCGTCGCCGACGGGCCGGCATTCCCGGCAGGGGTCAGCTACATCGACTACCTCACCCCGGCCATGCTCGCCGTCACCACCGTGATGGCCGGCACCAACGCCGGCGTCGCCGCCGCCATCGACCACACCAACGGGCTGCACGACCGGTTCGCGGCCTTGCCGATGCGGCAGAGCCTTCCTGGGTTCGCCCGCACCATCAACGAGACGGTCTTCGCCGTGGCCCGCGCCGCCATTCTGCTCGCTGGGGCGACGCTGTTGGGGTTCCGGTTCCACGGCACGATCGTTGACGCCGCGGCCGGGCTGCTCGTGCTCATCGTGCTGGCCGGGGCGATGAGCGCCCTTTTCGGGCGCATTGGCGACCGACTGCGCCGTCCAGACGTCGTTCAGTTCGCCGGGATGATGGTGATGATGCCGTTCATGTTCGTCTCGGGCGCGTTCGCCCCGCTGAACACCATGCCCGGCTGGATGGAAGCCCTCGCCACCCTCAACCCCGTCGCCCACGCCGCCGACGCCCTCCGCGGCGACGTCCTCGGCACCGGCCGCCTCGGCGACACCCTCGCTGCGCTGGCGGCCGCGGTCGCGCTGTGGGTCGCGGTCACCGTTCGACCGCGGCGCGGCCGGCGGCGGGCCGCCCCGGCTCCCACCGCCACGTGAGCGGCGTGCGATGTCGGCCTGAACGCCCGACCTCGAGCTTCGATCCCGCCGGCACGCCCCCCGTGCCGGCGGGGCCGCGACACCCGCCGAAGTCCCAGCCGTGGGCCGAATTGTGAACCAAGGCGACCGACACCCGCTCGGTGACCTCACACCTCGCCCGGATCAACGAGACGGTCAGTTGCCGCAGGCTTGGGTGGTGCCGCAGCCGCAGGAGGACTGTGCGGTCGGGCGGTAGCTGCTGACACCGCCGGTCCGGTCGAGACCGACGGTGCAGCACTGCTCGAGCCGGTCCTTGAGCTGGCGGCGGGCCCGCTGCACGCGCGACTTCATGCCCGACACCGACAAGCCGAGCTGGGCGGCGGCCTGCTGGTGAGTCTGGCCGTCGACATCGACTCGGGTCAGCGCCTCTCGAGCCGCCGCTGGAAGTCCGCGCAGCATCGGCTGGAGGCAGCGCGCCAGTTCCCGGGTGGCGTCGTTCGGTTCGCCGCCCAGCGGACCAGGGTCCGGCCAGGCATCGTCGCCGTCGAAGGAGTCGTGGGTGCGGCGGGTGCGGTAATGATCAATCACGGCGTTGCGGGCTGATCGATAGAGCCACGCCGCCGGGTTGTCCGCCCGGTCCAGTGCACCAGAGGCGATGCTGCGAACGACCACGTCCTGGGTGATGTCGGCGGCCAGCTCCGGATCTCCGACACGAGCAGCGACGAACGCCCGCACACGGTCGAGCGTCTCGACCCAGCTCGCGTCCAGCCGATCCGTGCTCACCTGCGACATTGCGTCCTCCGAACGGTCTCCCACCGTAGTGACGAACGAGATCGGCGATGGACGCATACGGGGCGTGGCGTGAACGACGTCAGGCCGCCACCGCGGTCAGGATCTCGTCGAGGCTCGACGACGAGGACCTCAATCACGATCGGTCTGTGCGTGAGT
>CAVUCK010000017.1:0-227814 GCA_963739975.1 uncultured Acidimicrobiia bacterium
GCGTGAGCTGGGCCTCGAGCTCGGCACGTCGGTCGGCACGGGACACCGACGGCATCGTGGCTGCCGTTCGCACCAGCTCCTGGTACACGACCATCCACGCCAGCTGGGGAACCTCCTCCCAGGTCGGACCGGCGAAGACGCCGGTCGAACCGGCGCGTCGCCATGCGGACAGCATCTCCTCGACCAGTGCCTTCCGCGAGGGTCTGACTCGAGCCGAGACCGCGTCTCCATCCCAGTCCTCGACCGCGGCCTCGCCCAGTCGTGGGTCGGCCTTCAGCTGCGGCGACGATCCGCTCGACTGCGAGCGCAACCCGGGCGCGCCGCTGAGCTGCATCGGTCGCTGTCAGCGCTTGAGCGGATTCACTCGCGTCCGCCGCATCCAGGTACCGAGACAGGAACACCTCGACGCTTCGATAGCTCGCCGAGGCCATCGCGGCGACCACGATTCGGCCGCAACGACCCGCTGCGCGACGTGGAGCAGCGGTTCCAGTACGCGAAGAGCTCCGGGTCCTCGAGTGCTGCGACGTCCGGCTCGCGATCGAGAGACGGTCGACGGTCTGGATGGCGATCTCGGATTCCTGCGCGGCGCGCGGCGTGCCTCGAGGACGCGGACGCCCTGGCGGGCGCGGGTGCGCCCGCGCGCTCGAGCGCCTGGTCGGCGCGCCGATTGTCGTCGTCGGTCTTGACCACGGCCCCGAAGTACTGCTGCTCGAGCTCCTCGGGCGAGCCGCCAGGAATCGACGCGGCGGCGGCCGCATCGCGTCGAGGTTCAGTGCGGCGCGGCCACCGAAGCGGCCAATCAGCGCGTGACCGTCGGTGAGCGCTTCGGCGCTGCCACCGAGCATCTGAAACAGCGAGCGAAAGCCGTTCTCGACGAGCCAGCTGTCGACGCCCCACAACAGAGGCGGCAGGACGCCCGGGAGCATCTCGGTCACGCCGGCGGTGGTGTAGGTCGTGTCGACTCCGCAGGAGAAGTCGAAACCGTCGTTGCGGTCGGTGTCGCTCGGTTTCGGTCGTGATCGGACGCGCTTGGACGAGGAAGAGCTGGTCGTGGTGTACCGCGAACTCGATGTCCTGCGGACCCCGAGTGCCTCCTCGAGCCGCAACGCTTCACGAGCCAGGTCGGCGAGCGGAGCAGCAATCGCGGCGAACCGGCTCGAGATCGTCGCGGTCGAGCACGTCCGCGTCTGGCGTCACCTCGCCTGAAACAAGTTGCTCGCCGAGCCCTTGGACGACCTCGAGCCGAACGGCGTTGGGCTTCCCGCCTGGGTCGACGGTGAACATGACGCCGGCGAGGCTGGGATCGAGCATCCGCATCACGACCGCGGCCATGGCGAGGTCGCGCTCGTCGATGCCTCGAAACCATCGATACGACCGTGGTGACGGGTACCACATCGATGCCCAGACTTTTCGTACCGCGTCGTGCGCACCGGCCGGCTCGACGTTGAGGTATGACTCGTACTGGCCGGCAAACGAGGCTCCGCCGAGATCCTCCGCAGTCGCCGAGGAACGGACCGCGAGCTGCTCGCCTGCCGACACCTCCGTGACGAGCCGGTCGACCGCATCGGCGACCGCGAGGGGAAGAGGAATCGAGAGGAAAATCTCGTCGACGTACCCGCGCCGCCTCGTGCTCAGCGGGCGGCGGCACCGGTGCTCTCCGGAGCGAGTCGAGAAACGTCGGGATAACGGGGTCGGCGACGAACACGCGGTACGCGCTCGTCGTCACCACTCCAGTTGGCGGCACCGGCGCCCGAGTGACACCAGCCGATCGAGGGCAGCGCCCTTTCCACCCGCGACCGACGGTGCGATTCCGTCTCCCGAAAGCCGCAAGCCGAGTGCGGCGCTCATCACTTGTTGTCCTGCTTCGTGCCGAACCCGGCGCGGAGCCGGGACACCGCCCGGCTCGTCAACTCATCGGGCAACTCGCCGGTGACCGCGGACGTTTGGTCAACCCACGTGGCAAGGTCGCGCCGCAGCGCGACACCGCCGCGGCCCGCCCCAGCGTGACCGCGGCGATGCCCAGGGCAAGGAGGCCGAAGAGGACAGCGCCCGAGATGCGGTCGTCGCGGGCCGCATCGACGCATCCCACGACGGCGACCACCACGAGTGTCAGGCCACTCACAAGCGTGATCAGACGGTTCATCATGACTCCTGTCGACGCATCTCGCTGGTGGAGCGCCTGACAGATCGGCACCCTCGCACCGGATCACGACCTGTTTGAGGCGTCGTGCGAGTTCAGCTGTCGGCTTCGTTCGGTCGTGGGCCCTTCGCCTCACACGCCGTCGAGTGAGGGCAGCTCACCTGATTCAGGTGATTGTGGACTCGCCCGGACTTGTCGGACTTCGAGGAGTTCGATACCCAGCGCCTCGATCTGCCAGAGGACCCCGAACACCGCGGAGCGGTCTTCGAGCAAACCGGTGAGCACGGTCTCGCCGCCCGTCAGCTCCGCCACCATCGTGGGGAAGGCCGAAAGCGCGGTCGCCCGAGCCGACCCTTGAGCCGGATCGTGTACAAGCACGGCAGCGTGCCCACCCGATCATCCTGCAGGCCGACCTGGTGAGCCGGCGACGCCGGGATCTGGTGATCCCGCTCGCCGACGGTCGCGCTGTAGCGGTGACGTTCGTCAGCGTCTTGTTGAGAGGAGCCGTAGCTCTCGTGCGTGCTGAACGGCGGAAGAGCGATCACGCGCACCGAGCTTGGTGTAGATGTTGCGGATGTGGGTGTTGACCGTGTTGATGGAGACGTAGAGCTCTCGGGCGATCTCGGGCCGCGTCAGGTTTGTCGGCAGATATCGCAGCACGCGGAGTTCGCTCGGGTTGAGCGCCTCGGGTGGTGAGAGACGCTCTCGCTCGGTGCTCGATGCCGGTGTGCCTCGCAGCAGGTCGACGATGTCGGCGAGAAGAGCGGCATGGGCCGTCTTGTGACGCCGGACCGTGTCAAGAAGCTCCGCGGCGCCGGTCATGGCAAACGGGAAAATCAGCCGATCCGGCTCGGCTGCGGCGAGTGCTGCCTCGGCCGCGGCAGCTGCGGCGTTTCGATCCCCCAAGTCGAGGTGCGCGAGGCCGGCGAGGACCTGCGCTTCAACGAGGTTGAAGGCGGGGAAGTCCACCGGCCGCGGCATCTCGTGGACCTCTCGCAGCACATCCAACGCCCTCGCGGGGTCTCCCTCTGCCATCCAGATCACGGCACGCGCATTGGAAATGCCGCTCATCCGTTCGCGTTCGGCGGAAAACCCGCTGAGAGCAGTGGAGAACTCCGTGAGCGATGCGCGCGCCTCGGCTGGCATCCCCAGGCGTGCCTGGGTGGCCGCGAGCCATTCGGTAACCACCGGTGCGAGAGCGTGCACACCGGAGAGTGACGACTGCGCCTGCGCTGCGGCCGCGAACTCTTCGAGCGCCAAGCGATGCTGCCCGCGACCGGCGTGCAGCATGCCCGTCACCATGTGAACAAGCAGTGCGGCGGCGGGATCAGTGTGTGGCTCGGCGACCTCCCAGGCACGGCGGAGCCAGCGCTCTGCCTCGTCGAACTCGCCCATCCAGATCGTCATCCCGGCAAGTGCCCCAAATGCGGGCGCGAGGATCGGCCGATCATCGAGGCCATGGCGTTCGGCCAGGGCGACCGCCTGACGACCGCGTTCGCGTGCGGTCGCGAGCGACACGAACTTCGACGGAAAGCCGAGATGTGCACGACTGGCGAGCTCGAGGTAGGGTCGGCCGATCGTCTGGGCCAGCGCCGCGCCCGCCGAGAGGTGACGCTCGGCATCATCGAATCGACCAGACCACGTCTCGACGATCCCCAGATTCAGCAGAACGACCGCCCGCAGCTCAGCATCCATCGCGACCGGTTCGCTCGATTCGTCGGCGATCGACGCATCAAGCAAGTTCACCTGCTCGACAACCTCACTGAACCGGCCGCGACACCGTGCGAGGGCCAACCGCAATGATGCGAGCGCCACCTCGAGGCGGCGGCGGCGAGCCGGCGGAACGCTCTGGACGTTGGACTCGGCAAGCGTCAGCTGAGCAGCCGCTTCCTCCCACCGTCCTTGGTTGAGCTCAGTTGCCGCGTCCGCGAGCGCCAGGTCAGGATGATCGGCTGGGGCGCCCTCGGGGAACGCCTGCAGCACCGCGCGGATCGTTCCCGCTTGCCCGTCGAGTACCCACCGGAAGGAGTGGTCTGCGACTAACCGGGCTGCATCGGGCCAGTCGCCGGCCGCCAACGTCTGGCGCACTGCCTCAACGACCTCCCCATGCTCAGCGAGCCACCGTGCGGCGCGCCGGTGGAGGTCCGGAATCTCATCAGCCAATCTTCGTCGGAGCTCCAGGCGCAAGAAATCGGCCAGCAGCTGGTGATAGCGAAACCAGGTGCGCTGAGCGTCGAGCGATATGACGAACACGTTGGCGTCCTCCAGTTCCAGGAGCATCTGCTCCGAGCCCGAGCGGCCCGCCAGCAGGTCGGCGAGCTCGCCGTTCAGCCGGTCGACGAGCGAGGTTCGCAACAGCATGTTCTGAACCTCGCTCGGTTGGCGTTCGAGCATCTCCGCCAGGAGGTATTCCCCGATTGCTCTGTCAGTGCCCGAGAACTCATGCACGAGACGCTCGGGCTCCGGGTGCCCGCCAAGCGTGATCACTGCGAGGCGCAGGCCAGCCGCCCAACCCTCCGTGCGCTGCTGCAACGCGGCCGCCCCGAACTCGGACAACCTGATCCCGGACGCGGCGAACAATTCGCCGCGTCTCGTGGACGGTGAACCGTAGATCGTCGGCCCGGATCTCGGCGACCTCGTCGGCGAGCCTCAGCAGGTGCAGCCTGATCGGCGGATCCCGCCGAGACGACAACACGACGCGCGCCGGACTCGGCAGCATCGCGAGTAAGTCCCGGAGCTGCGCGATGGCGTCAGCCGAGGCGAGCTCGTGGAGATCGTCGATGATGAGCACGACGACGTTCGCCTCGCTCGCGAGTTCCGAGACGATTGTGTCGACGATCGCCTCGCCATCGAACGCGGGGGGAACGGCTTGGGTTCGGCTGTCAGGCGTGGCCGCCGATTGGCGGATTGCTTCGAGAACAGCGAGCCAGAACTGCTGGGCATCATGCTCGTCACGCGGCACCGACACGAACGCGACTCGTCGATCCGTGCCGGGGCGTTCAGACCACGTGCGCAGCAGCGACGTCTTCCCGCTCCCCGGCGGCGCCGAGATGATCGTCACCTTCTTCGCGATCGCGCGATCCAACCTGAGGAGCAGGTCATCACGACGGAGTAGAGGTCGGGCGCACGCGAATCGCCTGCTGAAGTCGGCTTGGCGAAAGGCTCGTCCCGCTGCGTCGTCGTCGAGTTGGTCATGGTGGTGCCCCATCGGGCTGAAACCCATAGAACGTGCAAATCGGCCGGCTGCGTGGTTTGGCGCCCGTGCACATCCAGCTCCTCGAGGAAGACCGGCTCGGTTGTCCTCCAACGAGCGGGTCGTCAACCTGTTGTATCTCGGGGCCGGCCCGGAAGCGTGCGGGCAGGCTGGCCGTCAGGGGTGCACCCACGAGCCGTGGCCTAGGTCGAGCCGGATGGACTGCAGCACCTGGAACGTCGTGCTCTCGGTGAAGACGTCAGCAGCTGCGAGCAGGCCTGTGTACTTCTCGATCACGGGCGCGGCTGCCGCGGCGACCATCTCGTCCAGGCCGCCCTTGAATGCCGCCCAGACGTTCTCGCCGTACTTCTCGAAGTAGCGCGTCAGGTCGGCGCTGTCGATCGCCTTCCTGGAGCTCTCCGCGATGTCTGCCATGTACTGCTGGTGCAAGGCAACGTCCTCGCGGGTGCCGAGCCGCCCGAGGTGGCCGCCGATGAAGTGCTTCCATGAATAGGCCAGCGCGTTCGCCGGCGCCTCCAGGTAGCCGGGGATGTCCTCGGTCAGGTTCGAGAGGAAGACCGGTGCCCAGCCAGGGTTGACGATGTCGATCAGCATCAACGTGTCGTGATCGGGCAGGTGGATGACGATGTTGTCGGGCGAGTGGTTCGCCCCGTGCCAGGCGAGGTCGATGCGCTCGCCGCCGATCTCGAGCGTGCGCGTGTCCTGGAAGGTCTCCTCGTTCGGAGGCCTGGCTGGGTCGTCGTCACGGAGCAGCAGCCGCCGCGTCTCCTCGTGCCCGATCCGCGTGACGTTCTTGTCGAACAGGGACGACGCGCCGACGTGGTCCGCGTGGTGGTGCGAGTAGATGAGGTAGTGGACCTTGTTGCTGACGCCGTTCGCCGACGTGATCTCGTCCACCGCCCGCTGGAGGTTGTTGCCGATCGTCGGCGGGGCGTCGAGCAGCACGACGCCGTCCGACGTCGTCAGGAACGCCGACTGGTAGGTGCCGTCGGTGACCCAGTAGAGATTCGCCTCGACTCGGCCGACGTAGTAGCCCTGCTCGTTCAGCGCTGGGCCGAGCGCTGAGCGCGGGACCGGCGCGTAGTCGGGTAGATCAGATGTGTCTGATGTGCGCATTGCTGTCCGCCTCTCGGGTTGGCAGCGCAGTCACGGCCGCACGGGCACCCGCGTCAGGTCGAGAACGACCATGAGCAGGGCGACTCCGATCGCTCCCAGCGTGAGCCAGCGCGCTCGGTGCTCGGGGTCAGGAACTGCTGTGACGGCGCCCTCGAGTGCGCTCATCAGTTACCTCCATGACGAAGTTACGGGCTCATTCCCAAGGACATCGTGTCGCTGCGACAGCGCGATCGAATCCAGGAAGTCCCTAGTTGAGATCTCGGACAGCCACTCACCCGCCACGTTCTGGACTCGTCCTCGGCGGCGAGGTAGGACGAGCGACGCTCACGAGGCGCGAACTGTGGGATTCCTGGATGCCATGGCGACCGCCACCCGCTCAGGATGAGACACCATGGCACCAGCGACCTCCGAGACGGGCTCGGAGGAGCCGGTGGGCATCATCGGCGCCGGCAATGCCGGAGGGGCAGTGGCGCGCACGGTGATGAGGGCCGGCCGGCAGGTCGTCATGGCCAACAGTCGTGATCCCGAAACCTTGGCGTCGGTGGTGGCCCAGCTCGGCCCCGGCACGTCGGCGGATACCGTTGCCGACGCGACGGGCTGCGCGGTCGCGATGGCCGTCCCGTGGGACAGCATCCCGGCGGCGGTCGGCGGCCTGGCGTGGGCCGGTGAAGTCGTCATTGACGCGACCAACGCGCTGCTGTTCCCGGAGCTCCGACCCGCGCCGCTCGATGGCCGTGCGTCGAGCGAGATCGTGGCCGAGCCGTTCGAGGCGCGTGGCTGGTGAAGGCCGCCAACACGCTTGGCGCGGACGTAGTGGGTGCCGATCTCGGCGAGGCGGGCGGTCGCCGAGTCCTCTTTGTCTCGGGTGATCACGACCCGGCGAAGGCCGCAGTCATGGAGCTGTTCGATGCGGCCGGCTTCTTCACGATCGACCTCGGCGACTTCGTGACCGGCGGGGCCATGCAACAGTTCGGTGGCCCACTGGCCGGCCACGACCTCGTGCGGCTATCTCCCGACGGGCGATGATGGAGCTGGACCGCGGGATCGAGGGCTTGCAGAGACGCCCGCTGGGTCCATTCTCGGTCTCGCCGATCGGGTTCGGCGCGATGCGGCTGGCCGGACCGAACGTGTTCGGGCCGCCCCACGATCGCGCCGAGGCGCTGGCGGTGGTTCGTGAGGCAGTCGAACGTGGGGTCGACCACATCGACACGGCCGAGTACTACGGCCCGGCCGTGGTGAACGACCTCATTCGTGAAGCGCTCCATCCCTATCCGCGGCAGCTGCGGATCGTCAGCAAGGTGGGCGCGAGCCGTGACAGCCGAGGCGGCATCTTCGCCGCCGATGAGCCGGACCAGCTGCGGAGCGGCATCGAAGACAACCTCCGCAGCCTTGGTGTCGACACGCTGGCGGTGGTCAACCTCCGGCTCATGCGCCCTTCCGACCCGGACGCGTTCTTCGACGACCAGCTCGGTGCGATGATCGCCGCCCGCGACGACGGGTTGATCGTATCGATCGGTCTCAGCAACGTGAGCCTCGACCACCTGCTCCACGCCTTGCGGTTCACCGACGTGGCGTGTGTTCAGAACGCGTTCCACCCCACGAACCGACTGTCGCAGCCCGTGCTGGACGAGTGCACGCGCCGCGGGATCGCGTTCGTGCCGTACTCTCCGCTGGGCTCCGGCGCCGCCGGTCTGCGTTCGGTGCTCAACGCGCCGGCGGTGGTGACGATCGCGGTGCGCAAGGGCTACACACCGGCGCAGGTAGCGCTGGCGTGGGCCCTGACGCAGTCGCCGAACATCCTGCTGATTCCCGGGACGTCGTCGCTGCGTCACCTCCGGGAGAATCTCGCAGTGGCGCAGGTCGAGCTCGACAGCGAAGCTGTCCAGCAACTGTCGAGGGACTGAAGCGTGTGTTTTTGGCGCGGTGGCGGATGGGTCATGAGTGACCGGTCAAGTGGGTCGATGTTCGACTACGACCCTCGGCCCGTCACGCCCCAGGTCGTTGTCGTGGGTCTGCGGGCGTCGTCGGTCGGATACCAGCTCCGTGACTTCTGCCGTCAACTGGTCGCCGTCATCGGACCTGACCGTAACGCTCGGCCTGTACGGCTCGCCCGAGCAGGCGCTGGCGATCGCCCGGAGCCTGCAACCGGTCGATCAAGCGACCTGGGACGCAGCGAGCGAGCTCGAAACCTCGCCAGACGGCTGCTCCAGCATGTTCTGCTGATCGCCGCCACCGACGGCCAACCGTGGTTGAAGGAAACGAGGTCTTCGTGCCACGCGGCGCGGACGCACAGGCCCAGCCGAATCGACCCCTACGGTGACGCCATGACCGCAGATGACCTGCTCGCGCGGATCGCAATCGATCGTGATGTCCGCCGTTGGCAAGCCGACGCTTCGCGGCACGCCCGCCTGGGTCGGGCTGATCCTCGGCCTCCTCGCGAACGGCTTGACCATCGAAGAGCTCCTCAGGGACTACCTGTCCCGAGGTGAGTGAGCGCTCGATGACGGCCGACCGCTCGCCGGCCTGACTAATCGGTTGCAGGGCCGTCTGACCTGCGGGATGCTACGTGTGCGGAGGTGGTCAGCCATGGCGATTGATGCAGCGTTGTACTCGGGTTCGAAGTGCTACTTCTTCCGTGGGAGCCAGTACATCCGGGTTACGCGTGGAGACATCGGGCCCGGAACCGTCGATACTGGCTACCCTCGGTCGATCGCGCCCAACTGGGGGTGGCCGGGCGGGTTCGGTGCGAGTGGCATCGACGCCGCGTTGTACTCGGGTTCGAAGTGCTACTTCTTCCGTGGGAACCAGTACATCCGAGTCACGCGAGGAGACATCGGGCCCGGGACCGTCGATCCCGGGTATCCCCGGTCGATCGCGCCCAACTGGGGGTGGCCGGGCGGGTTCGGTGCGAGTGGCATCGACGCCGCGTTGTACTCGGGTTCGAAGTGCTACTTCTTCCGTGGGAACCAGTACATCCGAGTCACGCGAGGAGACATCGGGCCCGGGACCGTCGATCCCGGGTATCCCCGGTCGATCGCGCCCAACTGGGGGTGGCCGGGCGGGTTCGGTGCGAGTGGCATCGACGCCGCGTTGTACTCGGGTTCGAAGTGCTACTTCTTCCGTGGGGACCAGTACATCCGAGTCACGCGGGGAGACATCGGGCCCGGGACCGTCGATCCCGGGTATCCCCGGTCGATCGTTCCCAACTGGGGGTGGGATCGCGAGGCCGTGACGATCCATTGGAAGTCGTTGCTGCCGATCACGTCCGGGCTTGGCGATTACCTCAACCGGCAGACCGATGCGATGCGCCGCCTCTTCGCCGAGCGGGGGATCGACGTCCGGGTCGGGTCCACCGAGGATCTGAGCGGCGACACCACGCTCAGCGCGTTGCTCGTCCTTGACGTCGGTGCGTGTCTCCTCGGATCGACGACCCAGGAACAGGACGACCTGTTCGAGAACCGCAATGGCGTCGGCAGCAATGAGTTGGTCGTCTACGTCGTTGACTCGCTGCAGGGCGGAACCGGAAACTTCGTCGGGTGCGCGAGTTCACCATCGGGGCGGCCCGGGTGCGTGATCGCCGACAACATCAACAGCGGGTGGCTGACGGCGCACGAGGTTGGTCACGTGCTGGGGCTGCGTCACGTCTCGACGACGCCGAGCACGAATTCGGACTTCCTCATGTGGCCCAACATTGGCTGGACGAACGTGCCACCCGACGTCACGGCCGTCGAGGCGCAAACGATGCGCTCGAGTTCGAGCACCCGGCCGGTGCCATTCGGATGACCGAAGGACTGTCAGCGGAAAGGAGCGCACCGTGGCCATGACGAGAGACCAACTTCGCCGCCAGCTCACGGCGATCGAGCCGACCGAGGAGACGTACGCAGGCCTCGGTGCGGAGGATGTTGACGTGTTGCTGGAGCTCATCCGGGACGACGAGGATTGGATCGCCGCCAGGGCCGTCCATGCCCTCGCCAGGATCCGCTCGGATCGAGCCAACGAACTCATCGTCGGAGTCACCGCGGATCCGCGACGAGAAGTGCGGGCCGCGGCGGCCGCCGCAGCGAAACTGATGGCACCCGCCGCCTCCGACCAGGTCCTCCAGCGTCTCATCGACGACGACGACGCGGCGGTCCGCAAGTTCGCGGTTCAGTCGGTCACGTCGCGCAGCGGCGACGGCGTGCTTGCACGCCTCGACGAGGTGGCGCGCAACGACGCTGACCGACGGGTCCGGGACCTCGCTCGGCGAGCGGTCTCCGACGTCCAGAACTGAGGCAGGCCTTCAGGCGACCCGGGAAGACGGGGAACCGCTCGTTCGCACCGCCGTCGGTGCTCAACCGACGAGAGCACCGAACGGGCAGCGAGCGAGCCGTGACCGACCACGAACCGGCTGGTCCTCCTCCCGACCTCCGGCGCGGCGGAGCACCGCGATCAACCTGCCGTTGGGTGGGCGTTCGAGCACGTGTCGGCTTGTCCTCCCTGGCATCCGATCGCGAATCACGGTCAACGCCACCCCCAGGGACGGGGTGACTGCTCCAGAACGCGGCAGAGCTCATCGAGCAGTGCACGGGCGTCGGTCCACACTGGGCCGAGCTGACGAAGCATCGTACGAACGGACGCGTGGTCGACGCCGAGCGCAGCACTGGTCTTGGCGGACCTCACGGAATCTGGTCGGAGACTCGACGAACAGCAAGAGCGCCACCGGGGCGGCGGCAAGGCCCTGTTAGGTTCGCGTCGTTGGCGCGGCCGGATTGTGTGGTCGCCAGCGCGGCGAGGGAGCAGGCCGGACGACAAAGCCGGGTCCGTGTCGTTGTGGAGCGAGGGGCGAGGCCGATGGGCGAGGGGCGATGAGGTGAGCACGACCGAGGAGATGCCCGACCAGCTAGCGGTCTGGGCCTTCATCAATGGCCACGTGGTCTCCCGGTGCATCCACGTCATCGCCGACTTCGGCGTCCCTGACGCGCTCGACGGCGAACCGGTCGGCGTCGACGAGCTTGCCGCCCGCACGGGTATGGACGCCGACGCGTTGGCGCGCATGCTGCGCCTCCTCTCGGCGCACGGTTTCTTCGCTGGCGGTCCCGCCGGGTACGTCCACACGCCGCGCTCCGAGCTGCTGCGGAGCGACCATCCGCAGTCGCTGCGTTCGTTCGCACGGATGATCGGCACGAGCTCGTGGGCCGCGTTCACCGAGCTCGCCCAGCCGGCACGGACCGGACGGCCGGCGGTCGGCTGGCAGGCGATGATGGCGCACTTCGCCGAGCATCCTGACGAGGCAGCCCTGTTCAGTCAGGCGATGGTCGACAAGTCGTCGGCCGTCGTACCCGCCGTCGTGGAGGCCTACGACTTCTCGACGTTCGCCACCGTCGTCGACGTCGGCGGAGGCACGGGGCGCCTGCTGTCGGCAATCCTCGAGCAAGGCCCCGATGCGATGGGCGTCCTCTTCGAGCTGCCCCACGTCATCGCCGACGCCGGGGATGCCGCCTCGAACCGGCTCCGTCTCGTCGCCGGCGACTTCTTTGCCGATCCGTTGCCGGTGGCCGATGCCTACGTCCTGATGGAAGTGCTCCACGACTGGTCAGATGAGGATGCCGCCCGAATTCTCTCTGCGGTTCGTCGCGCGGCGGCTCCGGGGGCCCGTCTCATCGTCGTCGAAGTGCTCGTTCCGGACACGCCCGGCCCAGACCACAGCAAGCTGCTCGACATCATCATGCTCGCCGTCACCGGCGGGCGCGAGCGGACCCGGGACCAGTACGAGAAGCTGCTCGCCGACGCCGGCTTCGAGCTCGAGCGCGTCGTGCCCACCCGCTCCACGTACTTCGTCGTCGACGCGATTGCTGTCTGAGCTGCGGCTCCCCCCGACACCCGGGTCCACGCCTCGGCGGCAGCACCCGTAACCCCCGGGTGAACGACTCTGACCCAGGACCTCATGGAAGTCGTGCGGCGGTTCGCGGGGGAACGCAGGGGCTCGAAGGTCGGCGACGAGCTCGTCGCCGAGGTCGTTCAGAACAAGCAGGGGTCCGCAGTGTCACGGTTTCGGCGTTCTGGGCTCGGCGGTAGCGCACCTCGTCCTCCGGGGCGCCCCCTCCCGAGCCTGAGGAGAACCCGCTGCACCGGCGCTGCGTTACGGTTCGGGCCACGGCATGGTTGCATTGATCTTCAACTTCAACAATGTCTTCGCCGTCGACCCGGCGTGGAAGTACGTCACGTGGACGCCGTCACGGCTGGCGGCGCTATCGCTTGACGGCGCGGCCAAGCGCGTCCGGCTTGAGAACGACGACACGGCGACTGGCGGACAGATCGTCTTTCTCGCCTCACCCGACGGCACGCCCGCCGACTCGATCGAGCTCGATGTGCCAGCTCGGGCCCCGACCAGCACCGACCACGTCCAATGCTGGATTGCTGGCCGGTTCGACGCCGCCGATGGCGTCGAGGGGTTTCCCAGCACGACCGACGGCGACGCAGTCATCCGTGTCACCGACGTGTCCGATGGCTCCGTGATCCGGACCGAGTCCCTCATGGTGCGTATCCGCAAGAACGCGAACGATCTCACACCGGCGGAGCGCGACCGCTTCCTGACCGCGTTGGTGACCTTGAACCAGCAGGGCAACTTCGTCGATTTCCAGAACATGCATACGGCCGACACGTCGATGGAGATCCACGGCCGATCTTGCTTCCTGCCCTGGCACCGGCTGTACCTGCTCGATCTCGAACGCAAGTTGCAGGCGATCGACCCGAGCGTCGTCCTGCCCTACTGGAGGTTCGACGAGCCTGCCCCCAACGTCTTCACACGAGACTTCCTCGGCGTGCCCGATTCGACCGGGATCGTGCAGTTCTCGAGCTCCAACCCACTCGTCAACTGGCGGCTCACCGTCTTCGGTGAGGGCAGTGGACGGATCAGCCGAACACCGGTGCCCAACTTCGACCCGGCGACCCAATCGGCCCGTGTACAGAACAACGAGGAGTCAACACTCAACCTCGGGACCACGCCCGGACCCACGCCCGGGACCGGCCGGGTCACGTTCGAGAGGTTCGAGAGGATGGAGGGCGATCCGCATGGAAGCGCCCACGTGAGCTTCCGCGGCCAGGTCGCCGACATCGGGCGCGCGCCCGCCGACCCACTGTTCTTCCTCCTGCATGCCAACGTCGACCGGCTGTGGGCGAAGTGGCAGTGGCTCCAGGATCGGGCCGAGCCCGACGACGATCGCACCTACCACAAGCAGGGCTTCGGGCCGAACAACCCCGATCCCCGCCGAGCCAACGCGGACCGGATCGGCAACTATCTCGACGATGCCTTGTGGCCATGGTGCGGGCTGGTCGGCGACCCGCGGCCTCGCACGGCGCCGAGTACCTACTTCCCAGCGTCTCCGTTCCTGCCCGTCCCCAACCGCTATCCGCTGATTCGTGACGCCATCGATTTCCAGGGTCAGAACGACCTCGCCGCGAATCTCGGTTTCAGCTACGACGACGTACCCTTCGATTTTGAATGAGCGAGACGCCATGAGTCCCTCTGAGTACAAGAAGCGACAGCTCGAAGCACTGGCGGCCGCCAACGACGAAACCCGTCAGAACCTCGAGATCGCATTCGACACGTCGAAGACCGTCAAACGGCGCTTGACTGCGCTTTCGTCGCTCGGGTCGATCTCGGACCCGACCTACGCCCAGCGGGCGATCGAGCTCATCGACAACCCGCGCGCCAGCGCCGCGGTTCGAGCAGCGATGCTCGACAAGATCGCTGGATACGTCGGTCGCGACGAGGACCTGCTCGACTGGTCGACCGGCATCCTGGCCGAGGGACGGCAGCCCGAGCCGGTTCGTGAGGCCGCCCTCCGGGTGCTGCAGATCAATAGCTTCAGCTCCCCCACCATGCTCGCCCACCGACCGCGCTATCTCAGCACGCTTCGGGGCTTGATCGACGACCCGTCGTCGTCGATTCGCGACTCGGCGATCGAGCAGCTCGCCATGAATCAGGACGAGTACGTGCAGCGGCGATTGATCGAAGGTCTCGAAGATCCGACGAAGCGGATCACGGAACCGGAGAAGGCCGTGCAGCTGCTGTCGTATGACCTGCACGCAGAGCACTTCCCGGTGCTGCGTCGGCTCGCCCAAGACCCCCCGAACCAGAGGACGCGGATCGAGGCGCTTCGCAACCTCGGTGCCGACGCCGCCTCGGCCGACTTGCTCCGCGAGGCGCTCGCCAACAACTCCGAGGACCCAGAGGTCCGGCACCTGTGCGCCGTTGCGCTACAGCGGATCGACCCAACGGGTTTCGAGGCCGAGGCCGACCGGATCATCGGTGAGGACGATGCCGATCCCGAGCTCAAGGTCGCGCTCCTCAACACCAAGCTCCACATTCCTGGCGTGGACCAGAAGGTCGTCCTCGATGCGATCGTTGCCCTCGATCAGGTCGAGATGCCGAGGAATGCAGGCGCTCAGGCGGCCAACCTCCGGTCGATAGCTGAGCAGAAGTCGAAGTAGCGATGGCCGCCATGGGCGCAGTCCCGCTCCTGACGGCCGCCGGACTCGACGGGTCCTCCACCGAGGACCAGGTTGCCGCGTACATCGACCGAGTCAAAGCGGACCCGGGCCGAACCGACGAGCTGGTTCCGCTGCTGCATCAAGGCCATCCGGTCTACGACTGCCGCGGCGCCAACGCGGTCGCCCGTATCCGCGGATACCTCCTCGCGTCGTTCGAGCAAGCCGGCCTGCCCGACGGCGCGCTGCCGCACGTCCTCGAGGCGCTCGAGAACAGCCAGAAGCCGTATCTCGTCGCCGCAGCGGCCAAGGCGATACGCGGCTGCCCACATCCGTCGCCCGAGCTGGCGCATTTCCTGCTCGAAGGCATCAGGAACGTCCAGTACCGCGACGACGAGCTGACGTTCCGCTCGTATCGGGCGTCGCTCGAGCGGGAGACGACCGCCATCGCCGAGCTGCTCGGATCGCTCGCCTGGCTCGGACGCCAGGCAGCAGGGGCCCTCGACGAACTCGAGACGATCGCCACCACCGCCGGCTTCAGCCGGGACAACCGCCGTCGCGCCCGGGATGCGATCGACTCGATCCGAGCTGCGATCGAAGCGGCGATGCCCGAGGCTGCCGCATCAGGCGGCTGTTGCGCCTCACTCGCCGGCCGAGTCGATCCCCGCGCCGGCCGTCAGGAGTCGATCGGCGACCTCGTCTTCGAGGATCATCGAGGGCAGACGCTCACCTTCGAGCAGGCGTTTACCGGCGCACCGACGGTGGCAGCGTTCTTCTACACGCGTTGTGCCAATCCGAACAAGTGCTCGCTCACGGTGACAAAGCTCGGACTACTGCAGCGATCCCTGAGGGATCGCAAGCTGGCCGGCCAAATACGGATCGCCGCCATCACCTACGACCCGGGCTATGACACGCCCGACAGGCTCGCCGGCTACTGCACAATCCGGGGACTCGAGCTCGATGAAGATCACCGCGCGCTGCGGGCCGATCCCGAACGCTTCGATGAACTGCGTACGCACTTCGGCCTTGGCGTGAATTACTCGGGCTCAGTCGTGAGCCGTCACCGAATCGAGCTGTATGTCGTCGCACCCGACGGAACGACCGACGCGGTGTTTGCCGATCTTCAGTGGGACGTCGAGAACGTCGCCGACGTCGCCGCGGCCCTGCTCGTCTCGCTCCAACGCGTGACCCCCTGCCGCGCAACGTTGCCGAGTTCCCCGCAAGTTCAACGGCATCCCGATGATCCCCCGATCAGGCGTACCTTGGGAGGGAGTCCGTCATGCTCGCCCGCATCCGCCCTCGAGGCGTCACCGAGCACCCCCCGGCGAGCCGCTGACGGGCCAGCCGGGCATGGCGCTGCTGGCGCATCGCCGCCAACCCCTTGTCGCGCAGCACCTCATGGTCCTCGCTCCTGGCCAGCTCGAGGGGCCTCATGCACCTTGCGGCAGGCGATGATCGGCGCGCCCGGCGGCTCGTTCGCCGCCGACCGGCGTCCTTGGCAGCCAGCCGAGAAGATGCGATCCCGGAGTGAAGGACGAGCGCCGACTCGGTGCGGGCCGTACCGAACGGCTGCTACGAAGCCGCGGTCGGCGCGGCGCTGCCCCGGCTGGGCTGGCGGCGCGACGGCGGATCGTTCGGCCCCGCCACCGGGACGGACATCTCAAACCACGTGCCCAGCGCCTGCTCCCACTGTGGCGCCGCGACCGGCCTGTCGTGGATCGACAGGTCGTCGCGGCGCACCCGCAACCGATCTCGGTGCAAGGTCACCCGGCCGCCGTGCACTGACGTGGCCCGGGTCACGAGCGGCTTCTCGGTCCACGACAGCCCCGGCTCGGTCTGCAAGTAGCGGCTGCGGGCATCGAACTGGGCCAGCTCCCGGGGCTGGCGCGACGCCTGATACTGCAGCTCCCAGGCCACGCTGGCGTCCTCCCGGTCGACCTTTTCGACGAGGCGCACGGTCGACGCTTCGGTCTCGATGCGAGTGGACCGTGGCCGACTGGCGTACTCGCCGGGTTCGGCTGGAAGCGGCGTCAGCGGGCTGTCGCCCCACCCGACATCGACGAGGTACGGCGTGCCGTCGACGTGCACGAGCAGCGTCAGGTGGTCGAAGTCGGCGCTGAGCCCGCCGCTGGATGGCTCGAACGTTCGACACGCCAGCAGGTCGACCGCGTAGCCGAGCCGGCGCAGCAGTTCGGCGAAGCATCCGTTCAGCTCGAAGCACCAACCGCCGCGCTGTTGCTCGACGATCTTGTGGTACGACCATCCGACATCGACCCGCACCCCGACGCGTTGGAACACGTGGAGGTTCTCGAACGGTACGCGCACCATGTGGGCCGTCTGGAGCATCGTCAACGTGGCGACCGACGGGTGCCGCGGGCCGTCATAACCGATGCGTGCGAGGTACCGGTCGACGTCGAACGACACCATGTACGACGACCCTAGGGCTGCCCAGCTCGGCGACGTCTCTTCGCGATCCTGTGACCACGATCCGCGGCGAGTTCAAGCATCCGACGGTCGTCGACACGCGGCCATCGGCCGGAGATGGCTATCGGGCCAGCTGGGTGAGGACTGCCTGGCAGTAGGCGAGCGTGAAGCCGAGCCTGGCAACGTTGCGAGCCGAGTCGCCGGAGGGGACTGCGGTGACGACCGCCAGGTCGCAGCCTGCCTCGTAGGCCGCCGTCATGCGGCGGCGGATGAGTGCGCCCTGCACACCGCGGCGCCGGTAGGCCGGCACGGTCGTGGCCCCACCGATCCACCCGACGCCGGACTCGGGAGCGATCGATCCGCATCCTGCAGCAACTCCGTCGAGGTGGGCGAGGTAGTCCGTCGTGCCGGCGACATCCCGCGAAGCGCGGGCCCATTCGTCGCTGATGGCGACCGCGTCGGGCGTCGTCAGCTCGTTGCCGACGCGAAGTACGGCCAGCCACTGTTCGAGCGTGTCGTCGGTGACCTCGTCGACGGTCATCGCCGGATGTTCGGGCGGCAGCCGGTCGTCGAGCGCCGCCACGTACACGTTGCGGAACCATGAGATCGTGTATCCCCGCGCCGCCAGCCTCGCCAGGAGGCTGGCCGGGGCCCACGACGCGACTTCGAGCGACGGCGGCACCCCGGCGTCCGTGAAGTAGGCCTCGAGCTCGTCGAGCTGATCGTCGTCGAGCTCGTCGAGCGACACGCCGACGGCGCGGTTGACGTACCGGCCGGGACCGAACGCGGCGAGTGTGCCGCTGGCGAACGCGACAGCGCGAGCCCTGTCCTCCGCAGCACGGTTGGCGAACGCGGCCGCCGTCGCCATGATGACGCGAGCCGACGACGACTCGATGCGTCGGATCAGCCCAGGTTCGAAGATCACACGCCGATCTTCGCGGGCGCGGCTCCAGGTCTCGCTCGATGGTCACTCCTGAGCGCCCGTGGACAAGCTCCTCGAACAGATTCCAGGTCACCCCGGGCACGACCGGCGAAGTCGTTGGGCCACTGCGAGGGCGGGTCTGCCGAGGTGTCACCACCGGTGGCGAGAACGGTGACGCAAACCCGGCGGACCAGTGACCCTCCACGATTCGCGGCACTCGGTCAGCTCGGGAAGTCGGCGCGCACGATCCTCGGGCCGTCTCCCTCCGGTCCGACGATGGTGAACACCACTCGTCGGCCGTCGGCGCTGATCTGCACGGACTGGTCCAACCAGAGCGTGGAGGCGGTGGTGCTGTCCGCCGTCATGACCGTCGTCGCCCCGGTGACGCGATTGTGCAACGCGGCGACCGGCTGCTGCGGGCCCTCGACCGTTCGATCGACGGCCAGGCCGATGCGTTGACCGTCGTCGCTGATCGTGGCCGGTGCGGCGCGGCCGACGGCCAGCACGAGCGGCACCTCGGTGGTGGACCCCGACAAGCGGTCGTGGACGTACAGCCGGCCGGCCGGGTGGGTAACGGTCGAGCGAAGGAGGACGAAGCGTCCGTCCGCCGAGACGTCCTGCACCGTGCTGCGCACGGACGTGCTGGGCGGCGCGCCGATCAACGCGGCCGGGGCGCCGCTCACCGACACCCAGACCCCGGTCGAGCCAGGAGCGGTTCCGCTGGCGTAGCGGTCGAACGCGACGACCGAGCCGTCCGCCGACAGCACCGGGTTGCGCGACCCGTCGCCCTGCTGAGCCCCCGGCACGGTGCTGTCGATAGGGCTGCTCACGCCGGTGGTCATGTCGACGACGTAGGCGCCTTCGTCGGCCAGCCCGCCGTTCGTCGCGCTGACGCCGACTCCGCCTCCGATGCCGTCGATCGACGTCAGGCCGCTCGGGGTCCAACCGGCGGGCAGGGTGCGCGTCAGCGCCGTGCCGGTGGCGACCTCGGTGCGGACGATCTGTCCCACGTCCACGGCGACGACCGCGGCGCCATCGTCGGTGATCTGCGTCCCGAAGGGCGCCGGCGTCGTGGCTCCGGCCTGCAGGTCAGCCCGGGTCCACGCTCCGTCGCCGTTCGTGAAGAGCACGAAGCGACCATTCGGCGTCAGGTCGTACGCCGTCGGACCAACCAAGCTGATCTCGGTGATCACGAAGTCCTCGGGAGGCGGCTCGCAGCCCGGCGCGCACTGACCCAGCACGACGACCGGCAGGGCCGCGAGCCCGAGGAGCGACGGAGTTCGCGGCCACCGCCCGCTGTATTTCACGGCGAAAGTGTGGCACGAGCGCGACCACGCCTTCGCTTGGCGACGCATGACGACGTTCGCTGGCCGTGAGCACGCCCACCCGCGTGAAACGCCGCCCTCCCGGTCGCTGTGACGAGCCGAGCAGGCATGTCGGCCTAGGTGCGGCGTCGTCGAGGGGTCTGCCAGGTGGCAGCTGTTCGTCGGGCGGAAGGGTCCACCGTTGGCGAAGTGAGCGAGCCTGATCTGGCAAGGTTCTGACGGCGTTGGGCGATGGAGATTCAGCAGGTGTCAGGTCGGTCGGCGACCCCAGGTCGAGATCAGCACCGGGCTCCCGACAAGTGTCTCGGGATCGTGGAGCACGGTCACGAAGTGATCGAGTTCGGCGGGTGTGAAGCCGGACGCTTCGAGCTGGCCACGCACTTGTCCGGTGTTGGCGGCGACGGCGCGAGCGAAGCCGGTGCCGCCCGACGCGATCGAGACATGCCCGCTGGAGCCGGTGTCGACGAAGCCTCGATTCATGAGCTCGCGCCGAGCGTTGGCGGCAAAGTTGCTGACTCCACCACGGTCCGCCAACAACCCGTTGAAGGCGACCGCCATGCGGGCGATCAGCTCGTGGTGTGGTCCGTCGCGGTCGGTGGTGCGGACCTCACCCGTGTCGAAATCCTCGAGGAGGATCCATCCGCCGGGCGCCAGCTCGGCGACCATCCGGTCGAGAACCTGCAAGCGGGCTGGCACGTGCTGCAGCACCAGCCGCTCGTGGATGAGATCCCACGGACCCGCAGGCAGCGCGTCGGTCACGAGGTCGAGGCGGCGCACCTCCAACTGGTCGAGCGAGTGCGTTCGAAACCGCGAGACGTCGAGGTCGGTGGCGACGACGCGACCTGCCGACCCGACCTGCGTCGCCAACCAGGCTGCGATCGACCCGCCGCCGGCACCCAGTTCAAGGCACCGCCACCCGGGCGCCACCCCGATCCGCCCGAGATGCCCTGTGGTCACGACGTCGAAGGCCTCCTCCAACGCATCGAAGCGAGCGACCGTCTCCTCTCGCGCGTTCGCGAGGAGGTACTCCGACTCACCCACCGCGGCATGGTACGCCGCCGTCGGACCCTGCGTACCGAGCGCGCCAGCGGAACGATCGTCGACGCCGATCGACACCCGCCTGGTCCTCCTGTCGGAGCGCGTCCGCCCCGTCCTGCCGTCACTCAGGTGGCGAGGAACGGGTACGTGCTGATCGCCTCCACACCGTTCGGGGTGACCAGGAACTGGTCCTCGAGCTTCACTCCCTGGCTGGTCTCGTCGCAGCCGATGTAGCTCTCGACGCAGACCACCATGTTCTCCTCGAATTCGCCCGGAAAGTCGTACGGCTGCCCGACGATCGCCAACGGCACGTTGGGGTGCTCACCGGACACGCCCAACCCGTGCGCCAGGCAGTAGTACCCGTATGGGGCGAAGCGTTCCGGTACCGGCCACGCCTTCCTGGCGAATTGATCGAACGGGAGACCGGGAGCGATGAGTGCGGCGTTGTGGGTGAGTTGCTCGCGTGCGAGGTCGTGGAGTTGGCGTTGTCGGGGTGTCGGGGTCTCGCCGCCGCACACGAACGTGCGCGAGAAGTCGACGCCGTATCCGAGATAGCCGGTGGCGTCGGTGTCGAGACACACCAATTCACCCGAGGACATCCGACGGTCGGAGCATTCGCGGAAATAGGGGAACGTGTTGGAGCCGCTCTGGAACAGGCGGGCGACCACGTATTCGCCGTCGTTGGCGATCAGATCGTGATGGAACGCGGCCCATGCTTCGTTCTCGGCGACACCGTCGTGCAGGAGTGACTCGAGCACGGCCACGGAGTGCTCGACCCGTGCGGTGGCTTCGCGCATGACGTCGAGCTCGAGCGGCTGTTTGATCCGGCGAGCTGCGAGCAGCACGCTCATCGCGTCGAGCAGCACGATGCGGTTGGCGCGTAGCTCGTCGCTGAACTCGAAGTCGACCTTCTCGATCGCAAGGCGAGGATCGTCGCGGTGGTAGCGGCGCAACTCTGCGGCGACCTCAGCGGCGAAGGCGGCGAGCGGGCGGCGGTAGCTGGCGCCTGAGTTGGCCGTGATCGGCGTGGCGGTGCGTACCTCGTCGACCGCTGCCAGCCCAGACGAGAGATGATCGCAACCGGCGAACTCGAACAGGATCGTCGGCCCGTCGCCGATCACGAGCGCGAAACGTGACGGCCCCATCATTCCGTACACGGTCATGTTGCGGTGTCCGCAGGCGTAGCCGACGTTGATCGGATCCGGGGTCAGCAATGCCGGAACGTCGAGGCGCGCCATCACCTCGCGCAGACGACGATTGCGTTGCCGGTGGAGTGCGGCGACATCGATCGTGGCGTTCATGGCGGCGATTGGAATCCTAGGCAGCGCCCGTTGCCTGCCCGTTTGGTCGGAAATCCGGACACGACACGACGAGCGTCCTCATGCTTGTTCCTCCCGTCGCCGGTGAGCGTACGAGCCGGTCCTGACCGAAGCAGCGCAGACGTCGTTGCGTGTTGGTGTCATCGTTTCCGCCGCCGGCGAGCAGTACCGGTGACGCAAGATTCGCCAGATCGGTGGTGCGGGTGGCGGGTGGCGGCGATCACCGAGACGTTGACACCGACTTGGAACCGCGCTGACGAAGGGCCGACTGGTTGAGCCAGTCGGCGGGTGCCATCAGAGGGAGAAGGCACGATGCGCTCAATGCGTACCTGGATCGGGGCGGTCGGATGCGCGACCGTGACGATGGCGGCGGTGCTCACACCGACGACATCACAGGCAAGACCGCCGGACTGTCAGGTCGAAAACCTCGACACCGGACAGGACTTCACGCCCAACCTGCAGCACGCGATCGACGTCGTCGCCACCGGCCAGACCATCCAGGTCAAGGGCATCTGCCGCGGCAACTTCGCAACCGGGTCGTTCGCTCAGCCCGTCAAGCAGTTCACGATCGTCGGGAAGGCGAGACGGGGCCAGCCGATCGCCACGCTCGACGGAGGCACAACGGGTCGGACGCTGTTCTTCCTGAACGCCAACGTGACGCTACGTTCCCTCGCCCTCACCGGCGGCGACTGCCTGGAAGGTACCAATTGCGCTGGCCACATGGCATTCATTTCCGCACCTCCCTTCGGCGTTCGGTTCGTCGAACTCACCGACGTGACCATCGGCCCCAAGACCTCCACCACTTCGACCACCAACGCCGTGCACATCGCAGGACCAACGCTCTTTGATCGGGTGACGATCCAAGACGTCGCCCAGGTCGCAGTAGTCCTGCGCGATGACGCGACGATTCGCGACAGCACGTTCACAGGGAACCTTGTGGCCCTGCTGCGCGTTGCGAGCGATCCGGGCACGATCACCTTCGATGGCCTCAACACGTTCCGTGACAACCAGACCGGCATCCGTCAAAGCGGCTCCAATCTGGTCGGTCAGCCTCCCGATCTCGCCATCGGCGTGGGCGCCACGTTGGTGTTCGAGGACAACGCGATGGACTGCGATCCGGGAGGTCTTCTGCCGGGTCTCTGCTGACCTCGGTCGCAGACTCAG
Organism: uncultured Acidimicrobiia bacterium; assembly: GCA_963739975.1. Lineage (GTDB taxonomy): Bacteria > Actinomycetota > Acidimicrobiia > Acidimicrobiales > Ilumatobacteraceae > JALZMG01. The sequence continues at coordinate 23,132 of CAVUCK010000017.1, forward strand.
GGCGCTCGTTCGGTGTTTGCGCCGCCGTTCTCGCCACCCCATCGACGGCCATCACTCTCTGGGCGCGGACGTTGTCGATTTCGAGAACATGCGCGCCCAGAAGGGCGATCAAGAACGCTTTCACACCGTGGTGGTCGTTCGGCCGGTTCCGAGTGACAGCGGCGCATCCGCCTTGGCGAACCGGAGGTTCAGCTTGAGCGTTCCGAGCATGATCCCAGGCTGGTGCAGCCAATCGTTGCCGTCGCCGTACTCGATCGACTCGAGCCGGTCCAGTAGCACACCCCAGGCGATCTGCTGCTCGACGCGTGACAGGTTGGCCCCCGGACAGACCCGTGGACCCGTGGAGAACGCGACGTGGCGGGTGAGCCCGTCCCGGTCGACGTCGAGTTCGAACGGGCAGGCGAACTCCTCCTCGTCGACGTTGGCCGCACCGAACCGCAGGTGCAGCAGCGAGCCCGCCGGCACCTCGACGCCTTGGAAGACCTCGTCCTGGGACGTGGCCCGGGTCGAGAGCCCGTGCGTCGGCGAGCGCATCCGCATCGCCTCCTCGGTGAACGAACGCACCTTTGCTCGATCGTGGCGCAACTGCTCGAACGTGCCGGGATGTTCGCACAGCAACTGGGCTTGCTCCTCCAGCGCGTACTGCGTCGTCTCGAGACCGCCGATGATCATCGCGTGCACGATCCCGGCGATCTCGAGATCGGTGAGCTTGCGGTCGAGCGCGTCGTAGTGGACGTTGCACAGGAAGCTGACCATGTCGTCGTGGGGGTCGAGACGCTTCGCCCGCACGTGTTCGTAGATGTAGTCCTGGAAGCCGTCGAGGCGAGCGAGCATGTCCATCGTCTGCTGCCGGGTGAGCTCGTGCTTGAGCCCGGTGCCGTGAACGAACGGCATGACGACGGCATCGCCCCACTGGGCGAGCTGTGGGATGTCCTCGAGGGGGAACCCAAGCAGGCTGGCCATGACGCGCTGGGGCAGCGGCCGCGCGAATCGGCTGATGAACTCGACCTCCCCATCGCCGATCCAGTCGTCGAGCAGGTCGTTGGCGTGCTTGGTGATCATGGCCCGGTGGCGCAGCGCCCCCGGCCCGACCCACGGGTCGGTGAGCTCCTTGCGGTGCCGGATGTACAGCTCCTGCGTCGGGCGCAGCGACACCATCGCCGCCTGCATCAAGTTGTGGTACGTGCCGTAGGTCTCCTCCGGTGACATGCCCTGGTCGGCGAAGCCACCAACTCGCGCTTGCGTCAGGCTCGGAAACCGCTCGGGATCCTTGACCACGCGGGCGACATCGGCGTGCTTGGTGAGCACGAACGCATCGGTCCCGGGCGTCAGGCCGCCGCCCTCGATGCGCAGAACCGGGGACTCGCGGTGCAGGATCTCGTACGCCTCGTACCAGTGCTCCTGCGCGCCGACGCCGAACAGGTCGACGTCCTCGACGCCGACCGGACACGCCATGGCGCTGAGGTCGTGGTTGATGTGCTTCGGGTCCGAGGCCATGTCTGCATTCTCCCCTCGAACAGCTTCCAGCCTGCCGTCCTGGTCCGAGTTCTGGTTGGACGTGCCGCCAGACGTCGGACGAGGAGGGGCACCCATCGACCCGTGCGATGCTGTCTGCGCCGTCCGGGCACATGATCCAGCAACGAAAAGAGCAGCCGATGGCCGACAAGTCACCTCGCCAGCACCAATCGAAGAAGTCTGGAAAGTCGTTGAAGGAGAAGCGCAGCGAGAAGAAGGCCAAGCAGGCCACCAAGCGGCCCGGTTCGTGACCGGCGGCGCACCGTCAGGCTGTGTCGATGTCCGATGACGACCGGGTGCGAGTCGCTGGGGTGACGTAGGACTCCCGTCCGGTCACGGCCGGGAGCGTCGTGTGTTCGCCCGGGCTTCCCGCGCGAGCGCTCGCGCAGCCCATTGGCGCCACGCCTCGGACAGGTCGGGGACATCGACGAGGCGTGCTGTCAGCTGGGCGTGACCGTGGAAGGCGCGTTCGACGTCGCCGATGGTGACGCGATGGTCGGGTCGGTGGAGCAACGTGATCGGCTCGTCGGCGCCGAGCTCTCCATCCTCCTCGATGGCGAGGTAGGTGCCAGGTCGCCCGGCGTCGGCGAAGCGTTCGACGAACCCGGCGTCACCCATTCGCACACCGAGTTTGAAGCAGGGGATGCGCGGCTCGGTCACTCGGAGTACGGCGCTGCCGATCCGCCAGCGCTCGCCCACGACACAGTCGGCGAGGTCCACACCGTCGACCGTGAGGTTGTCGCCGAACGTGCCCGGCTCGAGACGGATGCCGAGTTCGGTTGCCCACCAGGCGTAGTCCTCGGCGGCGTAGGCGTAGACGGATTTGGTCGGCCCGCCGTGGACGCGGCGGTCGGCCTGGTCGTCACCGTCGACGTTGACACCGCGCAATCGCTGGCGGCCCGGGACGGAGTGCTTCCAGATGGCGGTGGTGACGGCACGGCCGTGCCACTCGACGGTGCGTTGCCGGCCCACGTTGACCGCCACGACTCGACCGATCGTGCTCATCTCTGACCTCCGGCGATCTAACTGGCTAAACTGTGATAGTAGGTTAGCAACCATGGTCCGTGATGCGAGCGAGTTCTTCTGGGTTGGCAACCACCCAGGGCTCGACCTCGTCAACACCGCTGCCGTCGACGCCCACGGTGGCCGGCTCGACCTCGTGACGGACTGGACAGACCTCGTTGACTGGACCCAGGCCGCCGGGCTGATCGACCCGGACCTCGCGCAACACTGCCGAACCGCACCCCAACGGCACACCCGGAGCGTGCTGGCGTGGTTCGGTCAGCTGCGCAGCTGCCTGCGCACGGTGCTCGAATCCGACCACGACGAAGCGGACGCCGCGAGCGCCCTCGATGCCGCCGTCGCATCGGTCGCCGTCCGGCTCAGCGTTCGGCCCCGCCAACAGCGCGACGTCGTACCGCTCGACCCAACCGAGCCACTCGAGCAACTGCGGCTGGCGCTCGCAACCGCGGCGCTCGACGCAACCCGGCTCGACCGATCACGGGTCCGCAGCTGCGGGAGCCCGAACTGTGTGCTGCTCTACTACGACACCACCAAGAACCGCTCGCGACGATGGTGCGACATGGCGGGCTGCGGAAACAGAGCCAAAGCCAAGGCGCACTACGCCCGGACCAGACACCCAGGGCCGACCAGTCATCGCCCAGGTTCTTCGCGATGACGACACGTGGCGGGCGATCCGGTCGGTGAGGTTCGCTCGGCGGCGGGGTGCTCCCCGAGGGGACGGTCGGTGGGCGATCGTTCGGGTGGTCGGTCTCGTCCGCAGCGACGACTTCGGAGTCGATCATGTCGCCGCGACGTCGCTGCTCGTCTCGTCGCGCACCGCGGACTCGAAGGCGCGGCGCAGCTGATCGCTCGCACGCGGTGCATCCGGGTCGGGGCGCGGGATGCCGAGATGGAGCTCGCGCAGTTCGTCGATCATCGCCGCGACGAGCTCGGGACCCCCGTCGCGCAGCAGTTCGGCGCGGACCCGTAGTCGGCGCTCGCCGTCGCGGTGGGCAAGACCCCAGTTGCCGAGCGCGACCATGACCGGGAGCACTTGGATGCCTGCCTCGGTGAGCGAGTACGCCGCCCGCTGACCTCGGCGGGCGTCGTCGCGAGTCAACAGCCCGGCGGCCACGAGCTGCTTGAGGCGGCTGGCGAGGATGTTGGTGGCGATGCCTTCCTCCGAGCCGGCGATCAGCTGGCGGAAGTGGAGGCGGTTGCCGAACATGATGTCGCGCAGCACGAGCATTGCCCACGGGTCGCCGAGCACCTCGACGGCGGCGTTGATCGCGCATCCCGAGCGGGGGGCCGTGTCCATGCGTTCCTCCTCAAAGTGCTTGCAATCTGCTACTGCTTTCCGCTACGGTACCAGAGCAGTTGCATATCGCAAGCACTCTACCACGGGAGGCAGCCATGACCCAGGTCCGCGTCCACAACTTCTCGATCTCCCTGGACGGGTTCGGGACCGGCGACGCCATCACGTTCGACGCCCCGTTCGGTCACGCCGGGGAACGCCTGCACGAGTGGATGTTCGCCACCCGGTTCTGGCGATCGATGGTTGGGGAGACCGGTGGCACCGTCGGTGTCGATCACTCGTTCGCTGAACGCCACGGCCTCGGCATCGGTGCCGAGATCATGGGCCGAGGCAAGTTCGGCGCGCAGACCGGCCCCTGGACCGACGTCGGCACCGACGACGAGTGGCGCGGCTGGTGGGGGCCGAACCCGCCGTTCCACACGCCGGTGTTCGTGCTCACCCACCACCCACGCCCGTCGATCGAGATGGAAGGCGGCACCGTGTTCCACTTCATCGACGCCACCCCACACGACGCGCTGGGCCTCGCCCGGGAGGCAGCCGGCGACCTCGACGTGCGCATCGGCGGTGGTCCGACGGTCATCCGCGACTTCCTCGCCGCCGAGCTCATCGACACGCTCCACGTCGTGCAGGTGCCGATCCTGCTCGGCCGCGGCGTTCGCCTGTGGGACGGTGTCGAGGGCGTCGAGGAGCGCTATGACGTCGAGGCGGTCTCGTCACCGAGCGGTGTGACCCACCTCACCTTCACCCGTCGATAGCCACGTCGTCCTGACCATCACCATCTGGGCGCGGAGGTTCTCATCTTCGAGAACGTGCGCGCCCAGAAGGGCGATTGAGAACGTCCGCGCCCAGTTTCCACGGCAGGATCGACGGGTCAGCGCAGGTCGAGACGCATCAGCACGCGCCGGAAGCCGTCGAGCACGGAGTCGGTGTCGGCCGCCTTCGTGAACCCGGCCTGCTCGAACAACCGCATGGTGCCGACGTAGGCCATGGTGAGGTCGACCTTCGCTCCCCTGTTGTCGACCGGGTACCCCTCGATCGCTGGCGCGCCGTGGCCGCGGGCGAACTCCACCGCTCCCGCCAGCAGCCGGTGCGAGACGCCCTTGCCTCGATGGCCGGGGCGCACCCGGATGCACCACACCGACCACACATCGAGGTCGTCGACGTGCGGGATCTTGCGGTTGCGAGCGAAGCTCGTGTCGGCCCTGGGGTGCACGGCCGCCCATCCGACGACGTCATCGCCGTCGTAGGCCAGCACCCCGGGGGACGGACGGTCGCGCACCAGTCGCCGCACCCGCTCGCCCCGCGCCGGTCCGACGAGCTCGCGGTTCTCCTTCGACGAGGTCAGGCGATAGCTGAGGCACCAGCACACGTTCGCATCGGGCCGCTTGGGTCCGATCATCGCCTTGACGTCCTCGAACTCCCTGGCCGGACGCACCTCGATCGCCATGCCGACACCCTGCCAGCGCGCACCCACACCGGCAAGAGCTCCGGGAAACGCCCGCGATGTCCGCTCGTGGTCGCCTCGGAGTCAAACGAACGCGAGGTAGCGTCACGAGTTTGCCGATGAGGGTGCCGCGCATGTCCGTTCTCCCCGCCGCCGTGGCGGTCGCGCTGACTGCCCTCGGTGCGTTGGTGGACAACCCGACCACGTCGTCCGCACCAGCGCCGACGACGCCGATCGGCGGCACACGCTCGACGGTCGGCGCGGCATCATCACCGACGACGACGACGACCGCACCGACGACGACGACGCAACCACCAACGACGCCACCGCCGACCACCGCGGCGCCGACGACCACGTCATGCGCGTCGGTCGTGCACATCGGGGACTCGACGTCGGTCGGTCAGATGAGCGAGAGCTACATCGACGATCCGACGCTGCGCATCGACGCCCAGTACGAGCGAGTCGGCGTCGACGACGTTCGTCTGGAGATCTCCGGTGCTCGCTCCGTCGTCGAGCGGTACCGCGCCCCCAACGCCGACGAGGTTGCATCCGCATTGAAGGCGAGCGGCTACGAGGGGTGCTGGGTCCTCGCGCTCGGTGTGACGGACTCGGCCAACGTCGCCGCCGGTAGCCCGGTCCTGCACACCGAGCGGATCGATCGCATGATGGCGGTCATCGGCGACGACCCTGTGGTGTGGCTGACGGCCAAGACGATCGCCACAGAGGGCGCGTGGTCGGGTCCGAACATGCCGCCGTGGAACGAGGCGCTCGTCGCCGCGCAGGCGCGCTACCCAGACATCGCCGTGTACGACTGGGCCGCGATCGTGCGCGACGAGTGGTTCGAACCCGACGGCATCCACTACACGTCGGCCGGCAACATCGAGCGGGCCCGCTTGATCGCCGACGCCCTCGTCGCCGCGTACCCGGCCTGAACCGCTACGGCGAAGGCTGCCCGCCCGGTCTGGTCCGGCGCTGTTGTCAGTGGGGCGCTCGGGTCATCGTCGACCGGTAGCCGCCGCCGCCTGGGTAGGTCCACTCGCCGTCGAGAGCGTCACCGTCCGGCGAGTAGGTGCCACGGAAGAACGCTGGCGAGCCCTTCTCGCCGCCCCAGATGGTCAGCGTGTCGCCGTCGGGCTCGTAGACGTAGCGCAGCGTGTTGCCCAGGTTGTCGTAGAAGCACGACCGGATGTCCGGCTCCGGGTCGGCGCCGAAGTCACGGTTGTGGCCGATGACCTCGAGCCCTCGGATGCGCTGGCCGAACTGCTCGAGGTCGACGCGCTGGACGAGGAAGTGCCCGCCGTCCATCCAGTCGTACGTGGCGGTGCCCTGGGCCCCGCCCGACACCCGCCAGGTGCCGATGAGGCGACCGAGCGGTTGCAGGTCGGGATGTGGTTGGGGTGTCGGTGGCATGGCGGGTTCGGTGGTGTCGTCGCGCACGGTCGTCTCCTGTTCGATGGGGCTGCGAGCTGCAGCCACTCGTTGTGACGACGTCGGCGCGGAAAAGGAATCGGGAACCAGCGTCAGCCTGGCAGCGTGGGCGCGAGACCGAACGCCGGGTAGAGGTCGGGGAGGTCGAAGTCGACGATCTCGACGATTCGGCCGTCGTCGACCCGGATGACCTCGAGCGCAGTGATCCGGTAGTCGGGCGCGCCCGGGCTGCGCAGGTAGATGGCGGCAGCTGGTTGACCGTTCGCGGCGGCGGGGATGATCCGGTACTCGCCTGGCGGGGCGAACTTGCGGCTGCCATTGATGAACGCGTCGCGCGAGTCGCACCAGATCCCCATCTGCGGGTAGGCGACCCGTACGTCCTGTGCGAGCAGCCGAGCGAGGGCCTCCACATCGTCGCGTTCGAGGGCATCGATGTAGCGCTGCAGCGCCACTCGTTCGGCGTCGTCGGGCTGGTTCTCGGGGGCCCAGTCGTCCCGCCGCCGTGGGAGGCGCTGGCGCACGATCGGGCGGGCCCGTTGCAGCGTGCTCTTCACCGCCGCCTCGGTGGTCTGGAGGATCGAAGCCACCTCACTGGCCGGCCACCCGAGGACGTCGCGCAACACGAGCACGGCACGCTGGCGTGGCGAGAGGTGCTGGATGGCGGCGAGGAACGCCAGCTCGACGGTCTCGGACTCGATCATCGCGGCACCCGGATCGTCGCCGGCCGGGCCGAGGAGGGCGTCGGGGAACGGCTCGATCCAGGCCAGGTCGTCGACAGGCTCGGGGACGCCGTCGGCGTCGATCGGTGCCACCACGTCGAACGGCAGGTAGCGCTGTGGCCGTCGTTTGAGCACGTCGAGGCAGCGGTTGGTGGCGATCTTGTACAGCCACGCCCGGAACGTGGACCGCCCCTCGAACGTGTCCAGCCGGCGCCACGCCTGCAGGAACGTGTCCTGAACGAGGTCCTCGGCGTCGGTGAACGAACCGACCATCCGATAGCAGTGGACTCTGATCTCTCGGCGGTGCTGTTCGAACAGCTCGGCGAACGCCGACTCGTCGCCGGCGCCGGCGGCCGCCACGCGGGGGTCGATCTCGACGGGCCGGTCGTCGGCTGCACTCGCCATCACCGACGATGATGCCTCGTCCGGGTTTCCGTCACGACCGGAGTTGGACCCGGGCGTGCTCATCGGCGGTGTCGTTAGCACCTCGCTCACGGCCGGTGTCTTGCATGCGGGGGAACGCCGGTGAGAGACACCGGCGAACGACCTCCAGGCAGGGCACCATGAGGATCAAGGCATCGCTGGCGGGCGCGGCGGTGGCCATCACCGGGCTGATCGGCGCCGGTGCGAGCACGGCGTCGGCGGGGTGCGGCATCACGCTCGAGTCAGCTCCAGCAACCGTCGTCGCACCAGCAGGCGGCAGCCCCACACCTCTCACTCGGGTCCGCCAACCACTACGCCAGCGGTGACCGCACAGTTCGTGACGAGCGTGCGCGGTACCGCACGCAAGACCCGGCAGCGGGCGCCCCGATACCGTCAAGTACCGCACGACGGCAGGCGGTTCAACGCTGGCTGTTCGGGGATCGGATCCCGTACTCGTCCAAGATCGCTTCGACCGAGTGCGTCCGGCCGCGGGCGATCGCGTCTGCGTAGTCCGCTGCTTCGAGCTCGGTGCGCACGATGGGGTCGACCACGACGCCGTGGAGGACGTGGTGGGCGGTGGCGTTGAACCGGCAGGTGCGGGCCAACCCGAGCAGCTCGGCGGCGATTCCCGGCTGGCCACGACACGCCTCGGAGTACGCGAGGGCCAGCATGCAGTCGCCTTCGATCCGGTAGCCCTCGCCGTCGGCGATGTCGAGGGCATGGGCCAGTTGCAGGCGGCCGGAGACGCCGTCGATCATCTCGGTGACGGCGCGGGAGTACGACGTGAGCCAGGTCTCGGAAAGGCCGGCGGTGTGGAGGTACTCGTATTGCTGGCCGATCCCGCGTTGCGCCCAGTACGGGTCGCGCAGGGCGAGCCCGTGGAGCCACATCGCCCAGTTGAGGATGAACCGGTCGTAGCCGTCGGCGCTGCACCTGGACTCGAGCTCGGTGACCTGCTGGTCGAGGTCGGCGAGCGTGGTGCGGCCGGCGTGGGCGACGATGGCGAACGCGCGGAGCAGGTTCGAGAGCCGCTGGTCGGGTGAGATCTCGAGCACCTCGGCGAGCGCCTGGTCGGCGCGGGCCGGGTCGAGCAAGTGCTGCAGCATCAAGAACTGCTGCGCCAGCGCAGCGGCCGCGACGTCGCGGCCCGCCGCCAGCTGGGCGGACTCCTGCGCCGAGCCGATCATGGCCAGGAAGTCCCCGTCGCCTTGGGCGACGTCCGCGCGGAGCAACGCGACCCAGGCCCCGGTCCGAGGTTCGAGATCGTGGGCGGCGATCGCGTCGAGCCAGCGGTGACCCTCGGCGCAACCCACCGCGTTGCGCCACAAGAACGAGCGGGTGATGGCCAGTTCGGCGGCGTCGTCGAACTGACCGGTGTCGAGGCTCGACCAGAACGCCTGGCGCACGTGCTCGGCGTCGGCACGCTGACGGGCGGCGAGACGGCCGGAGATCCAGCGGTCGACCTTGCTCGTCGCGGTCGCCGCTGCGACGACCCACCTCCGATGGTGCTCGAATGCCGCGTCGCGCTCACCGCATTCACCGAGCCGCTCGATCGCGAACGCCCGGATCGTCTCGAGGAGCCGGTACGAGCTCGTGTCGAGATCGCGCACCACGAGGCTCTTGTCCACCAAGGCGGCCAGCACGCCAGTGAGATCCGCGCCGTCGAGCAATGGTTGCAGCGGCTGCAGCGCGTCGAGTCGGAAGTCGGACGGGAACACGCCGAGATGGCGGAGCAGCCGCTGCTCGGGCTCATCGAGTAGCGCGTAGCTCCAGTCGATGGCAGCCGTCATCGTCTGGTGACGGGCTTCGCCGCGGGCGGGCTGGGCCGGCAGCCGGTTGGCGGGGTCGCGCAGCTGTCGGCTCAGCTCGTCGAGGCTCCAGCGGCGCACCTGCCCGGCTGCCAGCTCGACGGCGAGGGGAAGGCCGTCGAGGCGGGCGCAGACGTCGACGATCTGGGCGTCTGCCGCGTCCCATGCGACGCGCGGTTCGAGTCGGCGGGCCCGTTCGACGAACAGCTCGGCGGCGGCGGCACCGAGGGCCTCGACGGGGATCAGGTGCTCGTCGCGGAGTCCGAGCGGTTCGCGGCTGGTGGCCAGGATGCGCCACGTACCGCCGCCGGCAAGCGCCACGTCGACGAGCTCGGCTGCGGCGTCGATCACGTGCTCGCAGTTGTCCACCACGATCAGCATCGACCGGTCGGCCAGATGGGCACCGAGCTCGGCGGTGGAGCGGGCGGCATCGCCTTCCACGCCGAGGGCATCCGCCCACGCCCCGAGCACGTCGCCCGCCGTGTGCGCTGGTACGAGATCGACGAACGCAACGCCGTCCGGCCAGCGCTCCACGCCGTGATGGGCGACGGCCAGCGCGACGCTCGTCTTGCCCACGCCGCCCGGGCCGATCAGCGACGTGAGCCGAACCTGCTGGAGCTGCGCGGCGACCGTCTCGACCAGCTCCGCCCGGCCGATCAGGTCGGCTCGAAGGGCCGGGAGTCGACCGCTGAGACGGCGGGCGTTGGCGAGGCGCTGGTCGATGTCCGCGGCGTCCGGCGCCTGGAGCACGGACAGCGCCCGGCGGTCGCTCGCACCGAACTTGCGGAGCACCGACGACACGTGCGTCTCCACCGTGCGCACCGACACGAACAGTTGCTCGGCGATCTCGGCGTTCGTCAGCCGCCGCTGGAGGAGCGCGAGCACCTCGGCCTCCCGTGCCGTCAGCGTCCCCGCTGCCTCCAGGCGCACCACGCAGCGAGTCTGCCAAACGCGCGGATTTCACGGAGACGAACCCGTGGTGGGCACGGATGCGCCAGCCGACCTCGCGGCGCACCCTGGTGGCGGTGGCCACGCGGTGCCACCCACCATCAGGAGACCGACCCATGACCGTTCTCGACCCGTATCCCGCCCACCTGGAGGACGCCACGGTCGATCGCCAGTCGGCGATCGGCACCGTCGCGGTTGCCTGGCGTCGGCTGCTCGCCGACGACCCGGACGGGGGCCCAGGCCTCCCCCTCCCGAGCACGACACCCGACGCTGCGCTCCTCCAGGCGGTCGGCGAGACCGCCGCGCCGGCTGACCGCGCCGGCGACCTCGTCGGCTGCCACGACCGCATGGTGGCCGACGGCCTGTTCCACATCCTCGTGCCGCGCCAGCTCGGTGGCGCCGGCGGGAGTGTTGTCGACTGGTTCGACGCCGCGTCGGCTGTCGCCCACGCCGACCCGGCGGCGGGCTGGATCATGGCCCAGGGCGCGGCGCAGAGCGCCTGGATCGCCGTGTCGGGCTCACCTGAGTTTGCGACCGAGTTCTTCCGGCGTCGCCAGTCGATCGCCACCAGCAGCGCCGGCAACGCCACCGCCGAACGACAGGGCGACGACTACGTCGTGCGCAACGCCCGCTGGGCGTACGTCTCCGGCTGCCAGGGCGCCGCCTACCTCGGCGGCATGGTCCGCACCACCACCGGCGATGGAACGCCAGAGAGCCGCATGGTCCTCGTGCCTGCTGCGGACGCGACGATCCTGCCGAGCTGGGACACGCTCGGCCTGCGCGGGACGGGCAGTCATCACATCGACCTCGGCGACGAGATCACGGTCCCCGCCACCCGGACCTTCACCTGGCCCAGCCTGACGATCACCCGGCCCGGCCCGTTGGCCAACTTCGCCGCGCACACGCTCTCGCTCATCTCGCTGTCGGCCGCAGCGGTGAACCTCGGCGCCGCCCGTCGAGCGATCGAAGAAGCGACGGCGTCGGCCGAAGCCAAGATGCACCGCTTCGACACCGTGCCGGTCATCCAGCAGTCACCGTTCGTCCGAGGGATCGCCGAACTGCACGGCCAGGTCGAACTGGCCACCGCCGGTCTCCGCGCCCTGGTCGAGCGGCTGTGGGATGGCGCCGTCGCCGGGAACCGGCCGAGCAACGAGCAGCGGGCCCGGCTCCGCCTCGCCGCAGCTGCGGCGATCAGCACCGGCGCCGACGTCGTCCGATCGGCGCAGCTGCTGACCGGTGCCGATGCGCTCCATCGATCCCATCCCCTGGAGCGCCTCGGGCGGGACACCCAGATGCTGCTCAACCACGTCGTGACGAACCCGTCGACCCGCGAGCAGCTCGCCGCAGTGCTCCTGGGCAGCTATCAGGGACCGCCCGCCTTCATCTGACGCTGACCAGCGACGGCTCCGAGTCAACGGGCTCCGCTCGATCTGGGCGCGGAGGTTCTCGAAATCGAGAACGTCCGCGCCCAGATGGCGGCTTGGGACGCTCCGCGCCCAGATCGACCTACACGAACCGGCAAATGATGCGTCGGCGGCGCGAGGAGCGATGGCACTTCCGGGAACACCGGGGGTTGTGCCGGCCACTCAGTGGCGACGACAGTGGACCATCCGGCCGGGCGGCCGGATCTGCGTCCTGAGGGAGGACTCCAATGCTGTTGTTTTCGCGTGTCGTCACACTGACGGGAAGTCCACGCAAGACGGTGCCGTGGGCGATCGACGTCACCGGCTACGTCAATGACCACTCGGACCTCGACGTCTCGTTGTGGTCAGCGACGTTCGGGTATCCGGTTGGCACGATGGCCTGGAGCTCGCTCGTCGAGTCCGAGGTCGCCCTTGCCGACGGCACCGCCAAGCTGCTGGTCGACGACGGCTACCTGTCGATGCTCGACCAGGCCGAGAGCTTCATCACCCAGCCGGGTCAGGACCTGCTCCGCGAGATGGTGCACGGACAGCCTGGCGACCCGCCGCCGATCGGCGCGGTGGCCACGATCACCACGGCGACGGCGTTGGTCGATCGCATGGCCGACGCGTTGGCCTGGGGTGTCGACGTCGCCCAGTACGTCGAAGGGGCGACCGGGGTCCCGATCGCCGTGCTGACGAACGTCTACGGGCAGCTGGGTGAGATCGCCTGGATCGGCGTTCGTCCGGACATCGCCGGCGCCGAAGCCGTCCGCACCAAGCTCGGCGGCGACGCCGACTACCTCGGTCGGATGGTGGCAACGAAGGACCTGTTCGTGCCGGCATCGGGCCACGTCTCGTCCGTCACCCGTCTCGCCTGACGCGGGTACGTTCACGCGGTGCGTCGAGGCCGGCCGAGCGTCCTCGCCGGGCTGGCCGTGGTCGCCGCGGTGGCGCTGCCGGGGGCCGGCGCGGCGTCGTCGGTGGGCGCCGCGCCGACGCCCGACGACTGCGGCGGCCTGGTGAGCACGAGCACGGTGCGCCGCGCCCTCGGCGTGCGGGCGGCCGCGTTCGCCGGCCCCGAGTCGTTCGGCCCCGGTCGCTGCGGATGGCACAGCACGGACCCGTCGTGCGGTCCGCGCACCCTCGGCATCGAGGTCATCACCGCCGCCGATGCGTCCGCCGGCGTCGATCCCGTTCCCGGCGATGGCGTGATCGTCGTCGCCGTCGACGGCGTGGGCGACGAGGCGTTCTTCGCCACCCACATCGACGAGCTCGGTTCGGCGGCCCAGTTCGAACGACTCCACGTGCGCGCCGACGGCGTCTGGCGTCGCTTCACCGTCCTGGGCCGGCCGGGCGAGAACGGCCGCCGCGTCCTGGTCGAGGTCGCCCACGAGGTGCTGGCCTCGGCCTGAGCGCGGTGTGGGACGATGTCCGCCGTGGCGACGATCACGTTCGACGCGACTCCATCCGGCTACCGGCACTGGTCGCTTGAGGTCGATCCGCCCATCGCCACGCTGACGATGCAGGTCTCGGCGGACGAGGGGTTGCGCGACGACTACCGCCTTCGCCTCAACACCTACGACCTCGCCGTCGACATCGAGCTGCACGACGCCGTACAGCGGCTGCGCTTCGAGCACCCGGAGGTGAAGGTTGTCGTCCTGACCGGCGGCCTCGACAAGGTCTTCTGCGCCGGCGCCAACATCCAGATGCTGGCCGGTTCGTCGCACACGCACAAGGTCAACTTCTGCCGGTTCACCAACGAGACCCGCAACGCCATCGAGGACGCCAGCGCCGGTTCGGGACAGGTCTGGATCGCCGCGCTCAACGGCACCGCCGCCGGCGGTGGGTACGAGCTGGCGCTGGCGTGCGACGAGATCCTGCTCGTCGACGACCGATCGTCGGCCGTGTCGCTCCCCGAGGTGCCGCTGCTGGCGGTGCTCCCCGGCACCGGCGGGCTGACCCGGGTCGTCGACAAGCGCCACGTCCGGCGCGACCTCGCCGACGTGTTCGCCACCAGGGCCGAGGGGGTCAAGGGGCAACAGGCCGTCGACTGGGGACTGGTCGACGCGGTGGCACCGCGCAGCGGGTTCACCGGGCTGGTCCGCCAACGAGCGCTCGCCCGGGCGGCCGACTCCACCCGTCCCGACGACGCATCCGGGATCGAGCTCGAGGCGCTGTCGCCGACGACGACCGCTGACACGATCGAGTACCAGTGGATCACGGTCTCGATCGATCGGCCGCTCGGCGCGGCGCACATCACGGTGCGCGCCCCGGACGCGCCGCCACCGCCGACGCCCGCGGACCTGCACGCCGCCGGGGCGTCGACGTGGCTCGTCGCAGTCGCTCGCCAGCTGGACGACGCCATGCTCCGCCTGCGGTTCAACGAGCCCGAGGTCGGCACCTGGGTCTTCCACACCGTCGGCTCCAGCCACGACGTCGTCGCCATCGACGACCTGCTGCGCCACCACGCCGACCACTGGTTGGTCAACGAGGTGCGCCGCCTCTGGACCCGCGTCCTCAAGCGCCTCGACCTGTCGGCTCGCACGATCGTCGCCCTGGTCGAGGCGGGGAGCTGCTTCGCCGGCCTGCTGGCCGAGCTGGCGCTCGCCGCCGACCGCTCGTTCATGCTCACCGAGACCGGTACCGACGAGGCGGCCCCGACGATCCGCCTCACCGCGGCCAACGACGGCTGGTTCCCGATGTCCAACGACCTGAGCCGTCTGGCCGGCCGATTCTGGGGCCGCGACGACGAGTTGGAGGAGGTCCGCCGCGCCTTCGACAAGGACCTGCCCGCCGACGACGCCGCCGCCCTCGGGCTGGTGACCTTCGTGCCCGACGACCTCGACTGGGACGACGAGATCCGCCTGTTCCTCGAGGAGCGCAACAGCTTCTCGCCGGACGCGCTGAGCGGCCTGGAGGCGAACGCCCGGTTCGCCGGACCGGAGACGATGGAGACCAAGATCTTCGCCCGCCTCTCGCTGTGGCAGAACTGGATCTTCCAACGACCCAACGCTGCCGGACCGGACGGCGCCCTGCGCCGGTTCGGCACCGGCGGGCGACCCGAGTTCGACCGCACCAGGACATGAGGAGCCCCGGATGACCACGGTGGACATCGACGCCACGATCCCCAACAACGTGGACCTGGCCGGCGACCGCCGGCTGCAACGGGCCCTCGAGTCGTGGCGGCCGAAGTTCATCGAGTGGTGGAAGGATCTCGGTCCCGTCGCCTTCCAGGGCAACGACGTCTACCTGCGCACGGCGATGTCGGTTGGCAAGGACGGCTGGGCCAACTTCGGCCACGTCAAGACTCCCGACTACCGCTGGGGGATCTTCCTCGCCGACCCGGAGCCCGACCGACGGATCGCCTTCGGCGACGACCGCGGCCAACCGGTGTGGCAGGAGGTGCCGGGCGAGCACCGCGCCGACCTGCGTCGCCTGATCGTCGTCCAGGGCGACACGGAGCCGGCATCCGTCGAACAGCAGCGGGCGCTCTGCCTGACCGCGCCGAGCCTCTACGACCTGCGCAACCTCTTCCAGGTCAACGTCGAGGAGGGGCGGCACCTCTGGGCGATGGTGTACCTGCTGCACCGCTACTTCGGCCGCGACGGCCGCGACGAGGCCGACGAACTGCTCGAACGGCACTCGGGCGATCAAGACCATCCGCGGATCCTGGGCGCCTTCAACGAGCCGACGCCCGACTGGTTGTCGTTCTTCTTCTTCACGTACTTCACCGACCGCGACGGCAAGTTCCAGCTGGCCTGCCTGCGCGAGAGCGCCTTCGACGCGCTCTCGCGGACGTGCGACTTCATGTTGAAGGAGGAGGCCCACCACATGTTCGTCGGCGCCTCGGGTGTCGCTCGCGTCGTCCAGCGCAGCGTCGAGCTGATGGAGCAGCACGACACCGCGGACATCGGACCGCACGGTGGAATCGACGTCGCCACACTGCAGCGCTACCTCAACTTCCACTACAGCGTGTCCCTCGATCTGTTCGGCGCCGAGACCTCGACGAACGCCGCCAACTACTTCGCCGCCGGGCTGAAAGGCCGCTTCCAGGAGGAGCGGCGTGACGACGACCACCGGCTGCACGGCACGACGCGGGCGGTGCCGGACGTCGCCGACGGACAGGTCACGACGCGCGACGCCGCCGCATTGACGGCGCTCAACGAGACGCTGCGCGACGACTACATCGCCGACTGCCAGAAGGGCGTCGACCGCTGGAACCGTACGTTGGCTCGCGTCGGTCTCGAGCTGTCCTTGCCGCACGTCGGCTTCAACCGGGCCGTCGGCGCGTTCGCCACGCACCGCGTCAGCCCCGACGGCCGCCTGCTGGCGACGGACGAATGGGACGCCGCCGTGGCGGGCTGGTTGCCGACGGCCGACGACCGCGCCCACGTCGAATCCCTGATGCACGGCGTCAACGAGCCTGGACGGATGGCCGGGTGGGTCGCCGCGCCATCCGCCGGCGTCCACGCCAAGCCCGTCGACTACGACTACGTGCGGATCTGAGGGCGATGTTCGCCTCTCAACCGATGGTTGCTCGGCGAGTTGATCCGAGGGAGGGATCGTGACGTACTACAACGCCGCCGCCTGGCTCGTCGACCGCCACCTCGCCGGCGGAACCGGTTGGCGACTGGCCTACCGCGTCGACGGTGTGAGCACGGACTACCGCGCCCTCGCCGACGAGGTCTTCAGGGCGCAGCAGGCCATGCGCACCCTCGACATCCGTCGCGGCGAGCGCGTCGCCCTGGTGCTCGACGACGAGCTCGCCTTCCCGGCCTGGTTCCTCGGCGCACTGCGGGCCGGCGTCATCCCGGTCCCGCTGTCGACCATGCTCACCCGGGACGAGCTGACGGCGATCGTTGCCGACTCAGTCGCCGGCGCCGTGGTGCTCTCCAACCCCTACGCCGGCTACGTCGACGCCATGGCGGCCGCCGACCCCGAGCTGCGCCACGCCGTCGTCGTTGGCGGCTCGGCCGGCTCGAACGCCGTCCCCACCCATCGGTGGTCCGACTTCGACGACGCGACCGAGCCGCCGGTCGCCGCGACGACCGCCGACTCGCCGGCGTTCTGGCTGTACAGCTCGGGCACCACCGGCGTCCCCAAGGGCGTGATGCACCGCCACGGCAGCCCGCAGGCGACCGCCGAGACGTACGCCTCGGCGGTGCTCGGCATCGGGCCCGACGACCGCTGCCTCTCGGTCGCCAAGCTGTTCTTCGCCTACGGCCTCGGCAACTCCCTGACGTTCCCGCTGGCCGTCGGCGCATCGGCGGTCCTCAACCCGCGGCGGCCGACACCGGCCGACGTGATCGACCTCGTGCGGGTCGAGCAACCGACACTGTTCTTCGCCAGCCCCGGTTTCGTCGCCGCGCTCCTCGACACCGACGTGCCCGCCGACGTTTTCGCCTCGGTGCGGGCGACGGTCACGGCCGGCGAAGCGCTGCCCGCCGACCTCCAACGACGGTTCTCGGCGCGCTTCGGGCACCCAGTGCTCGATGGCATCGGCACCACCGAGGCGCTCCACATCTTCGTGTCCAACACGTTCGACGATGTACGACCGGGCACCAGCGGTCGACCAGTCCCGGGCTACGAGGTGCAGCTCATGGACGATGCCGGGCAGCGGGTGCAGGAGGCGGACGTGCCCGGCTACCTGCGGGTGCGCGGGCCGTCGTTGGCCACCGGGTACTGGAGTCGCGACGCCGCCACGCGGGCTGCCTTCCACGGGGAGTGGTTGGCGACGGGTGACGTCTACACCGTCTCCGACGACGACCACTGGACGTTCCTCGGCCGCAACACCGACATGATCAAGGCCGGCGGGATCTGGGTGTCGCCGGCCGAGGTCGAGGCCGTGCTGATCGAGCACCCCGACGTCCTTGAGGCCGCCGTCGTCGGCGAGCGCGACGCCCGCGACCTCGAGGTCACCGTCGCCTTCCTCGTCGCCCGCACCGGGCGAACCATCGACCCGCAGGCGATCGACGACCACTGCCGAGCCCGCATGGCGACGTTCAAGCGTCCGCGCCGGGTGGTCGTCGTCGATGAGCTGCCGAAGACGGCGACCGGAAAGATCCGCCGCTTCCAGTTGCGCGATCGGCTGGCCGCGGCGGGCTGATCCCGACGGCAGCGGGGCCCAGACGTGATCGTCTGGGCCCCGCCGCTCGGCCGGTGCCGTCGCCGTCTACGGATCGACGACGATCGTGCAGACGTAGGTGTCGGGGAGCTGACCCGGCAAGGTCAGCGCCACGTCACCCGGAGCGTTCGTGAGGTCCTCGTCGACCACCTCATCGGCGCCGTCCACACAGCTGATCGTCGACGCGGTGCCGCCGTCGACCAGCGAGTCGACCGACACCGTGATGTCGGTCAGCGGGGTGTTGGCGAAGCTGACGGTGGCTTCATCGCCTCCGCCGCACGTGCCTGCATCGGGGACCGACACCGTCTTCGACGTCGCGCCGTCAGCGACATAGCCGGCCGGCACCGTCTCGGTCACGGTGTAGTCACCCGCGAACTGGCTGATCAACAGGCCGCCGACGCACGCTCGGCCGTCAGCATCGGTCACGCCCGAGCCGACAACGGTGTCGGTGCTGTCGGTGACCGTGAACGTCACACCGGCGTGTGCATGATCGCCAGATCCGTCCGCGGCGTGCTTGCGGGTCTTGGTGATCAGGATCGCGCCTCGCTCCTGGGCGTCGTGGAACGTGCAGACGACCGCCTCGCCCGCATCGAGGACGATGCTGGCGGGATCGGTCCCGTCGTCGTCGCCGGTGCAGGTCGCGCTGACCAGCGTCCAGCCGTCGGGAACGGTCTCGGCGACATCGTAGGGGCCGGGGGCCAGTGCGGTGTACGCCGCCGAGTCCTTGCCGGCGTCTCCCGCCGCGGTCGTGGTCAACGTGAACGCGGAGTCCGGCAGGGTGCCCGACGTGAAGTCGAACGAGCCGAACCCGTCGTCGGTCACCTTGACCACCTCGATGCTGCCGAGCGCCTGGTTGGTGTACGTGCAGTCGAGCACGTCATCGGCGTTGTCGATGGCGAACGTCACCAACGCTCCGTTGATGACTGGTGTCACGCCGGAGCTCGGATGCTCGGCGACGTTGCAGTCGACGTTGTCGAAGACCCAACCGGGAGGAACGTCCTCTTCGACGACCGTGTAGCCGCTGCCGAACAAGACGGTCGCGCCGTAGTCCTGGACGCCGTCGTCGGTCAACGTGAACGTGTCGTCGGACGCCGGGTCCGTGAGGAACGCCTTGGTGTAGTCGAACACCGTGCTGTTGGGGTCCTCGTCCGGGGTCGTCTGCTTGCGGATGATGACCTGACCGCAGTTCTGCAGATCGATGTCGATCGGCGTGATGAAGTCCTTCAACTGCGACGAGAACGCATCGGACGACCGGCTCTTCAGCATCGCGCTGCCGAACGAGACACAGCTCTCGTCGTCGAAGATCAGCCGCAGGTCGATCTGCGCTTCACCGAACGTGCGTGGTTGCTTCACACCCAGCCCGTCCGATTGGGCGTCGGGGATCACCGACGTGTTGATCGTTCCGGTGGCGCACGGTCCGCCACCGCATCCGGTGCCATCGTCGAGGTCGACCGGCGAGCCCCATGCCGTGCCGGTCCACGTGCGACCAGTGATCTCGGCCCTCGAGCCGCCCTGGTCGATGGCGTACTCGATCAGCAGGTCACCCGCGGTCCGCACCCGGTTGGGGCCCTGCGCGCAGTCCTCGCTCGACTGGTTGAACTCGAAGTCCATGAGGGTCGTGCCGCTGGGATCGGACACCCGGCTCCACGCCAGGTTCAAGTACCCCGGATGGCCGCCGGATCCGGCCTCCTCGAAGACGTGGAACGTCAGGAGGTCGCTCTTGTTGTTCGGGATGCTCCCGGTGACCTCGCCGGGACACGCCGTGTCCTCCTTGACGCCGCCCTTGTACGAGTTGTCCGCTTGGCCGGTCGCCAGGTCGGTGGCTCGCAGCTCGGGGCCGTTCGGATGGGCCAGGCCGCTCCAGTCGATCGACGGCGCCGCGTCGTCGACCTTGAGGTTGGCGTCGTCGTCGATCTCGAAGTTGCTGCCGGCGAGGCTGGCCTCGGGATGGCTCGCTTCGGCCCGTCCCGATCTGGGTGAGTCCGCCGGCGGCGAGTGCCACGACGACCAACGCCCGCATCCGCTTCGCACGGGCGCGTTGATGTACCGCTCCTGTCATGTCCGCTCCTCAGAAATGCGGCGGCGACCATTGGCCCCGCCGTGTCGCGACGGCAGGTGTTGACCTGCCGAACCTTTCAGCCGTCTTTGGGGTGTCCCCCACGACCCGTCGGAGCCGAGCGGACCCGCACCGCGCCGTCAGCGCGGCGGATCGGAGCTCGGGACGAGCGAGTCGATTCCCTCCTTCAGGCTCGTAGCCCTGTCGCGGCGAGCCGCTGCATCGGGAGATCCAGCGCGCTCATCCCCCGGGTCGCGCCCGCACCCCAGGGTTAACCCTTTCCTCTACTCCTCGTGGCCGACGTTGTCAATGGGCGGCCCCAAAGGGATCGCCTGGTCCGGCGAGGAGTACGTTCACGGGATGTTCCGGTCGGGTTGCCCGTGAACGTCCTGCTCATCACGCTCGACCAGTTCCGCGGCGACTGCCTGTCGGCGGCCGGCCATCCGCTGGTCCGGACGCCGAACCTCGACCGCCTGGCCGACCAGGGCGTGCGCCTGGCCCGTCACCACAGCCAGGCGGCTCCCTGCGCGCCGGGCCGGGCGAGCATCTACACGGGCATGTACCAGATGAACCATCGGGTCGTGGCCAACGGCACGCCGCTCGACGATCGCTTCGACAACATCGCCCGCGCCGGTCGACGGGCGGGGTACCGGCCGACGCTGTTCGGCTACACGGATCAGGCCGTCGATCCGCGGACAGTCGCCGGACCCGACGACCCGCTGCTGGCGACCTGGGAGGGCGTGCTGCCCGGCTTCGATGTCGCCCTCGACCTGCGCGACGACCACGCGCCCTGGTTGCGATGGCTGGAGGAGCGTGGCCACGACACGTCGCCGGGGTGCGAGGCGCTGCTCGCCACCGAGAGCGAGCGACCGGCCGAGCACAGCCTGTCGGCGTTCCTGACCGACCACGCGGTCGAATGGATCGCCCGCCAGGACGAGCCGTGGTTCGCTCACCTCAGCTACTGGCGCCCGCACCCGCCGTACGCCGCCGCCGGGCACTGGTCGAAGGCGTACTCCCCGGACGACGTCGGGCTCCCGATCGCCCCCGCCGAGCACCGCCACCCGATGCACGAGTTCGCACTCGCCCTGGATGCGTCGGCGGCCCCGACCGACGAGGCGGGACTGCGGCACCTGCGGGCGCAGTACTTCGGCATGATCGGCGAGGTCGACGATCAGCTCGGCCGGGTGTGGGACGTCCTGGCCCGTACCGGGCAGTTCGACGACACCGTCATCGTCGTGATCTCCGACCACGGCGAGATGCTCGGCGATCACGGGTTGAAGGAGAAGCTCGGCTACTGGGAGCAGAGCTACCACGTGCTCGGCATCGTCCGCGACCCGCGGCTGCCGGCGGCGCACGGCACCGTGGTCGACGCCTTCACCGAGAACGTCGACGTGATGCCGACGATCTGCGACGCCATGGGCGTCGACGTCCCGGTGCAGTGCGACGGGTTCCCGCTGACCCCGTTCCTGCGCGGCGAGGCGCCGGCGCGCTGGCGCGACGCGACCCACTGGGAGTACGACTGGCGTGGCCTGATGATCACCACGACGCCGCACGAGTGGCCGTGGGATCGCGCCCTCGAACGCCAGCACCTGGCCGTGCACCGCGACGAGCGCCTCGCCTACGTCCAGTTCGGCGACGGCACCTGGCGCTGCTTCGACCTCGTGGCCGACCCGACATGGCGGACCGAGATCGTCGCCGCCGACGTGGTCCTGCCGCTCGCCCAGGAGTTGCTCACGTGGCGGTCCCGCCATGCCGACCGCACCCTGGCCGACCTCGTGCTCGGCCCGGAGGGCGGCGGACGGTGGCCCCCGATGCCCGCCGGCTGGGGCGCCTGACCGCGCCGCGACGTGCTCGCCGCCACCCTCCTCGCACTCTGCGCCGCCGCCCTCCACACCGCGTGGAACTTCATCGCCAAGCGCAACGCCGACCCATTCATCGCCCTGTGGGGCCAGTTCTTCGTCGCCGCGGCGATCTCCGCCGTCATCCTCGGCCTGACCCGCACCCTGCCAGCGGCCGGCTGGGGGTGGGCGCTCCTGTCCGGAGCGGTGCACCTCCCGTACCTCGCCGCCCTCGCCGCCGCCTACACGCACGGCGACTTCTCGCTCGCCTACCCGCTGGCGCGCGGTGGCGGCGCGCTGCTCGCCGGGATCGGGGGCATCGCCGTGCTCGGCGACCACGTCGACATCTGGTCCGGCGTGGCCATCGTCACGGTCGCCGCCGGCATGGCATTGCTCGCCGTCGGCGCGGCTGGCCCGCAGGTGCGGATGGCGCTGTTCGTGGCGGTCACGATCGGCGCCTACACGCTGATCGACAGCCACGCCGCCCGATCGGTCGACGACCTCACCTACGTGTTCGCCGTGTTCGTCATGGGTGGCGTGTTCGTCACCACCTACGGCGTCGCCCGCGGTCGGGGTCGGGAGCTGGTCGGCGCGCTGTGGCAACAGTGGCGGACGTTCGTCCAGACGGCGTCGATGAGCGTCGTGACGTACGGGCTCGTGCTCGTGGCCGTGCGCGAGGCACCCGTCGGCTATGTCACCGCACTGCGCGAGTCGAGCGTGCTGCTGGCGGCGTTCATCGGGTGGCGCTTCCTCGACGAGGGCAGCGTGCGCCGGCGGACCGTGGCCGCGTCGATCATCTTCGGCGGTCTGGTGCTGCTCGTCGTCTCGAGCTGATCGCCCCAGCTGGGTCGGCGCGGTGAGCGGTGAGGGCACAGCGTGCCCTCACCGCTCACCTCACGCGCTGGTCGTTGGCGAGCGTGAGGCGGGTCAAGGTGTGGACGCTGGACCGCCACGCGACGTCTGAGCGTGCTTCGGCGACGGCGACACCGCCGGCCGCCTGGCGCAACAGCCGCACGAGCTGGATCACGGGGACCGCGTCGGTGCGGGCCGGGAGGTGCCCGGCTCGTCGCGCCGCCGTGAGCCGCTTGCGCACCAGGCCATCGAAGCGATCGAGGGCGCCCGCAGCAAGGTCGCCGGCCAGCCTGGACGTCGTCTCCATCAGCTCGTCGTAGTGCTCCGAGGCGTGGATCACCTCGACCATGTGCAGCTTGGCGATCAGCGCTTCGGCCACCTGGGCCGCCAGGTCCCCGGACGGATCAGCAAGCACTGCGCCCGCCTGATCGAGCATCTGCTGATGGAGCTGACCGGCCAGGGCGCGGAACACCTCCTCCTTGTTGGCGAAGTGCTGATACACGAGCGGACGGGAGATCCCGGCGGTCCTGGCGATGTCGTCGATCGACGTGCCCCGGAAGCCGTACTGGGCGAACCGGTCGAAGGCCGCATCGAGGATCTGCTGACGCCGATCGCGTTCCGCCCGTCCCGCCGGCACACCGACGATCTTGACAGAACATGCGCGAAGTGTCAATCTGTCGAGTACCACGCGAAAGGGGCCGCGACATGACCAAGGTGGGCCTGCAACTTCCGAACTTCACGTACCCGGTACCGGACGGCGAGCTCTTCGAGCACGTCGCGGCGATGGCCACGACCGCGGAGTCGGTCGGCATCGACTCGATCTGGGTGATGGACCACTTCTTCCAGCTTCCCCCGCTGGGAGGCCCCGACCAGCCGATCCTCGAGGCGTACACGCTGCTCGCCGCCCTCGCCGCCCGCACCGACCGGGTGCAGCTCGGCACCCTGGTCACCGGCGTCACCTACCGCAACCCGGCGCTCCTGGCCAAGATGATCACGACGCTCGACGTCATCTCGAAGGGTCGGGCGATGTGCGGCATCGGCGCAGCCTGGTACGACGTCGAGCACGAGGCGATGGGTTTCGGCTTCCCGTCGGTCAAGGAGCGGATGGATCGCCTCGAGGAGGCCGTGCAGATCCTGCGGTTGATGTTCGACGACGATCACACGTCGTTCACCGGCACCCACTACCGCACCGACGACGTCCGCAACCTGCCGCGCCCGATCCAGACCCGCATCCCGATCATGATCGGTGGCGGTGGCGAGAAGCGCACGTTGAAGCTCGTCGCCCAGTACGCCGACGCCTGCAACCTGAGCGGGGACGACGAGACGGTTCGGCACAAGATCGACGTGCTGCGCAAACACTGCGCGGCGATCGGTCGTGATCCGGCGGAGATCTCCGTGACCCGCCTCGCCGCCCTGTTCCGCACCACCTCCGCCGACGAGACGCGCCAGACCCGAGAGTTCGTCGTCGCCCAGGCCGGCGAGGACTACGCCGGCAGCTTCGACATCGGCACGGACGACGAGATCCTCACGCGGATGGCCGGGCTGGCGGCCGCTGGTGTCGACGAGTTCATCCTGATGCTGCCGTTCGCCGGCCCGGACGAGATCTCCGCCGTCGGATCGTTCGTGACCGAGGTCAGCGGGCTGCGCACCTGACCCGACGGAACTGTCGCCGAGAAGCGGCTCGACGGTCTCGGGGCGGCTAAGGAGTGGGGTGTGTGCTTCTCGGCGCAGGCCGACCTGGTCGGCGGGACCGTCATCACGTTGCTCGGTGTCGACGCCATCCGCCATGTCCGTGAGCGTCGCGAGCTCCCGATCGCCGCACTGCCGATCCTGCTCGGCACCCACCAGCTGATCGAGACGTTCGTGTGGTGGGGGCTGCAGGGCCATGTGGCCGATGACGTCGGGCAGGTGGCGACGTGGATCTACCTGTTCATCGCCTTCGTCGTCCTGCCGCCATACGTCCCGTACGCGGTCCGGGAGATCGAGTCGCGACCGAGTCGCCGCCGCATGATGCTGCCGTTCCTCATGCTCGGCGCGGCCGTCGGGCTCACGCTGCTGGTCGTGCTCCTGCGCGGGCCCGTGACCGCCACGCTCGAGTCGTACCACCTCGCGTACGCGACGAGCCTCGCCTACGGCGGGTTCGTCGTGATCGCCTACGTGGTGGCCACGTGCGGATCGCTCCTGCTGTCGAGCCACCGCCAGGTCGTCATCTTCGGGCTCGTCAACCTGCCCGTGATCGTGGTGCTCGCGCTGCTGACCACCAGCGGGTTCGCCTCGCTGTGGTGCGCGTGGGCGGCGCTGGCGAGCTGCGGCATCGCCGTGCACCTGCGGGTGCGCGAGCGACGGGGCCGCCGCGTCGTCGTGCCTGCTCATTCGTAGGTCCAGCCGGTGGGCCGGCGGCGCCGGTAGCCTGTGGACTTCCGGCGATCACCCCCGATCGCTGCCGCGCAGTCGTCCCTCGGTCGCCTTCGCTGACCACGACGACAGGAAGTTCGCATGTCCACCCCCACGTTCGCCGCGCTCGGCGTCTCCGACGACCTCGTCGCTCGCCTGCGCTCGACCGGGATCACCACCCCGTTCCCGATCCAGTCAGCGGTGATCCCCGATGCGCTCGCCGGCCACGACGTCACGGGTCGCGCTCCCACCGGGTCCGGCAAGACGTTGGCCTTCGGCATCCCGCTGGTCACCAACCTGCGGGGCGCCCAGCGCCGCCGGCCGACCGCGCTGGTGCTCGCCCCGACCCGCGAGCTGGCTGAGCAGATCGCCGGCGAGCTGCGGCCGCTGGCGCGCACCAGGAAGCACGACGTCGTCTCGGTCTACGGCGGCGTCGGCTACGGCGCGCAGCGCAAGGCGCTCGACGCTGGCGCCGAGCTCGTCGTCGCCTGCCCCGGCCGGCTCGAGGACCTCCTGTCGATGGGCGCCGTGCAGCTCGACGACGTCCGTCAGGTCGTCATCGACGAGGCCGACCGCATGGCCGACATGGGGTTCCTCCCCGCGGTGCGCCGGATCATGGCCAGGATCCACGACGACCGCCAGGTGCTGCTGTTCTCGGCGACCCTCGACGGCGCCGTCGGCACGTTGGCCAGGGCGGTGCAGCGCCGACCCGTGCGCCACGAGGTGGGCGCCACCGGCCCGGACCTGACCGCAGCCCGCCACTCGTTCTGGACCGTGCCGCGCATCGAGCGGCCGACCGTCACCGCCGACGTCGTCCGCGCGCTGGGCACCACGCTGGTCTTCTGCCGCACCCGCCACGGCGCCGATCGGCTGACCAAGCAGCTCGCTCGCTCCGGTGTGTCGGCGGCGGCGATCCACGGCGGGCGCAGCCAGCCCCAGCGCGATCGGGCCCTGAAGGCCTTCGCCACCGGCTCGGTGTCGACGCTCGTCGCCACGGACGTGGCCGCCCGCGGCGTGCACGTCGACGACGTGGCCGCCGTCGTGCACTTCGACCCGCCGGCGGACGCGACGGCCTACGTGCACCGCTCCGGGCGGACGGCCCGCGCCGGCGCCTCGGGTGTCGTGGTGTCGCTGATCGAGCCGGGCACCGAGCGAGACGCTCGACGGCTGCAGCGCGACATCGGCATCGACTCGGCGATCGGACGTCCCGCGATCGCCGACCTCCGGCCGAGGCCGGCGGCCGCCGCGCCGCCGGTGGCCGCTGCGCAGCCGCCGTCGGCGGGCCGTTCGACCGGCACCGTGTCGTTCTTCCACGACCGCCGCGGCTTCGGCTTCATCGACGGCGGGCTGAGCTCCGACATCTTCGTGCACCACACGAACACGACGGCGCCGATCAGCGTCGGCCAGCGCGTCGAGTTCGCCACGCGCGACGGGCGCAAGGGCCTCGAGGCGTTCGACGTCGTCGCCGTCTGAGGACCGGACGGGAGGTGAGCGGAGAGCACGGGACTTCCGGACGGCGCCTGTTCGACCGCTCAAGCCGTCGCCGGAGGTGTCCAACACCGAAGGCCTGGCGCGGATCTCGATGGAGATGATGGCCGCCAACGGCATCACCGTCGACGCGATCCGCATGGTCGATCACGACATCGCCACCGGCGTCTACCCGGACATGACCGAGCACGGCGCCGCCACCGACGAGTGGCCGGAGCTGTTCCCGCGGTCATGGCGGCGGACATCCTCGTGGTCATGACCCCGATCTGGCTGGGCCAGATCTCGTCGGCCTGCACCCGGTTGATCGAGCGGTCGGCTGCCGGTTCGGCTCCCGAACCCCGACTACCGCTGATCACCCGTTTACGTCCGGATCTTGGTCGCACGTGTAACCAAGATCCGGACGTAAACGGGGGATCAGCGGGGGGCTACCTCGAGGAACGAGGCGACGGCGGCCAGGTGCTGGTCGACCGTCGTCAGACCGAGCGGGCGGACGCCCATGAACTCGGCGGCCGTGTCGAACGTCCGCAGCGAGAGGTGGGTGCCACCCGCCGCCGCCCATGACGCCGCCGCCTCGGCACAGGCGTCGGGACCGCCGGACCAGTCGACCAGGCCCTCGAACCCGAACTCGGCCACGTCGCGACCGTGCTCCGCCAGCGCGTCACCGATCACGGCGATGGCATCGCGGGCCCGGCGGCCGGCGTGGCCGAACAGGAAGCCGTCGCCGAGCCGCGCCGCCCGCTGCAGCATCGGTGCCGCGCCACCGCCGAACCAGATCGGGATCGGCGCCGCCGGGCGGGGCAGGATCCCGGCCCGCTCGATGTCGTGGTACCGGCCGTGGAACGTGACCACCGCCTCGGACCACAACCGCCGCAGCACCTCGACCTGCTCCTCCAGGCGCCGGGCGCGCCCCCGGTACGGCACACCGAGGGCGTCGTACTCGACCCAGTTCCAACCCGTCCCGACGCCGAGGCGCAGCCGGTCGCCCGACAGCACGGCCACCTCGGCGGCCTGCTTGGCGACCAGCGCCGTCTGGCGCTGCGGAGCGACGAGCACGCCGACGACCAGCTCGATCGAGCTCGTCACCGCGGCGAGGTGACCGAACAGCACGAACGGCTCGTGGAAGGCGTCGTGCTCGGTGTACGGACCCCACAACCGGGGCTCACGGTCGGCGTGCTCCGCCCCGAGCACGTGGTCGTAGGCGACGAGCTGCGTGCAGCCGAGCTCTTCCACGCCTTGGGCGAAGTCGCGGATCGCCCCGGGGTCGTCGCCGATGTCGCACGTCGGGAAGACGACGCCGAGCTTCACCGCCGATGCCTCGTCACGCTGTCGATACTGTTCGGCGCGTGAGCCGAGAGTCCGATCGGACGGAGATCACCGAGGCGATGTTCCGCTACGCCCGAGCGACGGACTGGAACGAGCCGCAGCGGCACCGCACCGTCTTCGTCGACGAGTGCGTGTTCGCCTCGCCGCACAGCGAGGACCTCCACGGCGTCGACGCCGTCGTCGAGTGGATGGAGGCCGTGCTGCCGCGCTTCGACGCCACGCAGCACCTCATCGGCAACATCTCGATCGACTTCATCGGCCCGGACGAGGCAACGGCCGTCAGCTACGTCCGGGCGTGGCACCGGTACGTGACCGACCGGCCCGACCTCGTGCTGTGGGGCGAGTACCACGACCGGTGGGTGCGCGCCGCCGACGGCTGGCGGATCGCCGAGCGGCGCGTCCTGTCCGCCGGGATCGACGGCGCCGCCGACCCGGGCCGGCGCAACCCGCGCCACCGACCGCACGCAGCGGCTGCGACCTGAGCGACCCGAGCGAGCGAGGCCATCAAACAACCAGCTGCGGACCGCGAACGAGGTGGCCGGGCTGGTCGCCGGTGGCCTCGCCGTCACGGAACGTCACGACGCCGCGCTTGATCGTCTGGACGTAGCCGCTGGCCGACTGCACGAGGCGCCGCCCGCCGGCGGGCAGGTCGCGAACGATGTGCGGGCGGTGGGCGGCGAGGCGGTCCAGGTCGATGAGGTTGACGTCGCCGAGGTGACCGGGCGCCAGTACTCCACGGTCGTGCCAGCCGACCTGGCGGGCGGTGCGCTGGGTGAGGTGGTGGACCATCAGCTCGACGGGCAGCGAGCCCTGCGGGCGGCGGCTCCACAGCGCCAAGGCGGTGGTCGGGAAGCTCCCGTCGCAGATGGCCCCGCAGTGCGCCCCGGCGTCGCTGAGCCCGATCACCGAGTTCGGTGACAGCAGCATCTCGCGCACGTCGTCGAGGTTGCCGTTGGCGTAGTTGAACAACGTCATGTACAGCAGCTGGCGACCCTCGTGCTCGACCATCAGGTCGAGCGTCACCTCGACCGGATCGACGCCGCGCTGGGCGGCTCGGGCGGCGACGCTCTGCGCCGGATCGGGCTCGTAGTCGACGGGGTCGCTCATCGGGAACAGCCGATCGAACCCCGTGAAGATCGACGACGCCAGACCGTCGAACCCGGACGTCACCTGGCGGTGCTCCTCGATGATGCGCTGCCGGCGCGACGGATCGGCCAGCGCCTCGACCTGGTCGGCCAGCGGGCGGCCGGCGATCTCGCGGAACGACGGGCAGATGGCCACCGGGTTGACCGATGCCTGCAGGCCCTGCAGCACCCCGATCGGGCGCGGCGCCACCTGGGTGCGCATCGGCAGCCCGTCGGCGACGCCGGCGGCGACCCACGCCGCCATCTCCCGCCAGCGGTCCGGCACCTGCTCGGGCTGCTGCACGGTCATCGACAGCGGCCGGCCCGTCTGCTCGACGACGGAGCGCATCAGCCGCATCTCCTCGGCGGCGAAGTCGGCGTCCTCGCTGAGGTAGGCGTCGGAGATCAGCTGCACGACGCCGCGGCTGCCCATCGCCCCGACCAGGGCGACCAGCTCGTCCTCGGTCGAGTATCGGGTGCCGAGCGGCGCGCCCTGGTTCGTGCGGTGGGCCATCGTGCGGCTGGTCGTGAATCCGAGCGCGCCGGCCTCGATGCCGTCACGGACGACGGCCGCCATCGCCACCAGCTCGTCGGCCGTCGGTGACTCCTGCGGGTCGGCGCCGCGCTCGCCCATCACGTACGCCCGCAGCGGGGCGTGTGGGACCTGCGTGCCGACATCGAGGACGAGCGGTCGGCGGTCGAGGGCGTCGAGGTACTGCGGGAACGTCTCCCAGTCCCACGCCAACCCCTCGGCAAGGGCGGTTCCCGGGATGTCCTCGACGCCCTCGAGCATCCCGATCAGCCAGTCGTGCTGCTCGGCGGTCGGGCGGGCCGGCGCGAACCCAACGCCGCAGTTGCCCATCACCAGTGACGTGACGCCGTGCACGCTGGACGGGGCGAGCACCGGATCCCAGGTGGCCTGCCCGTCGTAGTGGGTGTGGATGTCGACGAACCCGGGCGTGACCAGCAGGCCGGCGGCGTCGACGACCTCGGCGGCGGCGGCGTCCAGCCCGGCGCCGACCTCGGCGATGACCCCGTCGACGATGCGCACGTCGGCGACCGTGGCCGGGCTCCCCGTGCCGTCGGCGACCAGGCCGCTGCGGATGACGAGGTGGGCGGTGGACGACGGCATGGCGGCAGTCTCCCAGGTCGCACCGCACGATCACCACGTGGCCGCCCCGTTCTGCGTGAGCGAACAGAGCGGATGTGGTCGAGTCGCTCACGCAGAGCGCCGCCCCGCCGTCTGCGTGAGCGAACAGAGCGGATGTGGTGTTGTCGCTCACGCAGAAGCCGGCGCGTTTCACGATCACCGGACCCGGAGTACCGTCGACGAGAAGTGAGCTCGACAGCGACGTCGGCGCGGCGCGGTGGGGAGCGGCTGTACCGCGTCGTCAACGCCATCGCCACGCCCCTCTACCGGGCCCTGTGGCGGGTCCGGGTCGACGGACGCCACCACGTCCCGGCCGCCGGCGGCGCCATCGTGGCCGCCAACCACGTGTCGTTCTTCGACTCGGTGGCGCTGCTGCAGTCGATCCCTCGCCGGGCCTACTTCATCGGCAAGGCCGAGTACATGCGCTCGTGGACGACGCGCCGCCTGTTCCCGGCCATGGGCCTGATCCCGATCGAGCGGGAACAGGCCCGCAAGGCGATGGCCACGCTCGAGGTGGCCGCCGACGTCCTGCGGCGCGGCGACGTCCTCGGCATCTACCCCGAGGGCACGCGCTCGCGCGACGGCCGCCTGCACCGCGGCCACACCGGCGTGGCCCAGCTGGCGCTGATGTCCGAGACCCCGATCGTGCCCGTCGGCATCGTCGGAACCGAGCTGGTGCAGCCCGTCGGGGCGCGTGTGCCGCGCCCGTTCCGGCGCGCCGCCGTGCGCTTCGGCGCCCCGCTCGACCCGTCCGCCTACGGAGGCTCGGCGCGGCGCCGTCGCCAGCTCTTGACCGACGACCTGATGGAGGCGATCCGGCGACTCAGCGGCCAGGACGTCGGCGCCGACTTCGCCAGTCACGAGCCGCCGCTGGTGCGCGGCGGCAACGAGAGCGTGTACCAGGTCCACTCCGTCGGCGGGGTCGGTGCCTCCTGGGGTCAGGCGGCGCGGTTCGCCGTCGGATCGGTGTCGCAGCAGTTCGACGACGGGCGGGTGGCCCGGGTCAAGCGCATGGCCTGCCGCCTCGATCCCGACGGCGCCGT
The DNA here is from genome assembly GCA_963739975.1 of uncultured Acidimicrobiia bacterium. Classification (GTDB taxonomy): domain Bacteria; phylum Actinomycetota; class Acidimicrobiia; order Acidimicrobiales; family Ilumatobacteraceae; genus JALZMG01. Next base: position 54,529 of record CAVUCK010000017.1, read on the forward strand.
ACGGTTCACCACCGAGCTCGAGGTGTCGGTCAAGTACCGCCCATTGCGTTCCCCGGCCACGCAGGCCGTTGCTGGACGCTCAGTCGCTGGCGCTCCTTCGCTCGCACCAGTGAAAGACTCCACGAGATGACGGAGAGCACCTACCAGGTCATCGAGCTGATCGGCTCGAGCAGCGACTCGTGGGAGCTGGCCGCGCAGAACGCCGTTCGCCAAGCGGCCACCGCCTACCAGGACCTGCGGGTGGCCGAAGTCGTGGAGATGGACGTGCTGATCGAGAACGGCAACGTCATCGCCTATCGCACCAAGCTCCGCCTCAGCTACAAGACCTGACCGCGCAGGCGGGTTACGCTGGGGCGATGGTCGCTCTCGCGGCGTTGCAGGACGAGGCCGTCGCACGGATGGCGCGCTGCTGGCGGGAGCTGCGCCGCGGGCCGGCCACGATGATCGTGCGCGACCGGATCTTCGGCACCGGCGACGACGACCTCGAACCGGTCCAGGTGGACGTGCTCGAACTGCTGGTGCAGCACGACGGCTGGCGGATGAACGAACTGGCCTCGGCGCTCGGGGTCGATCCGTCGACGGTGACGCGGACCCTCCAACGCATGGAGCACGCCGGTCTCGCCGTGCGCACGCCGCACGACCACGACGGGCGGGTGGTCACGGTGCACATCACCGCCGCGGGGCGGCGCGGCCACGACATCGTGCTCGGCCGACGACGCGAGATCCTCGAGCAGCTCCTCGCCGGGTTCGACGACGACGACCGGCGCCAGCTCGTCGAGCTGGTGGAGCGGTTCATCGTCGACACCTACGAGTACGTGGGACTCGGCGCGCCGCGCGGGCCGGCCCACGGATCACCCGCCGCCGCTGCCGGATAGCGTCCGCGGGGTGGCCGATCCCGCGACGTTCGCCGAACAGGCGATGCAGTTCGCGCCGCAGCTGTACTCCGCGGCGCTGCGGATGACGCGCAACCAGGCCGACGCCGAGGATCTCGTGCAGGACACGTACCTGCGGGCCTATCGAGGTTTCGGTGGGTTCACGGAGGGCACCAACCTGCGGGCCTGGCTGTTCCGGATCCTGACCAACGCCTACATCAACACCTATCGCGCCCGTCAGCGACGACCGATCGAGTCCGACCTCGCCGACATCGAGGATCTGTACCTGTACCGCCGGCTCGGCACGCTGGACAGCCTGCTGGCCAACCGGTCGGCCGAGGACCAGCTGTTCGACCTGCTCACCGACGACGAGGTCAAGCAGGCGCTGGAAGACCTGCCGGAGATCTTTCGGCTGCCCGTCCTCCTTGCCGACGTCGAGGGGTTCTCGTACAAGGAGATCGCCGAGATGATGGAGATCCCGATCGGCACGGTGATGTCGCGGCTGCACCGGGGAAGAAAGGCGATGCAGAAGGCGTTGTTCGACTACGCCCACGCGCGTGGGCTCGCCGGCGCCGCCGTCGGCACCGAGGCAAACGACGATGGCTGACTGCAACGACACGCTCCGAGAGCTCGACACCTTCCTCGACGGCGAACTGACCCCCGGCGCCAAGTCCGCCATCCGGGCCCACCTCGACGGCTGCCCGGACTGCCTGCAGACCTTCGACTTCCAGGCCGAGCTGAAGCTGATGATCGCCGAGCGGTGCCGCCGGGACGCGCTGCCGCCGGGGCTGCTGGAGCGCATCGAACGCTGCTTCGACACCCGAATCGACGACCGGTAACCTCCGGCGCATGCTCGCTGCGGAGATCTGGCACTGGTGGATCGGCATCGTGCTGTTCGCCGTCTCGGTGCTGGCCGTCGGGATGCTCATCGCCGGCTACCTGAAGAACGTCACGGCCACGCGCTATCCCAGCAAGCGCCAGCGCGACGACAGCTGACCGAGCGAGCGTGCTCGACGAGCTGCTCGCCCGCTGCGCCTTCCCGCCGCCGCGCTCCCCCGTCGTCTGCGCGTTCTCGGGCGGGCCGGACTCCACCGCCCTCCTGGCGTTGGCCGTGCGGGCCGGGCTCGTCGTCGACGCCGTGCACGTCGACCACGGCCTGCGAGCGACGTCGGCCGCCGAAGCGGAACGGGCCGTCGCCATCGCCGCCCGGCTCGAGGTCCCGGCCCGCATCGTGCGCGTCGAGGTCGAGCCGGGGCCGAACCTCCAGGCGCGCGCCCGGGATTCCCGCCGCGCCGCCTTGCCGGTCGGAGCGCTGACCGGTCACACGGCCGACGACCGGGCCGAGACCATGTTGATCAACCTGCTGCGCGGGGCGGGTCTCGACGGCTTGGCGGCCCTCGGACCGTCGCCGACCAGGCCGCTGCTGGCCCTGCGCCGCGCCGAGACACGAGCGCTGTGCGCCGAGCTCGGGCTGGACCCGATCGCCGATCCGTCGAACACCGATCCACGGTTCGTTCGCAGCCGGGTCCGCCACGAGCTGGTGCCGCTGCTCGACGACATCGCCGGGCGCGACGTCGTGGCGCTGCTGGCGCGCACCGGTGACCTGGTCCGCGACGGTCTCGAACTGGTCGCTGACCTGGCGCCCGGCCTGGACCCCACGGACGCCAAGGCCCTGGTCGCGGCCCCTGCCGCCCACGCCCGCCGTGCCGTCCACCGCTGGCTGGCCGGCGACGGCTACCCGCCCGACGCGGCGTCGGTGGATCGCGTGCTGGCCGTCGCCAGCGGCTCGGCCCGAGCGTGCGAGCTCCCGGGCGGGCGGCGGGTCGAACGTCACCACCAGCGGCTGCGCATCGTCAAGGCCGCCGCAGTAGTGTCGGCCAGCGGTATGGGCACGTCGGGCATCCGTTGATGGCGACCCGGCTGCGCGGCCGTTGGGCCCTCGGGATCACGCCGCGCAACTTCACCTGGATCCTCAGGGACAAGCTGGCGATCTGCGAGCGCCCGGGCGGTTACGGCGAGAACCACCGCCGAGTCCGCCGCCAGGAGGAGATCATCTGGATCCGGGAGAACGGGTTCGGGTGCGTCGTGTCGATCATCCCGGCGCCGCACAACCTGCACAACTACGACGAGCTCGGCGTGGCCTCCCGGCACCGCCCGTTCAACGGCGAGGACCTCGACGTCTGGCTGAAGGCCTTCTACCGCGAGCTGCACGAGCTGCTGCGGTCCGGCACCAAGGTGGTCGTCCACGGCGAGGAGGTCGGCGACCGGATCGTCGGCGTGATGGGCGGATACATCCGCTGGGCCGGTCTGGTCGACGACGACACGCAGGCCATCACGGTCACCGAGCGGTTGGCCGGTCGCCAGCTCGACCCGTTCGCCCGCAACGTCATCCTCACCGCCACCCGCCTGCGCTGACGGAGGATTCGCGAGACGGACCCGTCTCGTGGGTACGTTTGAGTGGATGGCGGCTGGCCGGCGGGTGCTGGTGAGCGGAATGGGCGGTGATCTCGGGTCGCGCGTCGCCGTGCTGCTGGAGCACGAGCCGTGGGTCGGCGAGCTGGCCGGGCTCGACGTCGACCCGCCGCGACGGCGCCTCCACCGGGCGTCGTTCGAGCTCGTCCCCACGACCGACCACGAACGCACCGTCGACATCATCACCAAGTTCAACCCCCACGTCGTGGTGCACATCGCCGTCTGGGAGCCCTACAGCCGGGCCACGCCCGGAACCGCCCGACGCCTGACCGACGAGGCAGCCACGTCGATCCTCGGCGCCGCCGCCGAGTGCCGGGCCCTCGAATCGGTGATCGTCCGGAGCGGCACCGAGATCTACGGGCGAGCCCGTGGTGCGCCGACGCGCCCGGACGAGGACGCCGACCTCGACCCGACGTGCGACTACGGCCGGATGCTGCTCGGCATCGAGCGCACCGCGGCGGCGATCGGCGAGCGCATCGGCGTGGCCGTGTCCGCCATCCGGATGGGCACCGTGCTCGGACCGCACGTGCCGAGCCCGCTCGGCCGAGTGTTGCGGATGCCGGCCGTGCCGTTCAGCGTGCTGGCCGACCCGCCGTTCGCCGTCGTCGAGGACATCGAGGTCGCCCGGGCGTTCGTGGCCGCCGCCGAGCGACGGCTGGACGAGCCGGTCAACGTCGTCGCCAACGGCGCCATCACCGCCTTGCAGGCGGCTCGGCGGGGTCGCCGGATCCCCATCCCCCTCGTCGGGCCGGATTGGGCGCTGGCCAAGGTGATCAGCGGGCTGCTCGGCGCACCGATCCCTGATCACGTCGTCGAAGCGCTGCACCGCGGCAGGTTGGCCGACAACTCACGCATGGAGGAGCTGCTCGGTTTCCGCCCGACGGCGACGACGAGCGATGTCGTCGGGCGACTGTACGAGTGGCCGACGGTCGTGCGCGTTCCAGCCCGCCAGGCGGTGGCGTGATGTCCGACACCACGTACGAGGCGCGGGTCATCACCCTCCCGGTGGACCGAGCGACGACGGCAGCCCGGGAGACGGCCGCGGCGGCCGCCGCCCGGCAGGTGGCCCCGGTCGGCACGTGGTCCGTCGACGACTGGGGCCGCGATCCGAAGCTCGTCGATGTCGCCGTACGGCTGGGGCGGCTGCGCTGGAACACCCTGGTGGGGGGCACCGAGCGGCTGCCGGCACGCGCCGGCGCGCTCGTCGTGGTCAACGCCCGGCGCTACGCCCTGTCGCCGATCTTCACAGCGATGGCGCTGACGTCGGCGACCGGTCGACCGGCCCGGTTCGTCGGCCGGCCCGACATCGCCCCGGTCGGCGCGTTCGTGCGCCGGTTGGGCGGCCTCCTCGACCGGCCCGACGAGGTCGCCGGCGCGTTGCGCGCCGGGGAGCTGGTCGTGATGGGCGCCAACCCGGAGCTGCACCCCCGCCGGGTCGGGCGCGTCGACCATCGGCTGATCGGCGCCGCGGTGGCGACGCGGACGTCGGTGTTCCCGGCCGTGACCGCCAGCTCGCCGTGGGGGCGCTCGGCACGCGTCGAGGTCGGCACCGTCGCCCGCCCCACGAAGCGTCGGCGCGGACCGCTGATCGAGCTGGAGCTGGCCGACCTCGTGGAGCGCCAGATCCAGCGGCTGCTCGACGAGCTGGGCGGCGCCCAGACGGGCACGCCGCTCGACTGGTTGCCGCTGAGCGGGATGGGCGGCAGCTGACGCCATGGGTGGGAAGGGCGGGTAACGACATGGGTGGGAAGGGCGGGTAACGACATGGGTGGGAAGGGCGGGTAACGACATGGCCTACGCAACCGCCGAAGACGGCACACGGCTGCACTACCACGTCACGGGTCGACGCAGCGCCCCGCCGACGCTGTTCATCCAGGGCCTCGGTGCCGACAAGCACGGCTGGGATATCCAGCGGTTCGGGCTGGCGTGGGCGCTGCGGGCCATCGCCCTGGACAACCGGGGCGCAGGGCGCAGCGACAAGCCCCATGGGACCTACACCCTCGAGCAGATGGCCGATGACGCCATCGCCGTGCTCGACGACGCCGGCGTGGACACGGCCCACGTCGTCGGCGCGTCGATGGGCGGGGCGATCGCCCAGATCCTCGCCCTGCGCGCCCCCGAGCGGGTGCGGTCGCTGACGTTGACCTGCACATCGTGTCGCAACCACGCCTGGCGCCGGCAGCTGCTGGGAGGGTGGGGGTCGACGGCGCGCCAGTCGGGCATGGGCTCGATGACCAAGGAGGCGGCCCGGTGGGTGATCGGGCCCCGGTCGTTCCGCCGCCTGATGCCAGCCATCGGTTGGCTCGGGCCGCTGGCGTTCGGGCGGCCGACCCACGCCTTCGGCGCCCAGGTCGATGCCATCCTGGCCGCCGACGACGGGCTGGCCGACGAGCTGGGAGCGATCCAGGTCCCGACGCTCGTCGTGGTCGGCAACCAGGACATCCTCACGCCACGGGGGGACAGCGAAGAGCTGGCCGAGCTGATCCCGACGGCCGAGCTGGTCGTCATCAGCGGCGCCGCCCACGGGCTGATGATCGAGCACGCCTCGACCTACAACCGCATCCTCCTCGACTTCATCCAGCGCGCCGAAGCCGCCTACCAGGCCACGCTGGACGAGTCACCGCCGGCCGCCGCCGACCACGCCGCCTCCGCCGGCTGACACGGCAACTGGGCGCGGACGTTCTCAATCGCCCTTCTGGGCGCGCACGTTCTCGAATATGAGAACCTCCGCGCCTAGATGAGCGGGGGCTACGGAGATCAACACACGACGTCGGTGATGGCTCCCTCGCCGATCGAGAAGCGGGCGCGATGCTCGGTGCCGACGAGCCGCAGGAACTCGGAGAACGACTCCGCCGGCGAGTCGCACTCGGAGCGGTCGATCGTCTCGGCGAACGGCACCTGCCAGCCGTCGACGAGTTGGGCGTACCCGCCCTCGAGCTCGACGATGGCCGGCAGCTCGAACGTGAACTGGGGGCCGGTCGGCACGATCGAGAACGCGGCGATCGTGTCGCCGTGCATCTCGGCCAGCAGTGAGCAGAGCCCGAACTCCCCGAGGTCGGGGCAGCTGTTGGCGCCGGGGGTGCCCGGGAAGATCTGCACGGTGACGTCGTAGGGCGGCGCCAGCTTCATGATCACGTCACCGACGCTGCGACCGTCGGGCCCGATCGAGAAGCCCTGCATCTGCGTGTCGAGCACCAGGGCGGTCACGTCGGCGACCCGGTCGACGGTGTCGTCGCCTTCGGTGATCTCGGCGATCGAGTCACCGCCCGTGAAGGCCAGCGTGACGAGAAGTGCCAGGGCCACGAGCGCACCGACTGCGGCGAGCAGCCGCCACGAGAGGACCTGGCGCATGTGGCGCGACGTTACCGACGCGCCGGTGCCCTGATCCGGCACCCCCCTCGCCCATCGGAGGGTTTCACGGCACCGGAGGGTTTCCGTCCCGGACGGGGCGCACGAAACCCTCGGGTGCGCCGAAACCCTCCGATGCACGGTCCCCGTCAGTCAGCTGCTTCCGGCGGCGGCGGCCTGGGCGGCGCGGGTGGCGGCGGCGCCGATGCGGTCGAGGATCTCGTCGGTGTGGGCCATCCCGACGAAGATCGCCTCGTAGGCGCCGGGCGCCATCGCCACGCCCTCGGCGAGCATGGCGTGGAAGAACCGCCCGTAGGCCTCGACGTCGGTGCGCCGGGCCGAGTCGAAGTCGACGGGCGCCGGCACGTCGCCGCAGACCATCCCGAGCAGCGTCCCGACGACGGGGAACCGGGCCGGGAAGCCGGCGCCGGCGCAGGCCTCGTGGAGCAGCGCGGCCAGGTGGCGGGCGCGTGCCGACAGCTCCATGTACACGTCGCCGTCGAGCTGCCCGAGCGCGGCCAGCCCGGCGGCAGTCGCCAGCGGGTTGCCCGACAGCGTGCCGGCGTGGAACACGGGCCCCAGCGGCGACAACGTCTCCATCACCTCGCGGCGGCCGCCGACGGCGCCGATCGGCAGGCCGCCGCCGATCACCTTGCCGAACGTGGTGAGGTCGGGCGTGACGTCGTACTTCGCCTGCGCCCCGCCGTCGTCGAGTCGGAACCCGGTGATCACCTCGTCGAACACGAGCAGCGCACCGGCGCGGTCGCAGGCCGCCCGCAGCCCCTCGAGGAAGCCGGCCGCCGGCGCCACGACGCCCATGTTGGCGGCGACCGGTTCGACGATGACGGCGGCGACCCGGTCGTCGAGCTCAGGGACCCGGTTGTACGGGACGACGAGGGTCTCGGCGACGGACCCGGCCGGCACCCCGGCGGTGCCCGGGAGACCGAGCGTGGCCACGCCGCTGCCGCCGGCGGCGAGCAGGGCGTCGGTGGCGCCGTGGAAGTTGCCGTGGAACGACACGATCCGGTCACGACCGGTGAACCCACGGGCCAGCCGGACGGCCGTGCTCGTGGCCTCTGTACCGGAGCTCATCAGCCGGACCTGCTCGCAGCTCGGCACCCGCCCGGCGATCTCCTCGGCGAGCTTCATCTCGCGCGGCGTGGGGGCGCCGAAGGACGTGCCGTCGGAAGCGGCAGCGGCGAGCGCCGCGGTGACCGCCGGGTGGGCGTGGCCGAGGATCACGGCGCCGTAGCTCTGGACCAGGTCGATGTAGCGACGACCCTCGACATCCCACACGTGGGCCCCCTCGGCGCGGGCGACGAGGTACGGGCGGCCACCGACGGCACGGAAGGCGCGGATCGAGGAGTTGACGCCACCGGGGATCGCGGCCTCGGACCGGCGGAACAGTTCGTCGTTCGACGGCAACCCGGCACCGACACAGACCACCGGGTCGCAACCGGCGGCGGGGCAGCGCTCGGCGTCGCAGTAGGGGATGCGGGTCCGGGTGGTCGGCGCCGTGACGGCCTCAGCCATGCCGGCCGGGGCCCTCGGCGAACCACCGGGCGAAGTACGTGAGGATCACGTCGGCGCCGGCGCGCTTGATCGCCGTGAGGTGCTCGAGCGCCACCGCGTCGCCGTCGATCCACCCGTTGGCGGCGGCGGCCTGGATCATGGCGTACTCGCCGCTGACGTGGTAGGCGGCGATCGGGACGTCGACGGTCCGCCGTGCCTCGGCGATGACGTCGAGGTAGGCCAGCGCCGGCTTGACCATCACCATGTCGGCGCCCTCGGCGACGTCGGCGGCGATCTCCCGCTGGGCCTCCCGGGCGTTGCGCCAGTCCTGCTGGTACCCCTTGCGGTCCCCGCCGCCGATGATCGAGACGTCGACGGCGTCACGGAACGGCCCGTACAGGCCGCTGGCGTACTTGGCCGAGTAGGCGAGGATCGCCACACTCTCGTAGCCAGCGCCGTCGAGCGTCGCCCGCAGGTGGCCGACCTGGCCGTCCATCATCCCGCTCGGGGCGACGACGTGGGCACCGGCCGTCACCTGGGCCAGCGCCGCCCGGCCGTAGACCTCGAGGGTCGCGTCGTTGTCGACGTCGCCGTCCGGGCCGAGCACGCCGCAGTGGCCGTGGTCGGTGTACTCGTCGACGCAGAGGTCGGCGATCAGCACCACCTCGTCGCCGACGTCGGCCCGCAGGTCGGCCAGCGCCAGCTGCACGATGCCGTCGGGGTCGTGGGCGCCGCTGCCCGTGGCGTCCTTGGTCGCCGGCACGCCGAACAGCACGACGGCGCGCACGCCGAGCTGGGCCAGCTCGACGACCTCCTTGCGCAGGCTCTCCCGGGTGTGTTGCACGATGCCCGGCAGCGAGGTGATCGGCTGCGGGTCGGCGATGCCCTCGCGAACGAACAGGGGGGCGATCAGGTCGGTCGTGCGCACCGTCGTCTCGGCGACGAGCTCGCGCAGCGCGGCCGTCCGTCGCAACCGGCGCGGTCGACCGATCGGGAAGGGCGCAACCACCGCGCCGAGGCTACGCCGACGCCCATTCTCCCGGCGGTTTGGGGCCGCTGGTGACCCCTGAAAACGCTTGAGAACCGTCTACGGGGGGAGCAGGGCGGTGGTGAGGAGGGTGGTGAGGGTCGTGGGGTCGGGGCGGGGGGCGACGTGGTCGACCCGCAGGCCGGCTGCTCGGGCGGCCTCGGCGGTCACCGGGCCGATGCACACGACCACGGGAGACCCGGTCGGGCCGACGGCGGCGGCGTAGGTGCGGGCGGCGGAGCCGCTGGCCAGCACCACGGCGTCGGCCGCCGCCAGTCGGGCGGTCTCGGCCTCCGACGGCGGCCGCTCGACGGTTCGGTAGGCGACGACGACCTCGACGTCGTGGCCGGCGGCGGCCAACCCCTCGGCGAGCACGGGCCGCGCCTGGTCGGCCTGGGCCAGCAGCACATGCGCCGGGCCCTGTGGGAACTCCTCCAGCAACCCCTCGGCGCGCGCCGTCGCCGGCACGAGGTCGACCGGTCGGCCGGCCTTCTCGGCGAGCACGGCCGCCGTTGCCGGGCCGACCGCAGCGAGCCGCAACCCCGGCACCTCACGCGCCGCCGCACCGACCGCCCGGGCCCCGTTGGCCGACGTGACGACCAACCAGTCGAACTGCCCCAGTCGCGCCAGCGTCGCCGCCAGCGCCGGGCCACCATCTTCGGGCGCCGTCGTGGCGATCAGCGGGACGTGGACCACGGTCGCGCCAAGCGCCGCCAGCCGGGCGCCCAGCTCGCCCGGCTCGGGTCTCGTGATGGCGACGCGTCGCCCCCGTAGGAGTGCGGCGGCGGTCACCACCCGACCGCAGACTTGGCGCGGCGGGCCAGGGCCGCGGCGATCTCGTGGTCGCCGTCGTCGCCGCCCAGCTCGACTGTCTCGACGAACGTGCCGGCGCCGTCTCGATCCCCCGATGCGAGGAAGGCATGCAGCCGTTCTGCCGCCACATGCGCGCCGAGGGGCAGCGAGCACCCGGTGCCGAGCTCGGCCAGATAGCTGCGCTCCACGGTGACGGCATGCCGGGCCGCAACGTCGTCGACGGCCGCCAGCAGCGCGGTCGTGGCCCGGTCGTCCCGTCGCACCTCCAGGGCCACGCACCCCTGCCCGACGGCGGGCACGAAGCGCTCCGGGTCGAGCCGCTCCCTGACCCGCTCCTCCATCCCGAGGACCTGCAGCGCGGCGACGGCCATCACGATCGATCCGTCCTCCGGCACCTTGCCGAGCCGGGTGGCGATGTTGCCGCGCAGCTCCCGAAAGCGCAGGTCGGGGCGGACCGCCCGCAGCTGCGCCCGCCGGCGCACGGACCCGGTGGCGACCGGCGCGCCCGGCGCCAGCTCAGCCAACGCTCGGCCGATCAAGCCGTCTGCCGGGTCCCGTCGTGTCGTGAAGGCGGCGATGACCAGACCCGGGTGCGGCAGCGACGGCAGGTCCTTGGCCGAGTGCACGGCGACGTCGGCCTGCCCGTCGAGCACCGCCTGCTGCACCTCCTTGACGAACACGCCCTGCCCGCCGATGACGTGCAGCGGCACGTCCTGGCGCCGGTCACCGGTCGTCTCGACGAGCACCAGCTCGACCGCGCAGCCGGCCACCGCGCGCAGCTCCACGGCCACCGCTTCGGCCTGGGTGCGGGCTTGGGGCGATCCCCGCGTCGCCAGCCGGACCGTCGGCACGGGCAGCGCAGCGTCAGCCGAGGTCGAACAGGTCGCTGACGGCGGCGGCGTTGCGCTCGCCCTGCGGCGTGCCGGCCTCGTGACGCAGCCGCACCGATGGGCCGTGCAGCAGTTTGGCCACGATCGTGCGGGTCAGGGCATCCACCGCTTCCCGCTGGCTCCCGTCGAGGGCGCTCAACCTGCTGTCGAACCGGTCGAGCTCACCGGCCCGCAACTCCTCCGCCTTGGCGTGGAGGGCGGCGACCAACGGCGCCGCCTGGCGCGCCGTGAGCTCCATCGAGAAGCGCTCGAGCTCTTCGCCGACGATCTCGCGCACCCGTTCCGTCTCTGCGGCCCGCAGCGCCAACCCGCGATCGGCCCAGTCGCGGAGGTCGTCGAGGTCGAGCACGGTGACGGCGTCGAGCCCGGCCACCGCGCGAGCCACCGCCCGGGGCACGGCGATGTCGACGACGAGCAACGGTCCAGCGCCGCGTCGGGCGGCCTCCACGTCGTCGAGGGTCACCACGCTCTCGCCCGACGCGGTACAGGCGAGGACGACGTCGGCGGCGGCCAGCGCATCGCCGAGGTGGTCGAGGCCGATCGCCGTGCCGCCGACCTGCTCGGCCAGCGCCGCCCCGCGCGCCACCGTACGGTTGCAGACGACGATGGACCCGGCGCCGGCGCGGTCGAGGGCGGTCGCCACCCCGACACCCATCTCCCCCGCCCCGACGACCAGCACCCGGCGACCGTGCAGGGTGCCCAGCCGATCGTTGACCATCTCGACCGCGGCGTGGCTGATCGACGCCGTGCCCCGACCGATCGCCGTCTCCGCCCGCGCCCGCTTGCCGACCCGCAGCGCTTGGCGGAACAGCAGGTCGAGCGTCGTGCGGACGCCGCCGTTGGACCGACCGACCTGCCACGCCGTGCGCACCTGGCCGAGGATCTCGCTCTCGCCGAGCACCGCCGAGTCGAGCCCTGCGGCGACCTCGAACAGGTGCCGGGCGGCGGCGTCGTCGTGCTGGCTGTAGAGGTACGGGTGCAGCTCGTCGGCGGCCAGCGAACCGAGCTCGCAGAGGAAGTCCCGGATGTCGGCGTAGGCACCGTGGAACCGCTCGGCGACGGCGTAGACCTCGATGCGGTTGCACGTGCTGAGCACGGCGACCTCGCGCAGGTTGTCGCGCGACGACAGCCCGACCACGGCCTTGGCGACGGCGTCAGGCGCCACGGACAGGCGCTCGAGCACCGACAACGGGCCGCTGCGGTGGTTGACACCGATGACGACGACTGACATGCCGGGATCCAGCCTACGCAGTCGCACCCCGGTGCGAACCGGTCGGCACGCCGGCCATCGGGGGTCCGAGGAGGTTGCTCCGCCGCTGCTCGTAGTACCCGAGGATCTGCAGTTCGACGGCCAGGTCGACCTTGCGCACGGTGACGCTGTGCGGGACCGCGAGAACGGTCGGGGCGAAGTTCAGGATGCTCGTGACGCCGGCGGCGACCAGCCGATCGGCGGCGTCCTGGGCCGCGGCGGCGGGCGTGGCGACGACGCCGATCGACACCTTGGCCGCCTTGACGATCGCCGGCAGGTCCTCCAGCCGGCGCACCGGCTGCCCGTTGATCATCGAGCCGACCTTCTCCGGATCGACGTCGACGATCCCGGCGACCGGGAACCCGCGCTGGCCGAAGCCGCCGTAGCCGGCGAGGGCCTGACCGAGGTTGCCGGCGCCGACGATCACGACGGGCCAGTCGTGGGTCAGGCCGAGCTCGCGGCGGACCTGGTAGATCAGGTAGCCGACCTCGTACCCGACGCCGCGCACGCCGTACGTGCCGAGGTAGCTGAGGTCCTTGCGCACCTTCGCCGCGTTGACGCCGGCAAAGTCGGCCAGCTCCTCCGAGGACAAGTTGACCGTCCCGAGGTCGGCCTGCTCCATGAGGATCCGCAGGTACACGGGCAGCCGGGCGACCGTCGCCTCCGGGATCCGCCGCCCGCGACTCGTCGTGGCCATTGACCGATCACGCTACGCCGCTCGTGCGTGATTTCACAAAGCCGCTCGCGGTTCAGACCAGATCGCGCCGCACGAGCTTGCCGTTGGCGTTGCGGGGCAGCTCGTCGACGAACATCACCTTGCTCGGGCACTTGTACCGGGCCAGGTGGTCGCGGGTGTGTTCGATCAGCGCGGCCTCGTCGATCGACGCGCCAGGCGCCAGCACGACGAAGGCCTTGACCGCCTCGCCCGTGTGCGGGTGCGGCACGCCGATCACGCCGACCTCGGCGACGGCCGGGTGGGCGGCCAGCACGTCTTCGACCTCCGCCGGGTAGACGTTGAAGCCCGACACGATGATCAGGTCTTTGGCCCGGTCGACGAGGAAGATGTTGCCGCGGTCGTCGACCGTGGCGATGTCGCCCGTGCGCAACCAACCGTCGGCCGTGAGCACCCGGTTGGTCGCCTCCGGGTCGTCGAGGTACCCGGCGAAGACGTTCGACCCGCGCACCCAGATCTCGCCCGAGTCGCCGACCAGGGCGTCCCCGCCGTCGTCGTCGACGATGCGCAGCTCGATGCCGGACAGGACGCGACCGACCGAGCCGAACAGCGGTGGCAGCCCCGCCGACGACGTGACGATCGGCGAGGCCTCGGTCAACCCGTACCCCTCGGCGATGGCGATGCCGAAGCGATCGAGGATCCGCTCGGACACCGGTACCGGCAGCTTGGCGGCGCCGGAGAGGGCCAGCTTGACGCCGGCCAGCGCATCCGCCGGGGCCTCGTCGAAGTGCGAGAAGGCCACCCAGACACTCGGCGAGCCGGGCACGACGGTGATCTTGCGGGCGCGGATCGATTCGAGGGCCGTCGCCGGGTCGAACCGTTGCACCAGCACCACGCAGGCGCCGGCCGAGAGGCTGAGCCCGAGGACCACGTTGAGCCCGAAGATGTGGTAGGCGGGGATCACGCCGTAGACGACGTCGTCGGCCGAGATGCGGTTGGTGGTCGAGCGGGCCTGCTCGATGTTGGAGAGCAGGTTGCCGTGGGTCAGCATCGCCGCTCGGGCCGCGCCGGCGGTGCCGCTGGTGAACATCAGCACAGCCAGGTGATCGGGGTCGACGTTGGCGGGCGGCAGCGGCTCGGACCCGAGCAGCGACTCGAAGCTGGTCGCTGCCTCGCCGGCGTCGCCGTCGACGCTGACGACAGTGTGCACGGAGGCGCTGGCCGCCGATTCGACGTTGCGCCAGCTCGACGCGGCCGTGCGGTCGACGACGGCCAGCACCGGGTCCACGGCCTGCAGCTGCTGGGCCAGCTCCGGTGACGGGCTCGCCGGGTTGAGCGGCACCACCACGGCGCCGAGGCCGACCGCAGCGAAGTACGTGATCACGAAGGGGTGGCCGTTGCCGCAGATCGAGCGCGATGCGATCGCCGTCGCCGACGCCGGCGGCCGCCAGCCCGCCACGCACCCGCGCCACCTGGTCCTCCAGCTCGGCGTAGGTGATCGACCGGTTGCGACTGATCAGCGCGGTGCTGGCGCCGTCATGGCCTTCGATCAGCCGTGCGACGTTGACGCCGCCTTCCGCCCGATCACTGCATCGATTGGTCACTCGCCTGACCACACCGTCATCAACGCGATCGGCCGGGACGCTCGCTCCCCCATCGCGGCGAGATCGTAGCCACCCGCCGTCCGACCAACCTCGGCGTCACCCGCTGACCACCGTGGCCGATTCCGTGCCGGACGGCGAGCCGGCGGTCAGCGTGACGGCGTCGCCGGGGGCGAGGCACAGGTCGCGCTGACCGCTCGGAGCCACCGGGGACGAACCGTCCGGCCACGTGAGGACCAGGTCCGTGGCGTCGGCGGTCACCCAGCCGGCGACCTCGGCGATGAGGTTGGCGGGACAACGATGGCTGCCCGCACGGAGCACGAACCGCACGATGCTCGGCGGCGGCCCCGGGTCGGGCTGGGGCGGCGTGTCGGGTTCCGGCGGCAGGTCGGGCTCGAGCTCCGGCTCGGACGGCGGGTCAGGCTCCGGCGGCGGGTCCGGCTCGGGCTCGTCGGGGGTCGGTGGCACCACGGGGTCGAGGACCGGCCCCTGCGTCGTCGACGTCGTGGCGACGGTCGAGGTCGTGGCGACCGTCGAGGTCGTGACGACCGTCGACGTCGTGGTGGTCCGGGGCGTCGTGGTGGTCCGAGGTGCCGTCGTCGGCGGCGCGGTCGTCGCCGAGGTGGCCGGCGCGGCCACCGGCTCCGGAGCCTCGGCCGGCTGGGCGCGCAGCAGGGTCGCGCCGGCGACGACGAGGAGCCCGACGCCGACGGCGGCGACCGGCCAGCGCCAGGCCGTCGTCCCCGATGGCGACGGACCCTCCGGTGGCGCGCCGTCGGCCGCACCGTCACCGGCCGCATCGCCGCCGCCTGGCGCGCCGGTCACCGGGCCGAGCTCGCCGGCGGGCACCGGCACGCCGTCGGCGTGGAGCCCGTGGGCGGTGCGGGCGCGCAGGAACAGCGGGACGACGGCCAGCGGTACCGCGGCGAACAGCTTGACCGGGTCGGTCTGGCGTCGTCGTTGCTCGAGGCAGGTCGCGCAGGACCGCTCGTGGCGCCGCACGGCGCTGGCGGTGCCGGCATCGAACGTCGGGCCGACGACGGCGGCGAGCTGCGGGCAGGTCGGCCTGCCCCGGTGCCACAACAGGAACGCACCGATGGCGTCGCCGAGCCGGGCCCGCAGCCGGAACAGCAGCTGGTGGGCGTGGTTGGGGGTCACGCCCAGATCGGCGGCCAACTCGCCGGGCGTGAGCCCGTGGCGCAGGAGCAGGTCGAGGAGCGAGGCGTCTCGCTCGCCCAGTGCCTCGGCGGCGGCCCAGAGCAGTTCTTCGCTCTCGTGGACCTCGGCCAGGTCGGCGGGCGTCGCCGGCACCGCGGCCCTGATGTCGCTGCGCGACGTGACGTCGGTGCTGGCGGTCGGCGTCGAGCGGCCTTCCCGCCGCAGCACGTCGAGGGCTCGGTTGCGGGTCAGCCGCAGCAGCCACCCGCCGAACGCGTTCACGTCGTCGAGCCGATCGAGGCGCTGCCACGCGGTGAGGAACGCGTCTTGGGTGACGTCGGCGGCCACCTCGGGTTGGCGGACCACGCCGCGGGCGACGTTGTACACGCGGTCGTGCCATCGCTCGAACAGCACGCCGAACGCAGCCCGGTCGCCGGCGCGAACCCGCTCGACGAGCAGGGCGTCGTTGGCGCCGTCCATCGTCCCAAGGATCGCGCCGCTCACGTGATGTGGACAGGGGTGCCCAGCGGCAGGCGATCGATGAGCGCCTCGATCACCTCGTTGGGCAGCCGGATGCACCCGCTGGATGCGGCGCGTCCGATGGAGTCCGGGTTGTTCGTGCCGTGCACGCCGATCTGACCGATGCCACCGATGAAGTCCGTGAGCACCCCCGAGAACGCCGAGATGCCGAGGGCGACGTTGCCCCAGACGCTGTCCGGGTCGCCGGTGGCCAACTTGTCGGTGACGAAGAACCGCCCGGTCGGCGTCGGTCGGTCCGGTGTGCCGATCGCCACCGGCCACTGGCCGACCAGCGAGCCGTGCTCGACGAAGCGCAAGGTGCGCGTCGCCAGGTCGATGTGGACCTCGGCGTGGACCGGCTCGAGCCGCACCTCGCCGGCCCGGACCCAGCCGGACGAGCCGTTGGGGCGCATCGGCAGGAGCACCTGGACCCAACCCGGGACGGCCGCCGCGCCGGGCGCAGGCTCCACCATCCCGAGCACCGTCGGCGTGCCGAACGCAGTGGCCGCCGGAACCTCGGCCACCCCGGCACCTGCCGGTCGGTCGAAGACGATCAGCCGGTCGACGAGCGACACGGCTCGCATCGCCGCTGGAGCCGGGGCCGGCGCCGAGGTCGTCGGCGGGAGGGTCGGTGCGACGTCGGGGATGGTCGCGGTGTCGACGGTCGGCGGGGTGGAGGTGGTGGACGGCTGGGTCGCCGCGGACGGCGCCGGTGGGGGCGACGAGCCGCCGTCCCCACCACCTGCGCACGCCGTCGCGCCGAGGGCGATGGCCGCCACCATCGCCGTGGTCCGGAAGGTCCCGATCATGACGGGCATCGCAGCGCTCCTCATCCCGTGAAGGTCGGAGTGCGCGTGCAGACCTCGTCGAGGACGCAGGGGACCGGCGGAGGATCCTCGCCGTCCCCGCCGCCACCGCCACCGTCACCGCAGTCGGCTTCGACGGGATCACACGGGTCGTCGGTCACGTCGCCGGGACCGGGCGGGAGGTCGGGGTTGACGGGATCGTCGTCGCCGTCGTTGCCACCACCACACGGACCCTCGACGGGATCGCAGGGGTCGTCGGTCAGGTCGTCCGGTCCGGCGGGCTCGAACGCGGGTGGCTCGTCGCCGAGCAGGTCGGCGGCCACGTGCTCGAACTGGTCTGGTGCCGGCTGATCGGCCCGGACCTGGCTCCCGGCCAGGTTGAGGCCGGCGATCGCTGCCGCCACGATCGTCGTCCGCAGGATGGTGCGCATGCTCGCTCCCTTTCGTCGGCACCCGGGCCGATCCCGGGTGACGACGGACCTGACGAACGAACCGGCCGCCGCCTTACACCTTCGCGCCACTGGCGCGGCGGTGTCACAGGCGGATCAGGGCGATGACGCCGGCGAGCAGGATGACCAGCAGCAGCAGACCGATGGCGAGCGTGGTGGCCGGGCGCATCGAGATCGCACGCTACTGGCGGGAGCGCAGCTCCACCGGCGAGGCGGCGACCGGTTCGTCGCCCTCGAGCGGGGACAGGACCGCCGAATCGCCGACGCCGATGTCCAGCTCGGCGGCGGCCGACCGCCGGTCGAGGGCGAGGGCGTAGACGCCCTGCGAATCGAGGATCAGCCCCACCGCACCGACAGGCAGGTGGCCGAACGCGGTGTCGATGCGGGCGATCCGGGTCTCGCCGCCGACGACCACCCGCCAGGCCTCGACGCCGGCCGGAAGTTCGTCGGGGCCGACGTTGAGCTGGCAGTTGCCGAAGCGGTCGACCCACAGCACCTCGGCGTGGATGCCGTCGGCCTCCTGGCGCGGCAGGGGCACCATGCCGGGCAGCAGGGCGTACGGGTCGATGGCCGGACCGAGGTCGGCGAGGTCGACCCCGTTGCACAGGTGGGCGGCCGCCGGCGCGAACACGTCACGGCCGGCGAACGTCGATCCGGGGGCGTCGAGCTGGTAGCGCGGGTTGGCCAGCTCGACGGCTCGTTCGGCCCCGCCGGCGACGGCGACGGCAGGCGCCAGCAGACCGTTGTCCGGACCGACGAAGACGCCGGCGCCCTCGGCGACCTCCACGGCGACGGCGCGGCGGGCGGTGCCGACGCCCGGGTCCACGACGGCGACCACCACGCCCTCGGCGACGTACGGGATGGCGCGGGCGAGCGCCAGCGAACCGCCGCGAACGTCGAACGGCCGGACACCGTGGGTGAGGTCGATGGCGGTGGCGTGCGGCGCCAGGTCGCGCAGCACCGACTTGACGACGCCGACGAACTCGTCGTCCCAGCCGTAGTCGGTGAGCAAGGACACCGTGTCGTACCGGCGAGCCATCGGCGCCGAGGGTATCGAGGCACGCGCTTTCCGATCTGGTCCCCTCGTGACACCCAGGGGAGGTGCCGGGGTCGGCGCGCTCGGGGATGTCGGTCTCGCTCGCGCCGACCTCGGTCTGCGGGTGGGCGACGAGGGGTACCGTGATCCGATGGCCCGGCGATTGGTGATCGTGGGCGGCGGCAACATGGGGGCGGCGCTGGCCGGCGGGCTCATCGCCAGCGGCATGGCCGCCGACGAGCTGGCGATCAGCGAAGCGCTGCCCGCTCGTCGCCGGGAGCTGGAGGCGATGTTCCCAGGCGTCCTGGTGTCATCGGAGGTCGCCGCGGCGGACAGCGCGGTGATCGCCGTCAAGCCGGGCGACGTCACTGCGGCAGTCGGTGCTGCGGTGGCCGCCGGCGCCGGACGCATCCTGTCGATCGCCGCCGGCGTCCGGCTGGCCAGCCTGGAGGCTGCGGCCGGGCCCGAGGTCGCGGTGGTGCGGGCGATGCCCAACACGCCCGCGCTGATCCGCCAAGGTGCATCGGCGATCGCCGGCGGGACCCGAACCGGAGACGCCGACCTGGTGTGGGCCGAGGAGGTGCTCGGCGCCGTCGGCATCGTCGAGCGCGTCGAGGAGTCACAGCTCGACGCCGTCACGGCGGTCAGCGGGTCGGGTCCGGCCTACGTGTTCCTGGTCGCCGAGGCGCTCGTCGCCGCCGGCGTCGACAACGGGCTGCCCCAGGAGCTGGCCGAGCGGTTGGCGACCCAGCTGCTGGTCGGATCGGCGGCGCTCCTGGCGGAGCGTGGCGACGCGGCGACGTTGCGGGCCAACGTCACGTCGCCCGGAGGGACGACGGCGGCCGGCCTGGCCGTGCTGGAGGAGCGCGGCGTCCGGGACGCAGTCGCCGCCGCCGTGCGGGCCGCCGCCGTGCGCAGCGCCGAGTTGGGCGTGTGAATTACGCCACTGTTTTTCGGGCGTGACTCTTTTCTCACGAGCGGGCAGCACCTAGGGTGACGGCGTTGAGACGCGCCGGGTGGATTCCCGGCTGCGCCGACGGGGCTGGTGCCATCGGGGGGTTGGCACCGGCCCTCGTCGCGTCTCGGCCCGTGTGCCGGCGGTGAGGTGAGCGGTGAGGGGAGACCGTCCCCTCACCGCTCACCTCTTAGCGGAAACGGCTGGCGAAGGCGATGCGCAGCAGCGACTGGAAGCACTGCTCGACCGTGGCGTAGAGCGTGCCGATCGCCCGATCCAGCTCGGCCTCGGACAGCGTGCCGACGGGAGCCTCGCCGCGCAGGAACACGGCGTCCTCGATGCCGATCGAGAAGTGGGCGCCGACCAGCTTCTCGTTGCGCCGCAGCAAGTGCTCGTACAGCTGGGCCGCGTTCTCCTCCGGCGCCGGCAGCACGTACGTCTCGTAGCGAAAGCGTGCGCTGGCCGAGCGTCAGCCACACCGTCGTGAACTCCTTGTCCTCGCCGCGCAGGCGCACGTACCACCGGCGCTCGTCGCCCTCGGCCCGCTCGATCGACTCGACCGGCACGCTGGCACTCGTGGCGATCGACGCCAACCACTCGTCGATGCGTCGCTCCAGCAACGCCAGCGCGGCGTCGTCGTACACGTCACTCATGAGCAAGCCACCAGCTCCATGGCCGGGCGGCCGGCGAGGTCGGCGTAGACGCGGCGCAACCGGGCGGCGGTGAACCCCCACGTGAACCGACGGGCCCGGACGGCTGCCGCCTCACCCATCCCGGCCGCACCGATCGGATCGTCGAGCACCTCGCGCAGTGCCCGCCCGAAGCGCGCCGGATCGCGCCCGTCGACCAGCAGGCCGGTCACGCCGTCGTGGACGATGTTCAGCAGCCCGCCGACGGCACTGGCGACGACCGGGATGCCGCACGCCGCCGCCTCCAAGGCGACCAACCCGAAGCTCTCGCTGCGGCTCGGCACGACGACGACATCGGCGGCGCGGTAGTAGCTGGAGAGGATGTGGTGCGGGCGTGGTGCCACGAACTGCACTCGATCGGCGAGGTCGAGCTCGTCGACGAGCTGCTCGACCCGGGCCATCTCCGCCGCGCCATCGAGGCCGCTGGCACCGCCGACGACGACGAGCAGCGCGTCCGGCACGTGCGCCATCGCGGCGACGGCGACGTCCGGGCCCTTGAGCGGCTGGATCCGCCCGACGAACAGCACGATCGGCCGGTCGCCGGGCAGCCCGACGGCGCGCCGAGCGCCACCTCGATCGCCCGGCGCGAAGAAGGCGTGCTCGACGGCCGGGGGCACGACCTCGAGCCGGCCGGCCGGGTCCCCGTAGAAGCGGCGGAACTGGCGCTCCTCCTCCGGGCAGCTGACACAGATGACGTCGCTGCAGCCGATGATCTCCGCCTCGGCCCGGTCACGCCAGCTCGGCTCGAGGTCGCCGCCTTCGGCCTTGACGCGAGCCAGCGTGTGGAACGTGGACACGAGCGGAACGTCGAGCTCGTGCTTCAGTCGATGCCCGACCATGCCGCTCAGCCAGTAGTTGCCGTGGATGACGTCGACGCCGGGACCGGCGAGGACGTGGTCGCGGACGCGGGCCGTGAAGACGTCCAGCTCATCGGCCAGCGCCTCCTTCGGCAACGCGAAGTGACCGGCAGGAACGTGCACCACCCGATGGCCCGGCTCGACCTGGACCTCGGGCGGCAGGCCCGGCCGGTCGGCGCGCGTATACGTCGTGCACTCCACCCCGGCCTGGGCGAGCGCCGACGCGACCTCGCGCACGTACACGTTCATCCCGCCGCTGTCGCCGGCACCAGGCTGCACGAGCGGCGAGGTGTGCAGCGAGATCATCGCCACCCGCTGGACCACTGGCCGCTCCGGATCAGCTACCGACGTAGCTGTCGTAGACGTTCAGCAGCGCCTGCTTCTGCTCGGCCGTGAGCAGCGGGTCGCGCGACACGGCCTCGCGCACGCTCGGCGCTCCCGCTTCGTCCTCCGACAGCAGTCCGGCTCGCACGTACAACGTCTCGGCGCTGATCTTCAGCGCCTTGGCCAACTGCTGCAGGATCTCGGCCGACGGGCGCCGCAGGCCGCGCTCGATCTGCGAGAGGTAGGGGTTGGAGACGCCGGCCAGCTCGGCCAGACGGCGCACGGACATGCTGGCGATCTCGCGCTGGGACTTGATGAACTCACCCAGCTCGGCGACGCGGTGCTCGAGCTCCTCGCGCAGATCGTTGGGCGACGGCATGGTCACGGCTCCTCGCCCTCGGCGGTGCTGGTGGTGGCGGCGAACGCCGACACGAACTGCTCGGTCAGCTCGTCGAGCTCGCGCTCGACGGCGCGCCGCTCGGACGAGACCCCAGCCTCGAAGTCATCCAGGGCGGCGACGAGCAAGGTCAGCTCGTCGACGTCAAGCTCGGGCAGGCGGCCGTAGCCGTGGTCGGCGCACACCCGGTCCAGCTGCTCGGCTCGAGGGTGACCACTCCAGTCGTCGACGGGCCTCGGCGGACGGCCCGGGCCGCCGAGCAACCGATCGGACAGCACGTCGCGCAGCTCGTCCTGGCGATCACCGACGCGGCCGGCACCCTGGCGTTGGTCGAGCTCGGCGCGGGCCAGGTCGGCGCGACCCTGGGCGACCCTGCGCACGTAGGAGATGGCGTCGTCGGTCTCCTGCAGGTCGCGACGCCGCTGGCGGAGGTCCTCGATGCTCACGCAAGCACCTCACCGTGGTCGATCACGCCGAGCAGAAGCGAGCCAAGAACTCGGCCGTGAGCCAAAAGACCGTGCTGATGATTCGCTCGCTCGAAGACTCGGTCGCTCATCGCGCCCCTCCGGACACCGGCGGCAGCACGGCCACCTCGTCGCCCGGGCCGACGCGCGTGGCGTCGTCGGCGGCGTCGCCGTTGACCCAGATGCGGCACGTGTCGAGCACCTCGACGAAGCGCGGGCCGTAGCGCTGGCGCGCCACACCGAGGACCTCGGCCACGGTCGACCCCGGGAGGTCGTCGCGACCGGTCCCAGCGGCCTCCCTGGCCGACGCGAACATCCGCACGATCGCCACTGTCGATGCAGCGTACGGGCGGGCCGGGGGCCTTCGGCGCCTCGGGCGCCCACCGGTAGCCTTCGGCGCTCGTGGCCACTGAGAAGCGTGAACGGCAGCGGGCCAACCGGCAGCTGCGCAACGAGCAGGTCGTGCGGGTGGACAAGCGGCGCACGCGCACTCGACGACTGGTCATCGGCGTGGTCGCGGTGGTGGGTGGCGTGGCCCTCGTGCTCCTGCTGGCCTGGCTGGTCAACCGGGGCGGCGACGACGACGCACCCGCCACGACGACGACCGTGCCGGCAGCCGGCTTCGCCTACGGCACGGGCGAGTGCCCGCCCGAGGAGGTGGCCGAGCCGGTCACGTCGTTCGCCGCCGCACCGCAGCTGTGCATCGACCCGGCAGCGACGTACTCGGCCCGGTTCGTCACCGACCGAGGCGACATCGTCGTCGAGCTCGACGCCGCCGACGTCCCGGGCACCGTCAACAACTTCGTCACGCTCGCCCGCTACGGCTACTACGACGACACGCTGCTGTTCCGCACCAACACGAGCATCGGCATCGTGCAGGGCGGCGGGCAGGACAACTTGGCGTCGCCCGGTTACGAGATCCCCGACGAGGACGACGGGTTCACGTACACCGCCGGTCAGCTGGCCATGGCCCGCACGGCGGCCCCCAACTCGTCCGGCGGGCAGTGGTTCTTCACCGTCAACGATGCCGCCGCGGCGCTCGACGCCCAGGGCACGTACGTCGTGTTCGGTCAGGTGACCGAGGGCCTCGACGTGCTGGAGGACGTCCTCGCCCTGGCCGGTGACGACGGCGACACCCCGACCGAGGACGTCGTCCTCGAAACGGTCGAGATCACGGAGACGTGATGACTCGCTAGATCGCGCGCTGCGGTCGGGGGCCGAAGCGCGCACGTCCTCAAGACAGCTCCCCGTGGGTGACCACGGCGTCGCCGACCAACTCGAACCGCCCGCCCCGGCAGACGAGCGCCGAGCCGGTCGGCAGCTCGATCAGGGGCGCATCCGCCAGCTCGCGGGTGCGCACCTGGCGATCGTGGCTGCGCGCCTCGGCGCCCGGCACGACCGTCAGCCCACGCACCAGCCCCAGCCCGAGCGTCAGCGCGCCGCCGCGCTGGTCGAGCATCGGATCGCCGAGCGCCGTCGCCGCAGCACCGACGCCGACGACGACACCGCCCGCGGCCACGACGCCCTCGATCGCCCGCCAGACGGCGCTGCCGCGCATCACGCTGCGCAGGTGCATCGCCGAGTCACCGACCAAGTAGACGGCGGTGGCGGCGCGCACGACCTCGGCCGCGCCCTCGTCCTCGGCGTCGTGGCGCTGCAGCACCATCAGCGCCTCGATCAGCACGTCCAGGCGCTCGCCCCACGACATCGCCGTGGCGACGAGCTGGGCCGGCTCCTCGAAGGCGTCGGCCGTCGGCAGCACGACGACTCGTTCGGCCCCGATGTCGCCGAGCAAGCGGCGGTCGAGGTCGTCATTGGCCTCGAACGGGCCACCACCCTGCAGCGCGATCGTGCCGGTCGTCACGGTGTCGGAGCGTAGCCAGCGCGCTGGAACGGGTTACCCGACGGTAACTAGAGTGTTCGGATGGGCGAGATCCAGCGCATCGGCATCGTCGGCTCGGGCATCATGGGCGCCGGGTTGGCCGAGGTCACCGCCAAGGCCGGGTTCGACGTCGTCGTGCGCTCCCGCACCCGGGCTGGCGCCGACGGCGTCGTCAGCGGCGTCACCGCCAACCTCCAGCGCCAGGTCGACAAGGGACGCATGGAGCCCGCCGACCTGGAGGCGACCGTCGCCCGGCTCAGCGCCACCGACCACCTCGGCCGGCTGGGCGACTGCGACCTCGTGATCGAGAGCATCGTCGAGGACCTGCCGACGAAGCGGGCGCTGTTCGCCGAGCTGGAGCAGATCGTCAAGCCGGACGGGATCCTGGCCACCAACACGTCGACGCTGCCGGTGGTCGAGCTGGCCGTGGCCACCGACCGGCCGGACAAGGTGTGCGGCATCCACTTCTTCAACCCGGCGCCGATGATGAAGCTGGTCGAGGTGGTGCGGCCGATCACCGCCAGCGACGACACGATCAAGGCGGCCACGGCGTTCGCCACGACGTGCGGCAAGGACGCCATCGAGGTCGTCGACCGGGCCGGTTTCGTGGTCAACGCACTGCTCTTCCCGTACCTCAACAACGCCGTGCGCATGCTGGAGCAGGGAACGGCGTCGCGCGACGACATCGACACGGCGATGCGCGGCGGGTGCAACTTCCCGATGGGCCCGCTGGCGCTCCTCGACCTCGTCGGACTCGACACGTCCCTGTCGATCCTCGACGCGCTGTACGCCGAGTTCCGCGACCCCAACTACGCCGCCGTGCCCACGCTGCGCCGGATGGTCGCCGCCGGCCGCCTCGGCAAGAAGACCGCCCACGGCTTCTACGACTACTAGACCGGATTCTGAGCAAGGATTGCCGCCAGATCTGTCGGCAATCGCGCCATGGAATCCTGATCCGGCCATGATCCGCCCCGTCGAACCGCCGCCGAGCCGGTGGCGGCTGCCCGCCGCCGAGACCGCCGATGCGGACGGGGTGGTCGGCGTCGGCGGGGACCTCGAACCCGGCACGTTGCTGGCGGCCTATCGCACCGGCCTGTTCCCGATGCCGGCCGGCCGGCGCAACGTCGTCTGGTTCTCCCCCGACCCGCGGGCCATCATCCCCCTCGACGGGCTGCGGATCAGCCGCTCGCTGCGCCGGAGCATCCCCCGCTACACCATCGAGCGCGACGAGCGGTTCGGCGAGGTGATGGTGCGCTGCGGCGACCCGAGTCGACCCGGCGGGTGGATCAACCGCAGCTTCGTCAACGCCTACTCCCGACTGCACCGCCTGGGGTGGGCCCACTCGTTCGAATGCCTCGACGAATCGGCCACGTTGGTCGGCGGGCTGTATGGGGTGCGCATCGGCGGCCTGTTCGCTGGCGAGTCGATGTTCCACACCGCGACCGACGCGTCCAAGGTGGCGCTCGTCGCGCTCGTCGACTGGCTCCGGTCGACCGGGGCCCGGCTGCTCGACGTGCAGTGGCTCACACCGCACCTCGAGTCCCTCGGCGCCGTCGCCATCCCGCGTGACGAGTACCTGGCACGCCTGGTGGAAGCCGTGCACGACCGAGCACACTGACGACATGCACGAGCGCGATCAGCCATGGCTGATGCGGACCTACTCGGGTCACTCGACCGCAGCAGCATCGAACCGGCTGTACCGCACCAACCTGGCCAAGGGGCAGACCGGCCTGTCGGTCGCCTTCGACCTGCCCACGCAGACCGGCTACGACCCGGACTCGCCGATGGCTCGCGGCGAGGTCGGCAAGGTGGGCGTGCCGATCGCCCACCTCGGCAACCTGCGCACCCTGCTCGACGGCATCCCGCCCGCGCAGATGAACACGTCGATGACGATCAACGCCACGGCGGCGTGGCTGCTGTCGCTGTACGTCGCCAACGCCGAAGAGCAGGGAACGCCGGCCGAGGACCTGCGGGGCACGACGCAGAACGACATCGTCAAGGAGTACCTGTCGCGCGGGACGTACATCTTCCCGCCCGAGCCGTCGCGCCGCCTGATCGTCGACATGATCGCGTGGTGCGCCGAGCACGCGCCGAAGTGGAACCCGATCAACGTCTGCTCGTACCACCTGCAGGAGGCCGGCGCCACGCCCGTGCAGGAGCTGGCCTACGCGCTGGCCACCGCCATCGGCGTGCTCGATGCGGTGCGCGACTCCGGCCAGGTCGCGCCGGATCAGTTCGGGCGGGTCTTCGGCTCGATCTCGTTCTTCGTCAACGCCGGCATCCGGTTCGTGGAGGAGCTGTGCAAGCTGCGGGCGTTCACCGAGCTCTGGGACCGCATCGGCGCCGAGCGCTACGGCGTCGAGGACCCGAAGGCCCGCCGGTTCCGCTACGGCGTGCAGGTCAACAGCCTCGGCCTGACCGAATCGCAGCCGGAGAACAACGTGCAGCGCATCGTGCTCGAGATGCTCGCCGTGACGATGTCGAAGCGGGCAAGGGCGCGCAGCATCCAGCTCCCGGCGTGGAACGAGGCGCTCGGCCTGCCGCGCCCATGGGACCAGCAGTGGTCGTTGCGAATGCAACAGGTGCTGGCGTACGAGAGCGACCTCCTGGAGTACGACGACCTGTTCGACGGCTCGGTCGTCGTCGAGAAGGCGACGGCGGAGCTGCGTGACGCGGCGCAGGCCGAGCTGGACGACGTGCTCGCCATGGGCGGCGCGTTCGAGGCCGTCGATGCCCTCAAGTCGCGGCTGGTCTCGTCGATGGCCGAGCGCACGCGGCGCATCGAGTCCGGCGACCAGGTCGTGGTGGGGGTCAACCGCTTCACGGAGTCGGAGCAGTCACCGCTCGGTGGTGAGGGCGCCGTGCTGCGCGTCGACCCGGCCGTCGAGGCTGAGATGGTCGCCGACGTCGAGCGGTGGCGCAGCGAGCGGGACCAGGCGGCGGTCGACGCCGCGCTCGACGAGCTGCGCCGCGCCGCCGAGGGCACCGCCAACGTGATGCCGGCGTCGATCGCCCTGGCACGCGCCGGCGGGACGACCGGCGAGTGGGGCGCCGTGATCCGCGAGGTGTTCGGTGAGTACCGCGGGCCGACCGGGGTCGCCGGTGCGGTGGTCGCCGCCGACGGGCTGCGGGCGGTGGCTGAGCGGGTCAAGCTGCTGCCCGGCGGGCCACCGAAGCTGCTCGTGGCGAAGCCGGGCCTCGACGGGCATTCCAACGGGGCGGAGCAGATCGCCGTCGCCGCCCGGGACGCCGGCATGGAGGTCGTGTACTCGGGCATCCGCCTGACGGTCGAGCAGATCGCCGCTTCGGCGCGCGACGAGGATCCCGACGTGATCGGTCTGTCGATCCTGTCCGGGTCGCACCTCGAGCTGGTCGCCGACCTCCTCGAGCAGCTGCGCGAGCTCGGCGTCGACGCGCCCGTGGTCGTCGGCGGCATCATCCCCGACGAGGACCAGACCCGCCTCACCGCCGCCGGCGTGGCCGCCATCTACACCCCGAAGGACTACGACATCGCCCGGATCATGGGCGAGATCGCCGACCTGGCGGCAGCCGCTCGCACCTGACCTCGTTCTGGCCGTCGCAACCGACTCACAGCGGCCGGTTGCTACGGCCAGAAGCGGTCTCAGCGGTAGCCGTTGGTGATCGGCATGCGGCGGTCGCGGCCGAAGGCCTTCGTGGTGACCCGCACGCCCGGCGGGGTCTGGCGGCGCTTGTACTCGGCGACGTCGACCAGCCGGGTCACCCGGGCCACGATCGACTCATCGTGGCCGAGCTCGACGATCTCGCCCGCCGTGCGGTCCTCGTCGACGTAGGCGGTGAGGATCGGGTCGAGAACCTCGTAGGGCGGCAGGCTCTGGTCGTCGCGCTGGTCCGGGCGCAGCTCGGCCGAGGGCGGCTTGGTCAGCACGCTCTCGGGGACGATCTCCCGGCCGGCACGATCGTTCACGTAGCGGCTGAGGGCGTAGACCTCGGTCTTGAGGACGTCCTTGATCACGGCGTAGCCGCCGACGGAGTCGCCGTAGATCGTGAAGTAGCCCACGGCGAGCTCGCTCTTGTTGCCGGTGGTCAGGACCATCCAGCCGAACTCGTTGGACAGCGCCATCAGCAGCTGGCCACGGCACCTGCTCTGCAGGTTCTCCTGCGTCAGGCCGGGCGGCCGTCCCTCGAGGCTTGGACCGAGTGCCTCCAGGAACGCGGCGAACGGCGGCTCGATCGGGATCGTGCGGAACTCGATCCCCAGGTTGGCGGCCAGCGCCGCGGCGTCGGACTTCGAGTGGTCGCTCGAGTAGCGCGACGGCATCGACACGCCGTGCACGTGATCGGCGCCGAGCGCGTCGACGGCGATCGCCGCGACGAGCGTCGAGTCGATGCCGCCCGAGAGGCCGATGACGACGTCGGAGAAGCCGTTCTTGCCGCAGTAGTCGCGGGTGCCGAGGACGAGCGCTTCATACAGCTCGGCGATCGGGTCGAGCAGCTCGACGACGGGGTTGGCGGCGAGGTCACCGGTGGCCACGGGACGATCACTGACGGCCACGAGCGGCAGGGAGAGCTGGGAGATGCGACCGCGCGGGTCGAGCAGGCGCTGGCGGTAGACGGCCGGCACGGGGACGTCGACGACGAGCAGCTCCTCGGCGAACTGCGGGCCGCGGGCGATCAGCCGGCCTTCGGCGTCGAACACGAGCGAGCACCCGTCGAAGACCAGCTCGTCCTGCCCACCGACCTGGTTGACGTAGACGAGGGCGGAGTGGGCATCGGCGGCCCGGGTGGCGAGCATCCGTTCCCTGGCGTGGGCCTTGCCACGGTGGTACGGCGAGCCGTTGATGTTCACCGCCAGCTCGGCGCCGCCGTCAGCCTGCACGGCGAGGGGACCGTCCGGGCTCCACACGTCCTCGCAGATGCTGATGCCGACCTTGACGCCGCCGATGACGTAGAGCTCGAAGGGGTCGGTCTCGTTGCCGGGGGTGAAGTAGCGGGCCTCGTCGAAGACGGCGTAGTTGGGCAGGAGGCGCTTGCGGTACGTGCCGAGGACCTCGCCCCCGGCGCACACGGCGGCGGCGTTGAAGAGGTCGCGGTCCTCGTCGACGTAGCCGACGACGGCGGCGCACAGCCCGGTGCGGGCGGCCAGCTTGGCCAGCGCGGCCTCGTTGTCGGCCACGAAGCGGGGCTTGAGCACCAGGTCCTCGGGCGGGTAGCCGGTGATGGAGAGCTCGGGGAAGGCGACGATGTCGCACCCGGCGGCCTCGGCCCGGTCGTAGGCCTCGACGATCCGGCCCAGGTTGCCCTCGATGTCGCCGACCACCTGGTTCAGCTGGGCCAGCGCGACGCGCACCACCGTCACCAGGGGAACGCTACTGGCCGGCCCCGACGCGGTGAGTGGTGAGGGGCCTCTGTGCCCTCACCTCTCACCTCTCGCCGGACGTACGACGGCGCGTACGGTCGCCGGCGATGGACTTCACGCAGATCCTCTACGAGGTCGACGGGCCGTCGGCCGTCATCACGCTGAACCGGCCGGAGCAGCTCAACGCGTTCACGGGCACGATGCTCACCGAGCTGCTGGCCGCCTTCGACCAGGCCGAGGCCGACGACGCCGTGCGGGTGATCATCATGACCGGCGCCGGGCGGGCGTACTGCGCCGGCGCCGATCTGTCGTCCGGCGGCGACACGTTCGACCTCGCAGCCCGTGGCGCGGCACCCGGCGCCGAGGGCCGAGCCCCCGCGACGGCGGCGGGATCCTCGTGCTGCGCATCTTCCAGGCCACCAAGCCGGTGATCGGGGCGATCAACGGGTCGGCGGTCGGCGTCGGCATCTCGATGACCCTGCCGATGGACATCCGCCTGCTCGCCGACAACGCCAAGGTCGGGTTCGTGTTCACCGGCCGTGGCATCGCCCCGGACGGGGCGGCGAGCTGGTTCCTGCCGCGGGTCGTCGGCATCAACCAGGCCCTGGAGTGGGTGCTGACGGCCCGGGTGTTCAAGGCCGAGGAAGCCCTCGCCGGCGGCCTCGTGCGCAGCATCCACCCCGCCGACCAGGTGCTCAGCATGGCCAAGGCGCTGGCCACCGAGATCGCCACCAACGCCGCGCCGGTGTCGGCCAGCGTCAGCCGGGGGCTGCTGTGGCGGATGCTCGGCGAGGACCACCCGATGGCTGCCCACCGCGCCGACTCCGAGGCGATCTACGACCTCGGGCGCAAGCCCGACGCCCGGGAGGGCGTCATGGCGTTCCTGGAGAAGCGGCCACCGGCGTGGTCCCTGAGCCCGACGAAGGACCTCCCGCCGACCTACCCCTGGTGGTCGGACCCGGCGTACTGAGCGCGCTTGCAACTCTTCCCGCAATTCGGGGCCGCTGGTGACCCCTGAAAACGCTTGAGAACCTGTAACACAGCGTTCACGGGGGTGATACGGCATGGCAACGGGTGGCGGACAGCATGAGCGCCGCTTCTGCGGCTCGCGCCGTGGACGCGCCCCTGCCCCGCACCGGTCACACATTCGAGAGAACGAGGGTTCACGTGGTCTACAAGGCTGAGTACATCTGGATCGACGGCACCGAACCGACGAACAAGCTGCGATCGAAGACCAAGATCGTCCCCGACGGGCAGGAGCCGCCGCAGTGGGGCTTCGACGGTTCGAGCACGAACCAGGCCACGGGCGACAAGAGCGACTGCATCCTCAAGCCGGTGTTCACCTGTCCCGACCCCATCCGCGGCGGTCACGACGTGCTCGTGATGTGCGAGGTCTACAGCGGCGACGGCAAGCCGCACCCGACGAACACCCGCGCCGCCCTGGTCAAGACGGCCAAGAAGTACGCCAAGCACGACTGCCTCTTCGGCATCGAGCAGGAGTACACGTTCTTCAAGGACGGCCGCCCGTACGGCTTCCCGATCGGCGGCTTCCCGGCCCCCCAGGGCGGCTACTACTGCGGCGTCGGCTCCGACGAGATCTTCGGCCGCGAGATCGTCGAGGAGCACCTCGACAACTGCCTCGCCGCCGGCTTGTCCTACAGCGGCCTCAACGCCGAGGTGATGGTCGGCCAGTGGGAGTTCCAGATCGGCCCGCTCGGACCGCTCGAGGTCGCCGACCAGTTGTGGGTGGCCCGCTGGCTGCTCTACCGCACGGCCGAAGACTTCGACGTGGCGGCCACCCTCGACCCGAAGCCGATGAAGGGCGACTGGAACGGTGCCGGCGCCCACACCAACTTCTCGACCAAGGAGATGCGCGAGGACGGCGGCTACCAGTTCATCGAGAACGCCTGCAAGGCGCTCGGCAAGAAGTGGGAGGTGCACGTCAAGAACTACGGCCACGGCATCGAGGACCGCTTGACCGGCCACCACGAGACCGCCCCGTGGGACAAGTTCAGCTACGGCGTGTCCGACCGGGGCGCCTCGGTGCGCATCCCGCTGCACTGCTACAAGGACGGCAAGGGCTACCTCGAGGATCGCCGCCCGAACGCCAACATGGATCCCTACGTCGTCGCCCGCCTGCTCGTCGACACCATTTGCAGCGCCATCTGACCGCCTCGCTCCCGCGCTGCGCCGGGTCAGGCGCAGCGCGGCCACACTTGGGAGGTGCCGGAGATGCTCGATCAGCAGCGTGAGTACGTCCTGCGCTCCGTGGAGGAGCGCGGGGTCCGGCTCATCAGGCTGTGGTTCACCGACGTCTTGGGCAACCTCAAGAGCTTCGCCATCAGCCCGGCCGAGCTGGAGAACGCCCTCGACGACGGGATGACGTTCGACGGCTCGTCGATCGACGGGTTCTCGCGCATCCAGGAGGCCGACGTGCTGGCCGTCCCGGACCCCGACACGTTCGAGGTGCTGCCGTGGGGTGACGCCAAGACCCCCGAGGCGCGAGTTTTCTGCGACATCCAGCGGCTCGACGGCACGCCGTTCGACGGGGACCCACGCCAGGTGCTGCGGCGCCACGTCCGGGCCTGCCACGAACAGGGGCTGACGTTCTACGTCGCGCCCGACATCGAGTTCTTCTATTTCTTCCCGCCGGAGCGGGGCCAGCCGCCGAAGCCGCTCGACGAGGCCAGCTTCTTCGACCTCACGACGAACGACATCACCGGCTCGCTCCGCAAGCAGACAATCCGCACGCTCGAGGCGATGGGCATCCCGGTGGAGTACAGCTTCCACGAGGACGCACCGGGTCAGCAGGAGATCGACCTGCGCCACACCGACGCCCTCACGATGGCCGACAGCGTGATGACGTTCCGGCTGATCGTGCGCGAGGTCGCCGCCCAGCACGGCCTGCACGCCACGTTCATGCCCAAGCCCATGGAGGGCGCCCAGGGCTCGGGGATGCACACCCACCTCTCGCTGTTCGCCGGCGACGACAACGCCTTCTTCGCCGCCGACGACGAATACCACCTGTCGCCGCTGGCCAAGTCGTTCATGGCCGGGTTGCTGCGCCACGCCGCCGAGATCACGGCGATCACCAACCAGACGGTGAACAGCTACAAGCGGCTGGTCCCGGGGTTCGAGGCACCGGTCCACGTCTCATGGGCACGCAACAACCGCAGCGGGCTGATCCGAGTTCCCATCGCCAAGCGGGGCAACCCGTTCGCCACCCGGATCGAGTACCGCTCCCCCGACCCGGCGTGCAACCCGTACCTCGCATTCAGCCTGCTGCTGGCGGCCGGGATGCGCGGCGTCAGCGAGGGCTACGAGCTGCCGGTCGAGGCCGACGCCAACCTGTTCGAGATCGACGATGACGTCCTCGCCAAGCTTGGTGTTCGGCTCCTCCCGCAGTCGCTGTCGGATGCGCTGCGGGCGATGGAGCGCTCCGAGCTGGTCCACGACGCCCTCGGTGAGCACATCTTCGAGTGGTTCCTGCGCAACAAGCGCACCGAGTGGCGCTCCTACAAGACGCACGTGTCGACGTTCGAGATCGACCGCTACCTGCGGGCGCTGTGACCGTGGTCGACGGAGAGCTGCTGGCCGTCTTCGGGGATCCGGTCTCGCCGGAGCTGGCCCGCACGCTCGACCTCGGTGGGTACCGCTGGAAGGCGATCACCTCCCCCGACGAGGCCGCCGAGCACGAGCCGGCCGGCGGGTGGTCGGGCGCCATCGTCGACTGCGGCCCGGACGCCAGCGCGGCGTGGGCGTTCGTGCGCACCATCCGCAAGCGCGACCCAGGCACGCCGCCCGTTCTGGCGCTGGTGTCGGGCGGGCAGCTCCCAGAGCTGGACCTGCGCGACGAGCTGTTCGACGACTTCTGCCTCTCGCCGTTCCACCCTGCCGAGCTGGAGGCCCGGATCCGCCACCTGCTGTGGCGAGTCGGTGGCGGCACCCGACCGGAGGTCATCGAGTACCGCGAGCTGTCGCTGAACCTGGAGACGTACCAGGCGGCGATCGTCGGCCGGCCGCTCGACCTCACCTACATGGAGTACGAGCTGCTCAAGTTCCTGGCCCAGAACCCGGGCAAGGTCTTCACCCGCGAGATGCTGCTCAACCGGGTGTGGGGCTACGAGTACTACGGCGGGGCCCGGACGGTCGACGTCCACGTGCGCCGGTTGCGGGCCAAGCTCGGCGAGGAGCACGCCGGCCTGATCCAGACCGTGCGCTCCGTCGGCTACCGCTTCGGCCAATCCCGCTGGAGTTAGCCGGTGTAGTGGGCCACGGCGCGGGTGACCATCTGGGCGAACTGATCGATGCCGTAGCCCGAGGGGTGGACGCCGTCGCGCAGGACGCCGTCCTCGGCGGCGAGCTCGGCCCAGTTGACGATGGTGGAGTGGCCCCGTTCCTCCAGCTCGTCGCGCAGCGCGGCGTTGAACTCGGCCGACGCCTCCGGGTTCGACTCCAGGTACACGTCGACCCACACCAGCGGCGCATCCGAAGGAACCGCGGTGAGCAGCTCATCGATCACGGGTGCGTAGCCCTCGGCGCCCTCGTAGTGGGCGACGTCGTTCGTGCCCAACGCGATGACCCACAGGTCGGGCGGGTTGGAGGCCAGCATCGTGAGGGACTGGATCCCGGACCCGCCCATCCCGTCGAAGACCATCCGCCGACCATCCTCGGCGTCGATCACCCTGACGTCGACATCGAGGGTCGCCAGCCGCTCGCGCAGCTCCACCTCAGACCCGTTCGTGATCGAGTCCCCGACCATCGCCATGGTTCGCACGGGCGGCGTCGTCGGGGGTGCTGTCGTCGTCTCGGCGGCCGAGATCGCCTGATCGGCGCGATCAGAGCTGCAGGAAGCGACCACGCAGAGCAGCGCGACGACGGAGACCACGCGCCGGGTGCGAGAACGCATGGGCGCACATTCTGGCCGCTGGTCGAGCCGACCGCTCGTCAACCGGCGGCGGACTGCAGGCGTTCGGCGACCACCTGGTGGGCGCGCAGCCGCTCGTCGACGGCGCCGTGCGTCAGCCGGTGGTCACGGACGAGGACCCGACCAGCCACGACGGTGTGCCGGGCCGTGACGGGGCCGCAACGCAGCCAGGCCTCGACCGGGTCGGCGATGGCGCCGGCGAAGGCCGGGCCGGTCAGCGGCCACACGGCGACGTCGCCGACAGCGCCGACGGCCAGCACGCCCAGCTCTCCGAGCCGCCCCAGGCAGGCGGCGCCGCCGAGCGTCGCCATCTCCAGGGCCATCCGGGCCGTCGCCGCGGCGGCCCCGTCGTGCAGCTTGGCCAGCAGCATCGCCTGGCGCGCCTCCAACCACAGCGACGCCGAATCGGCCGAGGACGACCCGTCCACCCCGAGCCCGACCGGCACCCCGGCCGCCCGCAGGGCCACCACCGGCGCGATGCCGGACGCCAGGATCAGGTTGCTCGACGGGCAATGGGCCACACCGACGCCGGCGGCGCCGAGCCGGCGGACCTCGTGGGCGTCGGGCCGCACACAGTGCGCCAACCAGGCCCGGTCGGTCATCCAGCCGACCCGCTCGAGGTAGTCCGTGGGGCGACAGCCGAACGTCGCCATCGAGTACGCGTCGTCCTCGGCGTTCTCGGCGAAGTGCGTGTGCAGCCGGACGTCCAAGCGCTCGGCCAGCTCCGCCGAGCGCACCATCAGGTCCTCGGTCACGGTGAACGGCGAGCACGGCGCCAACGCCACCCGCACCATCGCGCCCGGCGCCGGGTCGTGATGCCGAGCGACGGCCCGCTCGCAGTCGGCGAGGATCTCGTCGTCGTCGGCGACCACGTCGTCGGGCGGCAGCCCACCGTCCTTCTCGGACAGCGACATCGACCCGCGCGTCGGGTGGAACCGCATGCCGAGGTCGCCGGCGGCGGCGATCTCGGCCGCCAGCAGGTCGCCGGCCCCGCGGGGGTGGAGGTAGAGGTGGTCGGTCGACGTCGTGGCGCCCGACAGGGCGAGCTCGGCCAGCCCGACCCACGCCGACAGGTAGGCGCCCTCGGCGTCGAGCCGTCGCCACCGCGGGTACAGCGACTGCAGCCAGCCGAACAGCGGCTTGTCGGTCATCGGCGGGAACGCTCTGGTCAGGTTCTGGAACAGGTGGTGGTGGGCGTTGACGAGGCCAGGCGTCACCAGCGCGTCGGCGGCGTCGAGGACCTCCGTGGCGGGCGGCGGCACCCCGGTTCCGACGCCCGACACGAAACCGTCCGTGATGGCGACCCAGCCGCCGTCGAGCTCGGTCCGGTCGTCGTCCATGGTCGCCACGCAACGGGCGCCGACGACGATCAGGTCGGCGGCGGCGGCATCAGCCATCGGCGAGGCTCTCGACGATCGACGCCAGGTCCTCGACGGTGGTCAGCGGGTTGACGATGCACCACCGCAGCACGGTCTCGTCGCCCCACGAGCTCGGCGTGACGAACGCCGCGCCGCGTGCCAACTCTCGATCGCTCCACGCCTGGTAGTCGGCCGGTCCCCACCCCAATCGGCGCAACAGCACGACGGAGAGCTCCGGCTCCATGATCAGCTCCAGGTGCGCGGCGTCGCGCACGAGGTCGGCTCCTCGGCGGGCGACGTCGAGGGTCGTCTCGACGGCGTCGCGGTAGGCGTCGGTGCCGTGGGTCGCCAGGCTGAACCACAGCGGCAGCCCGCGCGCCCGCCGGGTCAGGTGGTGGGCGAAGTCCGAGGCGTTCCAGTCGTGGACGAGCTGGCCGGCTTCGCTGCGGTCGGCGTGCAGCACGTCGAGGTACTCGGCGTGCTGGGTGTGGGCCTGGCGAGCCAACTGCGGGTCGCGGTACAGCAGGGCGCAGGAGTCGAACGGCGCGAAGAGCCACTTGTGCGGGTCGACGATGAAGCTGTCGGCGGCCTCGATGCCGGCGAACCTGGCCCGCACGCTGGGCGCCACGAGGGCCGCGCCGCCGTAGGCACCGTCGACGTGGAGCCACGTGTCGAGCTCGGCCCTCAGCTCGGCCGCCGCGGCGAGGTCGTCGATCACCCCGGCGTTGGTCGTGCCACTCGTGACGACCAGGGCGAACAGACGGGCGCGGTCGGCCGGGTCGAGGCCGTCGACGGTCGCCCGCAGCCCGTCGCCGGTCATCCGGCCGGAGGCGTCGACCGGCACGGCCACGACGTCGGCGTCCATCGCCCGCGCCGCCTGGGCAACCGACGAGTGAGCGCCGCCCGAGGCAAGCATCAGCCCGCGCGTGCGGTCGTGGCGCCCGTCGGCCCGCTGGCGCCAGCGCCACCGGGCGGCCAGCAGCGCGCTCGAGGTTGCCGGCGGTGCCTCCGGCGACGAACACGCCGCCGGACTCGGCGGGCAGCCCGACGAGCTCGGCGATCCAGGCCAACGCCTCGTTCTCGGCGTGGATTGCGCCGCCACCCTCCAGCCACGACCCGCCGTAGATGCTGGACGCCCCGACGACGAGGTCGAACAGGATCGACGCGTTGGTCGGCGCCGCCGGCACGAACGACAGGAAGCGGGGATGGTCGACGGAGATGCACGCCGGGGCGAGCACCTCGGCGAAGATCCGCAGCGCCTCAGCGCCGCCGATGCCTCGTGCGGTGATGGTCGGACCCGCCTCGGCCCGCAGCTCGTCCGGCCGTCGCGGGCCGTCGAGCGGTGGCGGATCGAGGTCGACCCGCTCGACGGCGTAGCGGACGATGGCTTCGGTCAGCGCCTGCGTCGCGGCGTCGGGGTGGAACACGTCGTGGCGGCGTCAGTCCGGCAGTTCGAGCAGCTCGCTGCCGGCGTTGCGCTGCTCGCCGTCGACCTCGAGCGACTGGCCGAGGACCGCCGAGGCGACCGCGCCGCTGAGCAGCACGAGCACGGGGAAGATCAGCAGGACGAGGACGATGGTGATCGCACCGGCCATAGCGGCCTCACGCTAGCCGTCCCGCTGAGCACTGACCTGGGCGTGGCGGAAGCAGGACGTCACGTGGTCGTTGACAAGCCCGCAAGCCTGCATCAGCGAGTAGCAGATCGTCGGCCCCACGAAGCGGAAGCCGCGACGCTTGAGGTCGTTGCTCATCACCTCGGCCGCCGGCGTCGTGACCGGCACGTCGGCCAGCGTCGCCCACCGGTTGTCGACCGGCTCGCCGTCCACGAACGACCACAGGTGGGCGGCCGGATCGTCGAGCTCGAGCCACGCCCTGGCGTTGCCGATGGCTGCGGCGACCTTGGCCCGGTTGCGCACGATGCCGGGATCGGCGAGGCACCGGGCCACGTCGGCGTCGTCGAAGGCGGCGACGCGTACGGCGTCGAAGTCGGCGAAGGCGCGGCGGTAGCCGGCCCGCTTGTTGAGGATGGTCGACCACGACAGCCCGGCCTGGGCGCCTTCCAGCAGCACGAACTCGAACAGCACCCGCGGGTCGCGCTGCGGGACGCCCCACTCGACGTCGTGGTAGGCGAGGTACTCGGCGCTGCCCGTCGACCAGGCGCAGCGCTCCGGCTCAGTCACGGCGATCACAGTATCGATCGTTCGCTCGCTCGCTCAGGCTGCCGCGCCGTGTCGTGCGTGGAACGCTCGCTCACACCGCCGGCAGGTAGGCCCAGGCCTCGACCTCGACGTCCATCCCGGCGGGCAGCGCCGACACCTCGACCGTCGATCGGGCCGGGCGGTGATCGCCGAACGCCTCGGCGTAGGCGCCGTTGAACTCCTCGAACGTGCCCATGTCGGTGAGGAAGCACAGCGTCTTGACGACGTCACCGAGCGACGCGCCGGCGTCGGCCAGGCGGTCGGCCACGTTGGCCATCGTCTGGGTCGTCTGGGCGGCGACCCCGCCCTCGACGAGCGCGCCGTCGCGCATCCCACCCTGCCCGGAGACGATCACGAAGTCGCCGGCGCGCACGAAGGGGCTGTAGGGACCGAGCGGCTTGTTCATGGCGCGCACCGTACCGCCGTCATCGAGACAGCTCAGCCGACCCGCTCGCCGGTGGCCTTCAGTGCCCGGTCGACCTCGGCCATCTGCTCGTCGTGACGCCGGAAGGCCTCCGGATCGCTGAACCCCCGGTCGAAGCGCCAGCTGGCGTCGGTGACCTGCAGCACCAGGTGGCTGAACACGACCGTCGTGATGAGCACCCGGCACACCAGCTCCACGACGCGCAGCACGGCCGCCTTGTGATCGAGCAGGGCGCCGTCGGCGACCGAGCCGATCAGCCTGGAATCACCGAACCTTGCGGTGAGTGCCCAGATCACCAGCAGGACGACCCCGCCCAACGTCAACAGGCCGGACCATCGCTGCACCCGATCAAGGCGCCGCACTTCCTCGTCGGTGGTCAGCGGCCGGATGTACAGCCGGGCCCCGGCGAGGTGCACGAACGGGCTCGCTGCCAGCAGGGCGATCCCACCGAGGAGCACCCCGTTGCCGGCGAGTTGCTCCACGATGATGACGGCGACGACGAAGAACACGGCGTAGATCGGGGCCAGGATCAGCAGCACCCAACCGGCCAGCGTCGACGACGGCAGCAGCGACTTGATCCTGGCCGCGCCGCGGACGACACCGCTGGGGAAGCTGAGCAGGGTCGGCAGGAGCACGACGGCGTACTCGACGCTGATCAGGATCCGGACGACGAACTCGGTGTCCGGCCCGAACTGGGTCATGAACTCGTCGGTGACCAGCCAGTGGACCGGCAGGACGGACGCCACCAACGGCGCAACCAGGGAGACGGCCCAGCCGATGAACAACGTGCGGGTTGAGCGGCGGGGGTTGCGCCACGTCAGTGCGGCCACCACCGTCGTGACGTTGAGGAGCAGCACGGCGATGGACGGGATGAGCGAGACGACGATCCCCAGCGAGTTCAGCCCCCTGGTCGAATAGTTCGTCGCCAGGTCCCACGCCGCCAGCGCGCCGGAAATCACGGCGATCGGAGCGGCCACGAAGAGGAGACTGCGGCGCCACGCCATGTAGCCCTGCATCAAGGGGTTGTCGATCCCGATGGCGGAGAACGCCCGCTGCTCGGACGGGCTCGGCTGTGCGCCGCGCACGCCACCGATGGTCATCCGACGAGGGTGCCTTCCGAGCCCGCGAGCCAGCTCGCGCGGGCGCGACGGGGACGAGGCTTCCGACGACATGGCGCCGAATGGTCCCACGTCGCCGCCAACCGTGCAACGCACTACCTCGACCACGGTCGCGCGTGTGTTCGATCCAGTAGGGTCCTCGCATGCCACCGAGCCGGCGGACCCGCCGGCGCACCTCGACGTTGAACTTCGGCGCCGGTGGGCGCGAGAGCCACGACGCCTCGGCCTTCTACGGGCGCTTCCGACCGCCCGAGCTGTCGGGCGACGACGACGTGCCGGCGCCCCGTCCGGTCGCCGAGCCCTTCGTGGTCGGCGACGCTCGCTCGATGGACACCGTCGAGGACGGCTCGGTGGCCCTCG
The DNA here is from genome assembly GCA_963739975.1 of uncultured Acidimicrobiia bacterium. GTDB lineage: Bacteria > Actinomycetota > Acidimicrobiia > Acidimicrobiales > Ilumatobacteraceae > JALZMG01. The sequence goes on from CAVUCK010000017.1 coordinate 94,245, forward strand.
TCGTCACGTCGCCGCCGTACTTCGCCGGCAAGAAGTACGAGGAAGAGCTGGAGCGGGAGGGAGTGCCGGCGTCGTACCTCGAGTATCTGCAGCTGCTGACCGACGTGTTCGCCGAGTGCCGTCGCACGCTCGAACCGGGCGGACGGATCGCCGTGAACGTCGCCAACCTCGGCCGCAAGCCGTACCGCAGCCTGTCGGCGGACGTGACGCGGATCCTCGAGCACGACCTCGGCCTGCTGCTGCGCGGCGAGCTGATCTGGCAGAAGGCCGAGGGGGCGACGGGTTCGTGCGCGTGGGGCTCGTTTCGCCGGGCGGGGAACCCGGTGCTGCGCGACCTCACCGAGCGGGTGATCGTGGCCAGCAAGGGCCGCTTCGATCGGGCGCGCACCGTGCGCCAGCGTTCCGGAGGCGGCCTGCCGCAGGAGAGCACGCTGCCCACCGACGACTTCCTGGCGCTCACCCTCGACGTCTGGTCGATCCCGCCCGAGCGGGCCCGCCGGGTCGGCCACCCGGCGCCGTTCCCCGTGGAGCTCCCAAGCCGCCTGATCCAGCTCTACACGTATCGAGACGACCTCGTGCTCGACCCGTTCATGGGCAGCGGCTCGGCGCTGGTCGCCGCGGCGCGCCTCGGCCGGCGGTACGTCGGCTATGACCTCGACCCGGCCTACGTCGAGCTTGCCCGGCGGCGCGTCGCCGAGGAGGGTGCGGCCCGTGACCGCTGGCCTCCCGGTGCGGACGGGGAGTCGCTCGGTCGGCGGGCAATGGTGGCGCTGGTCGATGCCGGCTTCACCGCCATCGAGACCGACCGGCGGATCAAGGGGGCGGGCGTGGTCGTCCCGTTCGTCGCTCGCGATGCCGTGGGCGAGGTGTGGCGGTTCGACCTCGCCGGGGCGGCGACGAGCTGGCGCAGCGGGCTGTCGAACATGGACGTGACGCTGCGCGTGCTGGGTCGGGCCGCCGCCGTGGGCTCGACACCCCCGATGGTCGTGCTGACCACCGACGTCGCCGATCGGCGCAGCGCGCCCGACCAGGCGCTGCGCAGCGCCGGCTCAGGCGTCGTGTTCGACGTGATCGACCTCGGCGCGCCGGCGGCGCTCGATCGATTGCGGCGCTACGCCACCGGCCAGGCGGCCCCGCTCCCTGGCTTCTGGGACCACGATCTGGGCGCGGAGGTTCTCGATTTCGAGAACGTCCGCGCCCAGAAGCAGGATTGAGAACGGGCGCGCCCAGATGGGCGGGGGGCGCGACGGGTCAGGTCAGGAGAAGCTCTGGCCGCAGCCGCAGGTGCGGGTGGCGTTGGGGTTCGTGATGGCGAAGCCCGACTGCTCGAGGCCGTCCTTGTAGTCCAGCGTGGCGCCCTGCAGGAGCTGCGACGACTGGGGGTCGACGACGACCTTGACGGCCTCGTCGGGGCCGAACTTGGCCTGCTCGTCGTCGGCGGCGATGTCGCCGTCGAAGAACATCTCGTACGAGAAGCCGCTGCACCCGCCCGGGCGGACGGCGACGCGCAGTGCGAGCTCGTCGGCGCCCTCGGCGGCCAGCAGTTCCTTGACCTTGACGGCGGCGGATTCGGTGAGGGTGATCACGGCGTTCCTCCTCGGCGCCAGCTCGCTGGCGGGACAGTGCTTCGGTTGATGATAACGGGCGGCACGCCCGTCACCGGCTGACGAGCGACACCTGGCAGGGGGTCCGGTCGACGAGCGTGCAGAACTCACGCACCTCGGCGTCGCCCATGTGCTCGACGAAGCCGCTGACGAGCCCGCGGTGCAGGGCGCACACGAGCTCGGGGTGGGCTCGGGCGATGTCGGCGAACGGGCAGTTGGCGAACGCGACCACGGCCATGACGTCGTCGTCGAAGTCGTCGATGTCGAGGCCGTCGAGCGCGTCGGCGTCGCCCTGGTCGTCGGCGACCAGTGGGTCGAAACCGAGGCGGTCGAGGTCGGCGACCAACGCCTCCAGGGCCGACGGCGCGTCGGCGTAGGCGGCGGCGCGGGCGCGCCCTTCGGCGGCACCGACGGCGGCGGCGTCGGCCGGGCTGGCGTCGAGGCGGCGGGCCATCTCCAGCACCATGCGGGCGAGCATCGGCATCAGCGGGGGCTCGAGGCCGAGCGACGGCGCATCGGCGGCCAGGGAATACCGATGCTGGGGACGACCGACCTCGCCTCGTGCACCCGTCGTGACCTCGAGCAAGCCGACCTCGCGCATGCGGTCGAGGTGCGGGCGCACGGTGTTCGGGTGGAGGTCGAGCGTCTCGGCGATCTCGGCCGTGACCAGGGGGCGCGGCGACCGGGCCAGCTCCAGGTAGATGGCGTAGCGGGTGTTGTCACCAAGGGCGCGCAACACGTCCCGTGATGGGATCGGCCCCGACGTCGCCACACGACTAGATTACACGGTGCCGGCCGGTAAAATGCTCGTCATGCCCGCCCCCACGGTCGCTGCCCCTCCCTCGACCGACGAGGTCGTGGCCGTGCTCGGCTCCGTCATCGACCCCGAGCTGGGCAGCGACATCGTCTCGCTCGGCATGGTGCCGGGCGTCGTCGTGGACGGGGACGGCACCGTGCACGTGACGGTCAAGCTGACGATCGGCGGGTGCCCGCTGCGGGCCGACATCAAGCGCGAGGTCGAGGAGCGCGTCGGCGTCCACCCCGGCGTGCGCGATGTGCAGATCCACTGGGGCGAGATGACGCCGGAGGAGCGCACCGAGACGATGCTCAAGGCGCGCTGGAACGCCCGCCAGAACGCCGGCGACACCCAGGTGCCGGCCTCGACGAGGATCCTGGCCATCGCCAGCGGCAAGGGTGGCGTCGGCAAGAGCTCCGTCACGGTCAACCTCGCCGTCGCGCTGGCCGCCAAGGGCCGCACCGTCGGCGTGCTGGACGCCGACATCTGGGGGTTCTCGGTGCCGCGGCTGCTCGGGATGACCGACCGGATGGAAGCGGCGCGCGTGGAGGGCAGCGAGCGGCCGATGATCATCCCCAACGAGCTGGCCGTCGGTGCCGGCGCGCTGAAGGTCGTGTCGACCGGGTTCCTGGTCGAGGAGGACACCGCGTTGATGTGGCGGGGGCTGATGCTGACCAAGGCCGTCGAGCAGTTCCTGCGCGACGTGCGCTGGGGTGAGCTCGACGACTTGCTGATCGACATGCCGCCGGGCACGGGTGACGTGCAGATGGGCCTGGCCCGGCTGCTCCCGCGCACCGATCTCGTGATCGTCACGACCCCGGCGCTGGCGGCGCAGAAGGTGGCGCAGCGGGCCGCCGACATGGCCAAGCGCAGCTTCGTGCGGGTAGTCGGGGTGATCGAGAACATGACCGACTTCACGTGCCAGCACGGCACGACGTACCAGCTGTTCGGCGCCGGCGGCGGAACCGAACTGGCGGCGGCGATCGACGTCCCGCTGCTCGGGCAGATCCCGCTGGAGCCTGCCGTGTCCGCCGGTGGCGACACCGGGCGGCCGGTGGCGTTGGAGACGGGCCCAGCAGCCGGGCCGGCGGCGCGAGCCTTCGCCGCCGTTGCCGACCGGTTGGACGAGGTCGTCAGCCCGACGGCCGGCACGGGGGACGTGGACATGGCCGGCTGCTCGGCCCGCATGCTCGCCGCCGTCGAGGTCGCCCTCGGCCCCCCCGTCCGCGCCACCTGACCCGTCCCATCGGAGGGTTTCGCGCCACCCGAGGGTTTCCGGCCCCCCGTCCGGTACGCAAACCCTCCGGTGCCGTGAAACCCTCGGATGTCCTCAGGCAAGTCCCCGAGCGTTCGTTACGCAGCGAGCATGACAGCCCAGGCCGGCCTTGCCTGGCCTTGCGAGCGAAGCGAGCTAACGGCAGTCAGCCTGCTGCCGCCGCGGTGAGCGGAGTCTTCGGAGCGAGCGAGGCCATCGACTCAATAGTCGGGGTCGGTGGGCATGGCGACGCCGACGATGCGGCCCTCCGCGTCGCGGCGCATCCGCGGCTCGATGCGCGGCGGGCGGCCGGCCGCGTCGGCCTGGGCCAGCACTTCGGCGGTGGTGGAGCATCCGGCGATCGCCTGCAGGTTGGCGATGGTCGGCGGCATCATCCCGAGCTCGCCACGCTCGACCTGGCCCAGCGCGTCGGCCGGACGAATCCACATGCTGTGCACGGTCTCGGTGTCGTCGTGCGCACCCGGCTGGTCGGGTGGGGCCACGGCCAGGAAGAACCGGGTGTCGAACCGGCGAGGGGTCTCCCCGACCGGCGTGACCCAGTGGGCGACGTAGCGCACGGCCGACAGCTCGAGCACCAGCCCGCCTCGTCGGCACAGCTCGACCATCGACAGCTCGCCGGCGTGGACGGCATGACGATCGGCGTCGGCGGGTACCACCGGACCGCCGTCGGCGCGCCGGGCGAGCAGGATGCCGGCCTCCTCGAAGCACTCCCGCACCGCCGCCACCCAGTACGCCAGGCCACCTCGTTCCACCCCCAGCGCGGCGGACGCCGTCGCATCGTCGAGCCCGTCGCAGTACGGCTCGATGTCGGGGCCGCCGTCGGCAGCGTCCACCTTGCCACCCGGGAAGACGTACATCCCGCCGGCGAACGCCGCGCTCGACGTGCGCCGCAGCACGAACACCTCCAGCCCGGCGTCGTCGCGCACCACCACGACGGTCGCCGCCGGTCGCGCCGGGATGGCGTCAGCTTCGGCTGGCCTCACGATCGGGCGACGCTACCGGGGTCGCGGTCTCCGGTCGGCGGCGGACCCCGACGTACACCACCGCGGCCAGCACGACGGCGCCGAGCACGGCGGCGGCGATCTGCCAGTTGTCGCTGAGCGAGACCAGGACGTCGTTCTGGAACCCCTCGACGGCTTCGGTGATCGCATCGGACTCCTCGTTCACGTCGACGACCCAGAAGTAGTAGAGGAGGTAGGCGCCCGACAGGAGCACGAACGCCGCGGCGAGCTGGTTGGCGTGGCGCATCACCGACCGCAGCACGCGCAGCAGCGCGTGGTTGGCGACGGCCAGGCTGACGGTCAGCGCCGTCACGACCAGCGCCATCCCGGCGCCGTAGGCGACGACGTTGACCACCCCGGCGGCGAACGAGTCCGGCGCACCGAACGCCGTCGCCGCGAACAGGCCGATGGTGCAACCGATCGAGGCCACCGCGTACGCCGCGCCGTACACGTACATCGAGCGCGCCGTCCGGTCTCGACCGCCGCCGACCGCCGGGGCGGCAACGGGCAGGCGGTAGCCGAGCAGCATCGCCACACCGAGCACGAGCAGTGCCACCCCGATCACGGCCGTGGCGTACTTGGCGTTCTGGTCGAGCCACGACGTGACCGAGTTGCTGAGGATGCCGGCGACGACGAACACGCTCATGAACCCGGCCGACACCGCGGCGGACACGACGAGCGCCCGCCGGACCGACGCCCGCTGTGGGCCACCACGCTCGGCCTCGACGCCCAGGAAGTAGACGAGGTAGGTCGGCAGCAGCACGAACGCGCACGGGTTGACCGACGCCACCATGCCGCGCAGGAACGACAAGCCGAGGTTCACGTCACCACGTCACCCGACGGCCCAGTACTCGGCGATGCGCTGGCGCAGCTCGTCGGCGTCGAGGGTCCCCGTGCGCTCGAGCAGGAAACCGTCGCGGCCGACGAACAGCGTCACCGGATAGGCGACGGCGCCGACCTGGTCGGCGAGCGCCGACTCGGGGTCGCGCAGCAGCTCGTACTCGACGTCGCGATCGGCGGCGAAGCGCGCCATCTCCTCGGCCGAGTCGAGCGGGTTGACCCCGACGAAGCGCACGGCGTCGCCGAGCTGTTCGTGCACGGCGGCGAAGTCGACCAGCTCGCGTGCGCAGGGCGGGCACGTCGAGTACCAGAGGTTGACGACCATCGGGCGGCCGTCGGAGGCCAGCTCGACGGTTGATCCGTCGGCGGTCACCAGTTCGACGACCGGCAGCCGATCGGTCGGCAGCGGCGGGTTCGTCGATGCGCCCGGCTCGACGTATTCCCCCGGCTCGGCGAGGACGGCGTCGCTCGACGGGTCCGACGAGACGACACGGCTCCAGATCACCGCACCGCCGAGGCTGATCGGGATCGCCGCCAGGAGGGCCACGCGCCGCAGACCGGGTCGGCTGCCCACGACTCCGCAGGCTACCGACCCGGTCGTACGGGGATCCCGCGGTCGCAGGAGCCGACGGCCGCCCGGCACGAACGCGACCCGCTGGGCCCCGATCTCCCGGTGCAGGGGGCGGCACCGGGGGATCAGGGCCCGGGGGTCAGGCGACCACCCCCATCTCGTCGACGACGAGCGGAGGGCGGGGATGGCGCGGCGGGCGTCCGCACGGCCGCTTGTTCTTGACGATCCGCCCGTTGAGCAGGAGCTCGCCACCCCAGACGCCCCACGGCTCTTCCCTGGCGATGGCGTCGCGCAGGCACCCGGTGGCGAAGGCGCACTTGGCGCAGATCGCCTTGGCCCGGGCGATGTCGATGACGTCGTCGGAGAAGAACAGTGGCGTGAGGGTCCCGTTGCCGTCGGCGCAGCGCGGCAGGCCGGCGGCGGCGGGACTGGGTTCGGTCAGCTCGGTGAGTTCGTAGATGGCGTGCATGTCGTGTCCTGTCTGTTCTCGCTGCTGGCCCCGAAAACCAGAAAAGGCCGCCGGGGGAACCCGGCGGCCTCAGTGGAGCTTCGATTCGCTAGGTCGAAGATCTCCCGAGGAGCCGGGCGGGTCGCTTGGCCGTGGAGATGGCGGTCGTGCAACCGTCAGTCCAGTTGGCCATCTCGTTGCCGCTCGCCGGGTCGAGCACCGCACGACCCGCGAGCGCGGCGAACGGCATGCCGGCCGCTCGCTGCTCGTACATCGGGTGCTGGGTCATCAAGTGCTTGCTCCGTCGTTGCGGTGATCTGGTGGTCGGAAGGCGCGACCGTCCCCTGGGGGACAGCAGGACTCAGACAACCAGACCAGTGCCCGGCCCGTCAAGCAAGTTTCGCTGTGACGTCCGCCGTCTCCCCCGCCGGGTTCAGGCGACGTACGGAACCTCGTCGACGACGAGGGCGGGACGGGGGTGCAGCGGCGGCCGGCCGCGACGCCGCTTCACGGCGACGATGGCGCCGTCGACGAAGATCTCGCCGCCCCACACGCCCCACGGTTCGGCCCGCTCGAGGGCGCCAGCCAGGCAGGCGTCGCGGGCGCGACAGCGCGAGCAGATGGCCTTGGCCCGCGCCAGGTCGTGCGGGTCGTCGGAGAAGAACAGTCGGTTGAGGGAACCGCGACCATCAGCGCAGCGGGCGAAGCGGAAGATGTTCACGACATCGAGAGCCTCGAGATGCCGTCCTGAGACAAGAAATCGCCAGTTCTGGCCGTCGCGATCGACTCACAACGGTCGATAGCGACGGCCAGAACGGGGTGGAGGCGCGAGCATCGGGATCGTGGTCGGGTGGGTGCTGTTCGCCGTCGGGTGGACGCTTGGGTGGCTGCTGCTGTGGTCCACCCGGGCGCTCCCGCCGGCCGCGCCCGGCGGGCGCACCCCGGTCGCCGTCGTCGTCCCGGCGCGCGACGAGGAGGACTCCCTCCCCCGACTCCTGGCGCCGCTCGTGGCCCAGCTCGGACCGGACGACGAGTTCGTCGTCGTCGACGACCACTCCACCGATGCCACGGCTGCCGTCGCCGCCCGCTTCGGCGCCACCGTCGTCGCCGCGCCGGACCTGCCGGACGGGTGGGTCGGCAAGCCCCACGCCTGCTGGCACGGGGTCGCCGCGACCGCCGCCCCGACGCTCGTGTTCCTCGACGCCGACGTGCGGCCCGGCCCGGCGATGCTGGACGGACTCGCCGCAGCGATCGCCGCCACGCCGGACGCGGTGGTGTCGATGCAACCGTGGCACGACGCCGAGTCACCGGCCGAGCGGGCCAGCGTCCTGCCCAACGTCGTCGCGCTGATGGGCTGCGCGGCGTTCACCGTCGCCGGGAAGTGGATCCGCACCGACGTCGCCTTCGGGCCGGTGCTCGCCGTCGACCGGGCGACGTACGCACGAGCGGGCGGCCACGCCGACCCACGGGTCCGCCAGAGTCTGACCGAGGACATCGAGCTGGCCCGCCGAGTCGGGCGCAGCGAGCTGTACACGAGCCGCACGGACGCCACGTTCCGGATGTACCCGGACGGGCTGGCGCAACTGCGGCGCGGGTGGTCGCGGACGATCGCCGCCGGCGTTGCCGCGACGCGCTGGTGGGTGACGTTGGCCGTGGCGGCGTGGGTCTGGTCGCTGGCCGGTGGCCTGTTCGCCACGTGGTGGGCGTATCCGCTCAGCGCCCTGCAGGTGTGGGTGCTCGGCCGGCGGGCCGGGCGCTTCGGCCCGGTCGTCGCGGCGCTCTATCCGCTGGCCCTGGTGGTGCTGATCGTCGTCGTGATGGGGGCGCTGACCAACCGGGTGCGCGGCCGAACGACGTGGCGCGGGCGGGCCGTCACGGCCGGTTGACGTCGAGCAGCAGCTTGCCGACGTTGGCGTCGGCCTCCATCACCCGGTGGGCGTCCGCCGCCTCGTCGAGCGGGAAGCGGCGGTCGATCACCGGCCGCAGCTCGCCGGCGGTGAACAGCGGCAGCACCTCGGCGACGAAGCGGCGGCTGATGGCGATCTTCTCCTCGACCGGGCGCGACCGCAGCACGGTGCCGACCCAGTGGATGCGCTTCGTGAGCAGCAGGCCGAGGTCGACCGACGTGCGGCCGCCGCCCATGATGCCGACCTGCACGATCCGGCCACGGGCGCGGACGGCGCGCAGGTTGCGGTCGACCTCGTCGCCTCCGACGACGTCGAGCACGACGTCCACACCGTCGGCTCGGCCGCCCTCGGCCAGGGCGCGGGTCAGGGCGTCGAGCCAGTCAGCCGGCGAACGCTCGAGCACGAGGTCGGCGCCGAGCGCCCGGCAGGCGTCGGCCTTGCCGGTCGAGCAGGTGACGGCGATGCGGGCGCCGATCGCCCTGGCGATCTGGATCGCCGCCGTGCCGACCCCGGACGCGCCGGCGTGGACGAGCGCCCACCGGCCGCTGGTCAACCCGCCCTGCACGACGAGCGCATCCCACGCCGTGAGGAAGACCTCGGGCACGGCGGCGGCGTCGACCAGGGACAGCCCGTCCGGGATCGGCATGGCCATCCGGGCGTGCGTCACGAGCTGCTCGGCGTAGGCGCCGCCGGCCTCGATGCCGATCACCTGATCGCCGACCCGGCGATCGGTCACCCGCGTGCCGACGGCGGCGACCACGCCGGCGTACTCGAGGCCGGGGATCTCGGGCGGGGCATCGGGCCGGTCACGTCGCGGATCCGGGTACAGGCCCATCCGCTGGAGCACGTCGGCGCGGTTGAGCGCGGTGTGGTGGACGTCGACCAGCACGTCGTCGGGGCCTGGGACCGGCGCGGCGACCTCCGAGACGCGCAGCACCTCCGGGCCACCGTGTTCGGTGAGGACGATCGCCCGCACGTCAGGTCGTGGCCGGCTCGGGCTGCGAGCCGGGATCGGCGGCCGTCTGGATGGGCGTCGCCGTCGGCGTCGGCGTCGGCACGAAGGCCCGCTGGCGGTAGTAGCGCAACTCCTCGATCGAGTCACGCACGTCGTCGAGGGCGCGATGCAGCCCGTCCTTCTTCGGCCGGGCGTGGCTGATCTTCGGGTACCAGCGGCGCACCAGCTCCTTCACGCTCGACACGTCGATCGACCGGTAGTGCAGGTGCGCCTCGATCTCCGGCAGGTAGGCGGCGAGGAAACGGCGGTCCATGCCGATGGAGTTCCCGCACAACGGCACGGTGTTCGGTTCCGGGGCGTGCTGACGGATGAAGCCGAGCGTCTCGGCGCCGGCGTCGGCCAGCGAGACGGGCGAGCTGCGGATGGCGTCGAGCAGCCCCGACTTGGAATGCATCTCGACGATGAACGGGTCCATCGCCGCCAGCACGTCCTCCGGCTGGTGGACGACGAGGTCAGGGCCCTCGGCGATGACCGTGAGGTCGTCGTCGGTGATGATCGTGGCGATCTCGACGATGACGTCCGTGGTGCTGTCGAGGCCGGTCATCTCCAGATCCATCCACACCAGCACGGCGCGACACTACTGGTGGCACGATGTCGTGATGGATGCGGCGGAGTCGGCGGAATCGACGATCGGCCCGTCGTATCGCCAACTGCTGGAGGCGGACGGTGTGGTCGAGCGGTGCGTGCTGGCCGGGCGCTTCGGGTTCATGGCGTACCACGGCGGTCAGTTGGAACAACGCACCGAGCTGATCGCTCGCGCCGCCGCCGAGGCGTCCGACGCGTCGGTGTACACGGTCGAGCACCCGGGTCCGAGACATTTCCCGTCGACGATCGTGCGGCGGGAGGACTCGGCGGTGCTGGACGAGTTCCTCGACCACGTCGACGTGGTGGTCACCGTGCACGGGTATGGCCGGTGGGGTCGGTTCACCTCGTTGCTGCTCGGCGGCGCCAACCGCGTGCTGGCGTCGACCGTCGGTGCGGCGTTGATCGAGGCGTTGCCGGACTACGAGATCGTCACCGCGCTCGACGACATCCCCAAGGAGCTGCGCGGCCTGCACCCGGCCAACCCCGTCAACCTCCCGCGCGGCGGCGGCGTGCAGCTCGAGCTGCCGCCGCGGGTGCGCGGCCTCGGACCGCGGTGGGCCGACTGGACCAGCCCGGACCCGGTGCCACCGATGGCCGCGCTGATCGACGCGTTGTCCCAGGTCGCCCGGTCCTGGCCGTAGCAACCGACTCACAACGGTCGGTTGCTACGGCCAGAACGGGGAGCTACGGGGCGAGGCGTTCGATCAGCCAGGGGCCGTCGGCGACGCGGCGATAGCGCACGCGGTCGTGGAGGCGACTCGGGCGACCCTGCCAGAACTCGACCTCGTCGCAGCCGAGGCGCCAGCCGCCCCAGAACCCGGGCCGGCCGACGTCACGCCCGGCGAACTCGCGCTCGGTGACGGCGATCCGCTCGTCGAGGTCGGCGCGGTCGGCGAGCACGGCGCTCTGCGGTGATGCCCACCCGCCGATCTGGCTGTCCCACGGGCGCGAGTCCCAGTAGGCGTCGCTGACCTCGCGCTCGACCCGCCCGATCGGGCCGCGGATCCGCACCTGGCGGTGCAGGCCGAGCCACGTGAACACGCCGGCGGCGAACGGCAGGGCCGTGATCTGGCGGCTCTTGGCGCTGTCGTAGTTCGTGTGGAACACGAAGCCGCGCTCGTCGACCTCGCGCACCAGCACGTAGCGGGCATCGGGGTGCCCGTCCTCGCCCTGCGTCGCCAGCACCATCGCGTTCGGCTCGATCAGCCGCGCCTCGGCGGCGTCCTCGTACCACCGCTGCCACTGCGTGACGGGATCGGCGGCCACGTCGGCGACGTCCAGCCCGGCCGATTCGTACTCCACGCGACGTGACCAGAGGTGGTCGTCGACGGCCTCGCGCCAGTCGCTCATGAGGGCGGTGGTCCGATCCGCTTGATCCCGCGCATGTACGGATGCAGCGCCTCGGGCACCTCGACCGATCCGTCGGGCTGCCGCCGGTTCTCGACGATCGCCGCCCACACCCTGGGCACGGCCAGCGCCGAACCGTTCAGGGTGTGAGCCAGCTCGGTCCCCTTCTGACCGGCCCGGCGATAGCGCACGTTGGCCCGGCGGGCCTGGTAGTCCGATACCCAGCTCACCGACGACACCTCCAGCCACGTCCCGACGCCGGGGGCGTACACCTCGACGTCGAAGCTGCGGTGGTGGGCCTGACCGAGGTCGCCGGCGCAGATCTCGATCGTCCGCCAGGGCAGTCCCAGCACATCGATGGCAGCCTCCGCCCGACCGACCATGTCGACGAGCACGTCGGCACCCTGCTCGGGCGTCGTGACGGCGAAGAGCTCCGTCTTGTCGAACTCGTGGGACCGCAACATGCCGCGCGTGTCCCGGCCGGCGGCACCGGCTTCCCGGCGATAGCACGGCGTGGCGGCCATCATCCGCACTGGCAGCGCCGCCTCGTCGAGCACTTCGTCTCGGTACAGCGAAGCGAGCGGCACCTCCGACGTCGGGATGCACCACAGGTCGTCGCGTTCGACGGCGAAGGCGTCGTCGGCGAACTTCGGCAGCTGGCCGCTGGCCGTCAGCGTCGCCGACGTCACCAGGGTCGGCGGTCGAACCTCCTCGAACGCGTCGGCGTTGCGGTCCAGGGCGTGTTGGCACAGCGCTCGGCCCAGCGTCGCGCCGGCCCGTCTGGTCATCACGAACATCGAGCCGCTGATCTTGATCGCCCGCTCGAGGTCGAGGATCCCGAGCGCCGCGCCCGTCTCCCAGTGCGGCACCCGTTGGTGGTCCGGGAAGCTGTCCGGAAGGTGGTGGGGACCGTTGACCACCGGGTTGTCGGCGTCCGACCTCCCGTCGGGAACGGCGGCATTGATCAGGTTGGGGAAGCCGAGCAAGAGCTCACGCAGCTCGGCGGAGCGGGATGCGTGCTCGCCGTCCAGCCGTTGCTCGGCGGCGCCGAGCTCGCGGCTCTCGGCTTGCAGCCCCTCGGCCGCCTCGACGTCGCCGCGGCGGCGAAGGGCGCCGACCTCCTTCGACAACACGTTGACCCGAGCGCGCACGCCGTCGCGCTCAGCGGTGATCGCCCGCAACCGCTCGTCCAGCTCTGCGGCCTGAGCCAGCTGCTCGAGCAGCGCCGGGTCACCGCGCCGCGCGGTGGCCGTCCGCACGGCGGCGGGGTCGCTGCGCAGCAGCCGGACGTCGATCACCAGCGGAAGCTATCGGTCGGGTTGCGCCCGGTCGGGCTCCGTTGCCGCCGGGGCGCGGGCGAACTCCCGCTGCACGTCGTCGTAGGTGAGCGGGTCCTCGTCGTGGCCGACGATCTCGGCCGTGGGCATCGTCCGCCCCCGCCGGTACTGGTGCTCGTCGTGGTAGGAGCTGGCGAAGCGCTTGAACCACAGCACGACGATGATCGCCCACAGGAACGTCGAGCCGCCGAGCTTCATGACCGCGCCGGCCAGCTGCTGGTCGTCGGTGACCGAGAGCCCCCAGACCCGCACCGGACCGTCGTAGGCCTCGTACACCGAACCCTCGGCGAACGTCAGCCACCCGGCCGGGACGGTCGGGATCACCGACTGCAGGAACAGGTAGATCATCTTCCCGCCGGTGCCCATCTGCAGCTCGCGGAACGGCCCGCAGACGGGCATCCACATCAGGAGGGAGGCCAGCACGACCATCATGTGCAGCCCGTAGTGCAGCGCCGCGCTGTCACTCGTGACCGAGGCGTTCACCACGCCCGGGATGTGGGTGATGATCACGGCGACGTTGAAGATGACGCCGGCCACGACCGGTCGGCAGAGCCAACGCAGGACGCCGTAGACCCTGCCATTGCCGATCAGGGTGCGCAGCAGCCACTCCGGCGTGGCCAGCAGGACGAGCGGCGGCAAGAAGTAGCTCAGCATCATGTGCTGGAACATGTGCACCGAGTAGAGGTAGCCCTCGCCGAGGTCGTGGATCGGCCAGTCGCTGGCCACCCAGAGCATCGCCATGGCGGCGACGAAGGCGATCACGTTGCGCCGGGTGACGACGGGCTGGCCGATGGCCACGGCGTGCGGGCCGACCACCTTGACCATGTACACCCACGCACCGGTGAGCGCGGCGACGAGCACCCACACGTCGAGGTGCGCCTGGAAGGCGAAGGGGTCAGCGACGGCCACGGTCCGGGCTAGCGGCTGAAGAACTGGAAGGTCGCCAGGGCGGCGCAGTACACACCGACGGCCAGGATCAGCCCCAGGTAGAACATGAACGAGAAGATCCGGTTGTCGAACTTCAGGTGCATGAAGTAGCTGACCACGATGAGGAACTTGGCGGCCATCATGATCAGCAGGGCGGGCAGGAAGAACGCGCCGACGTCCAGGTAGGTCAGCGTCACCTCGGCGGCCGTGATGGCGGCGAGGATCAGAGCGATGATGATGTACTGCCGGTCGGTCGCGCCGTGGTGGTGCTCGCCGTACTCGTCGGCGGTCAGATCTTCCCCGGACGTGGGGTGGGTGTGCTCGGGGTGGTCGACGGTCGTCATCAGAAGCCTTCCTCCCACTGCGAGCGACCGAGCGCCAGCGAGGGAGCGGCCAGAAGCGGCCTGCGTGGCCGGGGAACGCAATGACGGTTCATGCCGGGATCAGGTAGACGAGGGTGAAGATCACGATCCAGACGATGTCGACGAAGTGCCAGTACAGGCCGACGAGCTCGACGACCTCGGACTTGTCGCCCGTGACCCGGTTCTTGGAGATCATCCCGACCAGCGCCAGCAGCATGATGATGCCGACCGTGACGTGCACGCCGTGGAACCCGGTGAGCGTGAAGAAGCTGGACGAGAACAGGCTCGTCGTGAACCCGAGTCCCTCCCGGTAGAAGACGGTGAACTCGTAGGCCTGGCCGCCGACGAACGTGGCGCCGAGCAGTGCGGTGATGCACAGCCACAGCTTCGTGTTGCGCAGGTCGCCGCGGGCCACCGACGACACGGCGAGCACCATCGTGAGCGAGCTCATCAACAGGACGAAGCTCGACACGGAGGTGAACGGGATGTCGTAGACCTGGTCCGGCCCGATGCCGCCGGCCGTGCGGCCCCGGTACAGCATGTACGTGCTGATCAGGCCGCCGAACAGCAGGCACTCCGACCCGAGGAACAGCCACATCGCCAGCTTGTTGTTGGAGATCCCGGTCGTGCTGGCGTGTCCACCGTGGGTGTCGCGCTCGGCCGTCTCCTCCGGCATGTCCGAGAGGCGGGTGCGCTCCTCACCGGTGTCGACGGTCGGCGCCGCGCCCGGCTCGGGCACGCCGCCCATCGGGATCTCGTCGATCGTCTCCGTGATGGCGTGGTGCGTCTCGGCCGGCTCGTTGCCGAGGTCCGGCGCGCCGTGGCCGGACGACTTGTCGTCGAGCCCGCGCTCGTCGCCGGGGTGATCACTCATGCTGACGCCACCGTGGCCAGGCCGCTGCCGGACTCGGGCTCCTCCGGCTCGGGGTCGTACTCGGAGCCCTCGGCGACCGACGGCTCGAGCGCCCACCCGAAGATGGCCAGGACGAGCAGGGCCGCACCGACGATGGCCATCACCCGCTCGAAGATGATGCCGTAGCCGATGATGAGCAGCGAGAACGCGAGCACGATGGGCCAGTACGACGGCGACGGGAGGTGGATGTGGTGGTCCGCCGCGGCCTCCTGCTCGGCGAGCAGCTCCTCGGCCGTGGCCACCTGCCGCAGGTCGTGCTGGTCGCCCTCGCCGACGTCTTCGTACTTGCGGTGGAAGAACTCGTCGAGGGCGTGCACCGTGGGCAGCGAGTCGAAGTTGTGCACCTTCGGCGGGCTGGTCGTCATCCACTCCAACGTGCGGGCGTCCCACGGATCGAGCGGCGCCGCCGCTGCCCGTCGGTGCGTGTACACGACGTTGATGACGAACAGGAGCACGCCGATGGCGAGGATGAACGCACCGACCGTGGCGATGCGGTTCCAGAAGCCGATGTTGAAGAAGCCTTCTCCGGCGCGCTCCTCCGTCCAGACGTACATCCGGCGCGGCTGGCCCTGCAGGCCGGTGATGTGCATCGGTCCGAACGTCAGGTTCATGCCGATCACCATCAGCCAGAAGTTCCACTTGCCGAGCTTCTCGTTGAGGCACTTGGAGAAGACCTTCGGCCACCAGTAGTAGAACCCGGCGAAGAAGCCGAGCACGGCACCGCCGAACAGCACGTAGTGGAAGTGGGCGACGATGTAGTAGGTGTCGGTCTGCTGGGTGTCCGACGGCGCCACGGCGTGGGTGACCCCCGACAACCCGCCGATCGTGAACTGCACGACGAGCCCGATGGCGAACAGCATCGCCGTCGACAGGACGATCTTGCCGCCCCACATCGTGAGCGTCCAGTTGATGATCTTGACGCCCGTCGGCACGGCGATGGCCATCGTCGCCATCGAGAAGACGGCGACGCTGAGCGGTCCGAGTCCCGAGGCGAACATGTGGTGCGCCCACACCCCCCACCCGACGAAACCGATCGCCGCGCCGGAGAACACCACGAACGGGTAGCCGAACAGCGGCTTGCGCGAGAAGACCGGCAGCACCTCGCTGACGATGCCGAACGACGGCAGGATCAGGATGTACACCTCTGGATGCCCGAAGATCCAGAAGAGGTGCTGCCACAGCAGCGGGTCGGCGCCGGCCTCGACGGAGAAGAACGTGGCGTCGAACTGGCGCTGGAAGACGAGGAGCACCAACGCGACGGTGATGACGGGGATGGCGAACAGCAGCAGGAACTGGACGACGAGCACCATCCAGGAGAACACCGGCATGCGCATCAGCGACATCCCCCTGGTGCGCATGTTCAGGGCGGTCACGATCAGGTTGAGCGCGCCGGTCTGCGAGGCGATGCCGGTGATCAGCAGGCCGACGGCCCACAGGTCGATGCCGTTGGTGGGTGAGAAGGGCACGCTGGAGTTCGGGGCGTACATGAACCACCCACCGTCCGGCGCGCCGCCGAGGATCCACGACGAGTTGATCAGGAGCGCGCCGAACAGGAAGGACCAGAAGCCGAAGGCGTTGATCCTGGGGAAGGCGACGTCTCGCGCCCCGAGCTGCAACGGCATGAAGTAGTTGCCGAACGCCGCCGCCATCGGCATCACGAACAAGAAGATCATCGACGTCGCGTGCATCGTGAACATCTGGTTGTAGAGGTCCGCCGTGAGCAGCGTGCCGTCGGGCGCGACGAGCTGCGAGCGGATCAGCAGCGCCTCGATGCCGCCGACGATGAAGAACACCATCGCGCTGACCCCGTACATGATCCCGATCTTCTTGTGGTCGACCGTGAACAGCCACGACCGCCAGCCGGTCGCGGTGACCGGCCGCTTGAAGACGCCAAGGGTGCTCGACGGCGTGACGGGTGTGAGCGTCGGCGCCGGACCAGTGGTCGCAGGGACAGGACGTTCGATGATTGCCATGAGGTACCGGTTACTGCCGTTCCAGGAGGTAGGCGATCAGCTGGTCGATCTGTTCTTCGGAGAGGGCCAGGTAGGGCATGCCGCGGGACTTGCCGTCCGTCGGGATCAGCTCGTTCGGGTCGGCGTACATCGGCTTCTTGGCCGGCGCGTTGCGCAACCACTCGCGCAGGTCGACCGAGTTGAGGCACTCCGGCGTGACGCCGGCCAGGTAGCGGGCGCCGAACTCCTCCGGCGACGCCTCCCACACCTCACGTCGGCAGGAGGGGATCAGCAGGTCCCACGACGCTCCGGCGAACGTGTTGCGG
Source organism: uncultured Acidimicrobiia bacterium (assembly GCA_963739975.1). Taxonomy (GTDB): domain Bacteria; phylum Actinomycetota; class Acidimicrobiia; order Acidimicrobiales; family Ilumatobacteraceae; genus JALZMG01. The sequence continues at coordinate 111,452 of CAVUCK010000017.1, forward strand.
CTCATCAGGTGGCTGAGGTTGGGCGCCGCCTCGGAGTAGACGTACAGCTCGGGCTGGGAGATCTCGGGGACGCCCTCGGCGTTCAGCAGACCGTTGACCTGGTGGCAGCGGGCGCACTGCGAGATGAACGTCTGCTCACCCTCGGCGGCCAGCGTGTCGGCGGCCGGCGGCGTGTACGGCGCCAGCTGCTCCTGCTTCCACGTCTCGAAGTCCGCCGGCGCCAGCGCCACCGCCTCCATCCGCATGTTGGCGTGCGACAGGCCACAGAACTCCGTGCACTGTCCGGCGTAGATCCCAGGGTCGTCGGCCTCGATACGCACCGTGTGCACGCGGCCGGGGACCATGTCCTTCTTGCCGTTCAGCTTGGGGATCCACCAGCTGTGGATCACGTCTCGGCTCGTCCCGCGGACCAACACCTTGGTGCCGGTCGGGATGACCATCTGCCCGCTGGTGACGATCGGTTCGGCGATGCCGCCGCAGCCGTCCTGCACCGGGTAGGAGACCTCCCACCACCACTGCTGGCCAGTGACGTTGACGTAGCACTCGGTGTCGTCCGTCTCGGCCAGGGCGAACAACGTGCCGACCGTTGGGACGGCGACACCGATCAGGATCAGCGCCGGCAGGATCGTGAGCGCGATCTCGAGCGTCGGACGCCCGTGGGTCTGCTTGGGGATCGGCTGGCCCTTGTCGCGGTAGCGGAAGATCGCCCAGCCGACGGCCAGGGCGACGATGACCAGCACGAGCCCGGCGATGGCGAACACCGGCCACTGCAGGTTCTGGATCTTCTGGGCGTTCGGTCCGGCCGGCTGCCACGTGTCCTGCGGTGCGTCCTCGGCGCAGCCGGCGACCAGCAGGACGATGCCGCCGGCCGCGACCAGCCGCCGCCGCCGCCAACGACGGTCACGTCGGTCGGACACCACGTCGGTCAACGTACCGGCGCTCCTCACGGGACGAGCACCTCGAGCTCGGCCCCGTCGACGCCGGGCACGATGAAGCGGTACGGCTGCTCGGCGTAGGCGCTGGCAGTGGGGATCGAGAACGTCATCAGCTGCCGGCCGCCGTCCTCGACGAGGGCCGTGCAGTACTGGAACGGCACGGCCGTGTCCTCGACTGGCAGGCCGGCCTCGTCGACCTCGGGTCGGGTGCCGAGATCGAGGAACAGCCGGCGCTCCTCGCCGCTGTTGTTGACGAACAGCACGTTCGTCGGGTTGGAGCGGGTGACGACGAAGACGTTCTGGCTGCCCGTCACGTCGGCGTTGTCGGCGACGAGCGTCTCGTCCGACTCGAGGACGACCCGCCCGGCGAGGCTGGCCTTGGCCGACACCGACTGCGAGGCGTTCTCGTCGGCTTCGGTCTCGTCGGTCAGGTCGCACTCGCCGAGGACGGCGAGGTCGCCGACCGTCTCGTGCGGATGGAGGTCTCGCTCACCCTCGAAGGCGGCGACCGCGCCACCGGTGATCAGGCCCAGCGCGGCGATCGTGGCGACGCCGGCGATGGCGCCCGAGCGCAGCGACGGCCGGAAGGCGATCACGAAGCCGGCGGCGAGGATCAGGAGCGCGATGCCCGCGAAGGCGACGACGCCGCCGGTGGTGGACAGGAACAGCATGATGCGGCTGAACGAGTAGACGATGATGGCGAAGCCGACACCGGCGAGCACCGGGAACTCGAGGGGGTGGGCCATGCGAGTGCGGACCCCCTCGTTGAAGGCGGCATCTGCCGAGGCCCGCTCGCTCCAGGCCTGGACCATCCACTCGGCCGTGGCGGCCAGCAGCGCGATCAGCCCGAAGATGAACACCACCGGGTAGGTGACGATCCCGACGACGAGCAGCACCCCGCCGGCGGCGGCGACGAGTGGCCACAGCGCCGCACCCGGCGGCATGGCCGCCGCCGGTGACTGCGTCAGGGCCGCCTCGTCCATCGCCGACACGTCGGAGTCGCGAGCCCACATGTTGATGGCGGCCAGCCCGGTGAGCGCGGCGGCGGCGAAGACCAGCCCGGTCGTGCCGAGCGAGCCGCCCTGCGTCACCCCGTACACGATCGCCGCCACCGTGGCCAGGACAGCGGCCCCGATCAGCAGCCGGGATCCGAACGGGACCATCGTCAGGCCGCCATCACGATCATCTCGTGCGCGATCACTTCGTCACGTACACGACGAGCCACACGGCCGAGAAGACCACGGCGAGGGCGTACCAGTACAGGGCGTGGGCAGCGACGAGCTCCTGGTCGTCCAGGCGGCCGCCGAGGAAGCGGAACGCGGTGACCGCCGTGAAGACCAGGCCGATCACGAACAAGGCCGTGGTCAAGCCGGTCATGGCGTAGAACATGCCGGGGTAGCTGCTCTCGACGATCTCCATCGCCATCTGGGAGTAGATGAACGCCTGGGCGTTGATGATGGCGACGGCGAAGAGGGCAACGATGCCGAGGGCCAGGCCGACGTGCGCCCGATCCCGACGCTTGGCGGCGTAGACGGCCCACTGGGCGAACAAGCAGAGCGACAGGACGCCGATCAGCATCACGTTCGAGGGCACCTCGGGGACCGTGACGTCCTCGGGCACCCACGTGCCGGTGGCGGCGATCGAGCGCTCACGCATCAGGATCCAGATGCCGAGCATCCCGGCGGTGAGCATCAGCATCGCCAACCCGACGAGTGCGGTCCCGACGAACACTTGGCGGCGCGGCGGCGGTGCCGGCGCGGCAGGGAGGGCAAGGCTCATGGGAGCGTGTCCTCGAAGATGCGAGTGAGCGAGCGCCAGCGAGCGAGCGGCCAGCAACTGCGCAGGCTGCAGGTGGTGTGGCCGGGGAACGCAGATTCGTCTCATCGAGACGACCCTTCGGGGCCGTGCAGGTCGAGCGCCGGCTCGGGGGACATGACCGTGGGGGTCTCGGCGAAGTTGGCGGCGGGCGCCGGTGACGTGGTCAGCCACTCCAGCGTCTGGCCACCCCACGGATCGTCACCCGCCGGATCGCCGCGACGGACGCCGCGCAGGACGAGGCCAGCAACCGCCACGACGACGAGCGCCATCAAGGCGTGGCCGGCGGTCACGGCGAGGTTCCACAGCTCGGCCGGTCCGTCGTAGTCGAACTCGGCCGTGGCCGCCGGCTGGTCGAACCACCCGGCGGCGTAGTACGGGAGCGCGGCGAGGATCGTGGCCAGCACCCCGAGCAAGGCCAGGCCGAGCGCCGGCTTCCCGGGGACGACCCGGCCCGTCCACTTCGGCGCCCACCACAGCAGCCCGCCCAGCCCGCCGAGCACGGCGCCGTAGACGACGTACACGAACGCACCTTCCTCGAACACCGTGCCCTGCAGGCCGAGGTCCACGATCGGCGTGAGTGCACCGCCGAGCATCCCGACGAGGATCATGCCGAGACCGAAGAAGGCGAACAGGAACGCGGCGGTGATCCGCGGCCGCACCCGGTCGGGGCCGGGCTTGGCGGCCAGCGCGCCGAGTGCCATGACGATCAGGACGCCGAGCACCGGGAGGAGCATGAACATGGCGTAGGGCAGGAGGTCGGAGATCTTGTCGGTGAGGTCGGTGAGCGAGAGCCCGGTTCCCGACCACGGCAGCTCGAAGCCGGGCTGCTGCGCGACGGCGGCCAGTGCGGCCACCCCGACCAGCCCGAGGCCGACGAGCACGCCGCCACGCACCGGCATCCGGGTTCGGAAGGTGGTGGGCACGAGCTCGGCGGCGATCCCGACGGCCGGAAGGGCGAAGAGGTACGTGGTCGGCTGGGTGAGAGCGAAACCGATCCAGCTCGTCACGCCGGTGTTCCCACCGAAGGCGATCCGGGCGTACCGGTGGTCGACCAGGACGAAGATCAGCGCACCCAGCACGACGGGGAGGGCGAGCAGGAGGCCGATGGCCGAGATCAACGCCGACCACGAGAACAGGGGAACGCGGCTCATCCGCATGCCCGGGGCGCGGGTGGTGAGGACGGTGGCGGCGACGGACATGGCGGCCGCCGCCAACCCGATGATCGTGAGGCCGTGGGCGCCGAGGAACAGGTCGACCATCTTCGAGTTGCCGCCGCCCGGGCCGCCGTTGTTGCACAGGCTGACGACGATCAGGACGATCCCTCCGACCCACGCCCACAGGCCGGCGGCGGCGACGCGCGGGAACGCCAGCGAGCGGGCCCCGACCTGCAGCGGCACGACGGCGAGAGCCAGTCCAAGGAGCAGCGGGACGACCACGCCGTAGACCATCCCGACGCGATACCCGGCGAAGAGCTGGGGCAGCGCGCCGGCATCGAGCAGTTCGCCCTCGCCACCCACGCGGGCGGCGCCCAACAGCGCACCGATGATCGTGCTGGTCAGCAGCAGGAGGATCGCTCCGCCGGCGAAGCAGGCGCCGATGACCTTGCCGTCGCTGGACGTGATCACCGAGGAAGCGGCGGCCAGGCGAGGGTTCCCGGCGCCAGCGCGAGCGGGACGCGCCCGGTCGTCGATGGTCGTGCTCGGTTGCTCGGGCGCGAGATCGGTGGTGCTCATGGCTCGTCGTCGGGCAACGGGCGCGCCGCTGCGGCCGGGACACTACCGGTCGGTCTCGCCGGCGTCCGAAACGCAGTCGTGCAGCTCCTGACGCCTGTTCGCTCGCACACTCGGGCCGCGGCCTGTGCCGCCACCACGGACGCTCGCTCACCCTCGATGCCTGTTCGCTCGCACACTCGGGCCGCGGCCTGTACCGCCACCCCGGACGCTCGCTCACCCTCGATGCCTGTTCGCTCGCACACTCGGGCCGCGGCCTGTACCGCCACCCCGGACGCTCGCTCACCCTCGATGCCTGTTCGCTCGCACACTCGGGCCGCGGCCTGTGCCGCCACCCCGGACGCTCGCTCACTCACGCGGCGACGAGCACGTCGAGCGTCAACGCTCCGAACAGCAGCGTGACGTAGCTGATGCTGGCGGTGAAGACCTTCATGCTGCGGGCCGGGGTGGGGTCGCGCACCAGCGCTGCGGTGGCGAGCGCGAACGCCGCGCCGAGCACCACGGCGGCGACCCCATAGATCCAACCCAGGTCGGCGACGGGGATCAGCACCAGCGTGGCGGCGACCATCGCCGCCGTGTAGGCGAGCATCTGGCGGGCGGCGGCGGCGATCGGCACGACGGCGGGCAACATCGGGACGTCGGCGGCGCGGTAGTCGTCGGCGTAGCGGATGGCGAGCGCCCAGAAGTGCGGCGGCGTCCAGAAGAACATGGCGAGGAACAGCACGATCGGCGCCCAGCCGATGGAGTCGGTGACCGCCGCCCAACCGACCAGGACCGGAACGGCGCCGGCGGCCCCGCCGATGACGATGTTCTGCCGGCTCGTGCGCTTCAGCCAGACCGTGTAGACGCCGATGTAGAAGGCGGCGGCGCCGAGGGCCAGGACGGCCGACAGGAGGTTGGCCCCGGCCCACAGGACAGCGAAGGCAGCGACCTCCAGGGCGACGGCGAACACCAGCGCGTGGCGGGGCTCGATCTCCCCCGTGACCAGCGGCCGCCCGCTCGTGCGCTGCATGAGGGCGTCGATGTCCCGGTCGAGGTACATGTTGACGGCGTTGGCACCGCCGGCGGCGAGCGTTCCGCCGAGCAGGGTGACGAGGACCAGGCCGAGGGGCGGCCAACCGCGCTCGGCGAGGACCATCGTCGGGACGGTCGTGATCAGCAGCAGCTCGATGATGCGTGGCTTGGTCAGCGCGACGTAGGCGCCGACGACGGTGCGCGGCGGGCGGGTGGTGGTGGTGCCGTGGTGAGCGAGCGGGGGGCCGATGCGCGGCCCGTGTCGTCCCGGCGCCAGCCGCGACGGGACGAGGGGGCGGCTGCCGACGGCCATCGGGCCACAGGTTACGGCGGGCGCCGAATCCGGCGGCAATCTCCCGGCGCCGTACAGCGTCGATGGGCTGGGCGCGGTTCGGAGGTGCGGGGTTGAATGGGGGCCATGTCGTCGACGGAGGCACCGGCGCGCCCCGGAACCTCCGTGCTGGAGCGCCCGGAGGTCGACGAGGCGCCGGTCGACGACTCGCCCTGGGTGGTGATCGTGTGGAACGACCCGATCAACCTCATGAGCTACGTCACGTTCGTCCTGCAGAAGCTGTTCGGCTACGACCGCGACAAGGCGACAGCCTTGATGCTCGACGTGCACCACAAGGGCAAGGCGGTCGTCGCCAGCGGGAGCCGGGAACAGTCGGAGCTGCACGTGTTCCGCCTCCACGAACACGGGCTGTGGGCCACGCTCGAACATGACGAGTGAGCTGTTCAGCCCGGTGCAGGGCGGGCACGTCCTGCATCTCGGCGAGGACGAGCGAGCGCTGCTGTCACGCCTGCTGGGAGAGCTGCGCGAGGTGGTCACCGAAGACGATGCGGGAGCGATGGCCCGGCGCCTGTTCCCGGTCGTGCACCCGGAGCACCCCGAGCGCGAGGCCGAATACCAGCGACTGATGCGCGAGGAGCTGGTCGCCAGCCACCTCGGTGCCCTCGACAGCGTGGACGGGGTCCTGCTGCGGCCGGGGCGCACCGTCACGCTCGACGCCGCCGAGATGGCGTCGTTCGTGCAAGCCGTCAACTCGCTGCGCCTGGTGCTGGGCACCGCGCTCGACGTGACCGAGGACGACGACATCGAGCAGCCCGGCCGGCGGGCGTCGTCGCAGTTCCAGCTGTACGCCTACCTCTCCTGGGTGCTGGACTCGGCGATCCGGGAGCTGTCCGGCGGCGACTGACCCGCCCCGCCACCCCCATCTGGGCGCGCACGTTCTCACCACCCGTTCTGGGCGCGGACGTTCTCGATTCCGAGAACCTGCGCGCCCAGATCGCCGCTGGAAGGCCTCGTGGAAGGGTCGGGGCCGCTGCTAACGTCTCGGTGCTCTCAACTGGATGCGGCGCCTGCCCCCATCGTCTAGTGGCCTAGGACACCACCCTTTCAAGGTGGCGGCACGGGTTCGAATCCCGTTGGGGGTGCAAGTTCACGAATGCCACTGGTCCCGTGGTGAAGTCTGGAGTTCACGCCGGCCTGTCAAGCCGGAGGTCGCGGGTTCAAGTCCCGTCGGGACCGCCACACGGCGGGGAGCAGTCCACCGCCGTGCGCACCAGCGGTCGAGTAGCTCAGTCGGCAGAGCGTCCGCCTGAAAAGCGGAAGGTCCCCGGATCGACGCCGGGCTCGACCACCACCGTTTGCCCAGCTCAGCGTGCCTTTTCCGCAGGGTTGATGGCATCGCGCTCAACCTCCATCCCGCGAAAATCCCGCGCGTCCAGCCGCACGACCAGTGGGATCGGCTCCGCGATTGCGGCCCGAGCGAGGGCGTCGAGGCGGTCGGCGACGTCCTTCTGGGGGATACCCGAGGTCGCCGGCGTGCAACGCTTCCGCTCGGCGGCCACGTTCGCTCGGCACAACGGCACCGCCCCCATGCCCGTGTGGTCGGGCAACACCGATAGACACGGGCTCATCCGCGCCGGCAACCGCCAACTGAACGCCGCCAGCCACCGTGTCGCACTCCCAGGCCCGATCACATCCAGGAGCCATCGCCTTCCTGCAACGAAGCGCTGAACAGGGCGCCACTCGGAGACAGCCATCCGCTCGCTGAAGCTGCGCCTCTCCGACGTCATCTACCGAGCCATGCTCGCCGACGCTGCACTCCACCAAGCACGACCGACCAACAAGGCCGCTGGACAGAGGAGAGAGGGGACTCAACTACGGTCGGCGGCGCCTGCCGGCGACGCACGACCTCACGACGCACAGGAGATGCCCCATGGCCGAACAGCCCTCAATCGCCGACCACGCCATCATCGGCGACCTGCAGACCGCCGCGCTGGTAGCAAGCAACGGCGACGTCGATTGGTTCTGCACTCCGCGCTTCGACTCGCCGAGTGTCTTCGCGGCTCTACTCGACGCTGACCGGGGCGGCCGCTTCCGGATCGCTCCGGAAGGAGACGGCTACGTCACCAAGCAGGCTTACCTCGGCGACACGGCGGTTCTCGCCACCCGGTTCATGGCCGAGGAGGGCACCGGTTCCGTGATCGACTTCATGCCGGTCTCGGACCCGGACGTGGCCCGGAACCAGCACACCATCGTCCGGCTGGTTCGGGCCGTGCGCGGGCGGATGCGGTTCGGGATGTCGTGCGCGCCCCGCTTCGACTACGGCCGTGCTTCCCATGGGGTGGAGGTGAGCCCTGCGGGTGCGGTGTTCGAGTCGGGTCGCACCCGCCTCGTCCTCCACGCCGGGGTACCCCTGGAACAAGTCGGCGACGACGTGGTCGCGTCGTTTGAGCTGGAGGAGGGCGATGTCGTCGGCTTCGTCCTGGAGACGGCCGGGGACGGGCCCCGACCCGTCGAGGAGCGAGAGGTTCTCGCTGCGCTCGACGGCACGGTCGGCTTCTGGCGCTCGTGGCTGGCGGGCTCGACCTACGGGGGGCGGTGGCGCGAGATGGTCAACCGGTCCGCCATCACCCTCAAGCTGCTGACCTACGCCCCGACAGGCGCACTCATCGCGGCGGCCACCGCCGGCCTCCCCGAGCAGTTGGGCGGGGAGCGCAACTGGGACTACCGCTTCACCTGGATCCGCGACTCGTCGTTCTCGGTACGGGCCCTGCTTGGTCTCGGCTTCACCGAGGAGGCCGCGCAGCTCGTCCGCTGGGTCGGGGATCGGGCCCGCGAATCCGCAGCCACGGACGGAACTGTTCCGCTGAAGATCATGTACCGGGTCGACGGCTCCCCCGACCTCGTCGAGGAGACTCTCGATCACTTGAGCGGCTACAAGGGATCGCGTCCGGTGCGGATCGGCAACGGAGCTGCCGACCAGATGCAGCAGGACATCTACGGAGAGTTCGCCGACTGCGCCTTCGAGGCCGACCGGCTGGGTGCGCTGCCCGCCAGCTACGAAGGCGGCCAGACGTTCGCCCGGGTCCTCAACTGGTTGAGCGAGAACTGGGACCAGCCCGACGCAGGCATCTGGGAGACACGCGGCGGTCATCAGGCGTTCACGTACGGACGGGTGATGTGCTGGGTCGCCTTCGACCGCGGGATCCGGCAGGCCACCAAGTACGGGCGAGGGCGAGCAGCCGACATCGCGCGATGGACGGCGGCACGCGAGGCCATCTACGAGCAGGTCATGACGGCCGGCTGGCACGAAAAGCGCCAGGCCTTCGTCCAGCACTACGAGAGCGACGTGCTCGACGCCTCCGTGCTGCTGGCGCCGATCGTCGGCTTCATCTCGTCGAGCGACCCGCGGTGGCTGTCGACCCTCGACGCCATCAAAAAGGAGCTGGTGACTGACAGCCTGGTCTACCGCTACGACCCGGCCGCCTCACCCGACGGGCTGCAGGGGTCGGAGGGGACCTTCTCCATCTGCACCATGTGGTACGTCGACGCCATGGCCCGCGCCGGGCGTGTCGAGGAGGCGAGGCTGGCGTTCGAGAAGATGCTCACCTACGCAAACCCCGTTGGCCTGTTCTCCGAGGAGATCGCCGTCAACGGAGAGCAAATCGGGAATTTCCCGCAGGCCTTCACCCACCTGTCGCTCATCAACGCCGCGCTTACGCTGGACGCCAAGCTCGGCCTCGCCGGGCGACCGGGTCACGCGTCCGGCGACAGCATCGCCGCCATCGCGGGCGGCCGCGAGCCCGCGCCCGACTGATCGCGTCGTCGGGACGCGACCGGCGCCGCTCCATGGTGACGGGGGGCGGCGGGGCGGACGGTGCCCGTCGAGAACGACATGCGGCGACGCTACGTCCGGACGGTCGGTGACGAGCGCCGGGTGCCGACCGCGACGGCAGCGGTGCGGTGCGTCGGCCGTTCCAGTCCCACCGTGCGGGCCCACACGCGTGTGACGGCGGCGACGAGGGCGTCGACGTCCGCATCGTCACCGGCCAAGAGGAGGTGGTCGTAGGCGACGCGCACGTTCATCGTGTGCAGAGCGATCGCCGTGGTGTGGGCGTCGAGCTCGGTGTCACAGGTCCCTTCGTCCTGGAGGTGGAGGATCCATCGCTCGACCTTGGCGATCCCCATGCGCACCGTCGCTCGCCGTGACCGGTTGATGGCGTCGTCGCTGACGGCGAGCTGCTCCATCGAGCGCACGACGACGGCGTTGCGCAGGCAGGCCTCGAAGTAGCACCGGCTGGCGTAGGCGACGTCGCGGATCCGGTCGCGATCGGGGTTGTCCGGATCGCGGCGGGCCGCCCGGGCCAGTTCGGCGAGGACGTCGGCGGCGACCTCGCGGAAGATCTCCTCCTTCGAGTCGAAGTACGTGTAAAAGGTGCCCGAGGCGACACCGGCCTCCGTCGTGATGTCGCTCAGCCGGGCGGCGCGGAAGGGCACGCGTTCGAACACCCGGCGCGCCGCGCTGACGAGGTTCTCACGGGTGCGCAATCCGCGGGCGGTGAGCACACGGCTGCCCACCGCCCGCCCGGCGCGTACGCCGGCGACGGTCATCGCCTGATCGTAGGTCGGTCAGTCGATCCAGTCTCGGAAGTTGACCGTCATGCTGTGGCCGTCCTCCGATGACCAGTTCGGGGTGTTGAGCACCTGCGCCTCGTCGACTTGGCGTTGCTGGTGACGGAACGTGATGGTGCCGCCGGGCGGCTCGGTCGCCGGCATGTAGACGTCGACGCCGGACAGGAACGGCCCGAGCGGGAACAGCTGGCTCGTGTTCGTGATCCCGTCGACGTTGATGTCGAAGCTCAACACGGCGATCGTGCTCGCCGCGAATGGCGCCGTGGCGCCGTTGATGATGTTGCCCGCGCTCTCGACGTCCTGGCCGATGCGGGTCGACACCTCCAAGGTGTCGACGTTGGTGGGGTCGGTCGAGTTGTCGCCCCACCACTCCTTTTGGCGAACGATGCTCACCGTCGTGTGCGGCCCACGCTGGATGGCCGCTGACAACGGCGACCCGATCGGCGCCAAGTTGAGCCGCAGCAGATGGTTGCTGCGCACGAACGGCTCGAAGTAGAAGTGCTGGTGCAGCGGACCCTCCGGCCCTTGGCGCGTGAGCTGCAACTCGTAGTGCTTGTTGCGCTTCACCTCGAGCGGACCGAAGTTTCCATCGGCGCCGATCGCGACGGTGTGGATCGGCCCACGCGGCAGCCGCGTCCCGTCTTCGGCGCGCACCTCGTACACCTCGAGCACGCTGCCGTCGATGCCGGTGTTGGCCGGGAAGTTGAGGGCCCGGCCGGAGATCTCCAGGTGGCCGGGCTGCATCGTGATCTCCGTCGTCGCCGGCGGCTCCCCGGTGAAGAATTCGTACTGAGCGGCGAACGACTCGGCCGAGCCGACGGACTGGGTGTGACCCTGATCGGCGAACTGCACGTTGCGCGGGCCCAGGGCGCGCGCCGGGTTGCCGCGCGCCCAGACGCCCATGCACTCCACGCCGCCGGGGCACGCCGGTGCAGAGAGCCCGTCAATGCCGATGTACTTGGCCACCCGTGCCGCCCGCTCGGGTGAGCTGTTCAAGTAGCCGAACATCACGGCCGTGCCCTGCGAGTGGCCGACGACATAGATCTGGTCCTCGCCGGTGTCGGCCATCACGTCGTCGAAGAAGGCGTCGAGGATCGGATAGATCACCGCCGGCGACGCCGACACGCGGTCGATGCCGGTGACGACGTTCGGGTAGTCGTTGCTGGCGAACCGCAACGCCTGGGTCTCGTACTGGGCGGCGGAACCGCTGAACCCGTGCACGAACACGACCGGCAGCGTGGGCGGCGCAGCGGTCGCCGGTGCCGCCGAGGCGCCCACGGTGGCCAGCACCGGGACGGCGACCAGTGCGGCGAGTAGGGCACACCAGCGGCGGCGCGACGAAGACGGCATCATCGATCCCCTTTCGACCCGGACATCCGGAGCCGACGCATCCGGCCGGCGCCTCAGCACCATAAGTGACACATGAAGTCGACGTCAACATCATGTCCCCCGGCGACGCCGTCAGGCGTGGACGTCATGAGCGTGCGGTGCAGAGCGGGAGATCGATGACTTCCGGAGGTCGCGGCGATCGGAGAGAGCATGGCTGAGACCTCGCAGACCTTCCGCACGACGCTGCTGGCCAGCGGCGGCAACAACGTCGGCATCGTGGGACGGCCGCGGTCGTCGAGGCGTTCGGGCGCGGGAAGCGGGTGCCCGTCGTCGTGACGATCGACGAGGGCAAACGTGGACTCAACAGCACCGGGCGACACAAGCCAGCACACCTGTTTGGTCCTGAAAGCGGAAGGTCCCCGGATCGACGCCGGGCTCGACCACCAGTATTCGGCCAGCTCAGCGTGCCTTTTCCGCTCGACGTGCCCGTGCGCTCAGACGGGCTCAGAACGGCACACTCGTGATGCTCGGCGCGCTGCGCGGGCCGGCGGCGAGTTCACGGATGGGGTCCACGGTTCGGGATCTCGTGCAGATTGGCCAGTCGGTCGCAGCTTGACGGTTGGGCGGGACTTCTGGTTGAACCCGGGCGCGGACCCGGCGGATCACCTCCGGCGTCGCGCCGGCCTTGTGCATCGTGGCCGGCGCGTCGATGATGGAAGCCACCGCGGCCCGGAGGTGACCCGTGAACGTGGCATCGATCCTGTCGACGAAGGGCTCGACCGTGGAGGTTGTTGGCCCGGACACCTTGGCCACGGTGGCTGTGCACCGCATGGCCAGTCGGAACATCGGCTGCCTCGTGGTGGTCGACGCTGACGATCAACTGTTGGGGGTGTTCGCCGAGCGCGACGTCGTGCGGGCAATGGATCGCCACGGTGACCGCTTCTTCCGCGTCCACGTCAAGGACGTCATGGCCCGCCACGCGGCGACCTGCACGGTCGGTGAGGACCTGTCCGAAGTGATGCGGCGGATGACCTCGACCCGCCAGCGCCACCTTCCGGTGGTCGAGGACGGCCGCCTGGTCGGGCTGGTCAGCATCGGCGACGTCGTCAAGCGCCGCCTCGACGCGCTCGAGCTGGAGACCCACGTCCTGCGCGATGTCTACCTCTCCCGCGGCTGACACTCCTTCATTCGACGGTCTGGTGCATTCGAGGGGTCTGCGGAGGGCGGCGCGCCAGCCGGAACCCGCCGATGGTCAGCGTTCGGTCGGCGCCAGGCGCAAGATTGGAGGCGGTCGACGGACCTCTCGACGGGACGCACGGTGACGCCTTGGCGAAGCTCAAGATCGGTCCCGGCGAACTCCAGGCCGGGCGACTCGTGCTGGATGAGTTGCTGATGGAGTCCGCTGGCGCTCGCCCACCGTGATCTCGTCGCCGAGCGCCCGGTCGCCCGGCGCGCCGGCGTGCAGCTGCGGGTCGCTCAATGTCTGGACGGCGGCGGCGACGCCGTTGAGGTCGATGGCGTTCGCCGTTGGCCCAGCCTCGCCAGGTCCCGGACGGCTCGACCGCGGTTCGTCAGGGTCCGATCAGCTCGCTCCGTCCCGCGAGCTTCTCGCGCGTCCCGCGAATTCTCGCGTCCGCGGCGTGTCGGCTCGTGCCGTCTCATCCCGCGCTGCCAGCCGCACGATCGGTGAAATCGGCTCAGCGGTCGCCGCCCGAGCGAGGACGTCGAGGCGGTCGACGACGTCTTGGGGACGGCCCGGCATGAGGTGTCCGTAGCGTGGGGTCATCACGGCGGTTGGCCGATTCGTCGGGACATTGAAGGCGCGCCAATGGGCCCCTGTGGGTGTCGTGGTGACGTCGCGTGCGCTGCCATTCCGCGCCCGTGCCGCCACGAGCCTGTGGCGAATGCTCTTCCACAGTCGGCTCGGACCCGACGGCCCCCTTGGGTTCACGTGGTGGCTTCCGCGTCTCCGCTGGGAACGAACCCGGGCTACGCGCCCACCGGACCTGCAGAAGTTCGAGGGAAGTCGCTACTCGCAGAATGGCGAAGACGGCATCGTCGCGGAGATCCTGCGTCGCCTTGAGGTACGCGGACGAACAGCGGTCGAGATTGGAGCAGCTGACGGTTCCGAGAATTGCACGCGAGCACTCGTCGATGATGGGTGGCGAGCCACTTGGATCGAGGCCGACGGAGAAAAGGCGGCACGGGCGATGGACGTCGGTGGGGATCGAGTCACGGTCGTCGCGGCCGCCGTCACCGCAGAGAACGTGAGGGGGATCCTCGATGCCGCACAGGTCCCGCTCGAGCCTGAGGTGCTGGCGATCGACATCGACGGCAACGACTTCTACGTTCTCGACGCCGTGTTAGCCGGGCGACGGCCACACGTCATTGTGGCCGAGTACAACGCAATGTCCGGCCCGAGCTGGTGGGTACAGCCGTATGAGCCGGAGCGCGCCTGGGACCAAACGGCGTGGCACGGAGCGGGACTGCGCGCCTTGACGTGGTTGTGTCGGCGCCATGGGTTCGCGCTCGTGGGTTGCGACTCGACGGGTGTGAACGCCTTCTTTGTGCGGATGGAACGGGCCGACGATTTCGATCACGGCAGCGCGCACCGTCACTACATGCCACCTGCGATCCGCTTGCCGTTCGGGCATCCGTGGAGTCGCCGCAACCCACCCGCACCCCTGGCGGCCGGCGCCATCCAAACCTGGGCCCCGCCCCGATGGCCCACGAGCCGCCGACGGACGTACCTACCAGTCCTCGTCCACAACCTGGGAGGTGCGGACGCACACGGCTTCTGCACCGCGCGTCCGGTGTCGCTTGCGAGTCGTTGGGCCGGATCAGAAGGGGAGCCCGATCGACGGCGAGAGTCCTTCGCAGTGAGATCCCACGGCAGGGCGCTGGTCATCCTGCGGGTCGACCTCCCGGGCGACGCCGGTCCACACAATCTCGAACTCTTCGCGGTCCAAGAGGATGTGCGCTGGTTCGGCGACCCGCCCCGCTCTTCGCTTGCCACGGTCGAGCTGCAGCCGGTTTGGGACCACAAGCATCGAGCCGGGTGCCCCACCGTCGGATGATCCTGGTCGTCGACCAGGCAGTCGATCGAGCCACTCCACCTTCGCCCGCAAGCGGGCGTGGCGATGTGATCGACGAACCGTGTGGAGGTTGGCGCTCGGCCGCAGCGCGAGGCGGGGATGCGATCACGGCACGGTGAACACGGGCACCGCCATCTCGGCGACGCAGGTCTGATCGATCGGCTCGTCCGGTGTGGCCACGAACGCCCGCATCACCGCCACCGGACACGCCGATTGCAAGAAGACCTGATGCCCCAGTCCAGGGAAGTTCACCACCTGGGATGCGGTCAGCCCGGGACTGAGGGCGTCCTGCCACGAAGGTGCGGTGACCGCATCGAAGGTCCCGCCCATGACGAGGACGGCAACGTCGCTGACGACGGCTTCACGCGCCTGCTCATCGGCAACCCCGACATCCCAGATCCCGCAGTCGTCGAAGAAGCGAGGTACCTGCGGGAGCAGCTGCAGCACGCCCTCGGGGAACTCCGGCAGGACCTGGCGACCCGTCGTGATGACTTCGTCGACGGACGTCTGGGGGATGGACTCCCGGCAGAACACCCCCCACTGCAAGCCCAGACCGACGAAGCCCGACGGGGGAACGAACGACCTGATTGTCTCCGCCACCGCGGCACCGTCACCGGCGGCGATCTCGTGGATCATGCGGGGCAGATCCGCAGATGCGGCCGGGCCGCCGGCCAGCAGCAGCACGACAGCGTTGGCGAACTTGTAACCGTCGATGATCACCTCGACGGTCTCGCCCGGCCCGCTGCTGACGGGGACGACCAGCGGCTCGGCGTCGAGCCGGTTCACGGTCTCGGTGAACTCTGCTTCGAGGTCAGGGTATGCAGCGGCACACGCTGCTTGGCCGGCGCACGCGGCGAACAGCTCGTCGTAGGCGGCGGCCGCCGCAGGCCAGAAGGCAGGGACGATGTTGAGGTTCGGCGGGACGACCGAGTCGAGCACCACGCTGCGGATGCCGTCTGGATGGTCGCGCAGCACCGTGAGAGCGAGGTCGGTCCCGTACGAGACGCCGTACAGGTTCCATTCGTCGATGCCCATCGCCACCCGCAGATCGGCGATGTCGGCAGCGTTCTCGGCGGTGTTGTATGACGCCAGGGCGATGCCCTCGCCCGCCAGGCGGTCACGACAGGCGGCGGTTGCTGCGTCGGACTTCTCGCCGGTCGCCGGATCGGAGTAGGCCATGGCGACGACCTCGGCGTACACGGCGTCCTGCTCGGGGCAGGACAGGAATGGGTCGCTGTGGTACGTCCCGCGCTGGTCGACGAAGATGACGCGACGGTCGGCGTTCATGCCGGCGGCCACCACGCGCGGCGCGCTGACCAAGCCGGTGTTCCCCGGCCCGCCGTCGAGGTACATGATGGGGTCCTTGTCCGGTGTGTCCGAGACCGCGGGGACGGTCGCGACGGCGATCCGCACGGTGCGCCCGCCGGGGTCGCTGCGAGTCTCGGGAACGGTCAGGAAGCCGCAGGTGTAGCCCGGCCCGAGTTCTCGGTCAGGCCATCAGGATCTGGGCGCGGACGTTCTCGGCTTCGAGAACCTGCGCGCCCAGAAGGGCGTTTGAGAACCTCCGCGCCCAGATGTGTCGGGTTCGACCACCAGCTTGCCTGCGTCCCGGCTTCGAGCGCGCCGACGGGGTGGCAGCAACACCTCGAACTGACCGGCCTGCCGGCTGTCCTGGCGGGCACTCGATCGTTACGGTCGATGCTCGTCGGCCGATGGCGGGAGGTGACGAGCGGGCGTGGATCTGGTCAGGATGCGGGCAGGCCACCTCCTGCGGCAGGGCTGGAAAGCCACGCTGCTCCTGGCCGTACTGGCCGGCTTGGCCGCCGGCGTCGCCATGGCGGCGTTCTCGATGGGCCGCAAGGCGTCGACGTCGTTCGATCGATTCGTCGCCTTCTCCGCGCCGAGCGATCTCACCGTCAACTTCTGCCCGCCCGACATCACCGAGCTCGACGAAGCGTCGTTGCGCCGGTGCGTGACCTACGACGCCGCCGGCGAAGCCGTCGCCGCCCGCCAACTCGCTGCGGTCGAGTCGGCCGGGCAAGCCGCATTCTTCGGAATGACGGTGGCCGAACCGGCGACGCCCGACCGCACGACGCCGGCCAGTGCGATCATGATGCTCGACGCCGGAGCGTCGCCCATGGAAGGGAAGCCGCTCCTCGTGGCCGGCCGGCGGCCGGATCCGGCCGCCCTCGACGAGATCGCGGTCAACGAAACGCTGGCCCGCATCATGGAACTCGAGGTGGGCGACGAGCTGGACCTGACGTTCGCCGCACCCGAAGAGCTCGGCGCCGCGGCGGTGCCAGGCGACTCGTTCAGCGGACCGCGCCGGCGCGCCAACGTCGTCGGCATCGAACGCAACTTTGTCGACCTGTTGGGAGTCGCCGCGACATCGGCGTCCGGCATCGACGCGGCGCGGGTGTCGGCCGGTCCGGCTCTCGCCGCGTCGGTGGAGGAGGCGGCCGCGTTCCGCGGTGTCGCCGTCCTGGCCCGCAACGATGACGTTGCGGCGACGCGAGCCGCGCTCGACGAGACCTTTGCGGGGCGCTTGTACCAGATCACGCCGCTGGTCGACGCGGACGACCGGGATCCGATCGTCGACGCGATCACGTATGAGGCCGGCGGCACGGTGCTGTTCGGTGCGATCACCTCCGTGGCGGCGATCGTCTTCGTCGGTCAGGCCGTGTCCCGCCAGAGCCGGCGCGAATGGCGCGACGCGTCGACGTTGCGCGCTCTCGGCATGGCTGACCGCGACGCCGGGCTGGCGGCTCTGGTGCGCGGCGCGGTGACGGGATCGATCGCCGCACCGCTCGCCGTCGTGGTGGCGATCGGTCTCACGGCGCTCGGTCCATTCGGGATCGCCGGCGACGCCGAGATCGACCCCGGCGTCGTGGTCGACGGGGCCGTTCTGCTCGTCGGCGCCCTGGCGGTCATCGCCGCAGTCGCCGTGGCCACGTGCTGGCCGGTCGTTCGTCAGTTCCGCCGTCCGCCGCACGGGCGGTGGGCGCGTCGTCCGGGACTCGGCGCCGTCCAGACCCACCTGCCAGCACCGGCAGTGGCCGGGATGAGCATGAGCGTGACCGGGCGTGGGGCCGGCGGGCTGCCGACGGGGACGGCGCTGGCTGGCGTCGCGCTGGCCGTCTCGACCGCGCTCGCCGCGGTCGGACTGACGGCGAGCCTCGACTCCCTCGCCGGGTCGTCGGAGCAGTTCGGCGCGCCGTGGGACTTGTCCGCCAGCAGCGCCGTCGGCAACCCAAACGAGCTCGGCGCCATCGCCGACGTCCTGCGCGAAAGCCCGGAGGTCGAAGCGGCCGCCGCCATCGTCGGGACCGACGCGGCGATCGGCGACGAGGTCACGTGGTTCCAGGCGTTCCACCCGGTGGAGGGCGTCGACGGAATCATCGGTCCCGTGATCACCACGGGTCGAGCGCCGGCAGCGATCGACGAAGTGGCGCTCGGATCGACGACGATGGCCGACCAGGGCATCTCGATCGGCGACACCGTCGAGCTGCGCACCGTGACGTCGGCCGGGATCGTGACGCCCTTGACCGTCGTCGGCACGACCATCGTCAACGACAGCTTCGAGGACAACCCGGGGCGAGGCGGTGTCCTCTCGGTCGACTGGATGAGCGAGTACGGCGACGAGTTGACGCCGGACCCGTTCGTCGTCCGCCTCCGGCCCGGGGCCGACGCGGAGCGCATTCGCGCCGATCTCCAGGCAGTGGCGAGCGGGGGGGTGTACGGGCCGCAGCTGCAGAGCGCCATCCGCAACGTCGACCGCGTTGGCTGGATGCCGCTCCTGCTCGCCGCTCTCGTCGGACTGCTGGCGGTCGCCTCATTGACCCACGCCCTCGTCCTCTCGGTGCGCCGGCAGCGTGGACAGTTGGCCATCCTGAAGAGCCTCGGGTTCCGGCGGGGGCAAGTGCGGGCGGCGGTCGCGTGGCACGCCAGCATCCTCGTCGCGGCCGCCGCCGTCGTCGGCATCCCAGTCGGGGTGATCGTCGGCCGGTGGGGCTGGCGCTTGGTCGCCGACGAGCTGGGCGTGGCCAGCCCGCCGGTCACGCCGCTGCCGTGGGTCGGCGGGCTCGTCGTCGGGGTCCTCGTCGTCGGCAACCTCGTCGCCGCCTACCCGGGCTGGGCCGCCGCTCGCGAACCCACCGCGTCCGCATTGCGCGTCGAATGACCCCGCCTCGGGTCACACGACGATGGTGTCGACCTCGCAGGCGGCGCCGACCTCGACACCACGACCGGCGCACGACTCGACCATCGCATCGACCTGTTCGTCCGTGCGTCCGGGATCGTGATGGAAGAGCAGGAGCCTGCCGACACCGCCGCGCTCGGCCAACGTCAGCGCGTAGTCCACGCAGGAATGACCGAAGTGCGGGCGGGTCGCCAACTCGGCCTCGGTGTACTGCGCGTCGTGGAGCAGCAAATCGACGCCCTCCACGAGTGCCATCGCCGCCTCGTGGTAGGGACCCCAGCCGTCGGGCCCGGGCCCCATGGCGATCGGTCCGTGGTCGGACAGGTAGGCGATCGAGCCGCTGCCGTCACTGACCCGGAACCCGAACGCCCGGCCGCCCGGGTGCGGGATCTCGCGGGCGAGCACGTCGAAGTCCTCGACCCTGCGATGCCCCTCCTCCAGTGCGGTGAACGACCACTGCCCGAGCAGGCCCTCGACGGAGATCGGGAAGAACGGCGGGCTCATCAACGGATCGAGCGCCCGCATCGGCGGCCCCTCGGCAACGGGAAGGTGGACGTCGACCCGGGCGTCGGGTCGATCGCCGGCGGTGAAGAAGGGGATCCCCTGGGTGTGGTCCCAGTGCAGGTGACCGATCATCAGACTGCCCTCGAACGGCGCGCCGGCCAGCAGCGTCGCCACGTTGCGCAACCCCGTGCCGGCGTCGAGCAGCAACCGAGGCGCCTCGTCCTCGTCGTGGGCGACGGCGACGCACGACGTGTTGCCCCCGACTCGCGTGAACGACGGTCCGGGGGCCGGTGTCGATCCGCGCACGCCACACAGGTGCACCCGCATCAGGAGGCGTCGGGCGGCACCGACTCCGCGTTCGCCGTTGCGAGTAGGTCCACGTCCTCCCGATGATGCCCGGCCGCCAGCTCGACCAACCGGTCGCGGTCGAGCTGGTCGGCGGGCACCACGGCGACCTTGCAGTTCGTGCGGGCGATCAACGTCGAGGTGCGCCGGCCGTCTTCCAGGATCGCCCGCTCCCCGAGCACGGCGCCAGGACCGATCTCGGCCAGGGACTTGCCGTCGACCTCGGCGACGAGCACCCCGTCGAGCAGCAGGAACAGCTGATCGCCTGGGTCGCCCTGGCGCGTGACCTCCTGGCCCTCCTTGAAGCTGCGGACCTTGGGTTTCGCCGCGCCGCGCATCAGCAGCCCCGACAGCTCGCGCTCGAGGGCCGTCTCCACCTCGGTCACGAAGGCCGGGGAGTCCTCGGCACCCCACGGCGTGCCCTTGCCGAACGCCCTGCTGGCCCACCCCTTCCAGTCCGTCATGCCGCTCTTGCCCGACAGCGCTCCGTCGGCGTCGTACAGCCAGTGGCGGGGAAACGGCGAGGCGCCCCGCAGGCGAGCCTCGCGACGGCCGTCGGCGTGCAGTGTCAGCTCGAGCGTCGTCCAGGCCACTGGCGAACGGAACTGCACGAACGGTG
Source organism: uncultured Acidimicrobiia bacterium (assembly GCA_963739975.1). Taxonomy (GTDB): domain Bacteria; phylum Actinomycetota; class Acidimicrobiia; order Acidimicrobiales; family Ilumatobacteraceae; genus JALZMG01. The sequence goes on from CAVUCK010000017.1 coordinate 131,960, forward strand.
CCCGGCGCACGGCCCGCGGCATCGGCGCCCCGGTGCGGCCACCGGCGGTCTGGGTGAAACGGGCCCAGCCCGGGCCGACCTCGACGTCGGGCCGCAGATCCGGCATGGCCACTGCGGCCACAGCGATGTCGCCGCCCAGGCGGAGGTTGGTCACGCCGATGTGGCCGCAGCCGTCCTGCGCCGCCTCGACCAGCTCGCCCTCGTCGGAGAACTCGGCCCAGGCGTGGAGGTGGTTGGCGAACCGGAACCGATTGGCCTCGTTGAGCTCGTCGAGTGAGACGACGATCTGCGCGCCGAGTGAGTCGGGCGGGGCGCTGTCGTAGTGCGACACACCGAGCTTGAACGTGCTCTTCAGCGGACCGGCGACGGCCTCGGAGGGGATCCACGAGATGGTGGTGGCGGAACCTTCGACGCGCATGACGACCTCCTGTCGACCCCTCGAGCTCGGTGTGACCCCGATCATGCGTCATGGACGACCCCACCACCAGGGAAGTGGCAGGCCCGTCGTGGTGGGGCCAGCAACACCACGACGACGCCGGGCAGTGCCCTGCCCTCGGGGCCCCAAGTCTGGTTGGCTAGCGGGTGTGGGCGCCATCACCGTCTTCCTCGCCGACGACAGCGTGATCATCCGAGAGGGTGTGCGCGCCATGCTCAAGCGCGACCCGGACGTCGAGGTGATCGGCGTGGCCGAGGACTACGACGGGCTGGTCAGCGGGGCCGCCGAGGCCCACCCGGACGTCGTGGTCAGCGACATCCGCATGCCACCGCACTTCCAGCGCGAGGGCATCGACGCGGCGAAGGAGATCCGCAAGATCCACCCCGGCACCGGGATCGTCATCCTCAGCCAGTACGACGACCCGGACTACGCCGTGTCGCTGCTCTCCGAGGGCTCGGCCGGCTACGCCTACCTGCTCAAGGACCGCATCGCCGAGGGCGACCAGCTGGCGCGGGCGATCCGCGAGGTCGCCACCGGCGGCTCGATGCTCGACCCGGCGATCGTGACGGCACTGATCAACCCGGTGCGCCACACGGGCGGGTTGAGCCCGGAGGACGACGAGCTGCTGACGCAGGTGGCGACCGGCCGGACGATCAAGGCGATCGCCGCCGCACGGCGGACGACGGCGGCCGCCGTCGAGGCCGACGTCGAGCGGCTGTTCGTCAACCTCGCCACGGCCGTGTCGGCCGGCGAGGCGGGTGGGCTGGCCCGGCTGCGTCGATTGCACCAGGCGATCGTCGAGCGCGAGGAGCAGGGTGAGACGTTGAGCCGGATGCTGCCGACCGGCGTCGCCGACAAGCTGCTCGCCGAAGGGCGCGACATCGGCGAGACGGAGCGGCTCGAGGTGACGGTGCTGATGAGCGACATCCGCGGCTACACCTCGATCGCCGAGCACGCCGACCCCGCCGTGCTGGCGCAGCAGCTCAACCGCCACCGGGCCGAGATGAACCGTGCCATCCTGGGCACCGGAGGAACGGTGATGCAGTACGTGGGCGACGCCGTGATGGCGGTGTTCGGAGCCCCCGTGGCGACGCAGGACCACGCGTTCGCGTGCCCTCGAGGCGGCGGCGGCGATGCACTTGGCGCAGGAAGCCGTGAACATCGAGTGGGACGACGAGGGCCGGGTGCCGTTCGGCCTCGGCATCGGGATCAGCACCGGGACGGTCGCCGCTGCGCTGCTCGGTAGCGAGGAACGCGTCGAATACACCGTCGTCGGCGACGCCGTCAACCTGTGCCAGCGCCTGCAGCAGTTCGCGTCACCGGGCCAGACCGTCCTCGCCGAGGCGACGTACGACGAGCTGGCCACCGCGCCGGCGGCCGAGAAGCTGGAGCCGCAGCTGGTCAAGGGCCGCGACACCCCCGTGGTGGCGTACCGCATGGACCGCATCGATGTGACACGAGAGGGAGCGCTGACGTGACGTTGATCATGGAGACCGAGGGCGCCGGTGCGCCGGACGGCGGTCCGCCGCCATCGACCGAGCCGGCCGTCGAGGTGCGCGCCGTGTACCGCACGTTCGAGAAGGACACCGCTCCGGTGCGGGCGTTGCGCGGGGCCGATCTCGTCGTCCCGCACGGCGACTTCGTCGCCGTGATGGGTCCCTCGGGGTGCGGCAAGTCGACGTTGCTCAACGTGATCGCCGGGCTCGACCTGCCCGACGAGGGCGAGATCGTCATCGCCGGCGAGTCGCTGGCCGGCATGGACGAGAACCGGCTGGCGATCATGCGCCGCAAGCACGTCGGCATCGTGTTCCAGTTCTTCAACTTGCTCGAAGGTATGACCGTGCTGGAGAACGTGGTGATGCCGGCCGTGATCGCCGGGCGCAAGCGCAAGGCGGCCGAGGCCAGGGCACGCAACCTGCTGGACCTGCTCGGCATCGGCGACAAGGCCAAGCAGGCGCCGGGTGTGCTCTCCGGCGGTCAACGCCAACGCTTGGCGATCGCCAGAGCGCTGGCCAACGAGCCGACGCTGGTGCTGGCCGACGAACCGACCGGCGCGCTTGACAGCGAGGGTGGCGAGGAGGTGCTCGAGCTGTTCCGGCGCCTGCACCAGGGCGGCCAGACGATCCTCCTCGTGACCCATGACCAGCCAGTGGCCGCCGCCGCCGCCCGCATCGTCCGGATGAAGGACGGCCGCGTGGTCGACGACGGGCTCACAAGCGAAGCGAGTGAGCGAACATCATCTGGGCGCGGGTCGTCTCAGTCTTGAGACGATCCGCGCCAAGATGGACACAGCCTTCGCTTCGCTCGGCTGGACCCCGTGAGCAGCCTTTGGCCGTGGGTTCGTAGCGACTGGCGGGGCCGGTGGCCAGGGCTGCTGGCGCTGGCGGTGCTCATCGCCCTGGCCGGCGGAGTCACCACGGCGCTCGCCAGTGGGGCACGTCGAGCCGACTCGGCGTTCGGGCGGTTCGAGCACGCGACGAGCGCGCCGAACCTGACCGCCAACGTCGATCTCGCCACGATCGAGCAGCTCGGCGACGACCACGTCGAATCGGTCGACGACCTCGCTGCGATCGACGGCATGCAGGGCGTGCTCGCCGAGTCGTGGTGGGCCATCGCCTTGTACCCGGAGCTCGACCCACCGGGCGTCGTCAACGCGTTCGCCATCGCGAAGTTCGCCAGCGGGGGGACGATCGACGAGGGGATCCTGCTCGCCGGCGATCTTGACGACACGGCCGACCCTGACTCTGTCGTCATCAACGAGGAAGCCGCCGCCACCCGCGACCTCGCCGTCGGCGACACGATCATGCTGCGCACCGCGTCACCGGCGCGGCTGGCCGAATGGGCGGGCAACGACGCGCAGTTCGGATCGATGGAGGCGCTCGACGGCCCGGTCGTCGAGGTGCGCGTCGTGGCCGTCGTCCGTTCAGTCACCGACCTGGCGTCCGATCGGTTCCCGTTGATCACGTTCACCGAAGGGTTCGCCCGCGCTCATCGCGACGACATCGCCCATGTCGTACCAGCGTTCGCCTTGCGCGCCGATCCCGCCCGTCTCGACGAAGTTGCCGCCGCGGCCGATGCGACCCTCGCGCCGTACGGCATCGACGTCTTCGTCGCCGAAGACCTCGGCGCGACGGTGCGGCCGAGCATCCGCGTCGAGGTGACGACGATCTGGGTGGCGACGGCCATCGCCGCCGCCGCGGGGCTCCTGCTCGTCGCCCAGGCGATCGGCCGCCACCTGGCGGCCACGAGCGCCGATCACCCGACCCGACGGGCGATGGGGATGACGCGCGGTCAGCTCGCACTTGGCGGCGCCCTGGGCGTCCTCCCGGCAGCGATCGTCGGAGCTGCGCTCGTACCACTCATCGCGTGGGCGTTGAGCTGGCTGTTCCCACGTGGCGTCGCGCGCCTGGCCGAACCCGATCCAGGCTGGCGCTTCGACGTGTCGACGTTGGCGATCGGCGCCGGGGGGACCGTCATCGCAGTGGTGCTCGCCACCCTGGCCATGGCGGCGGTCGGCGCCCGATCGCGCCCGTCGGCGCTCGGCGGGCGGAGCCGTCTCGCCGGGTGGGTGCTGGCCCGCCCCGCAGCAGCGCTGGGCGCATCGTTCGCCCGGGATCCCGCCGGTACGGGCGGACGCTCCCGGGCGGTCGCACTGGTCACCGGGGCTGGCATCGCCATCGGGGTCGGGGGCGTCGTGGCCGTCGGCGCAATGGACACGTCGCGCCAGCACCTGCTGACGACGCCGCGACTGTTCGGCGCGCCCGCCCCGCTGGTCTTCGAGAGCAACGGCACCTTCGGCATCGCCGAACTGGTGGATGCGACGCTGGCCACTCCAGGTGTCACCGCACTGACGCGCCACATCGCGATCAACGACGACACCACGGCGGCGACGGGCCCCGGTGGTTCCTCGGCGGTCGCGCCCGAGGCGTACGTCAGCGAGCGTGGTGAAGCCTTGCCGCCGATCGTCGAGGGCGACTACCCACAGCGTCCTGACGAGGTCGCTCTCGGGGCGGCCACCGCAGCCGACCTCGGCGCCGGCGTCGACGACGTGGTCACCGTCGCGCCCGTCGATGGCGGTCAGCCGATCGAGCTGCGGGTCACCGGCCGAGTCGTGGCCTGGGGGAACGAGAGCACGAGGCGCGCGTTCATCGTCGAACCGGCGACGCTCGACCAGATCATCTGTCCAGACGTCGGCACAGAGGAGTGCGACGTGTCCGCGAACCTCTTCGCCGCGGTCGACGACGCGGGCGCGCAGCGGGAGTTGACCGACCTCGGCTTTCGAGCCGTGTCGACACCGGCCACCGTGGACCGAGTGCGCGAGGTCGGTGCGATCCCGTGGTACCTGGCCGGTTTCCTGTGCCTGCTCGGCGGAGCCGGGCTGGCACACGGGCTGTTCACGGCCACCCGGCGCCGGCGCCGGGATCTCGCCATCGTCAGGGCTCTCGGCTTGCCGGCGAACCGGGCGGCCGCTGCGCTGACGTGGCAGGCCGTCACCACCGCGGTGCTCGGTGCGTTGGCGGGCGTCGTCCTGGGCGCCGTCATCGGCCCGTGGCTGTGGCGGGTCATCGCCGACGACCTCGGCGTCATCGCTGATGGGCGGCTGCCGGCGACGGCGATAATCTTCGGCGCGATCGGCGCCGTGGCAGTGGCCATCGCCCTCTCGGTGCTGCCGCGCCGGCGGGCCGCCCACCAATCGGTCGCCGAGGGTCTTCATGCGGAATGACCGGTCCTGGCCGTCGCCAACGACCGTTGTGAGTCGGTGGCGGCCACCAGCACATGATCCGAGCACCGACGTGGGCGACTGACGCCATGGCGGCGGCTTGGCTCTGGGCGCAGGCCCACGTGCGCCGGCGGTGGCCGTCGCTCCTGCTGCTGGGCGTGCTGGTGGCCGTCGCCGTCGGCTCGACACTGGCGCTGGTCGCCGGTGCCCGGCGGGCTGGCACGGCCATCGACCGGTTCGCCGACGCGACGCTGCTGGCCGACGTCGTGGCCTTCCTCGAGGACGATCCAGCGATGCTGGTTGAAGAGCTGGGCTCCGACCCGCGGGTCGATCGCGTCGACGTCTCTACGGCGACGCTGCTCGTCCCGGAGCCGATGGAGCCCGGCGAGCTCGGCTTCACGCTCATCGGAGATCACGACATATCCCCGGGAGGGTTGGGACGACCGCTGCTCCTCGACGGTCGATACCCGCGACCGGGAAGCACCGACGAGATCATGGTCAACGAGCTGGCGGCCGAGCAGTACGGGTTCGAGGTCGGGACCCGCACCACAGCGTTCGGGCTGCCGTCGCTGGAGTCGTTCGACACGGAGCCATTGGGCGAGGTCGTCGTGGTCGGGATCGTGCGACTTTCCCTCGATCTGGTCGAAGGGCCCGCGGCCCAGACCGTCGCCATCGCCGGCCCCTCGCTCCTCGACGGCCGTTGGCAAGAAGCCGCGCACATCGGCGCCATCGTGTGGATCGGCCTCGACGATCAGGCAGACGGGGAAGCCTTCGTCAACGAGCGATCGGCGCAGATCGAGCGCGGGGACGTCACCGCCACCACTGCCTTGCTGGCCAGCCCCCTGCGCGCCGCCGACCTCCAGCGGCGGGCGCTGCTGGTCGCCGCTGCGATCCTGGCCGTGACGGGGCTGGTGACGATCACCCAGGCGTTGAGCCGGCATCTGGCGACACACCGCGAGGACGGGCCGACCCTGGTGGCGCTCGGGATGACGCCGCGCCAGCTCCGACGGGCCGCACTGATCGCCGTAACGTCCGCCTTGGTCGGCGGGTCTCTGCTCGCCGTCGCCGTGGCCGTCGCCTGCTCGCCGCTGCTGCCGCTGGGTGGGGCCAGGCGGGCGGACCCAGATGTCGGCCTGCACGCCGACTGGAGCGTCATTGCCCTCGGAGTCCCAGCTGCGGTGGTCGCGATCCTGGTCGCTGCCATGGCCGGTCTCTGGCGGTGGGGACGGGTTCCCGCCGACCCGGTGACGACGCGGCCACCGGTCGCCACCCGCCTGTCAGAGCGCATCGGGCTGGCCCCACGTGCATCGGCCGGGACACAGCTGGCGTTGTCGAGTGGCACGGGCAGGGTCCGTCTCCCCGTGCGGGCCACGCTGGCCGTCCTCATCGCCTCCACGGCTGTCACCGCAGGTGCCGTCGTGGTTCGGGCCAGCCTCGACGGCCTCCTCGACGATGCAGCCCGCTACGGACAGCCGTGGGATGTCCGGGTCGGTGCGCAGGACGAGGACGAGGACCTGCGGGCCTTCGGCCGAGATCTCGCCGCCGATGAGCGCATCGATGGCGTCGATCTGGCCCACAGTGGGGAGCTCAACGTCGCTGGTGCCGATGGCACGCCGCGCCAGGTGCCAATCGTCGGCTTGGAGGGTGCGATGGGACCGATGTGGCTGGCGGTGCTGGAGGGGCGGGCGCCCGGAGGCTCCGGCGAGATCGCTCTGGGCTCGGCGACCATGGACGCCCTCGACCTGCGCGTCGGCGACACGACGAGGATCAGCGGTCCGTGCGGGGCCAGTGACGTCCGAGTGGTCGGCCGCGCCATCGTCCCCCTGCTGGTCAGCGGCGACGAACCGGACGATGGCGGCGTGGTGCCCCTGACCAGCTTCGACGACCTGTGCCTCGATCAGCTGATCGCCCGCATCGACGAGAACCGCGGGTTGCTGCTGCGGCTGGGCGACCGTGACGACATCGCCGACGTGGTCGCCGACCTCGCTGCGGGAGAGCACTACGCCGTCGGCACGGAGCTCACGCCGAGCGCCGTCAGCTCGCTCGGTGGCCTCCGGGATGTACCGGCGATCCTCGGCACCGCCGTGGCCGTCCTCGGTGTGATCGCCGGCGGCCACGCCATGGCGCTCGCCGTGCGCCGGCGGCGCGGCGACCTGGCGGTGTTGCGGGCCCTCGGCATGCGCCCGAGAGACGTGGGGGCCGTCATCGGCTGGCAAGCCGCCGCCATCGGTGCCGTCGCGGTCGGGACCGGGATCCCGATCGGCATCGTGTTCGGTCGGGTCATGTGGAGCGCCATCGCCGGGCCGTCCAACGTCGTGATCCGCGTCGACGTCCCGGCTGGGCCCGTCGTCGCGATCGCCGCCGTCGCCTTCATCTCGTTGGGGGCCCTGGCCATCTGGCCCGCCCGCCGAGCCGCTCGCCTGACGCCAGCCGATGGTCTCCGCGCCGAGTGACTCGGCTACTTGGTACGCAGCACAGCCCGCAATTGCTGAGGGGAACAGGCGGTCACGACCGAATCGACGGCAGCGCGGGCGGTGGCCGTGCGAGGGAAGCCGTACATCGGGGCCAACTCGCCGAACCACCGACCGGGGCCGGCCTCCAGCACGAGCTCCTCTCCGCCATCGGCGCGCACCCGGACGAGCTCGACGCGGCCCTCGTCGACCACGAAGGCGACGTCCCCGAGCTCGCCCTCACGGAACAGCACCTCCTGGGCGGCCAGCTCGATGCGCCGGGGCTCGACGACGGTCTGCCGGGCGGCCGACAGCTCGACCACCTGATCGGCGATCGGCAGGAGCCGTTCGTCGTGGGTGGCGACGATGACGACGCGCCCTGGGCTGGCGGTCCGCCGCAGCACGCCGCGTACCTGTTCGACGGACGCCGCGTCGAGGTGGGCGGTCGGTTCGTCGGCCAGTAGCAGCGGTGGGTCGAGGGCCAGCGCCCTGGCGATGGCGACACGCTGTTGCTGCCCGCCCGACAATGTCGCTGGGCGATGGTGCAGGCGCTCGCCGAGACCGAGGTCCGTGAGCAGCTGCTCCGCCCGTCGCCTCGCCGATCGTCCGCCACCGCCGTCGTTCCACATCGGGAGGGAGACGTTCTCCACCGCAGTCAAGGCCGGCATCAGGTTGAAGGCCTGGAACACGATGCCGACCCCACCCCGCCGGTACTCGTCGCGAGCCCGCCCACCGAGGGCCGTGACCTCCACGTCGCCGACGGTGATCGTTCCTGCCGCCGGTCGCAGCAGGCTGGCCAGCGCCGAGAGCAGTGTGGTCTTGCCGCAGCCACTCGATCCGACCAGCAACACCAGCTCCCCGTCGGCGGCATCGAGATCGAGCCCGTCGATCGGGCGGACCACGTAGCCGCCACGCTCGTACTCGAGGGCGAGGCCACGCACTGTCACGCCGCCCACGTCACGCCCCGAACGCAAGGGCCGGGTCGACGCGCATGGTGCGGCGCAAGCCGACGAGGCTGGCCACCAGCCCAACGGACACACCCACGATCACGATCGTCACGTAGGCCGACGTCGGGATCTCGACCGGGAACGGGAACGCCGGGGCGATCAGCAGCGCCAGAACGGCGCCGACGGCCGTCGCCAGCAGCGCCAGCACCAACCCCTGCAGTGCCAGGCCGCCGAACAGGGTCCCATTGGAAACACCCATCGCCTTGCTCGTGGCCAGGTCCGTCGACCGTTCGATGACGGCGAGGTAGAGCATCGAGGCGATGATGCCGGCGGCCATGATCCACAGCAGGACGCTGATGATGCGGATCGTGTCGGTCCCGGACTTGAGCGGTCTCCGAAGGTCGTCGACGGCGGCCGCCTCGGTGTACGACGTCGTCTGCGGCGGCAGCTCGCCGGGCGCACCCCGCACCGCGATCGCCGATGCCAGGGGTTGACCGGCCAGGAACGCCTGCTGCACGTCGGCCAGTTGGGCGAACAGCGTGGGTTGGGCGAAGAAGTAGCTCGTGTCGCGCGAGATGCCGACGATGGTCGCCCGCCGCCCGCCGAGGCTCACGACGTCGCCGACGTCCTGGCCCAGCAGCTCGTCGACGACGACCTCGCCGGACCCCCTCGGCAGCCGTCCGTGGCCCGGGCTGGGCCAGCCGGCACCACCCGGCGTCAGGCCCAGCACGTTGACGTTCTTCCGATCGATGACCTCGCGCACCTGGACAAAGGGATCCGCGGACGTCACGCCGGCGTCGGCGAGCAGGTCGTCCGCGGTCGCCGCTGGCACGAGCCGGGCGGTGCTGAAGGGCCCGGCGGTGCCAGCGGCGACGACGAACTGATCGGCCTCGAACAGGGCGACGATCCGCTCGCTCTCCCGGCGCAAGTGCTCCTCCGCTCCTGACAGCAGCAGTGCCAGCGCAAACGCGATCGAGGTCGACAGCACCGAGGCGATGAAGCGGCGACGGCGGAAGAGCAGGTCCTTCACCGCCAAGCGCCACACACGTCCATGATGCACCCGACCGAGCGCAGTGCCCACCGTGCCGCCCGGCCTCGCGTGGTGAGGGCACCACCCTTCCCAACCTGCATCGTTCGGTGGTCAGATTGTGTTCATGGCGGCGGCGTGGCTGTGGGCCCGCTCGGACTGGCGCCGGCGGTGGACGTCCTTGGCGCTGCTCGCCGCGCTTGTCGCAGTGGCCGGTGGTGTGGCGATCGGCGCGGTGGCGGGAGCCCGCCGTGCCGACACCGCGTTCGCCCGCTTCGTCGACCAGACCGGCGATCCCGAGCTGACGGCAAGCTCGATCGACAACCCGGAGTCGTGGTCCCCGGGTCAACTGGAGCGGGACGGGCCCGCGTTCGCGCAGGCAGTTGCGCTGCCGGGCGTCACGCACGGAGAACGCTTCGCGGCATTCGCCGTGGCCGCCGGCGACTCTCCCAGCTTCTTCAGCCTCGCCCTCGTCGAGGAGGGTGGACAACCCGATCGCCCCTTCCTCGTCGCCGGTCGAGTCTTCGACGTCGACAACCCGACGGAGGTGATGGTCAACGAAGCGGCGGCACAGCTGCACGGTGTCGATGCCGGCGACCAGCTCGAGTTGCGCTCGGTCGGCTGGGGTCGCGTCGGCGAGTACCTGGAACGGGCCGGCGAGTTCATCGAGCCTGATGGCCCAGAGCTCACGGTCACGGTGACCGGTGTCAACCGTGACGCCTTCGATATCGCCCAGCAAGACGACCCCTTCGTCCTGCTCTCCCCGGCGTTCGCACGCCAGTACAGCGACCAGATCGTCAACTGCCCGTGCATCAGCCTCTTCGATGTCGAGGCGGGACGTGACGACGAGGTGCTCTCGAGTCTCGAGCCCATCTACGGACCGCTCGGCAATCAGGTCGGCCGGGAGGAGGATGGCCGCCTGCCCGAGCAGATCGCCAAAGGGATCGACGTCGAGGTCAACGCACTGCTGCTGCTCGCCGCGGCCGCCGGGGTGGCAGGGTTGATCGTCGTCGCCCAGGCGATGGCTCGCCAGACCGCCGACGGCGCCGCCGAGCGCCAGACCGGCACCGCGCTCGGCGCGTCGGTGGGCCAGCTGACGGCGGCCGCCGCGCTGTCGATGGCGCCTGCAGTCGTCGCCGGAGCGCTCGGCGCGATGGCGGTGGCCGTCGCGCTGAGCCCGTTGGCCCCGCGGGCCTGGCGCAGCGGGCCGAAGTCGATCCCGGCGTGTGGATCGACCCGCTGGCCATTGGCATCGGGTTCGCGGCCGTCGTCGCGCTGTGCGCCGTCCCGCTCATGGTCGTCGCCCGTCGGGCGGCACACCGACCGCGCGCTGAGGTGCCGCACCTGGCGGCGCTGCCGGCCGGCCTGGGTGCTGCGGGGCTGCTCGGGGTGGCCTTCGCCGTCCGTCCTGGGCGACGTGGTCGCGCGGCGACCAGCGCCGCCCTGGTGGCGACGGCGATCGGCGTGGCCGGCGTCCTCGCCGTGTGGACGTTTGAGGCCGGCCGCGACCGGCTGTTCACCGACGGCCGGCTGTTCGGCGTCGACGCCGACCTGCTGTGGCAGGGGCCGGTGGAGGAGGTCGACAAGGCGGTGGCGGCAGCGGGCGAGACGCCGGGCATCGAGGCCGTCGGCGTGCGCCAGCGGTTGGACGTCGAGCTGCACCTGGCTGCCCCCGGCGGCACCACCAGCGGCTTCGCCGGCGCCGTCGACGCCCGCGTCGGCTGGGCCGGTCCGACGATCGTCGAGGGTCGCGCCGCTCGCCGTCCGGGTGAGGTGGCTTTGGGCGGCCAGCTGCTGGACGAGCTCGGCGTCGCGCTCGGTGAGCCCGTTGACGTCGCCTCGCCGGTGGGGCGGACGACGTTGACCGTTGTCGGCGAGGTCGTCGCGTGGGAGACGGACGAGATCGATCGGGGTGTCGAGATGGCGCCCGACGGGCTGGCTGCGCTGGCCGGCACCGTCTGCGGCCCCGAGTGCGCGCCCGGCATGGACGTCGTGCTGGCGCGATCGACCGACGGCGATGTCGGGACGAGCGCGCGGGCCGCGCTGGCCCCGCTGCGTTTCGCGCCGATCCCGCTGCCGTCGGAGTTGGACAACCTGGAGCAGGCCGGCGGGCTGCCCTGGGTACTGGCCGCGTTCCTCGCGCTGCTCGGGCTCGGCGGGTTGCTGCACGCTCTGGTCACCGTCGTGCGGCGCCGGCGGCGCGACGTGGTGATCGCTCGCGCTCTTGGGCTGTCGACCGCAGGGGCGCGAGCGACGACGCGGTGGTCGGCGATGACGATGGTGGCGATCGGCATCGTGGTCGGCATCCCGCTCGGCGTGGCGGTCGGGCGGCTGGCGTGGGCGGCGACGGCCCGCCAGCTCGGCGCGCTCGTCGAGCAGGCCCCGCCGTGGTGGGCGGCCGTCGTCGTCGCCGCCGGCGCGGTCGCCGTGACCCTGGCCCTGACCGAGCTGCTCGCCCGCCGCGCCGCCGCCGCGCGACTTTCCGAGACCCTGCGCGCCGAGTAGCGGGGAGGAGCCCGCTCCAGCCTTCGGCCGGTCACGGCGCCGTCGCCGCGGCGGGCGGTGTGGCTGCCACCACCGGTGGCGCCAGTGGCAGCGCCCTTGCCTGATCAGCGCTGTTGGTGTCGACTGTGAGCAGCATGACGACCGTCGTCGAACCGTCCGCGGCTGTCGCCGCGCCCGCCAACCTGGCGCCGGCCTTCGCGCCGCTGCGCCCGGCGTGGTGCCTGCTCGCCGTCCCGGTTGCCGGCGCCCTTGCGGTGGCCGGTCTGTGGGTGGCGGCGACGGACGATCCGCTGGCCGTCGAGCTGGTGCGCCCGGCCGTCGTGGCCGTGTGGGCCCTCGCCGGGTTGATGCTCGGGCTGCGGCGGCGCCACGACCGGCTGGCGCCGATCGTGTTGGCCGGCGCCATCGTCGGCGGCGTCGGCACCCTGGCGGCGGCGGTCGTCGAGCACCGCACGCTCACTGGATCGGTGGCGTGGGCCTGGGACCTGGCGTTGCGCCTGTCGGCCGCGCTGCTCCCGGCGATCGCCATGCACCTGCTGTTCGGGCTCGCCGACGGGCGCCTCGCCACGTCCGTGCGCCGGCGGGCCGTTGCCGCCGGGTACGTCGTGGCCCTCGCCGTCGGGGTCGGGACGATGGCCGACCGGGAGCAGGTGACGGTCTGGCCGCTCGTCGTGCTCTGGGCGGCGGCGCTCGGCTTCGGCATGTACGCCAGCCACGTCCGGTACGTCAAGGCCGGCGCCATCGACCGGCGGCGCATGCAGTGGGTCGGCTGGGGCATGGCCGTGGCCACGGAGTCGGCACTGGTCGTCGTGGCGTTGCGCCTCTTGACGGACTGGCCGCAGCAGCCCGGAGCCGTCGCCCTCGGCCTCACCGGCCTCATCCCGCTGGCCCTCGCCCTCGGTGCGCTGCCAGGGATGGTGACACGGGTCGATCGCCTGCTCACCCACACGGTCGAGATGGCCGGCCTCACGGCGCTCGTCGTCGCCGTCTACGTCATCGTCGTCATCGGGCTCGGGCGCACGCCGGCCGACGGCGAGCGAGCGCTCCTGCTCCTGTCGATGCTCGCCGCGGGCGTCTGCGCCCTGCTCTACCTGCCGGCCCGGCGTCGGCTGACCGAGCGGGCCAACCGGCTGGTGTACGGCGAGCGGTTCTCGCCGGACGAGCTGTTGCGCACGTTCGGCCAGCGGTTGACCCGATCCATCCCGATGGACGAGCTGCTGCTGCAGCTGACCGAGAGCTTGCGCAAGGCGATGGTCCTCGTGTCGGCGGAGGTGTGGACGGGCCAGCAGGGCCGTTACGAGCTGGCCGCCGGTGTGCCGCACCGCGACGCGCCGACCGTCCACATCGGCGCCAAGGAGTCGGCGGTCGTCGCCCGGGCCGGCGTCAGCGGCGGGACGTGGCTCGACGTGTGGATCCCGGCGATCGTCGGCGCCCAGGGATCGAGCGCGATGCGCCTGGCGCCCGTCGCCCACGCCGGCGAGCTGCTCGGGTTCATCACGGTCACGAGGCGCCACGACGGTGAGGCCTTCACCGAGTCGGAGGACCGCGTGCTGACGGACCTGGCCCGGCAGGTGGCGCTGGCGCTGCACAACATGCAGCTCGACGCTGCGCTGCAGGCCAGCCTCGACGAGCTGCAGCTGCGCAACCGCGAGCTGCAGCAGTCGCGGGCCCGCATCGTGGCCGCCGGCGACGCCGAGCGGCGCAAGCTCGAGCGCAACCTGCACGACGGCGCCCAGCAGCACCTGGTTGCGCTCGCCGTCAAGGTGCGCCTGACGCGCGACGCCGTGGAGGACGACCCCGCCGACGCCATCGCCATGCTCGACGAGATCAAGGGCAACGTGCAGGACGCCATCCAGGAGCTGCGGGCGCTGGCCCACGGCATCTTCCCGCCGCTGCTCGTGTCGGGCGGGTTGACGGAGGCGCTGCCGGCGGCGGCGACGCGGGCGGCGCTGCCGACGACGGTCGACTTGGCCGGGATCGCTCGCTACTCGCCCGACATGGAAGCGGCGGTCTACTTCTGCGTGCTCGAGGCGTTGCAGAACGCCGGCAAGCACGCCGGGGAGGGCGCGATGGCCACGGTCACCGTCCGGGCGACGGACGGCGCCCTGGCGTTCGAGGTGGCCGATGATGGTGCCGGGTTCGTCGCCGACGGCGCCGCCGCCGAGGGGCACGGGTTCGTCAACATGGCCGACCGCCTCGGGGCCTTCGGCGGCGTTGTGCGGGTGCGGTCGGCGCCCGGGCAGGGGACGACGGTCAGTGGCACACTGCCGCTGACCGTCGCGGCCGCGTGAGCGAGCGACTGTCCGAGGGAGCGAGTCTTCGAGCGAGCGAGGCAATCGACAACTTCGAGCGAGCGAACCATCAAGCACGGTCTTCGGCTCATTGGTGCACCAACCCCACGCTTGGCTCGTCGCACGACGACAGGGTGCACCAATGAGCCGGCCGGCGACTCGACCGCAAGGGGGCTCCGTGGCCGACGACGACCTGGCTGACTTCGAACGCACGACGTTCGCCCACGGGGGTCGGGAGCGGGCGATCTTCCGCCAGGGTCAGGGCCCGGCGGTGATTGTGATCGCCGAGCTGCCCGGTATCACCCCGAAGGTCGCCGGCTTCGCCCGGCGGGTCTCGGCGATCGGTTGCACGGCGGTGATGCCCCACCTGTTCGGCGTTCCCGGCAAGGACCCGACGGCGAACGGCAAGGTGCGCGGGCTCGCCTACGGGCTGTCGTCCTTCGTCCCGGCCTGCATCAGCCGCGAGTTCGCGACGTGGGCGACGAACCAGACCTCGCCGGTCGTCTCGTGGCTGCGGGCACTCGCCGCCGACGAGCACCGACGGTCCGGGGGACCGGGCGTCGGCGCCGTCGGCATGTGCTTCACCGGCGGCTTCGTCCTGGCCATGGCGACCGACCCGAGCGTGCTGGCGCCGGTGATGTCGCAGCCATCCCTGCCGTTCGCCGCGACGAGCAAGCAGCGGCGCTCGATCGACTGCTCGCCGAGCGATCTCGACGTCGTGGCCCAGCGGTGCGCCGCCGAGGGCCTGCAGGTGCTCGGTCTGCGCTTCCGCGGGGATCGCCTGGCGCCGGCCGAACGCTTCGCCTACCTCCGCGAGCGGCTGGGCGACGCCTTCGTGGCCGTCGAGCTGGACGACGCGTCGGCCAACCCCGACGCCGAGATGAAGCCGCACTCCGTGCTCACCGAGCACCTCGTCGATGAGCCGGGCCAACCGACGCGAGCGGCGCTGGATCAAGTCCTCGACCTCTTCCGCCGCCACCTGCTCGCCGACGGCGTGTGAGAACGGATCGGTGCCAGATCTGACGTCGGGTCCGTTCTTACTCGCGGGTGGGGGTGGGCCAGTCGGGGTCGCCGCCGGCCTCCCAGAGGCGCCGGACGACTCGTGGCGACAGCTCGTCCTTGTTGACGTAGGCCATCGCCCCACTGGTGCGGGCGCCCGGTGGCAGGTCGTCGAGGGCGTACGTGGACACCAGGATCACCTTGGTCGCCGGGTTGGCGTCGACGATCAGGCGGGTGGCGTCGATCCCGTTGAGCGCACCCATGTTGATGTCCATCAGCACGAGGTCGGGCTGCAGTTGAGCACTCGTCGACACGGCGTCTTCCCCGGACTCCACCTCGGCGACGAGGTCGAACCCGTCGACGCGGCTGAGCACGGCGCGGGCGGCGTCTCGGAACGGCGACTGGTCGTCGACGATCATCACGCTGACGCGCTCGGCCACGGGTCCATCCTCGCGCCCGACGAGCCAGCCGACGAGCGTGCCACCACCCGACGACGAGTGCGGTCAGCCACCCTCGGCGGCGAGGTACACGAGCACCGCCTTGACCCGCCGATTGACGTCGGGCTCCTCGGTGAGGTGGAGCTTGGAGAAGATCGAGTTGATGTGCTTCTCCACGGCTCGCTCGCTGAGGATCAGCGTGGCGGCGATCGCCGCGTTGCTCTTGCCCTGGGCCATCTCGCTGAGGATCTGGCGCTCCCGCGGGGTCAGCCGTTCGATCGGTGAGGCCGCCGTGCGGGCGCGGGCGTTGACGAGCTCCTCGACCACCTTCGGGTCGATGACCGAGCCGCCCCGGGCAACCGTGCGCACGGCATCGGCGAGGTCGTCGGCGTCGGCGACGCGATCCTTGAGGAGGTAGGCGCGGCCGTCGGAGCCGTGCTCCAGCAGCGCCAGCGCGTAGGACGGCGAGGCGTACTGGCTGAGGACGACGACGCCGGTCTCGGGGTGGCGCTGGCGGATCAGCGCCGCCGCTCGAATCCCCTCGTCGGTGCCCGTCGGCGGCATCCGGATGTCGGTGATCACCACGTCCGGTGTCTGGGCGTCGACGACGTCGATCAGCTCGTCGAACGTGCCGGCCACGCCGACCACGGTCAACTGGGACTCGGCGTCGATCAGCCCCGTCACGCCCTGACGGACGAGGTAGTTGTCGTCCGCCACGACGACCCGCACCGTCACGGCCGCACCCTAACCGGGCGCGGCGGCGCCCCGCCGTCGCCGGGCCGTCCAACTCCCGGCGGCGGCGGGGCGCCTGCTCCTCCCGCTCTGCGTGTGGCGCTCGCCGATCAGGTGACCGTGAACTCCTGGACCATGCCGAGGACGGCGTGGGGTGGGCCGAGCTCACCCTCCGGCATCGACCCCTCCGGCATCGACCCCTCCGGCATCGAACCCTCCGGCATCGAACCCTCCGGCATCGAACCCTCCGGCATCGAGCCTTCCGGCGCCGTGCCCTCGGGACCTTCGCCCGCAGCCTCCATCTGCTCGGCGACCTCGGGCGTCAGCCCCTGGGGGATGAAGCAGGTGGCGACGTACTTGCCGGGCTCGCTGAGGTCGACGACGGCGAACGATGTCGTCCCGGGGAAGCCGAAACCGCCGCCGACCGCGGTGATCTTGCTCAAGGCCTCCTCTTCGGGGAGCTCGAGCAGCTCCTGCACGGTCTCGGTGACACCATCGTTGACGCGGGAGAAGGCGATCTCGTGCAGCTCCTCGCCGGTGTTCTTGAACGTGACGATCGCCGGGCCGGCCTCCACGTCGGCGGGGAGCCCGGTGAAGGAGTAGTCGGCGCCTTCGACCTCGAGCTCGGTGAAGCCGCAGTTCTCCTTCATGAACGCGATCAGCTCGCCGTAGGGCTCGTCGAAGGCCGGATCGCCGGGTCCCGATTCGGCGTTGGCGACGACCTCCTCGACGGCCGGCCTGACCTCCTCGGGCGATGCGGCGACGAGCGCCTCGAGCGCCGGGCCGGCGGCCGCAGGATCGCCGCTCTGGACCGCCTGCTCGGCGGCCAGCTCGGCCTCGCAGAACGCGGCGACGTCCGACGCCGCTCCGGACCCGCCAGCCGTGGTCTCGGTGGCGCCAGCGGCGGTGGTGGTCGCCGCAGCCGTCGTCGCCGTGGCGTCGGAACTGCTGTCGTCGTCGCTGCCGCACGCTGCGGCCGCGAAGGTCAAGGTTGCTGCGGTGAAGGCCAATGCCGCCCGCCTGGGCATGGTGGTGTGCATGCCCACAAGGGTGGCGGGCCGGGCTGGGCGCGACCACCGTGCTGACCGGCATCTACGAGGTGGTGGCAGCCCGCCGGTGTGACAGCGGCTGGCGGCGGACAACATGCTCCCATGGCGAACGATCGTGGGCTGGCCCTCGTCACCGGCGCGAGCGGATACGTCGGTGGGCGGCTGGTGCCCGAACTGCTGCGGGCCGGGTGGTCGGTCCGGGCGATGGCCCGCACGGCGACACGGCTGCGCGACTTCCCGTGGATCGGTGACGTCGAGACGGCGGTCGGCGACGTGACCGACCGCGAGTCGCTGGCCAAGGCCATGGCCGGCGTCGACGTCGCCTTCTACCTGGTCCACTCCATCGGTTCCGCCCCCTCCTTCGAGGACATCGACCGCTCGGCGGCCGAATCGTTCGCCGAGGTCGCCGCCGAGGCCGGGGTGCGACGCATCGTCTACCTCGGCGGCCTGGCGCCCGAGGGCGAGGAGCTCTCGGCGCACCTGCGCAGCCGGGAGGAGGTCGGACAGATCCTCCTCCGCAGCGGCGTGCCGACGGCAGTCCTCCAAGCCGCGGTGATCATCGGCAGCGGCAGCGCCAGCTTCGAGATGCTCCGGCACCTCACCGAGCGGCTCCCCGTCATGGTCGTCCCCAAGTGGGTCGAGACGCGGATCCAGCCGATCGCCGTCCGCGACGTGCTGCGCTACCTGGTGGGCGCCGCCGACCTCCCGCCCGACGTCAATCGGGCCTTCGACATCGGTGGCCCTGACGTGCTCACCTACGAGCAGATGATGCGCGGGTTCGCCCGGGTCGCCGACCTGCCGAAGCGGCGGATGCTGAAGGTCCCCGTTCTCTCGCCGACGCTGTCCAGCCACTGGGTCGGGTTGATCACGCCCGTACCGGGCGGGCTGGCCCGCCCACTCGTCGAGAGCCTGCGCAACACCGTGGTGTGCCGCGAGCACGACATCACCCGCTGGGTGCCGGACCCACCCGAAGGGCTGATCGGGTTCGACGAAGCGGTGCGCCTGGCGCTGATGCACATCCGGGACGCCGATGTGGCGACGCACTGGTCGAACGCCAGCGTCGCCGGGGTGGCCAGCGACCCGCTGCCGACCGACCCGGACTGGGCCGGCGGGTCGCTGTACGTCGACGAGCGCTCGTCGGTCGTCGACGTGGCGCCCGAGCGCCTCTGGGCGGTCATCGAGGGGATCGGCGGGACGGCCGGTTGGTACTCGTGGGGGCTGCTGTGGTCCGTGCGCGGGCTGGTCGACCGGTTGTGGGGCGGGCCGGGGCTGCGGCGGGGGCGGCGCAACCCCCACGACCTGCAGATCGGCGACGCCCTCGACTTCTGGCGCGTCGAGGAGATCATCGACGGCGAGCTGCTGCGGCTGCGGGCCGAGATGAAGGTGCCCGGCCGGGCGTGGCTCGATCTCGGCATCGAGCGCGACGGCGACGGGCGCACGGTGTTCCACCAGCGGGCCGTGTTCGCGCCGAAGGGCTTGCTGGGGCGCCTCTACTGGCTGGCGGTGTTCCCGTTCCACGGGCTCGTGTTCGGCGGGATGCAGCGCAACATCGCCGCCCGCGCCGCCCAGGCGGCGTGACCGATCTGGGCGCGGACGTTCTCATCACGGCTTCTGGGCGCGCTCGTTCTCGGAATCGGGAACGTCCGCGCCCAGATCGAAGGCACGTGCGGGCGGTGGTGGCGACGTTTCGCCGGACCCGCTGGCGAGCGGACGGATCGTCGTCGTGACGGCGACGATCGACGGTCGCCGAGGGGTCGAGCTGAACCCGAAGCGCACCGGCGGATCGACGTCGGCCAGCGGCCCGAGGTCGACGGCGGACCACGAGGCGCGGGCGGCGACGAGGCGGTGGCGGTCGGTGGCGCCGTAGAACTCCTCGCCGCCGGCGGTCTGCCCGCGGGTACGGACGCCGCCCAGCAGCCGGCGGGCGATCGGGTCGCAGATCGACGCCCACCGAGGATGGGTGGCGAAGCGTCGCGGCACCACCCGCAGCACGCGGCCGAGTGCATCCCGCCCACCGATCGTCACGGCGGCGACCAGCGGGCCACCCTCGAAGTGCAGCCCGTCGGTCGACCGCGACGTCGCGATGGCCGCCACGATCAGCTCGTCGAACAAGTAGACGCCGGAGATGTAGTCGGCGACCTCGTCCGTCGGTGCGATCAGCGTTCGATGGCCGTCGCCGGCCTCGACCATGGCGTCGGCGATCGGCCCGAACGGCGACGTCGGCCAGCGCCCGATGACGATGCGCCGCCCCGACGTGGTGCCGAACCCGCAGATCTCGCCGACGAAGCGCACGTCGGCGCTGCGGTGCTCCACGCGGCCATTGAACTGGCCGCCGCGGCAGGTCGCCCACGTCACCCTCGACCGTAGGGTGCGCCCGTGGCCGAGACGTTCTTCGCCGCCGTCGACCCCGGCACCGACTGGTACACGCCCACCGAGCTCGCCCGCGGCCCGTGGGACCCCGCCGCCTGCCACGCCGGTCCACCGACGGCGCTGCTGGTGCGGGCGCTCGAGCGGGCGCTCCCCGAGCAGCGGTTGGCGCGCGTGTCCGTCGACCTGGCCAAGCCCGTGCCGATGGCCGGGTTCCGGGTCCGGGCTGCCGTCGTGCGCGCTGGCCGCGCCACCGGCACGACGCGCGCCGAGCTGCTGGACGGCGACGGCTCCGTGCGGGCCATGGCCACCGGGATGCACCTCGTCGCCGGCGAGACCGACGGCGTACCGCGGGGAGCTGGGCCGGAAGCGACGCCGCGGTTGGCCGACGCCGAGCCCGGCGCGTTCCCGGTCGGTCCGTCACCCCACGGCTGGACCGGGTTCCGCGACGCCGTGACCGTGCGCTACCCGCCGGGCGAGGGACCCGGGCACGGGCCGACCACCGTCTGGATGCGAACGGTCGCGCTCCTGCCGGACGAGGACCCGTCGCCGTTCCAGCGCATCTGCCCGTTGGCCGACTGCGGCAACGCGTTCAGCCGCCACGCCGAACCCTCCGAGGTGCAGTTCGTCAACGCCGACCTGATCATCGCCCTGCACCGCGACCCGGTCGGCGAGTGGCTGGGCAGCCGGGCGTCGGCGCACTGGCAACCGAACGGGGTCGGGCTGGCCGACGCCCTGCTGTTCGACGACAAAGGACCGGTGGGGCGGGCGCTGCAGACGCTGCTGCTGCGGCCGGCTGTGTGAACGAGCGAACGGGCAGCCGCGTGAACGAGCGAACGGACAGCCGCGTGAGCGAGCGAACGGGCGGGCGCGTGAGCGAGCGAACGTGCAACCGCGTGAGAACGGCAGCCGGGTGACCAGCCCAGACCGTCTGGTCGATGCGCTGGCCGACGTCGTCGGTGCCGAACACGTGCTGACCGACCCCGAGGTCACGGCGCAGTACGCCACGGACTGGACCGGGCGCTTCCACGGGGTGGCCCGGCTCGTCGCCCGCCCCGCCGACGGGGCGGAGGTGGCGGCGGTCGTTCGGCGGTGCGCCGAGGCAGGCGCGGCGCTGGTCACCCAGGGCGGCAACACCGGCCTGGTCGGCGGCAGCGTGCCGCGTCGGCAGCCGATGGTGGTCGTGTCGACCCGCCGCCTGACCGACCTCGGCCCGGTCGACACGGCAGCCGCTCAGGTGACCGCCGGCGCCGGCGTCACCCTGGCTGCGTGGCGGGCCCACGCCCAGGCGGCGGGCCTCGATTCCCCGGTCGACTTCGCCAGTCGGGACTCGGCGACCGTCGGGGGTGCCGTCGCCACCAACGCCGGAGGCGGGCGAGTCGTGCGCTTCGGCACGATGCGCGCCCAGGTGGCCGGGCTGACGGCGGTGCTCGCCGACGGATCGGCGGTGGGATCGTTGGCCGGGCTGCCGAAGGAGTCCGCCGGGCTGCACCTCCCGTCGCTGCTGTGCGGCAGCGAAGGGACGCTCGGGGTCATCACTGCCGTCCGGCTGCGCCTGGTCCCGTGGTTCCGGCGCACCGCGACGGCGCTCGTCGCCATGGCGAGCCTCGATGAGGCGGTCGACCTGCTCGCCGCCCTGCGCCCGCTCCCCCACCTCGACGCCGTCGAGCTCGTGCTGCCCGAAGCGATGGCGCTCGTCGCCGAGCACCTCGGCACCGCGCCGCCCGTCCGGACCGAGGGCGTCGGCGCCTACGTCGTGGTCGAGTGCGCCGACCACGACGACCCGACCGACGAGCTGGCCGGGGCGCTGGAGGGGCGCGTGCTCGATGCCGCGGTCGCCACGGACGGGCCGCGGCGTGACCACTTGCTGGCGTTCCGCGACCGGGTCACGGAGGCCATCGCCGCCGGCGGCGTCCCGCTGAAACTGGACGTCGCCGTGCCGGTGTCGCAGCTCGAGCCACTCGTGACCGCGGCCCGGCGATCCGTCGAGCGCCACGGCGGTCGGCTGATCCCCTTCGGCCACCTCGCCGAGGGCAACGTCCACCTCAACGTGCTCGACGCCGGAGCGACCGAAGCGATCACCAGCGAGGTGCTCACGGCGGCCGCCGAGCTCGGCGGCACGATCTCGGCCGAGCACGGCATCGGCATCGCCAAAGCGCGCTGGCTGCCCCTCGTCCGGTCGCCCGCCGAGCTGGCCGTGGCCGCCGCGGTGCGGTCGGCCCTCGACCCCGCCGGCCTCCTCAACCCCGGCGTGCTCGACCCGGGCGGGCACCGTCGTCAGGAGCCGAACGGGAACCCGAGGTCGGGAGCGGTGAGCAACGGCCGGTAGGCGATGCCGGCAGCGGCGGCCATCGCCGCGCAGGTGCCGCCGCGATCGACGATCACGGTGATCAGCACCGGCTCGGCACCGGCGGCGCGCACCACCTCGACGGCCTCCATCAGCGACGACCCGCGGGTCACGGTGTCCTCGGTGATGACCACACGGTCGCCGGCCTGCAGGGCGCCGGCGAGCCGGCCGGTGACGCCGTGGTCCTTGGCCTCCTTGCGGACGCTGAAGCTGCGCAGGGCGCGGCCGCGGGTGGCGGCGATCGCGGCAACGCCGAATGCGACTGGGTCGGCGCCCATCGTCAACCCACCGATCGCCGTGGCGTCGTCGGGGATGACCTCCAGGGCGGCATCCGCGACGGCGAGGATGCCGTCCGGCCGGCACGCCGTCTGCTTGGTGTCGAGGAACCACGAGCTGCGGGCACCGGACTTCAGCGTGAACTCGCCGCGCTTGACGGAGTGGGCCAGCACGTGGTCGCGCAGCGTGGCGAACGGTTCGGGCAGCACCGGTCGCGCAGCGGACATCGCCCGCCGAACCTACCCGGGTGGTGCATAGGGTCCGGGGCGATGTTCCCGATCGAGCAACTGCGCATCTTCACCGAGCCCCAGCAGGGCGCCACGTACGACGATCTGCTGACGGTCGCCCAACGCACCGAGGAGCTCGGGTTCGGTGCCTTCTTCCGCAGCGACCACTACCTCGCCATGGGTGGCGCACTGGAGGCCGGCGGGCTGCCGGGTCCGACCGACGCGTGGATCACGCTGGCCGGGTTGGCCCGCGACACGAGCAGGATCCGTCTCGGGACGCTGGTCACGTCGGCGACGTTCCGCCGACCGGGACCGCTGGCGATCAGCGTCGCCGGCGTCGACCAGATGTCACAGGGGCGAGTGGAGCTCGGGCTGGGCGCCGGGTGGTACGAGCAGGAGCACCAGGCCTACGGCGTCCCGTTCCCTTCGCTCGACGAGCGCTTCGAACGATTGGAGGAGCAGCTCGAGGTGATCTCAGGGCTCTGGTCGACCTCCGGGACGGCCTACTCCTTCGAGGGTCGCCACTACCGAGTGGCCGACTCCCCGGCCCTGCCCAAGCCGGTGCAGCCGGGCGGCATCCCGATCATCGTCGGGGGCGGTGGGCCCAGGCGCACGCCGGAGCTGGCGGCCCGGTTCGCCTCGGAGTACAACGCGCCGTTCCTGTCGGTCGAGCGGTTCACGGAGCAGCGCGACCGGGTCATCGACGCCTGCCGGGCGATCGATCGTGACCCCGCCACCGTGACCTGGTCGGCGGCAGCGGTCGTGTGCGTCGGCGCTGACGACGACGAGGTGCGGCGCCGGGCGGAGGCGATCGGCCGCGACCCGGACGAGCTGCGGGACACCGGCGTCGCCGGCACGCCGAGCGAGGCGGCGGCGACGATGGAACGCTGGTGGGCCGCCGGTGCGCAACGCCTGTACTTGCAGGTGCTCGATCTCGCCGACCTGGAACACCTCGACGCCATCGCCTCGCTCGCCCGCTGACCGGGGCGCAGTGGTACGACTGAGCGATGACGACGACCGCGCTGTGCTGCACCGACGGGTCCGAGCTGTCGGTGGCCGCCCTGGTCGACGGCTTGGCCGTGATCGACTCGCCCGATCGGGTCGTCGTGGTCACGGTGATCGAGCAGCTCGATCCCACACTTGCCGTCGGAACCGGGCTCGCCGGTGGCGTGATGACCGCCGGGGAGGCCGACGCTCAGCACGAGCGACGGCGCGCCGAGGCGCAGGCCGACCTCGATGCGGCGCGCGTCTCGCTCGGCGCGGCGGTCGCCGAAACGATGATCGCCGAGGGCGAGCCCGGCCCCGTGCTGTGTGCCATCGCTGAGTCGTTGCCGGCCTCCGTCATCGTCATCGGCAGTAGGGGACGCAGCGGCATACGGCGCGCCGTGCTCGGGTCGGTGTCTGATCATGTGATCCGCAACGTCAGCTGCCCGGTGGTGATCACCGGACCACGGGGCGGTCGGTGACCTCCGTCGTCCGTCAGGTGCCCCACCGGTAGACCGCAACACCGCCGACGGCCAAGGCCTGCGCCACCACCACCTGGGCGCGGAGATTCCCATTTTCGAGAACGTGCGCGCCCAGAAGGGCGATTGAGAACCTCGGCGCCCAGTTGCCATCCGGCGCGACATGTCGGTGGACTCGACGCTGGTCGTGTGGCCGACGAAACACGGAGACCCATACAAAGCAGAGGAGAACCACAAATGATGGCGCAGATCAAGGACCTGTGCGCGATCTGCGCGATCGTCCCGACGCACGTAGTGTGGCCCGCATGGCTGCCAAACGTGGGACGAAACGTCAGATGTCGGACGAGCACAAAGCGGCACTCGCACAGGGCCGTTCAGAGGGGAGGGCAGTCCGCGACTATCTCGCCGCCCTCCGGGCGAACAAGCCCAAGCGGGGGCGCAAGCGCACCCCGGATTCCATCCGGAAGCGGATCGCCACGATCGACGAGCAACTGACCACTGCCGATCCGTTGAGCGAGCTGCGCCTCGTGCAGGAGAAGCGCAACCTGTCCGACGAGATGGCGTCGATGAACACCCAGGTCGATCTCGGTTCGTTGGAGTCGGCGTTCGTCAAGGTCGCCGCCAGCTACAGCGCCCGGCAGGGCATCGGCTACGCCGCGTGGCGCGACGTCGGGGTGCCGGCGGCCGCGCTCAAGCAGGCCGGGATCAGTCGCTCCGCATCCTGAACCACCCGCCTCGGCTCGGCGGCCAGTAGCCGAGGCCCGCCCCTCAGGAAGCGAGCTCGATCCCGTCCAATGTGGTGCTCACGCGCCCGATGTGACGGACGGCCCGGCGCAGGTCGAAGGCCTCGTCGAGCGTCCGCGCATCGAGCGTCACCTCGGGGTCGGACTCCACCAACCGACGAAAGTCGACGCCCTGTTCCCACGCTGACATGGCGTTGCGTTGGACGATCCGATAGGCGTCGTCGCGTGCCATGCCACCAGCGACCAAGGCCAGCAGGACGGGCTGGCTGAACACCAGCCCGTGGCTCGACCACACGTTGGATTCCATGCGCTCGACATCGACGTACATTCCCGCCAGCAGGCGGTCCAAGCGGACGACCATGTAGTGGGCGAGCACGGCTGAATCGGGCAACACGACGCGCTCGACCGACGAGTGCGAGATGTCGCGCTCGTGCCACAGGGCGACATCCTGCAGGCCGGCCTGCAGGTTCGAGCGGACGACGCGGGCCAGGCCGCTGATCGTCTCAGCCGAGATCGGGTTGCGCTTGTGCGGCATCGCCGACGAGCCCTTCTGGCCGGGCTTGAAACCCTCGAGGACCTCGGCGACCTCGGTGCGTTGCAGGTGGCGCAGTTCGACAGCGACCAGTTCGCACGTACCGGCCACCGCAGCCAACGCCCAGAGGAACTCGGCGTGCCGATCGCGAGCGATGACCTGCGAGGCCGGCACCGGTCTGAGTCCCAACCGCTCGCCCACCTCCGTCTCGACCGCCGGATCGATGTTCGAGTACGTGCCGACGGCGCCGGACAGCTTGCAGACGGCGACCGCCGTGCGCGCCGCCCGCAGCCGGGCCCGATCGCGCTCGAGCTGCAGCGCCCACAGCGCGACCTTGGCGCCGAACGTCGTCGGCTCGGCGTGGATCCCGTGGGTGCGCCCGATCATGACGGTGTCGAGGTGACTCCGGGCCAGGTCGACCATCGTGGTCAACAGCGCGCCAGTCGCCTCGATGACGACATCGAGGGCGTCGCGCATCGCCCAGCACAGCGCGGTGTCCACGACGTCCGACGACGTCAGGCCGTAGTGGATCCAGGTGCCCGCAGGCGGGCCGATACGGTCCTGGATCACATCGACGAAGGCGGCGACGTCGTGGTCGGTCGTGCGCTCGCGCTCGGCGATCGCCGCGACGAGGTCGTCGTCGACGGTCGGCGCCTTGGACCGGCAGGCGTCGGCGGCGTCGCTGGGCACGACGCCGAGCCGGGCCTGCGCTTCGGTGGCCAGCAGCTCCACCTCCAGCCAGCGACCGACCCGGGCGACGTCGGTCCACACCGCCGCCATCGCCGGGAGCGAGTACCGGTCGATCATCGTTCGCTCGCCCACTCGACCGGCACCGCGGTGCGGCACCCGGAACGCTCGCTCACACCGATCATCTGGAGAAGAGGAGGTAGTCGTCGCGTTCGGCGCCGACGCCGACGATGCGCACGGGAACGCCGACCTCTTGCTGCACGAGGTCGATCAACGCCCGCGCCAGTCCGGGGAGCTGCCCCGACTCACGCACCGTGCCGAGCGCCGAGCCCCAGCCGGGCAGCGTGGCGTACACCGGCTCGACCCGGGCCACGACGTCGGACCGGTCCGGGTAGGCGTCGACGGGGGCGCCATCGAGGCGGTAGCGCGTGCAGACCTTGATCGTGTCGAAGCCGTCGAGCACGTCGAGCTTCGTCAGTGCCAGCTCGGTGAGGCTGTTCAGCCGGACGGCGTGGCGGAGCATCACGCAGTCGAGCCAGCCGGCCCGCCGGCGCCGCCCGGTGACCGTGCCGAACTCGCGACCGACGTCGACCAGCCGATCCCCGTCGATGTCGGTCAGCTCGGTCGGGAACGGTCCGGCGCCGACGCGCGTCGTGTACGCCTTGGTGATCCCGACGACGCGATCGACGTCGCGCGGCCCGAGGCCCGTTCCGGCGCAGGCGCCGCCGGCGGTCGGGTTGGACGACGTCACGTACGGATACGTGCCATGGTCGAGGTCGAGGAACGTCGCCTGGGCGCCCTCCAGCAGGAGGTGCTCGCCGGCGCCGAGCGCGTCGTGCAGCAGCGCCACGGTGTCGGTGACGAACGGGGCCAGCCGTGCGCCCAGCTCGGCGTACCGGGTCACGATCTCCTCGACGTCGAGCGGTGCGCTGCCGGCGGCGGCGAGCTGGCGGTTCTCGGCGACCGCCCGGGCCTTGACCTGGTCGGCGAACGCCGACGGGTCCAGCACGTCGCCGACGCGCAGGCCGACCCGCCGCGCCTTGTCGGCGTACGCCGGACCGATGCCCTTCAGCGTCGTGCCGATCTTGTCGTCGCCCCGCAGCGCCTCGGCGATGGCGTCGTGGGCCTGGTGCCAGGGGAAGATCAGGTGGGCCCGGCTGGACACCCGTAGGCGAGCGCAGGAGACGCCACGGGACTCGAGCGCGTCGACCTCGGCGAATAGCGTCGGCAGGTCGACCACCACGCCGTTGGCGATGACCGGCACGACGTGGTCGTAGAGGATCCCGCTCGGGATCAGCTGCAGCGCGTAGCGATCGCCGCCGACGACGACGGTGTGGCCGGCGTTGTGGCCGCCTTGGTAGCGCACGACGTAGCCATGCTCCTTGGCCAGCAGATCGATGACCTTGGCCTTGCCCTCGTCCCCCCACTGCGCACCGACGACGACGGTGACCGGCACGCAGCGAGAGTACCGCCCCGCCTCATCCGAGGGTTTGCCGCACCCGAGGGTCTGGCGCACCCCGTCCGGGACGCAAACCCTCCGGTGATCCCAAACCCTCCGATGAGTGGGCCGCAAGGACTCGACGTTCCGGTCAGCAGCGGACGACGACGCGACGGACCAGGCAGTCGCCTGCTGGGGCGTCGGCCTGAGGGAGGCGCGGCTGGTCCAGGCTGTCTCGCTGCGGCTGGTCAGCGCCCGAGACCTCCTCCGCGGGTGGTCGGGGATCATCCGGTGCCACGACCGGGTTGGTCACTTCGCGCGGGGTGACGACAGGGGGCGCAAGACCGCTGCTGGCTTCGTCGGTGACGATGGCCACCACTGCAACGGTCAGGGCCGCGGTGGCGAGGAGCAGGTTGACGAGCGCCAGCGGCGACCGCTTCACTTGGACGCCGACGCCGGGTTGGCGCCGTGGCCAGGACGCTCGATGGCGTGACGCGCCGCCGTCACCAGTGACCTGAGCGTCGCCAGCGCGTCGGAACAGCCGGTCGCGATGTGCCTGCTCGATGAGATCAGCTTGGCGATCGGCCACCGCCTGCCCGGTGAAGTAGGGGTGGTTCATCGGAAGCTCAACCGTCCGCCGGCCGCACTCCGAGCCGTCGGCGGCGTCGCCGGCTGGCTGCTCGGGGCGTGCTGGCCACCGTCGCGGATGGCCTCGACCGGATCGCCGACCCCCGGCGCGATGCCAGGGCTGGTGCAACCGACCATGAGGCCGCCAACCGCGATGGTGATGGCGGCGGTGAGCCGGACTCGGCTCCGCTGATGAGTGTTCATGGGTGCTCCCTTGTCATGGCCCCGCAGGTGCGGGGTCGTGGTTGGCGCCTGATGTGGGCGTTGCGAGCACGGTGCGCCGGGCGGCTATCCGCCGCCGGCCCGGTCACCTATCCATCCGCTATCCGTGCTGTTGACCAGGTGGCCTGCCGGGTCGACTATCGTCCGCTAGTGGGCATCTGTTTGTTGGGTCCCCCATTGGTAGATGGGGACGGGGCGCTGGCACCGCGCGACCGGACGGTGTTGGGAGTGTTGGCGGTTCGGCGCGGTCAAGTGGTGACGCCCGACCAGGTTGCCGACGCCGTGTGGGGCGAGCGGCCACCGTCGTCGTGGCCGACGCAGGTGCAGATCTGCATCGGCCGGTTGCGCAAGGCCCTGGGAGCCTCGGCGATCGAGACGATCGCCGGCGGATACCGATTGACGTTGCACGGTGACGAAGTGGACGTCGACCGGTTCGAGCAGCTCGTCGAGAACGGGCGGGGGTTGGCGACGACGAGGGAGCCGGATCGGGCCGCCGCCGCGTTCACGAGGGCGCTGGGGTTGTGGCGGGGTCGTCCGTTCGAGGACCTCGACGGGTGGGAGCCGGGGTGCAGCGAAGCGGCTCGCCTGGAGGAGTTGCGCCGCAGCACGGAGGAGGAGCTGCTGGACGCCCGGTTGGCGGCCGGGGAGCAAGGCAGGGTCGCTGCCGCGGCGGAGGCGCTGGTTGCGGCGGAGCCGCTGCGCGAGCGACGCTGGGCGACCCTGGCGCTGGCGCAGTACCGCTGTGGCCGCCAGGCGGACGCCTTGCGATCGCTGGCCCGGGCGCGCGCGCTGCTGGTCGACCAGCTCGGCATCGACCCCGGATCCGAGCTCGTGGCGTTGGAGGCAGCGATCCTGCGCCAGGACGAAGCGCTCGCCGCACCGGAGCCGCCCCCCGCGCTGACCGGCGAGTGCCCCTACAAGGGACTGGCGGCCTATGACGTCGGTGACGCCGACGTGTTCTTCGGCCGCGACCACGAGGTCGCCGCATGTCTGGAGCGGTTGCGGGCCACGCCGCTGTTGGTGGTGGCGGGTCCGTCGGGGTGTGGCAAGTCGTCGCTGGTGCGCGCCGGGTTGCTCCCCGCACTGGTCCGCGGTGGCCGATCGGCGGTAGTGATCGTGCCCGGCTCCGACGCCGACGGTGCGCTGTCCGAGGCACTGAGCGGCGCCGAGGGAACCCCGGTGGTGGTGGTCGACCAGTTCGAGGCGCTGTTCACCCTCACCGTCGATCCCGACGTCGCCCGCGCCTTCTGCCGGCGGATCAGCCGCTACGCCCACGAGCAGGCGCCGGTGGTGATCTGCGTCCGCGCTGATCACCTCACCGGGCTGTCGATCGACACCGAGTTCGCCCGGCTGGCCGAACAGGGCCTCCATCTCGTGAGTCCGCTGTCGGGCGACGGGCTGCGCGAGGCGATCGAACAACCGGCGAGCCAGGCCGGCTACCGCCTGGAGCACGGGCTGGTCGATCTGCTGGTGCGTGACACCGAAGGCGAACCCGGGGCGCTGCCGCTGCTGTCGCACGCCCTGGTGGAGACGTGGCGACGCCGTGACGGCCACGTGCTCACGGTCGAGGGCTACCGGGAGAGCGGCGGCATCCGCGGTGCGGTCGCCCGCTCCGCCGACCGGCTGTACGACAACCTGCCCGCCGAGCAGCGGGCGATGCTGCGCGGCATCTTGCTGCGCCTC
Source organism: uncultured Acidimicrobiia bacterium (assembly GCA_963739975.1). Classification (GTDB taxonomy): domain Bacteria; phylum Actinomycetota; class Acidimicrobiia; order Acidimicrobiales; family Ilumatobacteraceae; genus JALZMG01. The sequence goes on from CAVUCK010000017.1 coordinate 162,165, forward strand.
GTCGCCCCATCGGTCGACGGTGACCCTGTCCGCTGTCGGGTCCCGACCCGGTCGCTGGTCGGTGACCGGCAACGCGAACGGGTCGTCGCCCTGCTCGTGCGCGCCCGGCTGGTCACCGCCGAAGCCGACACCGTCGAGCTGGCCCACGAAGCGTTGGCCAGAGCATGGCCCCGCATGCAGACGTGGCTCGACGAGGATGCCGCCGGCCTGCGCATCCTCCGTCACCTTGCCATCGCCGCCACCGGCTGGGACACGCTCGGTCGTGCCGACAGCGAGCTCTATCGCGGCGCCCGGCTGGACACCGCGCTCGAATGGCGCAGCAGCGCCCATCCCGACCTCACCGCCACCGAGATCACGTTCCTCGACGCCTCCGTCGCCCACGCCGAGACCGAACTGGCCGCCCTCGAAGCGCGCGCCCAGCGCGACGCTCGCCAGAACCGTCGTCTGCGCGGCGCCCTCGTGGGCGTCGCCCTGCTTGCCGTCGCCTCCCTTGTCGCCGGCGTCATCGCCTTCCGGCAAGGACAACGGGCCGAGACGAGTGCCACCGCAGCGGGTGCCGAACGGGAGCGGGCCGAGACCAACGCCGCCGAAGCGGACGCACAGCGCCAACGGGCCGAGACCAACGCCGCCGAAGCCGACGCCGAACGGCAGCGAGCCGAGGACCAGCGCCGGGGCGCCGAGCTCGAGGCGTTGACCAGCAACGCCGTGGCGCTGCGCAGCTCCGACCCCGATCTCGCCGCCCTGCTCGCCGTCGAAGCCCACCGTCTCGCCCCCAGCACCGCCACCGAGTCCGCCCTGTTCGGGTTGTTCACCGCCTTCCCGGGGATCGGTCCGACCGTGGAGCTGGAGGGAGGAGAACCCTCCTCCGCACCACTGTGGCTCCCGGACAGCAACACGATCGTCGTCGGCGATACCGAGCAGACCGCGCGGCTCATCGATCTCAACAGCGGTCGTGTCGTGGCGCGCCTCGAGGCGCAGACCACGTTTCCGTCCGGAATACTTTGGCTGTCGGCGTCAGCCGACGGTCGCTACCTCGCCGCCGTGACCTCGTCCGGCGATCACGCTGTGCAGCAGGCGGCGCTGACCGTCTGGGACCTGCAGACCCGGGAGCAGCGCTTCGCCGACGTCGCCGTGCCGATCAATGCGGGCTCGGTGGCGATCAACGCCGACGGCTCACAGGTCGCCGTGGCCGGTGGGATCGAGGCGCGCACCTTCCTGTACGACGCCGCCACCGGGCAGCTGCAACGCGAGCTCGATCCGATCCCGCGTCCGGAGGACGTTGGCTACCGGATGAACACGGTCTCGGTCGAGTACGCACCCGACGGCCGGCTGGTCGTCACGTCACAAGCTGGCCCGATCCGCTTCATCGAGCCTGCCACGGGAGACGAGCTCGGACGCATCGAGGGCCATGAGCAGACCTCCGAAGCCGACGTCGTGGTCGACCTCGACGGCGGCGCGATGACCACGTCAGGCCGGCGAGGCGTCATGCGCTACGCGCTGCCGTCGGGCTTGCCGCTGTGGACTCGACCGACCGAGGTGCGGTGCGATTTCACGTCGCTCCCGATCGTGCAGTTCGACGCCTTCCTCTGTCCGGCCGGCGGACGGATGATCGCCCTCGACCTGGACACCGGCACCATCGTCCCGCCGCGCAGGGATGTACCGGACGGCGCGATCCCGCTCGTCAGCCCCGACGGGACGACGTTGCTCCTCTTCTCCGGCGGGTCCGTGACGTCCTGGCGGCTGGACGGTGGCGGGCTGATCAGCACGCTGCTGCCTCGCAGCGATGGCGGCTTCGTCACCGAGTACTCGCCCGACGGTGCCACCATGCTCGTGAGCACCACCGACGCGCCGCCGGGACGCGCCGCCGCCGACGCCGCGTTCGAGTACCCGAACGCGGCGGTGGAGATCGTCGGTGCCGGCACCGGCGAGGTCCATTCCCGGATCGAGGGCGCCGTGCTCGCCCACTTCACCGATGACCCGCGTCACGTCGTCGCCCTGTTCGCCGACCGCACGATCGGGCGGTACGACCTCATCGAACAACGCCGCCTCGAGCCGATCGTCGACGTCGGGTTCGCCGTCGAGGACTTCGTCGTCAGCGGGGACCGCCTGTTCGTGTGGGGCGAGTACGGCCTCTTCGAGGGACGTACGGCCACCGTCGACATCGACTCGGGTGCCGTCGCGCCCCTGACCGACCCAGCTCCGGGCCTGATCCGCATCCTCGCGCCGACGGAGCGGACAGCTCTACACCGAGGTCGAAGGCGTCGTGCAGCGCCGTGACCCGTCCACCGGTGCGGTCATCGAGGAGATGGGCGACGTTGGCGGAACTGGTCGCCAGCGAGGAGGTCGTCGTCGTCCACACGTTCGGCGGCGAGGTGCTGACGCTGGACCCCGACACGCTGGCTGCCGACGGCGAGCTCTCCCCAGCTCCCGGGCCGGTGGCCTACGACACCATGGACCTGAGCGACGACGGCGCTCGACTGTTCGTCCGCCGAGTCGACGGCGTCGCTGCGCTCTACGACCTCGCCAGCCGGACCCAGCTCGGCACCGACCTCACCACCGATATCACGCCCAACGCCACCTGGATTGTCGGCGCCCCCTGGATGACCGGCGCCGCGATCCGCGGCGATGGCGGGGAAGTGGCGATGACCACCGACGAGGGCATCGTCGTCTGGGACCTCGACCCCGCCCGTTGGAGCGAGGCGGCCTGCGAGCTGGCAAGCCGCAGCCTCACCCACGACGAATGGGACACGTACATCGGCGACCTCGCCCCCTACCGGCAGACCTGCCCCGGCCTGCCTTGACGCACGATTGAGTCATCCGAGGGTTTGGCGCACCCGAGGGTCTGGCGCACCCCCTCCGGGACGCAAACCCTCCGGTGATCCCAAACCCTCCGATGGGGAGGACCCGGGTACCGTCGGGCGGCGATGGCCAGCGTGATGCGGCGGCTCGACTGGGCAGCGATGGACGAGGCGGCCCGGGCCGCGTTCTGCGCCCGCGGGCTGGCCGCCATCTTCGATCCCGTCCTGCGCCAGTCGATCGCCGCGCTGATCGAGGATGTCCGTGCCCGCGGTGACGCCGCCGTCGTCGACGCGCTGGCTCGCTTCGACGGCGTGACGATCGAGCCCCACCAGCTGCGCATCACCGCCGACGAACTGGCCGGTGCCACCGTCACGGCCGACGTCGACGCCGCGCTCGACGACGCCATTGCCCACTGCCGGGCCTTCAACGAGCGCCTGCTGGAGCGGGCCGGCGACTGGAGCTACGAGGCCGAGCCCGGCCTGATCGTTGGCGAGAAGGTCTCGCCGATCGCGTCCGTCGGCCTCTTCGTGCCGTCGGGCAAGGCCAGCTACCCGAGCGTGGCCTACCAGTTGGGCGTCCCGGCGACAGTCGCCGGCGTGGCCCGAATCGTCGTCGTGGTGCCGCCGGCGCCCGGAGGGGGCGGGCGGGTCAGCGGCACGGTCGACCCCGCCGTCCTCGTCGTCTGCCGCAAGCTCGGGATCACCGACGTGTTCCGCGTCAACGGCCCCGCCGGGCTCGCCGCCCTGGCCGTCGGCACCGAGTCCATCCCGGCCGTCCGCAAGATCGTCGGGCCTGGCTCGCCCGCCGTCACGTGCACGCAGGTCGAGCTGCAACGACACGGCGTGGTCACGATGATGGTCCTCGGCCCGACCGAGAGCCTGGTCATCGCCGACGACCAGGCCGACCCCGTGCGCCTGGCCGCCGACCTTCTCATCGAGGCCGAGCACGGCACCGATTCGTCGGTCGTCCTGGTGTCGACGTCGACGGCGCTGGCCGACGCCACCGACGCCGAGCTGGCCGCCCAGCTCGACGAGCTGCCCGCCGTCCGCGCCGACGCGGCGCGTGCCGCGCTCGGCACCAACGGCGGCTGCGTGCTCGTCGACGACCTGGACACCGCCGTCGCCGTCGCCAACCGGTACGCCCCCGAGCACCTCCAGGTCGCCGTCGCCGACGCGGCGATCGAGGCCGTCGTCGACGGGTTGGTCAACGCCGGCGAGATCCTGATCGGCCAGTCGACACCGTTCAGCGCGGCGAACTTCGTGATCGGCTGTCCCGCCTCGCTGCCGACGTCCGGGTTCGCCGAGGTGTCGTCGGGCATCACGGTCGAGGCCTTCCTCAAGCGCACCGCCGTCGCCCGAGCCGACGAGGTGGCGTTGGCCCGCATGACCCCGTCGATCATCGCGCTCGCCGACCACGAGGGCTTCCCGGCCCACGCCGCCGCGGTGCGCCGCCGACAATCGCCGGACTGGCCGTAGCAACCGGCTCACAACGGTCGATTGCGACGGCCAGAACCCATCAAGTCCGACGGTGGGCGACGAAGCACTGACGGGGCGGACGATCCTCCGTCGTCTCCTCGGTGACGGCCTCCGGGTCGAAGCCGACGTCCGTCAACAACCGCATCCACTCCGCCGTCGGGAACAGCCCGGTGCGGTGCTCCTCGTGGACGACGTCGAGCGACCCGTCCGCGGCGCGCAGCAGGAAGACGTAGTCGGTCTGCGTCCACGTGTCGTCGGGGTCGGGATCGGTCGACCACTCGAGGAACCGGACGGCGCGCCCGTCGGGTCCGTCGCGGCCGTCGTGGTCGGCGTCCGGTTGGAACGTCTCGCTCACGGCGTCGGGGATGAAGACGGCGACCCCGCCGGGGCGGCAGTGGACGTAGGCCGTCTCCATCGCCTGGCGAAGATCAGGCCGAGTCACCATGTAGTCGATGGCGTCGTGGACGAACACGGCGTCGAACATCCGCCCGAGCCGCAGCGTGCGCATGTCACCGACAACGTGCTCGCACCCAGGGTTGAGTCGGCGGGAAACCTCCAGCATCTCTGGCGAGAGGTCGGTCAGGGTGAGGGTGAACGACGGCACCAGGTGCACGGCGTTGTTCCCGCCGCCACTGCCCAGCTCGAGCACCGTCTGCACCGGGATCGACGCCCGGCGCAGCAGCCCGGCGGCGAACGCCGCCTCCTCGGCGTAGTCGTCCGGCGGGGAGATCAGCGGCCACCACGCCGCCAGGTCGCCGTAGAAGCGGGGCGGCTCGCTCAACCCGAGCGATCGGGCGGGCTGCTGCCGTCGGTCTGGGCGATCCAGAACATGGCGCCGGCGGGATCCATCAGGCCGGCCATCTTGCCGTACGGCGTCTCGAACGGCGGGGCGAGGACCGACCCACCGTTGGCGGCCGCCGCCTCGACCGCCGCCTCGGCATCGGCGACGCCGAAGTAGGCCAGCCAATGCGATGGCGTGCCGTCCGGCGCGCCGAACATGCCACCCATGCCACCCAGCGGGGCGTCGTCACCCGGCAGGTGGAACAGCTGGTAGTCGGGACCGGCATCGGGCAGTTCCCGCAGGTCGTAGCCGAACACGGCGCCGTAGAACGCCCACGCCCGTGGTGGATCGGTCGTGCGCAGATCGTCCCAGGTCAGCCCGCCGGGCTCGTTGACCAGGTTGGCGCCGATGTGCTGGTTGGCCTGCCAGACGCCGAACGCCGCACCGGTCGGGTCAGCGGCGACGAGCATGCGTCCGAGCGGCCCGACGTCGAACGGCTCGGCGAGCACCGCGCCGCCGTGCTCCGTGATCGACGCCGCGGTGGCGTCGGCGTCGTCGCTGGCCAGGTACAGCGTCCAGACGTGGGGCATGCCCTCCTGGGCCGGGCCCAGTCCGGCGGCCGTCGTGCCGCCGTGCGAGGCGATCGAATAGTTGCCGAACTCCTCGCCCTGGTCGTCGAACTCCCAGCCGAGGACGGCGCGGTAGAACGCCTTCGAGGCGTCGAGGTCCGGCGTCGACAGGTCGGCCCAGCACGGGGTGCCCGCCGGCCACTTCGAAGTACGGGTGCCCATCCCGGCATCATCCCCGCCGCCTTCTGCGGTGTCCACCCCTACGACGTGAACAGTTCGCCGAGGCGGCGCTCGACGTCGGGGGTCTGGCCACCCGCATCGAGGAATCCCTGCATCGCAGCGCGGGTCTCGGGATGGCCCAGCGTGGCGGCGAACGAATCGCCCTCGGCCAGCAGCTGTTCGGTGACCCCGGCCTCGGCGCGCAGCACGCTGGCCTTGGCGGCGGCGACGGCGTGCGGCGGGAACGAGGCGATCCGCCGGCACAAGCGATCGACGAACGGCCACAGCTCGCCGGCGGCGAGCACCCGGTTGACCCACCCCCACCGCTCGGCCGTCGCCGCATCCACGTCGTCACACCCGAGGATCGCCTCCAGGGCTCGGCTGCGACCGATGAGGCGCGGCAGGCGCACGGTTCCGCTCCCGCCGGGGATGATCCCGAGCGCCACCTCGGGCTGGCTGAACACGGCCGCCGGCGCGGCGAACCGCAGGTCGCAGCTCAGGGCCAGCTCGCTGCCGCCACCGCCGACACGACCTTCGATCACGGCGATCGTGGCCTTGGGCATCGTGCGCAGGCGTTCGCACATCAGGTGGAACGTGTTCAACTGTCTGTCGGGCGCCTTCGGCGCCTGGGTCGGACCAGGCCGACCTAACCCATCATGCTCACTGCGGTCGGGGGCCGAAGCGGTCTCGTCGTCTCGATTCGGCGGCGCCGGGTCGGTGGGGAAGCTGAGGATGGCGGCCACGTCGAAGTGGGCGACGAACCACTCCGGGTGCGCCGAGCGGAGCACGACGACGCGCACGTCGTCGTCACCGGCCAGGCGCTCCGTCACCTCGGCCAGTTCGAGGAAGACCCCGATCGTCATCAGGTTGATCGGCGGGTGGTCGATGACCACCGTCGCCACGCCGCGGTCGTCGGTCGTCACTCCTACGTGCGCCACGGTCCGCACCGTAGCCATCCGAGTGTTTCGTGCGGGGAGGCCCCGCACGAAACACTCGGATGGACGGCAACACTCGGATGCCAGGGTCAGGCGGTCACGCCCAGGGCGCCGTCGGCGACGTCGACGCGGATGGCGCCGCCGTCGGTGACCTTGCCCTCCAGCAACAGCATCGCCGCCTGGTCGCCGATCTCGCGCTGGATGATCCGCTTCAGCGGGCGGGCGCCGAACGCCGGGTCGAAGCCCTCCCTTGCCAGGTGGGCCATCGCTTCGGCCGACACGTCGAGGTCGATCCGCCGCTCGGCCAGCCGTTCCCGCCAGCGCTCGAGCTGGATGTCGACGATGCGCGTGAGATCGTCCTCGGTCAGGGCCTTGAACCGGATGATCTCGTCGACCCGGTTGACGAACTCGGGCCGGAAGAAGTCGAGCGGGTCGCCCGGCAGGTTCGACGTCATGATCAACACGACGTTGGTGAAGTCGACGGTCCGGCCCTGTCCGTCGGTCAGGCGACCGTCGTCGAGCACCTGCAGCAACGTGTTGAACACGTCGGGGTGGGCCTTCTCGATCTCGTCGAGCAGGACCACCGAGTACGGGCGGCGGCGCACGGCCTCGGTCAGCTGACCACCCTCGTCGTAGCCGACGTACCCCGGCGGCGCACCGATCAGGCGGGACACCGAGAACTTCTCCATGTACTCGCCCATGTCGATGCGCACCATGGCGTGCACGTCGTCGAACAGGAACTGGGCCAGCGCCCGGGCCAGCTCGGTCTTGCCCACGCCGGTCGGGCCGAGGAACATGAACGAGCCGATCGGCCGGTCGGGGTCCGACAGGCCGGCGCGGCTGCGGCGCACGGCGTTGGCCACCGCCCGCACGGCGTCGTCCTGACCGATGACGCGCTCGTGGAGGTGCTCCTCGAGGTGGATCAGCTTGGCCGCCTCGGCCTCCATCAGCCGGCTGACGGGCACGCCGGTCCACTTGGACACGACCTCGGCGATGTCCTCGGCGTCGACCTCCTCCTTGAGCATCCGCTTGTCGGCCTGCAGCTCGTCGAGGTGCGACGTCGCCTCGTCGATCCGCCGCTCCAGCTCGGGGATCCGGCCATACCGGATCTCGGCGGCGACGTTGAGGTCCGGCTCGCGCTCGAGCTGGGTGCGCAGCTGCTCGAGCTCCTCCTTCAGCGTGCGGATGGCGTCGATCGCGGCGCGCTCGGCCTCCCAGTGCTGCTTCATGCCGGCGACCTCGGCGTTGAGTCCGGCCAGCTCGTCGGTCAAGGCGTCGAGCCGGGCGCGCGAGGCGTCGTCGTCCTCCTTGTCCAACGCCACCTGCTCGATCTCCAGCTGCAGGATCCGCCGCTCGACGACGTCGATCTCGGTCGGCATCGAGTCGATCTCGATGCGCAGCTTGCTGGCCGCCTCGTCGACGAGGTCGATGGCCTTGTCGGGGAGGAAGCGGTTGGTCAGGTACCGGTTCGACAGCACAGCGGCGGCGACGAGCGCCGAGTCCTGGATGCGCACGCCGTGGTGCACCTCGTAGCGCTCCTTCAGACCGCGCAGGATGCCGACGGTGTCCTCGACGGACGGCTCGGCCACGTACACCTGCTGGAAGCGCCGCTCGAGGGCGGGGTCCTTCTCGACGTACTTGCGGTACTCGTCGAGTGTCGTCGCCCCGATCATCCGCAGCTCGCCGCGAGCGAGCATCGGCTTGATCATGTTGCCGGCGTCGAGGGCGCCCTCGGCCCCGCCGGCGCCGACGATGGTGTGCAGCTCGTCGACGAACGTGATGACCTCGCCGGCGGCGTCGGTGATCTCCTTGAGCACCGCCTTGAGCCGCTCCTCGAACTCGCCGCGGTACTTCGCGCCGGCCAGCATCGACCCGATGTCGAGGGCGATCAGGCGCTTGGACTTGAGCCCCTCGGGCACGTCGCCGTCGGCGATGCGCCGGGCCAGGCCCTCGACGATGGCGGTCTTTCCGACGCCCGGTTCACCGATCAGGACCGGGTTGTTCTTCGTCCGCCGGGAGAGGACCTGGATGACCCGGCGGATCTCGTCGTCGCGCCCGATGACCGGATCGATCTTGCCCTCGCGGGCGCGCGCCGTGAGGTCCTGCCCGTAGCGCTCGAGGGCCTGGAACTGGTCCTCGGGGTTCTGCGACGTGACGCGATGCGAGCCGCGGACCTCCTGGAGCACCTGCAGCAGCTCCTCGGTGCCGACGCCGAGCCGATCGTGCATGGCGAGCAGCAGGTGCTCGACCGACAGGAAGTCGTCGCGCAGGTCGTGCTGGATCTGCTGGGCGTCGTCGAAGACCTGGTTCATCGCCCGCCCGAGGCGCGGTTCGTCGCCGCCGTAGGCCTTGGGGAGCTTGCCCACGGCCTCGTCGGCCCGGTTGCGGACCATCAGCGGGGCCTGGCCGAGCTTGGCCAGCACGGCGGGCACGATCGTGTCGTCCTGGCGGGTCACCGCAGCCAGGAGGTGGTCAGGAGTCAGTTCGGGGTTGGAGTTGGCCTTGGCCTGGTCGATGGCGGCGGCCATCGCCTCCTGGGTCTTCAGCGTCCACTTCTTGGGGTCCAGCACCATCCGACCAGGCTACCTCCAAGTAGAAAAGTTGAGTCGCCTTGTATAAGGTTTTGAGGGACGCTTCGGGCTGAGAACCATTGCCGATGCCCGGCGGTTTGCATTACGGTTCGATGTCGGCACGCGCGGAGACGAGCCACCATCTCAGACGCTGGCGGGCAGCGACCACCTCAGGAGCGCCCCACATGGATCTCTCGATCTCCCGCCCGTCGCGCTGGCAGCGCGTCACGCGACGCACCTCGACCCTTGGCGCCTTCGGTGCCTCGGCGCTGATCGCCGTCGGATCGCTGGTCCCGACGATCCAGCAGTGCGCCCCACCGAGCCAGCAGCAACAGGTCGTCGACATCACCAACCAGCGTCGCGCCGAATACGGCCGCCCCGCTGTCCGAGTCAACAGCGCGCTGAGCACGGCGGCGCAGCGCCACTCCGAGTGGCAAGCCCGCAACGCCACGATGAGCCACACCGGCAGCGGCGGCTCGTCGGCGGGCCAGCGCATCGCCGCCACCGGGTACTGGGCCTGCGCGTGGGCGGAGAACGTTGCCGCCGGCCAGCCGGACGCCCAGCGGGTGATGAGCTCGTGGATGAACAGCGCGGGCCATCGCGCCAACATCCTCGGCAACTACCGGGAGATCGGCGTCGGGCTGGCCTACTCGTCCGGCGGCACGCCGTACTGGACGATGGTGCTGGCGACGAGCTGTTGAGGCGCCGTCATCCGGTGACAGGCTGGGGTCCATGACCGACGAAGAGTTGTTCGCCCGGATCGGTGAGCTGGTCGACGAGGAGCACCAGCTCGAGCGCGGTGCCGCGCCGGGCCGTCCACTCGGCGAGGACGAGGCGCAACGCCTGGCCAGCCTGGAGGTCGCCCTTGACCAGTGCTGGGACCTGCTGCGCCAGCGGCGGGCCCGGCGCAACGCCGGTCAGAACCCCGACGACGCCCACGTCCGCCCGGCCGACGTGGTCGAGGGCTACCAGCAGTAGTCGGCACCCGTCGTCCCCGTCCTAGCCAGGGTTCCGTCTGGACGGTCAGCCAATCCTCTGACCAGGAGCGGGCTTCCCCGGTCCGGTGACACCCGCTCGGTAGGTTCGTGACCATGCCGAGCCGCCGTCCGCTCCGGGCCCCGGAGCGGACAAGGTCGGCGCCCGCGGCGCCGGCCACGCTGCTGTTCACGTGGCAGGACGGGGCGGCGCACCTGTGGGGGTGGGACGGCCGCCAGACCATGCCGCCGGGTTGGCTGGACCGCACCGTGCGGCCCACCTTCGGCTGGCACGGGTCCACGAGCTGGGGCGGGAGGTTCGACTCGTTCGACTTGGTGCTGCCGGACGGGCAGCGGTTCCGGCCGCCATCGGTGCGCCTGTCGGGCACGGCGCTCGTGGTGTGGTTGCGCTCGGCCGACCGCCGCGCCCGCTCCAGCGACGCGATGCGGTGGCTCGACGCCGTCGCCTCCCTGGCCGCCGACGGTGTCGCCCACGGCCACGTGACGCCCGTCGTGCGCGTCGAGCAGGGGCGCACCGTCGCCCGCTGGCTCCCCGTCACCGACCTCGTGATCGACGACGCATTGGCCGACCTGGTCGCCGCGGCACCGCCCATCGCCCTCGGTGGAGGAGCCACCGACGCCGATCCTGCGGCGCTGGCCGCCGAGTTGCACGGCGCGCTGGTCGACGCCATCGCCCGCCAGCACCTCGCCGACCGGTGGTGGGTCCCCGACGTCCCCCGACGGCGGGCACCGACCACCGCTGCAGTGCGCGCCGTGTTCCAGGCACTGTCGCGACCGGATCCACTCGTCGACGAGCGCGTCGACGCGACCGCGCTCGCCGCCGTCGACGCCCGGCTGCAGCGGCGCAGCCGGCGGGCGCACGGCGAGCCCGTCGTGCTGGCGCGCCTGCGGCTGTTGGTGCCCGACGAACTCGACGAGGACTGGGAGGTCCGTCTGGAGCTCGTCGACGAGCTCGACACCGGGCGGTGGTGCGCGGCGGACGACGTCTGGGATCACACGCCGCTGGCCGTCGAGCTGGCCGGGGGGGCTGACGGCGTGGACGTCCTCACGGACGTGCTCACCGCCACGGCGGCGACGGTTGCCGGTGGCGTCGACGGGCTGGCCGAGCTGGCCACGCAGCACGAGCCGTGCTCGGTGACGTTCGACGTCGAGGCGGCCGAACGGTTCGTCGAACAGGCGCCGGCCCAGCTCGAGCGGCTGGGCATCGAGCTCGTCGGACCCGAGCGGCTGGTGCGCGGCGGGGTCGCCGTGCGCGGGCGGGTGACGCCGGCTCCGACCGCCGACCGGCCCGGCGGGTTCGCCCGCGAGGCCGTGGTCGACTGGCGGTTGGTCATCGCCGACGACGACGGTCCCGCCGCCCTGTCCGCCGCCGAACTGGAGCGCGCCGAGGCGGCCGGGGCGACGCTGCTGCACACGGGCCGGCGCTGGGTCCGCCTCGACCCCGCCGCGCTCCGACGGGCGCGCCAACGGCTGGAGGACCACGCCCGCCAACACCGCCGGCTCGGCGCCGCCGACCTGCTCCGGTTGGCCGCCGACGGTGAGCTCGAGGTCGCCGCGGCGTCGACGGACCGGGCGTGGACCGACGACCTCCTGGCCGGCCTCCCCGACGACCGCCTGCGCGAAGCGACCGAGGCGCCGCAGTTCACCGGACAGCTCCGGCCCTACCAGCGGCGCGGGTTGGGCTGGATGCAGTTCCTCGATCGGTTGGGGCTCGGCGGGTGCCTCGCCGACGACATGGGGCTCGGCAAGACGGCCACGGCGCTGGCCCACCTCCTGGTCCGCCCGGGACCGCACCTTGTCGTCTGCCCGCTGTCGGTGGTGCACAACTGGGTCGCCGAGGCGGCGCGCTTCACGCCCAGCCAGCGCGTGGTCGTGCACCACGGTGCCGACCGGGCGACCAACGGCCAGGAGGACCTCGCCGGCGCGGATCTCGTCGTCACGACGTACGGGCTGCTGCCGCGCGATCTCGCTCACCTCGCCTCGATCTCGTGGTCGACGATCGTCCTCGACGAGGCCCAGGTCATCAAGAACCCGGCGACCAAGGCGGCCAAGGCCGTGCGGGCGCTGCCCGCCGGGCAGAAGCTGGCGCTCACGGGCACGCCCGTCGAGAACCGCCTGACCGAGCTGTGGGCGATCCTCGACGCCGTGAACCCGGGACTGCTCGGCAGCCGCGAGCAGTTCCGCCACCGCTACGCCAAGCCGATCGAGCGCTCCGCCGACGCCGACGCCGCGGCGCGCCTGCGGCGCATCACCCAGCCGTTCGTCCTGCGCCGCAGCAAAGCCGACCGCCAGCTCCTCCCCGAGCTCCCCGACAAGATCGAGCAGATCGCCTGGGCGGGACTCACCCGCGAGCAGTCCGTGCTGTACCAGCACGTCGTCGATCAGCTGCTCGCCGACGCCGCCGACACGACGGGCATGCGCCGACGCGGGCTCGTGCTGGCGGCGCTGATGCGCCTCAAGCAGATCTGCAACCATCCGGCCCACGCTCTCGGCGATGGCTCGCGGCTCGGCGGGCGCTCCGGGAAGCTGGCCCGCTACGACGAGCTCGTCGACGAGCTGATCGACGTCGACGAGCGGGCGCTCGTGTTCACGCAGTTTCGAGAGATGGGCGAGCTGCTGCGCCGCCACGCCGCCGAGCGGCTGGGCCTGCGAGTGCCGTTCCTGCACGGTGGCGTGGCGCGGGTACGACGGGAGTCGATGGTCGCCGACTTCCAGGCCGGTGCCGGCCCGCCGCTGCTGCTGATCTCGCTCAAGGCCGGAGGCACGGGGCTCAACCTCACGGCGGCCAGCCAGGTCATCCACTACGACCGGTGGTGGAACCCGGCCGTCGAGGACCAGGCGACCGACCGGGCATGGCGGATGGGTCAGGGCCGCACCGTGGTCGTGCACAAGCTGGTGTGCGAGGGCACGGTCGAGGAGCGGATCGCCACGATGATCGACGAGAAGCGGGCGCTGGCCGATGCCGTGGTCGGCAGCGGGGAGGCGTGGCTGTCAGAGCTGTCGACGGCAGAGCTGCGCGACCTGGTCACCCTCGACACCGCGGCCGTCACCACCACGGCGGATCGTCGATGACGCCGCCCCGACGCAACACCGGCGGCGCCCCACCGCGCGGACAGGTCGCCGCCGTCATGCTGCGGGCGTTGGCCGCCGAGCTGTCGGACCCCGGTCGCTTCCGGCGTGCCGTCGCCTACGCCCGAGACGACGCCGTGCTCGACCTCGACGTCGGCGCCGGCGTCGTCCGCGTCCTGGTGCGCGGCTCCCGGTTCGAGCCGTACCAGGCGCACGTGTGGGTGGACCCCGTCGGCGACGACGTCCACGGGCTGGCCCTCGTACCGCGCCGCGACGAGGTCGTCGCCGACTGCACGTGCCCCGACGACAGCCCGTACCCCGGGGCGTTCTGCAAGCACGCCCTTGCCGGGTTGCTGGTGCTGGCAGATGCCGTCACCACGGACCCCGAACTGCTCGCCACGTGGCGCGCCGACCGCGACGCCGACGGCCCGTCTCGACCCGTGCGTTCATCGACAGCTGACCCCTCGGGATCCGTCGAGCCCGTCGAGCAGGTCGACGTGTTGGCCACGTCGATCACCTTCCCGCGCCCGTTGCCCGACCTGCGCCGTGTCCCCAGCCGCCTCCCGGTGGCCATGGCTCGTCACGACGAGCTGTCGGACCTCGTCGCCGACGTGCTCACCGACGCCCTGACGACCCTGCGCGCCCGCTGACGAGGGTCAGCGCTCTGCGGTCGAGCCGGCGGCGGCGGGCGCCGGCGAACTCCTCGCGCACGTGCTGGTGGCGGTCGTGGCGCAGCTGCCAGGCGGTGTCGACGGTGATGAAGTGCATGGGTGTCCTCCTCGTCCGGGTTCCTGGCATCGAACGTACGGACGATCGTGGACAGAACATGTCCGCATCTTCTGGCACGCTGTGTGTCCATCGACACCCCCGTCAGACTCCTGCGGCTCCTGGTGCTCTTCTCGTCGCGGCCCCAGTGGTCGGCGAGTGAGCTGGTCGACCGACTCGAGATCACCGACCGCACGCTGCGGCGCGACGTCACCCGGCTGCGCGACCTCGGCTACCCGATCGAGAGCGTCGCCGGCCGGTACGGCGGGTACCGCCTCGGCGCGGGAGGCCGCCTGCCGCCGCTGCTGCTCGACGACGACGAGGCGGTCGCCGTGTCCGTTGCGCTCAGGGACCTGTCGAGTGCCGCTGACGCCCAGCTCGGTGAGGCGGCGTTGGCCGCCCTGACCAAGCTGGCCCAGGTGTTGCCCAGCGCGCTGCGGGAGCGGGTCGACACGCTGGCCGAGGTGAGCGTGCGGCTGGGCCGGCCCGGTCCTGCGGGCGTGGAGCGCACCGACACCGCCACGTTGATGGCGCTCGCCCAGGCGTGCCGGCGCGGCGAGCGGGTGCGCTTCGACTACCGCGCCGGTGACGACCGGACGAGTCGCCGCCACGTGGAGCCGCACCGGCTGGTGTCGCTGCGCTCGCGCTGGTACCTCGTGGCGTTCGACCTCGATCGGGACGATTGGCGCACGTTCCGCATCGACCGGGTCGGTCCGCCGGCGGCGACGGGTGCCCGCAGCGCCGAGCGTCCCGCGCCGGACGCCGCCGCCCTGGTGGCCGAGGGGGTGGCCGTGCGGGTCTACGACTGGAACGCGAGGGTCCACCTGCCCGTCGGCGCCGACGCAGCGGCGCGTGAGATCGCGCCGACGGTCGGGGTGATCGAGCCCGTGGATGCGGACACGTGCATCGTGACCATCGGCGGCGATCCCGACTGGATCGCCCGGTACCTGGCCAGCCTTCCGTTCGATGTCGAGCTCGACGACTCACCCGAGGTCCGCAAGGAGCTCGACCTCCTCGCCACCCGCCTCCACGCCACGGCCACACGCCACACCACCACGTTCTGAGGCAGCATCGCCATCGACGACGATGGCGATTCGACCGCGAAATCGTCCACGGCCCGGCAATCGTTCAATCCCGGCCGCTGGGCGTGACGCATGATCGTTCGGTGAATCCGCCCGCCATGGTCGTCGCCGACGCCGGCGGCCGCATCGTGCACTGGAGCGCCGGCGCCGCCGAGCTGTTCGGCCATGCCGTCGAGGACGCCCTCGGCGAGCCTGTCGACCTCATCGTGCCGCCGGCCTACCGCGACCGGCACTGGGCGGGGTTCCACCGGGCGATGGCGACCGGCGACTGCCGTCTGGACGGCGCGGCGACCAACCTGCCGACGCTGCACCGCGACGGCACCGTCCGGGTGATCCCCGGCCGGTTCGTGTTCCTGGTCGATCCACGCGGCACGCCGATCGGCGCGGCGGCGATCTACGCCGACCCGGCCGGCGGCGAGGAGGAGTGGGGACCGATCATCGAGCTGCCATCGGTGCCCGGCCCGTGACCGCCCGGCTGCGCGCACGCCAGGAGTGGGCGTTGGCCGGCGCGCTGCGCCGCGCCGACGGCCGGCTGACCACGGCGTGGTGGGCGGGCATCCTGCTGCGCGGAACGGTGCCGGCGCTGCTCGCGGTCGCCTCTGGCTGGCTGATCGCCGCCGTCACGGACGGCACGAGCACGGCCGCGCCGCTGCTGGCGTTCGGCGTCGTGTTCGTCGTCGGTCAGGTGATCGGTCCGCTGCACGAGGCGGTCGGCTACAACCTCGGTGACCGCACGGCGACGTCGCTGAACGACCGGTTGATGGCCGCAACGCTGGCGCCGCCGGGCATCGCTCACCTCGAGCGGGCCGACCTGTCCGCCGACCTCACGATGGCCCGCGACTTCGATCTCGGGATCACCGGTCCGCCGCTGTCGTACGCCATGAACTTCCTCGCCGACGGGCTGACCAATCTCGTGGTCGGCGTGGCGTCGGCCGTGGTGCTGGCCCGATACGGGTGGTGGCAGGCGATCGTGCTCGTCCTCGCTTGGTCGGCGACCCACTGGCTGCTGCGGGAGAGCGCCGTGTGGAGGGACCGCAACACGCCGGAGGTGCGCGCCGCCCAGCGCCACGCCGACTACGCGTACCGACTGGCCGTCGACCCGCCGGCGGCCAAGGAGGTCCGCCTGTTCGGGCTGGCCGACTGGGTGATCGACCGCTTCGCCCGCCATCGCCGGCGGCTGCTCGACCTGCAGCACCACGCCACCCGGCTGCGTGAACGATCCGTCGCCCTCTGCCTGCTGGTCGTCATCGCCGCCAACGTCGTGGTGTTCTGGTCGTTCGCCGACCGGGCTGCCGACGGCCGGCTCGAGTTGGCTGCCGTCGTCGTCGCGCTGCAGGCCGCCATCGGCGTCAGCGCGATCGCCTTCGGCGGGCTGAGCTGGGCAGTCGACGGCGCCGCCGCGCCGGTCGCCGCCGTCCAGCGACTGGAGGCGACGATGCCCGCCGCCGGACGTCTCGACGACGCCGCAGTCGACACGTTTGTGCAACCAGCGTCGGTCGGCGATGCGCCGGTGCACAAACGCGGTGCTGGCGGTGGGCCGGAGCTGCGCTTCGCCGACGTCTCGTTCGGCTACCCGGGTGGACCGCTGGTGCTCGAGCACCTCGACCTCGTCGTGCCGGCCGGCTCATCGCTGGCCATCGTGGGGCAGAACGGCGCCGGGAAGACGACGCTGGCCAAGCTGCTGTGCCGGCTGTACGACCCGCGCGGCGGCGCCATCCTGGCCGACGGCACCGACATCCGCCGGCTGCCGCTCGACCAGTGGCGCGGGCGGGTGACCGCCGTCTTCCAGGACTTCGTGCGCTTCGAGCGACCCCTCCGGGTGAACGTGGCCCCCGCCGGTGCCGACGACGATGCCGTACAGGCTGCGCTGGCCGGTGCCGGTGGCAGTGGCCTCGCCGCCCTCGACACCGTCCTGGCCAAGGGCTATCCGGGCGGCACCGACCTGTCCGGCGGGCAGTGGCAGCGCGTGGCGCTGGCGCGTGCGCTCCACGCCGTGCGGTCCGGCGCGGACGTCGTGCTGCTCGACGAGCCGACGGCACAGCTGGACGTGCGCGGTGAGGCCGAGATCTTCGAGCGCATCCTCGCCTCCACCAGCGGCTGCACGACGATCCTCGTGTCCCACCGGTTCTCGACCGTGCGTCACGCCGATCGGATCTGCGTCCTCGAGGGTGGCGCCGTCGTCGAGCTGGGCTCGCACGACGAGCTGATGGCGCGCGGCGGGCGCTACCGCACGATGTTCGAGTTGCAGGCGTCGCGCTTCGTGGAGGTCGACGAGCACGGCGAGGAGCTGGTGCATGACACGCTCTAACGGGCGACCGTTCTCGATGGCCTCGCTCGCTCCGAAGACTCCGCTCGCTCGGCTGGGCCGGGCAAGGCCGGCCTGGGATGTCACGCTCGCTGCGTAACGAACGCTCGGGGACTTGCTTGATGGCCTCGCTCGCTCCGAAGACTCCGCTCGCTCGGCTGGGCCGGGCAAGGCCGGCCTGGGATGTCACGCTCGCTGCGTAACGAACGCTCGGGGACTTGCTTGATGGCCTCGCTCGCTCCGAAGACTCCGCTCGCTCGGCTGGGCCGGGCAAGGCCGGCCTGGGATGTCACGCTCGCTGCGTAACGAACGCTCGGGGACTTCCTCCGACGACCTCCCACGGGCGGTGCCGGCCCTGTGGCGCACGTTCCGGCTCGGCTACCGGATGGAGCCCAGGCTGCTCGTCGCCTCACTCGTCACGACGCTGCTGATGATGCTGCCGGACGCCCTGCTGGCATTGTGGTTGAAGCTGTTCACGGACGGGGTGCTGGACGGTGACCGCACTGCGGTGCTCGTCGCCGCCGCCGGCCTGGCCGTGTCGACGATCGCGACCTGGTACGTCGGTCTCGTCAACGACCGCGTGCAGCGCCGGTTCCGCGATCGCATCGGCGCGGCGATGGAAGCTCACATCGCCCGGCTCCAGGCTTCCGTCCCGACGATCGAGCACCAGGAGCGAACCGAGCTGCTCGACCGGCTGGCCGTGTTGCGGGATCAGGCCTTCACCCTCGACCACCTGTTCTCGTCCCTCCTGACGAACATCGGTCTCGTCGCCCGGCTGGTCGTGACCGCGCTGCTGCTGGCGTCGATCCACCCGTTGCTCGGAGCCCTGGTCGTCGCCGGTCTCCCCGCCGTCACCATCTCGCTGTGGCGCCCCGGCGTCGAGCGCCAGGTCCAGGAGCGGGTGGCCTCGCACGACCGCCTGGCTCGCCACCTGTTCACCCTCGGGACGACGGCGGCGCCGGCCAAGGAGGTCCGCCTGCTCGGCATCGAGGACGAGCTGCGGGCCGACCGGCGCACGGCTCGAGCGAGCTGGCACGGCCCGATCGCCGCCGCCCGGTGGTCGTCCTCGGTGTGGCAGGCGGCGGCGTGGGCACTGTTCGCCGTGGCCTACGTGGGCGGCATCGTGTGGGTCGCCGACGGGCTCGACCGCAGCGTCGGCGACGTCGTGTTGGTCCTCGTCGCCGGGCAGCGCCTGTCGCAGTACCTCGCCCAGTCGATCGGCGAGTTGGGGTTCCTGCGCGGCGTGTGGCTCGACGCGTCGCTGCGGCTGACGTGGCTGGAGGACTACGCCACGGCCGAGTCGGACGTGGCGACGGCGGCGCCGCCGGAGCGACTCGTGGACGGGCTGCGATTCGAGCACGTGTCGTTCCACTACCCGGGGACGGATCGGCTGGCGCTCGATGACGTCGACGTGCACCTCCCGGCCGGTTCGGTGGTGGCGATCGTCGGCGAGAACGGCGCCGGCAAGACCACCATGGTCAAGCTGCTGGCGGCCATGTACCGGCCGACGTCCGGACGGATCACCGTCGACGGCGTCGACCTGGCGACGATCGCCACCGCCCGCTGGCGGGATCGGCTCGCCGGCGCGTTCCAGGACTTCTTCCGGTTCGAGGTCCCCGCCGGACACTCCGTGGGCGTCGGCGACGAGCCGCGCCTCGACGACCGGGCCGCCGTCGGCGTCGCCGTCGACCGCGCCGGCGCGGGGGAGGTCGTCGATCGGCTGCCGGCCGGCCTCGACACCCAGCTCGGCCCGACGTGGGACGACGGCGTCGAGGTGTCGTTCGGCCAGTGGCAGAAGCTGGCGCTCGCTCGCGGGTTCATGCGCGACGAGCCGCTCGTGCTGGTGCTCGACGAGCCCACGGCGGCGCTCGATGCGGAGACCGAGCATGCGCTGTTCGAGCGTTACGCCGGCGCCGCCCGCGACGATGTGGCGTCCGGGCGGATCACGGTCCTCGTGTCCCACCGGTTCTCGACGGTGCGGATGGCCGACCTGATCGTCGTGCTCGACGGAACGCACGTCGTCGAGGTCGGCGGGCACGACGAGCTGGTCGCCCGCGGCGGGCAGTACGCCGAGCTGTTCGGCCTGCAGGCAACGGCGTACCGCTGAGCGCGCTTCCTAGGCTGCCCCGATGGCCGAACACCCACCCGACGAGCTGCTCAACCGCGTCACGTGGAAGATCCCGAACGCGCTGGCGATCATCGGATCGCGCTCGGGCGACGAGTGGAACGGCATGACGGCGAGCTGGATCACGCAGGTCTCGATGGAGCCCGTGCTGATCGGCGTGGGCATCGACAACACCGCCGTGACGCACCGACTGGTCACGGCGGGCGGGTCGTTCACCGTGAACCTGTGGTCGGCGGAGGAGACCAAGGTGTTCGTCAAGTTCTCCAAGCCGGCCGCCTTCGACGCCGAGGCGCTCACGCTGAACGGGCGCATCGTGCGCGAAGGAGCCACCGGGGCGCCCGTGTTCGCCGAGGCGATCGCCTACCTCGACTGCGCCGTGCGCTCGACGCACGATGTCGGCACGCACACGTTCTTCGTCGGCGAGGTCGTCGACGCCGGCATCAACGACGACGAGGCCAGGGCGGCAGCGATGAGCGACACCCGCATGAAGTACGGCGGCGTCAAGCGGCATTGAGCCCGGCGCCGCCCGTCCTCTCCGCGAGCGGAAGAGGACAGATCTGACGAAATCGCTCACCCAGAACGCGTGACCTCGGTCGGCGTGAGCGAACAGGTCGGCTCAGACGTAATGGCTCACGCAGAGCGGCGGTACGGTCGGCGGCCGTGACGGACCACGCCCCGCTCGTGCTCGGGCCGGGCGGGGTGGAGGCCGACGAGGTGGTGGCGGTGGCCCGGTTCGAGCGTCGGGTCATGCTCGGCGACGACGCCCGTGCCGCGATGCGGCGCGGTGCCGACATCGTCGAGCGGCTGGTCGACTCGCCCGAGCCGGTGTACGGCGTGTCGACCGGGTTTGGAGCGCTCGCTAACACCGTCATCCCCACCGAGCGGTCCGCCGAGCTGCAGACGGCGCTGATCCGCTCCCACGCCGCCGGGATGGGCGCCGAGGTCGAGCGCGACGTCGTGCGGGCGATGGTGCTGCTGCGCGCCCGCAGCCTGGCCATGGGGTTCTCGGGCGCGCGCGTGGAGGTCGTCGACTCGATGCTCGCCCTGCTCGCCGCCGGCGTCACCCCGATCGTGCGCGAGCACGGGTCGCTCGGCGCCAGCGGCGACCTCGCCCCGCTGGCCACGGCGGCGCTCGTGCTCCTCGGCGAGGGCGAGGCGCGGCGGCGCGACGGCAGCGTCACCGACGGTGCCACCGCCTGTCGCGAGGCGGGCGTCGAGCCGCTGGTGCTGCGGGCCAAGGAGGGCCTGGCACTGATCAACGGCACCGACGGCATGCTCGGGATGCTCGTGCTGGCGCTTGCCGACCTCGCCGTGCTGTGGCGGACGGCGGACATCGCCGGGGCGATGTCGACCGAAGCGCTGCTCGGCACCGACCGGGCGTTCGCCGCCGACCTCGTGGCGATGCGGCCCCAGCCCGGGCAGCTGGTCAGCGCCGCGAACCTGCGCTCCGTGCTCGCCGGATCCCCGATGGTGGCCAGCCACCGCCACGGCGACGACCGGGTCCAGGACGCCTACTCCCTGCGCTGCACGCCGCAGGTGCACGGCGCGGCCCGCGACACGACCGACCACGCCCGTCGGGTCGCCGACGTGGAGCTGCGATCGTTCATCGACAACCCGATCGTCTTGGCTGACGGACGGGTGGAGTCGTGCGGCAACTTCCACGGTGCGCCGCTGGCGGCGGTCGCCGACTTCCTGGCGGTGTCGATCGCCGATGTCGGGGCGATCAGCGAACGGCGCACCGACCGGTTGCTCGACCGCAGCCGGTCGCACGGCCTGCCGCCGTTCCTGTCGCCCGACGCCGGTGTGAACTCGGGGCTGATGATCGCCCAGTACACGCAGGCAGCGATGGTGGCCGAGAACCGACGGCTGGCCGTCCCGGCGAGCGCCGACACGATGTCGACCAGCGCGATGCAGGAGGACCACGTGTCGCTCGGGTGGGCGGCTGCCCGGAAGCTGCGAGCGGCGGTCGCCAACCTGGCTCGGATCCTGGCCGTCGAGCTGGTCGCCGCGTCGTGGGGGCAGGCGCTGCGGGCGCCACTGGAGCCGGCGGCGGCGTCGGGCGCGGTCGGACGGGCGGTGCGAGCGGTCGCCGGCGAGCCCGGGCCCGACGAGTGGCTGGCGCCCCGGCTGGCGGCGGTCGAGGCGCTGGTGCTCCACGGCGACGTGGTGGCGGCGGCCGAGTCAGCCTTGGACGGACCGCTCGGCTGATCAGCCGGCGTCGGCGTCGGAGCCAGCGTCGAAGGCCTTGCGCAGCTTGGCCGGAGCCTTGCGCCGCCACGATTCCTCGAGCAGCTCGTGCAGTTGGTCGGCGTCGACCCGGTCGAGGTCGACGAGGATCGCCCCGTAGCCGTCGTAGTGGGGGGTCGTGTAGAAGGCCGGGTCGCCCGAGGCGAGCAGCGCCTCCTTCTCGTCCAGGTCACACATCAGCACGAGGCCGCCCTCGGCTTCCGAGCGCAACCGGGCGAAGCCCTTGCCCCGCACCTTGAGCGACGGCGTGTTGAACCAGGTGGCCTCCTCGACCTCGGGCAGCGCCCGAGCCATGGCGACGACGTCCTCCCAGGTGACCATGATGCCCAGCATGCTCGCCCCGCCCGGGCCCCGTCTTGCACGAACGGGAACTCCGAACGGCGCCGCGGCGTCCAACGATCGTGCGCCGTGCCGTGGTCGTCCTCGGGTTCGTCACCCTGGCCGCCTGCGGCGAGTCGGCGACGACTTCCCCGGCGACCACAGCACCCACGACCGCGCCGGCGACGACCGCTCCGGCGACGACGGCCACGCCGTCGACTTCTGCGCCGGCGACGTCGACGACCGTGACCCGGGCGCCCGTGGATCCGGCGGCTCCCGTCGCCGAGCTGGCGGCGGGGTTGAACGACGCCGGCTTCGACCTACTGCGCACACAGGCGGTCGACGAGAACGTCGTGTTCAGCCCGGCCAGCATTGGCCACGCCCTGCTGATGGCCGAGGCCGCCGCCGACGAGCAGACCGCCGCCGCCATCGAGACCGCGTTCGCCCTCCCGGAGGATGCCCACGAGGCGTGGAACGCGCTCGACCAGCAGCTGTCGGCGGCGGCGGACGACAACGACCAGGTCGACCTGGCCGTGGCCGACCGCATCTGGCCCGGAGTCGACGCCGCGCCGGACCCAGCGTGGATCACGCTGCTCGGTGCCCAGCACGGTGCGGCCGTGGAGCGGCTCGACCTCAGGGGCGACCCGGTGGCCAGCCGACAGCGGATCAACGGGTGGGTCGACGAGCAGACCAAGGGGCTGATCCCAGAGCTACTGCCGGAGGGTTTCATCAGCCCGAACACCGTCCTGGTGCTCACAGATGCGGTGTACTTCGCCGCCGATTGGAAGCGGCCGTTCGGGAAGTCCGACCCGGTCGACGGGGTCTTCACCAGGCTCGACGGCACCACGGTCGACGTGTCCTTCATGAAGGACCTGGAACTCGATGATCGGCGCGGCGCCGGCGAAGGGTTCGTGGGGGCCGAGGTGCCGTACGCCGGCGACCAGTTCTCGATGCTGCTGGTCGTTCCCGACGAGGGTCGGTTCGAGGAGGTCCGCGACCGGCTGAGCCAGGGCCTGCTGGCCGAGATCGACCAGTCGTTCACCACCGGGCCATACGAGCTGCAGATGCCGAAGTGGGAGGACACGACTCAGCTCGACCTGCTGCCATGGTTGACCGAGCTTGGCGCCGCTCCGGGCAGTTATCCGGCGATCTCGCCCGAAGCCTTCCTCGGTGGAGCGGTGCACGGCGCCGACATCGCCGTCGACGAGCAGGGCACGGTGGCCGCGGCAGCGACCGCTCTCGGGTTCGAGGAGAGCGGCCCGCCGGACCCCGAGCTCGTCGTCGCCGCCGACCACCCGTTCCTCTACCTCATCCGCCACCGCCCCACCGGCCTCGTCCTCTTCGCCGGCCAGGTCACCGACCCCACCTCCTGACCATCGGAGTGTTTCCCTGCATCCGAGTGTTTGGCGCGTGGAGGCCATGCGCCAAACACTCCGATGGGACGAAACACCCGATGGTCAGGGTCTTGGGTCGCGGGGGAGGCCGAGGAGGCGTTCGGCGATGATGTTGCGCTGGACCTGACTGGTGCCGCCGGCGATGCGGCCGCCGGGCGCGGCGAGCATGCCGGTGGCGTCGGGACCGGCGACCAGCGCGCCGGCACCGGCGGTGTCGGCGCGCAGCTCGGCCACGGCGAACATCATCTCGGTGATGCCGAGCTTGAGCAGCGAGCTGGCCGTCGTGGCCTGCGGACCGGCCCGCTGGGCCAGCGATCGGTAGGCCGTCCCGGTCGACACCAGGCGGGCCAGCCGATCGCGGTCGGCGGCGCCGAGCGCCCGCTCGGTGCCGATCCGGGCGATCTGCTCCAGCCGCCGCTCCAGCGAGATCACGGCGGTGCCGATGTGGCCCCGCTCGTTCGTCAACACGTCCATCCCCACACCCCACCCGCCGTGCAGCGGGCCGAGCAGATGGTCGGCCGGCAGTGACACATCGGTCAGGAAGACCTCGTCGAACTCGGCGCCTCCGGTCATCTGGCGCAGCGGTCGAGCCTCGATGCCCGGTGCGTCCATCGGGCAGAGGAAGAACGAGATGCCCTGGTGCTTCGGAGCGTCCGGATCGGTCCGAGCCATCAGGATGCCCCAGTTGCTGACCCGCCCGCCCGAGCACCAGACCTTCTGGCCGTTGACGACGAATCGGTCTCCGTCCTGCTCGGCGCGCGTCGACAGCGAGCCGAGGTCGCTGCCGGCGCCAGGCTCGGAGAACAGCTGGCACCACACGTGGTCGGCACCGAGCGTGGCCCGCAGGTGCCGCTCCTGCTGCGACGGCGTGCCGTAGCGCAGCACGGCACCGCCGGCCAGGACCAACCCGACCATGTTCAGCACCGCCGGCACGCCCGCTGTCGCGCACTCCAGCAGCCAGGCCGCCTGGTGCTCGGGCGTCAGCCCCTGCCCGCCGTGCTCGACCGGCCAGTGGATCCCGGCGTACCCCGCCTCATTGAGCACCCGCTGCCAGGCCACGCCGGCGCCGATCAGCTCGGGTGGGCAGATCGCCCCATAGTCGGGCGGGGCGTCGCCACGATGAGCGCCCAGCCAGTCCCGGGCCTGCTCAGCGAACTCCTCCACGGTGACCACGGCGGCAGCATCCCACCCCCACCACCGCGTTTGTTCACCGGGCGCCGGCCCGCCGTTCTCCGGTGAACAAACGCGGTTGGGTGTGGGAGATTGGCGGCGTGTTGCCTGGTGCTCGTCCCGTCCGTGCGCCCCGTGGGTCGGAGCTGTCGTGTCGCGGCTGGCCGCAGGAGGCGGCCTACCGGATGCTGCAGAACAACCTCGATCCCGAGGTCGCCGAGCGCCCCGACGACCTCGTGGTCTACGGCGGCACCGGTCGGGCTGCCCGATCGTGGCCGGCGTTCGACGCCATGGTGGCCACGCTGCGCACGCTGGCCGACGACGAGACGATGCTCGTGCAGTCCGGCCAACCGGCTGGGGTCTTCCGCACCCACGAGTGGGCACCGCGGGTCCTGATCGCCAACTCCAACCTCGTGCCGGACTGGGCCAACTGGGACGAGTTCCGGCGTCTCGAGGCCGCCGGCCTGACGATGTACGGCCAGATGACGGCCGGCTCGTGGATCTACATCGGCACGCAGGGGATCCTCCAGGGCACCTACGAGTGCTTCGCCGAGATCGCCCGCCGCCGCTTCGGCGGCTCACTGGCCGGCACGATCACCCTGACCGCCGGGCTCGGCGGCATGGGCGGCGCTCAGCCGCTGGCGATCACGATGAACGACGGCGTGGCGCTGTGCATCGACGTCGATCCGGCTCGGGTCGAGCGGCGCGTCGAGACCCGCTACCTGGACGAGATCGCCGACGACCTCGACGACGCCGTCGCCCGCACGATCGCGGGCCCGCGACGAGCGCCGCGCCCTGTCGGTCGGCGTGGTCGGCAACGCCGCCGACCTGCTGCCCCGATTGCTCGACCTCGACTTCCCGGCCGACATCGTCACCGACCAGACGAGCGCCCACGACCCGCTGTCGTACGTCCCCGTCGATGTCACCCCGGAGGCGGCGATCGAGATGGCCCGCTCCGACCCGCAGCTGTTCATCCGCCGGGCCCGGGAGTCGATGGCGACCCATTGCGCGGCCATGGTCGGCTACCTCGAACGCGGCGCCGAGGTCTTCGACTACGGCAACAGCCTGCGCGCCGAGGCCGAGCTGGGCGGCTACGACCGCGCCTTCGCCTACCCCGGCTTCCTCCCCGCCTACATCCGCCCGCTGTTCTGCGAGGGCAAGGGTCCGTTCCGGTGGGTGGCACTGTCCGGCGACCCTGCGGACATCGCGGTGACGGATCGAGCGGTGCTCGAGGAGTTTCCCGAGGATGCCGCCCTGGCCCGGTGGATCGAGCTGGCCGGCGATCGCGTGGCGTTCCAGGGTCTGCCGGCCCGGATCTGCTGGCTCGGCTACGGCGAGCGCCACCGCCTCGGCCTGCGGTTCAACGAGCTGGTCCGTACCGGTGCGGTCTCGGCGCCGATCGTGATCGGCCGCGATCACCTCGACTCCGGCTCGGTCGCCTCCCCGTACCGTGAGACCGAAGCGATGGCCGACGGCTCGGACGCCATCGCCGACTGGCCGCTGCTCAACGCGCTGGCCAACACGGCCTGTGGAGCGACGTGGGTGTCGATCCACCACGGTGGCGGGGTGGGCATCGGCCGCTCGATCCACGCCGGGATGGTCGCCGTGGCCGACGGCACGCGCCCTCGCCGCCGAGAAGCTCGAGCGGGTGCTGACCACCGATCCAGGCACCGGCGTGATGCGCCACGCCGACGCCGGCTACGACCGCGCCATCGACGTCGCCCACACCCGCGGCGTCCGCCTCCCCATGCTCGACCGTCCCACATGATCCGGTTCTCAAGCGTTTTCAGGGGTCAGATGTGACCCCGAATCCTCAGGAGAACCTGCGGAGCGCCTTCCAGCGGGACGGCGCCGTATGCGTGCGTTGGGCTGTCGACGCCGAACACCTGGCGCTCGCGGCCGAGGCGATCGAGGCGGTGCTGGCCGACCCGTCCCCGCTGGCCAAGCGAGCCAGCGCCGCCGACGACGGTGCGTTCGTCGAGGACTTCTGCAACTGGACACGCCTCCCGATCATCGAGCGGTTCATCCGCAACTCCGGCGTGGCGGCCATCGCCGCCGACCTGATGGGCAGCGACACCGTGCGCCTGTACCACGACCACGTGCTGGTCAAGGAGCCCGGCACCCGTCAGCGCACGCCGTGGCACCAGGACTTGCCGTACTACAACATCGACGGCCGCCAGGGCGTCAGCATGTGGCTCCCCGTCGACCCGGTCGCTCGGGCCTCCACGCTCGAGTTCGTCGCCGGCTCGCACCAGGGCGAGTGGTTCCTGCCCCGCTCGTTCCTCGACGACCAGGCCAAGTGGTTCCCCGACGGGGCGCTGGCCGAGCTGCCCGACATCGACGGCCGGCCCGACGACTTCCGGATCCTCGGCTGGGCGCTGCAGCCCGGCGACGCCGTGTTCTTCCACAACCTCACGCTGCACGCCGCCGGCGGCGTCCCCGGCCCGCACCGCCGGCGGGTCCTGTCCGTGCGATTCCTCGGCGACGACATCATCCACGCTCCCCGACCGTGGACGACGTCGCCGCCGTTCACCGGATTGGCCGAGGAGCTGCCGGCCGGCGCTCCAATGGACCACCCGCTGTTCCCGATCCTCTGGACCCGGGTCGGGGCGGCGGCGCCATGACCGTCCGGCCGATCGCCACCGTCGGCCACCCTGTCCTGCGCCAGCGAGCCCGAGAGGTGACGCCGGACGAGCTCGTCTCCGAGGAGATCCAGACGCTGATCGACGACCTCATCGACACCATGCGCCACGCCGAGGGCGCCGGCCTCGCCGCCAACCAGGTCCACGAACTGGTGCGCATCGCCGTGATCCACGTCCACCACAACGCCCGCTACCCGTACAAGCCGCCGATCCCCCTGACCGTGGTCGTCAACCCCGTCATCGAGCCGCTCGACGACGAGCTGGTCGAGATCAACGAGGGCTGCCTGTCCGTCCCCGACCTGCGTGGCAACGTGTTCCGCCACGTCAACGTGCGGGTCCGCTACCTCGACCGCCACGGCGTCGCCCACGACGAGGTCAAGCGCGGGCTGACCGCCGGGACGTTCCAGCACGAGTGCGACCACCTCGACGGGCGGCTGTTCCTCGACCGTGTCGCCGACACGACGACCCTGACGACGTGGGAGCAGTTCGAGCGGTTCCACCGCGCCGCCTTCGTCGAGCGGATCACGACGTTCGTGCAGCGGGTGGGATCGTGATGGCGGCGCGGGGCTGACGACCGGTGGACGGTCCGTCGCTCACCGTCGATCGGCTGAGCAAGCGCTTCGGCCAGGTCCGCGCCGTCGACGACCTCAGCTTCACCGTGCAACCCGGCCGGGTCACCGGCTTCCTCGGACCAAACGGGGCGGGCAAGACGACCACGCTGCGGGTCCTCCTCGGCCTGGCCACGGCGAGCAGCGGCCGGGCGCTGGTCGGCGGTCGTCCGTACGGCGATCTCGTTCGACCCGGCCGCACGGTCGGTGCGCTGCTCGACGCGTCCAGCTTCCACCCCGGCCGAACCGGGCTCGCCCACCTGGAGGTGTACGCGCCTCAGGTCGGCGTCGACCGGCGCAGGTGTCGCGAGGTGCTCGAACTGGTCGGGCTGGCCGGTGTGGCGAAACGTCGGGTCGGCGGCTACTCGACCGGCATGCGCCAGCGACTCGGCCTGGCCACTGCGCTGCTCGGCGACCCGACGGCGGTCGTGCTCGACGAACCGGCCAACGGCCTCGACCCCGAGGGCATCGTCTGGATGCGCCACCTCCTTCGATGGTTCGCCGAGCAAGGACGCACGGTGCTCATCTCCAGCCATGTGCTCGGCGAGGTGCAGTCGACCGTCGA
The DNA here is from genome assembly GCA_963739975.1 of uncultured Acidimicrobiia bacterium. Taxonomy (GTDB): domain Bacteria; phylum Actinomycetota; class Acidimicrobiia; order Acidimicrobiales; family Ilumatobacteraceae; genus JALZMG01. The sequence continues at coordinate 190,798 of CAVUCK010000017.1, forward strand.
CGACGTCGTCATCATCGCCAACGGACGGCTGGCCCACGCCTCGTCGCTCGCCGAACTGGACGAACTGGCCGGCGTCGACGTCTACGCCGAGTCGCCCGATCGTGGCGCGTTGCAAGCCGTCGGCGCGAGCCGTCGGTGGACGGTCGCCGACGACGGTGCGGGTCTGCGGATCGTCGGCGCCACCGCGGCGGAGGTCGGCGCCGCCGCGCACGCCGATGGCGTCGAGCTCCACCAGCTGACCACTCGCCGCACCGACCTCGAGAGCGTGTTCCTCCGGCTCACCGCGCCGCCACCACCGCCGGGCGGTGGGACGTGAAGGCGGCATTGGTGGCCGAGTACCGCAAGCTGGTCTCGACATCGCTCTGGTGGGTGCTGCTGATCGTGTCGGCGGGCTACCTGGTCCTGATCGGCGGGGCGCTGGCCTTCTCGATCTCAGCCGACGACGCAGCGAGCCGCCCCGGCATCCCGTCGTTGGATGGCGTGGACGCCGCATCGTCCGTGTACTCGCTGGTCAACGCGATCGGCTACGTGTTCCCGCTCGTCATCGGCAGCCTGGCGATGACCAGCGAGTTCCGCTACCGCACGATCACCCAATCCGTGCTCGTCGAGCCGGATCGCACGACGTTCCTCGTCGCCAAGCTGCTGGCCACGATCCCGCTCGGCGTGCTGTACGGGGTCGTTGGCGTGGCCGCCGTCGTTGCCGGCGGCGCGCCCGTGCTGGCATGGCAAGGGGACGGCGCCTACCTCACGAACGGCGCGGTCGTGCAGGTCCTGGTGCTCGGGGTGGTCGTGACCGCGCTCTGGACCGTGCTCGGCGTGGCGTTCGGCAGCGTGGTGTCCAACCAGGTGGCCGCCATCGTGATCATCCTCGCCGTCACCCAGCTCGTCGAGCCGGCCGCCCGCCTTGGCCTCGGCGCCGTCGATGCGCTGGACGAGGTCGGCCAGTTCCTGCCCGGGGCGGCCGCCGACGCGGTGATGGGGGCCGGGTTCTTCAACCAGCTCGGCGACGGCGACCTCCTGCCCCGATGGGCGGGCCTGCTCGTGTTCTCGAGCTACGCCGCCGCGCTGGCGGTGATCGGGCGGAACACGACGCTGCGGCGTGACATCGGTTGAACCAACGACCGATCCGGGGCCACGAGCGGCCATCCTGGCCGCCATGGAGCTGCGACCCCTCGCCGGCCTGAGCGTCCCTGTGATCGGCATGGGTACGTCCAAGACGTTCGACGTCGCCACGGTGGACGACACGCGCCAGGCGATCACCGCCGCCGCCCTGGACCACGGCGCCACGTTCGTCGACTCGTCCCCGATGTACGGGCACGCCGAACGGATCCTCGGCGAGACGCTGGGCGGGCGCCGGTCCGAGGCCATCGTGGCGACCAAGGTCTGGACTCCGGACGACGACGAGGCGGAACGCCAGATCACCGCCTCGCTCGGGTTCTACGGGGGCCACGTCGAGGTGTTCCAGGTCCACAACCTCGTCGAATGGCCGACCCGCCTGGACCAGCTGGAACGGCACCGCGACGCCGGCGAGATCGACGTCGTGGCGGCAACGCACTGGCAGGCCACGGCGTTCGCCGACCTCGAGGCGGTGATGCGCACCGGCCGCATCGGCGCGGTCCAGGTGCCCTACAACCCGCAAGAGCGGGAGGTCGAGCAGCGCATCCTCCCGCTCGCCCAGGAGCTCGGCATCGGCGTGATCCTGATGCGGCCGTTCGCCGCCGGCGGGCTCGTCGGCCGCCGACCGGGCGCCGCCGATCTGGCGCCGTTGGCCGAGTTCGGCGTGTCGACGTGGCCGCAGGCGCTGCTGAAGTACGGCCTCAGCCATCCGGCGACCTCGGTGTCGATCCCGGCGACGACCCGCCCGGAGCGGATGGTTGAGAACGCCGCCGCCGGCGACGGCCCGTGGTTCGGGCCCGACGAGAAGGCGCTCGTCGAGCGTCTCGCCGCGTGACCGTCGTGGCGTTCCACGGCCACGCAGGCCGGTGATGGCCGCTCGCTCGCTGGCGCTCGCTCGCTCGCACGCTCGCGACGGTGCTTGCCGTGCGTAACGCCGAATCACGCATCGACGAGCGCCCGGAGGACTCCTACCGCGCCGGCTTTCGAGCCGCGCTGCCGCTGATCGTCCCGACGGGGTTGATCGGCGTGGTGTTCGGCGTCGGTGCCGCCGAGGCGGGATGGGGCGCGCTGGCGCCGATCGTCATGTCGACCGTCGTCTTCGCCGGTTCGGCCCAGTTCGCGTTGCTCTCGGTGCTGAGTGACGGGGGCACGCTGATCGCCGCGCTGGCCGCGGCGGTGCTGATCAACATGCGCTTCCTCGTGATGGGCATCGCCCTCGCGCCGTCGTTGGTCGGCGGGCGACTGCGCCGGGCCGTCGAGGGCCAGACCCTGGTCGACGCGTCGTTCGTGCTGGCCGCCAATGGCGACGGCACGTTCGCCCGCCGGCGTCTGATCGGCGCCACCGCGCCCCAGTTCCTGGTCTGGGTCGTCGGGACGGCGATCGGCGTACTGGCCGGTGACAGCATCCCCGACCCGAAGGCGCTCGGGCTCGACGTGCTGTTCCCGGCGTTCTTCCTCGCCCTGCTGGCCGCCGAGCTGCGCGTCCCGGAGCGCCGGGTCATCGCCGCCGCGGCGGCCGTGATCGCCCTGGCGCTGGTCCCGTTCGCCCCGGTCGGGGTGCCGATCGTGGCGGCGTGCGCCGCCGTGCTGCTGGCCCGCCGACCATGACCGAGGTCTGGCTGGCCGTCGTGTTCGGCGCCATCATCACGTTCGTCCTGAAAGGCGCCGGCCCGGCGCTGCTCGGGGGCCGCGAGCTGCCCGTGGCCGTGCGGCGGTTCGTCATCGCCCTGCCCGCCGCGGTGCTGGCCGCCATCGTGGTGGTGCAGACGTTCGCCGACGGGAGATCGCTCGTCCTCGACGCCCGGGCCGCCGGCGTCGCCGTCGCCGGCGTGGCCCTGTGGCGGCGGGCCAACCTGCTCGTCGTGCTCGTCCTCGCCGCCGGCACGACGGCGCTCGTCCGCCTCGTCAGCTGAGCGCGGTGAGAGGTGAGGGCAGTATGGCCCCTCACCTCTCACCGCGTCAGGAGCTCGGACGGTGCGCGACGGGCCTCGTCCTCCACACCGATGCGGTGGCGCAGGACGAGGGCGTTGGCAAGCGAGAAGCCGGCGGCCGTGCGCCACGCGCCGACGACCATCGGGAAGGCGACGATCTCGGCGGCGACGGCGACGTAGTTCGGGTGCCGCACGTACCGGTACGGCCCGCTCGTCACCGGCGCCGCAGCGGGGTCGACGAGGACGCGCGTCGTCCACTGCGGGCCGAGGCTGCGGATGGCCCAGTAGCGCAACGCTTGGGCGGCGACCAGCGCGACCAGTGGAGCACGGTGCACCCGCCTGGCGCGGCGACCCTCCCACAGCGTCGACGCCAGCCACGTCGTGTGCATGGCGACGATCACCGGGTAGTGGCCGGCACCGACCTCGACCGCGCCCCGGGCGCGGAGCGCGTCCTCGTTGCGGCGGGCATGACGCAGCTCGAGCAGCCGCTGCGCCGCCATCGCCGTCACGGCGACCGCCGCCCGCCTCAGCATCGAAGCAGGACGTGGTCGGCCGAGAAGCCGGGACCCATCGCCGAGAGCACGGCGAGATCTCCCGGCGCCCCCCGTGCGCCATCGATGAACCGCTGGAGGATGAACAGCACGGTCGCCGCCGACATGTTGCCCTGATCGGCCAGCACCTCTCGCGACAAGTGCAGCGCCTTCGGGTCGAGACCGAGCGCTTCCTCGACGGCATCGAGCACGATGGCGCTGCCCGGATGGACGAGGTGGTGGCGCACCGCGCTGGAGTCCACGCCCAGGGTGGTGCACGCATCGTCGAAGCTGGTCCGGAACTCGCGCCGCACGAGGTTGGGGATGCTCTTGGACAGCATCACCGTCAGCCCGTCGGCGCCGAACGTCCACCCCATCAGCTCCTCGGAGTCGGGCCATGTCACGCCGTCGTGGCCGAGCACCTCGGGACCGGATGCGTCGTCGTCCGTCGACAGCACGGCGGCGGCGACGCCGTCGGCGAACAGCGCGGTGGAGATCACGTTGGCCACCGATGCGTCCTGGCGGCGGAACGTCAGGCTGCACAGCTCGGCGACGATCAGCAGCACCGGTCGCCCTGCGCCGGTGAGGCGAGCCCGGTCGGCCGCCTGCGCTAGCCCGACGGCGCCGCCGGCGCAGCCGCGGCCGAACATCGACTCCCGGTGGGTGTGTCGGGCGGGCAGGCCGAGGCGGGCCAGCAACCGGGCGTCGAGCGACGGCGTGGCCAGGCCGGTGGTCGACACGAAGATCAGCCCGCCGACGTCGGCCGGGTCCACGCCGGCGGCGTCGAGGGCCGCCCGTCCAGCCTGCTCGGAGAGGTCGGTGGCCCACCGCTGGTACAGCGCGTTGCGCTCGGCGAACGTGTGGTCCTCGGCGAACCACGACGGCGGCTCGCACACGTGGCGGTGGGCGATGCGCACGTGCTCGAAGACCGGGGCCAGCCGGTCGAAGGCTCGCGCGGACAGGTCGGGGAACAGCGTCCGGGCGTACGCCACGGCCTCGTCCTGGCTGACCTGGTGCGGCGGCACCGCCGTCGTCACCGACGCGACCCGCACGCTCATTGGTGCACCCTGTCGTCGTGCGCCAAGTCAGGCGTGGAGTTGGTGCACCAATGAGCCGAAGACCGTGCCTGATGATTCGCTCGCTCGAAGACTCGCTCGCTCATTGGTGCACCCTGTCGTCGTGCGCCAAGTCAGGCGTGGAGTTGGTGCACCAATGAGCCGAAGACCGTGCCTGATGATTCGCTCGCTCGAAGACTCGCTCGCTCATTGGTGCACCCTGTCGTCGTGCGCCAAGTCAGGCGTGGAGTTGGTGCACCAATGAGCCGAAGACCGTGCCTGATGATTCGCTCGCTCGAAGACTCGCTCGCTCATGGCAACGTGTCCAGACGGTCGTCGGGGCGTTCACCGGATTCGCGGAAGACGAACTGGGCGAAGCGCTTGCGATGCCGGCTCGACCAGTCGATCGTCGGGCGGTCGGCGTCGACGGGGACGTACCCGAGGCGGAACACGGCCATCAGCTCGAGGTCGTCGGGGATCCGCAGCAACCGGTTCAACTCGGCCCAGCGGTCGGGGAACTCCATCGGCGTGGAGACGAACTGCATGCCCATGCCCAGCTCGGTCGTCGTCAGCCAGACGTTCTCGATCGCCGCACCCAACCCGAACACGGAGTAGAAGCCGGACAGCTCACCCGGCCGGTACTCCTCCCGATCGAGGGCGCAGCCGAGCAGCAGCGGCGAGCCGGCGACGAGCTTCCGGTTGTCCGAGCCGAGTGTGCGCGGCACGCCGAACCGGTTCATCACGGCCTGCCCGGTGTCACCGAAGATGAACTTGCGGAACGGCTTGAGGGCCCGAGGCATGCGATCGAAGTGGATGCCATCGCCCGTCGCCGCCAGCTCCTCCTCGCTGAAGCGGAAGTAGCGCCGGTACCGCTGCCAGAACGTGCCCTCCTCCATCAGCTGGGTCATGCTGTCGCCGCTCAGCGTGGCCACCGCCTCGATCGTCGAGCGGTCCTCGACCACGACGAAGCGCCACGGCTGGCTGTTGAAGTGCGAGGGCGCCCGGCTGGCCGCCTCGAGCAGCCGCCGCTGGTGGTCAAGGCTGACGGCACGGTCGAGGAAGGGTCCGTTCGTCGTGCGTCGACCGACGACGGCCTCGTTCAGCTCCACGAACGACCCGCCCATCCGACGACGTAGCACGCCGCGGCGACGCCGGCCCTCGCGCCGTGGGCCAGGGTGCCTCCCTTCGTGCGCGGCAGCGTCGACAGGACGGCGATGGCGGGGACCAGGGCGGTGCGCTCCGACCGCCGTCGCGTCATCGCCAGCGCCGCCACCGCCGTGGCCAGCGACGCACCGAACAGGCCGTGGTGGACCCAGCGCACGGACGAGGTGTCGATGACGCCGAGCTGGGCGCCGGCCCCGGTCGCCATCGCCACGACCAGCGCCGCGGTCGCCACGGCGAACATCAGGGCCGTCCCGGGCTGCGCACGCACCCCAGAGGGTATCCCTCGGTGCCAACATCACCCCGTGGCCACCTTCCATTGCGAGCTGGCGTGGCTCGGCGGCGACCGGGCCGCAGCCGAGGTGCTGGTCACCGTCGACGGCGACCGCATCTCGGCGGTCGAGCCCGGTGCCCCGGCTCCGCCCGATGCCACCCGCCTTGGCGGGCTGACGCTGCCGGGACTGGCCAACGCCCACAGCCACGCGTTCCACCGCGCGCTGCGAGGGCGGACCCAGTCCGGGTCGGGTTCGTTCTGGACGTGGCGCGACCAGATGTACGCGCTGGCCGCGCGGCTCGACCCGGACAGCTACCACGCGCTGGCCCGCGCCACGTTCGCCGAGATGGCGCTGGCCGGCATCAGCTGCGTCGGCGAGTTCCACTACCTCCACCACCAGGCCGGCGGCGCGCCGTACGCCGACCCCAACGCCATGGGAGCGGCGGTGGTCGCCGCGGCCGCCGAGGCCGGGGTGCGGATCACGCTGCTCGACGCGTGCTACCTGCAGGGAGGTTTCGACGTCGCCGCTGACGAGCCGCAACGTCGGTTCTCGGACGGTGACGCCCTGGCGTGGGCGACCAGGGCGTCGGCGCTGACCGACGGCCCAGGCGTGCGGATCGGCGCCGCCGTCCACTCGGTGCGAGCGGTCGACCCGGCGGCGATCGAGGTGGTGGCGGCGTGGGCGGCCGAGCGTGATGCCGTCCTGCACGCCCACGTCTCGGAACAGCCGGCGGAGCACGACCAGTGCCTCGCCGCCCTCGGACGCACACCGATGCAGGTGCTGGACGACCGCAGCGCGCTGAGCGACCGGTTCACCGCCGTGCACGCCACCCACGCCACCGAGGCCGACCTGGAGCTGCTCGGCGCTGCCGATGGGTGGTGCTGCCTCTGCCCGACCACCGAGCGGGACTTGGCCGATGGCATCGGCGCCGCCCGGGCGATGCGCGATTCGGGCGTCCGGCTGACCCTTGGCAGCGACTCGCACGCCGTGATCGACCTGCTGGAGGAGGCGCGCGCCGTCGAGCTCGACGAGCGGTTGGCCAGCGGCGTCCGCGGCAGCCACGACGCGCCGTCGTTGCTGCGGGCGGCGACCGAGCAGGGTCACACCAGCCTCGGCTGGCCCGACGCCGGACGCATCGAGGTCGGCGCGTTAGCCGACCTGACGACGATCTCGCTCGACTCCGTGCGGACCGTGGGCGCGTTGGCCGACGACGCCCTGGAGGTCGCCGTGTTCGCAGCGACGGCGTCCGACGTCCGCCATGCCGTGATCGGCGGCCGGGTCGTCGTCGTCGACGGGCGGCACACCACGATCGACGTTGCCGCCGAGCTCCGCGCGGCGCTCGCATGACGCTCCTCGTCGACGGCATCGGCCGGCTCGTCACGAACGGCCCCGATGGTGCCCTGGCGGACGCTTGGATCGTGATCGACGGCGAGCACGTCGCCGCGCTGGGCACCGGCCCGCCGCCCGCCGCCGATGACCGTCTCGACGTCGGCGGGCGGTGCGTGCTGCCGGGGTTCGTCGACAGCCACACCCACCTCGTGTTCGCCGGCGACCGCAGCGCCGAGTTCGCCGCCCGGATGGCCGGCGCGCCGTACGCCGCCGGTGGCATCAACGTGACGGTCGAGGCGACGCGGGCGGCGGGCGACGACGAGCTGCGCGCTGGTGCCGCCGCCCGACTGGAGGAAGCACGGCGGGCCGGCATCACGACGATCGAGATCAAGTCGGGCTACGCCGCCACCGTCGACGGCGAGGCGCGACTGCTGCGCCTCGGACGCCAGCTGACCGACGAGACAACCCTTCTCGGTGCACACGGAGTCCCGCCCGAGTACGCCGCCCGGCCCGACGACTACGTGGCGCTGGTGTGCGGCGAGATGCTGGCAGCTGCGAAGCCCCATGCCCGATGGATCGACGCCTTCTGCGAGACCGGCGCGTTCGACGCCGACCAGTGCCGAGCCGTGCTCGAGGCGGGGCGGGCGGCTGGCCTCGGGTTGCGGCTGCACGCCAACCAGCTCGGTCCCGGGCCAGGCGTGCAGCTGGCCGTCGAGCTGGGCTGCGCCTCGGCCGACCACTGCACATACCTGTCTGACGCCGACGTCGAGGCGCTGGCCGGTAGCGACACGGTGGCGACGTTCCTGCCGGCCACCGACTTCTCGACCCGCCAGCCGTACCCCGACGCCCGGCGCGTGCTCGATGCCGGCGCCACGGTGGCGCTGGCCACCAACTGCAACCCGGGGTCGAGCTACACGACGTCGATGAGCTTCGTGATCGCCCTCGCCGTCCGCGACCTGCGGATGACGGCGGCCGAGGCGGTTCGCGGCGGCGACGCTCGGCGGAGCCCGAGCGCTGCGCCGCGACGACGTCGGCTGGCTCGGTCCCGGATCCCGAGCCGACCTCGTGGTGCTCGACGCCCCCAGCGAGGACCACCTCGTCTACCGCCCCGGCGTCCCCCTCATCCACCGAAGCCCTCGGTGGCCGGCCGCTGAGGCATCGGAGGGTTTCAGTCGCACCGGAGGGTTTGACGTACGCGGAAGCCCGTCGCGCGAAACACTCGAATGCAGCGAAACACTCGGATGGTCAGGGCGGGTCGTCGGGGGGTGGGGGGTGGGGGAAGTGCTGGCCGAAGACGGCAATGGCCTGGCGCAGTGGGACGAGGTCGCGCCGGGCCCGCCGTTCGGCGTCGGCCTCAGCCCGAGCCGCCTGCTCCTTGGCCGCCGCCAGCTCGGCGCGCAGGCGCTCGTTCTCGTGCTCCAGCTCCATCACCCGGCGGATGCCCTCCAGGTTCATCCCGGCTTCGGCGAGGTCGGCGATGCGCCGCAGCACCTCGATGTCGGCGTCGCTGTAACGTCGGTTCCCGCCCGACGTGCGAGCCGGGCTGAGCAGCCCCCGGCGCTCGTAGATGCGCAGCGTCTGCGGGTGCATGCCGGCGAGCTCGGCGGCCACCGAGATGACGTACACGGCCTGGGTGCGGCGGCGGATCATGCCGACACCTGCCCGCTGGCAGCTGCCAAGGCCTCGATCGCCGAGCGCTCCGGCTCGGACAGGGTGGTCGGCACCACGACGTCGACGGTGACGATCAGATCGCCGGTGCCCTTCTTGGTCTCGATGCCCTTGCCCCGCACGCGATGACGGCTGCCCGGCTGGGTCCCGGGGCGCAGACGCAGCGTGACCGCCGAGCCATCGAGGTTCGGCACGGCGACGTCAGCGCCGAGCGCCGCCTCGGCGAACGACACGGCGACGCGGGTGGTCAGGTCGTTGCCGCTGCGCCCGAACAGCGGGTGCGGGGCGACGTGGATCTGCACCAGGAGGTCGCCGGCCGGGCCACCGTTGCGTCCGGGTGCCCCGCGCCCCTTGAGCCGAATCGTCTGGCCGTCCGACACCCCCGCCGGGATCCGCGCCTGGACCTCCCGGGCCCGCTTCTCGATGCCCGAGCCGGCACACGTCGGGCAGGGATCCTCGATCACGGTGCCGACCCCACCGCAGCGTCGACACGGCGTCGAGAACGAGAACAGGCCCTGGTTGTCATCGATCACGCCGCGCCCTCCGCACTGCGGGCACAGCTTGGGCACGGTGCCGGGACGGGCGCCCGAGCCGTGGCACGTCGAGCACTGGGCGTCCGACGTCAGGTGCAGCGTGGTGGTCAGCCCGCGTGCCGCGTCGACGAAGTCGAGCGTCAGCTCGGCCTCGACGTCGGCGCCGCGCCGCGGTCCGGCGCCGGAGGTGGTGGCGCCACCGGGGCGACCACCACCGCGCCGGCCGAACATCTGGCCGAGCAGGTCGTTGATGCCGCCCACGTCGGCGTCGTTCATGTTGAACGTGAACCCGCCGGGTCCGGACGCGCCACCCGGCCCACCCATCGGGCCGAGGCGCCGCACCTCGTCGTACTCCTTGCGCTTGGCCTCGTCGCCGAGCACGTCGTACGCCGCCGACACCGCCTTGAACCGCTCCTCGGCCTCGGCGTTGCCCGGGTTCTTGTCGGGGTGCAGCTCGCGGGCCAGCTTGCGGTAGGCCTTGGTGATCTCCTTCGGCGTCGACGTGTCGGGCACACCGAGGATGGCGTAGTAGTCCTTCTCGAACCACTCTCGTTGGGCGGCCATGTGCTGCTCCCGCTCAGTCGCGCGTGCGGACCATCGCCGGTCGCAGCGTGCGACCGTTCCAGCGGTAGCCGCTGCGCAGCACCTCGGCCACGATGACCTCGCCGCCATCGCCGGCCTCGTGGGCCACGGCTTCAGCGACGTTCGGGTCGAACGGCTCGCCGTCCAGGTGCAGCGTCTCCAGGCCCTCCTTCTTCAGCTCCGACAAGAGCACGTTGAGCAGCGGGCCGATCTCGTCCGGATGGCGGAGGTACGCCGCCTCCGTGGCGTCGAGCACGGGCAGCAGCGAGGCCGCCAACTTTGCCGTGGCCCGATCGGCCTCGTCGCGCATCTGCGCCTGGACCCGCTTGCGGTAGTTCTCGAAGTCGGCCTGCACGCGCTGGGCGAGGTCGCGGTACTGGTCACGCTGCTCGCTCAGCTCCGTGATCTCGGCGGCGATCTCCGACGCCAGCTCCTCGGTCGCCTCGGCCTCACCGTTCATCTCGGGCGCGTCGGCAGCCTCGGGTGCGGCGGCGACCACCGAGCCATCGGGGGATGGTTCGGTGGCCGGCACTCCACCGGGTGGCGTGGCGTCCGGGTCGATTCCCGTCACGCTTCCTTCTGCTCCTCGTCGACGATCTCGGCGTCGACGATCTCGTCGTCCTCGACGGGGCCGGACCCGGTCTGGCCGGAAGCCGACGTGCCGGCGGCGTTGGTGTCGCGAGCCGCCGCCTCGTACAGCTTCTGGCTGAACGCCTGGCTGGCCGACATCAGCGTCTCGCTGGCCGCCTTGATGGCCGCCGTGTCGCTGCCCTCCAGCGCCTTCTTCAGGTCGGCGAGGGGCTGCTCGACAGCGGCCTTCTCCTCGGCCGGGACGTTGTCGCCCTGGTCGCGCAGCACCTTCTCGGTCTGGTAGACGAGCGAGTCGGCGTTGTTGCGGACCTCGGCCTCCTCGCGGCGGCGGCGGTCCTCCTCGGCGTGGGCCTCGGCGTCCTTGACCATCTGGTCGATGACGCTCTTGTCGAGCGTCGACTGACCGCTGATGGTCATCGACTGCTCCTTGTTCGTCGCCCGGTCCTTGGCCGACACATGGACGATGCCGTTGGCGTCGATGTCGAACGTGACCTCGATCTGCGGCACCCCGCGCGGCGCCGGCGGCAGGTCGACGAGCTGGAACTTGCCGAGCGTCTTGTTGTAGCTGGCCATCTCCCGCTCGCCCTGCAGCACGTGGATCTCCACGGACGGCTGCATGTCCTCGGCGGTCGTGAAGACCTCCGTGCGACGGGTGGGGATCGTGGTGTTGCGCTCGATCAGCTTGGTCATGACGCCACCCTTGGTCTCGATGCCGAGGGACAGCGGCGTGACGTCGAGCAGCAGGACGTCCTTGACGTCGCCGCGCAGCACGCCGGCCTGGATGGCGGCGCCGACGGCGACCACCTCGTCCGGGTTGACCGACTTGTTCGGCTCGCTGCCCGTGAGGTTGATGACGAGGTCCTGCACGGCGGGCATCCGGGTGGAGCCGCCGACGAGGATGACGTGGTGGAGGTCGCCCTTGGCCACGCTGGCGTCCTTCAACGCCTGCTCGAAGGGGATCCGGCAGCGCTCGATGAGGTCGGCCGTCATCTCCTGGAACTTGGCCCGGCTGAGTGACTCGTCGAGGTGCAGCGGACCGTCGGCCGTGGCCGTGATGAACGGCAGGTTGATCTGGGTCTGCTGGACCTGGCTGAGCTCGATCTTGGCCTTCTCCGCCGCCTCCTTGAGGCGCTGGGCGGCCATCCGGTCGTTGGACAGGTCGACGCCGTGGGCGGCCTTGAACTGCTGCACCAGCCAGTCGATCACACGCTGGTCCCAGTCGTCGCCGCCGAGGTGGGTGTCACCGTGGGTCGACTTGACCTCGAACACACCGTCGCCGATCTCCAACACGGACACGTCGAAGGTGCCGCCGCCGAGGTCGAACACGAGGACGGTCTCGTCCTGGGCGTCCTTGTCGAGGCCATAGGCCAGGGCCGCGGCCGTCGGCTCGTTGATGATCCGCAGCACCTCGAGGCCGGCGATCTGGCCTGCCTCCTTGGTCGCAGTGCGCTGGGCGTCGTCGAAGTACGCCGGAGTGGTGATGACGGCTTGGTTGACGGTGTCGCCGAGGTAGCTCTCGGCGTCCCGCTTCAGCTTCATCAGGATGCGGGCGGCGATCTCCTGGGGCGTGTAGCGCTTGCCGTCGATGTCGTCGCTCTTCCAGTCCTCGCCCATGTGCCGCTTGATGGAGCGGAACGTGCGGTCGGGGTTGGTGATGGCCTGGCGCTTGGCGACTTCGCCGACCAGGACCTCGCCGCTCTTGGAGAAGGCGACGACGGAGGGCGTCGTGCGCGAGCCCTCGGCGTTGGGGATGACGACCGGGTCGCCGCCCTCGAGGACGGAGACGACGGAGTTGGTGGTACCGAGGTCGATGCCGACGGCCTTGGACATGTGGTGTGCTCCTGCTGAGAGATCTGGGGAAGGGTCCCGCCAGGCTAGGCCGGCCGATCTCCCCCTGGCAACCCACTGACCAAAGAACTTGAGTCGATATCACTCAACTTCCGCGGGTCTACGCCAGGTGCTTGGCGCCGAAGGTCGCCGGGAGCAGGTCACCAAGGGCGAACGTCTGCAGCACGCCGTCGGGGTCGGCGGCGTGGACCGGGGTCGCCGGGCCGGCGAACTCGGCCAGCTTCTGCCGGCACCCGCCGCAACACGTGACGAGGTGCTCGCCGCCGGCGACGGTCAGCACCTCGACGATCTCCCGCTCGCCGGCCGAGACCATGGCGCCGATGGCCGACGCCTCGGCGCAGATGCCCTCGGGATACGACGCGTTCTCGACGTTGGCGCCGGCGAAGATCTTCCCCGACGACGTGCGGATCGCCGCCCCCACGGCGAAGCGCGAGTACGGCACGTGGGCGTTGACCCGCACGGCCCGAGCCGCCTCCAGCAGGTCCTGCGCTCCTGACACCATCCGCAGGCTATGGACCCGACCCGATCTGGGCGCGGACGATCTCAAAATCGAGAACCACCGCGCCCAGAAGGGGGTTTGAGAACGTCCGCGCCCAGATGGGGCGGGGCGCGACGGGTCAGGCTTCGCCGCGGTACGTGCCGAAGCTCCAGATGTTGTCCTCGGGGTCGAGCACGCTGAAGCCCGTCGAGCCGTACTCCTCGTCGCGCATCTCGCGCACGACGCGGGCGCCCGCCGACGTCGCCCGGGCGAACACGGCGTGAGGGTCGTCGGTGACGACGTAGACCGATGCGCAGCTCGTCGGCAACCGGGCGAACTCGCTGTCCTCCCGGCCGGCCGTGCCGAGCATCACGCCGCCGCCCTCGGGCCACCGCAGCTGGCAGTGGGCGACGACGTCATCGGTCTCGCCGGGCACGACGAGCGCCTCCTCGAACCCGAAGGCCTCGACCAGGAACCCGATCGCCGCCCGGGCGTCGCGGTAGTTGAGGCACGGCCAGACAACCTTCGACGGTTCGCTCATGACGTCATCCTCCGTCGAGGTCGAGCCCGGCGTCTTGCACGAAAGGCAGCTCTTCGGCGGCCAGCCACGCGCCCGGGCTCGATCCGGCCAGCGACCTCCACTCCCGGGTCATGTGGGCCTGATCGGCGTACCCGCAGGTCGCAGCGACCATCGCCAGCGACGGGTGGTCGGGCTGGACCAGCATCCACCGCGCCCGTTCGAAGCGCAGCACGCGCGCCATCGCCTTCGGGCCGACCCCGTACTCGGCCGAGAACTGCTCGGTGAGGTGCCGGCGGCTCCACCCGATGCCGTCGGCCAGCGAGGCGACGTCGACGAGGCCGTGCATCACAGCGAGCCGCCGGAACGCCACCGCCGCCTGTGGGCGGGCACCCGTGGGCAGCTCGGCGGTCGTCGACAGCACCCGCAGCAGCACGCCATCGAGCACCCGGAACCGCGTCGGCCAGTCCGGCGCAAAGGCGAGCCGGTCGTACAGCTCGAACCCCAGCCGCCCCCACACCTGGTCGAGCGTGACGACGGTCGAAGCCAGCTCGGCGGCGGGCATGCGGAACAGCGCCCGCGACCCCGCCGGTGTCACCTGCAGCTGGATGCCGTGCTGGTTGCCGTCGTGGCGGATCACCGCCGGTGTCGTGTGGAGACCACCGACGAGCGTGTCGAACGATTCGTGCTGACGGGTCCCGTCGGGCAGCTGGGTCAGCTCGAGCGGCGCGTCGAAGGTGACGATGAACGTGAGGTGGCGCGACGGCAGGCCCATGTGCTCGCCCGGGGCGAACCCGGCGTAGTGGTAGCCGACGTACGACTCGACGTACGGCTGCAGCATCGCCGGCGGTCGCCGCACGACGCTCTCGGCGATCGTGCCGTCCACGTCCATCGAGGCTAGGCGGGCCGGCTGTCGACGCTCGCTCGCCACGGCGGGCCCGCAGCCCGACAACCAGCGCCGTCTCGCCAGGGCCCGATCGTGGCGGCTGTCGACGCTCGCTCGCCACGGCGGGCCCGCAGCCCGACAACCAGCGCCGTCTCGCCAGGGCCCGATCGTGGCGGCATACCGTCGGTCCGTGGACATCGAGCAGCTGGCGCAGCGGTGGCGCGGCGTGTGGGAGCGGGCGTGGCCGGCCAAGGACGTCGAGGCGATCGTCGAGCTGTACGCCGAGGCTGCCGAGTACCGGGCGCTCGTCCTGCGACCGCCCGAGCTCGGCTCGGGCGGCGTCCGTGACTACCTGCAGCGCAACTTCGCCGTCGAGCACGACATCGAGTGTCGCTTCGGCTCGCCCGTCGCCGCCGGCCAGCGGGCCGCCGTCGAGTGGTGGGCAACGTGGGTCGAGGACGGTCAGCGCTTGACGATGGCCGGCTCGACGTTCCTGCGCTTCGACGACGACGGCCTCGTGGTCGACCATCGCGACTACTGGAACCAGGTCGACTCGAAGGAGCCGCCGTTCACCGGCTGGTGACCCAGGGGTTCAACGGTCGACCGACGGTTCCCGGGGGAGGCCGAGGACTCGTTCGCCGATGATGTTGTGCTGGATCTCGTCGGTGCCGCCGGCGATCGACTGTGCCGGCACCGACACCAACACCTCGGCAACGACGCCATCGAGCGGGCTGTCGGCGCCGGCGAGCGTGCCGGCGGCACCGGCCAAGCGGCCGTGGATCTGCGCCGCCGCCCGCGCGACGCGGCTGGCCGCCAGCTTCCCGAGCGACCCCTCGGCGCCCGGCGGGCGACCGGCGGCTCGGGCCGCCGCGGCACGGCGCGCCGTCCACTCGTTGGCGCGGGCCAGGGCGTGCAGCGCGGCCGCCGACTGTCGGTCGATGGCGCCTCGCCCGCGCACCAGCTCGGCCACGAGGTCGGGCCGGCCGGCGCGCTGCGGGTACCACGCATAGGTGGCGAAGTACTCCTCCGCCTCGGCGGCCGCCTCGCGCGCCGTGCGACCAGAAGGGGCGCGGTCGAACCGCGGTCGGCGCATCGTTGCAAAGCCGCGCTCGTGGCTCAGCGTCGTCATGGCCGCCGCCCACCCGTCGCCCGGCGCGCCGACCACGTTGGCGACCGGAACCCGGGCGTCGGTCAGGAACACCTCGTTGAACGAGGAGTGGCCGTTCATCTGGTGCAGCGGCCGCACCTCCACACCCGGCTGGTCCATCGGCAGCACGAAGTACGTGATGCCACGGTGCTTCGGCACCGTCGGGTCCGTGCGGGCGAGCAGCATCCCGTGGTGGGCGTGGTGGGCGCTGGTGCTCCACAGCTTCTGCCCGTTGACGACCCACTCGTCGCCGTCGAGGACAGCACGCGTGATCAACCCGGCGAGGTCGGAGCCGTTGGTCGGCTCGCTGAACAACTGGCACCACGTCTGCGCCCCGGTCACCGTGGGCGGCAGCAGGCGCCGCTTCAGCTCGTCGGAGCCGTGGGCGAGCAGCGTCGGCGCAGCCAGCGTCATGCCGCTGCCGACCGCCGCCCCGACGGCGCCGGCGGCGGCGAGCTCGGCGGCCACCACGCCGTCGGCCCACGCCGGCAGGCCCTTGCCGAACCACTCCACCGGCCACGTCGGCGCCGCCCACCCGCTGTCGAGCAGGAGACGCCGCCACTCGATGAGCGGGCGATCGGGGTCCCAGTTCGCCGCCAGCCAGGTCCGAACCTCGAGGCGCACGTCCTCCTGGTTCACAGCTGTCCGAGGAACTCGCGCAGCTCGGCGAGGAATGCGGCCGGGTGGGTGACGGGCGGCGCGTGACCGGCTCCGGCGATGACGGCGAGGCGGGCGCCCGGGATCTTGGCCGCCATGTACTCAGAGCCGGCGAGGAACGGACGATCCCGCTCACCGACGATCACGAGCGACGGGCAGGCGATCGACGACAGCCCGTCGATCACGTGGCCGTCGGCCTGCTTCAGCACGCCGCGCGCCGAGCGGGCCAGGCCGGCCGCGCCGCGGTGCACGCCGGAGTCGACCTCGGCGCTGCCCGACACCCGCCCGAGCCCGGCGAGGCCGTCGTCGTCCAGGGCCACGGCGTAGCCCTCGGCCATCTCGTTCCACTGGTCCCGGCCGCGGTCGCTGCGGTAGCCCGGTCCCGTGTCGACGAGCACGAGACCGCGTGTTCGCTCCGGATGGGCCAACGCCAGCTCCAGCGACAGGTAGCCGCCGAGCGAGTGGCCGAGCAGCACCGCGTCGTCGACGCCGACGGCGTCGAGCACGTCGACCATCGCCTCCAGCGACGCCGCCACCGAGTACGCCGCAGGGTCGTCCGGCGAGTCGCTGCGGGCGTGGCCGAGCTGGTCCCACACGATCGCCGTGTGGTCGGCCGACAGGTCGGCCACCGTCGCCGCGAACATCTGCGACGACGCGGCGAACCCGTGCGTCAGCAGCACGGCCGGACCCTGACCGGTGGCCTCGTGGAAGATGCCCATTCCGGCCATCCTGACCCGTTCTGGCCGTCGCAACCGACTCACAGCGGTCGATTGCGACGGCCAGAACGGGTCAACCGACCGTGATGGTCGAGCGGGCGGCGCCGGCGCGGTCGTGACGGGCGGTCAGCTCGATCTCCGTGCCCGCCGACGCGCTGACGACCCACGTGACGAGCACGCGATCAGGCGTGCCGTCGTGCCAGGCGGCGAATCGGGCGGCGGCGCGACCGTCGAGCTGGCCGACCTGCTGGCGGGCCGGGCCGCCGACGACCGGCGCGCCGGTCAGCTCGGCGACGATCGGGCGGACGAGGTGCTGCTTGCGGGCCCGCGCCGTCACGTCCGTCGGCAGCCAGCCGGTGTTGCTCAGGCCGAGCTCGACCCGCCACGTGCCGCCGCCGAGGTCGACCGCACCGACGTGGCCGACCTCCAGGCACGGCGACGCCAGTGCGTGGGCGACGGCGAACTCGGCGTGCGGAGCGACCTCGTCGGCCAACCTCGTGGCGGGTGGGTTGGTCCAGATGCCGAGGTAGTTCCAGCCGCCGAGCTCGACCGAGCCGAGCTGGGGGTGGTCGAACGGGTACCAGTCCGTGTAGCCGCCCGGATCGTGCTCGTCGACCCAGCGCAGGACGGCCAACGCCTGGTCGTCGGTGGGGCCGAGGTACCAGAAGTGGGTCGACTGCTTCGTGCCGGTGGCGGCGTGGACGGCGTCCCAGAACTCCGTGGTCCACGAGATGACGCCGAGGTGCTCGTAGGCCCAGTCGTCGGCGGCGCCACTCATCGTGACGGCCTTGTCCCACGTGAAGTCCTCGAAGACCGAGTGCACGGGATAGGTCGTGAGCGCGGTGCCGATCTTCCCGAGCTCGCTCCACGCCCAGACGTCACCGGGCGGCAGCGTGGAGTCGGCGGCGACCGACGACGGCCGCAGGATCACGCCGCCGCTGGTGTGGAACGCGTTGTAGCCGCACACGTTGGGGCGGGCGACGATGGCCCGGACGAGGGCGTCGATCTCGGGCTCGGACATCGGGTGGTCACCGGATCCGCGCACCGTGGTCGCCCACCCGGCGGGGAAGTTGCGGTTGAGGTCGAGCGACTCGGGTGGGGCCGGCGTCGGGACGGTGAAGCCGTCGTAGTCGACGATCGTGCCCTCGTCGAGCAGCCGGTAGCGGGGCGCACCCTCCGGGCTGCCGCTCGGCGGGACCGGAACGAGGAGCCGGGCGTCGTCCGGATGGGACATCCACGCCCCGTCGGGGTCAGGCAGCCGCATCTGCAGCACCCGCCCGTCACCATCCACGTCCTCGACGTGCGCTCCGGGCCAGCGGTGGGCATCCGGGTATGGCCACGGTCGGGTGCTGGACCGACGGAACCTGGGCGGGTCGGACAGCGCCCACTCCGCACCATCGGGGTTGACCCGTGGCACGACGTAGAACGTGCGCGTCGCAAGGGCGCGGGTGACGGTGGCGTCGCCGGCGGCGTGGCCGTCGACGAGGTGCTGCAGGAGTCGGCAGGCGGCGACGGTTGCGGTCAGCTCGACGGCGTGGATGCTGGCGTCGACCCAGTGCGCCGGCTTCGTGTCGTGGGTGCCGGTCGCGGCATCGGTGACCGTCGCGAGCCACAGGTCGCGGCCCTCGTGGCTGCGCCCGTACGACTCGACGGCGACCAGGTCGGGGTGGTCGGCGGCCAGCGCCCGCAACCACGCCGTGAGCTCGTCGTACCGCAGGAACCGGTCGAACGTGTACGGCTCCATCAAGCCAGCCAGGCGAGCATCGCCGCGGCGAGCTGCTCGCCGACGTCGTCCTGGATGAAGTGGCCGGCCGGGCTGAACGTCTGGTGCGGCTGGTCGGCCGTCCCCGGGATCCGGCGCAGGAACTTCGCCCGGTTGCGCCCGAGCACGACGTCGTCCGGCGCCCACAACGTGAGCACGGGGTCGGTCCAGCGCTCGAGCACGTCCCACGCCGCCCGGTTGGCCGGCACGGCAGGATCGTCCGGCCCCGTCGGCACGAGCATCGGGAACTGGCGGGCCCCGGCCAGGTGCTGCTCGTCCGGGAACGGAGCCCGGTAGGCGTCGACCTCACCGTCGGTCAGCTGGCGAGCCAGCGTGGCCCGCTGCAGCAGCGCCCCGGCGTCCATCGTCATCGTCTGGCTGGCGGCTTGCCAGGCCATGAACCCCTCGCCCATCGGCCCGCCATCGGGCAGGTCGGTGTTGGCGATGACGAGCCGGGCGAAGCGGTCGGGGTGCTCGGCGGCCACGCGCAGTCCGAGCAGGCCGCCCCAGTCCTGGACGAAGGCGACGACGTCGCCGAGGTCGAGCTGCTCGACGAACGACTTCAACCAGGCCACGTGGCCGGCGTACGTGTAGGCGTCACGCTCTGTCGGCTTGTCGGACCGTCCGAAGCCGATCAGGTCCGGGACGACGCAGCGGTAGCCGGCGGCGATCAGCGGCGGAACCATCCGCCGATAGAGGTACCCCCAGGTCGGCTCACCGTGCAGCAAGAGGACGGTCCGCCCGTCCTCGCGACCCTCGTCGACGTAGGCCATGCGCAGCCCCTCGACCTCGACGGCGCGGGCCTCGTACGGCCAGTCCGGCAGGTCGGCGAACCGCTCCTCGGGTGTGCGCACGAACGTCACGCCCCCCGGTGTCTTGTGGACCTCGGTCATGGACCCACTCTGTCGCGTTTGTTCAAGAGTGGCCGCCCCGGCGCGCGCCAGCGCACAAACGCGTGGTCAGACGGGGGCTTCGAGACGGCGCAGCGGGTGCTGGGGCTCGGGTTGGTGGTCCCAGAGGTCCGCCAGCAGGTCCGACCTCGTGGCCGCCAGCGCCGGGTCGTCCCAGCGGTTGACCTGCTGCAACGGGTCGTCGGCCAGGTCGTACAGCTCGCCCTCCGTGCCGTCGTGGCACCACCCCGGGCGGTAGGCGGTACACACCCAGCCGTCACGGGTGATCGAGCGCAGGTGCACGCCGACGCCGAACAGGACGCTGTCCCACTCGGTGAGCACGCGCTCCCGACCCCGCTCGTCGGCGTCGGCGTCGCTGACCGGCAGCACGTCGCCCTCCATCCACGCCGGGACGGGCAGCCCGGCGATGGCGCAGAACGTCGGCGCCAGGTCGACCAACCCGACGGGACGGGCGACGGTCGACGGTGCGACCGCAGCCGACGGCGCCGGCCGCCAGACCAGCGGCAGCCGCATCAGCCCGTCGACGTGGTACGGGCCCTTGAACAGCAGGCCGAAGTCGCCCTGCAGCTCGCCGTGATCGGTCGTGAAGACGACGTCGACGTCGTCGCCCCACCCGCGCGCCTCGACGGCGGCGAGCACTCGCCCGAGCGCCTCGTCGATCAGCTCGCACTCCACGGCGTTGCGGGCGTTGACCTCGCGCACCTGGTCGGCGGTCAGGGTGGCCGGCACCCAGTCGTGCGGGGCCTCGAAGTTGGAGACCAGCTGGCCGTCGTACCACGCCCGCCAGTGACGCGGCTTGGCGTCGAGCACGCGCTCGCGCTCGTCGGCATCCTCGACGTAGCCCGCCGGCAACGGCACGTCGCGCCAGTCGACCCGCCCGAGCTCGGAGGCCGGCGGGTCCCACGGGTGGTGGGGGTCGGGAAAGCTCATCCAGCAGAACCAGTCGTCGTCGGCGCCGAGCGAATCGAGCCAGGCGATCGTGCGGTCAGCGACCCAATCCGTGTGGTACCACTCCCGCGGGATGGTGTTGTCGTGCACCTGCGGCGCCCCGGTCTCCCCGCCGCCGGCGGCGTTGACCTCCAGCGACCCGTCGAGCACGGGGTAGAACATGCCGACCGCCTCCGGGTGCTCGGCGGCGAGCCAGCGGGCGTAGTGCAGCGGACCGGCGCCGCTGTGGGTCGCCGCTTCGAAGTGCTCGAAACCGCGGTGCACGCCGTCCTGCCCGTCGCGGGCAAAACGGTTCTCGGCGAATCGGGCGAACGGGTCGAGGAACGGTTCGAAGTGCGGCTTGCCGACCAGCGCGGTGCGGTACCCGGCGTCGTGGAGCACTGCCGCCACCGAAGGAGCGTCGATCGGGAGCGGCACACCGTTCATCCACACGCCGTGCGTGCTCGGGTGCTGACCGGTGATCATCGTCGAGCGCGACGGCATGCAGACCACCGACTGCGGTTGGGCCCGCTCATACCGGTGGCCAGCGGCGGCCAACGCGTCGACGACGGGTGTGCGGGCGATGGCGCCCCCATTGCAGCCGAGCGCGTCGTAGCGCTGCTGGTCGGTGGTGACGAACAAGATCTTGCGCCCCATCAGTGGCCTCCCCCGTCTTCGAATTGGCGGCGCAACTCGTCGAGCGCCCCCGCCGTCCCGCCGCCGATCGTCAGTGCCATCGTGCGCGGGTCGGCCTCCGTCGAGTACACGACGAGGCACGTGTCGTCACCGAGGTCGATCACGTCGATGGTCCCACGGTGGTGGCGGAAGATCGGCGCCGTGATGCGGTACTGGAAGCGCCGTTGCACCGGGTCGCGCACGAGGATCTCCTCCGGCAGCTCCATGCCGGTGCCGAGCGTGATGGTGCGCACGTCACCCTCGACGTGGCACGCCGTGATCCCGGGGAACCACTCGTGCAGCCGAGCCGCATCACCGGCCAGCGACCACACCTCGGCGGCCGGACGGGCGATGCGCAGCTCGTGGCGGATCGAGCCGAGCGCCACGGTCAGGACAAGGCCGGCGCCAGGGCCCGCCACTCGTCGCGGGGGAAGCCGCGCGGGTCGGCGATGACGACCTGCACGCACACGTGGCTGGCGCCGGCGTCGTGGTGCTCCTGGACCCGCCCGGCGATCGACGCCTCGTCACCCCACGCGTACAGCGCGTCGACGAGCCGATCACTGCCGCCGTCGGCGAGATCGTCGTCGGTGAACCCGATGCGCTTCCAGTTGTTCGAGTAGTTGGGGAGGCCGAGGTACGTCGCGAGGTGCTGGCGGGCCAACCCGCGGGCGGTGTCGGCATCGCGCTCCAACACCACACCCTGCTCGACGGCGACCACCGGGCCGGCGCCGAGCGCCTCACGGGCTGTCGCCGTGTGCTCGGGCGTGACGAGGTACGGGTGCGTCCCGGCCGTGCGGTGGTGGGCCAGCTCGAGCATCTTCGGACCCAGCGCGGCGATCACGCGGTCGTGCTGGGGGACCGGCGCGGGTGCGGCGTCGAGGCCGTCCAGGTACTCGCTCACCTGCTGCAGCGGCTTGCGGTACGTGCCCGCCGACTTCACGTGGTCGACGAACGGGGCGTGGCTGACACCGATCCCGAGCAGGAAGCGGCGCCCGTGCTCGGCGGTCAGCGCGTCGAAGCCGGCCGCCGTCTCCTCCGGCGTGTGCATCCAGATGTTGAGGATCCCGGTGGCGACGGTCACCGCCTCGGTGGCCCGCAGGAGGTTGGCCGCCGACTCGAACACGTCGCCGCCGACGTCGGGGATCCACAGTGCGCCGTAGCCCAGCTCCTCCAACTCGGCCCCCGCCTCGGCGGCTTCCGCCGGGTCGCCGTAGCGCAGCGCCCCGCTCCAGACCCCCGGTCCGTCCAAGCTCGGTGTGTCAGCCATCGTCGGTTCCCGTGCTCACGGGGGAAGGTTGTCATGGCCGTCGCCGGTCGCTCGCATCTGGACGGCGCAAGAAGTGACGCTGCCCGACCGGCCCGTCGCCGTTCCCTACACTGCGAGTCGTGGAGGGCTCCGCCGCCGATCCGCTCGCCGTCAGCCAGCGGTGGTGGGACGAGATCTGGCGCGACGGCAACCTCGCCGTGGTCGAGGAGCTGTTCACCGAGCCGTTCACCCGGCACACCGCGACGGGCAGCGAGACCGTGTCGCGCAACGCCTACCGAGGCCGCCTGGCCGAGTTCCAGCGCGTCCTGTCCCGGGTCCAGACCACGATCCTCGATCGCACCGTCGACGGCGATCGCGTCTGGACGAGAGCGCTGACGAAGGGCATCAACAAGGAGACCGGTGAACGCTCCGTCGTCTCCTGGCTCATCGTGCAGCGCATCGACGACGGCCGCATCGCCGAGCACTGGGTGGCGACGTTCCCCAACGTCGAGTGGGAGCGTTGATCAGGCCAGCTCGACGGCCACCAGCTCCCGCCGGTGCTGGCGACGCGTGACGACGAAGACCGCGACCACGGCGAGGACCGCCACGCCCATCAGCGTCATGGTCAGCTCCAGCGTGAAGGCGTCGGCGAACGCGCCGAGCGGGAGCGCGGCCAGCCCGAAGCCGCTGAAGCCGAGGACGACCATGCTCTGCATCCGGCCGTGGTACTCGCTGTCGGACAACGACAGCATCAGCGACTGAGTCGTCGTCTGGAACACCAGCCCCGTCGCGCCGATCGCCGCCAGCATCACCAGCGCCAGGGCGAACCAGTGCATCAGCCCGAGCCCGATCAGCGCCAGGCCGAGCAGCGCACCGGACCACGCGATGGTCCGCCATGGACTCGTCACCACCCACCCGCGCCGCGGGGCGATCATGCCGGCGCACACCGCGCCGAGCCCGGCCGTGCCGGCCATCAACCCATACCCGACCGCACCGACGTCGAAGCGATCGTCCGCCAGCGCCGGGAGGAACGTGAGGTAGGGGAACCCGATCACGACGACGCCGATGGTCGTGAGGGCGATCAGCCCGAGGCTGCGGTTGGCCCGCACGTAGCGGGCGGCATCGGCCATTTCGGCCAACGGCGATCGATGCGACTCCTGGACCGGGGAACCGGGCGGGAGGCCGAGCAGCACGACGCCGGCGATGGTGCTCGTCACGGCGGCCATGAGGAACAGCCCACCGACTCCGAACCACGACAGCCCGATGAGCACCCCGGCCAGGGCCGGGGCGATGACCCGCATCGCCTCCTGCGCCGTCTGGCTGAGCACGATCGCCGGACCGATCTGATCGTGCTCCACGACCTGGGCGATGAAGGCGATGCGGGCCGGCAGGTAGATGGCGAACGCCGCCGCCTGGACCATGCTGGCGACGAGCAGCATCCAGTACTGGATGGTGTCGGTGACGACGGCGAGCCCGATGGCGAATGACGAGACGATCAGCAAGCTCACCGCGACGATCAGCACGCTGCGCTTGGGGAAGCGGTCGGCGGCGACCCCGCCGAACGGCGTGGTCAACAGCATGGCGAACCCGAAGGCGAGGAACACGCCGCCGAGGCCGGCGTTGCTGCCGGTCAGGTCGCGAGCCAGCCAGCCCCGGGCGACGGCCTGAGCCATCACGCCGAAGATCGTCGCCGCCGCGCTGTAGAACAGCCGGCGGTAGCCCGCCGACTGCATCACGCTCACCCGATGCACCGGCGGTTCGCCGCTCGCCCGCTGGCGGTCCGTGGCGCCCATCTTTCGACGTGCACCAACGACCACCACGGCGGACCACGCTAGGGGCCGGTCACCGCTCAGGGACCGGCGGGCGACATGATGGGCCGATGCGCTGGGTGAAGCTTGGTTCGACCGGGTTGGACGTCTCGCCGATCTGCCTCGGGTGCATGAGCTACGGCGAGGCGGGCCGCGGCACGCACTCGTGGGCCCTCGACGAGGACGCCAGCCGCGCCTTCTTCCGCCAGGCGATCGAGGTGGGCATCAACTTCTTCGACACGGCCAACGTGTACTCGGCCGGCACGAGCGAGGAGTTCACGGGCCGAGCGCTGGCTGAGCTGACGACGCGCGACGAGGTCGTCATCGCCACCAAGGTGCACGGCCGCATGCGCCGCGGCCCGAACGGCGCCGGCCTGTCACGCAAGGCCATCCTGACCGAGATCGACCACAGTCTGCGCCGCCTCGGCGTCGACCACGTCGACCTGTACCAGATCCACCGGTGGGATCCGACGACTCCCATCGAAGAGACGATGGAGGCGCTGCACGACGTGGTGCAGGCGGGCAAGGCGCGGTACCTCGGTGCATCCTCCATGTGGGCATGGCAATTCGCCAAGGCTCAGCACGTCGCCGAGCGCAACGGGTGGACGAGGTTCGTCACGATGCAGGACCACTACAACCTCCTGCACCGCGAGGAGGAGCGCGAGATGCTGCCGCTGTGCGTCGACCAGGGCGTGGGCGTCATCCCGTGGAGCCCGCTGGCCCGCGGACGGCTGACCCGTCCGTGGGAGGCGACGACGGCGCGCAGCGAGACCGATGAGTTCGGCAAGCGCCTGTACCAGGACGGTGATCGGGCGATCGTCGACGCCGTGCTGCACGTCGCCGACCAGCGTGGCGTGCCGGCCGCCCAGGTCGCGCTGGCCTGGGTGGCGCGTCACCCGGCCGTGGTGGCCCCGATCGTCGGCGCCACGAAGCCCCACCACCTCGCCGACGCCGTCGCCTCGGTCGACCTCGTGCTCACCGACGACGAGGTCGCCCAGCTCGAGGCGCCGTACACCCCCCACCCCGTCGTCGGCTTCGCTTGACCATCCGAGGGTTTCAGCGCACCCGAGGGTTTGCGTACCGGAGGGGGTGACGCAAACCCTCCGGTGCCGCCAAGCCCTCCGAGATGATCAGCGCGTCCCTTCGTCGAACGTCGTGACGCGCCACTCGGGGTAGGCGAGGCCGGGTTTGCCCTTGCAGGTCAGCGGCGTGGGGGATGGGTGGTCGATCCGTTCGATCCCGACGACGACGGTCCGCCCGTCGGACAGCCGCACCTCGACCTCCCCAGGGGCACGGCTCGTGACCGCGGCGATGGCGTCGAGGCGATCGAGCCCCAGCCGCGACCGGACGGCGTGCTCGGCCGCCTGCGCCGGCAACCGCAGCGTGGAACGACCGCGGAAGCAGTCGAGATCGAGCCGGCCGTCCTCGTGCGCCTCCAGCAGTCGCGGCGCGGCGTCCCCGTCGACGTCGCCGAAATAGAGGCTGTCCGGCAGCAGCACCACGCTGGCGGCAAAGCGGTCACCTCCCACGTGCGAGCACTCCCACACCTGGCTGGCCCACTGCGATTGGCGCAGCTGGCGCACGAGCGGGCGACCGAACGTGGCGCAGCAGCTGTCGTGGCGCCCGTTCGTGCACACCAGCACATAGCGATCGGCGTCGAGCTCCCAGCCGGCACCGACCGTGCCACCGACGGCCAGCGACTCGGTCGCCGCCACGACCTCGTGGAGGTCGGCGATCACCCGCCGGTGGGCGACGGGTCGCGCCCCGACCGCCGGCGCGACCACGTGAACGAGACGAACCTCGTGGTGGCCGTGGTGTCCAGCCGTGGTGAGGTCGCGGCGGATGGCGATCAGGCGGATCCCGCGGCGCCGCATCGCCTCCCGCCAGACCTTCGGCGCGTACGGCCCGAGCTCGCTCTGGCCAATGGCGTCATGGCCCCACGGCCCGGTGACCTCGATCAACAGCCACGCCGGGACCTGCGAGGCGGTCGCGATCAGCGGCTCCTGGCGCTCCCGGGCGGCGACCGCGCACTGGAAGTCAACCAGCGGTGACCACTCCCTCGAGGGCAAGCCGATCGACGACGACCCGCTTCGACTCGTCGTCGAGGCAATCGAGCTCGGCGGCGGCAACCGGCGCCGGTGCAACGAGCAACTCGGCGACGAAGCGATGGGCCGCCGCCGGCAGGATCAACCGGCGGTCGCCGAGACCGATCACGCAGGCGTCACCGTCACGCTCCGACCACACCAGCGGGCCGGGGGTGATGCGCAGCGGCGCCGAGCGGTCGATCGCCGGCGGCCGGCGCGGGCGCAATCGGGTCGCCGGCTGGCGGCGCCACACCTCGGCGACCATCCACCGACGCACCGCACTGTCGGCGAGGTGGGGTCCCAGCGATGCGGCGACCTGCTCGGGCGTCGCCGGGGCGTCCATTCCGTCGAGGCGGACCTCGGACCGCCACCGTCCGTCGGCGACGGCAGCGTCGAGCGCACCGCGCAGCGCTCGCTGCCACGTGATGGCGAGGACGCCGACCGTCAGGTGCGCCGACGACTCATCGACGGTCTCGGCGCAGTGGGGATGACCGCGCGGCAGGTACAGCACGTCGCCGCGCCGCAGCGTGACGTCCAGATCCGCAGCGCCGAGCTCGGCGAACGTCGGCCGCGCCACAGGCGGGCCTTTCACCGGCTGGCGCGTGCGCGGCAGCGGCTCCCACACCCGCCAGCGCTTCGACCCCTCCAGTTGCACCACGAACACGTCGTGCAGGTCGACGTGGAGGTCGAGGCCGCGCGCCGACGGCGGCGACAGGTAGGCGTTCACCTGCACGGGCTGGTCAAGGGCCAGCGCCAGGTTGTTGGCCACACGGGCGAGGTGCGGATCGGTGAACTGCAAGCCCTGGAGCACCACGGTGGCACCCTCGTCGTACAGCTCGAGCACCCGGTTGGGCTGGATGACGTCGTCGACCGTGCGGTGCCCGATGCCGGCGACGCGGCAACAAGCGGTCGGCAGGAGGGTGGAACCGGCTCGCACGAGCCGGAAGGTCGGAAGCCGAGCGCCTCGGGTCAGGGCGTCGTCCCACAGCCGGTCGGTCTCGGCGACGAGATCGACGTCCCGAGCGGCGCCGAGCAACGGGGCCCGGTGCAGCGACCCGGCGACGAACTCCGCCGGATCGTCGACGAGCACCTCCATCCCCGGCGCATCGGGGTGCGGCACCCGCTTCTCGACCCAGGCGGCCGCCGCCGGGTCAATGGGCGCGATCGTCAGGCGTCGCCGCCGTCCGCATCACCGCCGTCACCGTCGGCGCCGCCATCGCCGCCGCCGCCGCCGTCACCGTCGCCATCAGCACCGCCATCGCCATCGCCGGCGCCACCGTCACCGTCGGTGCCATCGCCGTCGGCGTCCATGGTGATGGTGATCGGGTCGCCCAGCTCCCAGTCGGACTTGATCTGGTCACTCGTGATGCTCATGGCTGCGGACACTACCCATGGTCGCGGGTGGAGAACCCGAGGAGCCCGAGCGATGCTCGTAGTGTCGCCGGAATGGT
Source organism: uncultured Acidimicrobiia bacterium (assembly GCA_963739975.1). Classification (GTDB taxonomy): domain Bacteria; phylum Actinomycetota; class Acidimicrobiia; order Acidimicrobiales; family Ilumatobacteraceae; genus JALZMG01. The sequence goes on from CAVUCK010000017.1 coordinate 218,682, forward strand.
CGGCACGTTGATCCTGTTGCGCCACGGCGAGAGCGAGTGGAACCGCCGCAACCTGTTCACGGGCTGGGTCGACGTCGGGCTGACGGACACGGGCATCGCCGAGGCGCAGCGCGGGGGAGAGCTGCTCGTCGAGCACGGCGTGCTGCCCGACGTCGTGCACACGTCGCTGCAGCGGCGGGCCATCCACACTGCCCAGCTGACGCTCGAGGCCGCCGATCGGATGTGGATCCCGGTGCGCCGCTCGTGGCGGATCAACGAGCGGCACTACGGCGCGCTGCAAGGCAAGGACAAGGCGGCCACGCTGGCCGAGTTCGGCGAGGAGCAGTTCATGCGCTGGCGGCGCTCGTACGACACACCGCCGCCGCCGCTGCCGGACGACGACCAGTACTCGCAGTTCTTCGATCCCCAGTACGCCGCACTCCCACCCGAGATCCGGCCGCGCACCGAATGCCTGGCCGACGTCGTGGCCCGCGCCCTGCCCTACTGGTACGACGCCATCGTCGCCGACCTGCAGCAGTGGGACACCGTGCTCGTCGCCGCCCACGGCAACAGCTTGCGGGCGTTGATCAAGCACCTCGACGGGATGAGCGACGAGGACGTCGTCGGACTCAACGTTCCGACCGGCATCCCGCTGCGCTACGACCTCGACGATGAACTGCGGCCGCGCCGACCGGGCGGCACCTACCTCGACCCGGACGCCGCAGCAGCTGCCATCGAAGCCGTGAAGAACCAGGGCAAGCGCTGACGCCGTCCGGCGTCACCCGCCGACGTGCTGTGTGATTAGTGTCACCGGCCATGGCGAGCAAGAAGGCGTACGTCGACCACCTCCGCAACGTCCCGCTGTTCGCGGGGTGCACTCGGCGCGAGCTCGAGCGCATCGCCAAGTCCGGCGACGAGATCACGATGACCGCGGGGAGCCTGGTCGTCGACCAGGGCCAGACGGGCCGCGAGGCCTTCGTCGTGCTCGACGGGACGGTCGCCGTCAAGCGCAACGGGCGCAAGGTCGCCTCGCTCGGGCCCGGCGCCATCGTCGGCGAGCTGTCGCTGCTCGACCACGGGCCACGCACGGCCACTGCCGTGTGCGAGACGGACTGTGCCCTGTTCGTCATCTCCCAGCGCCACTTCCTCGGCGTGCTCGACGACGTGCCGACGATCGGCCACAAGCTGCTCTCCTCGCTCGCCGGCCGCATCCGCGAGCTCGACCGCGCCTACTACGGCTGACGTCACCCGTCACGTTCACCCCTGAGGAGGCGGTGGCGGTTCCGTCCGGTCAGTAGTTTTCTCGGCACCATGACTGCGCAGGTGGCCGAGCCCGAGACCGACGTCGAGACCGCCGCCCGCGGGGGATTCCGGCCGCGCCACTTGGCGATCGGGCTGGGAATCGCCTTCGCCGTCTTCACCGTGCTCTCTGGGGTGCTCCCGTTGATCACGGAGTGGGAGAACGACGACCCCGTCCACCGCGAGGTGTTCGTCAACATCCCGGGCCCCCTGAAGGTCGCCTTCTACACGGTCATCCCGGTGCTCATCGTGTGGGGCGCGTTCCGCTTCGCCGACCGGATGAAGAACTGGGAGCGCGGCAAGGCGGCGCCGACCCGTCGGACGACGACCAAGAACGTCAAGCGCCGCTTCGCCGACTACCGCGCCGGCGTCTACATGAAGACCCTGCTGCGCGACCCGGCGGCCGGGCTGATGCACTCGATGATCTACTTCGGCTTCCTCGTGCTGCTCGGCGTCACGACGGTGCTGGAGGTCGACCACCAGCTGCCCGAGGACCTCAAGTTCCTCCAGGGCCACACCTACTCGGCGTACGCCCTCGTCGGCGACGCCGCCGGCGCCGTGTTCCTCGGCGGGGTGATGTGGGCGCTGTTCCGGCGGTACGTCCAGCGGCCCTACCGGATCCGGATCAAGTCGAAGCCCGAGCACGCCGCCATCCTCGGCACGTTCTTCACCATCGCCGTCTCCGGCTACGGCGCCGAGATGTTCCGCATCGCGCTGCTCTCGGCAGAGGGCGAAGACGTCGGCTACGAGCGCTGGAGCTTCATCGGCTACCCGCTCAGCACGCTCGTCGACGGGTGGTCGGTGTCGACGCTGTCGACGTGGCACCAGTGGTGGTGGATCGGCCACGTCGTGGCGTTCATCGCCTTCCTCGTGCTGCTGCCGCTGACGATGCTGCGGCACATGTTCACGTCGCCGCTGAACATGTACCTGCGCGACCGCAGCGGCGAGCGGCCCAAGGGCGCCATGAAGCCGATGCCCAACCTCGCCGAGACCGAGCTGGAGACGTTCGGTGCCTCGGTCGTCGAGGACTTCACGTGGAAGCAGCTGCTCGACACGGACGCCTGCACGATGTGCGGTCGCTGCACCAGCGTCTGCCCCGCCCACGCCACCGGCAAGCCGCTCGACCCGCGGGAGATCGTGCTCAAGACGGGCGAGGTGATGGCGGCCACCGGCGACCCCGTCGTCTCACCCCCGATCGGCACCGTCCCCGAGATCAAGATCGGCGCCGACTCGCTGTTCGAGCGGATCACCTCCGAGGAGCTGTGGGCCTGCACCACCTGCAAGGCGTGTGACGAGATCTGCCCGGTGAACATCGAGATCCTCGACAAGATCCTCGATATGCGTCGATACCTGACGCTGATGGAGTCGGACTTCCCGAGCGAGCTGGGCAACGCCTACCGAGGCATGGAGAACCAGGGCAACCCGTGGGGCATGAGCCAGTCCGACCGGGCCGACTGGGCCAAGGGCCTCGACGGCGTGACGATCGTCGACCCGGGTGAGCCCCTGGAGGCGGAGTACCTCTACTGGGTCGGCTGCGCCGGCAGCTTCGACGACAAGAACAAGCGGGTCACGCAGGCGGTCACCAAGCTGCTGCAGCGGGCTGGCATCGCCGTCGCCGTGCTCGGGCCGTCGGAGATGTGCACCGGTGACTCGGCCCGCCGGTCCGGCAACGAGTACCTGTTCCAGATGCTCGCCCAACCGAACATCGAGATGCTCGACGGCATGGGCGTGAAGAAGATCATCACCCAGTGCCCGCATTGCTTCAACACGCTGCTCAACGAGTACCCGCAGCTCGGCGGGCGCTACGAGGTCGTGCACCACAGCCAGCTGCTCGAGACGCTCATCGCCGACGGTCGCCTGGACGTCAGCCAGGCCACGCTCGACGAGCGCCTGACGTACCACGACTCGTGCTACCTCGGCCGGCACAACGACATCTACCTGGCGCCGCGCAAGGTGGTCGGGTCGATCAAGGGCATCGAGGTCGTCGAGATGCCACGCAACGGGACCAAGGGGATGTGCTGCGGCGCCGGTGGGGCGCGCATGTGGATGGAGGAGGACACGGGCACCAAGGTCAACGACGAGCGGTCGAGAGAGGCGCTGTCCACCGGTGCCACCCGCATCGCCACGGCCTGCCCGTTCTGCTACATCATGCTCGACGACGGCACGAAGGCCGCCGGGGCACCCGACTACGGCGAGCCGGGGGGCGTGAAGGTCGGCGACATCGCCATCCACCTCCTCGACGCCATCGAGGCCGGCGAGCGGCGCCTCGACGAACAGGACACCCCCCTCGCCGGCGGCCAACTGACCTGATCGCCTCGCTCGCTCCGAAGACTCCGCTCCTCGGCGTGGGCCGGGCAAGGCCGGCCTGGGCTGTCACACACGCTGCGTCACGGAACGCTCGGGAGCTGCCCGACCCCTCGTTCTTGCTGAGCAGTGCGGCTACGACGGTGATGGCGATGATCGGGGTGGTCGGGGCGTCACTGCCGCCGGCCGGCTCCTCGGTGATCGCCCACGTGGCGCTGTCCGGGTCGATGCCCGCCAGCAGCAGCTCGACGTCGCCGTCGTCGTCGGGACGGAACGTGTCCACCGGCTGCGGCGGGTCGGACCCGCGCACGGCCCACAGCTCGTACACCCGCTCGTCCGGCGGCACCGGCAGCCCGCGGCCGGTCAGCACCGCGGCGTCCTCGGTCGCCGAGTAGACGATCGACAGTCCCGCCAACTCGCCCTCCATGGCGATCGTCCGGGCGGCGGCGTCGTCGAGCACGGCGGCGACCTGGTCGCCGGCCCCGTCGTCGCGCGTCACGACCACACCGACCGCCAACGCGACGACGGCCGCCGCTGCGGCGGCGCCGACGGCCAGCCATCGCGTCCGCCGACGACGACCGGCCAGGGGCACGACCGGTGCGACCGGTGCAACCGGCGCGGCGGGTTCCTGGGGCGTGGCTGCCACAGCGGCCAGCACGCCGGAGCGCAGCGACGGCGGCGGTTCCTCGTGCACGCCGTCGGTGAGCAGCATCGCCGCAGCGCGCAGCTCCTCCAGCTCGGCCTGCAGGTCGGGGCGGCCGCGCAGGGCGCGGACCAGCTCGGCGCGCTCGTCGGCGGTCAACGCCCCGACCGCGTCGAGGGCGAGCATCGCCCGCACCTCCTCGTCGTCGATCGTGGGCTCAGTCATGGTTGCCCCCCATCACGCCGCGCAGGCGGATCAGGCCGTCCCGGATCCTCGTCTTCACCGTGCCCAGCGCCACCCCCAAGTGGTCGGCGATCTGCACATGGGTCAGCCCGTCGTAGAAGGCCAGCTCCAACGCTTCGCGCTGCACCTCGGTCAACGTGTCGAGGGCGCCGACCGCCCGACGCCGTTCCTCTCGTTCGACGGCCGTGTCCTCCGGCGTGGGCTCGGCCAGGCCGATCACGGCCCCGGTCCGGACGTGTCGCATGCGATGGGCCTGCTCGCTACGCACGCGATCGACGGCCCGGCGATGCGAGATCGTGACCGCCCACGAGCGGACGCTGCCGCGAGTGCCGTCGAAGCGTGACGCGTGACGCCACATCTCGACGAAGACCTCCTGGGCGACCTCCTCTGCTTGGGCGGAGTCGCGCAGTACCCGCCGGGCCACGCCGAACACCGCCGGTGCCAACCGGTCGTAGACCTGGGCGAACGCAGCCTGGTCGCCATCGGCGACGTGGGCCATCAGGTCAGCGAGCAACTCCTCATCCAAGGACGACCACGATGCCAGACGTACCCGGCCCAGCGGCGCGCCCACCGTCGGCGTTGTCACGATCGGTCGAGCACGGACGCCCGGGGTCGCGATCGGAGCCGCCAGGACCGCCATGTCGAAGGTTCGGAGCAGGTGCCGCGCCGGATTGAGTGCCGACACGCGCAACGGCGAGGGACCCCGCAGGGCCCCTCGCCGTCATCCTCCTGTCCACCGGATCCGCCGAACCGGTGGCCGGAGTCACAGCGGTCGCAGCCCGAAGGCGCGCCCGCTGCGATCTCGGGTCAGCTCGCCGGCAGGAGCACCGTGTCGATGAGGTGCACGGTGCCGTTGGCCACCGGGACGTTGGCGCAGACCACCGTCGCCGGCCCACCACCTGCGTCGACGGTGACGGTGTCACCCTCGGCGGTGATGGTCAGCTCGCCCTCGGCCACGTTGGGCACGGTGCCCGCCGCGATCAGGTCCTCGGCGACCAGCGACTCGCCCGGCACGACGTGCTGGGTGAGGATGGTCGTCAGATCACCGGTCGGATCGGCGAGCAGTGTGTCCACCGTCCCCTCCGGAAGGGCCTCGAACGCCGAGTTGACCGGGGCGAAGATCGTGAACGGACCCTCGCCGTTGAGCGTGTCGACCAGGCCGGCCGCATCGACGGCGGCGACGAGCGTGGACAGCTCTGGGTTGTTGCTGGCGGCGGTGGCGGCCGGGTCGTCGGCCATGCCCTCGACGCTGCCCTCGCCCTCGGTGGGCAGGCTGGAGCAGGCGGGGCCCATCGGCTCCATCATCTCGCCGGCCATCGAATCGGAGGTCATGGGCATCGAACCCATCTCGTCCGTCGACATGGGCTCGCTGCCCATCGACTCGGTCGACATCGGCTCGGTGCTCTCGGTGCCGGCCATGGTCGTGTCAGCACCGGCCGCCGTGGTCGGCGCCGCGCCACCAGCGGTGGTCTCGGCGCTGTCGTTCGAGTCGTCGCCGCAGGCTGCGGCGGCAAATGTCAGGCCGGCGATCGCCGCAACAGCGGTCGCTCGAATACGTCGTGCTCTCATCAAGTCCTCTTTCTGGGGGTGTTCACGATGACGTTCACGTCACTGGACGGTCACCACGATCTGGTGCAACCCGGACGCTCCGTCAGGTATTGGTTCGGCACGCTCCTCGGTCTGGATTGCACCGTTGTTGTCGATGGCGCGAACCACCAGCGTGTGGCGCCCGGGCTGGGCATCCCACCGATACACCCATTGACGCCAGGTGTCGTTGGTCGTGACCTCGCCCAACTCGGCCGGCTGCCAGCCAGCGCCGTCGACGTTGACCTCGACGGCCGAGATGCCGACGGTCTGGGCCCACGCCACGCCGGCGACGGGGACCACGCCGGCGGGCACCTTGGCCAGCCCCTTCGGCGTGTCGATCCGGCTCATCAGCTTGATCGGCGCCTCCTGGGCCCAGCCGCGCCGCAGCCAGTAGTGGTCGAACTCGGCGAAGGTCGTGAGCTCGAGCTCGGTCAGCCACTTCGTGGCCGACACGTACCCGTAGAGGCCGGGGACGACCAGGCGGACCGGGAAGCCATGCTCGATGGGCAAGGGCTCCCCGTTCATGCCGAACACGACCATCGCGTCGCGGCCGTCCATCGCCACGGCCGTCGGGAACCCGCACTCGTAGCCGTCGAAGGAGCGGCCGACGAGCTGATCGGCGCCCTGGCGCACACCGGCCTCCTCGAGCAGCGGAGCGAGCGGGGTCCCCAGCCACCTGGCGTTGCCGACCAGCCGCCCGCCGATCTCGTTGGAGACGCAGGTCAGCGTGATGTCGCGCTCGATGAGCTCCCGCCCGAGCAGGTCGTCGTAGGACAGTTCGAGCTCGTTGTCGACCATGCCCGTCACCCGCAGGGTGTAGCCGTCGGTCGGGACCTGCGGCGGCGTGAGGGCGGTATCGATGCGGTAGAACGCGTCGTTCGGGGTGACGAACGGCGTCATGCCGGGGACGTCGACCTGGGTCGCCGCCGGCAGCTCGCCGATCGGCTCGGCGGCCTGGGGCAGCGCGACGTCGGAGCGCGATTCGGTGGCGCTGAACCGGTTGCCGAGCAGGCGACCGATGGCCCCGACGGCCGCGGCGCCGGCGGCCAGCCCCCCGAGGACGATGCCGGTGTGGGCCAGGAACGCCCGCCGGTCGGGTCCCACACCGGTCGTCCGGACCTGGTCACGGGCCTGTAGCGACCGGTGCAGCAACCACAGCGCGCCGATGCCGGCGGCGGCGCCGAGGACGCTCGGCAGGGCGGCATGCCACGGCGCCTCGCCGCGCCGGCTGAGGGACGCCCAGACGCCGACGACGCCGAAGAGGGCGATCCCGATGATGCCGACGACGAACGCGCGGCGCAGCGCGAAGAACCCGATGACTGCGGCGTAGACGGCGAGCAGCACGCCGATGCCGATCAGCAGCGCCGGCTTGTCGTTCGTGCCGAACCGGTCGATGGCGAACTCCTTGAGCCACGGCGGGGCGGCGTCGATCACGCGATCACCGACGTCGAGGACCGGCGAGCGCCAGGCGCGGTTGAAGCCGGCGATCAGCTCGGCGACGCCCAGCGCGACCAGGGCGGCGATGAGTCCACCGAGCACGGCGATCCACCACGGCGGACGGCTGGGGATCGGGGCACGGGGGTCCAGTTCCGCCTCGACGACGACGGCGTCACCGAAGGCGGATGGGATGTCGTTCACCCCTGTGGTTCGTGGCCGTGCGGTCCCCGGATCGGCGGGTCGACGTCACGGATCGTGTTGGAGCAGGTCGAGCACGGCCCGCTCGACGGCGCGCCGGGGCCGCTGTGCCGTCCCGCGCCGGCCACCACGCATCGGCGCATCGATGGTCACGCCCTCCTCGAAGCGTTCGACCACCCGCGGGTCGACGTAGGACTTGCGGGCGACGGACGGCGTGTTGCCCAGCGACTCAGCGACGTCCTTCATCGCCGCCCTGACCGCCCGTTTGCGCTGCGTCGGCGACGGCTGCTCGTCGGTCATCCCGGCCAGCGCAACGGCGGCCAGGACCGTGCCATGCCACGTGCGGAAGTCCTTCGCCGACACCTCACCACCGACGACCTCCTTGATGTAGGTGTTGATGTCGTCGGAGGTGACGTCGCGCCATCGCCGGCCGTCCTTGTAGGCGAGGAGGCCCGGTCCGCCGCTGCGCCGGCGCAACAGGGTCCGCACGGCGTCGACCACTGCGTCGTCCTGGACCGCGACGAGACGTGCTTGACCCGACTTGGCCACGTAGTCGAACACCACGGTGTCGCCGTCGATGTGCACGTGCTGCTGCTCGATCGTGGCCAGGCCGTAGCTGCCGTTCTCCTCGGCGTACCCCTCGCCGCCGACGCGGAAGAGGCCGACGTCGAGCAGGCGGAAGGCCAAGGCCATGGCGCGCTCCTTCGGCATGCCGGACCGGGCGAGGTGGGTGGCGACCGTCGACCGGGCGGCGGGCAGCCGAGCGGCGACGTCGACCACGCGCCCGTGCTTCGCCTCGTCGCGCTGCTCGCGCCACGCCGGGTGGTAGAGGTACTGGCGGCGCCCGGCGACGTCGGTGCCGACCGCCTGGATGTGTCCGTTGGGCGCTGGGCAGATCCACACGTCATCCCACGCCGGTGGGATGACCAGCGCCTTGACCCGGGTGACGTCCGCCGGCCCCAAGCGGCGGCCCGCCTCGTCGAGGTAGGTGAACCCCTTGCCGTGGCGGCGGCGCGACCATCCGGGCGAGTCGGGCGAGACACGACGCAGCCGCGGCATAGGTGGCGTCCTCCTTCCCGCGATCCGTCCTGCCCAATCGGTCGGGACTGCGGCTGGCCGGCGAGCGGGCGGCGGCGTGAGGTGAGACATGAGCGGTCGACGACCGCTCATGTCTCGCCGCGCCGCGTCATTCGAAGTTCTGGTAGTACCGGCTCGGCGTCGGGCCGCGCTGGCCCTGGTACTTGGACCCGACCGCACCACTGCCGTACGGCTGGTCGGCCGGCGTGGTCATCGGCATGAAGCTCAACTGCCCGATCTTCATCCCCGGGTACAGCGTGATCGGCAGGCTGGCGACGTTGGCCAGCTCGAGCGTGAGGTGGCCGTCGAAACCCGCATCTACGAAGCCGGCCGTGCTGTGGATGAGCAGACCCAGGCGGCCCAACG
>CAVUCK010000018.1:0-402760 GCA_963739975.1 uncultured Acidimicrobiia bacterium
CCCCTAGGTGCGGCGCAGCAGTCTGCGCCACCGGCGATTCGGTGAGCCTGGCGGACGGAGGTCCGCACGTTCAGCTCGCACTTCGCGCTAACCGCCGTGCTCGAGCTGGGCGTGGTGTGGACCGCCGAGAATCCCTCCTACGGTTCGGGGCGATGACGAAGCGAGGACGACGCGGCCGGCACCCGAAGGGTGGACGGGTCACCCCGAAGGGCACACGACCAGCCGGCTCGCGCGGAGAGACCTGGTCGGCACCAGCAGCCGAGCCCGAGCCCGATCTGCTACGCGACGTCCGCCGCAGGCTGCAATCGGGGGAGCCGCTCGACCTGCTCGCTGAGGTCAGCTCGCTCCTCACACTGGTGGATTCCAGGGAGTACGGGTTCGGTCGTCGAGCGGGCGAGCCGCCGTACTCGCTGCGAGAATTGGTGGAAACGTTCCTCGACGTCGAACGGATCGAGACATCCGCCATGCTCGCGGTCGTCGCCGAGCTCGCTGGCGACGACGAGGTCCTCGCCGCTCGCATCCGGCGCGAGCTGGCCGAACGCGATGACGAGCTCCCCGAGTGGCTCGCCCGTCTGGGCGAGGCGAACGTGTACCTGGCCCGCGAGATGGTCCACGTTCTCGGCGACGGCGACAACATCAACCTCGCAGTGCGATTCGCCGATGGCGTCGAGCTGACGGCGGTCGTCTACATCGACCACAACGTGGGCACGTTGACCAAGGACGCGTTCGTCGTACCTGGATCCATCGTCGAGCTCGAGGCGTTCATGCGGGCGAAGATCGACGATCCCGACACGGAGTGGCGCGATCTCGACCTGGCCGACGCCCGCGTCCGCATCACCGACGCGATCGAGCGGGCGGCGATCACCGTCCCGCCGTTCGAGACCGACACGTGGCCGGTGTGCCGACCGATCGTCGAGTGGCTCACCCGGCGGATGCCCGCCGGCGGGGTCGGCTACGCGCGCCCAACGTGGAGCGAGCAGGACCAGCAGCAGCTCGCCGACCAGTTCTTCGCCTCGCCGTTCGGCGCGCCGCTCGACGACGCCGACCACCGCGGGCTGCTCGAGTCGGTGATCTGGTTCGGCACCGACTACGGCCCCGGCGATCCGCTGCGCTGGAGCCCGGTGGCGGTCGAGATCATCTTGGAGGACTGGATCCCGCGCAAGCTCGTCGCCGACGTCGGATACCTGTCGAAGGCCCCCGAGCTGTTGCGGGCGTTCATCCGGTTCTGCCACGCCGAACGCGGGATCCGGGCCGATCTGACTGGTGACACGCTTGCCGCAGTCGATCTGTACGAACCGGACTACCACGACACGATCCGCTCGCCGCGGCCGCAGGGCCCGATGGCGCTTCTGGTGGCCATGGGCGCCCTCGATCCCGACGGCCCATGGCCGGTGCACGACCTCGACGTGGACCTCGACGACCTCGACGCCCCGTTCGAGTTCGGCGACCACAGAGCGTTCATGGGCGAACTGCTGGTCGATGCTGCTGGCAGCGATGAGGCGCTCGGCGCCCTCGACGACTGGCCCCTACCGGACGAGGACTTCGACTGGTCCGGCATCCCCGACGACGTCCACGAGCGGGTCGCCGAGGTGCTCGAGCTCACCGACGGGTGCTGCGACGACCTGCTCGACGCCGAGCATCGCACCGCGTCCCGCCGACTGCTCGCCCGGGTCGCAGTCGGTGATCCCGCAGTGTTCCGCCGGCGGGCCAGCCCCGCCACGGCGGCGGCGGCGATCTGCTGGATCGTCGGCAAGGACAACGACCTCTTCAGTCCGGTCGGCGGCCACATGCTCGTCAAGGACTTGATGGCGCACTTCGGTCTCGCCCAGGGCGGGGTGTCGCAGCGGGCGCAGACGTTCATGAGGGCGGCCGGCTTCGGCCCGCCGGCGCGGCCCTGGGACCCGCGACTGGGCGCCCCGGAGCTGCTCGTGTCCCGCCGCCGACGCCGGCTCATCGAGTTGCGCGACAAGTACCTGATCGCCGACTGAGACCGATCGCTGAGCGTTCCTGGTCAGGGTTCTGGCTGACCGTCCAGCCAGAACGCTGACGATGAGGAGATCATCCGTGGTCGGTGAAGCCGATCGAGGCGTGGGTGCCATCGCAGAGCGGCTTGATCGACGACCCGCCGCAACGGCACAGCGTCACGCGGTTGCGCGCCTCGAACGGCGCACCGTCCGAGCGCTCGACCGGGATCGACCCGGTGACGAACAGGGGTCCGTCGTCGACCACGCCGATCGCCACCGGCAGGTCCGGCTCCCCCCGAACGCGACCCAGTCATTTCACCCCAGAATCCGGTGGGGGTGGACCTGGTGTGTCACGTGCGGGGGTCGACGACGAAGGCGGGCGGCGAGGTGCCGGCGGCCAAGTGCTGGGCGAGCACGTCCGCCACATCCAGCGCCTCCTTGATGGTGACGTCCATGTCGAGGTAACGGTACGTGCCGAGCCGTCCGACGAAGGTGACGGCTCGCTGCCGGCGGGCCAGGTCGACGTACTCGGACAGCAGGGCTTTCTCGTGCACGAGGCGGACGGGGTAGTACGGAATGTCGTCCGGCGTCGCCGTCCGGCTGAACTCGTGATACGTCACGGTCCCGGCGTGCTGCTCCCACGGGGCGAAATGCTTGTGCTCGGTGATCCGCGTGAACGGCACGTCGGGGTCACAGAAGTTCATGACCGGGCACCCCTGGAAGTCGCCGGTGTGGACCTGGCGCTCGAAGTCGAGGGTTCGGTACCCCAGCCGTCCGTGCTCGTGGTCGAAGAAGGCGTCGATCGGCCCTGTCCACACGACGTGCTCGAAGGCGCTCAGGTCCGCTCGACGTAAAGCGGTAGACAACCGAACCTCGATCGCCGGATGGTCCAGGATCGCCTCGACGATCGGCGTGTACCCGTGCTCGGGGATCGCCTGGTACGGATGGTCGAAGTAGCTGTCGTCGTACGTGAACCGCAGCGGAAGGCGTTGCAGAATGCTGGCCGGCAACTCCGAGGGTTCGGTCCCCCACTGTTTGCGCGTATAGCCGGCCAGGAAGGCCTCGTAGAGCTGGCGACCGACGAAGGCCAGGCCCTGGTCCTCGAACGAAACGATCTCGTCGCGCCGCTCAGCCTTTGCGGCGACGAAGTCCTCGGCCTCGGCCGGGCTCATCGTGGTCCCGAAGAACTGGTTGATCGTGTGCAGGTTGAACGGCATGGAATAGACCGCTCCTCCTGAAGTCGCCTTTACGCGATGTCGGAACGGCCGCATGGAGCCGAACCGGTTGATGAAGGACCACACGTGCTCCCACCGCGTGTGGAAGACGTGGGCTCCGTACACATGCACCAGCACCTCGGTGCTGGTGTCGCGAGCAGTGAAGCAGTTCCCGGCCACGTGTTCGCGGCTGTCGAACACCGTGACGTGGTGTCCGGCATCGGCGAGTTCGCGGGCAATCACCGCCCCGGAGAAGCCGGCACCGGCGATCCCGACGGCGGCCATCAGGAAAGGCTAGTGAGGGAGTGGACGTGCTCAGGTCCCATCAAGGCCGCCGCTCTCGTAGGTGACGAGGTGAGGGATCTCGGCGGGGGCGGCGACCTGCGCATCGTCGCCCGCATCGTCCCGGCCGTCGTGGGCAAGCAGGGAGCGTGCTGAGGCGTGCCATCCGGCGGACTGTGCGAGACTCTCACGCGGCATTGGAGCGGGCGGATTCGCGCTTTCGGCCGTATCTCGTCCTGCTCCCTCGAACCAGGAGTGCATGGACGTGTACGAGTACGACGACAGCGACGACGTCGGTCGATCGCCGGTACGGATCCTGGTGACGGTGTTGGTGATCGGGGCGTTGGCGGCGGCCGGCTGGTTCGTCGTCAAGCCCCGACTGACCAATGGTGACGACGAGGCCGCGCCGCTGGCCGCGGTGACCACGACGGTCGAGGAGACCTCTGGCGAATCGTCGACAACCGATCGGCGTGGGTCGGCGTCGAGCACCACGGACGCGCCGCCGCGTGCGACGACGTCCACCACCGCATCGACCGAGCCCGGCGACACGACCACCACGGCGCCGCCGGCATCGACGGTGGCACCAGCAGCGTCAACCACGACGACGCCGCCGTCCACGACGCCGGCGTCCACGACGTCCCCGGCCCCGACGTCGTCGGCGCCTCCGGCCACGAACGAGCCCGCGGCGTACGTGACCCTCCCGGACGGCAGCCCGCAACCCGTCAACGCCACCTTCGATGTCGGTCTGGTCACCCTCGACGGTGCCGTGCCGGACCAGGCGGCGGTGGACCGGCTCGGCGCGCTCGCCCTGGCCAACAGTCGCGACCCCGCCACCACCACGCTCGTCAACAACCTCGTCATCAATCCGGCCGTGCCACAAGGGGTCGGCGTCCGGGTCCTCGAGCTGACGTCGACCCGCTTTCCCGAAGGCAGCGCCGAGGTCCTGCTGCCGCATGCCGCCGAACTGAACCGGGTCGTGAACGTGATGGGTCTGCTGCCCAAGGTGTCGGTCCTCGTCATCGGCCACGCCGACCAGCGCGGCAACGACCTCACGAACTTCGCCATCTCCGAAGCCCGCGCCGATGCAGTGGTGAACTACATGGCGTCCCAGGGAGTCGATCCGTCGCGGCTGTCGTCACGAGCTGTCGGTGAGGCCGACCTGCTGAGCATCAACGACGACGCCGCATCGCTGGCGCTCAACCGGCGCACCGAGTTCGTCTTCTACGGCCTGCTGATCCCGTGAGGGAGCGAGTCTTCGAGCGAGCGAACCAGTGTCACGGTCTGTTCGCTCATGGCCGAGCACCTGCTGCGCTCCTGCTTGGCGTCAACGGCCCGGGCGAGGTTCGAGCATGAGTGGGCCACGGGGAGGGTTTGGGCGGCCGACGGAGTGGCAACGGTCCACAGTGGCGGCCGTCGACGAGAACGGAGCCAGGAAGGACGACACCGTGAGCGGTGATGCGGATCAGGCCAAGGGTCGGATCAAGGAAGCCGTCGGTGATCTCACCGACGACAAGGAGCTCCAGCGCGAAGGCAAGGTCGACCAGGGCGCCGGCAAGGTGAAGGACGCCGTCGACAAGGTCAAGGACAAGCTCAAGGGCGACTGACGCCCGAGCGCGAAGAAGGGGTCCCGACGACTGGTCGGGACCCCTTCGTCGCGTTCCGGATCAGGGTGTGGGTGGCGTCGCGGCCGGGGGCGCCGGCTTCGGCTCCGGCGGCGTGCTCGTGGCCGGGGCGGCGGCGTCGGGGTCGTCCGTCAGGTTGTCGACGGCATCCTTCGCCTTGTCCGAGACGGTGTCGATCTTCTCGGCGTGCGCGGGGACCTTCTTCTCCAGCGTGTCCGACACCTTGTCGATGCCCCCCTTGATCTCGTGTTCTCGACCCTTCACGAGTCCCTTGAGCTTGTCGAGGATCCCCATCGGCGGCACTCCTTGTGTGGTTGGCGTTCCGAGCTGTCGTGTCCCGCTGCGGTCAGTGTGGCACGGCGGTGGCGATGTCGCTCAGCGATCCCCGTCGAGCAGCGCCATCACCACGGCGACCAGGGCGAAGAACCCGATCATGGCGAACCCGACGACCGTGACGGCGTGCGGTTGCAGGTCGAACGCCTCTGGGCTGGCGGGGTTGGCGTAGCCCGGGCCGATCGGGTCGGCGGTCTGCTGGGTCGCGGCCGTGACGAGGAGCCAGGCCGCGGCGACGGCGCCACCGATCGCCAGGCCGAGCCCCCAGCGGCGCACGAGCAGGAACCCGACGACACCGCACAGCGCGAGGAGTCCGAGCTGCACGGCCCGACCGACGAAGTAGAGCGTCGGCACCTCGATCTGCAGCGTCGTGGCGTCGTAGTTCCCGGTCCAGTCCGCCGTGCCCTCGGGCAGCAGCGGTCCACCGGCGGCCAGCAGGAACGACACCGCGCCGAGCGCGGCGATCCACGGGTCAAGTCCCGACCGTCCGGCTCGCCCGGAGGCGGCCAGCGAGACGATCAGCGTCAGCAGCCCGAGTCCGCCCGCGGCGATCAGCACCCAGTAGCCGTACGGCCGCTCGATCACCGCCACTCCGCTCGCTTCGGCCCGTGACACGGGCAGTTCGGCGGCGCCGACGACGAGCGCCGCCCACCCGGCGAGCGCGGCGCCGGCCCCGCCGGCGAGCCCGGCGCCCCACCGGAAGCCGAAGCACCAGGCGACGGCACCCATCAACATGGTGGCGGCGGCGAGGAGCCCGGCCACGGCGTTGTTCGTGCCGAGGTCGTTGACGCGCCACGTCCCGACCTCGAAGAAGGCTGCGTTCTCGGCGGTGATGTCGATCAACGGGGTGAACGCGGCGACGGCGGTGGCGGCAATCGCCAGCAGGGAGATCGCCGCCAGGGGGCGCAGCCGGAACCGCCGTCGGTTGTCCGGCGACCGATACGACGTGACCGGCAGCTCGCCGGTGTCGGCCATGCGGCGCGGCGTCGGGTCGGTCGACACGACGGCCACGGGAGCCGTCGTGGCCGCGGACCGTCGGCCGGTCATCTCGACGGTCGGATCGGCCGACCGCTGGCGAGGCTCCGTCACGACCGGGCGGGGGTCGCCACGCCCTCCAGTTGGTGGCGCGAACGGGTCGGGCGGCGCACCCTGCCCGGTCTCGCGGCGCGGGACGACCAGCGGCCGCGTCGGGTCGTCGGCGTGCCGGGAGGCGCCGACCGTCATCGGCCGGGTCGGCGGAGCCTGCGCCGACGTCGTGGCGGCGCGGGGATCGGCCGTCCGGAGCACGGGCGCGCCGCACTCCATGCAGAACTTCTGGCCGGCGTTGATGTCCGTGCCGCACGACGGACACTGCATGGTGTCGAGCCTACGCGTGGTGGTAGGAGCGCCACCGTGCACCCAGACTGGGCGACCGTGCGTGGCCGCTTCGCTCCGTCGCCGACGGGCCCGCTGCACGTCGGCAACCTGCGGACGGCCCTGCTGGCGTGGCTCGTCTCCCGGTCGCACGGCGGCGAGTTCCTCGTGCGCATGGAGGACCTCGACGCGTCCACCGCGTCGGCCGTGCACGAGCGGCGGCAGCTCGCCGACCTGGCCGCGGTCGGCGCGGACCACGACGGCCCCGTGGTGCACCAGCGGGAGCGCTCGGCCCGCTACGCCGCAGCGATCGACGTGCTCGTCGAGCGCGGCCTGACCTACGAGTGCTACTGCACCCGCCGAGAGATCAGGCTGGAGATCGAGCGTGCCGTGGCCGCTCCGCACGGCGACCGCCCCGACGGCGCGTACCCGGGGACGTGCCGCGACCTCGGTGCCCGTGAGCGGGCGGCCCGCCGCCAGCAGCGCCCGCCCGCCCTGCGCCTGCGCGCCGACGACGCCGAGATCTCGGTGCACGACCTGCTGGCCGGCGCGCACAGGGGCGTCGTCGACGACTTCGTCCTGCGCCGCAACGACGGCGTGCCGGCGTACAACCTGGCCGTCGTGGTCGACGACGCCGACCAGAGCATCGAGGTCGTGGTGCGCGGCGACGACCTGCTCGGTTCGACACCACGCCATGTCCTGCTGCAGCAGCTGCTCGGTCGACCGACCCCGCAGTACGTGCACGTCCCGCTGGTGCTCGGGGCCGATGGCCAGCGCCTGGCCAAACGCCACGGCGCCGTCACGCTGACGGACCTGGCGGCCGAGGGCGTCTCGCCGACGAGCGTCCGGCGCGGCCTGCTGGAGTCGCTCGGGCTCGATCCGCGCGGCGGGCCCGACGGCTTCGACCTCTCCGCCGTGCGCCGCCGCGGGCGGTCGCCCGTCACACTCGCCGAGCTGCAACGATCCTGGAGCGCCTGACCTGGGCATACACCGCGTTTGTGCGCCAGCCGTCGGTCGGCCGACCGCCGGCGAACTCACGCGATGGGCGGGGGCGATCTTCACCCGAGTGTCACCGAAGTGACCGGGGTCCGCAGGGCGCTGTTGGTATCCTGCCGGCGGTGGTGGCCCCCTCTTGTGCGCGCCTGCTTCGCGACGCCCCCGGTCGGGCGCGCCTGCTGGTCGCCGCGCTGACCGGGTTGGCCACCCTCGCCGTCGGCGCCTGCTCGGCCTCACCGCAGCGCTCGATCGAAGCTGCCGGAGCCTCGGCCCAGCAGGCGACGTCAACGTCGTCGGCAAGCCCCCGGACCACGACGACGGTCGCCCGCACCACCACGACCGCAGCGACGACGACCACTGCGGCCCCGACCACCACGGCGGCGACGACCACCACGACGACGACGCTGCCCCCGCTGCCGCCGTCTCCGGCGATCGAGCCGATCGCCCCGCTGGCCGCCCCGCTCGTCGCCGTCGGCGACGGGAGCGGCGGCGAGACGGCGCGGGTCCAGCAGCGCCTCCTCGACCTCGGCTTCTGGTTGGAGGGCGCCGACGGCCAATACGGGTTGACCACCGATCAGGCCGTGATGGCGTTCCAGAAGTACATCGGGCTGCCGGCCACCGGATCCGTCGACGAGGCGACGGCGGCGTACCTCTCGGCGCTCGACCTGCAGGCCCACGGCCGGGCCGACGCCGGAACGCTGGTCGAGGTCGACAAGGCCCGCCAGCTCCTGTTCATGGTCGTCGACGGCCGCACCCAATGGGTCTTCAACACGTCGACCGGCAGCGAGGTGCCCTACGTCGAGGTCAACCAGCAGGACCCGACGAAGATCGAGGAGGGCAGTTCGATCACCCCGGCCGGACTGCACAACGTGAACCGCGAACGCCCGACAGGCTGGTGGGAGGGCGACCTCGGCCGCATCTACCGGCCGAAGTACTTCGTCGGCGGCGTTGCCGTCCACGGCTCCAACAGCGTGCCGAACTACCCGGCGTCGCACGGCTGCGTGCGCGTCACCGTGCAAGCCATGGACTACATCTGGGATCGCGGCCTGATGCCGATGAAGACCCACGTCTGGGTCCACACCTGACCACCCGTTCTGGCCGTCGCAACCGGCCGTTGTGAGTCGATTGGGGCGGTCAGTTCGACTCAGTCCGCGCGGCGGTGGGCGCGGAGGGGGTGGTCGGCGGCAGTGAGGCAGGCGCCGGTCTCGAGGTCGAAGCGCCAGCCGTGCAGGGTGCACGTCAGCGTGCAGTCCTCGATCTCGCCGAACACCGCCAGGTCGGCGTTGCGGTGGGGGCAGCGGCGGGGCACGATCCAGCCGTCCAGCTCGATGTCCGGCTCGAGCTCCGTCGGCGGGTGCAGGCGGCGAGCCGCCTCGGCCTCCGTTCGCCGCATCCGCTCGCGCGACAGGGACTTGAAGAAGTTGTAGACCCACTCGTTGAACTCGCCGTCTCGCCAGGCCCGGAACCGGCACGACAGGAACAGCGAGTTGCTCCAGTCGACGGCCCGCTCCGCCACCACCGCTTCGACGAGCGGTCGCTCGATCTCGAACCGGTACCGGTACGGCTCGCCGTCATACGGCCGCACCTGGCCGGCCGGCACGTCGAGGTACACGTCCACGTCGCCGGCGCGCAGCAGCACGCCGGCACCGATCTGCTCGCACACCGTCGGCGCCATCGCCATCAGCGGTTCCCACCACTCGCGCAGCGTGGCGACCAGATCCGTGCCGGTGTGGTCCGGCCACGACGCCTTCATCTCGTCGATCCACGGCAGCCAGTCAGCCTGGTAGGCCTCGAGATGGGCCTTCTTGTCAGTGAACATCGCGTCGACGGCCGCATCATCGACCGGGTGGTCGACGGCGATCCCGTCGGGGCGCACGTCGATGGTGGTGCCGGGCACGGCGAGGATGCCGTGGTGGCCGGAGCCCGCCAGCCGGTCGAGGAACACCCGCTGGTCGACGAAGATGCTCGGCTCGTCCCCCCGGATGACGTTCAGCTCGAACAGGTCGGGGTCGAGGAAGCACGGCGGTCCGGCGCTCGGGACGACCGCCCGGGCGGCAACCGACTCGACGTAGCGCATGGCCCGGGCCAGCTGGCTGTCCACCTTGGCGTCGACCAGCGGACGGCGCACGTCGTCGGGCAGCTCGTAGACCATCGGGTACCAGATGGCGCCGCTGTACTGCAGCCAGTGCAGGTCGACGGGTCCGTGGGCGCGCAGCGCGGCGAGGTCCGTCGTGCGGCAGTCGTTCTGGTCGACGATGCGGACCTCTCCGTCGGCGACCACCAGCGCCGAGTCGCCACCCGGGCCGTCGGTGATCGACGTCTCGACGTGGATCGCCACCGTCAGCCCGCCACCGAGGTCGAGCTCCTCACCGTCGGTCGTGCGGACGAGCTCGGTGAACCCGCAGTTGCGCATCCGACGCTGCTGCTCGCGCGTCGGGTACCCGGGCAGCAGCACGGTGATGTCGCGACGCAGGTGGTCGGCGAGCCACGGCTCGTCGAGGTGGTCGCCATGGAGGTGCGACACGTACAGGAAGTCGGCCCGCTCGATCCGTTCGAGCAGGTCGTCGCCCAGTCGGTCGTTGCGCGGGAAGGGGAACCACGAGCCGAAGAAGGCCGGCCGGAACCACGGGTCGCAGACGATCGAGCCGTGGTCCGACTCGATCAGGATCCCGGCGTGGCCGAGGGACGTCGCCCGCATCATCGCCGCCCGAACCTACCGATCAGGGGGATGCCGCCTCCTCGCGGGTCGAGGACTACGCGACGGGGGGGTCGGTGTACTGCTGGCCGGAGCGAGAGACGTGCTCGGTCCACGCCGAGCCATCCCAGTAGCGCAGCTCGAAGCGGCCGGCCGGGTCGGAGTACCAGCCGGCAGGGACCGACGGCGTGCTCGGCGCGCTGGCCGGCGCGGTCGGCGTGCTGGCCTGGCTCGACGCCCCCCATGCGGCGCCGCCGGCGGCCGGGGTCGCCGAGCTGCTCCCGCTGCCCCACGAGCTGGTCGAGCCCGGGTCGGTCGACGACGGACCCCACGTTCCGGCGCTGCCGGCTGCCGGTGCGCTGCCCCAACCCGATGGCTCCGCCGGCGAGCTCGACGATCCGGACGAGCTCGGCGTCGCCGCTTCGGCCGCCGCCGAGGTGGCCGCCCACGTGCTCGTCGGGTCGGTAGCCGACGTGCTCGACGCGCCCGACGACGCAGCGTCGCGCTTCAGGAACGCCGTG
The DNA here is from genome assembly GCA_963739975.1 of uncultured Acidimicrobiia bacterium. GTDB lineage: Bacteria > Actinomycetota > Acidimicrobiia > Acidimicrobiales > Ilumatobacteraceae > JALZMG01. Next base: position 10,981 of record CAVUCK010000018.1, read on the forward strand.
ACGTCGCTGCCCGTCGGCACGATGGCGATGACGTCCCAACCGTCGCCGGACTTCTCGGTGAGCTTGGCGGCGAGCGTCGATGCCTCGAAGCTCGAGACGCTGACGGAGTCGAACTCTGACATGGCCAGGACGATAACAACCAGGCCCTCACTTGGTGGTGAGCATGCCCACGTCAGCGTCGGTCGCCGGCCCGTCGAAGGCGATCGCGCCGTCGCGCAGCGCCACGACGCGCTCCGATCCGGCGACCGTCGTGAGCTCGTGCGTGGCGACGACCAGCGCGGCGCCACCGGCGTGCGCCTCGGCGAGCAGCTCGAGCAGCGCCTGGCGACCGTCCCGGTCGAGGCCGACGAACGGCTCGTCGACGAGCAGCAGGCGGAACGGTCGGATCAAGGCGATGGCGATCGCCGCCCGCTGGCGCAGCCCGCGGCTGAACGTGCGGGGCAGGGCGTCGGCGCGATCGCTCAGGGCGAGCCGCCCGAGCAGCCGGTCGGCGTCGTCCTGCCAGTCCTCGCGTCCGTGCAATCGAGCCACGTACTCGAGGTGCTCGCGCAGGCTCAGGTCGTCGTAGAAGACCGGCTGGTCGGCGAGGAACGACGTCGCCGCCCGCGCCGCCATCGAGCCGACCGCCGCGCCGCCCACGGCGACGGTTCCGGAGGACGGTTCGAGGAGGCCGGCCGCCATCCGCAGCAGGGTCGTCTTGCCGCTGCCGTTGTGGCCGATGAGGACCAGCCGCTGACCGGCCGGGACGTCGATCGTGATCGGCCCGACGACGGCTTCGTCGCCGTAGTCCTTGGTCAGCTCGCTGACCCCCAGGACGGTCACTGGTCCACCCGTTCTCCGATGCGAGCGACCGAGCGCCAGCGAGGGAGCGGCCAGCTACGGCCTGCGTGGCCGGGGAACGCAATGAACGTCACGTGCGAGCCCCGGCGGGCCGGCCGGCGCCGGCGGTGAAGGCACGCCACCGGCGCAGCCACTCGTCCCGCCGCCGGACCCACCACAGCAGTGCGGTGAGGGCAACGGCGGCGCCGATCACCGAACGAAGGACGGCGCCGGCGGTCGGCTCGAAGCGCACGGCGAGCACGGGCAGCGCGGCGAGCGCGCTGACCACGACCGGCAGCAGCAGGCGGATGGACGACGTGAACCCGGCCATCTCGGGCGGCATGATCGCCGAGGGCTGAGCGATCGGATCCGGGGAGTCGCGTACGACGCTGACGACAGCGCCCCCGACCCCGAGCCATGTCACCGGGACGGCGAGGGCCAGCCCGGCCGCCCACGCCGCGGGTTGGAGGGCGATGAACGCAGCGGCGGCGATGCCGGCGAAGGGGACGACGAGGACAGCGGGTGCGGCGACGTGGCGCAACAGCAGCCACCCGCGGTCGTGCGGGAGCCCGTCACCTTGGTCCGGGTGGTCGATCTCCTGGGACAGGGGCTCGACGCTGTCGAGGCCGAGCAGGTGCAGCGCGATCACCATCGCCGCCACGGCCGGCGTCGTGCCGCGGACGGTGACTGCAGCCGTCAGCCCGGCGGCGACGGCGAGCACCCCCATCCGCCCGAGGCGGGCGACCGGGTAGCGGGCCAGGCCGCGCCACCCGCGGTCCCACACGGTCCAGCGGGGCCCGCCGAACTGCGGGCGCAGCAGGCGCCACGGGCGGCTGCGCGGGCGCTCGTCGCGCAGCTGGCGACGGATCAGGATCACGGTGCGCAGGTCCTGCATGGTCACCGCGAAGCGCAGTTGGGCGACGAGGTCGGCGCGGCGCACGAGTGGCTCGACCCGGAGCCGGCCGGCGGTCGCCAGGGCGACGACGGTCAGCACGATCACGACGCCGAGCGCGACGAGGTCGACGAGGTGCTGGCGCCATCCCCACATGGCCAGGCTGCCGAGCCCGTCGCCGGGTCCTGGCCACCAGCCGGCCACCGCCCCCGCTTGAGCGGCGACCAGGACGGCACCGAGCCCGGTGGTGATCCACCTGGGGAGCCGGGTGACGTGCGCGATGACGGCGACGGCGACGAAGGCGCAGCCGGTCGCCGCCCCGGCCAGCGCGCCCGACGCCGCCCACGCCGGCCCGGAACCCGGGAGGCGGCGCGCCGCCAGCTGCCCAGCGATCCCCCCGACCAAGGCACCGCCGAACGCCATCGCCCGCAGCCGCTGGACGACCGGGGTCACCAGGACCTGGCGTCGTGGCACCGGGGCGAGCAGCAGGTGGCGGACGTCGGCGGCTTCGAGGGCCACGGGGCCACCGTCGCTCCCGCTGCGCAACCCGAGCGCCAGCGCCAGCGCGACGACCGAGCCGATCACCGCCGGCCCGTAGCGGGTCACGTCGGCGACCTCGGCCGCTGTCGCCGGCTCGTCGGAGACCAACCCGCTGAGCCACAGGATCGCGACGCCGCCGGCCAGCGCGGCGAGGTAGGCGCGGTACGCCACCTCGAACCACTCCAGCTCGCCGAGGCGTCGGATCCGGCGGGTGCGTCGGAGCTCCGCCACCACGCTCGACATCGCCCCATGATGGTTCTTCTGACGATTCGGGCCCATCTTTGGGCCCTGAAAACGCTTGAGAACCTGGGGAGCGCATACTTCCGGCCGTGGATGTCGAGGCCGTGCAGGTCTTCGCGTCGCTGCTGGCGCTGGCCGCCGGCGGGGGCGCGGTGCTCCTGTTGGTCGGGCGCGCACTGGCCCCGCGATCGGCGGGCGTCCGGCGCGTCGTGGACACGATCGACGAGGCTGGGCTGTGGCTGGCCTTCCTCGTCGCGGCCACGGCGACCGCCGGCAGCCTCTACTTCTCGGAGGTCGCCGACTACGTGCCGTGCCGGCTGTGCTGGTTCCAGCGCATCGCCATGTACCCCCTGGCAGTCATCCTGCTCGTGGCGGCCATCCGGCGCGACCGCAGCGTCCGCTGGTACGTCATGCCGATCGCCGTCATCGGTGGTCTCGTGTCGACGTACCACTACCTCATCGAATGGCGACCTTCGCTGGAGGGCGGAGCGTGCGGCGTCGGGCCGTCATGCGCCGACATCTGGTTCCGTGACCTCGGGTTCGTCACGCTGGCTTTCATGGCGTTGAGCGGATTCTTCGCCATCCTGGTGCTCGTGATGTCCAAGGACCAGCGCCAGCCCAACGACCTGCAGGAGGCATGGTGACCGCTCGATCTCGCACCCCCCTCGTCATCGTCGCCGTGATCGTGGTGGCTGCCGTCGCCGGCCTGCTCGCCGTCGTGCTGACCCGCGACTCCGACGACAGCGCCAGCGACGGCGCCACGGCCACGACGGCGGCCGGTGCGGGCGCGGCGGGCGATGTGCCGGCCGGCGAGACGCTCGTCTACGGCGCGGTCGAGGTCACGGGCGAGCCACTGCCGGAGTTCAACGGCTCCCCCGACGCGGCGATCGGCATGACCCCGCCGAGCCTCGTCGGCACGTCCTACGCCGGCGAGCCGGTCGAGGTGGTCCCCGGCGAGAGCGGGCCGACGATGGTGATCTTCCTGGCCCACTGGTGCCCGGTCTGCAACGCCGAGATCCCCGTCCTCAACGAGTGGCGTGACTCGGGCGCCGTGCCCGCCGACCTCGAGATCGTCGGAGTGAGCACCGGTGTCACGGACGAGCGACCGAACTTCCCGCCCGCTCAGTGGTTGGACGACCAAGGCTGGACCTGGCCGGTGATGGCCGACGACGAGGCGGCGTCGGCCCTCAGAGCGTACGGCGGCACCGGCTTCCCGTTCTTCGTCGTGATCGGTGCCGACGGCACCGTCAAGGCGCGCAACGTCGGCGAGCTCCCTATCGACCAGCTCGACGCCCTCGTCGACGCCGCCCTGCTTGATCCAACCGTTCTGGCCGTCCGAATCGACTCACAGCGGTCGGTTGCGACGGCCAGAACCTCATTGCCAGGCGGGCGGGACCTCCAGGTGGTCGGAGACCGTGCAGTCCTCGCCGAACACCACGAACCGGTCGAAGCCACGCAGGAACCAGCGGTCGTGGGTCACGGCGATCACGGTGCCGGTGAACTCGGCCAGCCCGGCCTCCAGCGCCTCCGCCGACACGAGGTCGAGGTTGTCCGTCGGCTCGTCGAGCAGCAGCAGCGTGGCGCCGGACCGCTCGAGCAGGAGGATCTGGAAGCGCGCCTGCTGGCCGCCCGACAGCGTGTCGAAGGGTTGCTCGGCGCACCCTTGCAGCTCGTAGCGCCGCAGCATTCCCATCGCCGGCCCGCGCACCACGTCGTGGTCGTGGAGGATGTCGAGCAGCGTGCGTCCGGTCCACTCGCCGTGCTCGTGGGTCTGGTGGAACAGTCCCGCCACGACGCCCGCCCCAAGCCGCCACGCGCCGTGATGGGCGACGGTGTCGTCGCCACCGAGCAGCCGCAGGAAGTGGCTCTTGCCGACACCGTTGCCGCCGAGCACGGCAACCCGCTCCCCGAACCACAGCTCGAGGTCGAAAGCGTCGGTGAGCCCGTCCAGCTCGAGCTGCTCGATGATCACGGCCCGCTTGCCAGTCCGGGCCCCGCCGAGGCGCATGTCGACGCGCTGGTCGCGAACGTCGATCGGGCGCTCGGTGCGCTCGACGAAGTGGCGCAGACGCGTCTCGGCCGCCTTGAGCTTGGGTGCGAAGGTCTCCGAGATCTTCGCACGCTGCCGCATCAGCACGACGAGGGCCTCCAGCCGCTGGCGCTCGCCGTCGTACAGCGCTCGATCCTTGGCCAGGGTGTCGAGGTGGGTCCGGCGGGCGGTGGCGTACCCGGCGAAGCCGCCGCCGTGCGTCCATGCGCCGGTCGGCTCGACGGTCACGATGCGCGTCGCGGTGGCCGCCAGCAGCTCCCGGTCGTGGCTCACGTAGAGCACCGTCTTGCGGGTGGCGACGAGCTCGCGCTCGAGCCAACGCTTGCCGGGCACGTCGAGGAAGTTGTCCGGCTCGTCCAGCAGCAGCACGTCGGCATGCCCGCGCAGCAGCACCTCGAGCACCAAGCGCTTCTGCTCCCCGCCGGAGAACGTCCGCAGCGGGCGGGATGCGACGGGCGTCAGGTCGACGCCGAGCGCCCGCATCACGCACTCGTCCCACAGCACCTCGGCGTCGTACCCGCCGAGGTCGCCCCAGGCGCGCCAGCGCCTCGGCGTAGCGCATCGGCTCCTCGACCGCCGCACGCTCGGCCCGCTCCAGCGCGTCGGCGGCCGCCCGCAACTGCGGTTCGCTGGCCGAGACCAGCAGCTGGCGCACGGTGGTCGGCGCGCCAGGCGACCGGTCGGCGGTGCCGACGAGCTGGCGCATCACGCCCAACCGACCGTCGATGGTGATCGTCCCCTCGCTCGGTCGCAGCTCGCCGGTGATCATCCGCATCAGCGTCGATTTGCCGACGCCGTTGGCGCCGATCAACGCCGCCCGCTGCCCGTTGCCGACGCTGAAGCTCACGTCGCGCAGCAGCTCGTCGCCGCCCGGTCGTCGCCAGCTGACGTGGCTGAGCTGGATCGAGCCCACCGCCGGACGCTAGGAGGTGGCGTCGTCCGGCGGGGGGGTGGATTCGACGTGGCGCAGCACGTCGCGCAGGGGCCGGCCGAGGGCGGCGGCGGCGGCCGCCGCGTCGTCGTGCTCGGCCTTGACCCGGTGTCCGGCGAACTTGACGCGCACGGGGTGGCCGTCGACGTCGACGGTCGCTGCCGTCCGCCGCTGTGGCCACCGCTCGCCGGTCGTGGCCCGCACCCCGAGGCTCCCGGTCTCGGCCAGCAGGAGCGCAGCGAGCCGCTCGACGTGCACCGGATCGACGAGCGCGTGCACCGTGTGCGCCGGCCGGCCCTTCTTCATCACCATCGGGGTGGCCCACGCGTCGTGGGCGCCGGACGCCAGTAGCGCCGCGATGGTGTGGGCCAGGACCTCGCCCGTCACGTCGTCGACGTTGGTGGCCAGCTCGACGACCCGCTGGCCAGGCGCTGGGGTCAGCGACGGCTCGATGGCGTCGCCGACGATCACCTGCACGACGTTCGGTCGGCCCGGCGGGTCGGCGGTCCCGGCGCCGTAGCCGACCGAGGTGACGGTCATCGCCGGCATCGCCCCGAACCCGTCGGCCAGCGCAACGAGCACGGCGACCCCGGTCGGGGTGGACACCTCCATGCCGGTGTCGATCCCGAACAGCGGCACATTGCGCGAGGCGGCCAGGCGGGCCACGGCGGGTGGTGGGTTCGGCAGCTCGCCGTGCGCCGATCGGGAGGTGCCGTGCCCGACGGCGATGGGGGACGCCACCAGGCGGTCGATGGCCAGATCGTCGAGCGCGGCGGCGATGCCGACGACGTCGACGATGGCGTCGTGCGCACCGACCTCGTGCAGCTCGACCTCGCCCGGGTCGACCCCGTGGACGGCTCCTTCGGCGTCGGCCAGCACGCCGAAGACCCGCTCGGCGCGCGCCCGCACGGGCTGCTCCAGGTCGGCGGCGGCGAGGAGGTCGAGGATCACCTGCACGGGCCGATGGGTGTGGGCGCGATCGTCGCCCTCGATGACGTTGGCCCACGTGGCGACGACGCCGCACCGTTGCGTGCGCTCGAAGGCCACGCCGTACCCGTCGATGCCCATCGCCGCCACGGCGGCGGCGATGGCGTCGGGACGCGCTCCGGCGTCGACCAGCGCGCCGAGGAGCATGTCGCCGGCGACACCGGCCGAGCAGTTGACGTAGGCGACGCGTGGCACGAGCGGTCAGGCCAGCATCCGCGCCACGGCGCAGGCGGCGCCGAAGCCGTTGTCGATCCCCACGACGGTCACGCCGCTGGCGCACGATGCGTGCATCGCCAGCAGCGCGGTGATCCCGTCCAACGACGATCCGTAGCCGACGCTCGTCGGCACGGCGATCACCGGCGCCGCGGTCAGCCCGCCGATGACGCTGGCCAACGCCCCCTCCATGCCGGCCAGCACGACGACCGCGTCGGCCGACGTCACCCGGTCGATGTTGGCCAGCAGGCGGTGCAGCCCGGCGACCCCGACGTCGTTCACGCGATCAGGGGAGAAGCCGTTGGCGCGCAGCGTCGTGGCGCACTCGTCGGCGACCGGACCGTCGGCCGTGCCGGCGGTGACGACCAGCACCCGACCCGTCCGCCACGCCTCGGGCACGCGGTAGGCGACGGTCCGACCGTGCACCAGTGCCGGGCCGTTGGCCGCCTCGACGGCCTTCACCTGGTCGACGTCGGCGCGGGTCACCAGCACGGGACCGGTGCCATTGGTCAGCAGCTCGCCGACGATGCGGGCGCACTGCTCGGGCGATTTGCCCGGCCCGTAGACCGCTTCGGGCATGCCCTGGCGCAGGGCGCGGTGGTGGTCGACGAGGGCGTCGCCGAGGTCGGCGAACGGGAGGCGGCGCAACGCGGCAACCGCATCGTCGGCGCTGACGCGGCCGGCGGTCACGTCGTCGAGCAACGCCCGCAGTGCTGCCTCGTCCATGGAGCCATCGTGCCAGATGGGCGGCGGCAACCGACCGGGCGCGGCTGGCGCGGCGCCAATAGCCTCGGCGCCATGGCTGGCGACGGACCTCGGCGGGTCGGTTTCTTCGGTCCGTTCGGCACGTTCACCGAGCAGGCCCTGCGCACGCAGCCGGACCTCGACGCCGCCGAGGCGATCCCGTTCCCGACGGTGCCGGACGTGCTCGACGCCGTCGTCGCCGGCGAGGTCGACTGCGGTGTCGTGCCGATCGAGAACTCGATCGAGGGCGTCGTCAACTTCACCCAGGACGCCCTGTCGTTCGACTACGACCTGTTGATCACGCGAGAGGTCGTGCTCGACATCGAGCTCTGCCTGGTGGCCAAGCCGGGGACGTCGGTCGACGACATCAAGGAGCTGCTGTCGATCCCGGTGGCCACGGCGCAGTGCCACCGCTTCCTGCGCCAGCGGCTGCCGGGCGTCGAACCGCACGCCGCCAACAGCACGGCCGAAGCGGCGCGGCTGGTCGCCGATGACGACGGAGCCAGCGCGGCCATCGCGCCGCGAGTCGCCGCGGCGCGCTACGGCCTCGACGTGATCGCCGCCGACATCGCCGACCACGCCGGCAACCAGACGCGCTTCGTCCTCGTGGCTCGGGACGGGATCCCGGCGCGCACGGGGCACGACCGCACCGGGATGGTGGTGTTCCAGCGGGCCGACGAGCCGGGCAGCCTGATCTCGATCCTGCAGGAGTTCGCCGCTCGCCGGATCAACCTGTCGAACTTGCTCAGCCGGCCGACCAAGGACGGTGGGCTGGGCGACTACTGCTTCGTGATCTACGCCGACGCCCACATCGACGACGAGGTGCTCGCCGATGCGCTGCGCGCCCTCCACGCCAAGCAGGGGGCGGTGAAGTTCCTCGGCAGCTACCCGGTCGCTGGCGAGCACGCCCACACGGCGCGCGAGCACGCCGACGCCCGGTGGCGCAGCGCCGACGACTGGGTCAGCGCGCTGCGCTCGCGGATCACGCCGTAAACCCCCCGTTCTGGCCGTCGGAACTGACTCACAATGGTCGGTTGCGACGGCCAGAAGCGTCTTCTACGGTTCGCCGCGATGGACGCTCCTGTCACCGTCGTCACCGGCGCCAACTCGGGGATCGGGCGGGCCACGGCGATCCACCTCGCCGCCGCCGGGCACACCGTGTACGGCACCGTGCGGTCGACGTCGCGCACCGACAAGCTGGTGGCGATGGCGGAGCAGGCCGGCGTCGAGGTGCGACTGGCCGAGCTCGACGTGGCCGACGACGACTCGGTGCGCGACGGGTTCGCCCGCATCCTGGACGAAGCCGGCCGGGTCGACCACCTCGTCAACAACGCCGGCGTCGGCGGCAACGCCGTCGCCGAGGAAGGGTCGCCGGCCCTGTACCTCGACGTGATGAACGTCAACCTGTGCGGCGCCGTGCGCTGCCTGCAGGCGGTGCTGCCGCAGATGCGCCAGCGGCGCGCCGGCACGATCATCAACATCACGTCGATCGCCGGGAAGGTGGCGGCGATCGCCCAGTCGCCGTACGTGGCGTCGAAGTTCGCCCTCGAGGGGCTCAGCGAAGGTCTTGCCCAGGAGCTGGCGCCGTTCGGCATCCGGGTCGTCATCGTCGAGCCAGGGGTCACGAAGTCGGCGATCTTCGCCAAGTCGATCGACGCCCCCAACGCCACCGGCGTGTACGACGCGCCGTACCGGCGGATGTTCCAGTTCTACGCCGCCGGCCTCGACCAGGCGACCGATCCGTTCGAGGTGGCCGAGGTGATCCGCCACGCCATCGCGACCGACGATCCGCAGCTGCGGTACGCCGTCAGCTGGGGCGGGCGTGAGTTGACGGCGGGTCGCCAGGCGATGTCCGACACCGACTGGATCGCCCTCGGCGCGGCCGAGGACGACGCCGACTACTACGCCCGCTTCGAGCGGCACTTCGGCCTCGACATCCGCCCCCGCTGACCGTTCTGGCGGCCTGGACCGACTCACAACGGCCGATCGCGACGGCCAGAACGGGATCAGGGCAGCAACGTCCGGGCGAGCGCTCGGCCGAGGGCGCGATCGTGCTCGCGGTATCGGGCCCGTAGCTCGTCGGGCGGCCACGGCTGCGGGGTCAGGTCCGGTGGGAGCAACGGCTCCGACCGGAGGAACCGGACGATCGCCGCAGAGAGGGTGATCGCCGCCGGCAGCGACTCGCCCGGGGTCGCACCGCCAAGCAGGCCGAGCAGCTGGCGGGCGCCGGCGGCGAGCTCGCCCAAGGGCCACAGCCGAGCCGCCAGCTCCACCGGGTCGGCGCCGCGCAGCGGCCCACGCACGACGGCCAAGCCGTCACCACCGTCGGGTCCGCCGAGGTTGGTCGGTCGCAGCCACGTGTCGGGCCGCAGCTCGCCCATCCGGAGGTTGGCCATGTGGGTGCGGAAGGCCCGTCGTTCGGCGACGGTGCGCCGTTCGACCGTCACGACGGCCAGCCACCAGCCGCCGTCCCAGCGATCGCTGACGCGCCGCCGGGCGATGTCCTGGCTCTCCTTGCGCTCGAGGAGTCGCCCGATCAGCCGGTACCCGTCACCGTCGACCACGACCTCTCCGGCGGCGACCATCCGCGACAGCGCGGTGCGCATCGTCCCCTCGGCGATCCCGAACAGTCGGGCGAGCTCGACGAGGGACCTCGTCGGCAAGGTGGGCGGATCGAGGCCGAGGAGCACGGACAGCACCAGCGACCGGGTGTTGAAGGGCCGGATGCCGAGCGGACGGTCCACACCGGCAACGTAGCGTTGTTACACGACTTGATCATGACGATCGCAGGACGTATGATGGCGACGTGACGATGGTGCCCGCTGAGGCCCTCCTCCCGGCCGTGCTGCCGACGGATCGGCTGAACGCTCGGGCGATGCCGGTGCGACCGCTGCGCGACGAGCTGCGGCGCATCCCGACGCTGCGCAACGTGGTGACGGTCGCGGCCGCCGTGGCGCAGACGTTCGGGGTGATGGCGGCGGCCGTGGTCATCGATCGCTGGTGGGCCTGGTTGGCGGCATTCGTGCTGATGGGTCGCGGACACTGCCTGCTCAACATCCTCGGCCACGAGGCCGCCCACCGCCTGCTGTTCCCGAACCGTAGGGTCAACGACTTCGTCGGCCGGTGGGTGCTCGCCTACCCGACCTTCCAGGCGTTCTCGGCGTACCGACGTGTGCACTTCGCCCACCACCGCGACGAGTTGGGGCCCGACGAACCCGACCTCGGGCTGTACGCCGGCTACCCGGTGCCGATCGACTCGTGGCACCGCAAGCTGCGGCGCGACCTGCTGGGCGAGAGCGCGTGGAAGAACTTCAAGGGTCTCGGCCACAGCGTCCGCCGACGGGCGCCTGAGGCGCTGCAGATCGTCGCCGTCCAAGCCGTCCTGCTCGGTGCATCGATCGCCGCAGGTGCGCCGATCGCCTACCTCGTGTGGATCGGCTCGTGGAGCACCCTGTGGAAGTTCTCCAACCGGCTGCGGGCGATCGCCGAGCACGGCGGCATGGAGCGGTCGGCCGATCGTCGCCGAACCACCCACGTGATCCGCCAGGGCCGCCTGGCCCGCTTGTGCATCGTGCCGTACCACACCGGCTGGCACCTCGCCCACCACGTCGACATGGGCGTGCCGTGGCGCAACCTGCCGCGGTTGCACGACGAGCTGGTGGCGTCGGGCTGGATCACGCCAGAGGTCGAGTACCCGAGCTACTGGGCGTTCTGGCGGGCCTGCTCGTCGGGTCGAACACGTACGGCCGTTGCCGAACCGGACGGGGTTGCTGCGTAGCGTCCACACCATGAGCCAGCTCGTCGCCGTGGTGACCGGCGGCGCCTCAGGGATCGGGCGGGCCACCGTTCTGCGCTTCCTCGACGGTGGCGGCCGGGTGGTGTTCGGTGACCTCAACGTGGACAACGCCACGCGGCTGACCGACGAAGTCGACGATCCGCTGCGATTGCGGTTCGTGCCGACCGACGTCGCCGAGGAGGCCGACGTCGAGCGCCTCGTGGCGACGGCAGTCGACGCGTTCGGACGGCTCGACGTCATGTTCAACAACGCCGGCGTCGGCGGAGCGTTCGGGCCGATCACCGACATCGACGCCGCCGACTGGGACCGCACGTTCGCCGTCCTCGTGCGCAGCGTGTTCCTCGGCACCAAGCACGCCGCCCGGCGGCTCATCGAGCAGGGCGAGGGCGGCAGCATCGTCAACACGGCGTCGGTTGCCGGGCTGTCAGGTGGCGGCGGCCCGCAGGCCTACTCGGCGGCCAAGGCGGCGGTGATCAACCTGACCTACTCGTCGGCGATCGAGCTGGCGGCACACCGCATCCGCGTCAACGCCATCTGCCCGGGGCTGATCAACACTCCGCTGGCCATCCGCAACGATCGCGACCGCGAGCGGGTGCGCGACCTGATCGCCGGCGTGCAGCCGTGGCCGGACCTCGGTCGTCCGGAGGACATCGCCGGGCTGGTCGTGTGGCTGGCCGGTCCGGACAGCACGTTCGTCAGCGGGGAGGCGATCCGGGTTGACGGCGCGCTGGCGGCGGCGGGGCCGCGCCTGGTGGGGATGACCGATCCGAACGGGGCGTTCGTCCGCTCAGCCGGCTTCGCCGACGGCACCACCGGGCGGCCGGCCGTCAAGCGCCCGCTGCGCCCGCCTGCGCCGACCACTCCTCGATGATCGGCGCCAGCTCGGCCGGTGCGGCACCGTGGAGGATCACGCCGTCGGCGCCGAGGTCGAACTGCCGCCGGATCGTGGCCACGCACTGCTCCGGCGTCCCGGTGGCCGCCGCCGACAGCCACTCGGCAGGGATGAGCGTGGCGACGTGCTCCAGCTCGGCGGTCGTCGCCGTCTGGTCGATGGCGCTGCGGTAACCGGCGACGAACGGGTCGGCCCGGAAGCGGGCCAGGACGTCGGGATCCCAGTCGTTCGTCGTGACCATCAGGTCGCCGTAGGCCTGGAGGTAGGTGGCCAAGCGCCCGACCGTCTTCTTCAGTCGAACCGGCTCGGGGAGGTGATCACCGATCGTCGCCAGGCACGACCAGACCCACACCTGGTCCGGATCGCGGCCGGCCTGGATCGCCGCGCCCTCCACGGTGCGCACGCAGCGGTCCAGCGTCTCGTCGCCGAAGAACGTGTGCAGCACGACGTGGTCGAAGGCCCGGCCGCCGAGGGCGAGGGTGTTGGGGCCGAACGCCGTCAAGGCGAGGGGGATGTCCTCGTCGAAGGCCGGGTCGAGGCGCAAGAACGGGTAGCGGCCGGCGGGGCCGTCGTGACCGATGATCGTCTCGCCGTGCCACAACCGCCGCATCACCCCGACGAAGTCCTCGAGCTGAGCCGTCGTGACCGGAGCCAGACCGAGTGCGTTCGTCAGCGGGGCGATCCCGCGACCGAGGCCGAGCACGAACCGCCCCTCCGTCAAGCGGTGCATCGTGGTGGCGTAGGAGGCGGTCACGATGGGATGCCGGGTGTGGTGGTTGGTCGCCGCGGTTGCGATGCGCAAGGTCGAGGAGACCGCGCCGACGGCGCCGGACAGCGTCGCCGCCTCCTTGACGTTGAAGCGCTCCGAGATGAACACCCACCCCAGGCCGAGCCGCTCGGCGTCGTGAACCTCGGGGATCAGCTGGCGCGGATCCTCGGCCCCACCGGCCAAGGTGTAGAAGCCAAGCCGATCGAAGGACACGGGCGGGAGGTTGGCACAACGGCGACCTGGTCCGGGTTCCGGTGGCACGTCCCGGCTACTTGATCTGTCGGGCCCAGCGGCGAGACCAGGTGTCGAGTGGGGCGAGGGCCGTGCCCAGGTCGGCGCCGAGGGTGGTGAGTGCCCATCGAGGGCCGTCGCGGCGTAGGACGCCCGCCTCGTGGAGCTCGCGGAGTCGTTGGTACAGGACGCTGGATGAGAGTCCGTCGCATCGCTCCAGCAGGCGCCGCGCGCCGAGTGGACCGTTCCTCAACTCCCACACGATGCGCAGCGCCCAGCGGCGTCCCAAGAGATCGAGCACGGCCATCAGTGGGCGGCCCGTGGTCGACCCTCGAACCGGGCGCCCTGGTCGTGGCGTGTTCACCTCGTGCTCCCTTCGACAATTTGCGTTTCGAAAGCAGAAACGCTACCCTGCCCGTCGTTTCGGAAACCGCTACGGCACTGGGAGGCTGAATGAGCCGCATCGCCCCACTCGAAGCACCGTTCGAACCCGAGGCCGACGAGATCCTCTCGGCGATGATGCCGTCCGGGGCGCCCCCGATCGCCCTCTTCCGCACCTTCGCTCGCAACCTGCCCATGGCTCGGGCGATGAACGGGTGGGGCAGCTATGAGCTCTCGCGCCGGCTCTCGCTCTCGCTGCGACAGCGCGAGCTCGTGATCGACCGGGTGACGGCGCGGTGTGGCTGCGAGTACGAGTGGGGGGTGCACGTCCTGTACTTCGCCGAGCGTGCCCAGCTCACCTCCGAACAGATCGCATCGCTCACACACGGCACGTCGAGGGACGGCTGTTGGACCGATCCGGCCGAGCGAGCGCTGCTCACCCTCGTCGATGCCTTGCACGACACCGCCGATGTCGACGACGACGTCTGGGCAGCCGCCGCCGCGCACTTCGACGGCCCGCAGCTCCTCGATGCGTGCCTCCTCGCTGGTTGGTACCACGCAATCTCATTTGCCGCGAACGCCGCCCGCGTCGAGCTCGAGCCGGGCGCACCGCACTTCGCTGACTTCGTAGCGAACCTCGGCTGACGCTCGCGAAGGCGCGGCTTGCCGAAGCGCAGGTCGGTCGACGTCGGCGTCAGGACCGGTTGCCGGCGCTCGATCCGGTCCGCGTGGGCCGGCCATTCCGTCGCGGCGCAACGAGGTCCAGCAGGTCGGTCAATGCGTCGGCAACGGTGGCCGGCAGGGGGTTCGGGCGGGTGAAGCTCCAGACGGTCAGCGTGCCCTGCCAGTGGGCCACGACCAGTCGCCCGAGCCCGGGCGGGTCACCCGCCCGTCCGGAGAGTCGGCGGTCGATCATCCCAGCCAGCGAGTCGATCCATGCTTCGCCGCGCGCCCTCAGCACGGGGTCGCGGAGGTCCTCGCGCAGCACCAGGAGCTGATCGGCGAAGTCGTCCTCGTTGTACTCCCCGCTGAGGTCGACGAGCAGGTCGACCACGCCGGCCGGGCCGGGTCCGGCCGCGTCGTCGGCGCGGGCCGTCTCGGCATCGAGGCGGTCCCACGCCAGCAGCAGGGCCTGCTGCAGCAGCCGAGCCCGGCTGCCGAAGCGCTGGACGAGCGTCGAGCCGGCGAGGCCGACCCGCTTGGCCAGCGTGCCGAACGACAGGGCCGCCGGTCCATCGGCGTGGACGATGTCCAGGGCGGCGGACAGCACGACCTCATCGGGGATGGTGCGGTTGCGAGGCACGGCACGGGTGAGTATAAACGAATGATCGTTTATAATCACACCACGTCGATCGGAGGATCGCTCATGACCATCCCCGCCGCCACCGCCGCCCGCTTCCCCAGCGACTACGGACAGACGCCCGAGACGCTCGCCGACCTGCTCGGCTGGGACGAGGTCGCCGGGCGGATCGCCGGTAGCCGCAACTACTGGCTGGCCACGCTGCGCCGGGACGGGCACCCGCACGTGCGGCCCGTCGACGGCGTGTTCGTCGACAACGCCCTGTGCTTCGGCGGGTCACCGGCGACGCGCTGGGTGCAGCATCTCCAGCACCAACCAGCGGTCTCGGTGAGCCTGCCCGACGACGACCATGCGGTCATCCTCGAAGGGCGGGCCGTCCTCGTCGACGATGCGGCCGACCCACTGGCGATCGTCCAGGCGCCGGCCAATCGGGCCAAGTACCCGCAGTACTTCAGCGACGAGCCGTCGACCCGCTTCCATCCGTTCTGGTGCCTGCGACCAGCCCGGGCCTACGCGTGGTCGCTGACCGGGTTCCCGGCCCGGGCCACGCGATTCGACTTCGAGTGAGCCCGGCCCGACCCCGACACCCGGCTCGCCGACGACATCCGGCTTCGCGCCGACGTCCGACGTCGCCGCAGCGGTCGCCGACGAGGCCGTACCGGAGCCGTCAGCTGTGGGCGACGCTCGGGTCGACCCACTCGACCAGCTCGAGCGTGATCCCTTCTGGACCCTCGAAGAGCCGGAGTCGCCGGCTGATGTAGTCGAGCTCGTCGCTCAGCATCGTGACGCCATGGGCCTCGAGATGGGCGGTGGCGGCGGCGATGTCATCGACCCGCAGGGCGAGGTGGTTGTAGCCGCGCCGACGAAGGTTCGTCGGATGCTCACCCAGATCGGCGCCCGGAACCGGATCGAACGCCAGCAACTGGATCTCGAAGCGGGGCGTGCACCCCTCCAGCACCAGCGTGATGTGCTCGGCCTTCATGTTCGGCATGCCCATGTACGTGGCGGGAGCGTCGCCGTCGATCATGGTCACGTGGCCCTTCTTGAACCCAAGGAGCTCGAAGAACTCGATGGCCCGCTCTGGATCGGCCACCGCGACGGTCACATGATCAGGGTTGCGGAACACCGTGGCGCACGCTACCCAAGCTCGCGTTTGGAGGACGGCCATCGCTTTCTGGGCGTGGAGGTTCTCGGCGAATTCAGGTGGTGGCCGCGACAAGCTCGTTGAATCGTTCGGCTGGAGTGTCCCAGGCGAGGGTCTTGCGTGGGCGTCCGTTGAGCAGTGCGGCGATCTCGTCGAGGTCGTGCTGGCTGTGGACGGAGAGGTCTGTGCCCTTGGGGAGGAACTGGCGCACGAGGCCGTTCCAGTTCTCGTTGGTGCCTCGTTGCCATGGCGAGTGTGGATCGGCGAAGTAGACGTCGACGCCGGTGGCGACGCTGAACGTGGCGTGGGCGGCGAGCTCGGTGCCTTGGTCCCAGGTGAGCGAGCGGACCAGCTCGACCGGAAGGCGCACGACGGTGGCGGCGAGACGGGCAGCGACGTGCTCGGCGGACTTGTCGTCGAGCTTGATCAGCATCCCGTGACGGGTCGTGCGTTCGACGAGGGTGGCGACTGTGCTGGCGCCGTTGGCGCCGATGATCAAGTCGCCTTCCCAGTGGCCAGGTATCGCCCGGTCGTCGGCCTCGGCGGGCCGTTCGGAGATGTTGACCATCCCCACGATCTTCGATCCCGAACTGGTCACACGGCCCCGAGGTCGACGTCGGACACGTCCCGTACGCAGGCATGCCACCAACTCCTTGCGCAACTCACCCTTGGCCTGCACAAAGATGGCCTGATAGATCGCCTCGTGCGACACCCACCACTGTGGCTCGTCGGGATGGTCACGGCGCAGACGTCGAGCGATCTGCTCAGGCGACCACTTCTTCGTGCGCAGCAACTCCTTGACCTCATCCCACAGCCACGGCCGAGCCTCGATCCATGACTGCTTCGGCCGCTGCGCATCCTCATCAGCTCGATCCTGCGCGAGGTAGGCGCGATACAGAGCCCGGCCACCCCCAGCTCGGATCTCCCGGCCGATCGTGCCGCGATGCCGAACCAACCGAGCAGCGATCTGTGTGTCGGTCTCGGCACGGTCGATCCCGACCCGGATCTCCTCACGATCGCCAAGGGTCAACGCGTCGGCTCGACGGGTTCGGTCACGCAGCACGACGACACCCTCGTCGGCGACACGACGCCGAACGGTGTTCACCGACACCCCCGCCACCACCGCCGCCTCCGCCTGCGTCGCACCACGAGCTACCGCCTCCAACGCCGGCGCGACCACCGACCGCGGAATCCTCGAACGCCCCATGCCACACCTCCTCAGCCAGGAGTTGTCGCGGTCACCCCTTGAGGCCGCCCTCGATCTTCGAGAACGTGCGCGCCCAGAACGGCGATTGAGAACGTCCGCGCCCAGTTGGACGCCTCCGGTCCCCGGGCCGTCAGGCTTCGAAGCGGGCGCGGGCGTAGGCGCTGAAGGCTTCACCGCTGAAGGCGAGGTGCTGGTTGGCGGTGTGGAGGTCGCGGAAGCACCGTTCGAGGGGATGGCCGGCGTACACGACGCCGGCACCGGCGTAGCCGAAGGCGATGTCGACGGCAGTGATCGCGGCGTGCATGGCCTGTTGCCCTGCCAACGTGATGCGGCCCAGTTGCGCCGTTGTCACGGGCGTGCCGGTTTCGATGGTCGTCCACGCGTCGTCGAGCGTGTGGTGGACGAAGGTCCTGGCGCTCTGGAGCGCCGCTTCGGCTCGGCCGAGGTCGAACTGGACGCGCGGGTCCTCGGCGACGGTGGTTGGGCTGGCCCCTCTGCGCTTGGTCGGGGCGAGTTGAGTCAGCTCGTCGAGGGCCCGTCGGCCGACACCGAGCGGGAACCCGCTCATGAGCACGGACAGCAGCGGGAAGAAGCCGAGCTGCCAGAGGGGCCCGTCCTGGCGTGCCGGGTCGAGCATGGGGGCAGCGGAGTGCTCGGTGGGGATGCGCAGCTGGTGGACTTCGATGTCGTGGCTGCCGGTGCCGCGCAGGCCGGTGGCGTGCCAGGTGTCGTGGATCTCGGCCGCGGCAGCCGGGAAGTACGCGAACCGCCGGTCGGGGGTCCCGTCGGGGCGGGTGGCTGGTTGGTCGCCGTCCATGACGACGATGCCGGTCTGATACCACTCCGCGTGGACGCAACCGCTGTTGAAGGGCCACCGGCCGTCGATGACGAGGTGGTCGCCGTCGCGACGGGCACGACCGAGTGGGGCGAACATGCTGGTTGACGCCACATCCGTGGATGCGCCCAGCATCTCCTTGGCGGCGTGCGGCTCGAGCCACGCGAAGAAGGCGGTCGAGTTGCCGATCAGGACGGTCCATCCCGCGGACCCGTCGGCCTGGGCGACCGTCTCGATCGCGGTGACGATGGCGATCGGGTCCATCTCGAGGCCGCCGAGGGACGCCGGCATGGCCATCCGGAACAGGCCCTCCCGTCGTATTCGTTCGACCAGGTCGCGCGGCATCGTGCGGAGTTGTTCCGCCTCGTCCGCGCCGGCGCGGGCGGCAGTGGCAACCCGTGCTGCGCCTTCAATGAGGTCCTCACCGGCCATGAGCGTCTCCCGATTCGGGGCAGTGCTACTGCCTTGATTTCGGTTAGTATGCACCTCGTGAGCGACCGGGTCAATCCGCGGCGCTACGACAGTCCGGTTCGGCGAGAGCGGGCGCTGGAGACCGAGCGACGGATCCTGATGGCCGCCGCGGCTGCGTTCGCCAAGACCGGCTACGTCGGCACCTCGTTGGCGGGCATCGCCAGCGCGGCCGAGGTGAATCCTCGCACCGTCTACAAGGTGTTCGGCACCAAGGTCCGCTTGCTCAGCCGCCTCGTCGACGTGGCGATGGTGGGCGACCAAGCGGCAGTGCCGGTGGCCGGTCGGTCGTGGGCGCTCGATGCGTTCACGGCACCGACTGGTCGTGAACGAGTCGCCGCGTTCGCTGCGGCGATTCGGCGAGTCATGCAGTCCGCAGGCGCCGTGTTCCGCACTGCCGCACAGGCCGCCGTCGCCGACCCAGAGGCCGCCGCCCTCTGGCGCCTTGGACAGACCCGGCGTCAGCAAGACGCTGACGCCTTCGTTGCCGCCCTGCACGACGCCTCCCTGCTCCGATCCGACCGGACACCCGACGAGGCGATTGCGTCGGTGTGGCTCCTCACGTCTCCGGAGACCTACCTGCAGATGACTGACGGTCTTGCCTGGAGCCCAGATCAGTACGAGCAGTGGCTGCGACAGTCGATGCTCGACCTGTTGCTGGGACACGACGCCCTGTGAGCTCGAGCGCCCGGCGCCATGGGTGCTTGCCGCTCGGGCTCACCGCTTCGCGACTACGCGGCGTGCGGGATGCGTGGGGAGCGCTCGATCCTGACGATGGAGCTGCTGACCGGTGGGTCGCTTCGACAGGAAGGGCAGTGATGCCGTTCGCCGAGTCGCCGAACGAGTCGACGTGGGGACCGCCATCCTGCACCTCGGCAGCGTCCACTTCCCGATCACCGGCCCCATCAAGTACACGATGACCGCCAAAGACGCCATCGAGCTCTGCCAGATCCTCCGCCCCCACACGGCGGTACCCGTGCACTGCGAAGGTTGGAGCCACTTCAAGCGGGGACGCGAACCGATCGAGCGCGAGCTGGATGACGCGCCCGCCGACGTGAACAGCCGCGTGGTGTGGGCGCCCATCGGCCACCCCATCCGAATCGACGTCTGACGAGTGATCGGCAGACGGCCCGCCGTCGCCGCTCGATGCCACGATTGTCCGATGGACGGGCGCGACGTCCCGCCCGCCGAGCGCTCAGAATCGGCGCGGTGCGTCGTCTTCACGTGCCATGAAGCTCACCATCACCACCTTTCTGACCCTCGACGGCGTGATGCAGGCGCCGGGTGGTCCCGAGGAGGACGCCATCGGCGGTTTCGCCTACGGCGGCTGGCAGGGCGCGTTCCTCGACGACGAGTCCGGCGAGGCCGTCGACGCGCTCAACGCCCACGCCAGCGCCTTCCTGCTGGGACGCCGGACGTATGACATCTTCCGCAGCTACTGGCCCAACCAGACCGACCCCGACAACGCCATCGCCACGGCGATCAACACGCTCCCGAAGTACGTGCCCTCGCGGACGCTGCCCGAAGCGACGTGGGCTGGCGAACACCCCGACACGGCGCGGCTGATCTCCGGCGATGTCGTCGATGCGGTTCGCCAACTCAAGGCGCAGCCCGGCGACGAGCTCCAGATCTGGGGCAGCGGGCGGCTCGTGCAGACACTGCTCCCTGCCAACGTCATCGACGCTTTTCGGCTGTTCATCTACCCGGTCGTGCTCGGCGCCGGGCGCCGGCTGTTCGCCGACGGGACCGTGCCCGCCACGTTCCGGGTGGTCGACTCGAAGGTCACCCGCAACGGCACCATCATCGCCACGTACGAGCCGGCGGGCACGCCGACCTACAGCACCCTCTGAGTCGCGGTTGTCCGGCCGGGTTCGTCACATCGACGGGTTCCCCGAGCCGTCCTGGCATTGATGCACCTCGGGGGCGGCAACGCCGGTTGCCGGGAGCGGTGACCGGTTGTCGTGCCGCACGGCCGATCGTTGCGGTCACGTCGCCGCGCACCACAGTGACGGGATGCAGACGCGCACCGAAGAGATCACGACCCCGAGCGGCCCGATGGGCGTCCATGTCGTGCGGCCCGATGGCGAGGGCCCATTCCCAGTCATCGTGTTCTTTCATCACGGGCCCGGGCTTGACGAGGGCTCGAGGCAGACGATGGCCCGCATCGCCGAGTGGGGCTACTACGTGGTGGCGCACGACCGCTACCACCGTGCCGAGCCGTGGTACACGATGCCCAGCCGCGACGACGACGAGATGAAGAAGCTGTCCGGCTTGATACAGGGCACGACGGAGGACCAAGTCGCCGAGGATCTTGACGCCGTGCTTGCCTGGCTGCCGTCGGACCCGGCCGCCCGCGGCGGCGCGATGGGCTGCATCGGCTACTGCATCGGTGCGCGGTCGGTCCTGCGCACCCTGGGCGACCGTGGTCAGCGGTTCCGGGCCGGTGTTGGCTTGCATCCGTCGTTGTGCACCACCGACGACCCGGACTCGCCGCATCTCGCCGTGTCGTCCTACACCGGGTCGTTGTACGTCGGGTTCGGCTCGGCCGACACCACGCAGCCCGCGTCTGCCAACTCGGCGCTGATCGAGGCGACCAACGCCTTGACCAAGGGCGAGGCCGAGATCCACGACGGTGCCGACCACGGGTTCGGCGTGTACGGCGCTCGCTACCACGAGGCCGCCGCCACGCGGTCCTACGAGCGGGCCAAGGTCATGTTCGACCGCGAGCTGAAGGGTTGACGGCACTCAACCCCAGACCGCCCGAACCCAACGATGTTCGGGGCGGGGGCGTCAGTCCTGAACCTCGGTGACGTAGATCCGGGCGCTGCGACGGAGGAGCACGGACTCGAGCTGGTCGACGCCTTCGAACTCGTTGCAGAGGAGGAACAGGTGTCTCCCGGCGGGTCCGCCGAGTGCGCAGGAGAAGCAGGGAAGGTCGGTTTCGACGCGATGAGTGACCTCGCCACCCTCGAGGACACGGACGACTGCACCGCCCCCAGCGCTCTCGTCCTGGGGGTTGGCGGCATCGGCGGTCTGGCACCAGATGCCGCCCTCAGCGTCGATGCAGATGCCATCCGGCCCGAGCCCCTCGGCCCAGGTACGACGTCCCGACAGCGAGCCGTCGGCCGCAATGTCGAAGGCCGACAAGCGGCCAGCGAACGACTCCGCGACCACCAGCGTCGACCCGTTGGGAGTGATCACCATCCCGTTGGGGAACTCGATGTCGCCGGCGACGTCACGGGCGCTGCCGTCGGGACCGATCAGGCGGATCCAGCCCGGCTCGGGTTCGCCGCCACCGAGGAAGTCGAAGTCGGCTCCGTTGACGTAGATGTGGCCAGCCGGGTCGACGACGAGCTCGTTGCCGCCCTGCGCGCTGTGCTGCACCGTCGAGCCATCCGGCTCGACCCGAGTCAGCTCCTGCCCGGAAACCAGGAGTCGGCCGTCGAGCAGCCAGGCAATGGACCAGCCCATGGTGTCGCGGCCCGGCGCGACGACCTCTTTGCGGCCGCCCAGATCGACTGCGACCACCTCGCCGGTGCCCCAATGGGCGAACCACAGTCGGCCGGCGTGCCAGCGTCCGGACTCGACCATGACGAGGTCGTCGGCGAGCAGCTGTGGGGATGGGAGCAGTGCGGACATCGCCTCCATTTGAACGCCTGATCTCGAGTCGATGCGCTGACGGGCGTTGACGGCGTTCGAGAGCGTGCCCACCAACCACACCGACCGACCCGGACCCGACCCACCACGGGGGCAATTTTCCACCTGCCGCCAAGGGGTCAAGACTCAGCCGCCGTTGACAGCAGCCGGGTGCTCGCGCTCCGTGGCGCTGCTGGCTGTCACCGGGCGGAACGGGAGGGATTCGAACCCCCGGGCCTTGTGGGCCTCCCGCTTTCAAGGCGGGTGCATTTGTCCGCTCTGCCACCGTTCCGGCGTCGACGCTAGCGACGCTGCCCGAGCCAGCCCGCCGGCTCTCGCCGGAAGCCGGTTACGACCCCGCGGTGCCTCCGGAGCCCGGGGATGGCGACCGCTACACTCCGGTCCCTTCCCGGGAGAGGTGCCGGAGCGGCCGAACGGGGCGCCCTGCTAAGGCGTTGACCATCGCAAGGTGGTCCGTGGGTTCAAATCCCACCCTCTCCGCTCGCGAGCAGGAGAACGCGTCAGGTTTGAACCTGGGCGGGCTCGTCAGATGTCGGGGCCGATGTACTCGACGATGGCCTCCGTCGGCGCTGCTCCAGCGGACGAGGTACACCTCGCCCGGCGCGACGACGAAGCCAAACACCGCTGGATTGGTGGAGCGACGGCGCGTCCAGCGCGCATCGCAACGAGCCGCGTTGAGCAGGTCTGTGCAAGGTGACGGAGACACCTTGATCGTTCACGTCGATGACCATGGGACGATCACGTTGACCCCCCGGGCAGCGGCGTCGCTGAGTACGAGCGTCGTCTCTGGGTGTGTCGAGCCGGACTGGCCCCACCTGTTCTCTCCAGATCTGGCGGTTTCAGGCCGTCGAACGAACCGCCGCCCGGTCACGTGCGGGACCGCGTTGACGCCGGCTGGGCGGTCCGATCGATCAGGGCGTGCTCGTCGCCGGTTCGGGCACGTCGGTTCTGGTCCTGCTGGCGGTCTCGGACAGCTGCGCCCTGACGGCGCGGGTCAGCTCGCTGGCGGGACCCCTGCCGTCGGGCGAGACGGGCAGAGCGGCCAGCACGACGATCGTCGTGTCGGTCTCAGGATCACGTATCACCTGGGATTCATAGCCCCAGATCTGGCCGCCGTGGCCGTAGTACGAGCCGCCCCGAATCATCCCCGAGCCGTAGGCCGCGCCGTCGGGCTGGGCGGGATCGATCGGTTGGATCGACGCCAGGCGCTGCGCTTGCATCTCGGCGTCGAGCAACTCGCCATCGACCAGAGCTGTTGCCCACACCACCAGGTCGTCGGCGGTCGAGATCACCGATCCGGCGGTCCAAGCGATGGAAGGATTGGCCTCACTCCAGTCAGCCGGCAGCAACTCGCCGTTGGCCGCGCCTGCTGCTCATCGGCGGGCAAGGCGGGATCGGGACCAAAGGTCTGCTCGGCGGTTCCGAACTGGTAGCCGTGGGCGTACACCGCGGGCATCGAGGCGTCGTCGAGGTCGGCATCACGGTGGAGGGGCTGACCGACCTCGTGCCAGTTCATCGCGGAACGCGATCGATGGTGTCGGATGTGTGACTTCGACGTTGCGGTTACGTGACGCGTGGTGTAGACACTTGGCCTTCGTGTCGCCTTGGACGGGGCGCCGACGTTGGGAACCCATGGCAGACCACTTCGACGACGATCTCCCGTTCTCGGGGGAGCAGCCAACGAGACGGATCCCTCGGCCCGGAGCGGGCAGGCGGACGGAGTTCGAGCGAACCCGGGAACACAAGGTGGTGCCGCATCGTTCGGCGGCGACCCCTCCGGCGTTCTACGACCAGGATCGGTACGCCGATTCCGATCCGGTCGAGACCGATGAGCCGCGGTGGGACGACTTCGGCGGCGAGGACGTCGACCCGTGGTCCGCCGAACCGTCCGGCCGCCGGTCGGCGCTCGGCGTCGATCCCCGGTTGATGCGGATGGGTGCGTTGGCCGCCGCTGCCGTCCTCCTGGTACCGGTCGTCGTGGCCGTCGCCGCTGATGATGGTGGGTCGGGCGACGAGGTGCGGACGGAGGCGGGTGCCTCGACCGTCGTCACCACGCTGGCACCGCAGAGTGAGTCGACGGTCCAGCCCGGCGTCATCGAGATCACCGCCGCCGTTCGCCCCGTCCCCGCCGAGGTGGGCGACGACGCGGAAGACACCGGCGACGAGGCGTCCGCCGCCGCCGAAGCGCTCGGCGAGAAGGGTTCGCCGGACGACACCGCTGACGACGCCGCCGCTGGCGATGAGCCTGCCGCAGCGGTCGCCGAAGCCGTCGAGCTGGAAGCGGCGTCCGAGCCCGAATGCGCCGGCAGCTACACGGTCGTCGCAGGTGACTACTGGCTGCGCTTCGTCGAGTCGTCCGGGGCGACGCTGGAGGAGTGGCTAGCGGCCAACGGCGCCGACCCCGAGACCCAGATGTACGAGGGCGACGAGCTGTGCATCCCGGCGGGCGCCCAGGCGCCCACCGCAGCCGCCCCCGAGACGACCCCACCCGACACCGCCGCCCCGGAAGTGACAGATCCGCCCGACGCCACGGCGGCTGCTGCGCCAACGCCCGAGAACACGACACCTGCGCCGGCTCCCGAGACCGTCGCGACGCCCACTCCCGCACCCGATACGACGGCGACTCCAGCTCCGCCGCCACCGCCCGCTCCGGCCCCGCCGATCCGCCAGGGCGCACCGTCCACCGAAGGCGTGTGCGGCGCGCTCCCGACCCAGAACGGATCGACGACCGCCGGCCCCGCGGAGGTCGAGGCGATCATCCGCGAGATCTGGCCGGACGACATCGAGGTGCGCGCCCTGTGCATCGCCAAGCGCGAGGCGAACCTCCGGCCCGACCTCAACAACTGGTGCTGCTACGGCGTGTTCGCCATCTACTTCGACTACATCCCGAGCGATCTGAAGCAGCAGTTCGGCATCGACGAGCCGTCGGACCTCTGGGATGCCCGCACGAACATCGCGCTCGCCTACCAGATCTACCTGCGTGGCGGGTGGGACCCCTGGTCGCAGACCGACCCGGGCTCGGGCTGAGCGATCCCCGTCGAGATCACGCGTCGGCGGGCGTAAACTCCCGATCGCCCAGCGCTCGTAGCTCAATGGATAGAGCATCTGACTACGGATCAGAAGGTTGGGGGTTCGACTCCCTCCGAGCGCGCCAGGTAAATCCAGCGATCTAGCTGGTGCGATAGAGAGCGAGACCTCGCCGCAAGGTGAGGTGCTCGCCACCTTTCTGGCCCATGTATCAGCGACGTGTCCGTTGGGGCTCGCCATGGCGCAGAAGCCGCCCGGTCGACCGACGGTCCGCCAGCAGCGCGAGCGGTGGGTCGTCCGGGTGACCGCGTCGACACCGAGTCCGGGAAGCACCGCCCGCGACAGCTCGGCACGTTCTCCTCGCGTCGTTCGGCGCATCGCACTGCGCCGGCATTCGCGGAGTCCGGCGACATCGGCAGACCTCGGGACCGTCGGCGCCCTCGTCGACAGCTGGGTGGCCGGCCGCGTCCACGTCTCGGCGAAGTCACGCATGCAGTACGAGTGGGCCGCGGGACACATCCGACGAGACCTCGGCGCCGTCCGGGTCGACCGTCTCGGTCGAGAGGACGTCGCCCGCTGGCTCGAAGGTCTGGCGGCCGGCGGTCACTTCGCCCGCCGCAGCATCGTCATCCTCCGCACGGTCTTGCGCGCGGCGCTGGCCGACGCTGTGGCGGCCGGCGAGCTGCGGCGCAGTCCCGCCGATCGGGTCGGCATGCCGGGCGTGGTGGCCAAGCCAGACCGCGACGACCAGATCAAGGCGTGGACGGAGGAAGAGGCGCAGCAGTTCCTCCGCTCGATCGCCGGCCACCGTTGGTCCGGGCCGATCCGGTTGACGCTGCTGTACGGGCTGCGGCGCAGCGAGTTGCTCGGGCTCAGCTGGTCGGCCGTCGATTTGAAGAAGGGCACGGTGCGCATCGAGCGAGGCTTGACCGAGGTGCACGTGACGTCCGGTGTGGTCGGAGGGCAAGAACGCCCGCTCCCGCCGCACGTTCTCGACGATCCGTCGACGATGAACGCGCTCGGCGCGCACCGTAGGTTCCAGGCAGAGGAGCGCCTGGCCGCCGGCGCCAAGTGGGAGGACAACAACCTTGTCGTGGCCAGCAGGACCGGCACACCGGTGTCGCCAGGCAACCTCGACCGGACCCTCGAACGCCTCGTCGCCAAGGCCGGCGTGCCGCGCTTGACCTCACACGGGCTACGGCACACCGCAGCGACCCACATGGTCCGCCACGCCGAGGACCCATCAACCTCAACGACCTCACCGCCGCCGTCCACAGCCCGAACAACCCCAGCTGCAGTCCGGTACGCCGGGCTGCCGGGCGCTCAGCGACGAGATCGCCCGGTGGGCGAGCGACACCGGAGTCCAGCAGCAACGCTTCCGACACCAATCGGCAGCCGTGGGGCTCGCCTGGCCCGACCTAGAGCTGTAGCCGCAGAGGCCCGAGTTTGTTCACTCTCGGCCCGACCGCCACGACCCTGGGGCTTCCGGGCACGAACGCCGGATCGGATGGTGTTCACGCCCGTGGCGCGCCTTTTGCGCCGTCGTTGAATGTGCACCGGCGTCGAGGGTTCGATTCCCATAGCCGGGTCGATTTTGGCCTCTGACGTGGTGCGCTGTCATGGTGAGGCTCGCCGCACACCAGCGCGGGATTCATGCCGCCTTGCGGTACTTGGCCTCGGCGATGCAGAACACGCCGTACGCGAAGAGTCCGATCGCGATGATCCACAGCAGCACCTTGCCCACTGTCGTGTCGGCCAGTTCGATCAACGCGCCAGACGGCCCCTTCGCCGTCGACGACTTGAACACGATCGCGGCCTGGATGAAGAAGTAGCCCACAACGGCGTACACCAGCGACTGTGCCGTGTACCCGAGCAGCCCGAGTCGTACGACCCAAGAGCCCTCGCTGGCATCAATACGTTCGGCGAACTTCCTCTTGACGACCTGCTTGTGGAAGCTGTATCCGGCGTAGCCGATCACGGCGACACCGAGAATGCCGACCAGCCAGCGTCCCGCAGGCCAGTCGAACAGGGTGGAGGCCGCTTGCTGAGAACTCTCGTCGCCGGACCCTGCGCTCCCGTCCGAGTCGCCGGATCCGGTCCAGTTGGCGATCGTGACGCCGAGGGTGGTCATCGCCAGCAACAAGTAGACGACGCCGAGCACGGCGAACTTGACTCGATCTTTCGGGTCGCTGCCCTCGACCGGATCGCCCATCAGGGCGCACAGGAAGCGCCAGAGCGCGAGCGCGAACAGGGCGACGGTCAAGGCGACCAGCAGGAACTTCCCGAGTGGCTGGTCGGCGAGCCACGCAACCGCACCCTCGCTCGTGGCTGCCTCATCCTTCTGCCCAACTGCGATGCGAATTGCGATCAGGCCGATGATCGTCGCCACGACCCCTTGGCCAGCCAGCCCGACTCGGCCGATCGGCTCCTTCCAATCGCGTGTCTTGGACACAACCCCGCCGACTATATTCGGTGTATCAACCATGGAAGTCTCTCCTTTCACGAGCGAAGGCTCAAGCGACGGACCCCGAGCCGACTGGGAGCCGCTGCTCAGCATGCTGAGTGGTGAGTTGCATCATGAGCACCTAGCAGCAGTCCCAGGTTGCAAACCCAATGCATCTGTCTGCGATGAAGTTGACCACGTCGAGAATCCGCCGATCTAGGAGGCGACGGCGCGGCCGTCGTGGCTCTTGGGGATGACGTGGAACAGCTCAGCATCACCGCGGCCGCGCCGGTCTCGAACGAAATCGACGAATCCTCGAAATCCGGCCCAGCCTTCGACAAGCGTGAACACGGGAACGGCGAGCAGCCCGAGCCAGTAACGGACTGGGACCCGCTGCAAGCCGGAGGCGCGTACGTTCCACCGCATGCCTTCGACGTACATCCAGATGACAACCGCCATGTTCCACGACCACAGAAACGAGAGATCGCGCACGAGAGGCGCAGTGTTGGGATGCCCGATGATCGCTCCCATCCCGAGCACGAAGGCGAAGTGTTGAAATGGTCCGAGGAGCCAGGCGGTCAGGGCATAGCCGAGCAGAGCTCGAGATCGCCAGGGGAGCTTGCGGTTGGCCACCACGTGCATGAGTCCTCGGGACCATCGTCGCCGCTGTGTGACGAGGTCGCGCATGCTCTCCGGCGAGCTCCCGTAGCACCGGGCCGGGAACCACGTCGAGCGACAGTCGGGCAGCCGGGCGTACAGCAGTGCGAAGTTGGCGTCCTCCGTGATCGACAGGTGGCGGCCGAAATCCCAGCCGATTCTTGCCTCGGTGGACGCCCGCACGAGCAGCAGCTCCCCGTGGGCGCCGATGAAGGGCCGTCCTCCGCCGGTGCTCAGGCGGAACAGTGACAGGTCACTGCCGGGACGGATCGCGTCGGCGATCCATGGCCAGAGTCGGAGCGCGTATCCACGAGGGTAGGTCAGGACGCCTTGGGCAAGATCCGCGCCATCACCTCGATCCGAAGGGTTCTGGTTGATCACGCGGGCGAGCGCGGCGGGTGTGTCGGGGCCGATCCCGGTGTCGTCGTCCATGTGGAGCACCCAGACATCGGGCGTTGCTTCGCCGACTCGCTGGCGCAACATGTTGATCCAATGGTTCGCGCGGGCCTTCCGCTCGGCGCGGTTGCGAGTGCGATACCTCGAGGGCACATAGACGACGCGCACATTTGGCGACGTCAGGGCCTCGAGTTCACCCTTGGTATCGCACGACTCCTCAGCCACGATGTCGAGCCGCCAGTGCGGGATGAAGCTCGGCATGTACTGCTCGAAGGAGGCGACCACACGAGACAACGCCGGCAACACGTCGAGCCGTCCGATCGTCGGGATCTGCACGATGACCAGCTCCGCCACGGGCTTGGGCGGCGGCAGGGTGGAGTAGCGCCGCACATCACGAGCGGTGAGGACCGCGCCGAAGGCGCCCATGCACGTGATGCCGAGCGGAAGAGTCCAGACGATCGACGCGTAGAGCCCGACGACGACTCCCGTGCCACCAATCTGCGGGAAATAGAGATACATCTGGAAAGCGGCGACCGCCTCCACGAGCAACACGAGCAGGAGGGGATGGGGAGCTACGACGGGCGAGGGGTGGAAGTCCGCCGGCATGGTGGCGCCGGGTCTGGCGGTCGGAGTCGGCTGGATCATGTCGCAAAGCAGTCACGGATGCTCGCTTCCGCGAGTCGACCGATGAAGCTCTTGGGTGGCTGATCGGCGGGGTTGGCGGTGAGCGGATCGATGTTGCTGTCGAGCATCCAGAAGTAGAGGCCCTTCGCACCGGACTGCGCCACCGCTCGGCAAGCCGCGGCGAACCATTTCGCCTGCACGTCTTGCTCGATCGGTCCGCCGTCGACGCCCCAGTGCCACGGCGTCTGGTAGACGCCGCTCAGCGCGGGGATGCCGACCTCGTGAAGTACGAGGGCGTGCTGGACCGGCGCGGGTTGCGCGGAGATGGCGTTGACCATGACGGCGGTCAGCTGCTCGACGGTTGCGTTGTCGCCGAGGTCGGACGGCGGATACATGTCCACGCCGAAGGAGCTCAACCCGGGAACGAGGCCCTCGCCGAAGGAGTCCCAGTTGAAGGTGTAGCTGATCACCGACGGGGAGGCGGACCGGGCTTGTTCCGCGAGGCGGACCCACCATGCAGCCTCGTCCTGCAGGGACCGCAATTCGGCGGCGATCACGAACTCGTCGGCACCGCTGGCGAAGAAGGGTCGTATGGCGTCGCCGTAGCTCTCGAACCACGCGTCGACGTCGACGGGCTCGATGCTCCCGCGCCATTGGCCCGCGCTGGCGGCGATGTTCGCTTCGTCGATGAGTGGCCGGAGCGTGACACGCAAGCCGCGTGCGTGGGCTCGGGCGACAACGTCACCAACCCGCTGTGGTGACGGCGTCTCGAGATCCGAGTACACACGGGTGGGCCGCGGTCCGTCGGTGTAGATGGGAAAGCTGAACGCGACGCTGTTGGCCCCCAACCCGACGACATAGTCGAGGATGGCGTCCATGTGGTCGGCCGCTGCTTCTACTTCGTGGAGATACACGTGGATTCCCCACTGCATCGATCGAGCCGACGCCCCCCTCGAAGGCGGGACGGTGGGCGGAGCTGGGGTAGCCGTCGCTGGCTCGCTGGCTGTCGTCGTGATCGCGCTGGATGAACCGGGGGCGGCGGCGCCCCCCACCGTCGAGGAAGGAGCTGTGGATGCGCGCCGGTCTTCGTTTGCTGCGTCGGAGAACAAGGGCTGCGACGACTCGGGCGGACTCAGCACGGTGTCGCTCGGTCCGCGGGCGGCTGTCGGGGATCCAGGTTCGGGCAACCTTCGGATGGCGACGACTGCGATGGCGGCAGCGACGACCAACGCGGCCAGGACGATGGTGGTCGCTGACCGCCAACGATGGGTCCTGAGGTCACTTTGTTGTCGTCCTCTCGGTGAAGTTGAGCGGTTCGGCATGATCGTTGCTCCGTCCGTTGATGGGCCCTTTGATGGGCGCGCCCCACCGCCAGGCCCATCCGAGGGCCGCTCGACGGAGGTCGGCCCGCCCGATATCACGCACACGATGAGGACGATCAGCAGGGCGACGGCCAAGATCCACAAGACGACGGTCATGCCGCCAGCGCCACGAGGATGAGGGCGTCTTGGGTCAGGTGCAGGTCGTTCCTCGCGTGACTCACAGACGGATCCCATGCGGCCGCCGCCCTACGGCGGCGGGGGACGGCGGCCGCTTGGGAGTCGCTAACCGGTCCTGTGGAACTACCGGCGGGTACGGCGACGGTCTGGACTGTCGTCGTTCTCAAAATCGATACGTTCCTTCCGGACCGTGTCGTCAACGGCGACCTCGTCGGTCTCGGTCTCGGTCTCGATCCGGACCCGTTCCTTCGGAACGACATGCTTGTCGACGTCGACGACTTCCTCGGTCAACACGACCTCGTGTTCGCCGGTCGTGAGGTCTTCGCCTGCCAGCGCCCGGTCGCGGTTTGCGTCGGCGACCGGCTCGGTGACGATCCGAACCTTCTCCCGCCGGACGGGAACGCGGATCTCGACGTCCTCGGTCTCGATCCACTTGCGCAGCCGGGCACGACCGGCCTGACGCGTGCGCTTGCTGACCTCGAGCTGTTCCTCGGAGCGGGTCATGGCGTCGTCAGTCTCGGGTCCGCTCTTCTCGGAGCTCTTCGACCTCCGGTCGGCAGAGCGATCCGTCGTCCTGTTGCGGTCGCGCCGCCCGGTCACTCCGTAATGCGCGTACAGGGCCCGCACTTCGTCTGAACTGAGCTGCTCGTCGCGGTCCGCCTTCGGCGCGTCCTTGACGTGGGATGCGTCATACGGGATGACCACGTCGTCGCCGTACACATGAGCACTGGCGAGGGGCGCGAAGTTGAGCTTCGTCCCGAACAGCCCCGTCTTGATCGCCAGCCATTCGGGCTGTCCGGTCTCATCGTCGACGTAGACGTCGTCGATCGTGCCGACTTTCGAGTAGTTCCGGTCGACGGCGGTGCGCCCTGCCAGCCGACGTGTGTCGTACGAAAGATCAGTCATCTTCATCTCCTGATTGAACTGCGGGCGGCAGATCACCGACCCACGAGCGGCGGTTCATGCTCGCTATCCACTGGTACGCCTTCGATGCGCTGGATGACGCACCAGCGGACAACTTCCGCCGAGCGTGACCCGGCACCCGAAAACTGCGGACTCCGCAGGCGTCATGATCGGGTGACACAGCGTCCACTTTCGGGTGAAGTCGCTCTCATTAGCGTGATCTCGTGCGACCGAAGCGTTTCAATCCGTAGCGGGCTCGAACATTGAAGGAGC
The DNA here is from genome assembly GCA_963739975.1 of uncultured Acidimicrobiia bacterium. Classification (GTDB taxonomy): domain Bacteria; phylum Actinomycetota; class Acidimicrobiia; order Acidimicrobiales; family Ilumatobacteraceae; genus JALZMG01. The sequence goes on from CAVUCK010000018.1 coordinate 42,899, forward strand.
TGTTCCATGAACTCGATCAAGAAGCGCCTCGTTGGCGCGACGGCGGTCACCGCCGCAGCCTTTGGTGCCCTTGCGGTGTCGGACGCCGCTTCGGCGCAGCCCGTGACCCAAGAAGGCCTGGTCAACGTCAATCTCACTGACATCAGCGTCCAGGTACCCATCGGCATCGCCGCCAACATCTGCGACGTCAACGTCGCCGTCCTGGTGAGCGAACTGCGCGACAACTCCGCAGTCTGCGACGCCGACGCCAGCCCGACGGCTACCGTCGAGCGCGGCGGTGGCGGGGGGCCAACCACCCAGAACGGGCTCGTCAACGTGAACGCCGAGGACCTCCAGGTGCAGGTCCCGATCGGCATCGCCGCCAACATCTGTGACGTCAACGTCGCCGTCCTGGTCGACCAGTTCTTGGACACCGCGGCGCCATGCCTGTCTGACGCAGACGGCACGGCCATCGTCACGCCCGCCTGAGCGAACCCGCCGCGGCCACCCGCACTGGCCGCGGCGGTGACCGCCTCGGGCGGCCGGGCCAAAGCCCGGAGCCCCGAACCGCCCGTGGGCTCCGGGCTGCGGCCGCCGCGCTGCACTCCCTCACGAGACGCCAGCCGAAGCCGCCGGGCCCGAAGACAGCGCCGACCGGAAGGATGCTCCCAGTGGAAGCGATCCCCTACGACCCCAGGAGCTGCGCCCGGGATTGCAACCACGACCTCCGGGTACGGTCGCGGGCGGGTGTTGGACACGGGCGATCGAACAGAGGGCGACGAACTACCGTCCCACTTAGATGGTCTGACGGCGATGATCCGCCGGGTGATCGCAGCGCGCGTCTCCGATCAACACGCGGTCGACGATCTCGTGCAAGAGACTCTCGTCCGATTGCTCGACGCACGCGGCCGGTTGGATGCGAACGCCATCGGTCCCTACGCGATCGTCACGGCGCGCAACCTCGTGGCGTCGTTCTGGCGCAAATCGGATACGGGGCGACGCCATGAGCATCGCCTGTTGGATCCACGTCAGCCGCCGGCACCGGACGAACCGCTCGTCGAGAAGGAGGAAGCAGCCGCGGTCCGGGCGGCGCTCGATCGGTTGGTGCCGCATGAGCGTGACATGCTGCTCGCCCACGAGGTCGATGGGACGGACACGGCCAAGCTCGCCCAGTCGTTCGGCTCGACGCCTGGCGCGGTCGCCGCTCGGCTCAACCGCTCGCGCGCCAAGCTGCGCGTCGAGTACCTACTTGAGCTCGCGGGTTCGCCTCCCCCGACCTCGCGCTGTCGCCCGGTCCTGTTGTCATTGTCGGCCAGCGACCGCCGCCGACAAGCGGCGCTCGATGTCGGCTTCCACCTGCTCGAATGCGAGTTCTGCGCCGAAGTCAGCTCATCCTCGCTCGACCGCCGGACGGACGACGAAATCCGGGTACCGATTCGTGTCGATGCCGACGTCGTCGCTGCCCGGCAACGCGGTCGGGAGCTCGCCGTGCAGGCTGGTTTCGGCCCGACCGACGCCACGGTGTTGGCCACCGCGATCTCAGAGATCGCCCGGAACATCGTCCGCTTCGCCGATCGCGGGGAAGTCACGATGGTGATCGTCAATGACGGCGAAACGGCCGGCTTGACGGTCGTCGCCCGTGACGTCGGCGCCGGCATCGAGGACGTCGAGCAGGCTTTGCAGGTCGGCTTCACGACCTACGGTGGCAGAGGCCTCGGACTTCCAGGATCGCGACGACTGATGGACGAGTTCGAGATCACCTCGGAGATCGGGCGCGGCACGACAGTCACCATGACGAAGTGGCGTCGACCGTGAGGGTCACGACGCCACGCAGACAGCAGCAGAACGAGAGGAACGCGTGATGAACGGGTCCGCCGACAACGAACGAGACAGCGAGAGCGTGCACGACGACGGCCACCGCCTCCTCCCCGAGTTGGTCGCTCACCTGCACCAGCTCCGCTCGGAGCTGCGCAAGGACTGGGAGGAGCGAATCGAGGCCGCCCATCTGCTGCAGGCCATGACCGCGCAGGAGGTGGCATCGGAGACGACCTCTGTTTATGACAACTACGTCGAGGTCCTGGAGACCGGCAGCGTGGACGCGCTGCAGCGATACGCCCGGGATCTGTCGGAGCGGATCATCCCGCGCGGCGTCGAGACGCACGAGGTCGTCGGCATCGTGTTGCTCTTGCGGGACGTCCTCGCCCGGTCGCTGTTCGAGAAGTACCAGGACGACTTCACGCTCCTCAACCGCGTCCTCGACGTCTACGAGCCCGCAGCCAACCGAATCGCCAACACCGTCGCGGTGAGCTTTGTCGACGAGCGCGAACGGATCATCCGCCAACAGCAAGACGCCCTCCTCGAGCTGTCCACCCCGGTTCTGCAGGTGCGTGAGCGGCTCCTCATCCTTCCGATCATCGGGGTACTCGACACCGCTCGAGCGACACAGTTGACCGACCAGCTACTGCGCGGCATCCGCACCAACCGGGCGCGGGTCGTCGTCATCGACATCACCGGTGTCGCGGAGGTCGACACCGCGGTTGCCAACCATCTTGTGCAGGCCGTGGACGCCTCCCGCCTCATGGGGGCCAGCGTGATCATCACCGGCCTGTCGTCGGAGATCGCCCGCACGCTCGTGACGATCGGCGTCGATCTGACGAAGATGAACACCATCGGGGACCTCCAAGGCGGCATCGAGGAGGCCGAGCGACAGCTCGGCTTCAAGGTCACCCGCACGCAAGACAGCTGACTGGCGGCTGGAGCCTCCCGTGATGTTCGTCTCCATCCTGCGCCAAGGCGACTTCCTGATCGCCTCCATCCACGCTGCGCTGGATGACGCCGAGCTGATCCGGTTCCAGGAGGACCTCGTCGACCAGATCGGCGAGCGCCGCGCGTCCGGCGTCATCATCGACGTCGCTGCGCTCGACGTACTCGACTCGTACGCCTCCAAGGCACTGCGCGACCTCGCCCACATGGCGCGCCTGCGGGGAGCACAAACCGTCATCGTCGGGATTCCGCCGGACGTGGCTTTCTCCGTCGTCCGGCTCGGAATGGATCTCGACGTCTATACCGCGCTCGATCTGGAAGAAGGACTCGACCACCTCGAGAGCATCACCACAGGTCACCGCACCGGCCAATCGACACTCGCCCCGCTGGTCGACCCAAGGGCACCGCTCTAGCCCTCGCGAGCGGGTGGAAGGGTGCCGTCGCCGCGCGGTGGTGTTCTTGGTCTCGATCGCCCGTCGCGGAGTTTCTCCAGGTGCTCGACTTCGAGACCGTCATCAGCGCCGGCGCCCGCGATCACAGACCGGTCCGAGCAATCCATCCGATCGATGCGTCGCACCGGGACGCTTCACCCTCGACGTCCTCTGCGGTCACGTCGCCAAGGAAGCGGCATCGGCGCAGCCGCCATGCGTCTCACGCGTGATACATTCCCCGGAATGGCAGAGGTGACGATTCGCGACTTGAGGAACAAGGGCGGCGCGATCGTCGATCGGGTCGAGCGCGGCGAGCACCTCACCGTGACGCGCAGCGGCCGACCAGTGGCCGAACTCCGGCCGCTACGACCGCGTGGACCGTCGAGCGAGCAGCTCATCGCCCGCCGACGCCGGCTGCCGGTCGTCGCCCCAGCACAACTCCGTGCTGAGATCGACAACGTCATCGACTCCGGCCTGTGACCCCCACGACCGTTCGGGGTCTGCTCGACACCAGCACGCTCCTGCTTCTCGGCCGCCTCGACGACACCACCGCACTTCCCGATGAACCGTTGATCAGTGTGGTCACCCTGGCTGAGCTGTCGGTCGGGCCGCTCGTGGCCTCGTCCGACGAGGAGCGGGCCGCCCGGCAGGCGCACCTGCAGCAGGCGGAGGCCGACTTCGACCCACTCGTGTTCGACGCCGCCGCTGCCCGCATGTTCGGGCAGGTTGCGGCGTCGCTGCGCCGTGCCGGACGGAAGCCCACAGCCCGCTCGTTCGACGCGATGATCGCTGCCACCGCCCTGTCCCACGATCTGCCGGTGCACACGTGCAACCCCGGCGACTTCGTCGGCATCGACGACCTCACCGTTGTCGCGGTGCCCCACCTCCGAGCGCGCCAGATGAATCCAGCGATCTAGCTGGTGCGATAGAACGCGAGACCGCGCTCGATGCGAGGTCCTCGCGGGGTTTCGGGGCCATGTATCAGCGAGGTATCCGTTTGGGCTCGCCATGGCGCGGAAGCCGCCCGGTCGGCCGATGCCTCGCCGCCATCGATCCGCAGCGTGACCGACAAGATCGGCCAGCGCGCCGGAGGAACGATTTCGCAAGCGGTGCACTGATCGCTCGGCCACGCCGCCCGATCCCTGGGGCGTCCGACTACGGCATCGACCTCTGGCCGCCCGTGCGCCACCTCGAGAACCGACGCACCCACCACAGGCCTGTCGCTCGGCATCGAGCTCGAGGGCCATCGCGGCGGTTGGAAGCGTTCACCGAACGCCGGCTCTGGACGCGGCCGCCGACTCCTCACGGCCCACCGATCGGCGTCATTCGGTGCGCGAGATCGGTCCGGGCTCCTCGACGCCCGTGACCGCTCCGAACGCCGGCTCTGGGCGCGGACCGAGCCCAAAGCGGCATCGTCGCGTCTGCTCATCGGTGCGGCCGCTCCCCATGTCTGTCACTGAGCTCGCGGACTTGGCGGACCAGACGCACCGCCTGCTCCTTCAGCGCCTTCGAGTAGCGCCGATGCGTCGGCGCTACTCGCTGCTTGGTCTGACATGACTCGACTCCATCCTCGTCTTCAAGGTCAGCGCATTCGTGCATCCCAGGGGCGATTCACCGGGCGACGCTGGCAACGCGACCACAGGACCGCGCCTGCGGCCGCTAGCCAGCGCTTTGACGCCGGACAGACCGTCGTGTCACGCCGTACGGCGTTCGCTAGCCGGCGGTGCTGGCCGTGATCGAAGTTCGATCATCATCGCGTTCGACGACGTGGCGGCGCCTCGGCTATCGTTTGCGGATCGTTCGATGGGCGGACGACAGAGGGAGATCTGTCATGCGCGGGGTGTGTCGACGTCATGTGGGTGCCGCGCTCGTTGTCGCGTTCGGGCTCTCGGCCGGGCTAGTCACTCAGGTCTCGGCCGGCAAGCCGAACCTCACGCGGATCGTGTACGACTCGTTCGACGGGGACTACGACCTCGGCGACTATCTGACCAAGTGGAACAACGCTTTCGGTCCCGGCGAGATGGCGATCGCCGACACCCGAGACTTCGACGGATCGGCGTTCTCGGTGTCGGCACTGCCGTTCCAGACCGCAGCCGATTTCAGCGTGTTCGATCACATCAAGTACCTGGCGCTCAGCAACCAATCGTTTGCGGTGCCGGAGAAGGGTTCGGTGACGTTCTCAACGACGATCGACGCCACCGTCGTCGGCACGCAACCTGCGGGCCGGGTCATTCACGGCGTCTACGGCGGGCCTGGCTGCGCCGACGATCCGGTATGTGCAGCGAGCGCCGAGCCGTGGGAGGGCGTCGCGCTCGAGGGCCAGCAGGCCGGTGCCACGTTGCACATGATCGACTTCGAGACCGGCCAGCTGTTTGACTGGTTCGTGTCCGGGAGCACCGCATTCGCGCTCGTCGAACGACTGCCTGCCACTGTGATCGGGTCGCCGGCAGGTGGTACACGTGACACGATGTACACCCAGATCGTCAAGTCAGTCGCCATCGGTGACGGCCCGCACGATGTGGCGATCACATTCTTCCGTGATCCCGGCGGTTCGTACGTTGATTTCAGGCTCGACGGCGTGCGCGTCGCACGGGTGAAGAAGGTCGGTGTGCCGCTTGACGTGCAGAAGGCCGCGTACACCGGGATCTACCCCTCACTCGGTAGCGGCGAACAGCTCGGCAGTCAAATCGACACGGTGGTGATCGGACACGGGCTGTTCAGCCTTCTCGACGCGTTCCCGTTCCAACATCCCGACGCACCCGAGTTGAGCGTGTCGATTCCGATCAGCGAACGAATTTTCGGGCAGGGCGCCGGCGCCAGTTTCGACGATTTCGTCGTGACGATCGACGATCGCGGCTGACGCCGCGCAACGCCGGGATCGGCAACTGCGGCAACCAGCAGCTCCCTCGACGTACTGCGGAGCGGTGACTCACCAGCGCACCACACGAGTGTTGTGAGTTCCGCGCCGGCTCGGCGGCGACGCGGAGGGATCCACACGCGAGGCACGCCGGACCGCTCAGCGCACCGAACGACGCGCCCGCGATTGACCTGGCTCCGAAGTGCCGGCCACTGCTGCGCCGTCAATGGAGTGGCGCTGAATCGCCGTGACGGGCCGCATGCCGACGGACTGGGCCGTCGCCGGGCGGCCTGGTCTGCGACATGCCCGCGGGCTGCGTGCCAAAATCGGCGCGCGTCGCTCTTTCGCGCTGGGTACGGGAGACGTTCATCGCGAAAGCTCGTTCCAGCAAACGGCGAGTCCGGCGGCACATTCGACGCCGACCACCGATCAACCTACGGCTGGTCGGGACCGGCTTGCGTCACGCGGTCACGGGCTCGTGGTCCGCAAGATCCCTGCCGGGCAGCCAGCCGTTCCCCACGTCGGTAACCCGCCAGTGTCGAACGTGGAGTCGCACGGCGACGATGGGCGCCCCCAGAAAGGGCTCGATCTGCGGTGCCTTGGCCATGAGCGCATCCACAATCGCCGTCACGTCGGAGGCATCCTCGACCAACTGGGCGTCTGCAGCTCCCTGAAGGAACGGTTCAAACGGGTTGCCACTCGACAACACCAACGCCGCACGAGGATTCCGCCGGAGGTTCCCAACGGTCCGACCATGCTGCTCGAGCACCAGCGACAAGTCGAAGAGACCGACCTCAGCGAAGAACACCCCGGCGCCCCAGGGCTCATCGTCGGCCGTCGTGCTCAGGTACATCGTTGGCGCACCCGCGAGCAGGCTGCGAACGAGGTCCTCTACTTCGCCGGTGTTCCCCATGTCCGGAGTATGCCGAAGCCGGCTCTGCTCGTCCAGCGCACAGAACGGCAGCACCGAATCATGAACCGCCCCGGGTTCCACGGAGGCTCCATTCCGTGCAGGAAGGATGGAGTCCATGGCACGACCGAGGAGCTATCCCGACGAGTTCCGTGAGCGGGCGGTGCGCTTGGTGCGCGAGTGGCGTGCGCGAGCGCGGGCTCTCCGACGGCGGGCTGACCGTTGTCGCTGCGCAGCTCGGTCTGCACCGCGAGACGCTGCGCCGGTGGGTGCTGGAGCAAGAGGCCGATGGCGACGCACGGCCGGGGCCGTCTCGAGCGGAGCGATCACGGATCGCCGAGTTGGAACGGGAGAACAAGGAGCTGCGTCGAGCGAATGAGATCTTGAAGACGGCGGCGGCTTTCTTCGGGGCGGAGCTCGACCGCCGCTCGCAGAAGTAGTCCGCTACGTGGACGCTCATCGGGACCGCTTCGGGGTCGAGCCGATCTGTCGTGTGTTGCAGGTCGCCCCGTCCAGCTACTACGCCGCCAAGGGGCGCCAGCCGTGCCAGCGCCAGGTCCACGACGAGGCCTTGAAGGCGGCGATCGGCCGGGTGCACGCCGCCAACTACGGCGTCTACGGGGCTCGCAAGGTGTGGCGACAGCTGCACCGTGACGGTGTGCCGGTGGCTCGCTGCACGGTGGAACGACTGATGCGTGAGCTGGGCCTGGCGGGCCGCACCCGAGGCAGGCAGGCGACGGACCACGATCCCCGCCGACACTGCCGCCGCGCACCCCGACCGCGTCGAGCGCCGCTTCGTCGCCGATGCCCCCAACCAGTTGTGGATCGCCGACATCACCTACGTCGCCACCTGGTCCGGGTTCGCCTACACCGCCTTCGTCACCGACGTCTACTCGCGGCGCATCGTCGGCTGGCGCGTCGCCAACACCTTGCGCACCGACCTCGCCCTGGACGCCTTGGAGATGGCCATCTGGAGCCGCCAGCAGACCCTCGCCGGGCTGGTCCACCACTCCGACCGCGGGGTGCAATATCTGTCGATCCGCTACACCGAACGCCTCGCCGCCGAAGGCGCCGTCACCTCGGTCGGCTCCCGCGGCGACTCCTACGACAATGCCATGGCCGAGTCGATCATCGGCCTCTACAAGAGTGAACTGATCACCATGCGCGGCCCATGGCGAACCGTCGACGACGTCGAACTCGCCACGTTGAGCTGGGTGCACTGGTGGAACACCACCCGCCTCCACTCCGCCATCGGCCACCAGCCGCCCGACGAGTTCGAAGCCGCTCACTACGCTCACCAACCACCGGCCAACCCGGCCGGAGTCCACTAAACCGAGCCTCCACAAGACCCGGGGCGGTTCATCACGACGCTGTCCTCACTACCGCCGCGCCAGATCGATGCTCCTATGGGTTGTCAAGGGTCAATTTCTGCGACGGGTGCCGGCAGACCAGTGATGGGCCACTCGAGCACGAGGGCAAGCTCTTATCAGGCCGGGCGGTGTCGCGAACGTGGTGGAGCGGCGGGTCGGCAGATCGTTCGCAGGACAGCCGTGGTGGCGTGCTGGCATATCGGGGGCCAGACCCGCCGCTCGATCGTGGCGTTACGTGCGGGGGAGGTGGCGGTAGACCTCGCGGGCGACGTAGCGCTTGAGGACGCGCATGATCTCGGGCTTGGAACGGCCCTCGGCGAGTGCGCCGTTCGACGTAGGCGCGGGTGCGCGGGTCTGATCCCATGCGGGTGAACACGATGCGCCACAGGGCGTGGTTGGCTTGGCGGTTACCGCCGCGGTTGAGCCGGTGGCGGACGGTCTTGCCGGACGAGGCGTGGATCGGGGCGACCCCGCAGAGGTGAGCGAAGGCGGCCTCGGATCGTGATCCGTTCGGCGTTGTCGCCGGCGGCGACGAACAGCAGCGCAGCGGTGTGCATGCCGACGCCGCGCAAGCGCGAGCAGGCTCGGGGCGGTCGCTCGCACGAGGTCGGTGAGCTCGCCATGGAGGCGCGCGCCGTCGGCGTCGATGTCCAACACGCGGCGTCCGAGGGTCTGCATGGCCAGCTTGGTGGCGTAGGTGACCAGGTCGCCGTTGGGGTTGGGACGCAGCGCCGCGGCGTCACGGGCAAGGACTTCGACGGCGCACCCCGCGGAACCGTTCCCGCAGCTCATCGGGCGCGGTGAAGCCGAGATGGCGGAGCTGGTTGAGACACGTGATGCGGCGTGTCGCGTCCGGAGCGGAAGGCGATCAGCAGCACCCGGATCGCTTCGACGTTGCCATCAGCGGTCTTCGCCACCGCCCTGCGCGCGACCACTGAGTGCCGCCCGAGCGGCCTCGACGGCGTCGATCGTGTCGGACTTGCCGTGCCGGCGGCGGGCCTGACGACTCGGGCGGTCAACCTCGATCACCGTCACCCGGCGGCGCGCAGGAAGCGGGCCAAGCCGGCCCCGTAGGCGCCGGTGCCCTCGACACCGACCCGCACAGCGGACCGAAGCCGATCAGCCAGGCATGCAGCTCACCGAACCCGGCCGTCGTCGTCGGGAACGACTCGACGCCCAGCACGCCGCCGTTGGCGTCGAGCGCGGCGGCGACATGGACATCGAGGTGGGTGTCGACCCCACCGGTGATCGGGCGCGTCTCTACGATGGTCATGGCCATCCCTTCTCAGTTCAAGTGGTCAAGGGGTGGCACGCACGTCCCGGGAAGGAGACCGTGACGATCGGGCTGCGCTAACAGACCGATCGATCACCCTCCGGAACGGGGCGTGCCCGTATCCGCCCCACGGTCCCGACCGACAGGCATCTCCACATTCTCGATGCCACCAATCAGTCAGACCGAAGCCGCAGGAGCCGCTGAACGTAGCCCACCCGCACCAGCCGGTGAACACGCTCAACACCACACCGCCACTCTCACTGGCATTTCGTTGGCGTGGCCGGCGGGCGTCTCGGGATGCCGGAGTCGCGGTTGAGGTCACGTTGACGCATTTCACCGTCGCGCCGCTGCCCCTAGGTGTCCGACTGAGCTGCGGCGCGCCCCGTACCGTGCTGTGATCGACGGTACGTTGAGGCAGGTGGCGGTGCTCAGGGCGAACGGTCGACGCGTGGAGTGCGAGACGCCCGAGACGCACCGACGGTGCGAGGCTCGGTGAGCCGGCTTACCGATCGGCTCGGCGCCGGACCGGTGATCTGCGCCGAGGGATACCTGTTCGAGTTCGAGCGGCGCGGCTACCTCCAGGCCGGAGCGTTCGTGCCGGAAGTCGTGCTCGAAGAACCCCAGCTTGTCGCCCAGCTCCACCGCGAATTCGTGCACGCCGGGTCCGATGTCGTGGAGGCGTTCACGTACTACGCCCACCGGGAGAAGTTGGCGCTGATCGGACGTGAGGGTGACCTCGAAGCGATGAACCGCAGTGCGCTGCGCATCGCCACTGAGGTTGCCGCCGAACACGACTCGCTGGTCGCCGGGAACATCTGCAACGCGAACATCTACGAACCCGACGATCCCGAGTCGGGGCGCCTCACCCGCGAGATGTTCGTCGAGCAGGTCGCCTGGGCGGTCGAGGCGGGAGTCGACTTCGTCATCGGCGAAACGTTCTCGTACGCGCAGGAAGCGTTGCTGGCCCTTGAGGTGATCAAAGAGGCAGGTCTCGACGCGGTGATCACGATGGCCATCCACCGCCACCCCGAGACACACGAAGGTTGGACGGTCGCCGAGGCGTGCCGTCGGATCGAGGACGCCGGGGCCGATGTGGTCGGGCTCAACTGCATCCGCGGCCCGTGGACCATGCTGCCCTTGCTCGAAGCCGTGCGTTCAGCCTGCACTGGCCACATCGCCGCCCTCCCGGTGCCGTACCGCACGACAGCGGACGAACCGACGTTCCAGTCGCTCACCGACCCACACAGTGGGCCGATCCCGGAAGGCCGTCCATTCCCGACAGCGCTCGACCCGTTCGTCTGCAACCGCTACGAGCTCGGCGCGTTCACCACCGCAGCCCACGAGCTCGGCGTCGACTACCTCGGCGTGTGCTGCGGGGCAGGACCGCATCACATCCGCGCCGTCGCCGAGGCGCTGGGACGCACCCCGCCGGCGAGCCGCTTCAGCGCCGACATGAGCCGCCACGCCTTCTTCGGCAACGACGCACGACTGAAGGCTCGCAACCGGGAGTTCGCCAGTGAGCTGTGACCGGCCCGTTCGGGCCGGAGTAGGACACACAGTTCACGTCGGCGAATGTCGGCGAGCGCGAGGCGACGGCTCAGTCGAGTCGATCCGCTGGTCTGTCCGTGCGCGTCGCGGGATCGAGGTGGCGCCGTCGAACGCCTTGGTCGCCGCCTTCCGTACCGATCGTGGCGTCCGGAGTCCGCGCCGTTGGCAGGCTGCCTGACTCAATAGGCCGATCCGCAAAGCGATGCACCGGCGTGCTCGCACCGAACGACGCTCCCTCACGCCGTCGGATGGCCGCACGGCAGCGCACACCGAACGGCATCGACGGATTCGCGGCAGCCGACTCCCCGTCGTGGGGCCCGCGCCCGCTGACCGACTACGCAAGGGCAGCCCGCCACCGACTGTTCGGCGCGTTGCTGTACTCGGAGTCTTACGGCCGGTGGACTCTCGAGTGCAGCGGGCCGATGGCACCGCCCTCGGCATGAGGATCCGCTCGCACGGTCGACCAGCGCGACAAGACGCTACGACTCCTTGGCCCTCTTCGTTGCGCGCCGCTGGGATGTCGCGCCCTTGCCAGACGTCTTCTTGCTCGCGACGGCCTCGCCCTTCACGGCGCCCTTCTTTCTCTTGGCCGCCCGCTGCCGCCCGGCGCTGCCCGCAGTGAGCACGGTGAGCGTTCCCGGCGCAGGAACTACGGTCGTCTCCTCCCCCGATGGCCAGCGCAGCCGTAGGAGCGAGCCTGTTACCGCCGTGACAACGCCCTCGCGATTCGGGCCCTTCGTACTCGACAGGCGAACACGGTCTCCAATCTTGACCATCAGCTGGCACCTCCCAGATGTTGGGACGATGCTTGCACCCCGGGCGGCGAGCCGCCATGGCGACGTCTCAGTTTCGGGAAACAGCACCCCTGTGGACGACATCATCGGCAGCGAGTTCGATGACAATGCGCGGGCACCAGCAGGGCGCCCCTGACTACGGTGAACGAGGGTGACCGCTGGGAGAGGCGATGGCACGAGAGACTGAGGTGCCGGCCTCCGCCGAGCTGGTCCCGGGGGTTGTGCGTGGTGCCGGACGGTACGCCGTGGGAAACGCGGACGGTGAGCTGTTTGCGGTGACCCGCCGTTGTCGGCATCTCGGTGCCGATCTCGCCAATGGATCGGTCGACCGGGAGGGTTGCCTGGTCTGTCCGTGGCATGGCGCCAGATACGACGTGGCCACGGGTCGGATGACGCGGGGCCCGCAGGGCTTCCTCGCCAAGATCCCCGGCTCGGATGCTGGCTACCGTCTGCTGACGAGTGTCCTGCCCCTCGGCCGGGGCGTGCTCCTCGAGCGAGAAGGCACCGTGTTCGTTCGCTAGCAGCGGCCCGAAGAAGGGTCGAGATCGTCGCGTTCGATGACGTGGTGGACACGGTCACCGACGCTGTGCGTCATGTCGAAGTTCGCCGCAAGCACGGTGCGAGGCGCGGTTCGACTCGTGTCGGCCTTGGGGCTCCTGGCCCTACGCTCGGCCCGTGGCCAACGCCTCACCATCCCCGACACCTAATCCCGATGCGATGAAGTTCACATTGGACACCACGCTCCCAGAGACGCTCGACGTGACAACCAGGACGCCGCGGTCGGTGTGCCGTTTGCCGAGGCCGTATTCGCGGCAGGAGGGGTCACGGCGATCTTCGGCGTGAACGACTTCATCACGGTGCGGCGCCAACCAGGCTTCGAGTGGGACCCGATCGTGGCGGTGGTCGTCGCTGCGGCCGCAGCGCACCTGTAGCGCGGCTGCGTGGACGAACGTCAGCAACCCGAATCGATCGACGTCTCCAAGGACACCGCGGTGACCGTGACGTACCTCGACGGCTACGTCGCTCAATTCGACCTGGTGAGCCTGCGCCAAGGATGCCCGTGTGCCACGTGTCGCGACCTCCGTGAACGGGGAGAAGACGGCTGGCCCCGTCCGAATAGCCCTGTACCGCTTCGCGTCGAGCAGGCCGACCTACACGGTGCCTGGGGGCTCAACATCACCTGGAACGACGGTCACGCCACTGGCATCTACCCCTTCGAGATGCTGCGACGGTGGCATGAGGGCCGGCGGTAATCCCGGAGGCACCGAATGTCCGCACCGAACGACGGCAACCGGCGTCAGCGCGGCGCGCCAGATCGGCATCTCGGTAGTCGGATGGGCGATGAGTTGCTCCGTGCCGGTCTGTCTCGGCCGCGTGGCCTGACGTCGGTACGGTGCCGCGGGTGCGGCGCGGGATCAACATCGGCAACGCTCTCGATGCGACTGCGAGTGAGCGGCGACGGTTTGCAGTAGAGGTCAGTCATCTGGACGTCGTACGGCGCGCCGGCTTCGACACCGTTCGGCTGCCGGTGGCGTGGTCGAAGCACGCATCGCGCCAGGCCCCGTTCGACATCGACTCAGCCTTCGTGACCACGGTCGATGAACTGGTGCATGGGGCCGTAGAACGCCAGCTCGACGTCATCGTCGACATGCATCACTACGACGAGCTGAGCGCCGATCCGGCCGCCCATCACGACCGATTCCTCGGGCTGTGGACCCACATCGCTGAGCACTACGCCGCACTTCCGGCCACGGTCAGATTCGAGTTGCTCAACGAACCGCACGACCAACTGTTCGGCCAACGGTGGAACGACGTGCTCGCCGAGACGGTCAGCGTCGTGCGGGCGAGCAATCCGGATCGAGAGCTCGTGGTCGGCCCGGCGATGATGAACACGATCGCCGGGCTCGATGACCTCGAGCTGCCCGACGACGATCGGCTGGTCGTCGCTATCCACTACTACCTCCCGTTGCCGTTCACGCACCAAGGCGCGGACTGGTGGCCGGGCGCAGCTGACTGGGTCGGCACCAGGTGGGGATCATCCTCCGAGCGCGACGCCGTGCGACATGATCTAGGCGTTGCGGCCGCCTGGGCACGTCGCCGAGAGCTTCGGCTGTTGGTCGGCGAGTTCGGGGTGATCGAGCGGGCTGCGACCGACGACCGGGTGGCGTGGACCGCGCACGTGCGTGCCACTGCCGACGAATACGACATGGCGTGGTGTTACTGGGAACTCGCCACGGACTTCAGCGTTTACGACCCGGCGTCCCAAAGCTGGAACGAGCGCCTTCGAGACGCACTGCTCGCAACGTGAACGACGCTCGACCGGGCGACACCGAATGCCAGCACCGAACGACCAGCACCGACCCGTCGCCGGCCGTACCGAACGGCTGATCGGTCGGAAAATGCACGGAGGTCGATTGGGCGGTATGCGGCTGTTGACGCGATCAGACCGTCGCCGCTGTTGTCGAAGGTGACCCGACCAATCGCATCGAGGCGTCTTCAGCTGTTGAGTGAGCTGAGGGTGTCGCCGAGCGTTCGGATCGTGCGCTCCGTGATCGGGCTGACCACCAGGATCGCTTCTTCCAGACCTGCCGCCGCGAACTCCTTCAGTCCGCTGGCGATCGTCTCGGGTGACCCGGTGAGGGCGGACACGTGACTGGCGTGTGGTCGATCTCGCGGGCCGTCTTCAAAGGCGACGAACACCGTGGCGGAACGGGCGACGTCTGCGGGTTCGCGTCCCGCCTCGCCGACGAGCTGGCTGACGCGGTCGCTCGCCCTGGAGAAGCCCTCCGGGGTGTTGCCGTACCAGTCGTACCAGATGTTCCAGGCGTCCACGTGAGGCAGTGCGACCCGCAAGACACGCTCTCCGGTGGAACCCACCATCAGCGGAACCGGCACGTGCGGAAGGGGGAGAAGCACCGCGCCCTCGACGCGCTCGAACCGTCCCTCGACCGTCACCCGCTCACCGGCGAGCAGACGCCGGATGACCTCGAACGACTCGCTGAAGCGGGAGGCGCGATGGTCGAAGGGGACACCGAAAGCGCGAAACTCGGTCTCGTTCCAACCCGCGCCCAGTCCGAGCACCAGCCGTCCGCCGCTGATCTCTTGAATCGCAGCCGCTCTCCTCGCCAGCAGTCCGGCCGAGCCAAACCCACAACACGCCACGAGCGGGCCCAACCCAACACGATCGGTCACTGCTGCGAGGGCTGCGAGGAGACTCCATGCGTCCCACGGCCCGCGCTCGTCGCGACCGTCGCCGCGGTAGAGGAGGTGGTCGCCAACCCAGATCGAGTCGAAGCCGACCTCCTCGGCAGCAGCGGCCATGGCGACGTACTCCGCCCAGGGCACCCGACGCTCGACCTCTGGCAGCTGCACGCCGACGCGCAGGCGGCTCGCCGCACCCATTACCGCAGACTAAGTGCTCGCCCGAGCCATCGATCTGGCGATCGGCGAACGGCTCGACGGGCCGATCCTCACCGACGCAGCGGGGCAGCGACTCGATCGACACCCGGCTGGCCGGATTGTGCGCCGTGTCACTCGTCGCGCCGGGATCGCCAAACGGGTCGGACCCCGCACCCTGCGTCACGCCTTCATCACTGCGGCGCTCGACGCTGGAGTACCACTCCGTGACGTGCAGGAAGCCGCCAGCCACGCTGATCCACGGACCACGATGCGCTACGACCGAGACCGCCAGTCCCTCGACCGCCACGCCACGTACATCGTCGCGACCTTCATCGCCGGCGCGTCACGCTGAAGGACGCACCCGTGCGTTCGGTACGTCCCCAGCGGACCCACCGAGCGCACGAGTGTCGAGCGAGACGGGCGCTGAGCGACTCGATCGGTTTCGTCGGCACGGTCTCTTCGTCCGCGAATTGGCTGACATGCAACCAATTCGCGGACGAAGAGACCGCGCCGAGTCGGCGATCGGTGCTCCCGGATCGTTCGACGCGGACGCGGATCGCTCACTCCGGTCGGCGGCCTCTACGGTCCGCGTCGATGTCCTCTTCGGACGCCTTGACGGTGATGCTCGACGCTCAAGAGTCGGTGGCGCGGACGGTCGGCTCGCCCTTCTACGCGCGGCTCCTCGAGCTGATGCGCCAGGACGCAGCGGCCGACGGTCCGACGCGGGCCGCATTGGCCGGCCACGAGCACGACCGCGTCGACGAGTGGGACGGCTTCCGGCTGCTGTCGGGCGTGCATCGGATGGTGTTGGCGGGCGAGGCCGACGATCTGCGCGCCCACTTCCCGTCCACCAGCGGAGATGGCGACGCCGACGCGGCCTGGCCGGCCATCCGCAGCCTCATCGCCGCCGGACGTCCTGAGCTCGTCGAGGCGCTCGCGCACCCGCTGCAAACCAACGCTCCCAGCCGCGCCAAGGCGCTCGTCGGCGCCTTCTGCTGCGTCGCGCAGCAGACCGGGTGGCCGCTGAGGCTGCTGGAGCTCGGGGCGAGCGCCGGGTTGAACCTGCGACTCGACAAGTTCCGCTACGAGCAAGACGGCGCCGCCTTCGGTCCCGCCGACTCGCCCGTGCGCTTCGTTGACTTCCTGACCGGCGGCATGCCGCCGCTCGGCCACGGATTCGAGGTCGTCGAGCGTTCCGGATGTGATCTCCACCCGATCGACGCCACGAGCGACGAAGGCCGCCTGACGCTGCTGGCGTGTGTGTTCCCCGATGAGACCGAACGCTTCGCGCTGCTCGATCGGGCCATCGAGGTCGCACGGGCGACCCCGGCGGTCGTGGACCGAGCCGACCTGGCGAGCTGGGTCGCCGCCGCGCTCGCCGAGGTGCGACCGGGCGTGACCACGGTCGTCTACCACACCATCGTGTGGCCCTATCTGCCCGATGAAATTCGCGAATCGGCGGAATCGGCCATCAACGCCGCCGGCGCCCGTGCAACAGCGGACGCCCCGCTCGCGCTCGTCGCCTTCGAGGACACCGCCGACGACCCTGCGCGCGTCGAAACGCACCTCACGCTGTGGCCGGGCGGCGACCGGCGGCTGCTCGCCCTCGCCGGCCAACATCCGACCACGGTGAAGTGGCTCGACCACAGTTGACGAGGCGCCCGGCAGCTGATCCTTCGAAGACCCCGATCGATGCGCCCGAACGTGCGCACCCAACGCCGGGGGCGCCTGGCCGGTAGCCGCGCCAGATCGAAAGATCCGGCGCGCCCTGCGTGCGCCGGTCTCGACCACCGGATCTGCGTTCGACGAGCTACACGGACTTCTGCCAGACCGAGATGTGGCTGCGGCTCGTGCTGGTGAACGGCTCGCGGTTCCAGTCGCTCCACCGGTCGCGCAGAGCCATCCCTGCAAGGCGCGCCATGAGATCCAACTCTGATGGCCACACGTAGCGGAATGGAGCAGAGAAGTTCCTGGTCTCGCCGTCTACGAACCAGTAGTGGTGCGACCAAGAGTTCTGCGTCGCGATGTCGATCGTGTCGAAGCCGAGGTGTGCAGCGCTCACGTCGAACGGGATGACGGTCTCGCCCGGCGGGAGTCGTTGCCACGGGGGGACGATGACCTCGATCACGAACAGGCCGCCGGGGTCCAGATGCCTCGCGACATTGAGGAAGCACTCGACCTGCGCGTCCTGGGTCGTCAGGTTCATGATCGTGTTGCGTACAAGATACGCGAGGGTGAAGGTTCCATTCACCTTCGTGGTCGAGAAGTCGCCGATCGTCACATCGATGTCAGCGGAACCAGGCTGGGACCGCAACTGTTCGACCATCGCCGACGACAGCTCGATGCCTTCCACTCGGATGCCGCGGCGTCTCAGCGGCAGGGCGAGCCGGCCGGTGCCGACACCAAGCTCGAGGGCCCGCCCATCGCCAGCGAGGTCGGCAATGAAGCTCACCGCGGGCTCGACGACCTGCGGATCGAAGAGGTGCGGCCAGAGGACCTCGTAGCGCTGGGCGACCCACGCATCGAAGTAGTTCTCGGGCACGCCGACAACTCTGCTCGCGTGCCGCGACACACGGAAGCAAGTTTCGGCGACGCACCGAACGCGCACCACCGAACACCGCGTTGTCGGGGCTACCTCGAGCCAGCCGATCCCGTCGCGGTGCTCGACCTCACGGTGCGCGAGGACGGCTTCGCGGTCCGACAGATCTACCCGTGGTCGTCGGCGATCAGCGATCTGGCGGAAGCCGCAGAGGTCGCCCACGACTCCGCTGTCGCCGCCCACGTCCTGTCGGTCGCCGAGCCGTACGCGGGAAGGATCGGACTCAGCGGGCCCCACCCTGGCCGGCCCTTCGACCAGGTGCTCGCCCAGGCAGCTCTGGCCGTCGACGACCCCGTCGCCGCTGCGACGCACGCCGACCGCGCCGTCCAAGCCAGCCGTGCTCGCGAGACGCCGGTCTTCCTCGTGCGCGAGCTGGTCTTCCTCGCCGAGGCACGTCGCCGGTGCGGCGCGACCGCCGACGAGGTTCGTCCGTTCGTCCGCGAGGCGAGCACGATCGCCGAACGCTTCGGGGCGCGTGCCGCGGTCGCCGACGTCGAGCGCTACCGGCTCCCTGGCTGAACGCTCAGCTGGGCCGGCGGCTCAACGAGTGTGATCTTCTCGACGAACACGGCGTCACCGAACCGGCGGACGGCCTATCGTCGAACGCTGCGAGGTCAGCAGTTGCCCTCGAGCGATTCGATCCACTGGGCAACCACGTCCACGCCTTCGGTGTGGGTCATCGAGCGTCCGAGTTCGGGCATCATCGCGCCAGGGTCGGTGGTCTCCATGCGGTGGACGAGGATCGACTCCTCCGGTTTGCCGGGGAAGATGTCGACCAGTCGGCTGCCAGTACCGCTGCCGGCTGCTACCGGTGGTTTGCACACGCCGAACGAGGGGCCGATCTCGGTCGATTGGTCGAGGAAGAGACCGGATGTGTCGGCGGCGCCGACCGGGTTGTGACAGTGGGCGCAGTTGATGTCGAGATACGCCCGCGCTCGGCTCTGGAGCGACGCCGCGTCGTCGTTCCACACCGCAGCTGTCGGGATCTCGTCGGCCGCGGGAGCGCCCCTCAACAATCCGCGTTCCCGCCATTGATCGAGTTGCGACGCGACGCCGCCGCCGAGATCGACCTCGGTGTTGAGGTGCCTCGCCTGCAACCCGATCGTCTCGATCGCTCCGGTCGAGTGATTCGTCGCATGGCAGCTCGCACACTGGTTGACGTCGGGCACGACGTAGGTCAGCGGTACCTCGGCGTCGTCATCGACGAGCGCGAGTTGGACGATCGCACCCGTCCGTTGCAGCGTCGCCTCGGTCTCCTCCGCGTTCCAGACGTAGGGCAGCCCGTGCCAGCCATCGTTGCGACGTACGAGCACTCTGGTCTCGACGAGTCGCACATCGTCCAGTGCGAGCGACTCGACGACGTCGGACGTCTGGTCAGCCCTGAGGACCGTGCCGTCCGAAGACTCACCGTCGTCCGGTTCCGGATAGTAGAAGGTCTTCGTCACCACGGTTCCCACCGGGAACTCGAACGACCCGTCAGGATCATAGGCGGCCGCACCCGCTCCCTCCGGGATCCAGACCGTCCGCAACTTGTGGGCATAGTCCGAGTACAGCGCCGAGTTCAGCGTGTACGGCGTGACGCCGTCGGCCAGCTGGAGCCAGCCCTCGCGTGTCTCGAGTTGGCCCCACGCGCTGAGTACGTCGGGGCTGTCGGCCGGGGGGACGAACGCCGACCCGGCGTCGTCGGGCCAGAGGTCGTCGTGCGTGGAACGGTTCGGCGCTCGCGTTCGTCGGGTCCGTCCGATTTTCCCGAGCATGCTCGCGAGGAGGTAGAGCACGGCCGAAGACGGCGACGAACAGAGGCCCACGACGCCCGGGTGAGCGCGCGGTCGGACATCTATGCCCCGGCGAGTTCGACCGGGTCGGAGTGGTTCGAGCGTGCAGTCGAACTCGTCGACGCCGATGGTCGGCGCCGCGAACCCGTTCGCCGCGTCGGCGTCCAACACCTCGGCGTCGGTCTCCTGAACGCAGAGGCGGTCCTCCGGGCGCTGCACACCGTCGACCAGTTTGGCTTGGTCGACGGCGCCGTCCCACACGATGTCGGGGAACACGCCCCCGTCCGGGAACACGATCGCGTGGAGCGCGGCCAGAATCGAGTCGGGCTCGTCGCCACCGCCCGAGATACTCGTTGTCATGGATGTAGATGCCCTCGGGATATCCGTCGAACAGCGGATCATCCTCACCGCTGATGTCGACCGTGAAACTGCTGGTCACGACGATGTTCGCCGATCGATTGTCCGCAATCCTGTTGCCGAAGATCTCCACCAGGTCGTTGGCCATGACCACGACGCCTGAACCGGCCGGCACCACCGAGACGACGGTGCCCGGAGCGCTGAAATTTTCCGTGTTGTTGGCGACGACCTCATTGTCGTAGACGCGTGCGGTTCGTGCCGCGTTGACTGAGTCCCGGCAGGTTGAAGATCAGGATGCCGCCGGTGTTGTTGGTGACCAGGTTCTCGTACACGTCGGCGCCAACGGAGTTCTCGATCTCGATACCGGCGACATTGAACTCGGCGCGGTTGTTGCGTACGATGACGTTGTTCGACTGCCCGACGTAGATTCCGGCGTCAGAGGCGCCGATCGCTACCGAATCCTCGATCAGCACGTTCGTCGTCTGAACCGGATAAATTCCGTATGCGCCGTTGTCGGTGGAGTAGCCACCCGTCCACTCAGTGCGGACGGCGCGGATCGTGATGTTCTCGCCCTCATTGACCTTGAGTGCGTCGCCGACGGTGTCCTCGATCGCGAGGTGCTCGATGGTGAAGTCCGACGCCGAGACGAGCAGTCCTTCTGCGCCGACGACCTGATCGGCGAACGACAGGATCGTCTCGTCGATGCCTGCGCCACGGATCGTGACCCCATCGACGTCGAGCGACAACGACCGATCGAACGAGAACGTGCCCGCAGGAATCTCGATCACGTCGCCCGGCTGGGCGTCGAGCAGCAGCTCCTGGAGCGTGGTCTCGTCGAACGGCGCCGCCGCTTCGGTCGTCGGTGCCGTCGGGGGAGTGGTCTCCGGTGTCGTGCCCTCGCGTTCGCCAATCGACTCGTCGGCGCTCGTGGACTCGACAGACGTTGTCGGTGACGCCGCCCTGTCGTCATCACCAGCGCACGAAGCGACGACGAACGCGCTGGATGCCAACAGGGCGACAACCCGACGCATCTGAGCATCGTAGACAAGTTCGATCGTCGGAGAACTTGGACCGCCCACGACGATCACTCTCCACTGGCAACAGCGCGGTTCGCCGGCACCCACCGCCTCCACGACGGCTACCTTGCTACGACGGCAACGCGGATCTCATCGGATGCATTGTGGACCCCGATCGTCGCCGAGTTCGTCGAACGGGGTACTGGGTCGACGAACCCGAGACCCGCAGTCGAATCTGAGCGCTGCAGCAACCTGTTCAGTCTGCGCCTCCGTGAGCTTCGACGTCAGCGTTTCCGACGTGCGCACACGCTGGCGCCGACAATCATGACTGCCCGCACCCACCATCGGAAGTCATCATGTCCCTGAAGGCGGGCATGAGCTTGTCGACCGCGGCCATCAACATCTTCAGCTTCTCGGTTTGATCCTTCAACGAGTCGACTTGTCGATCGAGCCTCTTGATCTGATCCTCGATCTCTTCTTTGCCGCCAGACTCCTCGAGAGGTGGAGACTGAAGCAGCACTTCGTACGCCGCCAGCACTTCGTTGATGCCGTTGACCACCAGCGCCGTCCGTGCCTTCCGATCGGCCGCCTCCTCTGCAGTGGGGGCGATCATCACTGCGACACGATCGTCATCGAGGCAGGCGTCACCGTGAGTACAGCGACGCAACCCGGCCTTCTGGTCGGCGCAAAGCAGCTCCACTCTCATCGAACCACCTCCACTGTGGCCATGGCTGTACCTCCGCCAGACAACCGGGCAGGCCACCATTCGGAGTCTCGGCGACCGGCGAGTGTCAGAGCAGCCGTGGCGCCGAAAATCCGAGGTCGTGCTCTCGCCCGACGGCCCGGGCGCGGCACCGTCGTTGGCGCGCCCGGCTTCGGCGGATTAGTTGGCCTGCCTGTTGGAGTCATGGGAAGAAGTTAGCGCCAAACCCACAAAATGTCATCGGGGATTTCGTAGCGTCGTTCCTGTTGTGGGATTCCGAAAATCGCTGTATGCCAAACTGAACTTCCGGGTTGTCATCGAGAACTAGGACACTCTCCGGGTGTAGGCCCGACGTGTAATCGCCTTCGGCCCGGTCCTCGTGAGCCTTGATGACCTGCGGACCGTCGTAGACTATGACCGTTTTGAGCACTGTGGGGTCTGTTCTTTACGGGAGAATAGCTTTGCGAGATGCATGCGGCGATCATCCACGATGACTGGTGTCGGGATGTTCACCGCGACTGGCCCGTGTTTCCCAGCTGTGTCGCTGCTATAAACGCCCCCGCCGGCGAAGCCGACTGCCTTGGTGAAGGAGTAGCCGACGCCAGCGCTCCCGGCGACCCTCGATGCAGAAAGTGACTTCAATTTCGTCGCCGTCCCCCCCAACCCTCATAGTTGAGCAATCGCGATCGGGGACAGTACCAGAATGCCATTGCATGCTCGCAGATCGCACGCTCACGCTGCCGCGCCCGAAAGGGACCGCCCGATCATCGACGCTGCGCGCCGCGGCGCGGAGGTCCAAGCATGACGTCGGCGTGACCCTCTCCGAGTGCGAACCGGATGGACCAGCATCCGTGACGAGCCCCCAAGCCACCCTTTGCGAGCCGAATGATCATCTGGCGAGACCGGCCTCTGCCATGTCACGGCCGACTGGGACCCTCATCAGCGGACGAGGGCGCACCGAACCACGATCGCACCTCGACGGCCAGGAGCGCCGATCGGCCGTCGGCGCTTCCGAGGCAGGGGGCCGGCCTCCGGGTACGCAGGTTGGCGCTTCCGAGGCAGGAGACCCTTCATCGGGTGCGCAGGCGTGGTCTACAGATTTGTAGACAGGTTCCATGCCGGAGGCACGCGCACACGCTCAGCGAGCGATTGGGACAGGTCGGTTCACCACGACCATTCGAGTTCGCGCGTCGACCAAAGCGCTCATGGAGCAAATGGTCCAGGCCGACGGCAGCACCTATGACGAGGTGATCGCTCGCATGGCCCGTCATGAACGTCAACGCCGGATCGGTGCCGAGCTCGCAGAGCGCGAGCTCACCCCGGGCGATGCGGCGGTGGTCCGAGCTGGTGCTGACGCGGTGGCTCGTGCGAGCCGGTGATCTCGTCGAAATCGACTTTGGAACACCTCGCGGCAGTGAGACTGCCTTCCTGCGTCCGGCGGTCGTGGTGTCGGCCAATGTCCTTCTCGAGGCCGGGCCGCGCACCTTTCACGTCGTGCCCGTGACGAGCAACGTGGATCGTCGGTGGTCGACCGATGTGCCAGTGGCCGGACTCACCGTCGACAGTGCTGCTGAGGTGCACCTGCTGACCGTCGTGGCCGTCGAGGCGCTGACTGGTGTTGAATTCGGCAACGTGGGATCAGTCGCGTTGACGCAGATCCGAGAGGTCGTCGTCGATCTGCTCGACCTGGCGGTCTGACCGATCGGGCTGCAGGCGCGGACTCGGCGGCCAGCCTCGATCCGTACGGATGCGTCGGCATCCGACGTGATCGGCACCACGCAGCAGCTGCGGACGGTCGCCCGCCAGCTCGTCTGTGCAACCCCGTCGCGGTGTAGGGTTCCCCGTTCGGGGACCGCGCAGCTGCGGGGATCCGATCCGCGTGCTGAACGGAGGCGGTCGCCCCACGAAAGCTTGGTGCCCCCATGATGATCGCCGCCTGTCAGAGTCGGCGTCACCCTCGACGGGTCGGTACGGCGCTTCTCACCGTAGCGATCGTGGCGACCGCGTGCAGCTCGTCCGGATCCGGGTCGGGCACAACGATCGCACCCGTCACCACAGCTCCCGGCGGCGCTGATGCCGCGGACGGGAGCACGAACCCGCAAGCGGACTTCTCCGGCATGGTCGCCATCGGGGGCGGCCGCGAGATGTACCTGGAGTGTCGGGGCAGCGGAAGTCCCACCGTCGTGCTCGTCGCGGGTGGCGGCGAGCGTGGAGAGAACTGGAGTGACACGGCGAGCCCGGACCAGACGGGCGTCTTTCCCGAGGTCGCGAAGTTCAGCCGCGTGTGTGTCTACGACCGCCCCGGAACCGCGACCGAGGGACCACCGGGGGTGTGGGACGTCACGGCATCCACCGACGTGGCCCAACCGATCACTGTCGCCGACGCGGCGGTGGATCTCCATGCGCTGCTGCAGGCATCAGGTGAAGCCGGGCCCTACGTCTTCGTCGGCCACTCGCTCGGCGGTCCCATCGTCCGGTACTACGCCGGCGAGTACCCGTCGACCGTCGCCGGTGTGGTCCTCGACGACGGCCTGTCCGAGCACCTGGGCGACCGGCTGACGCCAGAGCAGGTAGCTCTGTTCGAGCAGTTGAACAGCCCGGAGGTCCAGCGCCGTCCGCCAGGAGCCGAGAGATTCGAGTACGCCACCCTCGTCGAGCAGATGCAAGCTGCGGCACCGATGCCAGACGTTCCGATGATCATCCTCACCGCCGACACGTGGCTGATCACGCCCGAGCTGATCGCCTCCGGCGCGTTCGCGGACTTCGTCGACCAGGAGTTCTCCGACGCGCTCTGGTCGGCGCAGCTCGCCGCACAGGACGAGCTGGCGGCGACGTACCCGGACGCCGAACACATCACGGACACCGATGCCACCCACTACATCCATCGCGACCAACCGCAGCTCGTCGTCGACGCGATTCGCGACGTCAGGGGTTGATCGCCGTCCCCGAGGGGGTGGCAATGTCTCGGTTGGGCGGGGTGGCGCGACGGTGCGGCGCCGTCATCCCACCCTCAAATCCAACGACAGCCGGAAGAGCCGTCGGATCGCCTGCCTGCCTCGGGAGGCGAACGCGCCGAAGTCGCCGGAGTGCGCCCTGATTCGGCGATCGGTGCTCCCGGATCGTTCGGCGCGGACGGATCACCCGAACGGATCGAACAGACAAACCGAACGTCGCCAGGACCCTTCCCGTCGGCGATGCCGAATCAGCAGATCGGTCGTGCGAGCGGAGTGCAACTGGTCAGTGGTCGAGACCGGCCTCGGTCGCCGGGTCTCCGGCGATCCGGGTGTGCCACATCCGTCGGGCCTGTCCGGGATCGTGGGGGGTCGCCCGGTGCATCAGGCAACGGTTGTCCCACAGCACCGCATCCCCCTCCGTCCAGGTGTGGTGGTAGGTGCGCGGAGCCGCGCAGGCCTCGTCGTTGAGCCGGTCGAGCAGAGCCTCGGACGCGTCGGCGGTGAGCCCGGGAATCGAGTGAGCGTGCTGTCCGATCAGGAGGTTGGGCCGCCCGGTGCTCGGGTGAACCTTGATCAGCGGACGCAGCGGCGGCACGGTGTCGGCGCCGTAGCCGTAGAGCTGGTACCGGTCGGCGTTCTCCTCGCTCACGTGCAAGTCGGCGCGGTCCATGCTGTAGCGACGAGAGTGATACGCGGCGAGGCTGTCGATCCCCTCTCGCGTGGCGTCGTCGAGCGCGTCGTAGGCGGCGCGCATGTCGGCGAAGCCGGTGTCGCCGCCGTCGTCCGGGACGATCTCCGCGGTGAACACGGCGCCCTTCGCCTGCACGCGCATGTAGGTGCTGTCGTGGTGCCATCGCTCGTTGCCGCGCAGCGATTTTGAGAGGTCGTGCTCAGTCGAACGGAGCGTGCCATCGCGTCTGATGTTCGTGAGCGGGGTGGCCGTGAACTCGAGGTCGCCGAATCGACGGGCGAACTCGTCCTGCTCGTGCTGGTTCATGTGCTGGCCGGGGAACACGAGCAGGGCGTACTCGAGCCACAGCTCGGTCAGCTCGGCGATGGTCATATCGCTCGCTAGCGGGAGGACGACATCGTGGACGAGCGCCCCGAACGTCGCGTCCAGCGGCTCGACCCGGATCGTTCCCACGACGCCATGGTACGAGTCGAGGCCGCCCGGTCGACCGGCGGTCCGCCAGCAGCGCGAGCGGTGGGTCGACCGCATCGACACCGAGTCCGGGAAGCACTGTCGCGACAGCTCGGCACGTTCTCCTCGCGTCGTTCGGCGCAGCGCGCTGCGTCGGCGTTTGCCGATTCCGGCGATGTCGGCAGCGACCTCAGGACCGTCGGCGCCGTCGACAGCTGCGCGCCGTCCGGATCGACCGTCTCGGACGAGAGCACGTCGACCGCTGGCTCGAGGCCCTGGCGGCCGGCGTAACGCCACGCTTCGATGTCCGAGCATGCCTACGGCACGAACATCGTGAGGTCTCGAGCGCCGTCAGGAGCCGCTTGAACGCGCCGCGTCCCTTGGAGACCGGGCGCCCTACCATCGCGGGCGTGTCGCAGGCTGGTGGCGCTCAGTTCGTGCCGGCCGATGATCCCGTCGTCGTCGAGGCGACCGCAGTCGTCCAGCGCGGCGATCTCGCCCAGCTGGAGACGTTGCTCGCCGATCACCCGTGGCTGGCGACGGCCAGGTTCGGTGACGCGGACTGCCACCGCACCCTGCTCCACGCCGCCACCGACTGGCCTGGCCACTACCCGAACTGCCCGGCGGTGGTGGCCCGTGTGGTGCGGGCAGGCGCCGACGTCAACGCGCACAGCCGGTTCGACCACCACACCGAGACGCCGCTGCACTGGGCGGCGAGCAGCGGCGACGTGGCGACACTCGATGCGCTGCTGGACGCAGGCGCCGACATCGAAGCGACCGGTGCCGTGCTCGGCGGCGGGTCCGCGATCGCCGACGCCTGCGGCTTCGGGAACTTCGTCGCGGCGCGCCGGTTGGTCGAGCGCGGTGCACAGACGAGGTTGAAGGATGCCGCAGCGCTCGGCCTGATGGACCGCATCGAGGCGGCGTTCGGC
The DNA here is from genome assembly GCA_963739975.1 of uncultured Acidimicrobiia bacterium. Taxonomy (GTDB): domain Bacteria; phylum Actinomycetota; class Acidimicrobiia; order Acidimicrobiales; family Ilumatobacteraceae; genus JALZMG01. The sequence continues at coordinate 69,700 of CAVUCK010000018.1, forward strand.
GCATCGATCCCCCCGGGGCCGGACGAGATCACACAGGCGTTGTGGAGCGCCTGCCACGGCGGACAACTCGAGGCGGCGGCGCACCTCATCGAACGTGGGGCCGACGTGAACTGGATCGGTTGGGACGAACTGACACCACTCGAGGTCGCAGAGCAGTCAGGGACGCACGACCTCATCGAACTCCTGCGCCGGCACGGGGCAGTGCGGGCGGCCGAAGCGCGCTGACGAGGGCGTGCGCGTCCAGCTTGCGCCACCGCAGCCGATGCCGCGGACGGCTGCGCTCAAGACTCGGGGCGGTTTCATGACAACTGCAGCCTCAACGACGACAAGTCTGAAGAGGGGTCTCCTCAGGTTTGTGTGGGTCGTCGCGTCCCACCGCCCACGACCAGCGCCGAGTCCCACCGACACGTCGCGCTCGCATGCAACTGGGCGCGGAGGTTCTCAATCGCCCTTCTGGGCGCGCAGGTTCTCGAAACTGAGAACGTCCGCGCCCAGATGGTGATGGCCGTCGGTGGGTCACGCCCAGGTCGGACCGCCTGTCAAGGCGTGGCAAACGCCGGCCAGCCAGGAGGAAGCCCCGGGAGTTGCCGAATCCATGGTGGCTGCGAGGCATCCCCGGCCGTCAAGGCTTCCCCTGCGGCCGGCCTTGACCGCCCGCGGCGTCGCGGCCTCCAGGTGGACACGTGACCGCGCATCGCAAGGCCGACAAACCCGGCCGATGACCAGGGATTCTGCGGCGTCCTCGCCCCGAGTCGACCCACAGGAAACCCGAGGAGTGGCCGAAAAGCGGCAGACGTACTCTGGGATGAAGCGAGTTTGGCCGGGTTGCCGATGCGGCCATTTTGAGAACCATGCGGCAGAATTCGTTGCGGTGAGTCACGCTCTATCACGAAGTTCTCTTGTCAACCGACGCACTTCAGCCCGCCGTCGAACATGCTCTTGTGTCACAACCTGGAATCCAGCAATCGTCACACCAGCTACCAGGCCACCCACGACATCGGACCACAAGTCACGTTGCTCCTTCTGTGTGGTGTAGAACACCAGGGCAAGTAGAAGCATGGCAGCCGTCAAGACACCGCCCAGCCAATACCTACGGTGCGAACGCTGGACCTCAAGCCGTGCATACCGCAGCTGTTCCTGCAGGTCTTCAACGTCAGCCATGGCGAATCAGCGTACAACGCCAGCAGTTCACGGATTGGCTCCGATCAGGCATCCAGCATCGGTCAACTCTGCGTATATCGGCGAGCCGGTAGCGACCAGTTGGACGTGGATGAAGCTGACTGCAGAATTCCCCTCGCTGGCCTTTGGACGCTGTCACCGAACCATCTCACCCCGATTCGCGCTGACACGATCCGAACTGGGCGGCATCTCGGACAGCGGTTGGCGGAGATTCCGGCAGGGAGCGAGTCGGATAGACGCCTCCAGAACGACGGGTCCGGCGCAGGTCTCGCCCAGCTCGTCGCTGCGGCCGGGGCGGTCGGTCTGGGCGCACTGCGCGTCGCGTGGGCGCGTCGTTGCCACGCCAGCACCGGACGGCCGGGCGTCTCGGTGTCGAGATTTTGAGCGCGCGCGCTGGCTAGAGCGCGGCCAGCGTGGCGGCGCGTCCGACGGCGCAGGTGATCGCCCGAGCGAACGACACATCCGTCGTCTGGTCGGCCGACCGGTGGTAGTTCGGGTTGGCGTCGGGTGCCGGCTCGGCCGGCAGGTTGGCGAAGAAGTCCTCGCTGGCGAGCACGGCGCCCCAGCCCTGCTGCTGGAACGCGGCGTGGTCCGAGCGGTTGATGGCCCCGTCGAAGATGGTGCGGTCCGGTGAACCGCTGTAGCCCGTGCCGCTGTACACCTGTGCCGGAAGCAACGTGCCGGTCGCCGCCGCCGCCGCGGCGACCTGCTGGGCCAGCGGCACGCTGAGGTCGCGCACGGCCGGGTCGGTGTAGCCGGCATGCAGCTCGAAGATCCGGGTGCTGTCGGAGTTGTAACCGATCATGTCCATGCAGAACACCGCCCGCACGGGTGCGCGCTGGGCCTTCAACTGCGACGCGTACGCCTTCGAGCCGACCAGCCCAGCCTCCTCGGCGTTGAAGAAGCAGAACCGCACGGTGTGGGTCAGCTTGCCCGCCAGCTGGCGGAAGTGCTGCGCCAGCGTGAGGACGGCGGCCAGGCCGGACCCGTTGTCGTCTCGGCCTGGAGCAGGCTGCGTCACGGGGTTGTAGCCGGGGTCGAACCCGGCCGTCGAGTCGAGGTGGGCTCCGACGATCACGAGACCGGCGCCGAGCCCCGCCATCGGGCACTTCAGCTTCCACCACGGGTTCCACGGTTCGAGGGCCACGATCCGCTCGAGCTCGCGGCGCAGCTCCGGCTCGGGCAGCTCCCGGAGCGAGGCTGCGTCCTCGCCCTGGTCACCCAGTGCCTGCAGCTCGGCGATCACCGTGTCGCGCTCGCCGTCGTCGCCGGCCAAGAACCGGCGGATGCGCTCGAGCAGCACCGGCTTGATCCGGAACCTGCCGTTGCCGGGCAGGTCGGCGATGACGTTCGAGTGGGTCACCCCGTTGTGCAGGAAGTTGTGGCGCCACGGGCAGTAGCCCATCGCCTGCAGGTCGGCGAGCAGCTGGGCCTCGACTCGCTTGTTGTCGGGGTGGGCGATGTGGCGGGACACGATCGGTCCTGCGGAGTCGAGCGGCGCCACGCCCGTGTAGCGGTCGAGGCGCTGGGCGTAGCCACGCGTCACCGTCGCGCACCGCCGTCGTGTGGACTTGATCAACCGCCGCGCGTTCTCGTCGACGATGACCTCCTCGACGATCGGTGACGGGCCGGCGAAGGCCTCGTCGGCCGTGTCCAGGTCGATGTCGCGGCGCGCCGGCTGAAGCAGACCCGGATCGGCAACGAGCAGTTCGGTGTGACCGTGAGCGCCATGCACGGCCAGCGCCTCGCTGTCCTCGTCCGGGCCCAGGGCGATCAGTGCCTGTCCCGGCTCGGCGAACAGGATCCTCCGACCGGTGAGCCCAGCACGCGTCGCCTCGGTGGCCTCGTCGATGCGCACCCAGACCAGATCGTCGACGGCGGGGTCGAAGTCGAGCGGTGCGACGCCCAAGCCCCGCAGCACCCCGTCGGTGATCGCCTGCGATGTGCACAGCCCGATCAGCGCCCAGTCGGAACCACCCTGGATCGGTTGCAAGTGCATGGGGATCACGCCGTGCTTGGCGGCGAAACGCTCGAGGGCTGAGCGCGCTCCCACGAACCGAGCACCCTCGAGCGCGTCGTCGGTGGCGAGCAACGGCAGGACCGACGGATGGGCGGCGGGGAGGTAGCCGGCATCGCGAGCCTGCCCACGCAGCGCCCGATCGGCGCAGACGAAGGCGGTGGGTTCCTGCTCGTCGCCGACCAGCCCGAGGGCTGTCGTCGACGCTAAGTCCGCAGGCAGTGTCGTGATCTGCGAGGCGCCCACCGCCCGAGCGAGCTGCGCGGCGACGCCGTCGTCACGAAGGTTCGTGGCCCCGGACACCGCGTCGTCGGTCGGCAGCAGGGCGACGACGGTCGCCGCGTCGCCCGCCTGTTGTTCGAGCCAATGAGCGGCGTCCGGTTGCAGCTGCAACCCGACGACGAGGTCGTCGTCGATTCGCGCTGCGCCACTTGCCTGGTCGAGCACCAGGACCGTGCGGGTGAATGCGGGCATGGCAGTTCCCTCTCGTGTCAGTGCGATTCGGTGCCGTAGCGCAGCCGCAGCAGCGTCGTGCCGCACGACCGGCGGGCGAGCACGAACATTCGGTCGAACTCGAACTCGGCGAGCTCTCCGACCCCGGGAGCCCCGAGGGCGGCGGCGATGTCGTCGACGGTGTTGGAGTGGGCAACGACGAGCGCCGTGCCCGACGTGTGCGCAGCGATGATCGTCGCCGCAACGGCGGCTCCAGCGGTCGCCTCGTACTCCGTCAACGGGACCCCTGCGGCCGCAGCCGTCGGCTTGCCGGTCTGGCGGGAGCGCAGGAACTCCGTGACGTAGACGCCCTGCACCGACGCGTCACCCAGCATTCGGGCGAGGAGTTTGGCTCGGGCCCGACCGGCCGCCGACAGCGCGGGATCGGTCCCGCCAGCCAACCGCTCGGCGTGTCGGATGAGGACGACGACGAGCGCACCGCCCGCCGCCAGCGGCGCGGGGCCGCGCCGTGCGAGCGCGTCGTCCTCGGACGACCGGGCGGGGCTCGAAGCGAGGTTCTCCGACTGCATGACTCCTCCTGTTCTCAACGGTCCGGGCGTCGGGGTGGCCGGGCACGGGCCTCGGCCACCCCGCTCGTGGGTGCCCGGCTACTCGTCGTAGTCGTCGTCGCCGCCGTCGTCGACCTCGCCGTCGACCGGCTCCTCGAAGTCGATCTCCAGGCGGATCGTGCGGATCCGCCTGCCTTCGAGGCCAGCGACCTCCTGGCCGATGATGCCGGGAAGGTCATCGATGGTCGGGCTGGCGAGCGCTGCGCTCGCCGACTCATCGGTGGCCCCGTCAGCGAACCCGATCGGCCGCTTCGGCGGGCGCTCCTGGTACGACAACAGGTAGCTCATGCCGCCGGACAGCTCTCCGTCGAGATAGGTGCGCAACTCGATGCGGTTGTCGCGACGCGCCACCGCCCGTTTGATCAACTCCTCGCTGATGTCCTCGCCGGGCTCCAGCACGAGCCTCACTTCGCGTTCGGCTTGCGGTCCGAGCTCGAACTTCCGCGTCGCCCGCTTGGCCACCAGCTCCCAACCGGCTCGGCGCATGAAGTTCGGCAGTTGCACCTCGATCCGCACGCCGACGGGGCGCTCGAAGGGGTTGCGAATCCAGATGATGTGCTTGCTGAAGTACTTCAGGAGGACGCGAAGGCTCGGGAACACCGGGCACACGTTGCGCTGGCCGATGTTGTTGTCGAACGGCACGAACCGGTGCTCGGGGATCGTCCCGGTGATCGTGGTGTCGTTGCCAGGGTCGCCGTCGGCGTGGGCGATCGCCAGGAGGCATTCGTGGCCGACCTGCAGAGGGACGAAGGCGAACGGACCGACGATCGTCGATCCCCCGGTGGCGATCGGACCTGACGCCGGCAGCGTTGCCGTGTCCATCGGCTGCCAGTCGTCGGGGAACAGCAGCCCGCTGCCCGGGTTGGCGTGGTACGCGTCGACCCGCACGTCCTGGGCGCTCTGCATGCCTCGGTTCTTGACCCGCACGTACATGTAGTTCGTCGACCCGACGATCGGTTCCTGGTGCGTGGCGCCGCCATCGGCGTTGCGCCGCACCCACATGTCCTGGCAGGACCAGTGGTTCGGCTGGTACTGGTAGCCACCGTTGCGACCGTCGTCGATGTACACGTCGACCGCCGGCGGATCGCCGACCCGGTTGACCGCGTTCCCCTGACCGGGACGGGCCGCCGGCTGGAACAGGCCCTGTTGCTCGAAGGCCCAGCGGATCACCTTGTGCAGCGCACCGCCGGCGATCCCCTGGAAGGTCCCTGTGGTGAGGTCGGCGGTCTGCAGGTGGCCGACGTAGACCTCGGGGAAGGGCGTGGTCGACGTCAGGAGCCCGATGCCCTTGAAGATCAGGTACGCCGTCGTGTCCGATGCCCGGCGCTTCGTGTTCAGGTCGGCCGAGCCACCGCCGATCGACTGGTACAGGCGGAACAGGGTCGTCGACAGCACCTGCTCGCCGCCGTACTGGGAGTTCCAGTTCGGCCCGAACCACGCCCACCCAGCGGCGATGGTGCGGTCGTGGCGGCGATCAAGGCCCGGCAGGCCGGCCTGCACCCACGGGAACGTCTGGCCCTTGTCCACGGCCTGCGAACCGGGGTCGTTGAGGATCGCCGCGAGGGCGTCGCCGGCGCTGTGGGCGAACCCGAAGTTGGGGCTGCTGACGTGGTCCCAGAGCAACCCGTGGCCGAACTCGTGCCAGGCCACGCGGTTGGACGTGGCGATGCCGACGGGCTGGCCGGCCATCATCCGACCGAAGAGGAGCCTGCCGAGGCCCGTGCCGGTCGCGTTTCCGGGCGCCTGGGCGTTGATCGCATCGCCCAGCGCGCGGTGATCGACGGGCACCGGGAACGTCGTGCCGTTGAAGTACGTGGTGACGGTGAAGCCCAGGCTCTCCATCTTGCGGAAGAGACGATCGCAGTTGTGGTACGCGTTGAGTGCGGAGAAGTCGTCGGTGCGAACGTTGAACACGAAGTTCGCCGCCGGGCTGGCGCCGACGGGCGGGATGTGCGTCGGCGGATCGATGTCTTGCACTCGCACGAAGTTGCCCGTCAGCGGCTGCGGTGTCGCCGCCCCGAGACCGGCCATGGTGTGCGACGTGCGGAACGGGTTGAGCACGGCGTCGGTGGACGCGGCGGTGACTGCGGCGCCGGTCTGCGTCTGGGGGTCACGGTCGTAGACCAGGCCGGTGGCGCCGGCGACGAGGGCGCGCAGGTACAGGACGTCGCCGCTGTTCGGCTCGACGAGCGCCCGCCAGTGGACGACCGGTTCGTCCGCCGTCACGGCGGCATCGAACAACACCTCGTCGACGATGTAGTGCTGACCTTTCGCCAGACCGGCGAGCGTGGTCGGTGGGAGGGGCGGAACGGATGGCGTGCCGGTGAAGCACCCTTCGCCGGTGTGCGGTGTCCTCGCGCTGGTCGGGCTCGTAGCGGTACACGACCTGCCGGGCGATGCGGCCGTTGGCCAGCTTGGGCAGCGTGATCCCGAGCAGCTTCTTCAGTCGAGCGTTCGTCAGCGATCGCTCTCCGTTGTTCGCGGCCAGCGCTGTCGGGTTCTCGATGGTGATCGAGCCGTGCATCGAGGACTGCACGGCCTCGAGGGTCATCGTCGAGGCGTCGACCTGCATGCCCATCGTCGCCTCGAAGACGTCGAGACCCACGATCGTCTGTTTGTAGACGACGACCTTCGTGTCGGCGACGTCCTTCTCGGTCGCGAACTCGATCACCGGGGTCGCGGCGGCGTTCGCGGCGAGCGCGGTGTCGTCGGCCAACGACGACTCTCCGAGCCCCATCTCCGCCAAGTTGGAGCGTACGAACGCGTCGGCCACTTGCTGCGGTGTCGCTGCCGCGGCAAGCGCAGGCCCGCGCCCTTCGTCGGGTCGCTGGACGTAGACGGTCTCTCCGTACTCGTTGTGGATCTCGGACTCGGCCATTGGCGCTCTCCCTCAACCGCAGTGGATCGGTGGTTCGACCCAACTCGGCCCAAGCTTCGCGCCGACCAGCGCCCGACGCAGCCAATTTTTTCGGGCACTCCGGCGGTCAAGGCCGGCCGGAGGGGAAGCCTTGACGGCCGGCGACGGCCATCACCATCTGGGCGCGGACGTTCTCAAGTTCGAGAACCTGCGCGCCCAGAAGGGCGTTTGAGAACCTCCGCGCCCAGATGGTTGGCCTGGCGTTGCACGGTGGTGGTGCCCTGGCGTGAAGGCCGGCCGGTCGCCTGAGCGGTATCGTGATCGTCGTCGGCGTCGCGAGAGGAACGTGATCTGGACCGCTGTGGCTGGCCACGGGCGGGGCGGTGCGAAGGCCCATGAGTGACGACGAGCGATTGTCGGTGGGGGTGTTGGGACCGTTGTCGGTCACCGTCGGGAGCCGTGAGGTGACGATCAGCGGTGCCCGGCGGCGGGACGTGCTGATCCGTCTCGTCTTGAACGACGGTCGGCCGTTGGAGTCCGGCCGCCTGTTGGAGTCGGTGTGGGAGGGCGACGCGCCGGCGGGCGCGGCCAACAGCCTGCAGGCCCATGTCGGCTATCTGCGCCGCCAGCTGGGCGGGGGTCGGTTGGTGACGGTGGGTCGGGCGTATCGCCTCGACCTGCACGGGGTCACCGTCGACTCCGCGGAGTTCGAGCGGGAGGTGGCGGCGGCGCGGGTCGCCCTCGACGAGCCACGTCCGGGCGAGGCAGTCGGTTTGCTGCGTTCGGCGTTGGCTCGGTGGCGGGGGCCGGCGTTGGTCGACGTGGTCGATCATTCGTGGGGGCGGGCCGAGATCGCCCGGTTGACCGAGCTGCACGGCGCGGCCCAGGAGCTGTTGCTGCAGGCGTTGTTGGCGAGCGGCCAGAACGGCGAGGTGGTGGTGGCCGGTGAGCTGGCCGTCTCGGAGCACCCGTTGCGAGAGGAGCTGTGGCGATCGTTGATGCTCGGTCTCGCCAGGGCGGGGCGGACGGCGGAGGCGGGACGGGTGTTCCGCCGCTATCGCACCTGGCTGGGCGACGAGCTCGGGTTGGAGCCGAGCGTCGAGCTGTTCGCGTTGGACGCGGCGATCATCTCCGGCGTCGAGGCCCCTCGCTCGGCGTCGGCAGACGGGCGGGTGCCGAGTCCCCTGCCGCGTCCTGTTTCGACGATGGTGGGCCGCGAGGACGAGCTGCGCCGGCTGGGCGAGCTGGTCGGTGCGCCGGGTGTGATCACGCTGGTGGGCGCGGGCGGCGTGGGAAAGACGAGAATGGCACTGGAAGTCGCTCACGCTGCGGCGGGTGCGTTTCCTGACCGTGTGTGGTTCGTCGATCTGACGGCGGTGAACGGGCCGTCGGCGGTGGCGACCGCGGTGTGCACGGCGTTGGATGTGCCGGCCCGGCCTGGTTCCGCCTTCGAGGAGTTGGAGCGCGCCGTGGTCGGCGGGCTGCCGGGCTTGATCGTGATGGACAACTGCGAGCACGTCCTCGACGCGGCGGCGGATGTGGTGACGGCGATCGCGCCCGCCTCCTCGTCGGTGACGGTGCTGGCCACGAGCCGACAACCACTCGACGTCGACGGCGAGCGCGTGTGGCCGGTGCATCCACTGCCGGTCGGCGTTGCCGGAACGGGCGGGGCTGTCGATCTGTTCCTGGATCGCGCCGCCGACGCCGGCGAGATCCTCACTGCCGACGAGCACCCCTCGGTGGGTGCGATCTGTCAGCGTCTCGACGGCCTGCCGCTGGCGGTCGAGCTCGCCGCGGCGCGGGTGCGGGCGTTGGGCGCGGACGGGTTGCTGGCGTCGCTGAGTGAGCGGCTCGACGGGCTGACCGGCGGTCGGCGGGCCACGCCCCGGCACCAAACGTTGCGCGCTGCGGTCGGGTGGTCGCTGGACCTGCTCAATGCCCGCCAGCGCCTCGGCTTCGCCCTGCTGTCGGTGTTCGCCGGCGGGTTCGACCTGCGGGCTGCCGAGACGGTGCTGCTGGTCGAGGGCTTCGATCGGGGCGAAGCGGCCGACCTGATGGTGGAGCTCGTCGATCGGTCGATGGTCGAGCCAGTCGCCATCGGCCCCACCCGCAGATACCGGCTGCTGGAGACGCTGCGCCACTTCGGATCCGGACTGCTCGACAAGCACGGCGGCGACGCTGCCCGTCAGGCCCACGCCGAGCACTACACCGATCTGGCCGTGGCGCTGGCCGCACTCACCACCGGTCCCGAGCAAGGCATCGCCGTCGATCAGTACGAGCTGGAGGTCGCCAACGTGCGGACCGCCTTCGAACGCAGCCTCGCCGTCGACGACATCGAGCGCGCAAGTCGGATCGCCCTGGCCGGCATGGAGCTCGGCTACGACCGCATCGACTTCGAGGCCGTGGCCTGGGCGGAGGTCGTGCGCGAACCGGCCAGGGCGCGGCGGCTGCCGGCGGCGGTCACGCTGATCGCGATCTGCGCCTACGAGACCTTCCTGCGCGGTGACCTGAGGAGCGGGCTGGCCCAGATCGCCGACGCCGAACGACTGGCCGCCGAGTGGGCGCTCCCGGTCCCCCCGGAAGTTCGCCTGGTCAAAGCCAACCTGCTCACCCTGCATGATCCGGCGGCGGCGGTCGTGGCGTACGAAGAGCTGGCGGCCGACGCGAAAGCGCGGGATGCGCCGCATCTCTTCCTCTTCGCCACGTGGGCGCGGCTGTTGGCGCGGCATTACAGCAGCCCCGAAGATCTCGAAGCGGAAACCCGCCACGCCGTCGAGCTGTGCCGAGCCCAGGGTCAGCCGACGGCGTACGCGTCGTCGCTGTGCGTGCTGGCGTTGGTGTTGGTCGAGCGCGATCCGGTACAGGCGCGCCAACTGCTCGTCGAGGCCTCCGAGATCGCCGCGCCGGTGCGCGACCGATTCACGCTGCTGCGGATCATGCTGATCCGAGCGAGGGTCGAGATCGAGCAGGCCGAGTCGTCCGCCGGCCCGATCGCGGCGTCGGCGATCACGCAGGTGTTCGACGAGCTCGCCCGAACCGGCGACCTGGCGAGCCGGTGGCAGATCTTCGCCATGGCTGCGTTCCTGCTGGCCCACCGGCCCGCCGCCGACGTGGCCACGGTGGTCGGCATCTTCCAGGCCCGCCACGTGGAGAACAACCGCCGCCAATGGCTGGAGGGGGTCGCCCGAGCGCGCGCCGAGCTCGGCGACGACCGCTTCGAGCAGCTGGTCGGCCAGGGCACCGCGTTGAACGACCACGAGGCCATCGCCTTCCTGTCCGGCCGCGCCTGAATCGATGGCCACGCTCGCTCCGAAGACTCCGCTCGCTCGGCTGGGCCGGGCAAGGCCGGCCTGGGCTGTCATGCTCGCTGCGTAACGAAAGCTCGGGGACTTCCTCTGCATGAGTCGCCGGTGCGTTTCAGCGCCGCTTCAGCGCATCAGTGCAAGTTCACGTCCATGGACGGGTCCATCACGTCATCCCAGTCATCGGCCGCAGCAGGCGCCAGCCGCACGAGGCCTCCGGTGGTCGCCGCTGCGGCGACCGTGCTGGCCCTCGTGGCCGTCGCATCGTGCGGCGCATCGGACGACCCGCCGTCGGCGGCGACGACTGCCCCGGCCACCACCGCCGCCGCGCCAGTGGAGCCGGCGGTGCTGAAGCCGATCGACCCGGACGCGTTTCAGGCCCTTGTTGACGAGACGATGAAGGACATGCTCGTCCCGGGCGCCGTGGTCCTGCTGCGCACTCCCGAGGGCGACGTCACGGCGACCTACGGCGTGACCGAACTGGGCGGGAACACCCGCCCCGACGCCGACACCCACTTCCGCATCGCCTCGATCACCAAGACGATGACGTCGGCGGTGATCCTGCAGTTGGCCCAGGAGGGGAAGCTGAAGCTCGACGATCCGGTGTCGAAGTACGAGCCGCAGGTGCCGGACGGCGACAACATCACCCTCGCCCAGCTCCTGGAGATGCGCAGCGGGCTCTACAGCTTCACCGACGCGCCGGAGATCTCGGAGGCCATGGACGACGATCCGGCCAGGGTCTGGACGCCGCAGGAGCTGCTCGACATCGCCTTCGCCCAGCCGGCGATGTTCGCGCCCGGCGCCGAGTACTACTACAGCAACACCAACTACGTCCTGCTCGGTCTGATCATCGAGCAGTTGGACGGCAAGCCGCTGGGCGAGTCGTTCGAGGAGCGGTTGTTCGAGCCGCTCGGCATGACCGACACGTTCTTCCCGGACCCGACCGATGACTCCATCCCGGACCCGTCCTCGCATGGCTACCTGTACGGCAGCGCCGCTCACGTGATGATGGGCACCCCCTACACGCCGGAGATGCAGGCCGAGGCCGAGGCCGGGACCCTCGAGCCGACCGACTTCACCGGCATCAACCACTCGTTCAGCTTCGCCGCCGGCGCCGTCATCTCGACCGCCGCAGATCTTGCCATCTGGATGGAGGCCCTGGCCGGTGGCAAGGTCCTCGACGCCGAGTACCAGCGCCTGTGGCAGGACAGCGCCAAGATCATCGACCCCGCCAACTCGTACAACTGGTACGGGTACGGCATCGACCAGCTGCGTTGGGGGCCGAACACGATCGACCTCCACGGCGGCCAGACCCCCGGGTTCAACTCGGAGGCCGGCCACGACCCCGCCACGGGCGTGACGTTCGTCATCTGGGCCAACCTGACGATGTCGGTCCAGGGCAAGTTCACGGCCGCGGACATGATGCTCAAGGTGCTGGACCACATCTACGACCCGTCACCGCTGGCCAACGTGCCGACCACCACCACCACGACCGCCGGGTCCTGAGCGGCCATCGCGCCAAAAGGCGCGCCGCGCATCATGACGCGCTCGCACAAGATGACGTTTGCGAAGGGGCCCCGCGCTCGACGATCCTGCGGGCCGCTTCAACTCCAGCCTCGAGGGGAACACGAGGCGTGCCATCGACGTCCACGAGGGGGACGATCGGCGCCCCGGCGCTGACGGCGCTCATCCGCGCCCGCCGTGGCACTGAACGAGCTCACGGCCAAACGCTGAACCGATGCGGCGGCCCCGACGTCCGCGGCCGTCCGTCGATGTTGGCGATCATCCGCCGCGGTTGCGGCGGGCCAGCACCTGCTCGCGCAGGATGTCGGCATGCCCGGCGTGCTGCGCCAGCTCACGGAGCACCTGCAGCTCGAGCGCCCACACCGATCGCCGCCCGCGACCGTCGACGACGGCGTCCGACGTCAGCGCGGTCATCGTCCGGCGCGACTCCTCGCATCGACGCCGATAGTCGGCTCGAACGGATTCGATCGTGTCCGACTCCCGCAGCGCGAAGGAACGCTCAGTCGTGGTGGCGATGCCGATCTCCTGGTAGGAGTGGCCGGTGACGGCCTGGTCGAACCAGACGCCCTCGACGAACGTGACGTGTTTGACGAGGCCGAGCAGCGTCGTCTTCGACGGCACGAGGCGGAGCCGTGCCTCGTCCTCGGTCAATCCGTCGAGCGAGTCCAGCAGCGACCCCCGATAGTCATCGATCAGCTCGTCGAGGCGGCCCCGCAGCTCGTCGGTCCACGCCGTCTTCGTCTCGCCAGCCCGCACTCGTCAACGATACGTGCGCTCGGCGATCGTCAGCGGCAACCGTGGGGCACCAGCCGTAGAGTGGCGCCGCTGATCGACGACGGCGTCGTGGCGGGACGAGAGGGAGAACTCGATGAGCAAGCTCGTGGGGCTCGTACTGGTGGTCGCGCTCGCGGCCGCCGCGGGATGTGCCTCGGATGACGGCGAGGAGTCGACGGCTGTCGATGCCGTCCAGCCGTCCTCGACGTCGCAGCCGTCCTCGACGTCGCAGCCGGCGACCCCGCAAGTCGTCGCACGGCCCGAATCGTCGACGTCGCGGCCGGCGACTGCGCCGAGCGGGCCGTCGAGCAACTCCGACGAAGCGGCGAAGATCGCCGAGATCGTCGAGCAGTCGATGGAGGCGAACCACCTGCGGGCCGTGATCGTCAAGGTCACCCGCGACGGCGAGACCGTGACGGAGCAGGCGTTCGGCACGTCCATGGACGACGTGCCGGCGACCACCGACATGAACTTCCGCAACGGCGCCGTCGCCTTCGCCTACGTCAGCACGTTGCTGCTGATCTACGTCGACGAGGGCAAGGTCACCCTCGACGACACCATCGACCGCTGGATGCCGACGTTGCCCGAGTCCGACAAGGTCACCTTGCGGATGCTCACGAACCAGACGACCGGCTATCCCGACTTCGAGACCGATCCGGCCTGGCTGGCGGCGTTCAACAACGACCCGTTCCACATCTGGAACTTCGAAGAACGCCTCCAGTACGCCTTCGCCCGTCCGCTGCAGTTCGCGCCGGGAGCCAATTGGAGCTACGCCCACACCAACTTCATGATCCTCGGCGAGATCCTGTCGTTGATCGGGGAGCAACCGCTCGACGTGCTGCTGCGGAAGAAGGTGCTCGATCCGATGGGGCTCACCAACACCGTCGCCGCTGTCACGTCGGAGATCCCCGAGCCCGCCCTCCACACGTTCAGCTCCGAACGTCGCGTCGCCATCGGGATCCCGCCGACGGGCTCGTTCTACGAGGAGGCCACCTACTGGAACGCGCAGTGGGGGACGCCGATGGGCGCCAACCAGACGACCACCATCGACGACATGATCACGACCGCCGAGCAAGTCGGCACCGGCGCACTGCTCTCCGACGCAAGCTACGAGGCCATGACGGCGCCGAGCCTGCTCGGGTTCGGCACGAAGGACGCGGTGTGCGAACCGAGTTGCTTCACCCAGATCGAGGCGTACAACTACGGGCTCGGGATCGTGCGGTCCGGCTCGTGGATCCTGCAGAACCCGTCGCTCAGCGGCGTCGGCTCGACGGAGGCCTACCTCCCCGACGAGGACATCGCCATCGCCGTGGCCACGACCTACCTTCCCCCCGTCTTCGACGCCCAGGGCAACTACCCGAACTGGAGCGACTACATCTTCCGATCGATCGGGGCTGTGGTCGCGCCAGATGACCCCCCGCCGCCATTGCCGCCGCCGTCGTGAGCTGATCCGGCCGACCCGCCGATCGCCGGATCAGCTCGGGAGTGGCGCGCCGTCGTCGTCGCAGGGCGGCGGCACGGCCTCTGGCATCTCGGCGAGCGTGCGCTCGGCCTCGCGCATCTCGGTCGGTTCGATGCTTGCGACGCCGCCGAACGGGCGGTCGAGGTCGACGATGACGACGAGCGTCCCGCCGAAGATGATCACCGTGGCGGCCAGCACGGGGAGCGCATACGCCAGACGGGCCCGCCGACTGGTCAGCACCGCCAACCCGCCGAGCACGATGGCGACGGAGACGACGAGCAGCAAGGTGACCGAGATGGGCACGGAACGTTGCGCCTCCGTCAACCGGCCGGCGCGTGCGTCGAGCCGGGCGGCGTCGGCATCGAGCACCGTGGCGAGCGCCTGCTGATCGTCGGGCACAGCGCGGGCCTCCAGCAGCGCTTCGCCAACACGGACGCTGGCGTCCTCGGTGACCGGCGACGTCTTGCGCGTCGCTTCGAGGGCCTCCCAGCCGGGACCGGCAACGGCGCGGGCGTAGCACTGCAGCGCGCCGATGACTTCGCTCGCCGATCCCGGGCTGAGCAGTCGCGCTGCCTGGCCCTCGGCAACCACCGCACCGGCTTCGCGCGCCGCGCTGTCGCTGGCGTCGTGGAACGACGAGAACGTCTGCACGAGGACGAACGCCAGCAGGAGCGCGACGAGCGTCAGCAGTGGCGCCGAGAGGTCACCCATGTTGATGCCCTCGGCGATGGCCCGCCCGTCGTCGGTGTCACCGTCCCCGAGACGGCGGATCAACCGCACCCGGATCACCGCGCCGAGGACAGCGGCCCCGACGACCACTGCGAGCACGATGCTCACCTCCGCCATTGATGGAACCATAGGAGGCAGACGCCGAGCGCTCGATCTGTCGCCACCGTTGCCGCCACCGGTGGCGCAAACACCGAACGACGGTCGCCCGTCCCGCTGACGGTCGCCCCTCCCACCCGGCGCCGCTCAACCGGCGTCGTCGGCGACGTGGTCGTGGCGGTGGTGGAGGTCGGGCACGTGGGCGTGGACGTGGATCAGGTGGGCATGGGCGTGGGCGTGATGATGTCGGCCGACGAACCCGTCCGGGTGTTCGTGGAGGTGGTGCTCGTCCGGGTGGACGTGCTCGTGATCGTGCTCCACGGCATCGTGGCGGTGGCGGTGCTCGTGGGCGCTGCCGAACACGAACGCCACACCGGTGGCGGCGATGGCCAGCGCCGCCACCTCGCGGCCCGTCACGTCGTCGCCCAGCACGGTCCACGCGACCACCGCGCCGACGAACGGCGCGGTGGCGAAGATCAGCTGGGCGCGGGCCGCCCCGAGGTCGCGCGCTCCCTGCACCCACAGCGTGATCGACGCGCCGTAGCCGAACGCCCCGACGACCATCGCCCACCAGGCTGCGGACGCCGGTGGGATCCCGTCGATCGCCAGCCCGATGGCCAGGTTCGTCCCGCCGGCGATGACCCCCTTGGCCAACGTGATGTGCGCCGGTGCCAGCTGGTCGAGCGCCGCGGTCACGCCGTTGTCGACGGCCCAGCACAAGCAGGCCCCGGCGATGAGCAGGGCCCCCCACCGCAGGTCGGCACTCGCCGACCACGCCAGCACGACACCGGCGGCGACGACCAGCACGGTGCCCGTGGCCACGCGACGGCCGACGTGCTCCCGGAAGACGATGGCGGCCAGGAGCACCGTGAACACCAGCTCCAGGTTCAGCAGGAGCGATGCGGTGGCCGCCGAGACGTACCCCAGTCCGGCAGCGAGCAGCAGCGGACCGAGGGCACCGCCGACCACCACGGCGACGGCCAGTCGTGGCCCGCTGCGTCGAAGCGCCGGCCCCGACGGGCGATCCCGCCCGGCGAACGGCACGACGGCGAGCGCCGCCCCGATGTAGAGCAGGCCGGCGAGCGTGAACGGCCCGAGGTCTCCGGCGAGCCGTGACGCCAACGGTGCCGACACCCCGAACAACACGGCGGCGACGGCACAGCGCAGCACGCCTCGACCGCTCACCATCGCGGCCATCCTACGACTTCGAGGCTTGACATATGTCGATATCGGCATATAATGGGTTGTGTGGCTCGCACCCCGACGACGACCGACGCGTTCAACGCTGTCGCCGAGGCGAGCCGCCGTGACCTCCTCGACGCGTTGGGCAGCGAGGAGGCCACGGTCGGCGAGCTCGTCGACCGAGTCGGCCTCAGCCAGCCGCAGGTGTCCAAGCACCTGGCCGTGCTGCGGGCGGTCGGTCTCGTGCTCGTGCGCGCCGACGGGCGGCATCGCTGGTACCGCGTCAACGGTCCAGCGTTGCAGCCGATCCACGACTGGGTGCGCTCGTTCGAACGCACCTGGAACGCCCGACTCGACCGGCTCGACGACCTGCTCGGCGAGCTCCAAACCACCGAAGAGGAAGCACCATGAACACCAACCGCACCGCCCACCACCGCCACGGCTCGGCCGTCGTCACACTGCCGTCGGACACCGAGATCCTGATCACCCGGGTCTTCGATGCGCCGCCCGAACTGATCTACAAGGCATTGACCACGCCGGAGCTGGTACAGCGCTGGTGGGGGTTCGACACCTCCGTGTGGACGGTCTGCGAGATCGACCTGCGCGTCGGCGGCCACTGGCGGTACGTCATCAGGGACGACGACATGGAGGTCGGCTTCCACGGCGAGTACCACGAGCTGGCGGCCCCGCACCGCATCGTGTCGACCGAGGTCTTCGAGGGGTTCCCGGATGCCGGATCGCTCAACACCGTGTCGCTCGACGAGGTCGACGGCGTGACCACGATGACCACGCTGATCCGCCACGAGACGCAGGAGCACCGCGACATGCAGCTCGCCTCCGGGATGGAGGGCGGGATGCAGGTGTCCTACGACCGCCTCGAGGACCTCGTCCGCGCTGCGGCCTGACATCGCTCGCCGGCTTCCGGCCGCCGGCCGCCGTGGGAGCCGGCGGCCGGCGAGCCGGCGGCGACAGCGGGCACCGCTACCCTCGCCGTTCGATGGGCCAGTCGTGCCGGACGCACACCTTCGGCGCCGACGGCATCGACGAGCGGGGCGACGACCTGGAGCAGGTCTCGGAGCTGTTGCAGCGGGACGGAACCATCGTGTGGGTCGACCTCGACGATCCGACGCCCGACGACCTCACGCTGCTGGCCGCCGAGCTCGGGCTGCACCACCTGTCGGTCGAGGACGCGCTCGAGTCGCACCAGCGCGACAAGTACGTGCACTACGACCACCACGTCTTCCTGGTCTGTCACGCCATCGCCCTCGACGTCGAGCACGCCGCGCTCGACATCGTCGAGCTGGACGTCTTCATCGGATCACGCTGGCTGGTCACGGTCCACCGCGGCGGTCGATTGGTGATGGATCGGGTCGCCGCCCGTTGGGAGCAGGTGCGCCGGGCGAGCGGGGAGAGCGTCGGGTTCGCCGTCTACGCCCTGCTCGACATCGTGGTCGACGGCTACTTCGCCACCCTCGACGCCTTCGAGCGGTACTACGACGACGCCTCCGACCGGGTGTTCTCCGAGGCCACGATCGAACCGTCGGCGCAGCGCCAGTGGTTCGAGATGCGCGGAGCACTGACCAGGTTCGAGCGCACGGTCGGGCCGCTGTCCCAAGCCCTCGACACCGTCGTCGCCCGGGATCTGGACCGCTTCGAGGACGCCGCCGCGCCGTACCTGCGTGACGTGCAGGTCGAGCTGGCGCGGGCCTCGTCGGAGGTCAATGCGCTGCGCGAGCTGGTGCGCCAGATCGTCGACATGAACCTGCTCCTGCGGGACTACCGCCAGAACGCGGTGATGAAGAAGGTCACCAGCTGGGCGGCGATCATCGCCGTGCCCACGCTCGTCAGCGGGTGGTACGGCATGAACGTGCCGTACCCGGGCTCGGGCGAACCGTGGGGGGTCGGCGCGGCGGCGGTGCTCGGGCTCGGCTGCTCGGGCGGGCTGTTCGTCCTGTTCCGACGGCGCGGCTGGCTCTGACGCCTGGCGGGCGCCGTGGCGTCGTCGGGGTGGGAAGTATACTCGTGGTATGGCTGAGGTCACGACGATGAAGCTCACGACGGCCACCCGCGACCGTCTGCGCGCCCTCGGCGACGCCGGCGACTCGCTCGAGGACGTCGTCCTCGCTGCGCTCGACGCCTACGAGTCCCAGCGGTTCTGGGCCGCCGCCGAAGCGGCGGCCGCTGCCGAAACCTCTGACCAGCGCGCCGACCGCATGCGCGTCGAGGCCGAGGTCGACGCCTGGATGGATGCGCTGCGTTGACGGCGGCCGCGGGCGAGATCTGGCTTGCCGATCGAGGGGGCGAGGTGCGCCGCCTCGTGTTCGTCATCTCCGATGCCAGGTTCCATCGCCTCGCCGAGCGGGCGGTGATCGCGCCGGTGCTCGACGAGATCCCGGTCGCCGCCCGTCCGTGGCACGTGCGGCTCGGCGATCAGGCCGTCGCCGTGAACCAGCTCGGCACCACGCCAGTCGACCGGCTGCTGGAGCGTGTCGACCGCGCCAGCTTCGAGGTCCTGCGCCAGGTGCGGCGGGCCGTCCGTGAGATCACGGGCTGACGGCGCGGCGTTTCACCAGCCGGCGGTGAGGGAACCCGGACCTTCGGGGCGAGGAGGCCTGGATGGTTGGCGCAGCATCAGAACAACGGCTGACGGCGCGCCCGCCGACGCTGGCGGAGCGGACGTTCCCGCGCGGGGTGAAGGCGACGGCGGTCGAGCTGCTCGCCGGCTACGTCGTGCTGACCGCCGCGTGGGTCGGCATTGGGTTGCTGATCACCGGCCCGCTGGGTGGCTCCGGCCTGGCGCGGCTGGATCAGGACATGGCCACGTGGTTCGTCGAGCAGCGCACGGAGTCCCTCAACGACTGGGCCAACGTCGGCGCCGGGCTGGCCGACACGCTGGTCAAGATCATCGTCACGGCGATCATCGCGGCGATCATGCTCGCCGTCTGGCGCTCATGGCGTGAGCCGCTGATGGTCGTGCTGGCGCTCGTGCTCGAGGCGTCGGCGTTCATCACGACCACCTGGATCGTCGACCGCAACCGCCCCGCCGTCGAGCGGCTCGAGGACTCGCCCGTCGGCAGCAGCTTCCCGTCCGGCCACGTGGCCGCGGCCGTGGCCTACGGCGCGATCGCCGTCGTGATCTTCGAGCGGACCCGCAACGGCCTGATCCGCACCGTGACGGTCATCGTCATGGTGGCGGTGCCGGTCATCGTCGGCCTCGCTCGGATGTACCAGGGCATGCACTACTTCACCGACGTCGTCGCCGGCGCCGCGCTCGGCGCGGCCTCGGTCGCCGTCGTGTACTTCGTCTTCCGACCGGCCGGCCAGTTGGGTGGCGTGCCGGACCGATGACGCTGACCGTCGTCGTGGTGCTCGTCGCCGCCGCGGCGGCCGCGGCGGCGTTCGCCATGTCCGCCGTGCGGGCGCTGCCGGACCCGGTGGATCCCGCCGCCGAGGAGCGGGCAGCCGTCCGATCGCTGCGGCGCCACCCCCGTCTGCGGCGGTTCCTCCGCCAGCGCCTCGATCGACGCTCGGCCGGCGGGCTGCTGGTCACCGTCAGCCTGCTCGTGGTCTTCGGCGTCGCCCTCGTGCTCGGCGTGCTGCTCGACATGGTCGACGGGTCGTCGGGCCTGGCCAGGTGGGACGACGATCTCGCCGGCTGGGGCGTCGGGCGAGCCGACTCGTTGTCCGTCGACGTGCTGTCGGTCGTGACCCATCTCGGCGGCACGTGGGCGGTGACGGCCGGGTTGGTCGCCGCCGTCATCGTCGACCTCGTGCGTCACCGCAACCTCGAGGTGATCGCCTTCGCCGCGACGGTCCTGCTCGGTGAGAAGCTGATCGTCAACGGGCTCAAGGCGCTCATCGATCGGGACCGCCCCGACGTGATCGCGCTGGTCAGCTTCTCGGGCGAGTCCTTCCCGTCGGGCCACGCCGCCGCGGCCGCGGCGGTGTGGCCAGCCGTCGCGCTGATCCTCGCCCGCGGTCGCCCGCGCATCGTCCGGGCCGTCCTCG
Organism: uncultured Acidimicrobiia bacterium; assembly: GCA_963739975.1. GTDB lineage: Bacteria > Actinomycetota > Acidimicrobiia > Acidimicrobiales > Ilumatobacteraceae > JALZMG01. The sequence continues at coordinate 89,891 of CAVUCK010000018.1, forward strand.
CCGGCGGCGCGGCGTTGATCGCCTTCGCCGTCGCCGCCAGCCGGGCACTGCTCGGCGTGCACTGGCTGACCGACGTGATCGGCGGGCTGGCGGTCGGCTACGGCTGGTTCGTCGTGGTCGCCGTGATCTTCGGTGGACGAGCCCAACGCCTCGGTGACCCGGTCACCGCTCAGCCGCAGGGGGTTGCGCCAGCCGACGTCACGACGACGTCGGTGGGCGGGCGCACAGGGTGAGCGACATCGGGCGGACGGCGAACTGCAGCCGCTTGGCCGTGCCCTTGCCTCCGCCGTCGAGCTCGAACCGATGCTTGCCGTCGAGCCGGGCGTCGATCTCGGTGCCCTGGGTCAGGTGGGCGTCCGGTGAGGCGTGCTGCCGCTTGCGGATCGTGCGGACCATCAACGCCGCCCAGTCCCGCCAGCCCTCGGCGGTGACGACGGCGACGTCGAGGCGCCCGTCAGTCGGCGAGGCGTCGGGGAAGGCGTGGACGCCACCCTTCAACCGACCGAGGTTGCCGACGAGGATGCACGTCGCCGGTCCGGAGAAGAACTTCGTGCCGTCGACGCGCACGTCGACCTCGAACGCCGTGCGGCTGCGGGCGTTGGAGACGCCGGCGCGCACGTAGGCCAGGACGCCCAGGCGATCCTTGTTGGCGTCGGCGGCCTCGATCATGGCGGCGTCGAACCCGGTACCGGCCATGACGTTGAACGTCAAGTCGTTGCACACGGCCGAATCGATGGTGGACCGGGCACCGCTGGCGACGAGGTCGACGACGTCCGTCGGCGAGGTCGGCAGGCCCAGGCCGGTGGCGAACAGGTTGGCCGTGCCGGACGGGACCACCGCCAGCGCCGTATCGGTGCCCACGAGCGCCTGCGACGCCGCCCGCACGGTGCCATCGCCGCCGCACACCACCACGACGTCGGCGCCATCGTCGATCGCCGAACGGACGGCGGCCGTCGCCCGCTTGGCCTTGGCGACGCGGTGCCACGAGGCATCGAGCCCGGCGGCGGTCAGCGCCGCCCGCAGCTCGGTCCTCGCCGCCGCCTTGACCTTGGTGGCGTGCTCGACCACGGCGATGCGTGGCGGCGGACGGGTCGCCGCTCGTTCGATCATGTGTAGACCTCATGGTGGCCGGTAACGCTGCTCAGGAGCACACCAGGAGCTCGGCCATGATCGAGAAGACCGTGCTGATGATTCGCTCGCTCGAAGACTCGCTCGCTCATGTCCGCGGTGCGTCCGTCCACACCTCGGCGCCGGACTCCCGCCGCGCCGCCCTGAACCTCGGCTCGGCCAGCCCGGTGTCGACGTCGTAGAGGAAGCCCCCGATGACGACGTGATCGGGGATCAACGGATGGGAGCGGACCATCTGCACGTCGTCGTGCAGCGTGGCCACCTGGTCGGCGATGACCTCGAAGGACTGCCACGAGGCATCCAGCCCGCTCGACTCGCTGACCTTCGCCCGCAGCTCCGCCAGGGTGTAGGCCGCCATCGCGCAGCGGGTGTGCGGAACCACCAGGATGCGCTCCACGCCGAGCAGGTGCACCCCGAGCACGAGTGCGTCCAGTGCGGCGGGCGTGACGCGCCCGCCTGGGTTGCGGAAGATCTTGGCGTCGCCGTGCTGCAGCCCGAACATGCGCAGCGGGTCGATGCGCGAATCCATGCACGTGACGATGGCCACGCCGGCGTGGGCGACCCCGTCGAACCCGCCCAGCTCGAACCGATCGGCGAACGCCCGATTGGCGGCCAGCAGGTCATCGAACGCATCGGCCATCAAGACGCACGTTACGAGCGCCAACGGTCGCCTCGCCCGTCAGCCGCCGAAGTCGCCGCCCCCGCCGAAGTCGCCGCCGCCGAAGTCGCCGCCGCCGAAGTCGCCGCCGCCGCCCCAGTCGCCGCCGCCCCAATCGCCGCCGCCGCCACCGTCGCCACCGCTCTCGCCGCCCACCGTCGTGGCGCCGTACCCCCAACCGCCGAACCCCCACCCGAGCATCGAACCGAGCAGCAATCCGCCGAACAGCGCACTGCCCGTACCGCCGAACCAGCCGTCCTGGAAGGCGCCCGGGTAGCCGACATACGTCGGTTGGCGACCCTGGTCCAAGGTCACCGCCGGCTCGCCGTGCCGGCCGACCTGCCGCAACACGGTCGGCGGCTCAGGCGGCTGGCGCCCTTCCATGATCGCTTTCGCTCGGTCCATCGAGTAGCGCGCTTCCACCACGACCCGCTCGACCCGCACGAGGTCGACGGGCTCATCGGCGGCGTCGAGTGCCGCTTGGGCGGCGCGATATCGGTTCACCGCAGCGTCGAAGTCGCCCTGGGCTGAAGGGTGGAGCTGGACGTCGGGTTCGAGACGAACGACGTCGTCGGCCAGGACGGACAGCTCGGCGGCCAGCAACTGGCGGTCGGCCGCCTCCTGCCGGGCCCGCTCGGCGGCGGCCGCCTTGCGCCGCTGGCGCAACCGCCAGAGCAGGATGGCGCCGACCACCACAGCGACGATCAGCAGGCCCCACAGCACCCAGTTGGTCCCGCCGCCGTCGTTCGAGCCGGCACCGCCCGACCCCTCGCCGCCGCCGCTGGCCACCTGCTCGCCGACCAGGCGGATGAACTCGGTCAGCACGCCGATCGTGCTGTCTCCGGCGTCGAAGGCCTCGTCGGCCAGCGCCGCGGCGTCTGGCAGCACATCGCTGCCGGCGCGGAAGCTGTTGCCGACCACGACGGCATAGGTGCCACTGCGATCGACGGCGTTGGCCAACTGATCAGCGACCGCGCTGGCGTCGCCACCGGCGGCGTCGCGCGCCGAGTCGGGGAGGACGGCGACGTAGATCGGGGTGCGGGCGCTGCCGATCGCCGCTCGTACGTCCTCGGCCTCGTCGGGATTGATGGCCCGCTCGGCGCTGGGGTCGACGTAGACGAAGTTGCTGCGCAGCGACTCGGCGGCCTCGTCGACGACCGTCGCGCCGGCCCGGGCTGGCGCACCCACGAGCGCCAGCACGACGAGCAGCGCAGCGGCGGCGAACCGCGTCATGCGGGCAGGGTACCGCTGCGCCGATGTGGTACACGGCGTCCGTCCCCGCCGTAACGTCGCCGACATGCCGTCGATCGTGAGTGCCGCCGAGTTCGCGACCCGTACCGACCTCCCCGACTGGCGGTACCTGCTGTCGCGGATCGAGGCCAGGTTCGAGGCCGGGTCGTTTCGCGCCGCCTCGGCGCTCGTCGATGCGATCGCCGAAGCGGCCGACGCCGCCGATCATCATCCGGACATCGACCTGCGCTATCCGGGCCGGCTGCGCGTGACGCTCTCGACGCACGCTGCCGGCGGTGTGGTCACCGACCTCGACGTGGCGCTGGCGGCGACCATCTCCCGCCTCGCCCTCGCTGCCGGGGCGACGAGCGATCCGGTGATCTCGTCGGCCCCGGAGGTCGGCATCGACGCCATGGACATCGGCGCCGTCCGGCCGTTCTGGAAGGCCGTGCTCGGGTACGTCGACGATCCTGCGGCGCCCGGGGACGGCGAGGGAGCGATCGTCGACCCGGCGCGCATCGGACCGCCGTTCTGGTTCCAGCAGATGGACGAGCCGCGGCGCCAACGCAACCGTCTGCACATCGACGTGACCGTGCCCCACGACGTGGCCGAGCAGCGCGTCGGTGACGCACTGACGGCGGGCGGGACACTGGTCACCGACGACTTCGCTCGGTCGTGGTGGGTCCTCGCCGACGCCGAGGGAAACGAGGCCTGCGTGTGCACTTGGCAGGATCGCGACACCTGATCCGTTCCGGCCATCGGTGCCGGCGACGGTCGCGCGATACTGGCGGCGATGGGGTTGTCCCACCGTCTGACGGTGGCCGAGGCCATCGGCCCACTGGCCAGGAAGCTGGTGGGCGGAGCGCTGCCGTTGCGCATCGAGTTCTGGGACGGCAGCTGCGTCGGGCCGGAGGACATGCCGGCGACGGGGACGCTGCACATCCGCTCGCGCGACGCCCTCGTGCGGCTGCTCTGGCGACCCGACGAGCTGGGCCTGGCTCGGGCGTACATCGCCGGTGACCTCGAGGCCGAGGGCGATCTCTTCGAGCTGCTCGCCGTGATGCTGCCGATCGTCCGCCACGGCACGCGCCTCGGTTGGTCGGCGCTCCCGGCCGGGCTGGTCGCCGCGGCGCGGGTCGGGCTGCTGCGGCCGCCGCTGCCCGCCCCGCCCGAGGAGGCCCGGCTGTCCGGCGGCCGGCACTCGGTTCGCCGTGATGCCGCCGCCATCGGCCACCACTACGACGTCGGCAACGATTTCTACCGGCTGGTGCTCGGGCCATCGATGACGTACTCGTGCGCACGGTTCGAGACGGAGGAGACCGACCTGGCGTCAGCCCAGGCGGCCAAGCACGAGTTGATCTGCCGCAAGCTCGGGCTCGGGGAGCGATCCGGCATGCGCCTCCTCGACGTCGGCTGCGGCTGGGGCTCCATGGCGATCCACGCCGCCCAGCACCACGACGTGTCGGTCGTCGGGATCACGATCAGCCAGTCGCAGGCCGATCTCGCCCGCAAGCGGGTGGCCGAGGCCGGGGTCGCCGAGCGCGTCGAGATCCGGCTGCAGGACTACCGCCACCTCGCCGACGAGCGGTTCGACGCCATCTCGTCGATCGGGATGTCCGAGCACGTCGGCGAGTCGCGCCTCGACGAGTACTACGGCGTGCTGCGCGGCGTCCTGTCGCCACGGGGCCGGCTGCTCAACCACGCCATCAGCGCCGTTGGCGGATCGCGCATCGGTGACAGCTCGTTCATCGGTCGGTACGTGTTCCCCGACGGCGAGCTGATCGACGTCGGGTCATCGGTCTTGGCGATGGAGCGGGCTGGGTTCCAGGTGCGCGACGTCGAGTCCCTGCGCGAGCACTACGCCCGCACGCTACGGGCCTGGGTCGCCCGCCTGGAGAGCAACTGGGACGAAGCGGTCGACCTGGTCGGAGTGCGTCGGGCGCGCGTGTGGCGGCTGTACATGGCCGGCTCGGCGGTCAACTTCACCGCCGGCACGATCGACGTGCACCAGGTGCTCGGCGTCGTGCCGGCAGCGGACGGATCGAGCGGCATGCCCCCGACCCGCCGCCACTGGGACGGATGACGGCAACTGAATCGATGGCCTCGCTCGCTCCGAAGACTTCGCTCCTCGGCCTGGGCCGGACAAGGCCGGCCTGAACCAGGCGCGGCACTGCGGTCGGGGGCCGAAGCGTCAATGACGCAGTGGCCTCGCTCGCTCCGACTCCGCTGATCCCGTGAAGCAATCGGCGGGTACGGTCCGACGGCGATGACGGCGAGCCGACTGCGTGAGGCGATGGCGGCCGGCCTCGTCCACGCGCCGGGGTGCAGCGACGCGCTCGGCGCGCTGCTGATCGAGCAGGCCGGGTTCCCGGCCGCCTACCTCTCGGGGTTTGCCCTCTCGGCGACCGCGCTCGGCCAGCCCGACCTCGGCCTGCTCGGGCTGGATGACGTCGCAGGTGCCGTCAGCCGCATCACGGCCGTGGTCGACCTGCCGGTCATCGCCGACATCGACACCGGGTTCGGCGGGCCGCTGAACGTCACCCGCACCGTGCGGGCGGTCGAGGCGGCCGGCGCGGCGGCCGTGCAGATCGAGGACCAGGTGACCCCGAAGCGGTGCGGACACTTCGAGGACAAGGCCGTCGTGCCGGGGCCGCAGGCGGTCGAGCGGGTGGCGATCGCCGTCGAGTCGCGCCGATCGGACGAGACGGTCGTCATCGCCCGCACCGATGCTGTGGCCGTCGACGGCATCGAGGCGGCGATCGACCGGGCCGGATCGTTCGTCGCCGCCGGCGCCGACGTCGTGTTCGTCGAAGCGCTCGAAGACGTCGACCAGCTGCGCCGGGTCAGCACCGCCCTCCCCGGCGTCCCGCTGGTGTACAACGCGGTGGAAGGCGGCCGCTCGCCGATGCTCGACGCGACGTCGCTCGAGCGCCATGGCGTGCGACTCCTGCTGCACCCGATCTCGCTGCTGCTGGCGACCATCGCCGCCCAGCAGGACGCGCTGGTCGCGCTCCGTGACGGTCGCTCGGCGACATCGGCCACCATCGGCCTCGCCCGCGCCGTCGTCGGTGCCGACGACGCGCTCGCCCACCACCATCCGACCACCGACTGAACCGGGAGGACCGATGCCTCGCCTGCGCCAGGTGCACCGCAACGAGACCGACGACGAGCTCACCCTGCAGATGTACGACCAGCTGTTCGCGCCCGGGCGCGATCCGGTCGACGAGCCGGGAACGGCGACCGGGACGCCGGGCGACTGGTGGACGGTGTTCGCCCTCTCGCCGGACATCCTGCGCCACTGCGTGCGCGGGTTCGCCCTGTACCGCAGCCCGTCGAGGCAACTTGATCCGGCGCTGCGCGAGCTCGGTCAGACCCGTGCCGGGTGGTTGCGCGGCAGCCAGTTCGTGTTCTCGCAGCACTGCAAGTCGTGCCGCACCGTCGGCCACAGCGACGAGAAGATCGCCGCCATCCCGGCATGGTCGACGTCGCGCCACTTCGACGACCGCGAGCGGGTGGTGCTCGCCTACACCGACGCGCTGGTCGGTGGCGACGGGCGGATCCCCGACGCGCTCTTCGACCAGCTGCGCGAGCACCTGTCCGACGTGGAGATCCTCGAGCTGACGTACATCACGGGGCTCTACGAGATGCACGCCATCATGAGTCGGGCGTTGCGCACCGAGTTCGACGACCGTGATGACCCGATCGTCGAGATCGCCGGGGACGAGGCGTCGCTGGCCGTCGACGTCGGCGCCGCCATCAGCCGCGAGGACGCCTGAGCCCGATTCTGGCCGTCGGAATCGGCTCACAACGGTCGGTTGCGACGGCCAGAAGCGTCTTACCATGGCAGGCGTGGCGACGCGCGAGGTCTTGACGCCGAAACTGCGCGGGTTCGGGACGACGATCTTCGCCGAGATGTCGGCACTGGCCGTGGCCACCGGCTCGATCAACCTCGGCCAGGGGTTCCCCGACACCGACGGGCCGGCGGAGGTGCTCGACGCAGCTGTGCAGGCCATCCGTGACGGCGTCAACCAGTATCCGCCCGGTCCCGGCATGCCCGTGTTGCGGGAGGCCATCGCCCGCCACCAGCGTCGCTTCTACGGCCTGGAGCACGACCCGGACACCGAGGTGCTGGTCACCGCCGGTGCCACCGAGGCACTGGCCGGCGCGCTGCTCGGGATGCTCGACACCGGCGACGAGGTCGTCGTGTTCGAGCCGATGTACGACAGCTACCAGGCGTGCATCGCCCTCGCCGGTGCTCGGGCGGTCCCGGTCCCCTTGCGGCCCGGCGCCGACGGCCGGTACGGGTTCGACGCCGCCGAGTTGGCCGCCGCCGTCAGCACGCGCACGCGGCTGGTCCTCCTCAACTCGCCGCACAACCCGACGGGCAAGGTGTTCGACGCCGCCGAGCTGGGCGTGATCGCCGACCTGGCCATCGAGCGCGACCTCATCGTCGTGACCGACGAGGTCTACGAGCACCTCGTGTTCCCGGGTGCCACGCACATCCCGCTGGCCACGTTGCCTGGCATGGGCCAGCGCACGCTGACGATCTCGTCGGGTGGCAAGACGTTCAACACGACGGGGTGGAAGATCGGGTGGGCGTGCGGACCTGCGGACCTCGTCGCCGCGACGCGCACGGCCAAGCAGTTCCTGACCTTCGTCAGCGGCGCGCCGTTCCAGCCCGCCATCGCCGCCGGCCTCGACCTGGGCGACGACTACTTCGACGGCCTGGCCGCCGACCTGACCACGAAGCGCGACCACCTCGTCGCCGCCCTCGAGGCGGCCGGCTTCGAGACGTTCCGGCCGGAAGCCACGTACTTCACGACCGTCGACATCCGACCGATCGACCCGTCCGGCGACGGCATGGCCTTCTGCCGAGCGCTGCCCGACCGGTGCGGCGTCGTGGCCGTCCCGAACCAGGTCTTCTACGCCAACGAGGAGCTGGGCCGGCACCTCGTCCGCTTCGCCTGTTGCAAGCGCCTCGACGTGCTCGACGAGGCGGCCCGCCGGCTGAAAGGCTTGGCAGCATGAGCGAGCGAGTCTTCGAGCGAGCGAGTCATCGTCACGGTCTTTTCGCTCATGGCCGAGCACCTGCTGCGCTCCGGATCGGCGTCATCGGCCACTGCAAGGTTCTCACATGAGCGTGGTTCGCGTCGCTGCGTTGCAGCACGACATCGTGTGGAACGACCGGGAGGCCAACTTCGCCCGGCTGGCACCGATGGTCGCTGCTGCCGTCGGCGCCGGCGCCGGCCTGGTGCTGTGCACCGAGACGTTCTCGACCGGCTTCGCCGTCGACGAGCAGGACCTGGGCGAGCCGGAGGGCGGGCCGTCGTCATCGTTCCTCGCCGGGCAGGCGGCGACCCACGGCGTCTGGGTCGGCGGCACCTGCCCCGAGCGGCCCGTCGTCGCCGACGACCACGACCCTCGCCCGTACAACTCGTTCGTGTTGGCCGGTCCCGACGGCACGATCCACCGGTACCGCAAGATCCACCCGTTCACGTTCGGTGGCGAGGACAAGTCGTTCCGCGCCGGGAGCGAGCTGACCACCGTCGAGATCGGCGGCCTGCGGGTCAGCCCGCTGGTCTGCTACGACCTGCGCTTCGCCGACGAGTTCTGGGGCCTGGCCGAGACCACCGACGTCTACCTCGTCCCCGCCAACTGGCCGGAGAAGCGGCGACTGCACTGGCAGGTGCTGCTGCAGGCACGGGCGATCGAGAACCAGGCCTACGTGGTCGGCGTCAACCGGGTCGGCGAGGGTGGGCGCCTGTCCTATTGCGGCGACAGTCGCATCGTCGACCCCACCGGTGAGCTGCTGGCTACCGCTGCCGGCGGCGAGACGATGCTGCTCGCCGACCTCAGCGCAGAGCGCGTCGCCGAGGTGCGCGACCACTTCCGGTTCCTGCAGGATCGTCGCTGACGCGCAACCGGCCCGGATTGGCGGCCGGGTCCAGGGGTAGCTTCATCCCGATGTCGGTCGCCTCCTTGGTCTCGGCGCGCGGCCTCGTCAAGCGCTTCGGCGAGTTCACGGCCGTCGACGGGATCGACGTCGACGTGCACCCCGGCGAGGCCTTCGGCTTCCTCGGACCGAACGGCGCCGGCAAGTCGTCGACCATGCGGATGATCGGGTGCACCTCACCGAGCACTGCTGGCGACCTGCGCGTGCTCGGCATGGACCCGAAGACCGACGGGCGCCGGATCCGGGCTCGCCTCGGTGTGGTGCCGCAGTCCGATCAGCTGGACAACGAGCTGACCGTCGAGGAGAACCTCGTCATCTACGGCCGGTACTTCGACATCCCGCGCGCCGAGTGCCGGCGCCGGGCGGCCGAGCTGCTGGAGTTCGTCCAGCTGACGGAGCGGGCGCGCAGCAAGGTCGAGCCGCTGTCGGGCGGTATGAAGCGGCGGCTGACGATCGCTCGTTCGCTGATCAACGAGCCCGACCTGCTGCTGCTCGACGAGCCGACAACCGGGCTCGACCCGCAGGCCCGCCACGTGCTGTGGGACCGGCTGTACCGACTGAAGCAGCAGGGCGTCACCCTGGTCCTGACGACGCACTACATGGACGAGGCGGAGCAGCTGTGCGACCGGCTGGTCGTGATGGACAAGGGGCGCATCGTCGCCGAGGGGTCGCCGCGCCAGCTGATCGAGGAGCACTCGACGCGTGAGGTGCTCGAGCTGCGCTTCCGGGCCGGCACGAACGAGGAGTCGGCGCCCCAAGTCGACGGGATCGGCGAGCGGATCGAGGCGTTGCCCGACCGCATCCTCGTGTACGCCCACGACGGCGAGAAGGCGTTGGTCATGGCCCACGATCGTGGCGTGGTGCCCGAGAGCGCGCTGGTGCGGCGCAGCAGCTTGGAGGACGTGTTCCTCCGTCTGACCGGCCGCACCCTGGTCGATTAGCCATGGCTGACGTCGCGAGCTCATTGCAGCACGAACGCTCGGGAGCTGTCTTGTGAGCACGCCGGCGGCGGTGCGGGTCTGGGAGTCCAACCTGGCCGTCTACAAGCGGGTCTGGAAGTCGAACCTCCTCGGCAGCTTCGTCCAGCCGTTCCTCTACCTCCTCGGCATGGGTGTCGGCGTGGGTGCGCTGGTCGACCGCGGACCGACGTCGACGGAGGTGCTGGGCGGCGTCGAGTACGTGTCGTTCCTGGCGCCGGCGCTGATCGCAACAACGGCGATGCTCGTCGTCGTCCAGGAGGCGATGTGGCCGGTGATGGACGGCTTCATGTGGAGCTACGCGTACCGGGCGATGTCGGCAACTCCGCTCGAGCCGGGACAGGTCGCCGCCGGCGTCGCCCTGTGGCATGCCACCCGCGGGTTGATCGTGACGACCGGCGTGGCCACCGTCCTCGCCCTGTTCCCGCAGACCCGATCGTGGGGGCTGCTCCCGGCCGTCGCGTTCGGGGTGCTGACCGCCATGGCCTTCGCCCTGCCGATCACCGCGTGGTCGTCGAGCCGCGAGACCGACCAGTCGTTCCCGGCGATCATGCGCTTCGCCGTCATCCCGATGTTCCTGTTCGCGGGCGCGTTCTACCCCGTCGAGCAGCTCCCCGACTGGCTGCGGCCGGTGGCCTGGGCGACCCCGCTGTTCCACGGTGTCGAGCTGTGCCGCGGCGCCGTGCTCGGCACGCTCGACGTCGGCGCGGGGATGATCCACCTTGTGGTGCTCGCCGGGTACGCCGGCGTCGGGTTCCTCCTGGCCCGCCGCTCGTTCGCCAATCGGTTGCACGCATGAGCGAGCGAGTCTTCGAGCGAGCGAACGATCGACACGGTCTTTTCGCCCATGGCCGAGCACGTGCTTCGCTCCGGACCAGCGTCACCGGCCAGTGCAAGGTCCTTGCATGAGCGCGGCCACGGCGCTGGTCGGCACGCGGTCGGGGATGCGCATCCTGCCGCCGGAGCTGGTCGCTGCGCGGCGGCCGCAGCGGATGTTCGAGCGCAGCCTGATGACGACCAGGCGCACGTGGATCATCGTCTTCAGCGGGTTCTTCGAGCCGCTCTTCTACCTGCTGTCGATCCGCATCGGGTTCAGCGAGCTCGTTGGTGACGTCGAGGACGGCGGCCGGTCGATCCCGTACGCCGAGTTCGTGGCGCCGGCGCTGATGGCGGCGTCGGCGATGAACGGGGCCGTCTACGACTCGACGATGAACCTGTACTTCAAGCTGCGTCACGCCAAGACGTACGACACGATCCTGGCCACACCGATGACGCCGGCCGACGTGGCGCTGGGCGAGATCGGCTGGGCAGTGGTGCGCGGGTTCGTGTACTCGATCGCCTTCCTCGTCACGATGTGGGCGCTCGGCATGGTCGGCTCGCCGTGGGCCGTGCTGGCGCTGCCGGCGTGCATCCTGATCGGGTTCGCCTTCGCTTCGGTGGGGATGGCGCTGACCACGTACATGCGGTCGTGGGCCGACTTCGAGTACGTGTCAGCGGTGACGCTGCCGCTGTTCTTGTTCTCGGCGACGTTCTACCCGTTGGCCAGCTACGGCGACTGGGGGTGGGTCGTCCAGCTCAGCCCGCTGTACCACGGTGTGGCGCTGGTGCGGGGGGCCAACCTCGGCCAGTTCGAGTGGTCGATGTTCGGCCACGTGGCCGTCCTGCTGGCGATGACGTTCGTCGGCCTCACGGTCGCCGCCCGCCGCGTCGAGTCCCTCCTCCTCAAGTAACCCCATCCGAGGGTTTGCTGCACCCGAGGGTTTGGCGCACCCCGTCCGGTACGCAAACCCTCGGGTGCGCCGAAACCCTCGGATGGTGGGGCGGCCGTAGCCTGGGACGCATGCTGTTCCGCACCAAGACGCAGATGGTGTCGGAGGCCGATGCGCTCCCCGGTCGCACCGACCAGACGATGCCGATCCCCGAGCGCCACACCGTGCTCGACCACCCGCTGCAGGGTCCGTGGCCGGACGGAATCCGCACGGCGGTGTTCGGGCTCGGCTGCTTCTGGGGCGCCGAGAAGCTGTTCTGGCAGCTGCCCGGGGTGTACAGCACGGCCGCCGGCTATGCCGGCGGCTACACCCCCAACCCGACCTACGAAGAGGTCTGCTCCGGGCGCACCGGCCACACCGAGGCCGTGCTCGTCGCCTACGACCCGGCCGTGATCAGCTACGAGCAGCTGCTGAAGGCGTTCTGGGAGGACCACGACCCGAGCCAGGGGATGGGCCAGGGCAACGACGTCGGCACGCAGTACCGCAGCGCCATCTACTACGCCGATGACGAGCAGCGGGCCGCCGCCGAAACGACCCGCGACACCTACGGCAAGGCCCTGGCCGATGCGGGCTACGGGGAGATCACCACGGAGATCGCCCCGCTCGGCGACTTCTTCTACGCCGAGACGTACCACCAGCAGTACCTCGACAAGAACCCCGGCGGCTACTGCCCGCTCCACGCCACCGGCGTCTCCTGCCGAGTGTGATCACGGTTCTGGCCGTCGCAATCGACCGTTGTGAGTCGGTCGCTACGGCCAGGACGGGGTGGGCCAGGCGTCGGCCGCCCGGATGTCGTCGCCGTCCTCGTCGAGTCGGCGACCGGGGCCGCGCAGGACGCCGGGGGTGGCGCTGAGGCGGGCGATCAGCCCCTGCATCGGCACGCCACCGACGTCGACGATCGCCTCCCGCGCCGCATAGTGCGGGTCGGCGGCGATGTCGGCCATGTCCATCACCGGGCCGGCCGCGGCGTGCGCCTCGCTGAACGCCTGCAGCACCTCGGCGCCAGTGCGCGGTGCGCACCACGCCGCCATCCGCGCCTCGATCTCGTCGCGATGCGCGGTACGACCCGCGAACGTGCGGAACCGCTCGTCGTCGCCGAGGCCCAGCAGCTGCATCACCCGTCCGGCGACCGAGTCACTGCTCGTGGACACGGCGATCCACCGCCCGTCCCGACAGCGGTACGTCCCGCGGGGCACCGTGTACGGCAGCCCTGACCCAAGCCGCGGCTGCTGCTCCTCGTGCAGTGCGTACACCGACGCCAGCGGTCCCATCAGCTGGAACATCGTCTCCAACAGGTTGACGTCGACCACCTGCCCCTGGCCGCTGTGCAGGGCGACCATCGTGGCGAACGCCGCGGCCAGGGCGGTCACCTCGTCCGTCAGGGCGATCGGGGGCAGCAGCGGCTGCCCGTCCGGCTCACCGTTGATCGCCGCGAACCCAGACATCGCCTCGGCGATCGTGGCGAACCCCGGCCGTGCGGCGTACGGCCCGTCCTGGCCGAAGCCGGTCACCCGCGTGATCACGAGTCGCGAGTTGCGACCGTGCAGGACGTCGGGGCCGAGCCCGAGCCGCTCCAGGGCGCCGGGCCGGAAGTTCTCCACGACCACGTGCGCCTCGTCGAGCAGCCGCAGCACCATCGCCCGGTCATCGTCGTCCTTCAGGTCGGCGACGACGGTTCGCTTGCCGCGGTTGGCCAGCTTCCACCACAGCCCCTCGCCGTCACGCTGATCCCGCCACGCCATGTTGCGCAACGTGTCGCCGCCCGGCCGCTCGACCTTGATCACGTCGGCGCCGAAGTCGGCGAGGTAGCGGGCGCAGTTCGGACCGGCCAGCACCGTCGACAGGTCGACGACCCGAACGTCGGCGAGCGGTCCGGCGCTCACGGCACGAACCCGGCAGCCACCGTCGCCGTCGCTGCGCCGGCCCGCAGCTGGGCGGCGTACGCGCCGTCGCGGGCAACCAGTTCGTCGTGGGTGCCGAACTCCACGATCCGCCCCGCCTCCAGGACGGCGATCCGGTCGGCGCCACGGATGGTCGACAGGCGGTGGGCGATGACGAGCGCGGTGCGCCCGGCCAGCGCCGTCTCCAGCGCCGCTTGGACGTGCAGCTCGCTGTCGTTGTCGAGGTGGCTCGTCGCCTCGTCGAGGATCATCACCGCCGGGTCCTTGAGCAGCAGCCGAGCGATGGCGACGCGCTGCTTCTCGCCGCCCGACAGGCGGTAGCCCCGGTCACCGACCACCGTGTCGAAGCCGTCGGGCAGCGCCGTGATCGTGTCGAGGATGCGCGCCGCCCGGCACGCCGCGACCAGGTCGTCGACGGTTGCGTCTGGCTTGGCGTAGCGAAGGTTGTCGCCGATCGTCTCGTGGAACAGGTGGGGATCCTGGGCGACGACGCCGATCGCGCCCCGCAGGGAGTCCAGCGTCAGGTCGCGCACGTCGTGGCCGTCGACGCGCACGGCGCCGGCGGACACGTCGTAGAGCCTCGGGACGAGCGAAACGAGCGTGGACTTGCCGGCGCCCGACGTGCCGACCAGCGCCACCGTCTCGCCGGGTGCCACGTCGAGCGACACGCCGTGCAGCACGTCGACGTCCGGGTCGTTGATCGGCAGCTGCTGCTCGAGCGACGAGATCGACGTCTGCGCCGCCGGCGGGTACCGGAAGACGACGTCGTCGAACGTCACCCGACCGCGCGGTTCGACCAGGTCGATGGCCCCCGGCCGTTCGATGATCGGCTCGTTGGCGTCGAGCACCTCGAAGACCCGCTCGAAGCTGACCATCGACGTCATCAGGTCGACCCGGGCGTTGGTCAGCCCAGTCAGCGGCTGGTACACCCGGGCGACCAGCGCGGCCAGGGCGACGAGCGTGCCCGTCGTCAGCTGGCCCGACACGACGAGATGGGCGCCGACGCCGTAGATCGCCGCCGCGCCGATCGCACCGACCAGCCCGAGGGCGACGAAGAAGACCCGCCCGTACATGGCCGCGCTGATGCCGGCGTCGCGCACCCCGACGGCGTGGCGCTCGAACGCGTCGTCCTCCCGCCGGTGGTCGCCGAACAGCTTGACGAGCATCGCGCCGGCGACGTTGAACCGCTCCGTCATCTGCGTGCTCATCGTGGCGTTGTGCTGCATCTGACGGCGGGAGATGTCCTGCAGCCGCCGGCCCACGCGGCGGGCGGGGATGACGAACATCGGCAGCACGACGAGCGCCAGCAGCGTCAGCCGCCACTCGAGGGCGAGCATGGCGGCGAGCGTCGTGGCCAGCACAACGACGTTGCTGACGACGCTGCCGAGCGTGCTGGTGACGGCTGTCTGGGCGCCGACCACGTCGCTGTTCAGCCGGGAGATGAGCGCCCCCGTCGGCGTGCGGGTGAAGAAGGCGATCGGCATCCGCTGGACCTTGGCGAACAGCGCCCGGCGGAGGTCGTAGATCAAGCCCTCGCCGACCCGCGCGCTGCACCACCGCTGGACGATCTGCAGCCCGGCGTCACCGAGGGCGGCGGCCACAGCGGCGGCGGCGAGCCACGTGATCATCGCCCGATCGCCGTCGGGGATGGCCGTATCGAGGATCGCCCGCACGACCAGCGGCGGGACGAGGGCGAGCAGGGCGGCGGCCAGGATCGCCAGCAGGAAGATCGTGATGGTCCCCCGGTACGGCCGGGCGAACGTCCAGATGCGGCGCAGCGTTGCCCTGGTCACGCGGGCGCCGGCGACCGTGCTGGCGTCCCGTGGCGCCATCGTGTGGGGTCCCATCCGCATCGAGGGTGAGGCTACGGGCGCGCCCGCCGCGCATCGGCGGCCGGTGGCGACGACGACGCCCGGACGATGGCTCGTACCATGCCCGGCATGTCGCGATCCCCCCTCGTGGCGCTCGGCGTGCTTGCCATCGTTGCCGCATCGGCCTGCGGTGACAGTGGCGTCGTCACCGAGCGCGCCGATGCCGCCGGATCGGCATCGACCGATGAATCGATCCCGCCGCCGGCGACCGATCCCGGCGGGAGCATCCCCGACGACACCGACGACACCGACGACACCGCCGGCACCACGGACCCCGGCAACGGGTCGTTGCAGTGGGAACCGGTCGGCGAGGGCGTCGAGCAGGCGTTGCTGGACGTGCCGGTCGACTACGACGACCCCGACGGGCCGCAGCTCGAGCTGTACCTCGCCCGCCGGCTCGCCGACGACCAGGCCAACAAGATCGGGTCGCTGCTGGTCAACCCGGGCGGTCCTGGCTTCGGTGGGACCGACTTCGCCCTGTTCGCCGACCAGATCTACGGCGCCGAGCTGCTCGAGCGCTTCGACATCGTCGGTTGGGACCCCCGCGGCACGGGCTCCAGCGAGCCGGCGATCGACTGCGTCGACGACTACGACCGGTACACGGCCGGCATCGACATCACGCCGGATGACGACGGCGAACGGCAGGAGATCGTCGACCTGGCCGAGGAGTTCGCCGACGAGTGCGCCACCAAGAACGCCGAGATCCTGCCGTTCATCGGCACCAACAACTCGGCGCGAGACATGGACGCCATCCGCCAGGCGCTGGGCGAGGAGCAGATCAGCTACTTCGGGTTCAGCTATGGCAGCGAGCTCGGGGCGACGTGGGCCACGTTGTTCCCCGAGACGGTGCGCGCAGCCGTCCTCGACGGTGCCGCCGACCCGAACGCCGACCCCCTCGAGTCGAACCTGCAGCAGACTCGAGGCTTCGAGGGCACCTTGACGACCTACCTGGCGCAGTGCAGCGAGGACACCAGCTGCCCGTTCCACAACGGTGGGGACGCCGAGGGAGCGTTCGACGAGTTGATGGAATCATTGGACGAGACGCCGGTGCCGAGCGAGCCCGATCGGCCCGACGTCGATCGCGGGGTGGCGCTGCAGGCCGTCATCCAGGCGATGTACTCCGACTCGACCTGGCCACAGCTGTCCGAGGCGTTGGCCGCCGCCCAGGGCGGCGACGGCGCCCTGCTGCTCGAACTGTTCGACGCGTACTACCAGCGCCAGCCAGATGGCACGTGGGGCAACGAGCTGGAGGCGTTCCAGTCGATCGTCTGCATGGACCAGATCGAGCGGCCAACGGTGGAGGAGTCCGACGCCGAGGCGCCGCAGTACAACGAGGCTGGGCCGCGGGTCGCGCCGGACACCACGGGCGACTACTTCTGCACCTTCTACCCGGAGTCGACGGACCCCCGGGTGGAGATCACGGGCGCAGGGGCCGGCCCGATCGTCGTCATCGGAACGACGGGAGACGCCGGCGACGCCGCTGGAGAGCACGCGGGTCATGGCCGAGACGCTGGAGGACGGCCGGCTCGTCATCGTGACCGCCGACCAGCACACGGGGTACAACGTCAACCAGTGCGTCGACGACATCGTCCACGCCTACCTCATCGACCTCGAGGTGCCCGACGAAGAGAGCAAATGTTGGCCATGTTGATGGCTCGCTGCGCTCGCTGGGCCGGGCGACGGCCGGCCTCGCGTCACGTGCTCACTGCGCCAGGGGCCGAAGCGTCAGTCGACGATTCGCTGTCGAGCGGCGTGAAGACGGGCTGGCGTTTCTCGGTGAAGGCCTTGACGGCCTCGGCGTGCTGCGGCGACTCCCAGCACGCCAGCAGGTACTCGTGCTCGGCTCGCTGGACGGCGGCGAGGTCCGACTCGACGGCGTTCGCCGTCAGCAGGTGCTTGATCATCCGGAGTTGCGGGTCCGGGTTGGCGGCGTAGGACGCGGCGACCTCGACCGCGAGATCGACGACATCGTCGGGGCTGGACACCCGATCGGCCAGCCCGATGGCGTGGGCCTCGTCGCCGAGGATGATCCGCCCCGAGAGGCACAGGTCGCTTGCCCGGCCGAACCCGATCCGCTCGGCCAGCAGCCGCGAGCTGGCCAGCTCGGGCACGAGCCCCATCTTGATGAAGCCCATCCCGAACTTGGCGCCGGGGGTCGTGACGATCTGATCCATCGGCAGGCACATCGTGACGCCGATGCCGATCGCCGGGCCGTTGATCGCCGCGACCATCGGCTTGGCCGCCCGCACGAACTGCACCCAGTCGACCCCGCGGGGCATGCCACCGCGCCCGCCGGCCGTGTCGTTGCCCGGATCGCTGCCGTCGATCCGGGCCTGGAACGTGTCCTGCATGTCCGCCCCAGCGCAGAACCCGCGTCCCGCACCGGTGGTGACGATGGCGCCGACGGCGGCGTCATCGTTGGCCCGGGTGATCGCGTCGACCTGTTCTTCGGCCATCGTCGGCGTCCACGCGTTCAGCCGCTCGGGCCGGTTCAGGGTGATGACGGCCACGTCGCCGCGAACGTCGTAGGTGATCTGCGAGTACTCCACGGCATGCATCGTCGCGGACCCCGTTCTGGCCGTCGCTACCGGCCGCGTTGTGTCGAAGCCGACGGCCAGGACGGTCGACTGGCAGTCGTCGGGCGGCGCTGCGGCAGGCGGACGAGCACGACACCGACGATCAACAGCGCCAGGCCGACGACGAGGATCGTCGTCGATGTGCCTGGACCCGTGTCGGGCAGCGGCTCCATGCCGGCGCCGAGGGCGATCCCGATGGAGCCGTTGCCTTGGTTCACTCCGTTCTCGAAGGTCGTGCCGGCCGGACCGAAGCCGCTTCCTCCGCCACCGCCGTAGCCGTCGCCCTGACCGCCGGCGCCACCGTAGTAGCCACCGCCACCACCGCCGCCGGGTGCCTGAATGCCGCCGGCCCCCTCCCCGCCGGCCGAGCCGACGCCGAGTTGCCCGCTCCCGCTGCTGCCGTCCTGGTTGCCTCCTTTGCCCCCTTGGGTGCACCCCAGTCCACTGTTGTCGTTGGCCGACCCGCCGGTCAGGCCGCCGCCATCCCCGGCGCCCGCACAGAGGAGGTTGGACGCAGCTCCGCCGCCGCCACCGGCGACGAGCACCCGGTTCGACAGGTCGACACCACCGATGCGCACGTCCGACGCCCCGCCGCCACCCTGTCCGCAATAGGCGATCTCGGTGTTGTTCACCCCGGCGTCTCCGCCGCCGTTGAAACCACCGGCGCGATCGGTGCACGAGAGGTCGTCCCGAAAGTCTGCGCCTTTGCCGAAGATGTTGATGGTCTCCCCCGGTGTGACGGCGAGGGTGGCGACCGCCCGCCCGCCGAACCCGCCGGGAACCGGGACGCCGAACGCCGTACCTGCTGACCCGCCTTGTGCGCCGACCACGCTGAACGTCGCCTGGGTGACACCGGCCGGCACGACCCACGTCTGGGGCCCACCGGTGTAGTCGAACGTGTAGTTGGTCGTGCCGGCCTGGCCCGGGCTCGGCGTGGCGACGACAGCCAGCGCCGCCACCACCGCGGCGCTCGGCAGCGCCCCCATCCATCGCCTGACCGTCGACCGACCGCGCATGTCAACCCCTCTCGAGATGGTGTCGTCCTCCTGATCGGGGTCATCGCGCGTCCCGACGACAGGATGCGCCATGCACGGGGGGCGAGCGGAGCGAGCGGGGGCGCAGGCCGGGGTGTGCGCGGAAGGGGTGGGATGTCGGTGGCCATCGCCATCTGCCCAGCAGCGGCCACCTGGTTCCCGGTGGCGGCCATCGCTTGTGGAGATAGCCGTGGTTGGCTACCGTCGTCTGCGACCCGGCGTTGGCGGACACATGACCTGTGGTCGTGGGTCGTCGTTTTCGGACAGTGTGACCAGGCGTGGCGCGAGTCCGGTCCCCGGCTGCTGGGCGTACGCGTCGTCGATGCGCGGGCCGGGTGTGCGCATGGGTGACGAGGTGAACGCGGTGAAGGGTGAGTGCGGGTCGGTGGTTCGTTCAGCGTTGCGCGGCGGCGGTGATGGCGGCGAGCCAGGTGTTGAGTGAGGCGTGGAGCTTGGCGCTGCTGAAGAACAGGACGAGGAGGGGGCCGGCCATCGACTCCTCGCTGGCGAGGCGTGTCTGGTTGTTGTTCGTCGGGGTGAGGAGGTGGCGGTGTACGGCCTTGGAGCCGAGCGCGGTGCCGGTCCAGGTCAACTCGCGTCCGGGGTTGACGACGGCGAAGCGGGAGGACAGCTTGGCCTTGCCGTTGCGCCAGGTGAAGCGGCCTCCTTCGACGACGCCGTCGTCGAGCCGCACGTCGCGGACCTCGGACGCGAACTGTTCCCACCGTTGCGGTTGGCTGAGCAGCTCCCAGACTCGCTCGGTCGGTGCGTCGATGATCGTCTCGCAGCGCGCCGAGATGGGCGCGAGGTCGTCGATGCGGCCACGTCGGGCGTAGTCCTCGTACAAGACGTCTGTCGATGGCCCTGTGTAGAACAGGCGCCGCCAGGTGCCGAGCGGTCGGTGGGTCGCTAGGTCGATCACGGTGTCATCCTTTACTGCAACGGTGTGTTGCGTTAAGTTGACGGTGACAGATCTCGAGCGTTAACGCAACATATTGTTGCAACGGAAGGTTGGGATGGCGTGAGTGGCACGACACGGCCCGGCGGTCGGACAGCCGAGACCCGGTCCAAGGTGCTCGCCGCCGTGCTGGCCGAGCTCATCGCTTCCGGGTATGGGCGCACGAGCGTTGAGGGCGTCGCCGAGCGGGCGGGGATCCACAAGACCACGATCTACCGTCGGTGGGGGAACAAGGAACGGCTCGTCGCCGAGGCGCTCGAGCACGCTGCCGACGTGCGAACCGAAGTCGTCGACACCGGCGACATCGACGCCGACATGCGCACGCTCGCGCGCGCTGTCACGGCGACCCTGTCGACCCACGAGGGAGCGGCGACGGTGCGAGCGATCGTTGCCGAGGCGCCGGGGTCGCCCCAGCTGGCAGCCGTCATGTCCGGGTTCTGGGCGGCCCGTCGCGCCCAGGTCGGGCCGATCATCGAGCACGCCATCGCCCGCAAGCAGTTGCCGGCAACGACGGACCCCAGCGAGCTCATGAAGTACATCGCGGCACCGATCTACTACCAACTCCTGATGAGCGATGAACCGCTCACTGAAGCCACTGCCGACCGAGCAGCTGCCGCCGCGCTCACCGCCGCCCGCGCCGGCCTACTCACACACGCCTGAGACGCAGATGGCTGGACTGGCTGACACGCCCCTTGCCTGCGGCAGGGCTGGCGGTCACGGATGCTCCGGTCGAGCGTCGTTCTCATCCTGCGCCGGGCGGTCCACGGGGGTACGGGTGCAACTGCATCCTGAACGTGGCGTACGCCGGGTCTGCGGTCACCGAGAGGGTCAGCGTGACACGTGAAGAGTGGGCGCTCGCTGCGGCTGTCGTGTTCTCGGGGCTGTGGTCTGGTCTGTTGGGGATGCTCACGCTGGTGATGCATCCGATGCTCGCCGCGATGGACGGACGGGACTTCGAGCGCTTCTTGCAGGCCTTCCTCCCTGTTGGCAGGAAGGCGTGGTTCAACTATGTCTGCGCAATCGGGATGGCCGTGGCGGCGGTCGTCGGACTCGTGGCCCTGTGGGATGACCGGAGCTCCGCCGCATTCGTTCTCTGTGCGATCGGTCTGGCTCTTGTGGTCATTGGTGTGTACGTGGTGTCCAACGTGTGGAAGGAACCCCACTACGACGTCATGCTCGCCTGGGACGCCGACGCCATGCCACCGGACTGGGAGGCCGATCGGCGGCGCTACTTCACGCTCAATTGGATCCAAGCAGCAGCCACCTGGGCTGCGTTCGGCGTCTTCCTCCTCGCGTTGATCCGCCTCTAATGACCTGCTCCGTGTGCACTCGGCGAACGATGCGAACCAGCCCGCGATGCTGCGACGACCTCGATGCCGCCTGTCGCCGTCGGGCACCAGCCACGTCGCCGAGAGCCGGCGTTCTCGGGCACCTGGCCGGAGTGGTATCGGTCGCGTGAATCGGACATTGAGCGGACGGCGCTCGGCTCCTCACTCCCCGCAGCAGGTGCTGGCATGAGCGCTGGCCGCTTGCAAGGGTCGTCCAGCCGCCGTGCCATCGCCGGCCGACACGCAGCGAGGGGAGGACACGGAAGCAATAACGTCAGCCCGACCGTCGCTTACACCATCGTTGCAGGGTTCGTGTCACCGAACTGCCGCAGGGGAACAGGCGACCGCCGATTGCTGCAGGCAAAACCCATGCCCGAGGAGGAGGGAAGGCGTCGCTGGTCCCATCGACGACGACGTTGCTCGGTTTGGTCAAGCATGTCACCTTGGTCGAAGGGTCTGGTTGGATCAGGCCATCAGTGGCCCTCCTACGCCTCGATCGGCATTCCACGACCCCGACCCTGTCCTTCGCGCTGACCGAGACGACACGATCGTTTTGGTCGAGGCCGCCCATCGTCCGCCGATGTGAGTGCTGGCGGCGCATCATGGCTGCCCTGGCCTTCACGCAGTTGTCGGCGGCTTGGCGACCGGCCGGTGGGGGACGCCTCCTTCGACTACGAAGAGTCTCATGGTGCGGGCTTGTCGCCGCCGCGGATCAGGTTGATGTCGCCGAGGGCCTGGTCGATCGAGGCGTAAAAGTGGTCGCGGTCGAGGGTCTTGAGGAGCCCGTAGTCGTGGACGAGGCCACGGAGCCGGGTGCGTAGCTCGACGAAGGCGAGGTGCACGCCCTTGGCGTTGAGTTCGGTATCGAGGCGTTCGAGCATTCCGGCTGCGGTGACGTCGATGTCGGTGATCGCCTCGCACTGCAAGACCACCCACTCCGGCCGGCGCTCCTGCACCAGGTCGCGCACCTGGTCGGCGAAGATGCCGGCGTTGGCGAAGAACAGTGGCGCCTCCCAGCGGAACACCACCACGTCCGGGTGTTCCGTGAGGCGGCCGCCGCCAGGGTCGCTGTGCCAGCCGTCGCGGCCGGGCACACGACCGAGCACTTCGCCGTGCGGCCACCAGTTCCGATGGAAGAACAAAAGGATCGACAGCACGACGGCGACGACGATGCCTTCGAGGACCCCGAGGAAGATGACGCCGGCGCTGGCGACGAGCGACAGCACCACCGCCGAGCGTCGGACCTTCCACACTCGGATGAGAAGGGCGAAGTCGGCCAGGGAGAGTGCCGCGGCGATGACCACTGCGGCCAGCGCCGAGTCCGGCAGGTCGGCAAGGAGTCCATTGAAGAACACGAGCAGCAGCACCACGACGCCCGCACCGACGACGCCGGCGAGCTGGCTCTTCGCCCCCGATTGCTCGGCAACCGCCGTGCGTGAGCTGCTGGCCGAAATGGCGAACCCGCGGAAGAACCCGGCGGCGATGTTGGCCGAGCCGATGCCGATCATCTCCTGGTTCGGCTTCACCTGCTCGCCACGGCGGGCGTTGAACGAGGTGGACAGGGCGATGGTGTCGGTCAGCGACACGAGCGTGATGCCCACCGCGGCGAGGAGCAGCGGCACGACGTCACCGATGTCAGTCCACGGCACGGCGGGCGTGGGCAGCCCCTCGGGAAGTGTGCCGACCGTGGACACGTCGAGGTCGAATGCGGCGGTGACGACGGTGGCGCCGACCACCGCCACCAGCACGGCCGGGATCGCACGGGTGAGGCGTGGGACCACGAGCAGCACGGCGAGAGTAGTGAGCCCTACGCCGAGGGCTGTGGTGTCGCGCTGGTCGAAGTTCGTCACGAACTCCCGCACCTCCTCGACGAAGGTGTCCGCGTCCGTCGGGAATCCGCTGAGCTTGGGCAGCTGCCCCACGATGATGACGAGGGCCAGTCCGTTCATGTAGCCGATTTGGACCTCGCTCGAAAGCAGGTCGGCGACGAAGCCGAGCTTGCCGACACCTAGCCCGATCTCGATGAGGCCGACCAGGATGGCGAGCATGCCGGCCAGGGCGATGGCGGTGGCAGGGTCGTCGCCGGCCACGACGAGCGGGGTGATGGCGGCGAAGATCAGCGGCCCGAGTGATGAGTCGGGGCCGAGCACCAGGATCTTCGATGGCCCCATGAGGGCGTAGCCGATGAGGCAGGCGATCGTCGTGTACAGACCGTTGACTGGAGGCAGCCCGGCCAGCTCGGCGTAGGCCATGCCCTGTGGGACCAGGATCGCCGCCAGGACGATCCCGGCCACGAGGTCGGAGCGCAGCCACCGCCGCTCGTAGGTGCGCAGAGACGCGACGCCGGGCGCGTAGAGCTTCACCGTCGTCAACCGCTCATCACTGACATCGCCCATGAGCCCACCTGCGTCGTCGTGCGGTCGATCTGTGGTCGGTCAGCCGCGCGGCTGCCCTTCGGTGACGGCGGACGGCTTGAAGTCGGGCAGGCGCACCATGCGGAACGAGTTGAGGAATCGGAGAAGGCAGGCGAGCACCGGATCAGCATCGCCGCCTGGAGGGCGAGGTCTCCGGCGTCGCTGTTGATGCGGATGATCTCGTGCTGGATCTCCCCGGTTTGACGCCGGGCGTGGCCTCGACTCCGACGAGGTGTAGCGGCGGCTGGCAAGGTTCGGGCGTTCCTCCGTGAGCTTCTGGCAGTTGGGGAGTGCCACCCCGTGACGCGGGTCAGAACGGTGTCGGATCGTGCGTGGGTCGAGGCTCGGCTCCACAAAGTCAACGGCGGCTTGGCGCTCGGGGAACGTGACCTCCTCGCGGGCCAGCGGTTCGTACGAAACCTGGCCAAGAAGGCGCACCGGCCACAAACACGAGACCCACCCGAGAGTTCCCAGCGAACCATCGACTCACGACGCTAGGAACTCGGCGTAGTTGCATGGCGAGCCCAGCCTGCCCAGTCCAAAGTCCTCGACAAGCCTGCGAAGTTCGGTCAGGCTGCTGCTCTCGACCCCAAGAGAGCTGTAGTGGCCCTCGTCGATCCGGAAGCGAACCTCATCTACCGTGCCGATTCCGCGTTGGAGCAGGCGGCGTGACTTGTACACCGAAACCATCTGCGAAGGGTCGCAGATCGTGCCCAGGATCCCAACCGCCTCACCAGCACTCGCAGCAGCGCCGAGCCGCTCGGCCGGACCAGCCCTTCCAATAAGATCGAGCACCTCGCGAAAGAGTTCGGTGCCCGCCGGCAGCGCCGCATCGAATTCAGTGCGCCATCGCTCGAAACCTTCGCTTGTTCGTTGCTGCAGCGTCTTCAGCTTCACGGTGTTTTCCGCGATGGCGAAACTTGAGGTTGATCCGGTTCGATCCGCTGAGCAAGTAGACATCGTGCTCATCGACAACCCTGAACGCGGGCTCGAGCGATGCCAACGTCCCCCGGGCCTCGTCCAATTCGAGCAGGTGCGCGGCGATCCATCGCAACTCCCAGACATCGGATCCCGCCAGCATCTGCGGAGAAAGGCGCAACTGAGATCGTCCCCCCCGTCCACGTCGCCGGAGCATACGACCAGGCCCGAGCCCGGCAACAACAACAGGCCCCAGCCTTTCGTGCCCGCCGTAGCTGGTTGGGCACCGACGGCAAGACCGAGGGCCGCCGCATTGGCAGTGCAGGCACTCGGCGCGCTCGGGCCCGCCCCGGTGCGGGTCGTGGTCGGAGACGTCGCCCGAGATCGGGGTGGGGCGTCGCTGACCGAGCGGGCACGATGGGAGATCTGTCGCCGCGTCGGCGCCGAGCTCGACTCGGTGGCTGCGGTCGCTGGCGAGTTCCGTTCGCGACCCTACCTTTGGGGCTACACCTGGCGACATTGCGCCGATGCTGAACAGGACGGCCTCGCGGCGTTGCGACGACTGGTCAAGCACGACCACGACTTGGCACTCGCCCTCGACGCTGTCGCCAACACCGCATCCGCCCGGAGCCGACCTGCCGCGGCGATGGCGTCCATCGAGGAAGCCGTCACCCGGTCCCGGGCGTTGGCTGCCGACAGTCCCGCCTTCGCACCCAACCTGGCCGCCTCGTTGAGTAACTTCGGCATCCGCTACACCGAGGTGGGCGACGCCAGGAGGCGGTGGCGCCCACCGAGGAAGCCGTCACCCGGTCCCGGGCGTTGGCCGCCGACAACCCCGCCTTCGTACCGAACCGGGCCGCATCGTTGAGCAACCTCGGCGCGTGCTACAGCGAGGTGGGGCGAGCCAGTATCTTTCGGACCAACGACCGCATTTCGCGGCCGTGAGTGAACTGGGGTAATCATGACCACGAAATCTGCACCGGTGCTCTCCGCCGAACAGCTGTCGGAGGTGCTCCGACTGATCAAGGGAGCAGACTCCGTCGAGCTCAAGTTGACCGTGCCGGACTCCGATCACGCGTCGGCGGTCGCCGCGCTGGGCATGGACGTGCTCGACGCCGAGATTCGCCAGATCATGTTCTTCGACACGCCCGAGCTTGCGCTCAACAAACAAGGCGTGGTGGTGCGAGCGAGGCGGATCCAGGGCAAACCGAGTGATTCGGTCGTCAAGCTGCGGCCGGTCGTTCCCGACGACCTCTCTGCGAAGCTCCGCAAGTCGCCGAACTTCGGCGTCGAGGTCGACGCCATGCCCGGTGGCTTCGTCTGCTCCGGTTCGATGAAAGCCAAGGAGCTCGATCCGCTGAAGGCGAAAGAGGCGTTCGCCGGCCAGCGGCGGACGTCCAAGCTGTTCACGAAGGAACAACGCGCCTTCTACACCGACCACACACCGGGGGGCATCGAACTCAACAATCTCTCGATGCTGGGACCCATCAACATCATGAAGCTCAAGTTCACGCCTGGCGGTTTCCGCCGCCGGTTGGTGGCCGAGCTGTGGTTCTACCCCAACGGATCGCGGATCCTCGAGCTTTCCACGAAATGCGCCCCCGCCGAAGCATTCGACGCTGCCGCCGAGACGAAGAGTTTCCTCGCCGAGCACGGCGTCAATCTCGCTGGGGTGCAGCAGACCAAGACCATGACGGCGCTGAACTACTTCGCTGGCAAGCTCCGACCCGCAGCGTAAGAAGGCTCGTGACACTGATGACGCTCGCGAGTGTGAACGAGATCGACCGACTCGAGTCGCGTGAGCTCAATCACCTGGAGGCGCAGCTGATCGCCATGTTCAGTCTCCGCTGCGTCCGGAGGAGGTGCAGCGCTGTTTGATCGACTGCGTCGCGCGTTACGAGTCAGCGCGTGTGCGCCAGTACCTCCCACTGCTCAGCGAGCGTGCCGCGACCCGGCGCCTGCGAGACCTGTGTCGGAACCGACTCGCATGACTGCCACGGCAACCACCATGGACCGCACGACAACGACAGCCACGTCAGGTGCTCGAGCCGAGCCAGGATGATCGGGGCATTGAAATGACAATCATCGAGCAGGTCACGTCCGAGGCGGAGTGGTACGCGTTGTCGGTGGACGATGTCGTCGCCCGTGTGGGGGTCGACGCCCAGCGTGGCCTCGATCCTGATGAGGTGCAGCGGCGGCTGGCGGAGTTCGGGCGCAACGAGATCGCCTCAGAGCCTCCACCGACCTTGTGGGAGGTGGCCAAGAGTCAGCTGCTGAACCCGATGAACATCATGTTGTTGATCGTCAGTGTCGCCAGCTTCGCCATCGGGCAGGTACCGACGGGCGTGATCGTGTTGGCGTTGGTGTCGTTCAACGTGATCATGGGGACGAGGCAGGAGCGCAAGGCGTTGGCGAGCGTCGAGGCGCTCGCCCAGCTCCAGGTCCCCATGGCCCGGGTTCGCCGGTCGGGCAGCGTCGAGCAGGTCGACTCGACCGAACTCGTGCCGGGCGACGTGGTGCTGATCGAAGCTGGTGAGCTGGTCCCGGCGGATGCGCGCATCGTCACGGCAGCCTCGTTGGAGGTCCAGGAGGCGTCGCTGACCGGTGAGAGCGCGCCGATCGCCAAGGACGCCAGGACGCTGCCCGAAGGAGAGACGGCGCTGGGCGACAGGACGAACCTCGTCTTCCAGAACACCCAGGTGACCAGGGGCTCGGCGGTGGTCGTCGTGTTCGCCACCGGTGCGGCGACCCAGATGGGCCATATCGCCGACATGGTCACGGCGACGAAACGCACGAAGTCACCGCTCCAGCGGGAACTCGACGGCCTGACCAAGCTCTTCGGCATTCTCGCCTGGGCGGCGGTGGCGATCATCGCCATCTTCGGGATCGCTCGCGACCAGGACACCGAGACACTCGTGTTGTTGTGCGTGTCGACGGCGATCTCGGCCATCCCGACGGGCCTGCCGACGTTCGTGCAGTTGATGTTGTCGTCAGGGGCACAACGCCTCGCCGAGGCCAAAGCGGTCGTCAAGTCGCTCACCGACGTCGAGACGCTCGGCGGAACGACGGTGATCAACAGCGACAAGACCGGCACGCTGACGATGAACGCCATGACTGCGGCGACGATGTTGGCAGGCGGCGACTGGTACAAGATCGAAGGGGGCGGCTACAAGAAGTCAGGCGCGATCCTCGGCACGGCGGGCGTCCCAACACCCGACTTCACCCGACTGGCGCTCGGGCTCGTGCTCTGCAGTGACGCCACCGTCGCCGACAACGAGTCAATCATTGGCGACCCGACCGAAGCAGCACTGGTCGTGCTCGCCGCAAAGGTCGGTGTCGACGCCGAGGAGTCCCGTCGGAACCTTCCCCGGCGGGCGGCGGTGCCGTTCGACTCCGAGTACAAGTTCATGGCGACGTTCCACGACCGCCCCGACTGGATCGCCGGGGGCGTCCTCCGAGAACCGCACCTCGTCAGCGTGAAGGGTGCGCCGGACGTCATTATCGAGCGTTGTGCGACAGCGCTGTGGCACGGCGAGCAGGTCCCGATCGAGCAGGTCCGAGACGAGCTACTCGACGCCAACCGGCAACTCTCCGAGCGCGGGCTGCGCGTCCTCGGGTTCGCCATCCGCGACCTGCCGTCCGACGCCATGACCGCCGCGCTCGACGATCCGATGGGCGAGATGCACGATCTGGTCCTGATCTCGCTCGTGGGTATCATCGACCCGTTGCGCGCCGAGGCCGTCGAGGCCGTCCGCATCGCCCACCAGGCCGGCATCGACGTGCGGATGATCACCGGTGACCACACCGTGACCGCCCGGGCGATCGCCGACGAGCTCGGCCTCGGACCGGGTGTGATCACCGGCACCGAGCTCTCCCACTTCAGTGACGAGCAAGTGATCGAACAGCTCCCGCAGCTGCACGTCTTCGGTCGCGTCGCCCCCGAGGACAAGGTTCGCCTGGCCCGGCTGATGCAAGAGGCCGGCGAGGTCGTGGCGATGACCGGCGACGCCGTCAACGACGCCGCCGCGTTGAAGCAGGCCGACGTCGGTGTCGCGATGGGCAGCGGCTCGGAGGTCACCAAGCAGGCCGGCAAGCTCGTACTCACCGACGACAACTTCGCCACCCTGGTCAAGGCCGTCGAATACGGGCGCGACATCTACCGGCGGATTTCGTCGTACGTGAAGCTGCAGCTGACGATCCTGTCGTCGGTGCTGCAGTTGATGCTGTACGCCACCATCCTCAACATCAACGGCGGCGTCGCCCTGTTCCCGATGCAGCTGCTCTTCGCCAAATTCTTCGTCGTGGTCACCGTGGTCATCGGGTTCATCGTCGACGTCCCCGACCCCGGCGTCATGCAGCGACCCCCACGCACACCCGGATCGCGAATCGCCACCCGCGCCCAGACGGTGCGCTGGGCGATCACCGGTTTCATCATTTCCGCTCTGGCGTTGATGGTGCTGGCCTGGGGTCCCGACGAGCCGAGCACGGAGAATCCGTCGGTGTCGATGACGATGGCCTTCGCGGTGGTCGCGCTCAGCGCCGTCAACAACGGCCTCGTGATGCGCCGCGAGCGCGAACCGTGGTGGTCGGCACCGATGTTCCCCTACCTCGGGTGGATCATCCTGGGGTGGATCCTCACCTGGGCCGCGGTCGAGCTGAACATGCTGCAGCGCCTCCTCGACACGGTGCCGCTCACCGGCGCCCAATGGGCCCTGGTCATCGCACTGTCGCTCGTCGCCCCGGCATTCACCGCGATCGACAAAGCCATCCATCTCCACCGGCTGAACGCTTTACCGCACGACATCTGATCGCAGCCGGCGACCCGGTCTGGCGATGCCGGCGAGGGGTTTTCAAGAATGTTCGTCAGCTGGCGACACGCACACGAGGAAGGGCTGAAATGGATACCGAGCCGAAGATGAAGCGGAAGGAGTACGAGGCCGAGCTGCGCAAGCTGCAGGCCGAGCTGGTCGCCATGCAGGAATGGATCAAGGCGACGGGAGCCAAGGTCTGCCTGGTGTTCGAGGGTCGCGACAGCGCCGGCAAGGGCGGCACGATCAAGGCGATCACCGGACGTGTAAGCCCACGTGTGTTCCGTGTGGTCGCGTTGCCCAGCCCGACGGAGCGGGAGAAATCGCAGATGTACGTGCAGCGCTACATCCCGCACCTACCGGCGGCCGGTGAAGTCGTGATCTTCGACCGGAGCTGGTACAACCGGGCGGGCGTCGAGCGGGTGATGGGCTTCTGCAGCGAGGAGCAGACGAAGCGTTTCCTCCAGATGGCGCCCGGCGTCGAGCAGGCGATGGTCGACTCGGGGATCGTGCTCCTCAAGTACTGGCTCGAAGTGGGCGAAGCCGAGCAGACCAAACGGCTCCGAAGCCGCGTGGACGACCCGCGCAAAATCTGGAAGCTGTCCGACATGGACCTGCTCTCCTACAGCCGGTGGTACGACTACGCCCGGGCCCGCGACGACATGTTCGCCGCCACCAGCAGCGAATGGGCGCCCTGGCACGTCGTGCGCACCGACGACAAGCGACGCGGACGTCTGAACCTGATCACCCACCTCCTCAACCAGGTTCCCTACGAACCGATCGTGCCGAAGAAGGTCACTTTCCCGGAACGCGACAAGCCTGGCGACTACACCGAACCGGATCTCTCCCGCTACCACCTTCCCACACCGTTCTGAGCGGTGTCCCGGACCGGCCTCGAAACGGGCCGTGCGGGGCGTGGCGTTCAGATCTCGGCGGCACCGTGGCCCGCCGCCTCAATCGCGGTGAGGACGTCGTCGATCGAGTCGTAGAAGTGATCGCGGTCAAGCGGTTCAAACAGGCCGTACCGGTAGACGAGCCACCACGGCCACACCCTTCACTCGGGCCCAGCGGCGACCACCTCCTCGACGACGTACCGCCAACCGGTGCAACCCTCCATCGCCCATCGACACGGCGCCACCATGAACGCGTTCGGTCACGTCGTCGCCCAGCCACACTGCGATGACCCCGGCTGCGTCGGCCGCTCCGATCGTCGCCTTCGCCGAGAAGGCGTTGAGCTCGATCGTTGCGGTGTCTCCACTGGCGAGCGCAAGCTCACCGGGGCGCACCCCGGACCCGATCGTCAGTCGAGCGTCAGCGGGAGCGAGCTCAGTACCGCCGGCTGGTCCGGTGTGCCCGATTCGAAGAGCTTCAGGCGACCAGTCGACGCAACGCGAGCCGCCGTCGCTCCCTCCGTTGTCTTGATGACGAGGTCGCCTCCGCTGATCGTGAGGTTCTCGTCCTGGATGATCGTCAGGTTTAGTCCGCTCCACGCGTTGAACGCTGTGGCCGGTTCGTAGCGATGGCTGGCTGACAGGGTCGACCACGCGAGTCGGAGGTCTCGCCATTCTGCGGATAGCGAACATCTGCAGACGGGAGGACCTCCGACGTGGGCAACGGTAGTGGGGACGTGGCGGGCGCGACCGCGCTCGTGGGGTTGGACGGTTTCGTTGTGACGTCGCAGACGCGCCGCGACGGCGAGGTGTGGTTGCTGGTGGAGACGGTCGAGGATCGCTCGGCGTGTCCAAGTTGCGGCGTGTTCGCGGCGGGCAACGGCCGGCGGCACGTGACGGTGCGCGATCTGCCGATCGCCGGTGTGCCGACGGTGATCGTGTGGGCCAAGCGCACGTGGCGCTGCCGCGAGGAGCTGTGTGGGCGGGGGTCGTGGTCGGAGACGTCGACGGCGATCGGCGTGCGCGCGTCGCTGACGGAACGAGCCCGCCAAGAGATCTGCCGCCGGGTCGGCGCAGAGCTCGACACCGTCGCGGCGGTGGCCCGCGAGTTCGGGGTCGGCTGGGCCTGTGCGCATCGGGCCGTCGTTGACTACGGCGACGCCCTCATCGCCGCCGACGACCGCCTCGAGTGGACCCGCAAGCTCGGCGTCGACGAGCACACCTTTCAGCACACCAACGCCCGCCGGCGCACGCAGATGGCGACCACGTTCGTCGACCTAGACCGGGGTCGGCTGCTCGACGTCGTCCCTGGCAGATCCGGTGACGTGGTGCGCCAGTGGGTGGCCGCCCAGCCGATCTGGTGGGCCGACCAGATCGACGTGACGGCGATCGACGCGTTCCGTGGCTACGCCAACGCCATCGGCGACGTCCTACCCGATGCCACGTTGGTGATCGACCACTTCCACGCCATCCGCCTCGCCTCCGAAGCAGTCAACGACGTCCGTCGACGGGTGCAGCAAGCACAGCTCGGCCACCGCGGTCGCAAGCACGACCCGCTCTACGGGATCCGTCGGCTGCTGCTGCGCACCTGGTCGAATCTCACCGAGCGCGGCTGGGAACGGCTGCGGGCCGGCCTCGCCGCCGGCGACCCCGACGGCGAAGTGGCCGCCGTGTGGCTGGCCCGTGAGATGCTCGCCGAGGTCTACGCCGCCCGAGACGTCGCGCACGCCAAGCGGCGCCTGATCGTGTTCCTTCAGCACGCCGCCGACGCCGACATCCCCGAGCTCACCCGCCTCGCCACGACGATCGACCGCTGGCGTGACGAGGTGCTCGCCTATCACAGCACCGGTGGTGCTTCCAACGGGCCGACCGAAGCGGTCAACCTCATCGTGGAGAAGATCCGTCGCATCGGTCACGGCTACCGCAACTTCATCAACTATCGACGCCGACTTCTCCTCGGCTGCGGCATCACATGGGCTACCGTCCCAACTCGCAGAATCAGAGGCCGCCAACCAGCGATCGCCGCGTAGAGCCGGTTTAGTCCTCCCGCTGTTGCAGAGCGTGAATGGGTTCGTCGGCAAGATGTACGACGAACCCCGCAGCGCGGTTCGCGAATGGCACGCGGTCCACTCACATCGCTGGATCGGGCAACCAATTGGTGGAAGTTGGCGGGCCGTTGGAATCGGTCATCGTGAAGTCCGCGTACTTAGGGTTGCCGGTGCGCATGCTCGTTTGCCCGGCGCCGTTAGTCCTTGTCCTGAGCAACAGTGCTATGCCGCCATCTCGGCTCGACGACAAACCTGTCGTCGCGCTCGCCGATCGCTTCGCGATGTCCGAGTTCCGCGCCCGATATCCGCGCGCATCCGAGACACCCAGTGCGTCCTCCAAGTGCCGGTCGAGGACGGGCTGATCCTCCGGGGGACGCGTCCGAGAACGCGCGCCCGATACCACTCTCCGCCACGAGCCAGAGCGCGTCCTCGAAGCGCCGTTCCTCCCGGCCCCGCGGCTCGAGCCGCGATATCCGAATCCGCGTCCTCCTAGGCGCGGCGAGCGGGCTCGAGGGCCATCCGGGAAGTGCCGTTCCTCCCAGCCTCGGCCATCTGCTCCAGCGATCGCTCGAGGAACCTGTGGCCAGCGGGCACCGCCTCGTGGCCGCCCGGGGGCAGATCCCCCTGGCCGCCCACAGTGGGATTCCGTCCGGGGGCGGTCGAACTGCACGTTGGCCCTGGTCGCAGGGCGCTTTGGGTCGAGAGGACCCCTTGAAGCCGGAGTGACCCGGGAGCGACACGAATCGGTGACGCATGGTCCGGTGTCGGGACATGCTCCAGGGGGCTTCGGCCGGACACGGGGCGGGAGGAACGGCGCTTCATACGGGTGCCTCGGAGCCCGCCGACCTCGCGTTTTGCGGACGCCAATCTCGGACGTCGCGCCACTGGCCGTTGCGGGCGGGAGGATCGGCGCTTGGAGGCGCGCTACAGGCCGCAGAACCGCGCGTTACCGGACGGCGCGAATCTGACGTTGCGTGTCGCCCGCCAGCCTGATGGGACCACCCGTGCGCCAGTGTGATGGGACCACTTCTCGGGTGTCAGCGTCGGCGTCGTGATGATCGCCGAGGCGGTGCGGCCGGGTCAAGGCGACGGTCGTCTTTGGTGATGGTGGGTCGTTGGCGTTGGCGGTAGGACTCGCCGTCGAGGATGAGTTCGTGGGCCGCGGATTGCAGCCGGTCGATGGCTGATTGGGCGAGCAGGGGGTCGGCCATCAGCCCGAGCCACTCGACCGGCTCACGATTCGACGTCGCCACCGTCGCCGCCATCCGGTGGCGTTCGACGATCAGTTCGTAGACGTCGGCGGTGTCCAACGCGTCGAGGCTCTGCAGAGCGAAGTCGTCGATGATGAGCAGGTCGACGCGCAGCAGCCGACGCATCTCGGTGTCGTGGCTGTTGTCGAGCCGGCTGGCGCGCAACCGTTTGAGAAGTCGGTCGCAGCGTTCGAAGTGGACGCTGAACCGGCGGCGCACGGCGGCATGGCCGAGGGCGGTGGCCAAGAACGTCTTGCCGACGCCGACGGGCCCCATGATCACGGCGTTGTGGCCGGCTTCGACGAAGCGCAATGAGCACAGCTCGCTCCACACGGCCCGGTCGTAGGTGATCTTCGTCGTGTCGTCCCAGCGGTCCAAGGTCATCTCCGGGTCGAGTCCGGCGGCGCGGGAGCGCCGGTCAGCCGAGCTGGCCTCGCGGCGGGTGACTTCGTCGGCCAGGACGAGTTCCAAGAACTCGGCGTGGCCGAGTCCGCCAGTCGAGGCGAGGGCGAGCCGTTCGGGGAGGGTGTCGAGGCAGCGGCCGAGCTTGACGCGGCGCAGCAACGCCTTCAGCTCCGGCGTGACCGTCGGGGCAGCGGGGGCGCTCATCGGGCCGCTCCGATGCTTTCAGTTCTGAAAGCGTCCTCCAGGATCGCTTCTGCGGGCCGCAACGGGGTAGGGGTGGTATCGGGGTGCGGGCGATCTGGGCCGCCAACGGCGAAGTGGGCGGGGTCGCGAGCGAACCGGCCGGCGACCACGGTGCCCGGCAGGACCGCCTGCACGGCGGCTTGTTCGGTGCCTCGCTCCAGCATCCGGCCGATCAGCCCGACGTTGACCGCTTCGGCGTCCAGGGCCCGCCGGCAGGCGGCATCGACACGTTCGGGTCCCCACTTCTTGGCCAGGCCCAACAGGGCGTAGACCTGACGCATCTTCGTCCACGGCAACGGGATGTTGAGCAACGCCGCGGCGTAGGCGCCGACCGCTTCGCCGTGGGCGGCGGCCATCCGTTGCAGCCGGTCCAAGTCGCGCATCGCGTACACGGTCTTGCCGGCAGGCAGGTCGTTCTCATCAGTTGAGCGGCCGCCGGGTCGTTGACGGGGATGGACCTTGATCAGTTGCCCACGAGCGAACAGGCGCACCAGCTGACGGTCAGCGCGGGCATCGACGTAGCTGCCGATCTGATCACCAGGCACCGAGTAAAGCGCCTTGGCCACCTCGACGTGGTGATCCCGATGCACCTTGGGACGCGAATAGACCGGCAAGTCGTAGACGTCGGTCGGTGCGGGCAGCAGCCGCGGGAACTCCTCGACGTTGAACACCTCGAGCGGGCGGCACTGGGTGGTGCCATGGACCCGCATCCCGGCCCGCCCCAGGCACCACACCTCGGCCCGCCGCTGGGCGTCGGCGAGGTCGATGAACGTCTCACCGGCGAAGAACGAGGCCCGCACGAACGACACCGTCCGTTCCACCCTCGGCTTGTCCTGTGGACGACGGACCCGGGCCGGGTCGACCTGGAAGCGGCGTGCTTGGGCGTACTCGATGAACGCCTGGTTGAACCTTGGCTCCAGCGGGCTCGCCTGGTCGACGACGGCGGACAAGTTGTCGGGGATCACCGTGCGAAAGACGCCACTGAAGAACGCCCACGCGGCTTCGAAGCCGGCGATCACATCCTGCGTGGTCTGGCGGTGGGTGAGCCACACGAAGCAGTGCCGCGAGTAGCAGGCCGTGAAGATCAACGCCTGCACCACCCGCCGCCGGCCCGAGTCCGGGTCGACGAGGAACCCCATCCGCCCGAAGTCGACTTGCAGCTCGTCGCCGGGCTCCCCGTCGGCGACCCGCACCGTCGGACCCCGCCCACGGCCACGTCCACAGACGGTGAGCACGTAGCGCTGC
Organism: uncultured Acidimicrobiia bacterium; assembly: GCA_963739975.1. GTDB lineage: Bacteria > Actinomycetota > Acidimicrobiia > Acidimicrobiales > Ilumatobacteraceae > JALZMG01. The sequence goes on from CAVUCK010000018.1 coordinate 125,495, forward strand.
ACCGTGCGCAACGGCACGACCACACCGCGCCGCTCCAGCAGCTCGTGGATCTTCACGCCGGTCAGGTCCTGCTTGACCCAGCCGGCGATCAGGTCGTGATGCTCGGCCAGCAGCCGCCACGGCGCGCCGTGGCCGTCGCAGCGATGCGGACGGACCGCCTCCACCACCATCCCGATGAACACGTCCGACAGCTGGTCGTCGCCGCCGTCGCGGACCAGCCCCAACCGCACAGCGGCATCGACGTAGCGGCGCACCGTCTTGCGGTCCACCTGCGCCAGCCGCTCCACCGACCTGATGCCCTCGCCGGCCAGCCACAGCCGCAGCACTTCTCGAACCTCGAACACCCGAACCTCCCGGAACGCCATGGCCGCCTCTCTGAACCCGTCGATCGGGAACGGCGGCCATCGCCCCCTCAACGAGGCCGAAGCTGGTGGACCCCGAGAGGTGGTCCCATCACTGGCGCTCAGGTGGTCCCATGCCACTGGCGCTCAAGGCGCTCAAGTGGTCCCATGACGCTGGCGGGCGACATGCGTCGTGAGCGTGGGATCGACCGACCGCCCACTTCGAGCCCAGGCCCGTGCGCCGACAAGTCGAGTGGCATCGGGTACCTCGTACCGACGCGCTGTGAACGTCCTCGACCGGCGCTCGTTGGCGCCGCGCCGCCGCGGCCGACACGTCACGGGCCACCGGGATCCGTAGACGACATACTCGCCGTCGACTGCGCCGTACGGACGAGCCGGCGTGTGGGAGGGTGCGACCGTGGACATGACGGTGATCGCCCCGGATCGGGTCGTGGTCGGGTGGGAAGAGTCGGGTCAGGGCCGCCCACTGTTGCTGGTCCATGGCGGCGTGACCGACGCGGCGGTGTGGGGGTCAGTGCGCCGACGTCTGCCGGAAGGCCTGCGGGTAGCGTCGATGGATCGGCGTGGACGGGGTCGTAGCGGGCGGGCCGAGGACGTGCGGCACTCGTTGGAGGTTGAGGCCGACGACGTGCTCGCCGTTGCCGCAGCCCTCGGTGGGGATGTCGTCGTCGTCGCTCACTCCATTGGCGCATCGATCACGCTGCAGGCGCTCCATCGACAGACCGGCACCATTGTCGGGGCCGTGTTGTATGAGCCGCCGCTGCCGGGGATGCCCGCCGGTCTCGAGTCGTCTGACGTCATGAATGCCGCCCTGATGGAGGGCCGCTACGACGATGCGCTGGAGGCGTTCCTGCGCGATCTCGTCAAGCTCTCACCGGAGGAGTTTGACGCGTACAAGAGATCGCCGCTGCGCTTGAGCCAGTTGGCGTTGATCTGGACGATGAGTCGAGAGGTGAACTCGCTGTTCTCGCTCGATCCCGACATCAACCGCTATGCGTCGATCGAGGTCCCGATCCAGCTGCTCATCGGAGACAGGACTGCGCTCCATCATCGCCAGGCGATCGATGCGTTGGCCGAAGTGCTCCCGAACGCTCGCGTCACCGTGCTGGAGGGCCAGGGCCACGGCGCGCTGGTGCAGGCACCTCAACTCGTTGCGGACGCCATCGTCGATTTCATTACCCGTCTGCCGCCAAGCCGACTGCAGAAGCACGTAGCACCGGCGCCGCACTGAGTGCCGTCGGCGCGGCGTATTCTGTCCGATGTCGGAGCGGTGGTGAGTGTTCGCATGGTCTCGACCTCCGGTGGCGACAACAGCCGGCTCGCCGATGCACCTCGACTGCAATGCGGGTCAGGTCTTCGCCAAGAGCTGCTGCCAACGGTCGTCGATCCAGGATGGGCGACGAGCAAGGCGTGGACCGATCATCTCGCGAGCGGCGCGGGCGTGGCCGGCACCAACGAGTGCCGCGATGAAGGTGTCTTCGAACACCTCCCGCTGGGCGTTGCTTCCCCCCAGCCGAACGAGCTCTCCGCTCATGAGCGGTTCCAGCTCGCGTACGGCTCGAGAAAAGTTACGGTCGGCGAAGGCGCGGACGCCTCGTGCCAGGGGCAAGACGACGTCGCGGGCGGGGCCGTTGCCGCCGGCGGCTTGGGCCTCTAGCTGACCGATGAACGCGTTGAGCCGGTCAGTTCGGTGTGCACCAGCATGGGCGAGCGCGGCGTGAGCGTCCAAGAACGCGAAGCCCGGGCTGGTGATGGTCTGAGCGGCCAGATCGGAAGCCTCCTGCCAATCTTCCGAGGTGGTCCCGAGTTGATAGAGGTCCATGCGCCACAACAGCGATGCCACGTCGGGGACCCTGAAACGGTTTCGGCCGGCCTGGGCGATGCCGGTTCGAAGGGTGTGGCACGCGCCCTCTCCGTCGCCGAGACCAAGTTTGTGCAACGCGATGTGCCACCAGAGGTGACCTTCGAAGAGGCGCTGGGGGTGGTGGTTGGTGAGCCATTGCTCGAGGAACCGGGTTCCCGCCTGGTGTTCGCCGCGTTCGAAGTAGGTGTGAGCCAGGACGTGGGCGGCACGCGCGTTCTCCGGGTACAAGTCGAGCGAGCGTTCGGCGAGGAACCGGGCCACGTCGAGGTCGCGCTCTTCCTCAGCACGGAAGGCACGCATTCCGAGGATCGACCACTCGTCAGGGTCATATGCCGGTGCGACGGCTTCGGTGAGTGCTGCGATCTCCTGCTTCCACGAGCGCCCACCGCTGAACGACAGCCGGAACTGTGCGACGAACACCATCAGAACGTCGAGCGGAAATTCACCGACATGGTTCTTGACGAGCACGGTGCTCCGAGCGGTGTCACCGTTGATGATCGCGGCGAGCGCAGCAACGTGGTCCCGTTCGCGCCGGGTGGCCCCCACCCCAAGCTTGAGCGCCTCGGCCGCCCCTGCGCGGGCAGCCGCCATGTCACCTTCGGCGAAACGGAGGTACGCGTGACCGATACCCGCCAGGGAGAAACCCTCGTCAGCCGTCATCGCGTTCTCCACGGCGACATCTCGATCATCGCTGCTGGCCAACATCGCGTCGACAAAGCGCTGATACTGATCTGCAGCTGTCGACGACCGGGTGCTCAATGAGAGTCCGAAGCGGTCCCGCTCCAACGCCCTCACCTCCTCCTCCGACGCACGTCCGAGCCAGCGCCTGCATCGTTGCGACCGGCTTTGGCCACCATCCGACCGCGGGCCGAGAGCTTAATGTCGGTGAGGCTCGGAGACATCAGCAGCGCGCTTCCAGGACCCGATTATCCGTTCAGTCACCTCGAGCCTGCGCCTCCATGTTCTCAGAGCTGGTCAGGTCGCCGCGTGATCCACGACGGCTCGGCGCTCGCAGCGCAGGGCTGCACCGAAGGCGGCCACGTCGTCGAGGAAACGGTTGACGGGCGCCGTCGCGCACAGAGTCCAAACTGTCGGAGTATCGCCGCACTCACGCCACCCGGGCACCTCGTCGCCTCGGCCGCGACGCTCACCAACGAGTTCTACAGCGCGCCGAAGCAGCGACCGTGGTCATTCGTGGAATCGTTCACGATGACCGGCGGGATCGTTGCGTCGAGTCAGTCGTTACAGGTGTTGTTCGCCATGCCTTACCCACGCTCGGATCTAGTTCGTTCGCCGAGGGCCCGCGTACACACGGGGGATCAACGCGGCGGTGCCATGACGAGCTGCGGAAGGCGGCACCGCCGAGCGCTCGTAGTCGGCGATCGACCCACGTCGAGCGACCCGCCGAGTGGCCCGCGCGCGACATACCGGACTCACAACATCGGCGTCGCGGCAGGCCGAGCCGCTCGACTTCGGCCCGACTCGCTCCAGTCGGTAACGACACCACCGCACATCGGCCTCGCGCGCTCGGTCGCTTCTGTTCGGACGGTCTCGACCCCGGGCAACGTCGACGCGGCGACCAGTGATGCGCACACAGCGAGCGCGCGCGGTCTCTCTCGGCACTCGCCCCGTGGTATCGAATTCTGGGCTACGAGGGCAATGCGTCCTCGAAGGCGGCTGCGATCACGGCGTGGCCGGCGGTGTTTGGATGGATGTCGGGGCCCAGCGGGGGTCCGCTGCAGATCCACGTGAGGGTGCAGACGCTGTACACACTGAGGGGCACGGGCCCGCCACTGGCGAGCTCGACGATGGTCGTGAAGTCGGTCACGGCGAAGGCACTCTCCACGTCGGCGACCGGCGATCCGCCAGCCGCGTACAGATCCTCCAGGAAGTGGTTGAACCCGACCGTGCGGGCGGCCCAGGCGTGGGCGCTGTCTGGATTGGCGAACCAGTCGACCACGAGCGGGGCCCAGTAGTTCATCCCGACGATCGCGACATCGGGTCCCGCCGCCTCACGAAGCTGGCCGACGATGACGGGCAGGTTGGCGTGGATCTCGGCGCGGGCGGCCAGGACACAATCGGGATCGCCGAAGCAGTTGAAGATGTCATTGGCGCCGATCGTGATGGTGATCAGGGCCACCTCGCCGGGATGCTCGTCCAAGAAGGCGACCGCCGCGTCCAGCTGTGACCCGGCCGGATAGGAACATCCGGAATCGACACCGTCGAACATCGTCTGGGTGGTCTCGCCACCGCAGGCCAGCTTCTCGAGGCGCAGCTGTTCAAGCTCCGGCCGAGTCCGCAGCTCCTTGAGCAGCTGGTCGGGGTAGCCCTGGTTGTACCCGCCGATCGGTTGATGACCGGCTGCGACCGAGTCGCCCAGCGCGAGGTAATACGTGGCCTTGCTGGCGGCGTGCGTCGGCCCTGCGGATGTGATCAGGCTGGCGGCGACGAGCCCGATGACGGCCACCAACCTTCCCCGGGAGTGTGCGAGTGACGCGTGCATGAGTCGCATGGTTCCTCTTGTTCAGTTCAGTCGGTGGGTTGGACCTGGTGGGTGAACGCGTAGTTGACGATGGTGTGGCCGAGTGCTTTGCCGTCGTTTCTTGCCGAGCCGAAGTGGAACCCGTCCCAAACGCGGGCGTTCATGGTCTCGGTGTCGAGGGGCGTCGGTGCTGGTGTAAGACCGTGCGGGTACCCGTCGACGATGGCGAACTGGGAGCGGCTCGTTGGAACCGACCGACATCGAGCGCTTCAGACAACGCGAGCGCTAGAACGGGCAGTTGCCGGGGGCCGGGCTATCGATGCGCCTGGTCGAGCCCTGCGGCAGGATCTGGACTGCGACCGTCTCCGCCGGTGCGCCGCTCTCGTTGCGCAGCAAGTGGACGTGGCCATCGCCGTGGTCGACGAAGCCCTCGCCGATGTCGTAGCGAGTCGGCGTGCAGGTCGGGTCGTCGCCGTCGTAGGCCATGATCCACCCTTCGGTCACGGTGATCAGGCTGGGGCCCGGATGCGTGTGCCAGCCGCTGTGGCCGCCGACGGCGATGGCGTTGCGCGTGACGTAGACGTCTGACAGGCCTTTGGTCCTGAGCTCGAGCTCGTGATCATCGGTTTCGTTCTTGATGTCGATCGAGTCGAACACGCCCTTCCACTGCTGCACGGCCGTGAACCCCTGTCCCGGGGTGGCCATCGCGATCGGTGCGGTCACACCGAGGCCGACGAGGCCGACCACGGCTGCCAAACTCCACTTCGCCTTCACTGTTCCTCCACTTGCCTGTTGATGGACCGGGCTGTTGCAGCGCGCTTGGAGCCTGCACATCGCGCCCGACGACGTCGTCCACGGTTGTCCCGTTGGGATGGTGGGAACATCACGCGATCGTGTGATTGTCGGGCGGGGGGTGGACGCTGGGCGTGAATCACGCGCTCGTGTGATGTCTTGCGGCCTCGTGCGTGGTCAGGTTGATCACATCGACGTACGCATAGAGCTGTTGTTCAGTGGGCTCGACCCGCCGGAGGGTGAGGCGGCGTGTCTCGCGGCCGGGGATGGTCGCCGCGGGGTCGAGCGTCAGGCGTTCGTCGGGTGGCTGGGTCTGCTCGGCGTGCTGCAGATGCTCATTGACGAGCGCGTTGAGCCGCCGCGGTCATGACTGGCGTTGCCTGAGTCTCAGCCGTTTGTCGGGCACAATTGAGGTCACGGCACCTCAGTCACAACCGGAGACTGGCCGCTTGTTTGGCCGGTCGGGCGAGTTCGGCACGGTTCGCCAACGCCTCGCCGAGGGGCGAGGCGGCGGTGGCGGCGTGGTGTTGGTCGAGGGCGAGGCGGGAATCGGCAAGACACGGTTCCTCGCCGAGGTGCTTGCCGAGCCGGTCGGCTTCCACGTGGTTCACGCCGGTGCCGACGAGCTCGACGGCAGGCGGCCGTTTGGGTCGCTGGTCGACGCGCTGGACTGCCGTCGCTCCTCGGCCGATCCGCTGTCCGCCGAGGTTGCTCGGCTGATCGACGAGGCAGCGGCCGAGTTCAGGATCGTCGAGCGGGTGAGCGAACTCCTCGAACGGATCGCCCTGGCGGGACCGTTGGTCGTCGCGATCGACGATCTGCAGTGGGCGGACCCGTCAACGCTCAGTGCGCTGCGTTTCGTCACCCGCCACCTACGCGATGTGCCGATGACATTGCTGATGGCGTTCCGGCCAGTGCCCAGAGGCGATGCGTTGCACCGGTTTCTCGACACCGCGCTGCGCAACGGAGCCCTGCGCGTGCCGCTACGACCGCTCGACGAGCGCACAGTCGCCGACCTCGTCGAGGATCGGCTCGGACTTCCCCCGGGTCCGGGACTTCAATCTCTACTCGCTGGCGCCGCCGGGAATCCGTTCTACGTCACCGAACTGATCGACGCCCTCGCTGTCGATGGACGCCTCCGGACCACCGACGGCACCGTCGACGCCGACCCCACGGCGACACCGGCTGCATTCCGCGGCGCCGTCGTCCGTTACATACGGCTGCTCGGCCAACCACAACTGGCCCTGCTCCGCTGGGCGGCGGTCCTCGGCGGCCGCTTCTCACCGACCGACCTCGCAACCGTCAGCGGCACCACGATCGGCGACCTGTTGCCGGTCCTCAACCAAGCCGTCGAGGCGGGGATCCTGATCGATGATCACGATCGGGTCGCGTTCCGACACGACTTGCTGCGTGCCGCTCTCTACGACGATACGGGAACCGCGGTACGAGAGTCATTGCACCTCGAAGCCGCACGGGCCTTGGCCGCAGGAGGCGCCACGCCGCTCGAGGTCGCACACCACATCCTGCGCGGGTCGAGCTCGACCGACCACGCCGCGGTCGACACGCTGATCGCCGCCGCACGCCAAACGGTCCACCTCGGCACCAAGGTACAGCTGCTCACCGGCGCCCTGGAGCGCCTGCCGACCGGCGACGCCAGGTCGATCGACATCGCCACCAAGACCATCATCATTCTCGGCCAGACCGGACGCACAGCCGACGCCGAAGCCCTCGCCGCACGTCTGCGACCAACACTGCGAGTAGGCGACCAGGCCCGGCTCAGCGCCGCAATCGCAGGCGCCTACGCCTACCAAGGTGACCCGGCCGGCGTGCTCCGACACTGCGACGCGATCGGCGACAAGACCCTGCTCGCTCCCCCCGAGCGGAACATGCTGCTCCTCTACGAGGGCTTCGGGCTCTTTCACGCCCTCCGCGTCGACGACGCTGAGACCGTCGCCCGCCGAGTCATCGAGGAAGGAACACGATCGAGCGACGACGCAACGGTTGCTGGCGGCACCGGACTTCTTTGCCATTGCATGCTGGCGCGCGGTCACGGGAGGGACGCCGCCGCATTGGCGCCAAACGTCGCCACACGCTGGCCAGGAAACGGCGAGTTCATTCTCGCGCTGGCGCTCATCAACGAGGACCGGCTGGCCGAAGCCGAACAGTTGTGCGCGTCAGCACGCCGGACCGCCAGTGAGCGAGGGCAGGTGGCCATCCAGATGCAGTTCGAGGCAGCAAACGCGCGAGTTGCACTACTGGTAGGTCGCCTCGACGACGCCGTGGCTCGAAGCGAAGCCGCCCTCTCGCTCGCGGAGCAAGCCGACGTACCGGTCCACACCACCGTGGCACGAGGGGTGCTCGGCCGGGTGGCACTGCACCGCGGCTCGATCATCGCCGCCAAGACGGCACTCGGCCCGCACCAACCCGAACCAGGACTGGGACTGGACGTCGTCGAGTGGGTCAGAGCGTTCATCCTGGAGGCCGAAGGGGATCCAGCAGGAGCCCGTCGATCGCTCGCAGCAGCATGGGACCGGCTCGAACCACTCCGCTACGGCGGGAACATGCGGAGCATCGGCCCCGACCTGGTACGGCTCCATCTCGCAGCCGGCGACCGCGAGCGTGCCACAGACGTCACGATGGCGATCGAGACCGGTGCGGCGGGCTCCGACGCAGTGTCGGCGACGGGTGCCGCGCTGTGCTGCCGGGCACTCCTCGAGCGCGATCCGACGCTGATCCGCCAGGCCGTGTCGACCCTCGAGACCGGACCGCGCACACTCGAAACCGCCAAGGCGAGGGAAGACGCATCCAGCATCCTCAACGGCGCCGAAGCCATCGAGCAGCTGCGAGCAGCACTGGCGACCTACGAGACGGCCGGTGCCGCCGGCGACATCACCCGAGTGCGATCCGCGCTACGAGAACGCGGGATCAGCCTCGGCACACGAGGACTCCGCCAACGCCCAACGACCGGCTGGGGCAGCCTCACCCCTACCGAGCTAAAAGTGGTCGCCCTCGCCGCCGAAGGACTCACCACCCGCCAGATCGGCGACCGTCTCTACGTCTCCAGCTTCACCGTCGGCAGTCACCTCCGCCACATCTACCAGAAGCTCGGCATCAACTCCCGCGTCCAGCTCACCACCGAAGCCATCCGCCACCAAGACGCCCAGCGCTGACACGCCAGCACGCCAACCGGGCCTCCACCGGCGCTGGTGCCGCTGTCAGCAAGACGACGACCGAGAGCGGACTCGGGACCTCGACGTGCCGAACGCCAGTATCCACTACCACGCGCCCTCGAAGGTGCGGCGAGCCGACTGCCAAGGTGTCCTCCAAGTGGGGCGAACGAGTGGCAACGCTGGCATCGAGCCAAGGTGCCCGATCGCGACCGAGGCGCGCCGAGCCGACCGGTAGGTCCGGCCACTCCGCCTGGCGCCGCTGCGTCACAGCCCGGACGCCCCGGCCGAGTACCGAGCGCCGAATCGACCATAAACCCTGGTCAGAGGGCAAACTCGGCACCTCGGTGCACATCTGTGGACGTCGGTGAACACTCGTGGCGGAAGGGGTGGGATTCGAACCCACGGAGGCCCGAAGGACCTCAACGGCTTTCGAGGCCGTCCCATTCGTCCGCTCTGGCACCCTTCCGGCGGGCGAGGCTACCGGGCGGTGCTCAGCGGGGACGCCGGCGGGTGGCGAAGAACTCCCGCAGCAGGTCGCCGCACTCGTCGGCCAGCACCCCGGCCGTGACCGGCGGCCGGTGGTTGAGGCGGGCGTCGGCGGGGACGTCGTACAGGCTGCCGACGGCGCCGGCCTTGGGATCGGTGGCGCCGTAGACCAGTCGCCCGACGCGCCCGTTGACGACCGCCCCGGCGCACATCACGCACGGCTCGAGCGTCACGACGAGCGTGCAGTCGTCGAGTCGCCAGCGCCCGAGGACCGCCGCCGCGTCACGCAGGGCGAGCAGTTCGGCATGGGCCGTCGGGTCGGCGCGCTGCTCCCGCTCGTTGTGCCGGCTGGCGATGACGCGGTCGCCGAGCAGCACGACGGCACCGACCGGCACGTCGTCGTGCACCAGCGCCCGGCGGGCCTCGTCGAGGGCCAGCCGCATGGCGGCGATCACGTCGTCCAGCGGAGGGAGTGGGATTCGAACCCACGGTGGGTTGCCCCACACACGCTTTCCAAGCGTGCCGATTCGGCCGCTCTCGCACCCCTCCCGGGTCGGACGCAGGGTACCCTGGCGGCGCCGGTCACGGACCGTTCGTGGGCGGTGAGGTGACGGCCGGGTCCTGTGCAACGGGTGGCCGTGAACCAGGTCAGGACCGGGAGGTAGCAGCCTTCAGCGGTACCCCCCGGGTGCCGCAGATCGCCTGGCCGTCGCCTCACCGCCCACGAGCCCGTCCCGATTGCCACATCTGGGCGCGGACGTTCTCGAATCCGGGAACGTCCGCGCCCAGAAGCGGCGATGAGAACGTCCGCGCCCAGATGGATGGGGACGGGACGGGTCAGGACCGGGATTGGGCGAGCTTGGCGGCCCGCTCGGCCAGGGTTGGCATGCCGACGGCGACGGCCCAGTCGTCGAACTCGGGGGTCGGGCCGCGCCACTGCCAGTCGTCCACGGCGCCGACGTCGACGTCGGTGTCGAGCGTGGCGATGCGCCGGAACAGCAGGGCCAGCGCGAAGTCCTGGCGCAGCGCGCTCGACAGCTTCGCCGCGCCGCGCAACCCCGGCACGTCCCACTGCCCGGCATGGTCCGGGATGTCCTCCAGGTGCTCGTAGCGGGCGAGCACGGCCGACGCGCTCTTCGCTCCCCACCCGGCGATCCCCGGGAACCCGTCGGCCGAGTCGCCGACCAGCCCCAACCAGTCGGGGATCGACGCCGGGCCGACCCCGAACTTCGCCGTGACGGCGTCTTCGTCGAACAGCTCGCGCTTGCGGCGGTCGTACTGCACCACCCGATCGCCCTTGACGCACTGCCCGAGGTCCTTGTCCGGCGTCACGATCACGACCTGCTCGACGCGCTCGTCGGCGTCGGCCAGCTGTGCTGCGGCGCCGAGCGCGTCGTCGGCTTCGTGGCTGACCATCGCCCACACCGTGACCCCGAGCGCCTCCAGCGCCTCCTCGACGATGGACAGCTGCTCCAGGAGCTCCGGCGGCATCCCGGCGGACGTCTTGTAGCCCGGCCAGAGGTCGTTGCGGAAGCTCTCGATGATGTGGTCGTTGGCCACGCCAACGTGGGTCGCGCCCTCGGCCAGCAGCTGCAGCGTCGATGCCAGCACACCGGCGGTCGCCGCGTACGGCCCAGCGTCCGGCTCCCGGGCCGCCCGCCCGAAGTTCTGCCGGAACAGCTCGTAGGTCCCGTCGATCAGATGCACCTTCACGTCGCCACTACATCACGGTTGGGCGGTCGTGGTGGACGCCGACGGGTCGGCACCCTGCCCGGCGGTCACCGTCGCCACCGCGTTCCAGACGGCGGCGTCGGTGTACCCGAGCGAGAACAGCGCAACGCCGCCGAAGCCGGCGTCGCGCGCCCGCTGCATCCGGACCTGGGCGCCGGCGGCGTCGACGTAGTTCACCTGGCGCAGCTGCACGCACGATGTCTCACCGTCATCGACGGTCAGCTCGTAGTCGAACGACAGCTCGCCGGTCGTCGCGTCGTACTCCGGCACGCCGCCGCGGCGGGCGGCGAGGTCGGCGACGGTGAGCAGCGACACGGTGGTCGTGTCCTCCGCCGACGACGGGCAGGTCCCGCTCGTCGCCCGCACCCAGTTGTAGCCGTACAGGGGGATGCCGAGGAGCAGCTTCGACGGGTCTCCTGACGCCGCGACCGTTCCCCCGATCACCCGATCGACCCAGTCGAGCGGCGCCACCGCGCCGGCATCGGTGTTGGCGTTCGAGAAGTCGTAGGCCATGACGCGGATGTTGTCGACGAGTGGGGTGATGGCGGCGTAGTCGTAGACCCAGTACCCGCTGTCGCCAGAGCGCCCGGCGTCGTAGACGGGCGGGATGCTGACGGTCAGCGTCCGCCCGTCGGCGTGCAGGCGGGCGGCCAGCTCCTCGACGAAGGCGACCCAGTTCGGCCGGGTGGCGGCCCACGTGTCGCGATCGTCGGCGAACGCGAACTGCTCGTAGTCGAGGTCGATGCCGTCGTAGTCACCGTCGCTGGCGAAGGCGACGATGGTGTCGACGTGGCGGGCCCGCTGCGCCGGATCGGCCAGGATCCCGGCCATCACGCCCTCGTCCGTGCGGTCGAAGATCGACGGCACGACCGGCACGCCGTCGGCCCGGGCGGCGTCGACGAACTGGGCGGTCAGGTCGGTCGGCGCCTCGGGATCCACCTCGATGGTCTCGACACCCGTGACGTTGAACCACAGCGGCGAGACCTCGTCGAGGGTGCCGGCGTTCGCCTGCAGCGCCGGAAGCGCCTCGTCGAGCGTCCAGTACGGCGCCCACGCCTGGACGGCGAACCCGGGTGGCGCCGGCCCGGCACCGCCGTCGCCGGGCCCGCCGTCATCGCCGCCGAGCACGACGAAGGCGACGACGGCGAGCACCGCCACCGCGGCGATGCCGGCGGCGATCAGGCCGGTGCGCCGCCGGCGGCGATCCCGTTCGAGTGGAGTCGGCGGCGTTTCGTCACCGTCCGGGTCGGTCCGCAACGCCGACGGCGGTGGCGTGGCGGCGACCAGCGCTCCGAGACGGGCCGGCGTGAGCTGGCGCAACGACTGCACCACGTGGCGGCCGGGCGCCGGCTCGATGTCGACGATGTTGGGCACGGCGATTACGACGCACCCGGCCGCGCTGGCCGAGGCGACGCCGGTTGGCGAGTCCTCGATCGCCACGCACTGGTCGACCTCGACGCCGAGCGCCGCCGCGGCGAGTAGGTATGGCTCCGGGTGGGGCTTCCCGTTGGTGACCTCGTCACCGGTGACGACGGCCTGGAACTGCAGGGGAGCCAACGCCTCGACGATGGCGTCGACCAGCGGCCGCCACGACATCGTGACGAGCGCGCAGGGCACGTCGAGCTTGTCCAGCTCGGACAGCAGGCGCCGGGCACCCGGCCGCCACGGGACCTCCTGGCGCACCCGCGCGATGACCCCCATGTGCAGGCGCTCGACGATCTCGGTCGCCTCGAGTCGGACCCCGCCCCGGGCCCGCAGCACCTCGGCCGCCTCGTGCAGGTCGAACCCGATGATCGACCGGGCGTCCTCGTCGGTCCAGGTGTCACCGAACTCGTCGACCAAATCTCGCTCGGCGGCCATCCAGTACGGCTCGGTGTCGACGAGCGTGCCGTCCATGTCCCACAGGACGGCCGCCGGTGGGGCGGCGACCGCAGTGGCGACCGTCGTCATCCCCGGACTGCCATGTGCGCGACGTCGGCTTCAGACCTGGACGAGCTCGATCAACGTGCCGTAGCTGCCCTTCGGGTGGATGAAGGCCACGGTGGTGCCGCGGCTGCCGGGGCGTGGGGCGTCGTCGATCGTCGTGGCGCCGGCGGCCTTCATCGCCTGCAGCGCGGCGGCGCAGTCGTCGACCCGGTAGGCGATGTGGTGCAGGCCCTCGCCCCGCTTCTCGAGGTACCGGGCCACCGGCGAGTCCTGACGGATCGGCGTCGTGAGCTGGATGTAGCTGTCGGCCACCTTGATCAGCGCCTCTTCGACGCCGTCGCGCTCGACGATCTCGCGGTGGTCGACGGTGGCGCCGAATGCACGGGCGTAGTAGTCGATCGCCGCGTCGAGATCGCTGACGGCGATCGCGACGTGGTCGATCTCGGTGAGCAGCATCCCGCCATCCTGGCACGGGATCTCCGCGATGTTCCCCGTTCTGGCCGTCGGAATCGACTCACAACGGCCGGTGTCGACGGCCAGAACGGGTGTCGGCTACGCGTGCCGACGGAAGAGCGTGATCTTGTCCTCGCCGATGCGCGCCCGCTTCTCCGGGTCGTCGATCCCGAGCCCCTCTCGTGGCGCCAGGCAGAGCACGCCGATCTTGCCCTCGTGCTCGTTGCGGTGGATCGAACGGGCGGCCGCCCCGACCTCGGTCAGCGGGTGGACCGCCGAGAGCAGCGGCTGGATGCGCCCCTGATCGATCAACCGGTTGGCGGCGTAGGCCTCGGCATAGTTGGCGAAGTGGCTGGAGATCAGCCGCTTGAGCTTCATCCAGAAGTGGCGGTTGTCGAACTCGATCATGTAGCCCGACGTCGCCGCGCACGTGACCACCGTGCCCCCACGCTTGCACGTGAAGATCGACGCCCCCATCGTCTGGCGGCCCGGGTGCTCGAAGACGATGTCCGGGTCGTCGCCGACGAGGCCGCGCACCTGCTTGCCGAAGCGCCGCCACTCGGACTCGTCTTGGGTGGTGGCGTCGGACCAGAAGCGGTAGCCCTCGGCCCGCCGGTCGATCACGGCGCCCACCCCGAGCTCGTTGAGCAGCGCAACCTTGTCGGGCGACGACACCACCCCGACCGGCGTACCGCCGCCGTTGAGGACGTACTGGGTGGCGTATCCGCCGATGCCGCCCGTCGCCCCCCACACCAGCACCACGTCGCCCTGCTTCATGCGCGCCCCGTTGCGGCCGACGAGCATGCGGTAGCTGGTGGAGTTGCACAGCGCGTTGACCGCCGCCTCCTCCCACGTGAGGTGGGTCGGCTTGGGCATCAGCTGGTTGGCCTTGACGATGGTCAGCTCGGCGAGCCCACCGAAGTTCGTCTCGAACCCCCAGATGCGCTGGTTCGACGCCAGCATCGAGTCGTCATGGGCCGTCGGGTCCTGATCGTCCACGGAGTTGCAGTGGATGGTCACCCGATCGCCCGGCTTCCAGTTGCGGACCATCGATCCGACCTGCAGCACGACCCCCGAAGCGTCGGAGCCGACGATGTGGTAGGGCAGGGCGTGGCGGGCGGCCCACGTGCTCTCGCGAGCGAAGCGGTCGAGGAAGGCGAACGTCGGCAGCGGCTCGAAGATCGACGTCCACACGGTGTTGAAGTTGATGCTGGAGGCCATCACCGCGACGTAGGCCTCGTCCGGTGCCAGTTCGGGCGTGGCGACGTCGCCGATGTGCAGGCTCTTGGTCGGGTCCTTGTCGGCCGAATCGATGCCGGCGAACATCTCGGCGTCCTCGCGCCGCACGAACGCCGCCCGGTAGTGGTCCGGGATCGCCAGCCCGGCCAGCTCGTCACCGCTGGCGCCCGCTTCGATGGCGGCCAGGAACTGCTCCATCACGCGAACTTACCGGCGGGTAGGTCGCCAGTGGAAACGCCGGATTACCCTGGTCACATGAGCGGTAGCTACCTCGTCGCCGGTGCTCGGACCCCGATCGGGAAGATGTCCGGCGCCCTGTCGCCCCTGTCCGCCGCCGACCTCGGTGGAATGGCCATCGCCGCCGCCCTCGAGCGCGCCGGCGTGGCACCCGACGACGTCGACCACGTGATCATGGGCCAGGTGCTGATGGCCGGGCAGGGCCAGGTGCCGAGCCGCCAGGCCGCGGTCAAGGCGGGCATCCCGATGAGCGTCCCGTCGGTCAACGTCAACAAGGTGTGCCTGTCAGGGCTCAACGCCATCTACCTCGCCGATCAGATGGTCGCCGCCGGTGAGGCCGACATCGTCGTGGCCGGCGGCATGGAGTCGATGACCAACGCCCCGTACCTGGCCGACGGCACGCGTGGCGGCTTCCGCTACGGCAACACGGAGCTGCGCGACGCCATCATCGCCGACGGCCTGTGGTGCGCGTTCGACGCCTGCCTGATGGGGCTCGGCACCGAGCGCTACACCGGCGGCGGGATCAGCCGGGCCGACCAGGACGAGTTCGCCGCCCTGTCCCACGAACGGGCAGCCACGGCGATCAAGGACGGTCGCCTGGCCGACGAGATCGCCCCCGTCTCGATCCCGCAGCGCCGGGGCGAGCCGATCGTCGTGGAGCAGGACGAGGGCGTGCGGCCCGGCACCACGGCGGACAGCCTCGGTGGTCTGCGGCCGGCGTTCGACAAGGACGGCACGATCACCGCCGGCAACGCCAGCCAGCTGAGCGACGGCGCCAGTGCCATCGTCGTGATGTCGAAGCAGGAGGCCGAGCGGCGCGGGGTCACCCCGCTCGGCGAGGTCGTCGGCTACGGCATGGTGGCCGGGCCGGACTCGGCGTCGCTGTTGCACCAGCCGAGTGCGGCGATCCACGCCGCCCTCCAGCGGGCCGGCACCGAGCTCGGGGCGATCGACCTGTTCGAGATCAACGAGGCGTTCGCTGCCGTCGGGCTGGCCTCGATGGCCGATCTCGGCGTCGGCGCCGACGTCGTGAACGTCAACGGAGGCGCCATCGCCCTCGGTCACCCGATCGGGATGAGCGGGAATCGCCTGGCACTGACGCTGCTCTACGAGCTGCGTCGCCGTGGCGGTGGCACCGGTGCCGCCGCGCTGTGCGGTGGCGGCGGTCAGGGCGACGCCCTGCTCGTGCGGGTTGCCTGACGGCGCGAGCGCACCAATTTCGGATCGGAGGTTTTCGATTCGTGGAGACGAGGTAGAAAGGTCTCGTCGGCCGCGGTGCGGGCGATCCTTGACGAGTTCAAGGATCGGCAGTAACGTGACTGACACATAACGGAGATCGGATCGTCGGACTCCCTCCCGCACCGATCTTCTGTACTGGGGCATCACTGCCTGCGTCGGCCCGTCCGCCCGCTACCGACGCAAGCGGTGGTGCCCCAGGCGCGTTTTCGGTGCTCGCAGCCGCGGTGGCGTCAGGCGTCGGTGACCTCGCGGCGCCCTTCGAGGGCGCGGCCGAGCGTCAACTCGTCGGCGTATTCGAGGTCACCGCCCACCGGCAGGCCGCTGGCCAGCCGTGTGACGCGCAGGCCCAGCGGGCGCAGCTGGCGGGCCAGGTACATCGCCGTGACCTCGCCCTCGGTGTTGGGGTTGGTGCAGATGATCAGCTCCTCGATGCCCTCGGGCTCGATCCGGGCCAGCAGCTCGCGGATCTTCAGTTGCTCCGGCCCGATCCCCTCCAGCGGGCTCATCGCCCCCAGGAGCACGTGGTAGCGGCCGTGGAACTCGCCGGTGCGCTCGACGGCGACGATGTCGCGTGGCTCCTCGACCACGCACACGACCCGCCCGTCCCGGCGGTCGTCGGCACAGAAGCCGCACAGCTCGGCGTCGGCGACGTTGAAGCAGCGGCTGCAGAACCGCACCCGCTCCTTGGCGTCGGTGATCGCTGCGGCCAGGCGAGCGACGTCGTCGGCGGGGATCTTGAGCAGGTGGAAGGCGATCCGCTGCGCCGACTTCGGACCGATGCCCGGCAGGCGGCCGAGCTCGTCGATCAGCGTCTGGACGGGCGGGGAGTAGGCACTCGGCACCTCAGCGTCCCTCGATGACCTCGGCGCCGGGGAACGCCTGCGCCAGGCGGTCGAGGGCCGTCGGCCCGGGGCCGGCGTCGGTCAGGTCGTCGAGGTCGATGGCCTCCACGTGGGCTTCGGCGGTCGGACCGGGAGCCGGTGGGGCCCCGGCGCCGACGCGGATGCTGACCGTGCGGCCGGCCACGGTCGCCCAGGCCGACTCGACGGCGTGGCGGTGCTCGTCGCACTTCGCCCGATGGGTCTCGTTGGGGGCCACCATCGCCACCGTGGCGCCGTCCACGCCGACGACGTCGACGGGAGTGAACAGCGCCCGCACGATGCCCTTCAGCGACGGCCGGACGGAGGACTCCCACTCGGCGCGGGCGTCGTCGATGCTCGGCGGCGGCGGCGGGTCGCCACCACCGGGCGCGGCAGGCGCCGGCTCCGGCGCTGGCTCGGCAACGGCAGCGACCACCGCCGGCGCCCCGTCCGCCGACGGCCGGGCCCTGCCGCCGAGCGCCGTGCGTCCAGTCGTCGGGTCGATCACCGGGGCGGGTGCGGCCGGCGCTCCCTGGGCCACCGCCTGCTCGAGCCGCGCCAACCGGAAGGCGATGGCCCCCAGGTCGTCGTCGGCCGCCGCCGGGGCCGTGGTCAGCTGGACGAGGGCGACCTCGACCAGCACCCGCGGGTCGGGGGCGTGGCGCAGCTCGACGAGGATCTCACCCAGCCGCTCGATCGCCCGCACCAGCGCCGCGGGGCCGGCGCGCTGCGCCCTGGCGGCCAGCTGGTCGACCTCGTGGCCCGACCGCTGCACGAGCTCGGGCGCCATCAGCGACAGGAAGAGGTCACGCAGGTGGCGGACGAACGACTCGGCGATCGCCCGCGGTTCGTGGCCGGCGTTGACGGCGTGGGCCATGGCCGTGAGGGCCAGGCCTGGCTGGTGGTCGATCAGGGCGTCGACCAGGTCGTCGAACGACAGGGCGTCGGTCGTCGCGCCCCCGGCGCTGGCGATCAGCTCCAGGGCCGACAGCGTGTCGCGCGCCGACCCGGCGCCCTGCGAGATGGCGGCGTCGACGGCGGCATCGTCGAGGTCGAGCCCGGCGTCGGCGACGACCCAGCGCACGTGCTCGCCCATCGTCTCGGGCGGCAGCAGGTGGAACCGCAGGTGCTGGGTGCGGCTGCGGATCGTGTCGCTGACCTTCTGGGGGTCCGTGGTGGCCAGCACGAACACGACGTGGGGCGGCGGCTCCTCCAGCGTCTTCAAGAGAGCTGCCTCGGCCGCCTTCGACAGCATGTGGACCTCGTCCAGGATGTACACCTTGTGCCGTCCGGGCGTGCCGAGCGATGCCCGCTCGATGAGGTCCCGCATGGCGTCGACCCCGTTGTTGCTCGCCGCGTCGAGCTCGTGGACGTCGTAGCTCGTGCCGCGCTCCACGGCGAGGCACGACGCGCACTCGCAACACGGCTCGCCGTCGACCGGGTCGGCGCAGTTGAGGACCTTGGCCAGGATGCGCGCCGAGCTGGTCTTGCCCGTTCCACGGGGGCCCGAGAACAGGTAGGCCTGACCCTCTCGCCCACCGGCGACGGCGTCGCGCAGTGCCCGGACGACGTGGTCCTGGCCCTTCAGCTCGGCGAAACGGCGTGGCCGGTAGCGGCGGTACAGCGACGGCGAGGCCACGCGGCGAGCCTACCGACGGGGTGTCACGGGCTCGGGCGGCGCTGCAAGTGCCTGGTCCGGGGTGCGGTTGACGACGCGTCCGTCCAACTACCGTGTTCCGCTGGTGCCTTCCCGAACCCGTGTTCCCGGCCGCACGCTGCGGCTCGTGCTCGCCGGCCTGGCCGCCGGCGTGGTCGGGCTCCTCACCTCGGTGGGCGCCGGTTCGACCGCCGCCCAGACGCTCGTCGAGACGACGCCAGCGGCCGGGTCGACGCTGTCCGAGCCGCCCGAGCAGATCGTCCTGCGCTTCGAGGAGCCGGTCGACGCGGCGACCATCAACATGGCGTGCCAGGCCGAGGGCGAGGCGACCGGCAACCCGGCACCCCTCGAGAACCCGCCGCAGATCAGCGACGACGGCCTGACGGTCACCGCCGCCGTGGAGACACCGCCCCCGGCCGGCCTGTGCACCGTCGGCTGGTCGACGACGCTGCCCACCGGTGAGGCGGGCGAGGGTGACTCGTTCAGCTTCACGTTGACTGCCCTCGCCACTGGCCAGACGACGGTTCCCGGCTCGACCCCGCCGCCGACGCCCGAGGCCGAGGATGAGATCCTCGACGCCTCGGAGGTCTCGAGCGGCGCCATCTGGCTCGGTCAGGTGCTCTCGATCTTCGGGATCGCCGTGCTGTTCGGCTCGGTCGTCCTGATCGTCGCCGCCTGGCCCGAGGGGCCCGAGTACATCCTCGCCGTCCGGTTCCTGCGCGCCATGTGGGTGCTCGGCATCGCCGGGACGTTGCTCTACGTCGTGGCGCTCAGCGCTGCGGTCCGCGGTGACTCGCTCGGCAGCGGCGTCAACCCGGCCGGCTGGCTGGACCTCTTCGAGGCCGGGGTCGCCGGCCAGGCCGCGCTGGCCCGGCTGGTGCTGTTCCTCGCCGCTGGCTGGGTGGTGCTGCGGCCCGAGCGGGTCATCGACCCGACGACGCAGTTCCCGGCCGTCGCCCTGCCGACCCTCGCCACCGTCACGCTCGGGCTGACCCGGACGGCCGGCGACCTCGCTCCGCTCGGTGTCGTGGCCGGCATCGCCCACGCCCTGGGGATGGCGCTGTGGCTGGGCGCGCTGGTGCTGCTGGCGCGGGTCGTGCTGGCCGGTCCGGGCGAGGAGGACCTGGTGCACGCGGTGCGCGGGTTCGGCCGGCTGTCGGGTCCGGCGATCGTCGTCACCGTCGTCAGCGGCCTCGTCCAGCTGTACCGCCTCGACGGCGGCTCGCTGTTCGGCGAGCGCCACGGGCTGGTGCTGCTGGTCAAGACGGTCCTCGTCGCGGCGATGCTCTTCGTCGGGCTGACCGCCCGCCAGGTCGCCCAGACCCGCCTCATGCGGTCATCCGATCTGGGGCCCCGCCTGGCCCATCGGCTGCGCCGCGCCTTTGGCACGGAGGCCGTGATCGGGGTGGTCGTGGTGGGGCTGAGCGGATGGCTGCTGGCGCTCGAGCCCGGCAAGCTGCCCGAACCGGTGATCGACTTCGCCATCGAGGAGCCCATCGTCGACACGGCGTCGGGCATCGATCTGACGGTCTCGATGGAACCGGGACAGGTCGGCCTCAACACGCTGCGCGTCGAGGTCCGGGCGCCGGCCGAGGGGTTGTCCGACCTGATCGTGTCGTTCGTTCCGCCGGTGGGCTCGAACCTGCCGACGATCGAGCAGGCGATCCCGCTGAACGGGCCCGGCATCGCCCAGTCGCCCGCGGGTGCGGGTGTGCCGCTCGACGTGGCCGGCGTGTGGACGCTGCAGATCAGCGCGTCGACGCCGACGGGCGCCGTCCAAGGCGCCGGCGGGACGTTCGAGGTCCGGGCTGCCGACGGGTCGCTGCCGACGGACACCATCGGCACCACGCCCAGCACCCCGCCCATCACGCCGGCGACCACGGTGCCGGCGAGCACGACCACCGCCGCGCCGTAGAGGCTCAGGAGCGAAGCGACTGAGCAAAGAACATCTGGGCGCGGATCGTCTCACCAACTGAGACGATCCGCGCCCAGATGCGGTTCTCGGGCTCGCTGGCGCTCGCCCGAACTACCCGCTGACGACCTCGGAGAAGGGGACGGGGTCGGCGACGTCGAGCTGGTCGTAGCGGCAGCTCGACGGCTGGCGGTCCGGGCGCCAGCGGATGAACGACACGCCGTGGCGGAACCGGCGGTTCTCCAGCTGGCCGAACGTCACCTCGGCGACGAGGCCGTCGTCGGCCGACGTGCGGATGGGGATCCACGACAGGTCCTTGCCGGCGTTCCACCGGCTGGTGGCGCCGGGCTTGCGGCTGACGTCCTGGCGCTGCCACTCGGCCCAGTCCCGCCACGGGTGGGTCTCGACGGCCCCCTCGGTGAGCGGCTCGAGCAGCTCGCGCAGCTCCCGGCGGAACTTCACGGTGAACGCCGCGGCGACCCCGACGTGCTGCAGCTGGTCCTGGTCGTCGTACAGCCCGAGCAACATCGATCCGATGCCCTCGCCGTCCTTGTGGATGCGGTAACCGGCCACGACGCAGTCGGCGGTGCGCTCGTGCTTGACCTTGATCAGGGCCCGCTTGTCCTGCTGGTAGGGGTCGTCGAGGCCCTTGGCCACGATGCCGTCGAGCCCGGCGCCCTCGAATCGCCCGAACCACTCCTCGGCGATCCGGCGGTCGGTGCTGGCCGGCGTCAGGTGGACGGGCGGCACCGGATCGAGCACGTCGATCAACCGCTCCCGGCGCTCGCGCAGCGGGCGGTCGAGCAACACGTCGTCGCCGAGCGCCAGCAGGTCGAAGGCGATGTAGGCGGCGGGGGTCTCGCCGGCCAGACGCCGCACCCGCGACTCGGCCGGGTGGATCCGCTGCAGCAGGGCGTCGAAGTCGAGCCCGCGGCCGTCGCGATCGGCCACGACGATCTCGCCGTCGACGACGCAACGTGCCGGAAGGGCCACACGAAGTGGATCGAGCAGCTCCGGGAAGTAGCGGGTGAACGGCCGCTCCTTGCGGCTGGCCAGCTCGATCTCGTCACCGTCGCGGAACACGACGCACCGGAACCCGTCCCACTTCGGCTCGAACAGCCAGCCGTCGCCGTCGGGGATCGTGCGCGCCAGCTTGGCCAGCATCGGCTTGAACGGGGGCAGCAGCGGCAGGTCCATGTCTGCCCATCATCGCTCGCGCCGTGATCGCTCGCGTCAGCATGGGGAACCGTTGGCGTCCCGCCGACGTCGAATCAGCACACGCCCAGAGGGAGAGGACATCCATGACCGCAACTTGGAAGATCGCACTGGTATCGGCGGCGACTGCCATCGGCGCCACGACCGCCGTCGTCGCGCTGACCGACCGCGCCGCGGCGCCCGCATCGGCCACGGTGCCGCCTGACGAGGAGGGCGCCGCACCGACCGATACCGGTGAGCGGACCGTGACGGTCACCGGCCACGGCACCGTCGAGGTCGAGCCGGACATCGCCCAGGTGTCGATGGGCGTCCAGTCGACGCAACCCGACGCCAGCGCCGTGTACGCCACGCTGGAGACGAAGTCGACGGCGCTGGTGGAGTCGCTGAAGGGCCTCGGGATCGCCGAGGAGGACATCCAGACCAGTGGGCTGAACGTCTACCCGAACGTCGACGAGAACCAGATCTCGAGCTTCGTCGGCAGCGTCAGCGTCAACGTCACGCTGCGCGACCTCGCCCGGACCGGTGAGATCCTCGACGGCGTGCAGGCCTTCGTCGGTCCAGAGCTGACGCTCAGCGGGATCTCCTTCTCCTACGCCGAGCCGGAGAACGTGCTCGCCGAGGCCCGCGCCGGAGCGATCGAGAACGCCCGGGTGCGGGCCGAGCAGTTCGCCACCGCCGCCGACGCCGGCGTCGGCGACGTGCTGCGGATCATCGAGTCGACGGTGCCGAACGAGGTCTTCATGCGGGAGGCGGAGTTCGCCGCTGCCGATGCGGCCGGCGGGGCAATCGCCATCGAGCCCGGCTCGCAGGAGCTGGCCGTCGACGTCTCCGTGGTCTTCGAACTCACGTAACACCCGTTCTGGCCGTCAGAATCGACCGTTGTGAGTCGATCGCGACGGCCAGGACTGGATCTTCTCGTCGGTGCGTACGCCGCGGCGCGTGCCGGACTTCGGCCCGAGCGACCCGATCGCCTGCCGCGGGCGATGCTCGCCGCGGCGGCGTGGGGGCCGACGTTGGCCGGCGCGGTGGCCGCTGGGGCGGCCCGCTACCCACGGGCCACGGCCGTCGTCGACGAGCGCGGCGCCATGACCGCTGGCGAGCTGTGGGCGGCGAGCGACGCGGTGGCCGTCGGGCTGCGCCGGCGCGGCGTCGGGCCCGGGTCGACGGTCGGGATCCTGGCCCGCAACCACCGCGGCTTCGTGCTGGGCCTCGTCGCCACCGCCAAGCTGGGCGCCGACCTGGTGTTCCTCAACACCGGGTTCGCCGGACCGCAGCTGGCCGACGTGGTCGACAGCGAGACGATCGACGTCGTGCTCCACGACGACGAGTTCGCGGCGATCGTCGAAGGGTGCGGCGCCGAGGCCGTCGTCGGAGAGTCCGAGCTCGACGAGCTGGCAGGCCGGCGCCTGGCCGTCCCGCTGCGCCCGATCACCAGGCAGCCCGGTCGCACCGTCATCCTCACGTCCGGCACCACCGGCCGCCCGAAGGGCGCAGCGCGGTCCTCGGCCGGGGGCGCCGACTCGCTCGGCTCGATCCTGTCGACCATCCCGGTGCGTGCTCGCGACACCGTCGTCGTGGCCGCGCCGCTGTTCCACGCCTGGGGGCTGGCCCACCTGGGCATGGCGCTGAGCCTGTCGTCGACCGTCGTGCTCGACCGCCGCTTCGACGCCGAGCGCACCGTCGCAGCGGTCGCCGACCACCACGCCGACGGGCTGGTCGTCGTGCCGGTCATGCTGCGGCGGATGCTCGACCTCGGCCCGGCCGTGCTCGACGAGTACGACACGTCGGCGCTGCGCTACATCGCGTCCAGCGGGTCGGCGCTCGGGGCGACCTTGGCCACGGGGGCGCTCGAGCGGTTCGGGCCGGTGCTCTACAACGTCTATGGATCGACCGAGGTGTCGCTGGCCACGGTCGCCGGGCCCGCCGACCTGGCCGCCGCACCGGCGACCGCCGGTCGACCGCCGGCCGGGAGCACCGTGCGCATCTTCGACGGCGCCGGGCGGCCGGTGCCGACGGGCGAGACGGGGCGGGTCTTCGTCGGCAACAGCTCCCGTTTCGACGGCTACACGGGCGGCGGCGGGAAGGAGTCGATCGACGGCCTCCTGTCGATCGGCGACCTCGGGACACTTCGACGCCGCCGGCCGGCTGTTCATCGACGGCCGGGACGACGAGATGATCGTGTCGGGCGGCGAGAACGTGTACCCGGCCGAGGTCGAGGACCTGCTGACCGCCCACCCCGCGGTGCTGGAGGCAGCGGTCGTCGGCGTGGACGACGAGGAGCTGGGACAGCGGTTGGTGGCCTACGTCGTGAAGCGGCCGCGCGCCAAGGTCACGGCAGAGCA
Source organism: uncultured Acidimicrobiia bacterium (assembly GCA_963739975.1). Lineage (GTDB taxonomy): Bacteria > Actinomycetota > Acidimicrobiia > Acidimicrobiales > Ilumatobacteraceae > JALZMG01. The sequence continues at coordinate 149,462 of CAVUCK010000018.1, forward strand.
ACTGCGGAGCCCACGTCCGCGACAACCTGGCCCGCCACAAGGTGCCCAAGGCGGTGCACTTCGTCAAGGAGCTGCCGCGCACGACGACCGGCAAGGTGCGCAAGCGGGACCTAACCACCGCTCTCCGGTAGGGCGCCGCCGGACGGGCGATCGCGGCGGGCGGCGATCGCCGCCGCCTCGACGCGGTTGGTGACCCCGAGCTTGCGCAGGATGCTCGACACGTGGACGCTGGCCGTCTTGGTGCTGATGTACAGCTCCTTGCCGATCTGACCGTTGGAGCGCCCTTCGGCGAGCAGCGCCAGCACCTCGAGCTCACGCCTGGTGAGCCCGAGGTCGTCCGCTGGGTCGCCGTCGGTCGCCGCGCCGGCCTCGTCGAGGCGAACGCGGGCCCGGCGAGCGAGGTCCTCGATCCGGGCCACCAGCGGCGGCGCCGGCAGCGCCGAGGCGATCGAATGGGCCGCGCGACAGCTCGTGCGCCGCCTCCGTCCGCGCGGTCGCGTCGGCGCCCGGCCACGCCGGCCAGCAGCGCCTCGGCCAGGTGGAACCGAGCGTCGGCCTCTTCGTACGGGAAGTTGCAGATCGACGCAACCCGTCGACGGCCGCCCGCCAGAGCTGCGGGTCGGGCCGGCCGCCCAGGCGGGAGTGCTCGGCCCGGGCGCGATCACGATGGACCATCAGCGGGCTTGGTTGGTGGCACGGCACCACCGTCGAGGACGTCGAGGAGGGCGAGCCAGCGGTCGGCCACGAGCTGGGCGTCCAGCCCTGTCCCGGCGGCCCGCCTGCTCCGCTGGCGCCGTGAGGTGGTCGGCGAGCACCGAGATGCCCGATGGCCACGAGCGCCGCCCGCAGCATGAAGTCGTCGCCGCGCCGCTGGAGCTGCCGCTCGACGAGGTCAACTGCCGCAACGGGCCGACCGTCGGCGGCGTCGAACAGGACGACCGGCCTGATGATCCAATCGAGATCCTCGGCCCACGCCGTTCGTTCCCACATCGCTCGGGTGTCCTCGACCAGGGGTCGGGCTTCGTCCAGGCGTCCCTGGAGGATCAGGATCATCCCCAAGCTGGAGGCCAGGATCCCCTCCTCGCTCGGATCGTCCGTGAGATCGTCGAGGTCGCCGGCCAACCGCTCGGCCTCCTCCCAGCGCCCCAGCAGGGTCAGGAACTGCAACCAGTAGGTCGCCATGAACGCCGCCCAGGGCCCGGCCGATGCCGCTGCTCCGGCCCAACTCGACGCCGCGTCGGGCCACCGGGATGATCTCCTCGAAGCGCCCGAGATTGACCAGTGAGTGCGTCAACCTGTTGAGCGCCATGAGCGTCAGCTCGGCGGACGTGTCAGGGCCGCATCTGGCGACGTTCTCCTCGGCCAGCGCAAGGAGCGTCAGATGGTCCCCACCAGAGACGTCCGTCGCCGAGCACAGCGCGTAGTGGGCTCGGATCAGCGCCTCCGGCTCGCCGACGACCTCGGCGGTGGCCACGGCGTGGTGGGCCTGGGCGAGGGCCTCGGTCGAGCGGCCGGCGTAGCAGCAGGTCCATCGCCGAGTCGGCGAGTGCTTCGACGAGCGTCGTGGTCGGCGGCGATCGCGGGGATGAGGGCGAGGGCGCGCTGCACCGCCGTCGCACACTCGTCCCACCGTTGGCCGAAGCGGTACAGCCCGCGCAGGTGCAGCCAGACCCGGGCCTCCCGCATCGAGTCGACGCCGGCCAACTCGATCGGCGGCGCGCGAGATCGAGGGCGACCGCCCGCTCCACGTGGCGGGCCAGCGCGGCGGCAACGGCCGTCTCGGCGAGCAGCGCGGGGTGGTCGAGCCCGGCCCGGGCCACCGGATCGTCGACCGTGCTCCACAGTTCCAGCGCCCGCTCGAGGTGGCCTTCGGCTTCGGCGGCGGCCCCGACGGAGAGGGCCTGGCGGCCGGCGGCGATCGATGCGGTCAGGGCTCGTGGTGCGTCATGGGCGGCCGCCCAGTGGCGGGCGATCTCTCCGAGCCGGTCAGGGCGGTGGCGCTCGAGGCTGGCCGCCAGCCCGGCATGGGCGTCGGCGCGCTCACCAGGCAGCAGCTCGTCCTCGAAGACCTCCCGCGCCAGTTCGTGGCGGAACCGGAGCTCCTCGCCATCCGGCACCAGCAGCGCCCGCCGGCACAGCTCGTCGATGAGCGGGCGAAGGTCGGCGGTGGGCATGGCGCACACGTCCGCCACCACCTCGGGCGTCGCTCTCCCGGCCGCGGCGATGACACCGAGCACCTGCAGCGACCGGTCGTCGAGCGCTGCCGTGCGCCCGAGGATGGCATCGCGCAGCGTGATGGGAAGCTCGGTTTCGCCTCGGTCCGTCATCGCCGTCAGCTCCTCCACGTAGAACGGGTTGCCGGCGCTGCGCCGATGGATCGCCTCGATCAGTGGACCATCGACGGGCGCCACGCCGATGGCATCGACCAGCTGTCTGGTGTGCTCCCGGTCCAGTGGCGGCACCTCGATCCGATGGCACGTCCCGTCTCGATCGATCTCGGCCAGCAGCGGCCGAAGCGGGTGGCGCCGGTGCAGCTCGTCCGAGCGGAACGTCCCGAGCAGCAGCGTGGACCTGAGGCGGCCCACTCGCGCCAGCGCCGAGAACAGGGTGCGGGTCGTGTCGTCGGCCCAGTGCAGGTCCTCCACCACGACCAGCAGCGGCCCCTGCTGGGCGAGGCGCTTGATCATGCCGATCGTGAGCTCGCAGACCTGTTCGCTCGTGACCGGCGCACCGGTGTCGCGATCGTCGTCGAGCTCGGACACCAGCCGAGCCATGACCGGCCGGGCGCGGCCCACGACCCGATCGAGGGTCACCGCGTCGAGGTCGTCGACCAGGCCGGACACGATCTCGCGCAACGGGGCCAGCGGCCAGATCCGCTCGCCGAGATCGACGCAATGGCCGATGCACACTCGAACGCCCTGCCGCTGAGCATGCTCGGCAAGCGCGCCGACGAGCCGCGTCTTGCCGACCCCGGCCTCCCCCCGGACCAACGCCACCGCACCACTGCGGTCGGACGCTGCGTCGAGGGCGCGGCCGAGATCGGCCAACTGCGCGTCCCGGCCGATCAGCACCGGGCTCGTCGCCCGTGTCGCCATCACGGCCATGTTCGCAGGCGGTTCAGCACCGCACGACGCCGACGCGCTGATCGCACAGGTGGTCGGCTGATGCTCCCGCCGGTGCGGCGACTGCGGCGACCGCCGCCGGCTCCGCAGGCGCCGGCTGGGGGTCGTCGGCGGCGACGACGAGCGCCGTCACGGACACCGCGATCGCCGCGCTGGCGGCGAGCAGGTTGACGGCTGGCATCCACGAGCGATGCGGGTGGACGATGGCAGTGGTCATGGCGGTTCCTCCTGGGTTTGCCGGAGTCTCCCCGGTGCGGAGATCGTGCGCTCGACGAGGTGTGTCAGGCATCCAGCAGGTCACCCATCGCCTACCTCATTTGGGCGGTGGCGACCGGGAGGACGGTGTCCGTCGCAGCACTACCGTCGTGGCGTGAGCACCCCGATGCAGGACAAGCTGGATGACCTCCGGAAGCGACGGGAGCAGGCCTACCAGGCCGGGTCGCCGCGGGCCGTCGAGCGCCAGCACGCCAAGGGCAAGCTGCTCGCCCGCGAGCGCATCGACGTCTTGCTCGACGAGGGGTCCTTCAACGAGCTCGACCTCTTGGCCCGCCATCGGGCCCACGCGTCGGGGCTGGAGGAGCGGCCCTACACGGACGGCGTGGTCACCGGGTGGGGCACCGTCGAGGGGCGCAAGGTGTTCGTGTTCTCACAGGACTTCACGGTGTTCGGCGGCGCGCTGGGCGAGGTGTTCGCCGAGAAGATCCACAAGCTGATGGACCTCGCGCTGAAGGTCGGCGCGCCGGTCGTGGGGCTCAACGACGGTGCCGGGGCGCGCATCCAGGAGGGCGTGGTCAGCCTGGCCAGCTACGGCGGCATCTTCCATCGCAACGTGCTGTCGTCGGGGGTCGTCCCGCAGATCTCGGTGATCCTCGGGCCGTGCGCCGGCGGTGCCGTGTACTCGCCGGCGATGACCGACTTCATCTTCATGGTTCGCGAGTCGTCGCACATGTTCATCACGGGACCGGACGTGGTGAAGACGGTGACCGGCGAGGAGGTCACGCTCGAGGAGCTTGGCGGGGCGATGAGCCACGCGTCGAAGTCCGGAGTGGCCACGTTCGTCGCCGCCGACGAGAAGGCGTGCCTGGAGGACGTGCGCGAGCTGCTCTCCTACCTCCCGCAGAACAACATGGAGGAGGCGCCACTGCTCGACACCGGTGACGACCCCGAGCGGCTGTGCCCCGAGCTTCGTGAGCTGCTGCCAGCCAGCGCCAACCTGCCGTACGACATGCACCAGGTCGTCCAGGCCGTGCTCGACGACGGCGAGTTCATGGAGTACTTCCCGCACTGGGCGCGCTCGATCCTGTGCGGGTTCGGGCGGATCGACGGGCGCACCGTGGGCATCGTCGGCAACCAGCCGATGGTGCTGGCCGGCGTGCTGGACATCGAGTCCTCGGAGAAGGCGGCGCGGTTCGTGCGCACGTGCGACGCCTTCAACATCCCGCTCGTCACGTTCGTCGACGTGCCCGGGTTCCTGCCCGGCGTCGACCAGGAGTACGGCGGGATCATCCGCCACGGCGCCAAGCTGCTCTACGCCTACTGCGAGTCGACGGTGCCGCGCATCCAGATCATCACGCGCAAGGCCTACGGCGGGGCGTACGTCGTGATGAACTCGAAGTCGATCGGCGCCGACCTGGCGTTCGCCTGGCCGTCGGCGGAGCTGGCCGTGATGGGTCCGCAGGGTGCGGTCGAGATCGTCTACCGGCGTGAGCTGCAGCAGGCCGCCGACCCGGCCGCCCGGCGGGCCGAGCTGGTGTCGGAGTACACCGAGCGCTACGCCAACCCGTATGCCGCCGCCGAGCGGGGCTACGTCGACGACGTGATCGACCCGGCCGAGACTCGCCAGAAGATCGTCGCCGGCCTGGCCATGCTGCGTACGAAGCGCGAGGAGCTGCCCCGCCGCAAGCACGGCAACATGCCGTTGTAGATGCGGCTTCGCCGCTGCCTCGCTGGCGCTCGGCCTGACCATCCACCCTCACTGCGGCACGAACGCTCGGGAACCCCGCGCCTCGGCGCCCTTCTGCGCCACCGCCTCGCCTCCTCGGGCGCTGGCCGGGACGTAGGCCCGGTGCGGGCGGGCGGCCGTAGGTCGGGCAGGATCGGCCGATGCTGACCGGTGCGCAGTACCTGGCATCGCTCGACGACGGGCGGTGCACCTACCTGGAGGGTCGGCGGGTGTCCGACCTGCTGGCCGAGCCTGCGTTCGCGGTGCCGGCGCAGGCCATCGCCGCCGGCTACGACCGCTGCTACGACGATGCGCCTGGCGCCACCAACCCGTTCATGATGGCGCCACGCTCGATCGACGAGCTGCGGGAACGAGCCATCGAGATCACCACGATGGACCTCGCCCTGAACGTGACGTACCAGTCGTTGATGACGCTGCTCACGGCGGCGCCCAAGCTGGCCGGGCTCGACCCGGTGTACCAGGACCGGCTCAAGGCCTACGTCCACGACGCCCTGGATCGCGACGTACGCATCGCCGAGTGCATCACCGACGCCAAGGGCGACCGATCCCGCCCACCGGCTGCGCAGCACGACCCGGACGCCTACACACGCGTCGTCGAGCGCCGTCGGGACGGCGTCGTGATCCGTGGCGCCAAGCTGCACATCAGCGCCGCCTCGCTGTGTCACGACCTCATGGTCATGCCGACCAAGGCGATGAAGCTCGGCGAGGAGGACTACGCCATCGTCTGCGCAGTCCCCGTCAGCGCGCCCGGCGTGCGGATCATCAACACGACGTTCCACCCGAAGGGCGACGACGTCCGCCACTACCCGGTGAGCAGCCGCCACTCGATGCCGGACGGCTTCGTCGTGTTCGACGACGTCTTCGTTCCCGACGAGTTGGTCTTCCTCGACGGCGAGGCACCCAAGGCGGCGGTGTTCGCCCACAGCCTCGGGCTGTGGGAGCGGCTCGGTGGACTGATGGCGATGGTCGTGCAGGCCGACGAGCTGGTGGGGCTGGCGCAGCTGATCGCTGAGGCCAACGGCCTGGCCGGCGTCTCGCACATCCGGGAGAAGATCGACGAGATGGCGATCCACGCCACGCTGCTGCGGGCCGGCCTGGAGGCAGCCATCGCCCACGCCGGCCACACGCCCGACGGCTTCTACTTCCCCAACGAGCTGTACACGAACGCCGCCAAGTACCAGGGCGCGGCGCAATTCGGGCTGATGGTCCGCCACCTCCACGACATCGCCGGCGGCTCGACGCTCACGGCGCCGTCGATCGCCGACCTGGAGAACGCCGATACCCGGGACGACGTCATCAAGTACATGGCCACGGGCGGGGAGCACTCGGCCGAGCAGCGGCTGCGCCTGTTCCACGCCATCCGGGACACGACGGCCGACGCGTTTGGCGGCTGGCACCTGGTGACAAACCTGCAGTCCGGCGGCGGGTTGTTCGCCCAGCGCCTCGTCACGCGGCGGCACTACGACATGGAGCGGGCGAAGTCGTTCGCCCGCCACGCCGCCGGCATCGACGAGCCCACCACGGGAGCGTGACCGCCACCCCCGACGGCGTCAGCCGCCGGCCGATTCGGCTTCCTGGTCGCGCCAGGGCCAACGGCCGTTGATCTCGACTTCGAGGGCGAAGCTGAGCACGATCCGGATCACGACGATCCCGCCCAGAACGAGCACCTGCTCGGCCGTCGGGTCCACGACGATCGTCCGCACGATGTCGCCGATGATCAGCACTTCCAGGCCGACGAGGATCACCCGCCCGAGGTTGCGCCGCAGCTGCTTGTAGGCGCCGTTGCGGTCGGTGGCCCGCAGCAGCGGCGGCACGCTCGCCGCCAGGGCGATGAGCCCGCCGACCACCATGATCGCCGCGCCGACGGCTTCGACGACACGCACGACGTGTTCGATGGTCTGCTCGTAGTCCACGTTGGGATCCGATCATGCCGGCCAGCCGCGAGCCAGTCCGTGGCGACGAAACCTGTCCGAGCAATGTGCGTGAGGGAACACGGCGGATGTCATCTGTTCCCTCACGTAGACGCCGTGGGGGCCGGACCGCGCTGCGGCGCGCCGCCCGTCGGTTGGCGATCGGCGCGGGCGGCTCGACCTCGCTCCAGAACGCCGCTACCGGTTGGCGCTGCGGCGTCGTGTGGCCAGGACCAGCGACCAGCCACCGGCGCCGAACATGACCGCACCCAGCAGGGCCAGAGTCGTCGTGCTCGTCCCGGTGCCGGCGAGGTCCCCGCCCCCGTCGCTCGATCCGACGCCGGCGCCGCCGGTGCAGGTGAACCCCGGCACCGACTCGAAGGGCGCCTGGGCGAGCACACCGTTGACCGTGACCTCGAACGGGAAGAACGTGCTGGGGTTACACGCTGGGGACGACTGCGGTGCAGGTGGTCGTGCTCGAGCACGATCGTCGACGAAGAAGACGAGCTGTGCGGCGTCGAACTGCGTCGCACCTGGCGCCGTGCTGAACCCGGTGCCGGTGAACGTGATCGTGTCGCCTGGCGGGGCGGACGTCGGGTTGCGCGCTGAGGAGCCTGAGCGGGGGGACGTAGGTGAACTGCACCGCGTTGCTGGTCCCGTTCGCATTTGAGATCACGACGTCGACGGTGCCCGTGCCAGGCGGGGTCTGGACGACGCAGGTCGTGTCGTCGGAGCAGTCCACCGAGGGGGCCTCGTTCGGACCGAACGTGACCGTGGTGATGCTGGCGTCCGGGTCCAGGTTGGTGCCGGTGAGCGTCACGTTCGAGCCTCCGGCCTCAGGGCCCGAGTTCGGGCTGATGGCGGTGAGCGTCGGTGCAGCCTGGGCGTTGGCGGGCGCCGAGCCGGACGTCACTCCGACGGCCAACAACGCCAGTGCGCCGACCGCGACGAGGCGGAGCTTGACGGGCGTACGACCAACAGGTGAGGTGTCCACGAAGCTCGAACCTCCTGCGCAGTTGGCGTCGCCTCTCGCCGCCGGCGCGACCATACCTGCCGGGGATTGGGCGAACGTCACACACTGGTCCTTGACCCGACACGTCATCGCAACAAGGCCAGCCGATGGTCATGGTGGACAACATGACCACCACCACCCCTGACCTGACTGTGATCGACACCTACCTGCAGACGTGGAACGAGACCGATGCGGCCAAGCGCGGCGAGCTCATCTCTGCCTCCCTCGGCGCCGACCTCTGGTACCGCGACCCGATGCTGGAGGCCGACGGCCTCGACGCCTACGACCAGATGATCGCTGCGGTGCAGGCCCAGTTCCCCGGCCTGGAGATGCGTCGCACCAGCGGCATCGACGCCCACCGCGACCTCGTCCGGTTCACGTGGGCGTTGGGCGCACCTGGCTCCGAACCGACGTTCGCCGGCCTCGACGTCGCCAAGTTCGACGACGACGGCAAGCTGCACCGCATCATCGGCTTCGCCGGCAACGACGTGCCGACCGATGCTGCAGCGGCCTGAGCCGGGCCGGCGGCCGTTCCGTGCCCCGATCGATACGGGAATCCGTACCGGATCTTCGTCAGAATCGGTGCCGTGAGCACGACGACGGAACGGGCAGCGGTCGGGTCGATGCTGCGGGACTGGCGGGAGGACCGCCGCCGCAGCCAGCTCGACCTGTCCCTCGACGTCGGGGTCTCGACCCGACACCTCAGCTACGTGGAGACCGGGAAGGCCAAGCCGTCGCCGGAGCTGGTCCTGGCCCTCGCCGAGCACCTCGACGTCCCGCTGCGCGAGCGCAACACGATGCTCCTGGCCGCCGGGTACGCGCCGCGCTACCAGCAGACACCGCTCGAGGACGACGCTTTGGTCTCCGTCCGCCAGGCCCTCTCCGACCTGATCGCCGCCCATGACCCGTACCCGGCCGTGGTCGTCGACCGCGGCTGGGACGTGGTCATGGCGAACACCGGCGCCCAAGGCTTCCTCGACGGTGTCGCCGCCCACCTGGTCGAACCGCCGATCAACGTCTATCGGGCCACGCTGCACCCCGAGGGGATGGCCGCGCGGGTCGAGAACCTCGCCGAGTGGTCGCACCACCTCCTGGCCACGCTCGACCGGCAGGTGGCGGTCACGCGGGACGCCCGCCTGAAGACGCTGCTCGACGAGGTCTCGGATTACCCCAACATCCGCGCCCTCGGGTCGGCGTGGCGGACCCGCTCGGACGTGCCGACGATCCTCGTGCCCCTGCGGCTGCGGGTCGGCGACGCCGTCGATGCACCGGTGCTGTCGTGGTTCTCGACCAATACCAGCATCGGCACGCCCGTCGACATCACCCTCGAGGAGCTGCACGTCGAGCTGTTCCACCCGGCCGACCGGGCGACCGCTGCGCTGGTCGGTGGGCGGGCCTGAGGTGTCGCTCGCCCGACCCCCTACGATCGGCAGCGGTGTCACCGACGATCAGCCCGGTCCCGACTGACGAGGAGGCGGTGGCCATCGTCGCCGCCGTCGAGGCGTTGTGGCCCCGCCCGGTCGCCGCCGACGGACTCGATCCCCGCCGGCCGTCCGTCTGGAAGTTCAGCGGGCGGTGGTGGTCGCAGCCGATCCCGCTGCGGCGCGCCCGTCCCTGGATGTGAGATGAGCCTCGAGCTGACGACGGTCAGCGACACGTCGGCGACGTTCCACGACGGCGTGGACGTCGAGGTGCTCACCGACCTCGAGCCGGGGACCGACCACGAGCACCGCGGCCTCCACTTCCGCACGCTGGTGCGCCCCTCTGGCCCGCTACGCAGCCGCTTCGGCACCGTCAACGACGTCCACTTCGGCGAGGTCGAGGCGGGCCGCATCGACGACCACGAGGAGGGTCCGATCAAGCGGCTGCCGCCCGACTCGACGCCGTTCCCCGAGACGATGAACCGTGCTGCGGCGGCCGAGATGGCCGCCGCCGACCTGGCGGCCGTCGTGGTCAAGGGAGACCTCACGAGCGACGGCACGCCCGAGGAGTTCGCCGACTTCGAGGACTGCTACCGGGTGCCGTTCGGCGATCGCCTGCACGTCGTGCGCGGCAACCACGACGCCTACCGGGGCCAGGACCGATACGCCGGCGACCAGTGGATCGAGCTGCCGGGCATCGCCATCGCGCTCCTGGACACGGCCATCCCGTTCGCCGCGACCGGCACCGTCACGGCCGAGCAGCTGGACTGGCTCGACGCCGGAGCCGCTGCGTCGACCGTACCGGTGATCGTGATGGGCCACCACCAGCAGTGGGTGGGTGGCAAGCGCAGCCCCGACTACTTCGGCATCTCGCCGGATGCCAGCGAGGCGCTGTCGGCGGTCATGCTGCGGCGGCCGGCGATCGTCGCCTACACCGCCGGGCACACCCACCGTCACCGGGTGCGGTGGGTCGGCGAGCGGCTGCCGTCGATCGAGGTCGGCTGCGTGAAGGACTTCCCGGGCACCTGGGCCGAGTACCGCGTGTACGACGGGGGCATCCTGCAGGTCGTCCACCGACTGTCGGCTCCCGAGGCCCTGGCGTGGAGCGAGGAGTGCCGCGACTTGTACTCGGACTTCGGCGTCGACTACGCGTCGTACGCGCTGGGCCAGCTGAGCGACCGCTGCTTCGCCATCGCATTCCGCTGACCGCACGGCGGCGTTGTCTGCTGAACTGCCGAGCATGAGCGAGCTCGAGGTCGCCGAAGCGGCCGTGCAGGCGGCCATGGACGCGGGTGCCCGCTACGCCGACGCCCGGGTGATGCACCGTCGCTACGAGGCGATGGCGGCCCGCAACGGCGAGGTCGAAGACGTCACCCAGGACGAGAACGCGGGCGTTGGTGTGCGCGCCCTGGTCGGGTCGGGCTGGGGGTTCTTCGCCCTCCCCGAGCTGTCCGCCGAGGCCGGTCGGGCGGCGGGCCGGCGGGCCGCCGAGGTCGCCGCGGCGAGCGGTCGGGTCGCCAGCTCGGCGAGCGGGCTGATCCCCGCCGAGCCGGTCACGGGCTCCTGGACGAGCGAGTGCGTGATCGACCCGCTCGGTGTCGGGCTGTCCGACAAGGGCGACCTCCTCGTGCAGGCCACAGCGACGATGCGCGAGCACGGCGCCGACATCGCCGAGGGCATGTACCAGGTCTGGGACACGGCCAAGTGGTTGGTGTCCAGCGAGGGCCATCGCATCGACCAGCGGATCCGTGAGTGCGGGGCGGGGATCGATGCCATGTCGATCGGCGACGGCGAGACCCAGGTCCGCTCGTACCCGGCGGCGCGCGGCCAGTACGCCACCCGCGGGTGGGAGCTCGTCGACGAGCTGGACCTGCTGGCCCACGCGGCGCGCGTCGGGGCGGAGTCGCGGGAGCTGTTGACGGCGCCACCGTGCCCGAGCGGGGAGACGACGCTGATCCTCGGCAGCGAGCAGATGGCGCTGCAGATCCACGAGTCGGTCGGTCACGCCATCGAGCTGGACCGCATCCTCGGCTGGGAGGCGGCGTACGCCGGGACGTCCTGGCTCGACCTGGCCCAGCTCGGGTCGCTGCAGTACGGCTCGGAGCTGATGAACATCACGATCGACCCGACGATCCCGGGCGCCCTCGGGTCGTTCGGCTACGACGACGAAGGCACGCCGGCGGCGGTGCGCGACGCCGTGCGCGAGGGCCGCTGGGTCGGCGTGCTGGCCGGGCGCGACTCGGCGGCCGTGGCGGGGCTGGACTACGCCGGCAGCGTGCGGGCCGACGGCTGGGCCCGCTTGCCGATGGTGCGGATGACCAACGTCGGCTTGGAGCCCGGGCCGCACACGTTGGACGAGATGATCGCCGCCACCGACGACGGGATCTTCATGGAGACCAACCGCTCGTGGTCGATCGACGACAAGCGGCTCAACTTCCAGTTCGGCTGCGAGGTCGGCTACGAGATCAAGGACGGCGTCAAGGGTCGGCTGCTGCGCAACCCGACGTACACGGGCATCGGGCCGCTGTTCTGGCGCTCGATGGACATGCTGTCGTCGGAGACCGAAGCGTGGGGCACCCCGAACTGCGGCAAGGGTCAACCGGGCCAGGTCGGACACACGGGACACCCGGCCGCGCCGGCCCGCTTCCGCAACGTCCGCGTCGGGGTGCGAGCGTGACCGGGCCTTCGTCGTTTACGTCCGGATCCTGGTCGCGCGCGCGACCAAAATCCGGACGTAAACGAGGGTGGGGGTGGGGGTGTACGTGAGTGAACCGAGGGAGGTCGCCCGGCAGGTGCTCGAGCGGGCGACGGCGGCAGCGGTCGGCGCCGACGTCGAGGTGTCGGTCGATCGCAACCAGCTGGCGCTGACCCGCTTCGCCGGCTCGGCGATCCACCAGAACGTCGCCGACGACGTCGTCGGCGTGCGCGTCCGCATCCACCACGACGGCCGGACCACGTCAGCCTCGACGACGCGTGTCGACGCCGAGGGGCTGCAGGCGATCGTCGATCGTGTGGTGGCGGCCGTCGCCGTGGCCCCGCTCGACCCGGGTTGGCCGGGCGTCGCACCGCCGTCGCCGACCGGCCCGCCGGCGCCCGTCGACCCGGCCACGGCCGACGCCGCACCCGATGACCGGGCCGGCGTGGTGGCCGCGTTCGTCGAGGCGGCCGGCGGCCTGGAGACGGCCGGCTATTGCCGCACTGGGCACTGGTCGGGCGCGTTTGCCAACAGTGCGGGCCAGCAGGTGACCGGCGAGCGCGCCGACGTGGCCGTCGACGGCATCGCCCGCCTCGCCGGTGCCGACGGGGTTGCTCGCGCCGCGTCCGGGCGGCTGGCCGACATCGACGGCGCCGCACTCGGGGCGCGGGCGGCGGCGAAGGCGCGCGCCGGCGGCGACGCCGACGAGCTGGCACCTGCCCGTCTCGAGGTCGTGCTCGAACCGACGGCCGTCGCCGACGTCCTGCAGGGGCTGAGCTGGTACGGCTTCAACGCCAAGGCCGTCGAGGAGCGGCGCTCGTTCGTTCGCCTCGGGGAGGCCCAGTTCGACGGCGCGGTGACGATCGTCGACGACGCCGCGGCGACCGGCGATGCCTATGACGCCGAGGGCACGCCGTGCCGGCGCACCGTCCTGGTCGAGGCCGGCGTCAGCTCGTCGCTGACCCACGACCGCAGGACGGCGGCAGCCGCCGGCGCATCGTCGACCGGCCACAGTGTCGGCGCGCCGTCGTTCGGCGGCATCGCCACCCACGTGCAACTGCTGCCGAATGCGTCGATGGGTCAAGTTGTGAGCGAGCGTCCGGGCCAGGCCGCGTCGCTAACGGCGAAGGCAAGCGAGCGAACGATTGAGATAGCCGGCCCGATCGTCGACACGTCCACGGCGGAGCTGGTGGCTGCGGTCGAGCGCGGCGTCTTGGTGACCGACCTCTGGTACACCCGCGTCCTCGACCCGCGGACGCTGGCGACGACCGGTCTGACGCGCAACGGCATCTGGCTGATCGAGGACGGCGAGATCGTCCGCCCGCTGCGCAACTTCCGCTTCACGCAGTCCTACGCCGAGGCGTTGATGCCCGGCAACGTGCTCGGCGTCGGGCGGGTGGCTCACGCCATGCCCGGCGACACCTACGGCGCCGACATGCCGCGCTGGACGGCACCGGCGCTGCGCCTGGCGACGTGGAACTTCACGGGCGGCGCCAGCGGCTGATCGTCGGCTCGAACCCGTGCCGCAGCGCGGCGACCGACGTCGGTGGGGTGAGCACCTGCCGGGTACCCGTCGGTCGAACGATCGGCGGCCCCCATCCGGCGAACGAGAACCGGTGGGCGGCGTCGCCGACGAGGAGCATCGCGTCGTCCCCGTCGACGATGACCGTGCCGTCGGGCAGCTCGGCGGCGTCGGCGGTCCACGCGATCCGATCGTGGCGGCGGTCGAGTCCGCGACCGCGCCGATGCCGCTCGGCCTGCAGCCGCCGGTCGAGCTGCTTGGCCAGCAGCGGCCGGTCGGAGCCAGCCGCCGCCGTGACCGCATCTCGGTACGCCACGTAGTCCTCGCGCCGACACGTCGCACACGGCCGGTGCCCGGCGGCCAGCGCGACCGCGTCGTCGAGGAAGAAGATCGGCGTCCACCGGCGCGGCGCGGCGATGGGGTGCCGCCACTCGCGGAACGAGGTGCGGCAAGTGATCCACAGCTGGCTGCCGTGGTGGCGCACGACGCGCTCGTCGTCGTCGACCACGCACCCTCGGTTGCCCGTGAAGTGCCCACGTTCGTCGACGGCGTGGAGATCACCCCACGGATCGACGCGGTTGCGGCGCGGCACCCGCTCAGCCCAGTGCAGCGGCGAAGCGCTCGCGGTTGGCGGCGTACCACGCTCGCCGACGGTCGAACTTGGCCATGCCGCCGGTTGCCTCGACCATCGCCTTGAACGCCTCGTTGCCCTCGTCCAGCCGCCGCTGCAGGAACCGTCCGCCGCGCTCGATGCCGCCGGCCAGTACGTCGAGAAACGCCGTGCGGTCCGGCGGCAGCCCGTAGGCGTCGGCGACGACGCGCAGCCGGCGGAACGGGTCGAACGGCGGCGTCCGACCGAGCAGCACGGCGTCGTCGTCGGCGTCCATCGGCACGTTCATCCGGGCGAACGTCGCCAGGTCGTGCAGCCGCCGCCCGGGGGCGGCGAAGTCGAAGTCCAGCAGGCCGACCGCCTCGCCGTCCCGGTACACGAGGTTCTCGAGGCACACGTCGTTGTGGCAGACGATGAGCTCCGACTGATCGAGGGTTGCCGCCTCCGGGTCGGCCATCTCCGTGCTCCAAGTGGCGCCGGGCGGCGGGACGTAGCGAGCGCTGACGTCGTGGAAGCGCCGCAGCAGCTGCGTTGCGCTGGCCAGCGCCCCATCGGTTTGCGCCCACGCCGGGTACGGCGGCACGGCGACGTCGCCGTCGATGAACTCCAGCCGCTCGCGACCGTCAGGCTCGACGCCGAGCGGCATGCTGGCGCCGTCGAAGCCCTCGGTGCGCAGGAAGCGCAAGAAGTGGTGGATGGTCGGCGTGTGCGGGTTGGACGGGCGCAGGACGTGTGGGCCGCGACGGACCACAGCATCGGCGTTGGCGACGCCGCCGTGCAGCACCACGTCCTCCACACCACGAGGGTACGAGCGTCCGGTGAGGGGTCGTCGGAGGGGTCGTGGTGGACTGCGGCGATGGACGCTCCCGGCAAGCAGCAGTGGTTCCAGGTCGCCTACCTCGTCAACGACCTCGACGACGCGATGGACAAGTGGACCCGGCTGTTCGGCGCCGGACCGTTCTCGGTGACCGAGCACCACCGCACCGACAAGTTCATGTACCGGGGGACCGACCAGGAGGCCGACGTGTCCTACGCCTTCGGCTACCTCGGCGACACCATGATCCAGTTCATCGTCCAGCACGACGAGACGCCGTCGATCTACCGCGACATGTATGCCGCCGGCAATGAGGGCTACCACCACGTGGCCTACCTCGTCCACGACTTCGAGGCGGAGTACGAGAAGCTCGGTGCCATGGGGTTCGAGCCGGCCTGCCGGCTCTACGCCGACGGGGTCGACGCCGCCTACTTCGACACCCGTGACGTGACCGGAGGGTTCACGGAGATCCACGGCGATCCGCCGCACATCCTCGGCGCGTTCGCCACGTGGCGACGAGCCCACGAGCTGTACCGTCCCGGCGAGGACCCGATGATCCTGCGCCGCCGCGACGCCCGCAAGGAGTAGGCGCGCCGCCTCATGGTCCGAGATGTGGCGGGACGGGTCGCCAGAAGTCGGACCTTGAGGTCAGATGGCGAGGTCGTCGACCAGTTTGCGGGCGGCCGCCCGGTCCGTGAACCACAGGGCGTTGATCTCGGTCCACCGCGCCGGCGCCGGCGGGCGCCCCTCGGCCGTGGCGATCGCCCCGACGGGGCACGCCGGCAGGCACGCATCGCACCCGATGCACTCCTCGGGGTCGATGTAGCAGACACGATCGTCGTCGGTCGTGTGGATGCACTCGACTGGGCACACCGACACGCACGACTCGTCCTTCACGTCGATGCAGGCGTCGGTGATCACATAGATCGACGGCACGTCCACCTCCCTTCGGGCTGGTCCACGCGCCCACCGTAGGGTCTCGCGCCGATGAGTCTCACGTGCCCGTTCCGCGACGTCGTCGACCGTGCGCTGGGCCCTGACGAGCCCGCTCGCGCCGACTTCCCGCTGATGCCGGTCGGCGAGGCCGTCGACATGGGCCATGCCCCCGACGGCACCCCGCTGGTCGATCCGCGCATCTTCGACTCGGCCGAGTTCGCCCGCAACCCGTACCCGTACTACCGCATCCTGCGTGACCACCACCCGGTGTTCCACGACACCCTCCACAACTGCTACTGGGTCACGCGCTACGACGACGTGACGGCCTGCTACCTCGACGAGGAGGGCTTCAACACGATCCCCAAGGGGATGTCGTCCGGCGTGCTCGGCAACACCCAGCTCGAGCTGTCGGGCATCGAGCACCGCCGGCGGCGCAACGTCTACGGCCGCCATCTCGTCGGCAAGGCGCTCGATCGCCGGGTGCCGATCATCGAGCGGCTGGCGAGGGAGATGATCGCCACGTGGTTCGACGGCACCGCACCGGAAGGATCCGTCGTCGTCGACGAGCGGACGGGGGAACGGTCGGTCGAGCTGGGCAGGGCGTTCGCCAACGAGTTCCCGATCCGTGTCGTCGGCCAGGTGCTGGGGTTCCCGGACGAGGCCCGCGCCGACTTCTTCTATTGGTACTCGTCGATGATGAACGGGCTCGGCGGATCGGACACGGCGCACATCGGCGTGGAGGCCCGCCAGCACCTCGAGGACTTCGTCGAGGACCTCGTCGCCCGACGACGGGCCGAGCCGACGTACCTGTACGACGAGGCCGGCGACCCGATCGGTCGGGACATCATCTCCGAGCTGTGCGTGACGAAGGTCGACGGCGACCACCTCTCGACGGAGGAGATCACGTCGAACATCGCGCTCGTCGTCGGCGGCGGTGGCGAGACGACGCGCGGGGCGATCCTCAACATGTGGTACCTGCTGCTCCAGCATCCCGACCAGCTGGCCGCGGTGCGCGCCGACGAGTCGAAGTGGGACGCCGCGTTCCACGAGACGCTGCGCGTCGCCAGCTCGATCGGCGGCCAGCCGCGCCACAACACGTGGGATCTCGAGCTGCACGGCGTGCCCGTGCCGGCCGGATCGCTGATGCACATGGTCGACTTCTCCGCCAACCACGACGACCGCGTGTTCGCCGATCCGGAGCGGTTCGACATCGCCCGCCCCGACCTGTACACGGGCAAGATCATCCGCAGCGGTGTGCGCAGGGACGGGCAGGCCAGCCACGTGGCCTTCGGCGTCGGCCCGCACCTGTGCCCGGGGGCGTGGATCAGCCACCAGGAGTCGGTCATCGGCTCCCGCGTGCTCGCCCGGACCGTCGACAGCATCGAGATCGACGCCGAGCGGATGCCCACGGACATCGACGGCTCGAGCCTGGCTCCGATCGGGCTCGGGTCGATCCGTGCGCTGTGGCTGCGTCTGCCCGCCGATGGCTGAGTCCGAGCAGGGACCAGGGTTCCGTTCGTACGAGGTGTACCAGCGCGTCCGGCGATCTGAGACGCTGCCGGAGCTGAAGCCCCGGCGGCTCTCCGGCGCGGAGTACCTCGACGACCCGTACCCCGTGCTCGCCATCCTGCGCGAGCGCACGCCGTGCTACCGGGACTGGCCCGGCAACGCGTTCTGGGTGACCCGCTACGACGACGTGACGTCGGTGTTCGTCGACGATGCCAACTACGAGACGCGCTCGAAGCGCTGGCGCAGCGGCCTCGACGGCTGGGGCCGCAACTTCGGCGCCGAGCTCGACGTGGTGACGTGCGTGACGGCACGATCGGACGCCGCCGCCGAACCGCTGGCGAGGCGCATCGTCGGCGCGTTCGCCGCCAGCGGGGAGGTCGACCTCGCCGTCGAGGTGTGCGCCCGGTTCCCGATCGAGCTGCTGGCCGCGGTGCTCGACCTGCCGGACGACCGGGTCGCCGGCTTCGCCGCGGCGTTCCTGACGATGCCGCATGCTGTCGGGTGGGAGCCACGATCCCGGCAGGCGGGGCTGGCAGCGATGGAGGAGCTCGCCGCGCTGCTGCTCCCGCTGTTCGACCAGCGGGCCGATGGCGATGGCGACGACCTGGTTTCGGTGGTCGCCCGCCTGGGCGGCGGACCACGCGATCTGGTGGTGACGCTGCTGGAGAGCGACCACGAGACGCTTCACGGCGGCGTGGCCAACCTGTGGTTCCTGCTCGCCACCCACCCCGAGCAGCTGGCGCTCGTGCGGGACGACCGGCGGTTGGTCAAGTTCGCCTATCTCGAGGCGCTGCGCCACAGCCCGCCCGTGCTGTCCGCCGACCGTTTCTGCCGCCACGAGGTCGAGCGGTTCGGTCGGTTGCTCCCCGACGGCGCGCTGGTCCGGTGCTCGGCGGCCGCCGCCAACCGCGACCCGTGCGTGTTCGCCGAGCCCGACGAGTTCGTCGTCGGCCGCAAGGACCTGTGCCAGCGCGAACCGCGTGGCTCGTACCGGGCCGATGGGCTGCCGAGCGGCATCTCGTTCGGTACCGGACCGCCGTCCAAGCACCCCGCCGAGCCGGAGGACCGCCCGCGCTCGCGCTACGCGTTGACGCGGGACCTGGCCGTCACCCTCAGCCAGGTCGTGCTGGACGAGCTGCCGAAGATCCGGCTGGCCGACGACGTCACGCCCAGCCTGCGCTCCCGCCGCCTCGGCGAACTGCACACGTGCTGGAGCCTTCCGGTGGCCTGGTGAGGTGAGCGGTGAGGGCACAGCGTCCCCTCACCGCTCACCTCACGCCGGCCGTCACGCCGGGCGGACCCAGTTGCCGTCGGCGTCGAACACGAGGTCCGTCAGCTCGCCCGGGCGCACCTCGTCGTCGACGCCGAGGGCCACGCTGACCTTCTGGTAGTTCCACTTCATCACGTCGAGGGTCAGCTCCAGCAGCTGTTCGTCGGAGAAGTGGTCGTGCAGCTCGGCGATCAGCGTCGGCGACAGGTCGGCCGGTCGGGACATCATGTCCTGGGCCAGCTGCACGGCCGCCCGCTGCGCCGCCGTCAGTGCGTCGCCGTGCCCGTCGGCATCGGCGATCGTCGCCTCGTCGAGGCCGGCATCCCTGGCAACTGCCAGGCGGACGGACAGTCAAGTGTGGCAATCGTGGTAGCGGGCGCAGCGCAGCCGCACCAGCTCGGTCGTCACCGGATCGACGGCGTCGAGCCGCACGACCGCCGCCTGCCACGCACCGAGCGCCCGCCGCAGCGGCTTGGCCGCGGCGACGCCGGGCTCGATTCGACGGCGCCGGTCAACCATCGATCCGTCCGAACAGCGCCGCCCACGTCTGGCGCAGTCGCTGGCGCTGCTCGACGACGAGCAGCGCGCTGGCGAAGTCGGCCAGCCCTTGGTCGCCGAGGGCGTCGCGGACGGCCGCGACGGTGGCGTCGTCCATCGAGGCGACATCGACCACCCACTGCTCGGTGAAGGCCAGGCAGGCGCGTTCGGTGGGCCCGAACTGCTCGGACCGGGGCCAGTCGGCGAGGTCGGCGATGTGCACGCCGTCCAACTCGCTCGTGCAGTCGAGCAGCATGGCGACCCGGGCGCGACACAGGTCCAGCAGCTGCGGGTTGACGGCGGCCCAGGCGGCCTCCCGGGCCTCGTCCAGGTGGTTGCGAACGTCGGCGTGGTCGGCCAGCACGACGTCGAGGACCTCCTCGGTGGGGCGATCGAACACCGCAGTCACCTCGGCGACCGTACCCACCGGCTCGGCGGGCCGGCGGATCAGCGGGTCCGCCGTCGCGGTGACACCCCGCGCTCATCATGACGCCAGCGCGCCGCCTCGGGACCTCGATCCCCGTTTCGACCCTCTGGAGCGATGGGACCGCGAACGACATGCACACGTATCAGAAGCGCTGGGCCGACGATCCCGCGGATCGGCAACCGCCCGACATCAGTGATCTCCTGTTCACGACGCCGCTCGACGTCGTGGGCGTCGCCGAGCTCGATTCGGTGCTCGTGTGGCGGACCTGGCCCGACGTCTGGCACCTCGACGAGCGGGGCGCCTTCCGGTGCTCCTCGCGCGGGTCGACCATGGACTCCGTGCGCACCTTCGCCGAGAGGCCGCACAAGATGCTCGGCTGCCGGCAGGTCGAGCTCGACGAGCCGTGCCCGAATCGGTGGCTCGTGATCGAGCCTCGCCACCACTGGCTGGGGGACCGGTACCGCCCCGACGAGGGCGACGCCCAGGCGTTCATCACGTTGCGAAGCGGCCTCGCCGGCCACGGCGTCACCCTGCTCGACGTGATGGTGTTCGATCAGGAGCTCCACTGGTGGTCGTTGCACGAGCTGACCACGGGGACGCTGGCGTGGCCCTGATGGAGCGTGGTCGACGAGCACCAGCGCCGACGGACCGCCGCGGGCCATCGTGGCCGGCTACCGAGCGAACTGTGAGCGCCAACGGCGGAGATCCGCTGCGTGGACTCACCGTTCGGGCTGGCCGCGGCGCGACGGCCAGTCAGGTGGGTCCACCGTTGCTGTGACACCCCCCGCGCATCATGGCCGGCATGGACATCGGGATCGCACTGCTGGCGCTGCTGGCGGTGGCCGCCGTGGCGGCGGCTGCGTGGGCGCTGGGCACCGCGTCGGCGCGGCGGCGCCCGGACGATGCGGCGGCCGTCGATGCGGTGGTCGCCGACGCCCTGGCCGCAGCGCTGGCCGACCTGGCGGCCCGCTCGGCGCACGAGCGTGACGCCACGGTGCGCGCCGCGCTCGAGCACGCATCTGTCCTCGCCCGCGAGCAGCTCGGCGCCGCGGCAAGCGGCGTGGCCAGCACCGTCGCCGCCGACCTCACGGCGAAGAAGGACGTGATCGACGCCCGGCTCGACGAGCTGCGCTCCGAGCTGCAGCGCCTCGGCACCGCCGTCGGCGACCTGGGCACGGCGAGCGCCCAGCGGTTCGGCCAGGTCGACGAGTCGCTGCGCACCCATGCCGAGGTGGCAGCCACCCTGGCCGACTCGACGCGCACGTTGCGCGCTGCGCTCTCCAACCCGCAGGTACGAGGCCAGTGGGGCGAGCGGATGGCCGAGGACGTGCTGCGCCTGGCCGGCTTCACCGAGCACGTCAACTACCGCAAGCAGGTCCACGTCGCCGGTGGGACCGGCCGGCCGGACTTCACGTTCGAGCTGCCCAAGGGCCACGTGCTCTACATGGACGTGAAGTTCCCGCTCGCCTCGTACCTGCGCTACCTCGAGGTCGGCACCGACGCCGAGCGCGAGGCCCACCTGAAGCGGTTCCTGGCCGACGTCCGCCTGCGTATCAAGGAGCTGGCCAAGCGGGAGTACGCCACGGAAGGTGATCGCCCGACGGTCGACTACGTGCTGCTGTTCCTGCCCAACGAACAGCTCACCGGGTTCATCCACGAGCACGACCCAGGCCTGCTCGACGAGGCGCTCGGGCAGCGGGTCGTGATGTGCTCGCCGCTCACGCTGTTCGCCTTCCTCGGCGTCATCCGCCAGGCCTTCGACAACTTCATGGTCGAGCGCACCAGTGACGAGATCCTCCAGCTGATCGGCAAGTTCGGCGTCCAATGGCAGAAGTACACCGAGTCGGCGGAAAAGGTGAAGCGGCACATCGACAGCGTCCAACGCGAGTTCGACCAGCTCGTCGGGACACGTCGCCGGCAGCTCGAGCGGCCGCTGCAGCAGTTGGACGCGCTGCGCGTCGATCGCGGCCTCCCCGTCGACGGCGAGCTGTTCGGCGACGACCTCGACGACAACGTCCGCGAACTCGGTGCGTGATGCGGTTCGGTCGAGCGTGTTCGTCCGGCAGGATGTGGCGGTCATGACCCAGCCGGCCTTCGACTTCGAGGGCGAGCCGCTCGACGACCCGGCCAACCCGACGCTCACCGTCGGCGAACTGGCCGACGCCGTGAACCAGGCGCTGCGCCGCTCGTTCTCCGACGGCGTGTGGGTGCGCGGTGAGATCACGGGCTGGAACGAGCGCGGGGGTCACGCCTACTTCCAGCTCGCCGACGACACGCCCGGCCGCACGGCGGTCGTGCGGGTGCAGTTCTTCGCCCAGAGCCGTCAGCGACTCCGGCCGCTGTTGACGAAGCACCGGCTGCGGCTGGCCGACGGCATGAAGGTGCGCATCTTCGGCCACCTCGACTACTACGCGCCGGGCGGGCAGCTCGGGCTCAAGCTCGTCGACCTCGACCCCCGGTTCACGCTCGGCGACCTCGCCCAGCAGCGCGACCAGGTGTTGCGCCGCCTCGCCGCCGACGGGTCGCTCGACGCCAACAGCCGCCGCCCGCTGAGCCCCGTGCCGCTGCGCATCGGGGTGGCGGCCAGCGCCGGAACCGCGGCGTGGCACGATTTCCACGACGAGCTCGAGCGCAGTGGCTTCGGGTTCCGCATCGTCCTCGCCACGACGCAGGTCCAAGGCCCGGAAGCACCCCGCCGCGTGGCCAACGCCATCGCCGTGCTGTCCCGCCACGCCAGCCGCCACCTCCACGACGAGCAGGGCCTTGACGCCATCGTCGTGATCCGCGGCGGCGGCTCACGCAACGACCTCGCCACGTTCGACGCCGAGCCGATTGCCCGAGCCATCGCCGCCTCGTCGGTCCCCGTGCTGACCGGGCTCGGCCACGAGATCGACCGCAGCGTGGCCGACGAGGTGGCCCACACGTCGCTGAAGACACCGACCGCTTGCGCCGGTTTCCTGGTCCAGGCGGTCGGGCGCTACCTGGCCGATGTCGAGCTCCGGTTCGGTGCCATCGCCGACACGGCCGCGGCCCGCCTCGAACGTGCTGACCAGGCCCTCGTCGACCGGGCTCACCGCATCGTTCGGCGCACCCAGGCCGCCGTCGAGCGGGCCGGCGAGCGGTTGGCCCAGCGGGCGGCAACGGTGCGCTCGTGCGCGACACGACCGCTGGCCGACGCCGACGCCCATCTGGTGCGCTGCGCTCGCCGGCTTGTCGGCCGGGCGCCGCAGGCGTTGGCCGCCGAGGAGCGTCACGTTGCCTCGTTGGAGAGCAGGGTGCGGGCCCTCGATCCGGTGAACGTGCTGGCGCGAGGTTGGACCATCACTCGCCGGGCCGACGGGCGCATCGTCCGGTCCCCCGCCGAGCTCGACGTCGACGACGTCCTCGTCACCCAGTTCGCCACCGGCACCAGCCGCAGCCGTGTGGTGCCCGCTCCCCAGGACCCCGATCGATGACCAACGAACCACCGAGCACCGCCAGCCAGAACGTCGAGAACGTCGGGTACGCCCAGGCCCTCGACGAGCTCGACGCCATCCTGCGCGAGCTGGAAGGCAGCGACGTCGACGTCGACCGTCTCGCCGACCGGGTCGGCCGAGCCACCGAGCTGATCGCGCTGTGTCGCACCCGCATCCAGACGGCCCGTCTGCGCATCGACGAGGTCATCGCCGACCTCGACGAGTGAGACCGTTCTGGCCGTCGCAACCGACTCACAACGGTCGTTTGCGACGGCCAGAAGCGGGATCGGATCGTCGCTCCTAGTCTTGCGGCGTGTCGACGACCGCCCCGCCGAGCTTGGCGGTCATCGCCCGTGAGATCGATCTCCGGCTCGACCAGCTGCTCGGCGAGCAGCGCCGGCGATGGGCGGCCTTCGACCCCGACCTCGCCGGGCCGTTCGACGAGATCTGCAGGATGGTCGCCTCCGGCGGCAAGCGCCTGCGCCCGGCGTTCTGCTACTGGGGGTTCGTCGCCGCCGGTGGCGACGCCGACGATCGCCGGGTGATCGACGCCGGCGCGGCGTTCGAGCTGATGCACGCCTTCGCCCTGTTCCACGACGACGTGATGGACGACTCGGCCAGCCGACGCGGCTCTCCGACGACGCACGCCGTCTACCACGACTCGCACCATGTCAACGCTTGGTCGGGGGAGGCCCGGCGGTTCGGCGAGGGCGTCGCCATCCTCGTCGGCGACCTCGCCTTCGTGCTCTCCGACCAGCTGATGGTCGGCGCGTCCCCCGAGCTGTGGACGCTGTGGAACGACCTGCGGATCGAGCTCAACGTCGGCCAGTTCCTCGACCTCCTCGGCTCCGTCCAGCGCGACCGCCGGCTGGTCAAGGCCGAGCGCATCGCCCGCTACAAGAGCGGCAAGTACACGATCGAGCGGCCGTTGCACGTCGGCGCGATGCTCGCCGCCCCGGAGCGGGCCGGCGACCTCCTCCCGGCGCTGAGCGCCTACGGGCTGCCGCTCGGTGACGCCTTCCAGATGCGCGACGACGTGATCGGCGCCTTCGGCGACTCGGCGATCACCGGCAAGCCCGTCGGCGACGACCTGCGCGAGGGCAAGCCGACTCCGCTGCTGGCCCGCGCCGTCGCCGCCGCCACGCCCGAGCAACTGCACCTGCTGGAGCTCGTCGGCTCGCCGGCCCTGGACGCGCCGACCATCGCCGCCATCCAGCAGGTCATCGTCGACACCGGTGCCCTGGCCGAGCTGGAGGCGCACATCGAACGGCTGGCCGACGACGCCGTCGCCGCGCTCGACGTCGCCGACGTGACGAATGAGGCGCGCCGCGAGCTGACCACGCTCGCCGCGTTCGTCGTCGGCCGCCAGCGGTAACGCCACCGTGGACGTCGTCGTCATCGGCGCCGGGCTCGGCGGGCTCTCCGCCGCCGCCCACCTCGTCGGCGACGGCCATCGTGTCACGGTGCTCGAGCGCGGCGATCGACCCGGCGGTCGAGCGGGGTTGATCGAGCGAGACGGCTTCCGCCTCGACAACGGACCGACCGTGATGACGATGCCCGGCCTGCTCGCGGACGTCTTCGCCGCCGCCGGCCGCGACCTCGCCTCCTACGTGCGGCTCAAGCCGGTTGACCCGATGTACCGGGCGTCGTTCGCCGACGGCTCCGTGCTCGACGTGCGCCACGGCCGGGCGGCGATGGCCGAGGAGATCCGCGCCTTCGCCGGACCTCGGGAGGCGGCCGCCTTCGACCGCTTCGCCGACTGGCTGACCGAGCTGTACCTGGTCGAGATGCCGAACTTCATCGACGCCGACTTCGACTCCGTGCTCGACCTCGTGCGCCGCTGGCGAGCCGGTTCCCGGCTGGTGCGCCTCGGCGGTTTCGGCCGGCTCGGCCGCAAGGTGGCGTCGTTCTTCGACGACGAACGACTGCAGCGGGTGTTCGGCTTCCAGGCCCTCTACGCAGGCGTGGCGCCGTACGAGGCGCTGGCGCTCTACGCCGTGATCACGTACATGGACTCGATCGAGGGCGTCTACGTGCCGGAGGGCGGGATGCACGCCATGGCGACGGGCCTGGCCGAGGCGCTGACCGATGCCGGCGTGGAGCTGCGCTACGACGCTGACGTCGGCCGCATCCTGCGCGACGGCAGCGGCGCGGTCACCGGCGTGGAACTGGTCGGCGGCGAGCGCATCACCACCAGGGTCGTCGTGTGCAACAGCGACCTCCCGGTGGCCTATCGCACCCTGCTCGACGGCGTCGACGCCCCGCGCTCGGCCCGGCGCGGCCGGTACTCGCCGTCGTGCCTGCTGTGGGTGGCCGGCGTACGGGGGGTCCCGCCGGCCCACGCCGCCCACCACAACATCCACTTCGGGGCGCAGTGGGACGACGCCTTCCACGCGCTCGTCCACGACGGCGAGCTGATGCCCGACCCGTCGATCCTCGTGACGTTGCACTCGCTCGACGACCCGGCGCTGGCGCCCCCAGGGTGCTCGACGCTGTACGTGCTCGAGCCGACGCCAAACCTCGACGGCCGCGTCGACTGGTCGAGCCGGCGAGATGCGGCGGTCGATCGCATGCGTCGCCAGGTCGCCGACCTCGGGTACCCGACCGACGTCGTCACCGAGGAGATCTACGACCCGCTCGATTGGGAGGCGCTGGGCATGGAGCGGGGCACGCCATTCGCCCTGGCCCACACGTTCGCCCAGACCGGCCCGTTCCGGCCGCGCAACGTCGACCGCCGCGTGCCGGGGCTCGTGTTCGTCGGCTCGGGCACCGTGCCCGGCGTCGGGGTGCCGATGGTGCTCGTCTCCGGCAAGTTGGCCGCCGCCCGCGTGCGGCGGTACGAGTCCGCTCGGTGACCGTCACGGGAGCGGCTACGCGCTGCGCAGGCTGCAAGTGTTGTGGCCGGGGAACGCAATGAACGTCACGTTGGAGGCCAGCTACGCCGAGTGCCGACGGCTGAACAAGCGCCACGGCACGACGTACTACTGGTCGACGATGGTCCTGCCGGCGGTGAAGCGCCACCACGTCCACGCCCTCTACGCGTTCTGCCGCTACGCCGACGACATCGTCGACGACGTGCGCGTCGATGGCGACACGGCCGCCGCCGCCGGGCTGCGGGCCGCCGCACTCACCGCCTTCGGCGAACGGTTCTTCGCCGACCTCGACCGCGGCCGATCCGACGACTTCGTGCTCAAGGCCGTCGTCCACACCGTGCGCGCCTTCGACATCGACCGCGACGCCTTCGTCCGGTTCCTGCGGTCGATGGAGATGGACCTCACGATCGAGCGCTACGAGACGTGGCAGGACCTGCGCGGCTACATGGACGGGTCGGCGGCAGTGATCGGCGAGATGATGCTGCCGATCCTCGAGCCGGACGACCCGACGACGGCCCGCCCGCCGGCGCGCGCCCTGGGCGAGGCGTTCCAGCTGACGAACTTCCTGCGCGACATCGACGAGGACCTCGATCGCGGCCGGCAGTACGTCCCCCAGGAGGACCTGCGAAGGTTCGGCGTCGACCTGGCGGCCCGCCGGTGCACGCCAGCGTTCGTCGAGCTGATGCGCTTCGAGATCGAACGCGCCCGGCAGCTCTACCAACACGCCCGCGCCGGCATCGCCATGCTGCCGGCCCGTTCCGCCCGCTGCGTCGGCGCCGCCCACGACCTCTACGGCCGGATCCTGGATCGCATCGAGGACGAGGGCTACGACGTGTTCCACCGCCGGGCGCGGGTGTCGACGCCACGCAAGCTGGCCGTCGCCGCCTCCCACCTCCTCGGTCGATCGTGACGGCCGCCGGCGTGTCCCGCGCCCGGGCGGCCGCCGCCGGGTGTGCGCTCGCCGCGATGATCGCCACCCCGCTGGCCCGCCGCGGCGGGTCGGCGCGCGCCGTGTTGGCCAGCGCCGTGGTAGCCGGAGCGGCGACCACGACGACGCTCGGCGCGGCCGCCCGGTGGGGTGGGCGGCGAGCTGCAACGGCGGCCGGGGTCGTGGGCGTGACGACCGCATGGATGGAACGTGTCGGGTCGACGACCGGCCGACCGTTCGGCCGGTACCGGTACACGGGCCGGCTGCGTCCCCGCGTGGCCGGGGTGCCGGTCATCGTGCCGATGGCGTGGTGGGCGATGTCGCTGCCGGCGCGCGAGACGGCGCACGCCGCACTGGGCGGCCGCAGCACGGCCCCCGCCCGCGTCGTCGCAGGAGCGGCGGCCCTGACGGCGTGGGACCTCTTCCTCGACCCGCAGATGACCACCGAGGGCTACTGGCGGTGGACCCGACGCGGGCGCTATCGGGGCATCCCGCTGTCGAACTACGCCGGTTGGCTGCTCGTCGGCGCCGGGGTGATGGCCGTGCTCGAGCTGGTGCTGCCGCCGGCTGCGCCCGACGGTTCGCTCGTCGCCGAGTACGCCGTAATGGGCGTGATGGAGTCGCTCGGGTTCCTGGCCTTCTTCCGCGACCCCGTGGTCGCCGCGGTCGGCGCGACGGCGATGCTGCCGTTCGCCGGCGCAGCCGTCGTGGCCCTGGTCCGCGGTGGCTGAGCGGGCCGACGTCGTCGTCGTCGGCGCCGGGGTCGGCGGGATGGCGACCGCCATCCGCCTCGGCGCCGCCGGCCGACGCGTCGTCGTGCTCGAGCGGCGGCCCGTGACCGGTGGCAAGTTGGCTGCCGAGCGCCACGACGGCTTCGCCTTCGACGTCGGACCCTCGCTGGTCACCGTGCCGGCGCTGATCGACGACCTGCTGCGGGTGGCCGGGACGTCGATCGACGACGAGCTCGACCTCGTGCGCCTCGACCCGCAGTTCCACTACCGATGGCCGGACGGCGCGTCGCTCGTCGTGTCCGACGATCCTGGCGCAACGGCTGATGCCTTCGACGAGT
Organism: uncultured Acidimicrobiia bacterium; assembly: GCA_963739975.1. Taxonomy (GTDB): domain Bacteria; phylum Actinomycetota; class Acidimicrobiia; order Acidimicrobiales; family Ilumatobacteraceae; genus JALZMG01. The sequence continues at coordinate 177,535 of CAVUCK010000018.1, forward strand.
TCGCACCCGGCGCCGGCGAGCAGTGGCGGCGGTTCGACGCCCGAGGGCGGCAGATCTGGGACGTCAGCGCCCGAACGTTCCTGGCCGGGCCGATGGACGGCCCCCGCCAACTCCTGCGGCGGATGCGCGCGCCGACCGACCTCGCCAGGATCGACCCGCTGCGGTCGCTGCACCGCCTGGCGACCCGGACGTTCTCCGACCCGCGCCTCGTGCAATGGGCCGGGCGCTATGCCACGTACTCCGGGTCGTCGCCGTTCCGGGCGCCGGCGACCCTCGCCTGCATCCCGCACCTGGAGTCGCGGTTCGGCTGCTGGTACCCGATGGGCGGGCTCGACACCGTGCGCCGCGCCCTCGAACGCGTGGCGACCGAGCGCGGCGTCGACGTGCGCTGCGGGGTGGACGTGGCGCGCATCAGTGGCGGTCCGACAGCGGTGACGGGGGTCGAGCTCACTGACGGCAGCTCCATCGCCGCCCCGGTCGTCGTCGCCAACGCCGATGCCGAGCACGTGTACGGCGACCTGCTCGCCGACGAGCGAGAGCTGCGGCGAGTCCAGCGAGCTGCGCGGTCGACGAGCGGCCTCGTCGTCACCGCGGCCGTTCGGGGTCGGACGCCCGGACTCGGCCACCACGCCGTGTGGTTCTCGCCCGACGACCGCGCCGAGTTCGACGCCCTCGAGCACGGCCGGATGGCCGAGGACCCAACCGTCTACGCCTGCGTCTCGGCGGTCACCGACCCGAGTCAGGCGCCGGCCGGCGACGAGAACTGGTTCCTGCTCGTCAACACGCCGCCGGGCATCGAGCTGGAGCCGGCATCCGCTCGCCAGCACGTCCTCGACGTCCTGGCGATGCGCGGCACGGACCTGCGGGCCCGCGTGACGTGGAGTGCCGTCATCACGCCCACCGACCTGGCCGAGCGGTACCGAGCGCCAGGTGGGGCCATCTACGGCACCTCGTCGAACGGCCGGCGGGCCGCCTTCTTGCGGCCGCGCAACCAGGCCCGGCGGGCCGGCCTGTACCTCGTCGGCGGATCGAGCCATCCGGGCGGTGGCCTGCCGCTCGTGCTGACGAGCGCCCGCATCGTCGCCGAGTTGGTCGTCGCCGACCGGCGCCGGGGTGCGGCGTGATGCAGCTGGTCGGGACCGCCGTGCGAGTGGTCGCCGCAGCGGCCTCCCTCGCCCGCCTGGCCCGAGTCCGCCGCCGCCGGCGGCCGATCGCGCTCGCCACGGCTGCCGGCCCACCGATCAGCGTCGTCGTGCCGGCGCGTGACGAGGCGGGCCGGATCGGACCGCTGCTCGGCGCGATGGTCGGTGCGCCAGGCGTGCTCGAGGTGCTCGTCGTCGACGACCAGTCGACGGACGACACCGCCGCCGTCGCCCGCCGGTGCGGAGCCAACGTGGTCGACGGGCAGTCGTTGCCGCGGGGGTGGGCCGGCAAGGCCTGGGCGCTGCAGCAAGGGCTCGAAGCGGTGCGCGGCGAGTGGATCGTGACGCTCGACGCCGACACCCGGCCCGACCCGCGACTGCCCGCTGCGCTCGTCGCCCGGGCGCGCGCCGACGGCATCGACCTCGTCACGCTCGCCGGGCGCTTCGAGTGCCCGACACCGGGGCTGCGGTGGTTGCACCCAGCGATGCTCACCACCCTCGTCTACCGGGGCGCGCCGCCGGGCGCGGCGGACGCCGGGCCCGTGCATCGCCGGATGGGCAACGGCCAGTGCCTGGCGTTCGCCCGTGCCACGCTGGTCGACGCCGGTGGCTTCGCCACGGTCGCCGCGCACACCGTCGAGGACGTCGCGCTCGTCCGCGGGCTCGCCTCGGCCGGGTTCGTCGTCGACTTCCTGGACGCCTCGGCATTGCTGCGGGTGCGGATGTACGAGTCGTTCGCCGACGCGTGGTCGGGTTGGGGTCGGTCCCTGTCGTTGCCGGTCGTCGACCCCTGGCTGCGTCGCGCCCTCGATCTCGTCGTGGTCACCGTCGCCCAAGCCGCGCCGCTGCCCCGGCTCGTGGCGCGGCGGGGTGACCTCCTCGACGTCGTCTTGCTCGTCGCCAGGGTCGGGACCCTGATCGGCACGGCCCGGGCCTACGACCGGCGCGGGCTGGCGTACTGGCTCTCGCCGCTGGCCGATCCGATCGCCGTCGCCGCGCTGGCCCGTGGTCTGGTCACCCGTCGACAACGCTGGCGCGGCCGCACGTACCGGTGAGCCAGCGTCCGATGGCGGTGAGATCGGCGCTCGTCGAATCGTCAGCTCGATCACTCGTCGGCACGCCGAGAAATCGCGATCGGCGGACCGGCCGCTTCATTACGATCTTGGCGGGAGGTGGACGGTGGGGCTCGATGACGTGCTCGCGCAAGCGCCGGTGCACTGGACCGATCCGCGCGTCCGCTCGCTGCACGAAGCCGTCGTCATCCAGCTTCCGTTCCCCGACGACATCAAGCGCGTTGCCGCCGCAGCGGGGATCGCCGCCGGCGACCTCCCCTGGGCTTCGACCGGTCGGCAGATCTGGTTCGCAGCCTTCAACGTCGCAGCACAGCACCTTCGGCTCCCGGAGCTCGTGACGTGTGCCACGGCCGAGTCACCCGCGCTCGCCGCAAGGGTTGACGAGCTGCGGCGGGTCACACCGCCGTTGCCGGCCAAGTCCGCCCACCCGCCCACGTCGAACGAGTTCCACGGCTTCTCGGACGGCGCCAAGCGGGAGCGTCAGATCGTCGCCGGGTTGCCGACGCTGCTCGACGTGCGCTTCTTGGCCCTCGGCACCGAACGAGCGAAGTCGGTCTGTCGCGTCGAAGCCACGTTCGACGGCGCCGTCAGCACCGGCACGGGCTTCCGGATCGGCGAGACCCGGATCCTCACCAACCATCACGTCGTGTTCGACGAGGAGGACGGTGACCGTCCGGCGAGCGCGGTCCAGGTCCACTTCCGCCACGAGCTCGGGCTCGACGGCCAGCCGCTGGCGCCGCTCTCGGTCCTCGGACACGCCGGCGAGCGGTTGCGCGGTGAACGCGATCGCGACTGGGCGATCATCGACTTCACCGCGCAGCTCCCGGGCGACGCGCCGGCGCTGGAGATCGGTGGTCCGCGCCAGGCGGTCGCCGTCGACGATCGAGTCGCCATCATCCAGCACCCGAACGGCCTGCCGAAGAAGATCGCCTTGGCGCACAACCTCGTGCGGTTCGTGGACGCCGACGTGGTGCAGTACTGGACCGACACGGACGAGGGTTCCTCGGGTGCTCCCGTGTTCAACGAGCGCTGGGAGGTGGTGGCGCTGCACCACGCTGCGGTCGAGATCGGTCAACAGGACCAGTACGGATATCGCAACCAGGGACAGGCGATCGCTCGGATCGCCGAGCGGATCGACATCGTGGCCGGGTGAGCGATGGCGCTGTGGGTTGACGATCCCGATCTCCGCAGTGACCTGGCCAGGCAACTGCACGTGTCGCTCGCCACGGGATTGGCCACGCCGATGGAGATCGAGCCGGTGGTCGTCGCCATCGGCTTGCGGGTCGCCGACCACCCGTTCGGCGCCGGCGGCACGGCGGCGATGATCTGGTCGTCCGTGCTGCAGGACGTTGCCCAGCGGCGGTTGATGCGGGCGCTGGTCGAGCACGTCCGCGATCGGGTCCCGATGATCAGCGCGGACATGGCCACGGTGCTGGCCGCGCCCCGCTCCGGCGGCCTCAACCAGTGGTATCGGTGCGACCCACCAGAACGAGCGCGATTGCTCGGACCGGGCGACAAGCGGGCCCTCCTCGATCGGATCGAACTGGGGAGCGCCTTGGTCCAGGTCACCGACGACGCGCCGGTCGTGTCGATCGACGGGGACCCGGGCCAGGGCAAGTCGCACAGCCGTCACCTGCTGCGCCACGTCCTGGAAGCGGCACAACCGCCGTGGCAGCTCGTCGTCATCGACATCGCCGAGCTCTGGCCCGCCGAGGAGTGCACGACGTTCTCCGCCCGTGACTTCATCGGAGAGCTTTCGGCGAAGCTCGGCCTGCCTCGTACGTACGACGAGGTCGTCGAGCACACGGAGGCGAAGCGGATCGCCCGAGAGCTGGTGACCACGTTCTCCGGCCGGTACAAGTCCCTTGTCGGACGACGCGTCCTCTTCGTCGATGGTCTCGACCGCTCGAACGTCGGCGACGACGTCGGCGTGGCCGTCGCCCACCTCGCCCGCGAGATCGAGACCGGCGAGCTGGGCGATCTCCGCCTGGTGATCACGGGGTATCGGGGCGGCTTCGCCCCCGTGGTCGCCGAAGTGCTGGTCGAGGATCGCACCGAGCCGATCTCGACCACCCACCTGGCGCTCTTCTTCGAGGAGATCGGGCGGCACATCGGTCGACCAGCGAGCACGAAGGAGATCGACCAGCTCGTCGCCAAGACGTTGGATCGGGCCAAGCTCAGCGATCTCCTGACGCTTGGACGGGAAGCGAGCGCGGTGGCGCATGAGCACTTCGGTTGACGACGGCGGGCCGGCGACGCTGATCGACGAGCTCCGACTGCGCGCCAGCGTGCTGACCCAGTTCGAGGTCGAGTGGCTCGGCCTCGACGCGGCGGAGGACGCCGACATCGAGGTGGCCGGGTTCCTGCTCACCGAAGCCAAACGCGTTGCGCCAGCCAGCGCCGGGCGTCCGGAGGATGGGCAGCCGCGCTGGCGGGTCGGCGACGACGTCCGCCGATCATCGGCCGAGAACGGGTTGGCATCGTTGCGAGCGGCCTGGCGATCGGTCACGCACCGACCAGAATCAGATCTCCAGCGCATGATCGACCGACTCATCGGTCGTGGAGAAGGGGTCGATCTCGCCCGGATGAGCCGGAGCGACCTTCCGCTCGTCGCTCAGGTGAGCCGCTGGTTCGAGGCCGTCGGTACCCCGGTGCCGCCGCATCGTGACGTCGACGCTCGACTGCGGTTCGAGGCGATGCTCGACCCCTTGCGGGCCGTCGCCACGGACAACTTCAAGGATCGCACCGACCAGCTCGCTCGCCTGGAACGCATCGGCGCCGACGACCCGCCGACGCTCCTGATCGGTCGCGGCGGTATCGGCAAGTCGGCATTGCTGGCCCACTACCTGCTCCGCTGCGTGGATCGCGGTGATCGCATCTGCTACCTCAACTTCGACCACAGCGCGCTCGACCCGGTTGCGCCGGCGACGCTGGTCGCGGAGATGGCGAGCCAGTTGTCGTGGCAGGTCACCGCGACCCGATCGGCTCGCCTGCGGTCGCTCGCCGACGAGGCGGTCGCGCTCGTTCGCCATGGCGACAGCGCCAGCGCATCCGCATCGCGGGACGTCAACGTGCGGGCCGAGTCCTGGGACGGCCTCCTCGCCACGATCGCCTACGAGGTCAGCGATCGCCCGGTGGTGGTGGCGTTCGACACGGTGGAGGAGGCGCAGCGCAGGGACTGGGACCTGCGGTCGCTGCGCCGACTCTTCGACGGTCTCCGCCACCACATGCCGCGAGGGCGCGTCGTCGCCAGCGGGCGCGGTGACGTCACCAACCTGACGGACCAACGGATCGTCCTGGAAGGACTGCCGACGGACGACGCCGTCGCGCTGCTCGACACGCTGTTGCGCGACCCACCTGCGGACACGTCCATCGAGCTGGAACGCGACGCCATCGGCGAGGTCGTCGAGCTCATCGGATCGAGCCCGCTGTGCGTGCGTCTCGCCGCAGGCATCCTGCGGTCCACCTCCGGCGACGAACGCTGGCTGCGCAACCTCGAGCTCCGTCAGGGGGTGCTCGAGGGAGAGCTCTACCGGCGACTGCTCGAGCACATCGAGGACCCTGCGGTCCGGCGGATCGCCTTCCCCGGCCTGACGTTGCGCCGAGTGACGCCAGAGATCGTTCGTGAGGTGCTGGCGCGGCCGTGCAAGGTCCGTGTGACCTCCGCGGCGCGGGCGCAGCAGCTGTTCGACGGGCTGGCCCGCGAGGCCATGCTCGTCGAGCGGCTGGAGTGGAACGTGCTGGTCCACCGGAGTGACATCCGTCCACTGATGCTCGACCAGCTGGCCGCCGACAACGAAGTGGACGTGCGCAAGATCCATCGCGCCGCGATCCGCTATTACCGGGCCTTCGACGACCGGGAGAGCAGGGTCGAGGAGCTCTACCACCGACTGATGCTGGGCCAGTCGCCGCGCACCCTCGACGGTCGTTGGCGAGCCGATGTCGCCGCCGACCTGCAAGCGGTGGCCGACGAGGTGCCGGCTGCGTCCCGGGCCTACCTGCTCGACAAGTTGCCCGAACTGGAAGCGCGATTCTCGACGGAGGAGATCGCCGAGATCGACGTCGCGCGACAGCGGCCGGTGATCGAACGGCAGGTCCAACGTCTCGTGGCCAACGGCGATCTCTCGGACGCGGCGGAAGTGCTGGCCTCGGCTCGCACGCCGAGCGGCGAACCACTGCTGCCGGTGGTCGAGCTGCAGGTGCGCGAGCTGCTCGGCGACCTCGATCAAGCGTCGGCGATCGCAGCCGCCGAGGAAGATCGTCTCGCCGCACGCGGCGACGTCGCCGGTGTCGTCGAGCTGGCCATGCATCGAGCCCGTCTGTGGCAGCAGTCCGGAGACGCGCCGCGCGCCGCCCGCCACCTCGCTGCGCTCTCGGCGCGGCTCGATCGCCTCGGCTCGCCCGCCGTCGACGACGTACTGCGGCTGCGCCTCGTCGTCTCGCAGCTGCGCCTGGACCGGTACGACGCGGGCATCGACGATCGAGGCGAGCTGGTCGATGCGGCCGTCGCCATCTTCGACAGGACCTCGCGGTCGCAGCTCGCTCGAGCGCCGGCGCTGCTGCGCGACCTGGTCGGTGAGCTCGACGTCGCCGCGCCCGTCGAGCTCCTCACGTTGGCGCTCCGGTCGGGTGGGCTGGAGGATCATGACGGCTCGGTCGCCGCCGGCCTGGTCGAGTTCGACGGAGAGGTGTCGAAGTCCCGTGGTCGGGACCACGGCGTGCTGGCCGACGTCGCCCAAGTGGCGACCAAGGGAGACGGACCGGCCGACTGGGAGAACTGGATGAGCTCAGAGGGCTCATCGACCGTCGGTGGGCGGGTCGGTTCGATCATCGACGAGTTCGAGGCCGAGGTCCCGGACCGCGTCAAGGAGTCGATCGCCAAGCAGTACCGCGACGACAGTGACCGAGCGAACGATTACCGAGGTTGAGGACCGATGCACGAGCGGCAGTCACCACATCGCCACCCGAACACGCCCCGTCGCACCCCGCGACGGTTGGTGTTGGCGGTCGTCGGTCTCGTGGCGCTGGGGTCGCTCGTTCCGGCCGCGACGGCGCACGCCGACGACCTGGTGAGCTTGGTCGGCGGCACCAAACGGTCGTTGTCGGCGACGCCGAACCCGACCGTCAGCTTCCCGATCGAGCTCACGGAGATCGGCGCCGCCGCCCAGATCACCGCCTCGGTGACCGAGGTGTTGCGAGGCGACGTGGCGCTGGCCACCGACGCTGTCGGCATCGCCGTCGCCACCGAGGACCGCCAGCTCAGCGTCACCGTCGCCGACGCCGCCGCCTTCGCGCCGGCCGCGGAGTACACGGTGACCGTCCTGTTGGCCGACGGGGGCACGAACCGCCAGTCGGTCTCGCTGACGCTCGTTCGTCCAGCGGCCGTCCTCGACGTGGGCGGAACGGTCGAGGTCGAGGAGTTCGACGGCTTCCTGTCGGACTGGAACGATGACGTGCGACCCGAGCTGGAGATCGCTGTCGGTCGCGGGGCCGGCGTGACCTCGCTCTCGGCTCGCCAGGTCGAGCGGGGTGCGGGTCAGGTGACGCTGGCGGTGCCCTGCGAGAGCGGCACGTGTGACCTCGCCTCGGCCCAGCCCGTTGCGCTCGAACCGGCGGCTGGCGCTGATGGCGTCCTCGTGCTCGAGTACCGCCTCGAGGACTTCCCGCTCGGCACGACCACCCGAACCGTCGAGCTGAGGTCACCCCAGCTGACAGCACCCGTCACGATCGCCTTCGAGGTGACCAACCGCCGCTCGCCGTTCCTCATCCCACTCGTCGTGGTCGTCGGACTGGGCCTCGGGTGGGCCGTGCGGAAGTTCCTCAGCTTCGCCATCGAGCGGGCCCGCCGCAACGCCGCTCGCGACGAGTTGCGCGAGCGGATCGATGGCATCCGAGGTCGCTACGGAGACGCCGAGCTGGACGCCGAGCTGGAGAACGTTCGGGCGTTGCTCGCCAACGGCAAGATCACCCTGGCCCAGGTGCAAGAGCAGGAGCGTGCCGTCGCCCAGCTGCTCGAGACGGCGAACGACAAGCTCGAGACCGTCCACGCCGAGATCAGGTCCCTCGCCGCGTCGATCGTCGGAACGTGGGACCTGCCGGCGTCGATCAGCACGCCGATCACCGAGCTCAAGGCGGCGATCGACCGCGCCGAACGAGCGCTCGACGAGCGTCGCACGCAAGGCGCCCAGGACGAACTGATCGTCGCCCGCAACCGGGAGTCCAGCCTCAAGGACGCTGCCGCGGACTGGATCGGGCGATACGCCCACGCGGCGAGGATCGCCAAGGACGAGCTGGCCGGGCTGCCCAGCGACGGGATCGTCGCCGACGTGCGGCGCGCCGTCGACGAAGCGGTGATCGGCGCCACCCTTGCGACCGACGCCGATCTGACCACCACCCTGCGGACCTGCAGCCGGGTCAACGAGGACTGGACGAGAGACGTCGAGCCCGTCGTCCGCCACGCCGTGGATCAGCGGGCGAGTCGAGCTCCTCAGTTGGCCCGGGGGATCCGCCGAGGACTCGCCACGGGCGATCCCGCTGACCGCCTGGCTGCCGTCACGACCGGTCTCAGGGACCTCCTCGCCGTGCCCGCGCCGGCGCCGGCGACGGCGGCTGCGCAAGGAGACGTCCAGCGCGAGTCGAGCCGCCAGGAGGTCGCCGAGGAGGAGACGCCGTCGAGCGTGCCGACACCGATCCTGCTGCCGGCCTACGAGGCGCCGCGGCTCGACCGACTGAGCGCCACGCCCCGGCGGGCGCTCACGTTCGTCGTGCGGTGGACGGCCGAGCTCGTCCGCTTCATCATCCTCGCCGCCATCGTCGCCGCCGTGACCTACGGCGTGAGCGCTCCCAACTGGATCGGGACGGCGCCCCAGATCATCGCCATCTTCGGCTGGGCCTTCGCCATCGATCTGACCGTCCAAGCGGTCACGGCCACCCTCGGTCCGGCGAGCGCGACTCCACCGACACTGCAGGATGACTGACTGACATCGTGTCGGCGCGGTACGGCGGAGCGGTCACGCCCGCCCGCTGGCGAGGGCGAAGCGCAGGCCGATGAACGTCATCAGGGCGCCGGTGGCCGCTGTGCGGCGAGGTCCGTCGATGAGGACCTGAGCGAGCGGGAAGGCGATGAAACCGGCGCGCACCCCCGGCGCCACCGATCCGCGCCGCACGGCCGCGGCGGCGCCGACCGTGACGGCCACGCACGCCGTGGCCGGCGAGATGACGGCCGCTGCGCCACCGAACGTGGCCACGGCGCGCCCGCCACGAAAGCCGGCGAACACGGGCCAGGCGTGCCCGACCATCGCTGCGCCGCCACCGACGACCGGCAGCCACCACTCGTCCCGTCCGGCCACGACACGTCCGACCGCGGCGGCGGCGAAGCCCTTGGCGATGTCGCCGATGAGGACCGGCCGGGCGGCCCGTCGGCCGAGCGACTGGCGGGCGTTCCACCAGCCCGGGTTGCGGTCGCCGACCGAACGCAGGTCGACGTGACGGCGCCGACCCACCAGGTCGGCCACCGGAATGGACCCGAGCAAGTACCCGGTCAGCGCAGGAACGGCGGTGCGGGCGAGCGGGTGCACGGTGCCAGCATGTCGGATGGCTGGCGTCGCGTCGTTCCACCTCGTGCGCGAGCGGCCGTGGCAGCAGCCGGCGGTCCTGGCCCGTCTGGCCACCGACCGCCGGCGGTTGGCGGGGGTCGAAGGGTTGGCGTTCTGGCGACTGCTGGGCACCGGACGCGGCGCCGACACCGGGCCGTCCGTCGACCTGCGGCGTTCGGCGCTGTTCGCGGTGTGGGACGACGAGCGACACCTCGACGACTTCCTCGCCCGGTCGGCGATCGCCGAGCGCTGGCGCCACGCCGACGAGGCGTGGCACGTCCGCCTGCGCTCCCTCGGGGGCCACGGCGCGTGGCGGGGCGTCGACGTGCTCGACCGGTTGGATGCGGGCACCGACGGCGGCCCGGTGGCGATGCTCACCCGTGCTGACGTGCGCCTCGGCGCCTGGTGGCGCTTCGGGCGCGCCGGGTCGCCCGTCAGCCAGGAGCTCGCCGGCGCCGACGGCCTGCTCGCCGCCGTCGGCATCGGCGAGGCGCCGGTCGGTCGGCTGGCGACGTTCAGCCTGTGGCGTGACGCCGAGGCGATGCGCCGCTTCGCCCGTTCGCCCCGGCACCTCGCCGTCGTCCGCCGGACCCGGCGAGAGCGGTGGTACGGCGAAGAGCTGTTCGCCCGGTTCGAGCCCTTCGCCAGCGCCGGCACGTGGGGTGGTGACGACCCGCTGGCGCGATCCCCGTACCTACCGTAGAGCAGTATCAGAGTCCTACTGTTTGACAGTAGTCTCCTGGTGTGGACGCATCACCGTTCCCGTACCAGGGTCCGCTCGATCCGACCCAGTTGGGCGGACGCGACGACGAACTGGCCGACCTCATCGAGCGGGTCAGCGAGCACCGCGTCACGGCGCTGCTCGGACCGCGCCGCTACGGCAAGACGAGCTTGCTGCGGCGGGTGGCGGCGGAGGTCGAACGGGCCGGCACGCTGGTGCTCTGGGTCGATCTCTACGAGCTCTCGTCGATGGCCGACCTGGCCGCCCGGCTCGACCAGGCGCTGACCGCGATCGGGGCCGTCGACGACCGGGTCGCCCGCCTGGCCACCGCCGTCGAGCTCAACCTCGGCATGGTGCGCGTTGACCTCCGCCGGCCGGCCAGCTCGCGGCCGGACCCGCTGCTCACGGTCCACTCGCAGCTCGACGTCGTCACCGGCCTGGCCCGCCAGACGCCACTGCTGATCGTGTTCGACGAGTTCGCCGGCATCGGCCGCGTCGACGCAGCGGCGGGGCTGCTGCGCACGCACCTGCAACCGCAGTACCAGTCGCTCGGGTTGGTGTTCGCTGGATCGGAGCCGTCGATGATGCGCTCGCTGTTCGCCGACCAGCAGCAGCCGTTCTACGCCCAGGCCGACCTCGTCGAGCTCGGTCCGCTGGCCCAGCGCCACGTCGTCGAGATCGTGACCGACGGCTTCCGGGCGACCGAGCGCCAGGCCGCCGACCTCGGGTTCCGCATCGCCGCGTTCACCGGCGGTCATCCGCAGCGATCGATGCAAGTGGCCGACGCCGCATGGCGGCTCGTGCCGCCTGGGGGGACCGCCGGTGACGACACCTGGGCCGGAACGCTCGGCGAGGTGCGGGCGGCCACGGCGTCCGGGTTGGAGCGGCTCTACTCGTCGCTCGCCACCCGCGAGCGCGACGTCCTGCGGATCATCGCCCGCGACGGCAGCCCGTTCGGCGCCGCCGCCGAGCTGTTCAACCTGTCGCCGGGGGCCGCGCAGCACGCCCGCCGGGCCCTGTTGGACGCCGGACACCTGCACACCGACGACGGGCGCACCACGCTCGTCGACCCGGTGTTCGCCGACTGGATCCGTCAGCGCTTCGTCATCTGACGAGGCCCGCCTCGACGGTCACGGCCACACGGTGTGGCGAGCGCTCCTCGGCACGATCGGCAGCAGCATCCCGTAGGGCGCGCCGTTGGAGCGGTGGTGCGTCGCGTGTGCATCGGCGAGCCGGTCGAGGACGGCGATGTGCCGGTCGCCGAACACCCGCAGGCGCCCGTGGATGTAGACGTCGTGCACGATCGCGTACGCCGCGCCGTACAGCGTCACGCCGATGCCGATCGGCACGAGGTCGGAGAGCGACGGGGCGTTGAACCCGAGCCACAGGCCGATGCAGACGACGGCGGCGAACATGACGGGGAAGGCGTCGTTGGCCTCCACGCGCCGATGTGTGCGGCGGTGGTGGCTGCGGTGCAACCGCAGGCCGATGCCGTGCATGACGAAGCGATGGGTGAGCGCCGTGACCGGCTCCATCACCACGAACGCCAGCCCCACCATGAGCACCGAGCGCACGCCCGCCACAGTACCCCCGACGGCTTCCAAGAACGGATCGACGTCACATCTGACATCGATCTGTCGTCACTCGCGGGTGGGGTCAGGCGGCGCCGTAGCGGGCGATGGCCTCGGCGATCGACGATCGCGAGACGCCCGGCTCGGCGGCCACCGCCTCCAGCCACGGCGGCAGGAACACGGCGGCGACCGTGATCGGCTCGTCGAGGCGGGAACCGGCCAGCGCCAGGCGTACGAACGCCGCCGCGTAGTCGGGCGGGCGCAGGTCGCGGCTCAGCTCGGCCAGCGCGTACGGGTCCGGAGGACCGTCGGCGGGCGGCAGCACGAAGAAGCTCTGCGACGTCGGGAACGTCGCCCCGCCGGCCAGGCCCGGCCCGTCGACCAGCAGCGCACCCACCACCTCCGAGGGTCGGGCGCCGGCCAACTGCAGGCCGATGTAGGCCCCGAGGCCTCGCCCGAAGACGGTCGCCTCGCCGAGCTCGGCGAGGGCGGTGTCGGCGTCGGCCAACAGCATCTCCGCCGTGTACCCGCCGCCGACGGGGATCGTCGACTCGCCGTGCCCCGTGAAGTCGAGCGCGGCGACCGGGCCGGTCCAGGCCTCCAGCCACGTCGGCACCTGGTCCGGCGACCGCTCGCCCAGGCCGTGCAGGAGCAGCAGCGGCCGGCCGTCGCCGGGCCGCAGCCGGTGCAGCGCCAGCTCGACGCGGTTGTGCCGCAGCATCACGACGTCGGTCATCAAGCAGTCCCGAGGTGGTCGAGGATCATCGCTGTCACCAGGTCGGGTTGCTCGATGTGCACGAAGTGTCCGACGTCGTCGAGGATCTCGCAGCGGGCGCCCGGAGGCAGGTACGGCAGGACGCGGTCCGGCTCGGTGCCCCAGCCCATCACCTCTGGTGCACGACCGAGCACGGCGAGGAACGGCGTCCCCAACCCGGCCAGCCGCAGCACCGACCACTCGGGGCGCCACGGGCCGAACCCTCCGAAGCGCATGGACGGGTCGATCTTCCACCGCCAGCCGTCGGGGTCGTGGCGGGCCCCGACGGACACGAGGTAGCGCAGCCAGTCGTGCGACAGGCGCGGGTTCATCCGCCCCCGCCGCTCGGCCAGCTCGTCGAGCGTGCCGGGCCGGCGTTCGGCGGTCGACGTGTTGCGCCGATGCTCGAGCCATCCGGCGACCTCGCCGGCCATCATCTTGGTCCGCACGTGCTCGGCGACGTCCGGGATGCGGCTCTGGTAGGGGATGCCGTCGAGGTTGACGAGCCGGGAGAAGCGGTACGGCTGGGCGTCGGCGAGCTGGATCATCATCCCGCCGCCCTTGGAGTGGCCGATCACCGGGACCGGCCGGCGCGGGCTGACCTCGTCGAACACGGCCAGCGCGTCGCGCAGGTCGGCATCCCAGGAGTACAGCTCGGTGCGACCGCTGTCACCGTGGCCGCGCTGGTCCCAGCCGATGACGCGCCATCCGGCGTCGGCCAGGCGCGGCGCAAGCCCGTCGAACGTCCGGGCGAAGTCGAACCCGCCGTGCACCGCGAGGACCGGCGGTGCGTCGGCGTCGCCCCACTCGTACGCCGCGATGCCGACGCCGTTGGCGTCGATCCGCCACGAGCGGTCCGGGGCACGGGCGCCCGGGAAGGTCACGGCGCCGTCGTCCATCGGGTCGGCAACCTACCGCTGACCGGGTGGTTCGGCCGCTGTCGATGCACCGGATCCGGAGCCCGCACCTCCTACGATGCAGCTCGTGCGGGCCGTGGTCACGCTGCTGGGGGTTGGCGCCGCGTTCGTGCTCGGCGCCTGCGGTGGTGACGACGAGCCCGACGCCGACGAGACGCTCCCGGCGATGCAGACGACGGCACCGCCGTTCACGACGGCGGCGCCGCCGACGACCACCCAGCCCCGCTTCCACGAAGTCAAGAGCGGGGACACCCTGACGGCGATCGCTGAGACGTACGGGTTGCCCGTCGAAGCGATCATGATCGAGAACAACCTGACCGACCCGAACCGCATCGTCGTCGGCCAGGTGCTGATCCTTCCCTTGGTGGCCGACGTCACGACCACCACGACCGCCGCCGTCACCACCGCCCCCCAGCCGACGGCCGCGCCTGTCATCACGACGATCGCTCCCTAACCTCTCGCTGCGATGAAGACGTTCTGGCCGACCGCCGACCACTGGAGCGTGGCGATCCCGCTCGACACGCCGCACTTGCGACTGCCGCAGCTGGCCGAGCACGGATACGTGGCCCTCGCCGACGCCGACTTCGACGTGTCCGAGGACGAGTACCTCGCCCTGCAGTACATGGATTGGAAGAGCGGCGGCGACACGAACTTCGCGCCGATCGCGTCGGCCGACGGCGAGCTCGACTGCCGGGGCTTCTGGGACAAGGGCAAGACCGACAAGGACGCCCGCTGGACCTCCAACGCCGAGCTGGTGCCGACGATTCGGCGCTACGTCGACGAGGTGGGGGCCAACTTCGGACGGGTACGGGTCATCAAGCTCGAGCCGCAAGGACGCGACGAGGCGATCCGCTCGATCCACCGCGACGACAACAACCGGTTCAACCCCGACCGCGAGGGGTGGGTCGTGCGCTCGTGGCTGGAGCTGACCGACAACCCGGACAGCTACATGCTCCTCATGGACAACGGGCCCGACGGCCTGCCCGACCCGGAAACGGAGGTGCGGCTGCCGCTGCACCGTGGCGCCCGGTTCGTCGTCGACACCCAGCGCTTGTGGCACGTCGTCGTGCACCCGGGAGCTGCCCCGCGCTACGCCCTGATCACCAGCTTCGAGTCGGGGCCGGTGCTCGGCGACTGGATCGACGGCCAGCGCGCCGTCGCCACGACCGCCAGCTGATCAGCGCCGCCCCACCCCGATCTGGGCGCGGACGTTCTCAAATCGCCTTCTGGGCGCGGACATTCCCGAAGTCGGGAACCTTCGCGCCCAGAAGGCAGCTATTGCACGACGACGACCTGCCTGAGCGGCGGGACTACCGGGGCGCGGGTGGGCGGATCAGCCGCCAGCGGGCCCACATGAACAACCCGGCCAGGGCGGCGAACCCCGCCCCCAACGTGGCGGTTGCCGTCAGGCCCGACGATTCGAACAGCCGCGTGGCGAGGATCGCGGTGAGGCCCCGCCCGAGCGTGCCGACGGCGACCATCGTGCCGAGGCCCCGCCCCGGCGCGCCCGGGATCAGCGTCGGCCCGATCGGGATGGCCGAGACGATCCCGAACTCGAAGGCGGCGATGAACGAGCCGAGCAGGATCAGCCCCGGCACGAGCGACTGCTCGAGCGCGCCGAGGGCGATCCCGGCCGGCACCATCACCGCCGCGCCGAGCATCACGCTGCGCTCCTTGCCCCAGCGATCGGTGCGCGCCGCCGACGTGGTGGACGCGCCGAGCTCCAGCAGGCCGATGCCGAACGTCGCGGCGACCAGCCCGACCGTCGTGACGCCGAACTCGTCCTCCAACCACGGACCGAACGTGATGAAGATGCATTGCGCCGCCGACATCAGGCCGAACATCGCGCCGACGGCCAGCCAGCTGGACAGCGGCATCCGGCCGGTCCGCCCGCCGCCGATCGGCGGGCTGATCGGCCTGACGTCGGCCTCGACGCCGTCATCGGCGACGGGCGCGACGGGCGCTCGGGCCTTGCCGCTGACCACCACGGCCATGACCAGGACTCCGCCGGCGCCCACGACGTAGCTCCAGCGCCACGACGATGCGGCGGCGACCAGGCCCAGCGCGCTGACCCCGACCAGGAGGCCGAGCGCCCACGACGTCTCCACGATGCCGATCACACGTCCCCGGCGCTCGTACGGCACGTGGTCGGCGACCCACGTCCCCAGGCCGACGTCGAACACGATCTTGCTCATCGCCACGACGAACAGCCCGGCGGCGAACATGAAGATCCCCGCGCTGACGCCGGCGACCACCGCGCCCACCGTGATGCCGAGCAGTCCGCTGACGATCGACCAACGGCGCGACCGGCGGTCGACGAGGCGGCCGAGCAGGGGGGACGCCAGGCCGCACAGCTCGGTCACGGCGAGGGCCACGCCGATCTCGCTCAGCTCGACGTCGAGCCCGCGGGCGATCGTGGCCACGAACGGCGGGGCGAACCGGTAGACGGCGTTCGACGTGAGCCGGGCGACCGTCAGGCTGACGACATCGTCACGCACCGCACGTGGGTACGAGTCGTCGAGCAGTCGGTCGAGCACAGCCGATCGACGCTACGGCCGGACCGGCGCGGTTCGCCCACCGGTTGGCCCGCCGCCGATGATGGGTCCATGACGCTCATTGCGTTCCCCGGCCACGCCACCTGCAGCCTGCGCAGCTCCTGGTCGCTCCGCGAGATGGCGCACCTGTGATCCTGCAGCCACCGCTCAGCTACGACGGCGCGCTGCGCGACCGCATCACCTCCAACCTCTCCGCCCACGAGCGACGCGTCCTCGCCTTGGACGAACGGCGCCACGCCGCCGTCGCCGTCGTGGTCGTCGACTCGGTCGAGGGAGAGGACCGCACGGACCCGTACCAACCCGACGCCGAGGCGATGGACATGATCCCGGGCGGCGCCGGCGGGCTGGACGGCCGAATGGCCGACGTGTCGGGCGGCGCGGCGTTCCTGCTGTGCCGGCGCGCCGCCGGGCTCAACCGGCACGCCTCGCAGTGGGCGCTGCCCGGCGGGCGCCTCGACGAGGGCGAGACCGTCGTCGACGCGGCGCGGCGCGAGCTGGACGAAGAGCTCGGCGTCACCGTCGGCCCGGAGGCCGTGCTCGGCTTGCTCGACGACTACCCGACGCGGTCGGGCTTCGTGATCACGCCTGTCGTGCTGTGGGGCGGCGGGCGCCTCGACCTGCGGCCGGACCCGGGCGAGGTGCTGGCGGCGTATCGGGTCGGCCTGCACCAGCTGTGCCGCGATGATTCGCCGCGCTTCATCGACATCCCCGAGAGCGACCGCCCGGTCGTGCAGGTGCCGCTCGGCAACGACCTGATCCACGCCCCGACCGGCGCCGTGCTGGTGCAGTTCCGCTGGCTGGCGCTGGAGGGTCGGGCCGACCCGGTCGCCGGCTTCGAGCAACCCGTCTTCGCCTGGCGTTGAGCCGTTCTGGCCGTCCCCATCGACTCACAACGGCCGGTTGCGACGGCCAGAACGGGGTCAGCGGCCGGAGTGGCCGAAGCCGCCACCGCGATCCTCGCCGTCGAGCTGATCGACCACCTGCCACACCACCGATTCGACCCGCTGGACGACGAGTTGGGCGATCCGGTCGCCGCGGTGCACCTCGTAGTCCGCCTCCGGGTCGGTGTTCAACATCACGACCTTGACCTCGCCGCGATAGGCGGCGTCGATCAACCCCGGCGAGTTGACGACCGTGATGCCGTGGCGCAACGCCAGCCCACTGCGCGGCAGGACGAACGCGGCGTGGCCGGGTGGGATGGCGATGGCGATGCCCGTCGGCACGAGCGCCCGCCCACCTCCGGCGGCGAGCCGTGCGCCGTCCCGGGCGTGCAGGTCGAGCCCCGCATCGCCCGGATGGGCGGCGCGCGGCAGCGGGAGATCGGGATCGAGCCGGTGGACGGGCACGCCGATGTGTCGTGGGTCGGCGGCCATCGCCCGGGATGCTACGAACGCCATCGGTAGCCTCGGCGCCGATGGAGCGCCCGCCGTCCGTCGATGCGCTGGCCCGATCCCTCGCCTCGTCAGGCCTCCCGCACCCGTTGCTCGTCGATGTCGCCCGCGATGCGATCGCCGACGGGGCGGTCGCCGACGCGCCGGCGCGCGCCGAGGCGCTGCGTCGCACGTTGCTGACCGACGTCGTCAACGCCACCGGTGTGCTGCTGCACACGAACCTGGGTCGGGCGCCGCTGGCCCACCACCAGCCGGCGCGGGCCACGTCGCTCGAGCTGGATCTCGCCACCGGTGAGCGCGGATCGCGCCAGCGGGCAGCGGGCACCTTGCTGGCCCGGCTGTGCGGTGCCGAGGCGGCGATGGTGGTGAACAACAACGCCGCCGCCGTGCTGCTGGTGCTGGCCGCCCTGGCCGCAGGGCGCGAGGTCCCCGTGAGTCGCGGCGAGAGCGTCGAGATCGGCGGGGGTTTCCGGGTGCCGGAGGTGATGGAGCAGTCCGGCGCGCGACTGCTCGACGTCGGCACGACCAACCGCACGCGCCTCGACGACTACCGGCGGGCCATCGAGCGAGACGGGTCCGACGTGGCGCTGGTGCTCAAGGTCCACCCGAGCAACTTCCGCGTCGACGGGTTCGTGGAGGACACGTCGGTGGCCGAGCTGGCCGACCTCGGCGTGCCGGTCGTGGCCGATCTCGGCAGCGGGCTGGTCGACGCCGACTGCCCCTGGCTGCCCGGTGCCCCACCGGCGTGGCTGGGCGACGAGCCGGCGGCGCGGCAGGTGCTGGCCGCCGGCGCGGCACTGGTCACCTTCAGCGGCGACAAGCTGCTCGGCGGCCCGCAGGCCGGCATCATCGCCGGTCGGCGGGACCTCGTCGAGCGGTGCGCCGGGCACCCGCTGGCGCGTGCCGTGCGACCGGGCGGTCTGGTGCTCGGCGCGCTGCAAGCGCTGGCGATGTCCTACCTGCGGCGGGACGTGGCGGCCACCGTCCCGTTCTGGCGCATGGTCGCCACCTCCGTCGACGAGCTCCGACGGCGAGCGGAGACCATCGCATCCGTCACGGCCGCGACCGCATTGGCGACCGACGCCGTCCCCGGTGCCGGCTCGGCGCCGGGCGTCACGATCCCGTCGTTCGGCGTCGACCTCGCCGGCGATCGCACCGCCGCCCTGCGCGCCCATCACCCGCCGGTGATCGCCCGTGCCCGCGACGGTCGAACCATCCTCGACCTGCGCGCCGTCGAACCCGCCGACGACGACGTGATCGTCGCCGCCCTGCGATGCGGGTGATCGCGACGGCGGGTCACGTCGACCACGGCAAGTCCTCGCTGGTGCGGGAGCTGACCGGAACGGATCCGGACCGGTGGGAGGAGGAACGGCGGCGCGGCCTGACGATCGACCTCGGGTTCGCCCACACGACCGTGGCCGACGACGCCGGCGCCGAGGAGATCAGCTTCGTCGACGTGCCCGGGCATGTGCGATTCCTGCGCAACATGCTCGCCGGGGTGGGCGGAGTCGACGCCTGCCTCTTCGTGGTCGCCGCCACCGAGGGGTGGAAGCCCCAGAGCGAGGAGCACCTGCGGATCCTCGAACTGGTCGGCGTGCGCAACGGGATCGTCGCCCTGACCAAGGTCGACGTGCTCGACGACCCGGAGCTGGTCGAGCTGGCGACGCTGGAGCTGGCCGACCGTCTCGACCGCACGTTCCTGGCCGGCGCGCCCGTCGTGGCGGTCGCCGCGCCGACGGGCCAGGGGATCGACCGCCTGGCGCGCGAGCTGGCGGGCCTGGCCCGCCGCACGCCGGCCGCCGATGACCGCCGGCGACCGCGGCTGTGGATCGACCGGGCCTTCGCCGCTCGGGGCAGCGGCACCGTGGTGACCGGCACGCTGACCGATGGCAGCCTGGGGGTCGATCAGGCGGTCGTCGTCGAGCCGGGTGGTCGACCGGCGCGCATCCGCGCCATCCAGACGCTCGGGCGATCGGTCGACTCGATCGGTCCCGGGAACCGCGTGGCCCTCAACCTGGCTGGGATCGGCCACGAAGAGGTGCAGCGCGGCGACGTCGTGGTGACCGCCGGCCGGTGGCGCTCGACGGCCATGGTCGACGCGTCGCTGTCCGTCCTGCCGTCGCTGGACCACGAGGTGTCGCGGCGCGGCGCCTACCTCGCCTACCTCGGTGCCGGTGAGCACGCCGTACGGCTGCGGGTGATCGGCGACGAGTCGGTGCGCCCGGGTGCGTCGGGCCTGGTGCGGCTCCACCTGCCGATCGATCTGCCGCTGCTGCCCGGTGATCGGTACGTGCTGCGGGAGACCGGTCGCGACGAGACGGTGGGGGGTGGCGAGGTGCTCGACGTCGCACCGGTGCGTCCGGCGTCCCGGGCCCGCCCAGACCGCGACGTGGACCGGGTGGTGGACGAGCGGGGGTGGGTGACGGCGGACGAGCTGGAGCTGCTGACGGGGGTGGTGCGCCCGCCGACCGTCGGTCAGTGGGTCGTGTCCGACGCTGCGCTGGAGGCGTCCGTGGCGGCGGTCCGCCAGCGCGTCGACGAGGCCGGACCGCTCGGCGTCGAGCTGGCGGCGCTGGACGACCACCAGCGAGCGGCGCTGGAGACCCTCGACGACCTGGCCGTGGACGCGACCATGGTCCGGCGCGCCGCAGCCGCCGACCCGCTGCTCGACCACCCGGTGCTGGCCACGCTGGCCGCCGGTGGGCTGGCGCCGGATCCGCCGGACGGGGTGCCGCCGGCCGAGCTGCGGGCGCTGGCCCAACGCCGGCTCCTGGTCGAACGGGACGGGCTGTGGTTCCACGCCGACGCCGTCACGTCGGCGGCGCGCCTGGTGGCAGGGCTGCTGGCCGCCGACCCCGACGGGTTCACGGTGAGCTCGTTCCGGGAGGCGGCGGGGATCACCCGCAAGCACGCCGTGCCCCTGCTGGCCGAGCTGGACGCCCGGGGTGTCACCCGCCGCCGCGGCGACGTCCGCATCGCCGGCCCGAAGCTGCCCCAAACCTGACTCCCTCCCATCGGAGGGTTTGGCGGCACCGGAGGGTTTCCGGCGCCCCTGCCGGGACGCAAACCCTCCGGTGCGCTGAAACCCTCCGATGGGAGGACGGGGGTCAGGCGGACTTGCGGAGGGAGCGGCGCTCGTCCTGGTCGAGGCCTCCCCAGATGCCGTAGCGCTCGTCCGTGTCGACGGCGTGCTCGAGGCAACGGAGGCGGACCGGGCATCCTTGGCAGACCTGCTTGGCCCGGTGCTCACGGGCCAGCCGCTCGTGGCGCCGTTCGAGGTGCATCGGGGGGTAGAAGTCGGCCGCCGCACCCGGAGCCCGGCACGACCCGGCCTGCTGCCACGTCAAGTTCACCACGTTCACCGCGCCGAAGCTAAGGAACGACCGGCCAGCGGGGCAATGGGGGGCGGGCCCTGTTCACACAGGGTTTACGGGGCGGTCTCCGACCCTTCGGCGCGCAAGGCGCGACGTTCCCGGTGGTCGCGGGCGGCGCCCTCCAGGGGCTCGACCTCCAGCGTGACACCGTCGATGGCCACGACCCGCACGTGGTCACCAGCGGCGACCGGAGTGGCGCGATTGGTCCGGGCTCGCCACCGGGCGTCGCCGACGCTGACCACCCCGTCCGGATCGACGGCGTCGACGACCTCGCCGACCTCGCCGATCATCCACTCCCGGCCGATCGTCGGCGTGGCGAACCGGGTGCGCACCATCGACGGCATGCCGACCACGAACGCCAACGTCACCCCGCCGATGCCGGCGACCAGCGCCAACCAGGACGGGCGCAGCGTGACGCCCGGCAGCGGCTCGAACAGCCAGAAGCTGCCGGCGACGGTCAACACCACCCCGACACCGGTCCACAGTCGAGGGACGCCGACCTGGACGTCGACGGCGAACGCCAGCATGGCCACGAGCAACAGGGCGACGGCCCACCCCCGGGCCGGCAGGGTGGCCAACCCCGTGCAGGCGAGCACCAGGCTGATGGCCCCGACGACGCCGGCCACGCCGATGCCGGCGGTGAAGAACTCGAACACCAGCAGGGCCAGGCCGATCAGCAGCAGCAGGTAGGTGACCGCGGGAGATGCGACGGTGTGGAACAGCTCGTCGACCAGCCCCAGCTTCGAGAACCGGACGGTGGCCGTGGTGTCCCGGCGCGGCGTGCCGTCCTCGGCGAACGACTCTTGCGACGTCTCGAGGACGACACCGCCCTCCTCGTAGCCGTCGAGCGCGTTGACCATGTTGGCGATCGTCGGGATCCCCTCGTCGGGTACGCGCTGGTCGAACACGCCCAGCTGGCGCGCCTCGGAGAGGCCGAGCGAGCTGTCGCGCAGGCGCTCCTCGGCGACGCCGAGATCGATCACCTCGCCGCCCGGGCGCAATGGCACGCCGACGTGGCCGACCCGCGACCCCGGCGACATCCCGCTCACGTCGACCACCGCAAGGAGCTGCGCCGGCAACCCGTAGAGGCGAGCGCCCGACGGGCCGACCCAGAGCGCGACTGGGACCGGGGCGTCGGCGACGCGCTCGAGCAACGCTTCGATCTCGTCGCGTCCAACCACCGCACCAGCACTGTCGACCTGCAGCACGAGCGCCTGGGCGCCGTCGGTCTCGGCCGTCGTGATGGCGTCGTCGATGGCCTCGATCGTGATCGGGTCGAACAGACCACTGACCTGCAGCACGTCGACGGTGCCTGCGGCGGCGTTCGCCGCCTCGCCGTCGTCCTCCTGGGCGCCGGCTCCGCCGGGCGCCAATAACGTGACGACGGCGGCGCTGAACAGGCCGATCGCTAGTCTGCGCAAAGGTGCCTCCGGAGTCCGTCGATCCTGTGCCGCGCCTGGTCACCGCCGGGGTGACGATCGTGGCCGGCAAGGGCGGCGTCGGGAAGACCACGGTAACGGCGGTCCTGGCTCATGCGGCGGCGAGCGCGGGCCGGCGCGTGCTCGTCGTCGAGCTCGACGGCAAGCCCGTGCTCCGGGGCCTCGCCGGGGACGTGGCGTTCCAAGCGATCTCGGCGTCGGAGGCCTTGGCCGAGTACCTGCGCGAGCACGGGTTCGGGCGCATCGCCAAGCGCCTGTCGACCTCCGGGGTCATCGACGTGGTGGCGACCGCTGCGCCAGGCATCGACGACATCGTGGTGCTGGGCAAGATCAAGCAGCTCGAGCGGGGCGGCGACTGGGACGTGATCCTCGTCGACGGTCCAGCCGCCGGGCACGCCGTGACCTTCCTCACCGCGGCGGCCGGGATGCGCGACGCCGTGAGCGGCGGGCCGATCCGCACCCAGGCCGACGAGGTCCTCGAACTGCTCGGCGACCCGACCCGGTGCCAGGTCGTGCTCGTCACGCTGCCGGAGACGACCCCGGTCAACGAGGTCATCGAGACGGCCTACGCACTGGAGGATCGGGTCGGCGTGCAGCTCGGCCCACTGGTGATCAACGGCATCGATGTGCCGGCGGTCTCCCTACCCGCCGACGACGCGGCGGCACCGAGCGGGAGCCCGGATCGGACACTGCTGCGCGACGCGGCACGTTTTCGCCGCTCCCGGCTGGACCTGCAGCGGGCGGAGATCGAACGCCTGGGCGAGGAGCTGCCACTCGACCAGTGGCAGCTGCCGCTGCTCCCGGTCGCCGCCTTGAGCGCCGACGACGCGCGCGCGCTCGCTGGCCGGGTCACCAGAGCGGCGCGATGAACCACGGGGCGTCGCTGCTGCCCGTCATGGACGGTGCCGAGGTGCTGGTGTGCTGCGGATCAGGTGGGGTCGGCAAGACCACGACGGCGGCGGCGCTCGGTCTGCAGGCGGCCGAGCTGGGCCGGCGGGCGGTCGTCGTCACCATCGATCCGGCCCGCCGGCTGGCCGACGCGTTGGGCCTCGCCGGCGGGCTGGCCAGCGTGCCAACGCGCATCGACCTCGGTGGGAAGGAACGACCTGGCGAACTGTGGGCGATGATGCTCGATCCTGCCGCGGCGTTCGACGAGTTGGTGCGCCGCGACGCCGCCGACGAGGAGCAGGTCGAGCGGATCCTGACCAACCCCTTCTACCGCAACATCTCCCGCACGCTCAGTGGCACGCAGGAGTACATGGCCGCCGAGACGCTGCACCAGTTGCATGACGACGAGCGGTTCGACCTGGTCATCGTCGACACGCCACCGAGTCGTAACGCGCTCGACTTCCTCGAGGCGTCGGGGGTGTTGGCGCGGTTCCTCGACCACAAGCTGTTCCGGCTGCTGATGCTCCCGGCACGGCGGGGGATGCGGGTCATGAACGCGGCCACCCAGCCGATGCTGCGGGCGATCGGTCGGGTGGTCGGTTCGGCCGTGCTGGCCGACGCTGTGGCCTTCTTCCAGGCGTTCGCCGGCATGGAGGCCGGGTTCCGCCGGCGCGCCGATGTCGTGATCGGCCTGCTGCGGTCGGACGCGACCCGCTACGTCGTCGTCGCTTCGTCGCACCGGGACACCGTGACCGAGGCGGCGTGGTTCGTCGACCAGCTCGTCGACCAGGGCATCGAGCGGGTCGCCGGCGTCGCCAACCGGGTCCACCCGCGCTTCGGTGATGGCACTGCCGCCGACGCCGCGGCGGCGGCCGACGAGGCCGAGGCCGGCGGCGACGCCGATCGCGCCGCCCTGTGGCGCAACGTGGCCGAGCTGCAGGCGCTGGCCGACGCCGCCGAGCAGGAGCTGGCCCCGTTCGCCGAACTGCTCGGCGACCAGCCGCTCGGCCTGGTCCCGCTGCTGGCCGGCGACGTCCACGACCTCGCCACGCTCACCGAGGTCCGCCGCCACCTCTTCCCGACCTGACCCCGCCCCAGCACCATCGGAGGGTTTGGCGGCACCCGAGGGTTTGCGGACCGGATGGGGTGCGCCAAACCCTCCGATGGCGTCGGTCGCTACCATCGCCAGCGATGCGCGTGCTGCTGGCCACGGATGCGACGTGGGTCGTCGACGAGGTCGTCGCCGCGCTCGGCGACGCCGACACGTCCTTCACCGTCGTCTCGGAGGGCCGCGAGGTGGCCAAGGTCGTCGCCGGGTCTCGGGAGCGACGGTTCGACATCGGGGTCCTCGACCTGCAGATCGGGTCGATGGGCGGCATCGCCGTGGCCATGGCGCAGCGGCTGGACGAGTCGACTGACCTCGTGCCGACGATGCCGCTGCTCGTGCTGCTCGATCGTTTCGCCGACGTCCACCTGGCCCGGCGCAGCGGCGCCGAGGGCTGGCTCGTCAAACCGCTCGACCCGCTGCGGCTGCGCCGGGCCGTGCGGACCGTCACCGGCGGCGGCACGTTCCACGAGGGCTGGGCCGAGGTGCAAGCCCGTCGGGCCCCGCTCCCCACCGGGCGCTGACGGAGCGACGCCGGGCAACCGCCGGTCGGGCCGAGGACCCGGGCCGGTAGAGTCCCAGCCGCTACGGGGTGTAGCGCAGCTTGGTTAGCGCGCCACGTTCGGGACGTGGAGGCCGGAGGTTCAAATCCTCTCACCCCGACCATCGTCGCTCGCTGGCGCTCGCTCCTCAGTCGGGTGAACCCCACCGCGCTGTCCCTCCGGGGGCCGTTCAGGCGCCACGGAGGCTTGCCTCGTCGGAGGTGGTCACGGGCGGCGACGGTTCGAACGCCATCTCGCCAGGGCGACTCCGCTCGCTTGCCTCGTCCGGGGTGATCAGGGTTGGCGACGGTTCGAACGCCATCTCGCCAGGGCGACTCCGCTCGCTGGCGCTCGCTCCTCAGTCGGGTGAACCCCACCGTGCTGTCCCTCCGGGGGCCGTTCAGGCGCCACGGAGGCTTACCTCGTCGAGGTGGTCATGGTCGGCGACGGTTCGAACGCCATCTCGCCAGGGCGACTCCGCTCGCTGGCGCTCGCTCCTGTGTCGGGGTGAACCCCACCGCGCTGCTGCCTCGGCGGCCGTTCAGGCGCCACGGAGGCTTGCCTCGTCGGAGGTGGTCAGGGTGGCGACGGTTCGAACGCCATCTCGACAGGGCGACTTGATCTCGCCGGCACCTCCCGGCGTGCCTCGTCCTCGCCGCTGGACTGGACCTGGACTAGATCGGATCGTTGGGCGTCAGGTACTGCGTGAGGGCCTTGAAGATGTCGGTCGCGATGCTGGATCCCGGAGCCGCGGTCGGACCGTGCGTGTTCTCGATCAGGATCGAGATCTCCTGCGACGGCAGGTACGCCAGGATCCCGGCGTACCCATTGAAGATCGGGTTCTGGAACACCCAACCGTTGTTGCCGACGACGATCCCGAGCCCGTAGTTGATGTCCGTTGGCGCGCCCGTGAGGCCCTGCGAGATCGGCTCGATCTGTTGACTCGCTGCCGATTCAGAGAGCAGCTCCCCCGTCCCGACGGCATCGATGAGCTTGATCATGTCGGCCGCCGTCGAGGTCACGATCAGGCCGTTGCCGAGGCCCCAGGACGGGCTCCACGACGTCGAGTCCTCGTACACACCGCGTTCGGACGTGTAGGCGTGCAGTGCAGGCGCAGGGATGGCCGGGAGCTTCGTGATCTTCGTGTCGCGCATCCCGAGCGGGTCGAGGAACCGCTCCGTCAACAGCTCCGCCACCGTCTGACCGGTGACCTGCTCGATCACGCGGCCGAGCAGGATGAAGTTGGTGTGGGCGTAGTGGAAGCACGTGCCGGGATCGCAGACCACCGGCAGTGCGAAGGCGTAGTCGAGCAGCTCGTCGTCCGTCCATTGACGGAACGGTTCCGCCAGCTGGGCGGCCTGGAAGGGCGGGTTCTCCTGGATGAAGTCCGGATAGCCCGACGTCACGCTGGCGAGCATGCGCAACGTGACGCGATCGGCGTTCGGGTACTCCGGGTACCACTCTGAGAGCGTGTCGTCGAGGCTGAGGCGTCCGGTGTCCTGCAATTGGAGGGCGATGGTCGTCAGCAGCGGGATCGTCATCGCACCGGGACGGAACTTCATCTTCGAGCTCGCCGGGGTGCCGGGCATCGAGATGCCGAGACCTCTGTTCACGACCGTTCGGTCACCGACGTCGACGCGCAGGATGACCGCCTTCGCGTCCTTCTCCGCCATCACCAAGCGGGTGATCGCGACGATCTCCTTCGCCGCGTCCACGTATTGGGTGCACTCACCGCCGCGGACGAACTCACCAGAAGGGCACTGCGTCGGGCCCGCGTCCGCCGCGACAGGTACGACACTCGCGAGCGCGACGGCGAGCACCGCGACCGCCCCGCCTCGCCAGCGTCTCATCGCGCCGGACAGTACTACTGCCATCCCTCGGTTTCACTTCCCCGGCCAGTCTCGGCCTCGGTTCAAATCCGCTCGACTCCGTCCCGCCGACGGCCGGTTCCGTGCCGAATGCGATGTGGGTGAGCGAACAGGACGGATCCGATCTCTTCGCTCACGAAGGGCGGATCCGTTCTCCGCCACGCAGTGGCACCTGCTCGAGCCGTCACACCTGGGGCGATGTCTCGCTGATCACGACGTTGCGCCCGAAGGAGCGAGCCAGGCGCGCCCAGCAGCGGGCGACCGTGCGGGCGAGGCTCCTCATCGGCCACCACGTCCACATGAAACGGCGGCGACCCTGCTTCGATCGACCCTCCACCCACCAGCCGATGTGCTGGCCGGGAGAGATCACGAGTCGTTGTTCGTGCATGTCCCAGTTGGCTTCCATGGGTGCATCATCGAACGGCACGCTGATGGGCCGCTGATGGGCCGCTGATGTGGAACGAGGCTGCACCCCCGACCGCGAAGGTGCACCTACGTTCCACTTGGCGGCCTGTTGGTCAGGGAGGGCCTGGTGCGATCGGAGCGAGCCGGTCATGATCCGTACTCCCACCGGGCGTACTCGGCATTGCTCTGCTTCATGGTCTCGTAGAGCAGCACCATCCGGTCGAGGTACCACAGCTTGGCGCCGTGGACGATGACGATGCCGGCGACGACGAACCACACGTCGAGGACGGTCAGGCCGACGATCAGGCCGGCCATCCCGATGCACGAGTAGAGGTTCGCCAGGTTCGGGACCCACGACCTGAACTGGGGCGGGAGCTCGATCGAGGCCCGTTCCGCCCAGATCCGCTCACCGAAGACGCATCGGGAGAACCAGTTCCTGGTCGAGGAGGGAACGCCGAACACCCGCGGGTTGACCATCATCCACACGATCGCCACGGCGATGGCGATCAGGCTGTACCAGCCGATCCACTCACGGGACCAGATGGCGACGGCAATCAGCGAGACGCAGCTGAACCGTGTCACGACGCTGCTGGCGTTGGCGTGGCGCATCCAGGCGTCACCGTGCAATCCGAAGAGTCGAGCGACCCTCGAATCCATCGTCGGGTCGCTCGCCATCGTGGTGGTCGAGTCTGCGGTCATGTCATCCTCCTCGTCTGGGTGGGTGTCCACCGGGGTCATTGCGATGCACGATGAGTGCGTCTCCTGAGATGGCCCTGACGTCCGCCCTCAGCGCCTCATCAGCGGTGATCGCCACGATCGGCGCATGAACACCACCACGACCAACCCACTCGTCTGGCTCGCCCCGCTGGCCGCTGCCGTGCTCGCTGTCGGCTGCACCGCTGACCAGCGCCGAGGACTCGGGGAGGAGGACGCCCGAGACGCGTTGACCATGCAGGTCGAACGAGCCGTCGCCGACCGTGGGCTCGAGCTGGACGGTGATCTCGCCTGCCGTGCCGCGCTGGCGGTCGACTCCGCGCTGACCGCCGAATGCGCCGGCCTCACCGTGTCGGGCGTGGTCGTCGCCGGCTCCTTCGATGGAACCGCCGACGTCGACGCCGAGTCCTGCTCCGTGCGGCTCGTCGTCGAGATCGACGAGACGCCAGTCGTCGAGCGGCCGCAGGTCGATTGCTTCGACGTTCGGTGAGCGCAGCGGTGGGCCAGTACGCGGTCTGCTGGGCGGGGCCGCCGCTCAGCACGACCAGCCTCCTGGCCGTGAACCACTACCGAGATGGGGTCGCTGCCCTGGTCTCGGGCATCGCCACGAGTGACCGCCTTCTTGGTGCTGCGGTCGACCTTGATCCGGGCTTCGTGCTGGCCCACGTCGCCCGTGCGGTCAGCGCGTGCGCCAACGGCGGGCGGTATCGGCCGGTCCGCTCGTCCGGCGTGATGCAACGCGGCGAGCGTCAGCACGTCGAGATCGTCAACACCGCCTTGGCCGGCGTCGCCACGCACGCCGCGGACCTCCGCCGCGAGCACTTGCTCGAGTTCCCAGGCGACCTGTTGATCGTCTGGCTGCCCGTGCTGCAACACCTCGCGGTCGGCTGACGGCGGGCGGTGCGGGAGGCCGCCGGGCCACGTCGTTGCACCCACTGACGAGTCCGAGGCCGCCGAGCGGACCGGATAGCGTGAGCCGCTGCTGACACTGCTCGTGAGGGAGGTCGGCGGATGGAGCAGCCGTTCGACATCTGCCTCCTCGGTCCGATCGAGATCCGTCGCCCATCCGGATCGACGCCGATCTCCGGCGTCAGGCTGCAGTCGCTCCTGGCGTTGCTCGCCCTCGCTGTCCCGCACCCGGTCTCTGACGATCGGCTCGTCGAAGGGCTCTGGGGCGAGGATCAGCCCGCCAACCCGGCCAACGCCGTCCAGGCGCTTGTCTCGCAGCTGCGACGGCTGCTCGGACCGGCTGCCGTCGAGCGTCGAGGGTCCGGCTACCTGCTGGCGGTCGGTCCGGACGCCGTCGATGCGAAGCAACTCGAGCGCCTGGTGCAGGAGGGTCGCGACGCGGCGAGCGACGGCGATCATCGTCGCGCCGAGCAGAGCTTTCGCGCCGCCGTCGCACTGAACCGCGGTCCGCCCCTTGGGCAACTCGCCGACGCCTGGTTCGCCAGGGAGGCGGCCACGACCCTGGGTGAGCTCGTCCTCGCCGCCCACGAGGGACGGGCGGTAAGCGCGCTGGCGCTCGGGCGCCACGACGACGTGGTCGTCCCGCTCACCGAGCTGATCGCCGAGCACCCGGCGCGCGAGCGGCTCCGTGTCCTGCTGATGTTGGCGCTCTACCGCAGCGGCCGCCAGCGCGACGCGTTACAGGTCGCGCGGGACACGCGTGCCTACCTGCTCGACGAGCTCGGGCTCGATCCGAGTCCTGAGCTGCAAGAGCTGGAGCGGTCGGTGCTCGCTCACGCGCCGAGCCTCGCGTCGCCGATCACGCTGGCGCCGACGCTGACCATGCGGACGGCCCCGCCGATGCCGCTGACGTCGTTCGTCGGACGTGATCAGGAGCTCGTCACGCTCGCCGCGTCCATCGAAGCGATTCGCATGGTCACGGTCGTCGGACCCGGCGGGGTGGGCAAGACGCGATTGGCGCTCGAGCTGGGTCGGAACGTGGCCGTCGGCCGGGACTTCGTGTTCGTGGAGCTCGCTCCGCTGGTCGAGGACGATGCCGTGGCCGGCGCGATCGCCGATGCGGTTGGCGCCTCGAGCGCAGAGACGGTTGGAAGACCAGATCTCGATCCCGTGTCGCGCAGCATCGACCGCCTCGGATCACGGGATGTGCTGCTCATCCTCGACAACTGTGAGCATGTCGCCGGCTCGGCCGCGGCGGTCGCGACGGCGCTGTTGCACGGCTGCCCGAACGTGCGGATCGTGGCGACGAGTCGCGAGCCGCTCGGCGTGGACGGCGAGCGACAGACTCATGCTGGCACCGCTTGACGTGGCTGCATCGAGCACGCTGTTCCTCGATCGAGCCCGCGCCGTCCAGCCCCATCTTGGCGTCGACGCGGCGAGCAACGGAGAGCTGGCTGAGCTGTGTCGGCACCTCGACGGACTCCCCCTTGCGATCGAGCTCGCCGCAGCGAGGACCAAGACCCTCCCGCTCCCCGAGATCTCCTCCCGCCTCCAGGATCGGTTCCAGCTCTTGAGGCGAACGGCGCGTGCGGGGATCTCTCGTCACGAGGGGCTGCGACGCCGCCATCGACTGGAGCTACGACCTCTTGTTCACGGAGGAGCAACGGACGTTCCGCCGCCTCGCTGTCTTCGCGGGCGGCGCGACGATCGCTGCGGCAGAGGCCGTGTGCGGGCCCGATGCCTTCGAGACCGCCACCCGGCTGGTCGATCGATCGCTGCTGATCGCCGACACGTCGGGCGATCGAGTCCGGCTCGGGATGCTGGAGTCACTTCGGGACTATGGCCGGGAGCAGATGATCGCCGCCGGCGAGCTGGAGGACGCCCGCTGCGCCCACCTGGCCTGGTGCATCGGGCTGGCTGAACGCGTGGACGTCGAAGTTCGACGCGCCGATCAGCTGACGTGGTTGGCCCGCCTCGATCGCGAGCACGACAACATGCGTGCTGCGCTCGCCTACGGCGTCGAGTGCGACCCGGCGGGGGCCCTCCGCCTCATCGGCGCCCTGTTGACTCCATGGTGGTTCAGAGGGCGTCGGCCGGAGATGCGGCACTGGACGGCCGCGTGCCTGCGGGCAGCCCCCGACGTGCCGTCGCTGGATCGAGCTCGGGCCCTCGCCTACCAGGGCTTCATCTCCGAGCCCGACGCCCACCCGGTTCCGGGCCAGATCGAGGACGAGCTCGGGGCCGCGGAGCAGCGCCGAGCGCGACGCCGTGAGGATGGGGGAGGAGCTGAGCGACCCCCGCACCGTCGCTTCGGCCCAGCTCCGACTGATGTCGACGATGACACGTCGCGCGGCTGCTGGAGTGCAGTTCGACGGCGACGAGTTCGCCGCCCTGGCCGACAGCACGTACCGCACGTACGACCGCGACGGTGATCACTACGGCGCCGGATGCACGATGGCCTCCGCGGCGATCGGGGCGCTGGTGACCGGAGACTTCGCAGCCGCAGCACGAGCGACCGATGGTGCCCGGCGGCATGCCGAGGCGAGCGGCGAGCGGTTCGTGACGAGTCGAGTGGCGTTCTTGGATGGCGTCATCGCCGACCTCGAGGGTGATCCGCATGCCGCCTACCGTCACGTCGAGCAGAGCCTCCGCCTCCTCGACGAGCTGGGTCACGAATCCGTGACGGCGCAAGCTCAACTGCTGGCCGTGCTCGCTGACCGCTGCGATCAACCAGAGTTGGCCGAGCAGTGGCGGCGCTTCGCCGACCCCCGTTCCGACGGCTGGTCCCACTTCGACGGCAACGCGTTCGCCACCGCCCACAACCACGCGGGACTGCACGCCCGCAAGGCGGGAGATCTGGATCGCGCCGAGGCATCGCACGTGACGGCGTTGACCTGGCACCGCGCCGCCGGGCTGACGGTCAGCGCCGCCTTCGCCGCGTCGTGCCTGGGATTCCTCGCCAGCGAGCGCGGCGACGTCCTCACGGCTCGACGCCACCACGCCACCGCACTCGCCCTCGCCGAAGAGCGCCGCGACGGCATGGCGATGGCCCTGGCCCTCGAGGGCGCCGCCAGCGTCATCGATGGGCACGAGGATGCGGCCCGCCTGCTCGGAGCAGCCGAGCAACTGCGCGCCAACGGGCCACGAGGGCCGGAACCAACGCATCGCGAGCGAGGTCTCCGCCGTCCGCTGCCGCGCTTCGCGAGACCCTCGGGGACGAGGGTTTCGAGCGTGCCTTCGAGGAGGGACGACGCTTGGACGAGGCGAGCATCGTCGCCGTGGCGACGGCGGTCCTGCCGGCATCCGACGACGACGGCATCGCGGCGACGAACGGGCTGTTTCGACGCTCTCCCTAGCCCTCCGGCTCGCTGCCGCGCACGATGTCGACCACCTGGCGGATCGAACCGATCACGAGCTGCGGGTTGTCGACCTGGATGTAGTGGGTGCTGTTCGTGTCCTTGACGTGCTCGGCACCGGGGAACTTTGCGGCCAGGAGGTCCTGGGCGACGAGCTGCGCATCCCACAGGGCGTCGGCGAACGCCTGGTCCACCCCAGCGGGCACTTTGCCTGATGCCAGCACCTCGGGGGTCAGCTGCGGGCGATCCGCGGTCAGCACGATGACCGGCACCTCGGGCGGCGCCGGCGACTCATCCAGCGCATCGATGGTCCCTTGGAGGTCGAGCGCTTCGGCGTCGGCGACGGGCGGTGGACTGTTCAGCTCCTCGAACAGTGCCCGTTGGGCGGAGGTCAGCAGGTTCGGCAGGTCCTCGGACAGCGCGTCGACGAGCACGAGTCCGGCCACGTCGGATGGGTGCTCGCCGGCGTACAGCCGGATGATCGGGCCGCCATACGAGTGCCCGACGAGGACGTAGGGCCCGACCTCGCCGGACGCGGCCAGCAGCTGCTGGAGGTCGTCGGCGGCATCCTGCGCCGACGTGGGCTGGGGCACAGGCGTCGATCGGCTCGAGGTGGTCCCAGGCCGGTCGTACGCGCAGACACGCGTGAACGCTGCCACGTCGCCGAAGACGGTCGGCGGATCACCCTGCGGATCCGCTGGGGTGTTCCACACGTCCGCACGGTCGGCGAAGCCCGAGACGAGCACGACCGTGGGCTCGCCCGTTCCCCGGCACTCGAGGTACAGCTCCCGGCCGTCACCGATGTCGACGACGTCGGCGCGCTGCTCCGGTGGGACCGCGGTCGTCGTCTCGGCGCCCGCGCCGTCGTCCGACGAGCACGCCGTGACGAGGGCCGCAGCAGCGACAACGAGGGCCAGCCGGCGGCGGGGCCACCAACGGCGAATGGTGATCACGATCGCCGGAGTCTTCCAGTCGCCATTCAGCGCGAGCGAAATACCCGCATCTGACCTGTTCGCTCGCGCAGATCCGGGCGGTCACCCGTCCGGCGGCGGCGCGGCGGGAAGGTCCTTGGCGAACCAGTGGTGGGCATACGGGTTGTCGTTGTAGCGCTCGGTCGGCCGGTAGCCAGCCCGCTCGTACATCCGGATCGCCTCGGTCAGCGTCTCGTTCGTGTCGAGCACGACCCGCTGCCAGCCGTGGCCCATCGCCGCGGTCTCCAGTCGCGCCAGCAAACGCTGGCCGAGCCCCATGCCACGCCAGCCCGGATCCACCCACATCCGCTTGATCTCCCCCGTTCGGGCGTCGACGCGCTGCACACCGCCACATGCGGCCACCTCGTCGTCGGCGCGGACGAGGACGAACGTCCCGGCCGGCTGGCGCAGCGCGGCGAGGTCGTCGGCGCCGCCCGCCGCCGGGTCGAACCCTGCCGGGAAGCGGACGTCGAGCTCGCCGAAGTAGCTCGCCAAGGCCGCCGCCGCCGCTGGGGAGGCCGGGTCGACGACCTCGGCCTCCGCGGTCGCCGCCCGCAGCAGTCGCTCGGCGGACGCCAGCGCCGCGGCCAGGTCGGCCCGCCGTCGCGCCGGCAGGGGCGCGAGGAGTCGACGGGCTGCGTCATCGGATCGTTGATCGAGGCGGCACCATTCGCGCCGTCCACGCGCCGACAGCACGGCTCGGCGCTGGCGGCCGTCGGCGGGGTCGGCGACGACGGTGACGAGGCCTTCCTGCTCGAGCTGGCGCAGCAGCCGGCTGAGGTAGCCCGAGTCCAGCCCGAGGCGTCGCCTCAGCTCGCCGATGCGGGCACCGCCGCCGCCGATCTCGAAGAGCAGGCGTGACGGCCCGAGCGGGCGGCCGGCATCGAGGTACGACTCCTGGAGCACTCCGATGCGTTGGGTGAAGGCACGGTTGAAGCTGCGCAGCGTCGCCAACTCGTCCACGATCTCTGACCTTAGTCAGCGACCGTCGGCGACGATGCCGCAGCGTCGCCGGTGGCCACTGGTAGCGTGACGATGTTCTTGGGTGGGTCGCCTCGCCTGGGCTGGACGACCAGTACGGCTGCGTCGCTGGTCGCAGGCTGGACGCCTCGACCGAGCACGGACGGTTGCGTCGACGACCCGCGTCGCAGCTGGCCACGTCCCGTTCGACTCGCAGGAGGCTCGATGTCTGGCAGGTCAACAGCGAGCGTGATGGTGCACCAGTGAGCCAGGCGCGCTTCCAGAAGCAGCAGCGGGAGAAGGCTCAACGCGAGAAGGCCGCCGCCAAGTGGGCGAAGCGGGAGGAGCGGCGCGACGCCAAGCAGGCCCAGGGCCCGGCGGCGCCACCTGTCGACCAGACCGCCGTGCTGGCCGAGGTTGCCGACCTCCACGCCCGCTTCGAGGCCGGCGAGGTCGAGTTCGACGACTTCGTCGACGCCAAGGAGCAGCTCATGGCCCGCCTCGACGTGCGCTGATGGCCTCGGTCGCTCCGAAGAGTCCGCTCACCGCTGCGGCAGCAGGCTGACTGCCGTGAGCTCGCGTCGCTCGCAAAGCCGGGCAAGGCCGGCCTGACCATCCGAGCTCACTGCGCCACGAACGCTCGGGAACCCCGGCGACCGACGACCGGGGCTGCCGGCCCGAGCCTCGCTAGGACGTGCCGCCGCTCTTGGCGATGGCCACGCGCGGATCGCGGTGGGGGTCGCCGACCTCGGCGAACGAGTCGCGGAACAGCGTCATCGCCTGCAGCCGCTGTGCCTCATCGAGGTCGGCGGTCATGATCCGCTCGACCGACGGCAACAGGTCGCGACGATCGTGGATGAGGTCGTAGGCGATCCGGTTGGCGGGCTCGAGCTCGTCGGGTGTCGCCGCCGTGAGGTACGGGTTGGGCGGCCCCTTGGTCGAGCGCCTCTGGGTGGTCATCGCTGGTCCCCGTTGAGCCGTCGAGCGACGGCATCCTTCCGTGGCCAGTGCACGTCACTGGCCCAGCCAACGCGCTCCATGCAGGAGATCAGCCGGGCCGACGTGTCCCACTGACCGTCCTGCACGCCGTGGCGGGCCGACCGCGGGAAGGCGTGGTGTCCGTTGTGCCACGACTCGCCCATCGAGACCAGCGCCATCGGGGCGAAGTTCGTGCTGCGATCGCCGGTATCGAACGGTCGCCGCCCGAACGTGTGGCACAGCGAGTTGACGCTCCACGTCACATGGTGCAGGACGAGGATGCGCACCCCGCCCGCCCACAGCAGCGCCGTCAGCGCGGCCTGCACCCCGCCGCCGAGCGCCCACCCGAGCCCGAACGGGATGGCCAGCGACGCCGCGCACCAGAACGGGAAGAGGGCGTTCATCACCACCAGGTCGCGATCGGCGAGCAGGTCGGGCACGTGGCGCGTCCACGACGTGCGGGCGTGCTTGAGCAGCCACCCGATGTGGGCGTGCCACAGGCCGCGCAGCTGCGCACCCGCCCCGGACCCGTATCGGTGCGGCGAGTGGGGGTCACCAGGTTGGTCGGAGAAGACGTGGTGACGGCGGTGGTCGGCGACCCAGCCGATTGGGCCGCCCTCGAACGCCATCGAGCCGGCGGCGACCAGCGCCAGCTTCACGCCGCGCTTGGCTCGAAAGGACTTGTGGGCGAGCAGCCGGTGGAAACCGACGGTGACGCCGTGGCCGGCCACGAAGTACAGCACGACGGCCAGCACGACATCTCGCAGGTGGACCCCTTCGCCCCAGAACCAGATCACCCCGAACACCAGGACGAGGAACGGCACTGCCACGATGACGGCGGTGATCGCTTGCTCGACGCGGGTGGTCATCCCGTCGGTGCCCGGCGGCGCCTCGTCCGGATCGGCGACAGGCGCGTCGAACGAGGTTGTTCGATCGAGTACATCGAGAGACATGACGCTCCTTGGCGACGTAACCCCGTCTCGGCGAGACGTGGGGCGGTCCGACCAAGGTCAAGAGCCGATGCCATCACGTGGTGTCGCTCCGCGTGATTGACCCAATTGTACCCCGGTGGGTCGGCCAGGGTGCGCCGGCGGTCATCCGATCCGATCGGCGAACTCCACGATGCGGTCCGTGATCTCGGCCGATCGCTCCATCGGCAGCATGTGGCCGGCACCTCGGAAGACGTGCAGATCGGCATGCGGCAGGAGCTTGACCAGGCGCGTCGACTCGCCGGGCGGCACGACGCGGTCGACGGCGCCGGCGAGGACGAGGACCGGCACCTCCACCGAGCCGAGGTCGGCGCTCAGGTCGGTGCCGAGCAGCCGGCGGGCGAAGCCGCGCCGGGCGGCGACCGGGCTCTGCAGCCCGATCAGGCGAGCCGCTTCCACATCGCTGCGCCGCGGGGCGGCACCGAAGTTGCCACGCGTCAGCACGGCGCCATGGACCGGGTGGCTGCTCACCCGCTCCAGCACGGGCCAGTCGAGCGCCCGCACCCACGCCCGGTGCAACCGATCGTCGGCCGGCCCGCGAGCGGTGCTGTTGAGCAGCACGATGCCGCGGACCCGTGCCGCGACCGCCTCGGGGCGCAGGACGGCCAGGCCGAGCGCCACTGCACCGCCCATGGAGTGGCCGACCAGGATGGCGTCGCGGACATCGCCGGCCTCGAGGACCGTGACGACGTCATCGACCAGACCGGAGAACGCGAACCCGTCGTGAACCTCCGACGACCGACCGAACCCGCGCTGGTCGACGGCGATGACCCGCCGGTCGCGGGCGGCCAGCCGGGGAGCGAGCTTGGAGAAGACCCCGAGGGTGGCGCCGTGGCCGTGGAGCAGGATCACGGCCGGACCATCGCCACGCTCCTCGACGTGCAGTCGCCCGCCGTCAGGGGTGGTGACGTTGCGCTCGACGACCGGTGACTGGACGCCGCGGGCCTCGACGACGTGATCCGGGGTGCCGTCGAGACCGGCGATGACGCGCCGTTCAGCCACCCACACGGCGCCGGCCGCGGCGGCGAACATCGCCGCTGTGACCACCGTCTGTCGCGCTGCAGGCACCAGGCCCCCCACCGCTCGACGACCTGCGGGACAGCGCCCCGTCGTGGCGAAGAACGGACAGGCCGACCCTACTGGCCCAACACGTCGCGCCGTGGGGTCAGGCGCTGCCCTCCCACGGCTGCAGGCCGAGCTGGTCGTAGGCGGCCTTGGCGCAGCGCATCTGCAGATCGACCGACGACGTCATGTTCTCGAACGTCAGGCCGCACAGGTTGGCCCAGTACCCCGCCAGGTTCCCCTTGAAGTTGAATCCGAACAGCCCGCCTCCGGTGTCGTTCCAGTCGACGACCGTCGAGCCGGGGTTGCACCGCGACTCGCGATACATGATGTTGGCGAACGTGTCGACCGGGAGGCCGACCGCAGCCAGGTCGTCCCGGTAGCTGTCACAGTTGCCCGGCTGGTTGTCCGCCGCCGCCGTCGCCGCCACCACCACCGCTCGACTGCTGCGAACTGCCGCCCAGCCCGTTGGCGAACGCTTCCGCCGCCGCAGGGTCCGAGGCATGCCATTCCTGCCAGATGCCCACTTCTCGTGGTGTGCACGCCGCGACCGCTGCGCAGATCGCAACGGCCGCCAGCACCGGCTTCGCCCGCTTCATCACGATGTTCTCTCCTTGGGTGGTCGCCTGACAGGTGCCCGGCGATGAGGACCGGGTGAAGATATCAGTTGTGTTACGAAGTTCGTCAACGGGGCGTAACACAAAGGCCGATCGAGCCGGGACGCGCGAGGCTGCGAGGCCGGGGCGCACGAGTGCCCGGTCATGACGCAAGCGAGGGACCTGTGCTGCTCGATGGGATCAACCACGTGGCGATCATCACGGACGACACCGATCGGTTCGTGCAGTTCTACGAGGAGGTGTTCGACGCCACGGTCTCGCACCAAGAGGCGATCGGGCCGGGCACGTTGACGTTCGTCGACATCGGGCCGCGCACCGAGCTCAACGTGTTCGAGATCGTTGGCGAGGCGCGGCCCGATCTCATCCGCGGCTCGATGTTCGGACACGGTCCGATCGACCACCTCGGGCTGGCGGCCGCCGACCAGGTGGCGTTCGTCGAGATCCGTCGCCGCCTGATGAGGCGCGGGGCCACCGACGGGTTCGTCACCGACTTCGGCCGGGCGCACAGCGTGTTCTTCAGAGATCCGGACGGTCTCGAGGGCGAGGTGCTGCTGTGGCTGTCGCGTGACGAACCGGTCAAGCCGCCCGGCACGCCGGCCACCGGATACGACGAGATCGCGAGCTGATTACCGGACGAGCAGCTCGGCGATCTGGATGGCGTTGAGGGCGGCGCCCTTGCGCAAGTTGTCGCCGCTGACGAACAGCGCCAGCCCGCGCCCGTCGGGCACGCCGGGGTCGGAGCGCAGCCGGCCGACGTAGCAGACGTCCCGGCCGGCGGCCTCCAGCGGCGTCGGGACCTCGCTCAGCTCCACCCCCGGCGCCGCGGCCAGGAGCGCGGTGGCCCGCTCGACGGACAGCGGGCGGGTGAACTCGGCGTTGATCGAGAGCGAATGCCCCGTGTAGACGGGCACTCGTACGCACGTGCCGGACACCAGCAGGTCGGGGATGCCCAAGATCTTGCGGCTCTCGCCGCGCAGCTTCTGCTCCTCGTCGGTCTCGAACGAGCCGTCGTCGACGATCTTGCCAGCCAGGGCCAGCACGTTGAAGGCGATCGGTCCGACGAACTTCTCGGGAGCCGGGAACGTGACGGCTCGGCCGTCGAAGGTCAGCTCGGCGGCCCGGTCGACGACCTGGCGGGTCTGCTTGTCGAGCTCGTCGACGCCAGCCCCGCCGGCGCCCGACACCGCCTGGTAGGTGGAGACGACGATGCGCACCAGCCCGGCGTCGTCGTGCAGGGCCTTCAGCGGCGCCATCCCGGCCATGGTCGTGCAGTTCGGGTTGGCGATGATGCGCTTGCGGGCGTCGGCGATCGCTTCGGGGTTGACCTCGGACACCACGAGCGGCACGTCGGGGTCCATCCGGAACGCCGAGGAGTTGTCGATCACCGTCGCCCCGGCGGCGGCAAACTTCGGTGCGAGCTGGCGCGACGATGCGGCGCCCGCCGAGAACAGGGCGATGTCGAGCCCGCTGGCGTCGGCCAGCGACGCATCCTCGACGGTGATCTCCCGATCCGCCCACGGCAGGGTGGTACCGGCCGATCGAGCCGAGGCGAAGAACCGGATCTCGTCCACCGGGAACCTTCGATCGGCGAGCAGCTGGCGCATGACGCCACCGACCTGTCCGGTGGCTCCGACGACTCCGACGCGCATGCTCGGAGAGGCTAACGAGACGTCGCCCGCCGCCTGCGGGCGGTTCTGGCCGTTGCAACCGACCGCTGTGAGTACGTTGCGACGGCCAGAACCGCTATGTGACGGTCGCCACCAGCCACCAGTGGTTGCGGTTGATGCCGGCCAGGTACCGCGGGCTGGCGTCGCCGACGCCCCACAGCGGCGCCTTGCGGGCCGGGTTGCGGACGATCGTCACGTCGCGCACGTGGTCACTGATCGGCCCGACCACCTGGTGCGGGTCGAGCCGGTTGGCCTGCCACGCCAGGCGCGTCGGGGTGCGATGGCGCAGCAGCCAGCGCCCGACGCCGGGCAGGCGCATCAGCCCGCGCATCACCACGCCGACCGGCAGGACCACCGGATCGGCGCCCGACCACGAGCGGAAGTTGAGCGCGATCTGGCCGCCGGGTCGGACGACCCGGATCGCCTCGGCGACCAGCGTCAGCGCGTCCCGCCGGTCGCAGTGCTGCATGGTGATGTAGCTGAAGGCCAGGTCGGCGGCGTCGTCGGGCACGGCGAGGCTGCGCCCGTCGACGACCTCGATCGTGCGCAGCCGGTCGACCTTGCCGAAGCGGGCCACCGCCTCCCGGCAGCGCTCCAGGAAGCCGGCGTCGAGGTCGCAGGCGTAGACGCACCCGAAGCGCCTGGTGAAGGCGCAGGTCATGCGGCCGATGCCGCAGCCGATCTCGAGCAGCGTGCGGGCGTCGTCGTCGTCGGACTCGAGGCCGAGCTTCTCGAGGTACACCGGCACCTCCCGATCGCCGGTGGCGACGAACTCGGCGAGGGTCAGGGTGTCACCCGTCTCGTTGTTGAACACCCATCCCGTGGCCTGGACGACTTCGTCGGCGCTGGCCTGGCGTTCCGTCAGGCGACCGGCCACCTTCCAGGGCAGAAGCTGGGCCCGACGACGCATCGAGCAAGTGTGGCAGAGGGGGTGGGAGCGGAGAATTCCGAGCTCGGCTGAGGTGCCAGACTGAGCTGGATGACCGTGACAGACCGTGAGCTGTGGGAATCGATCGTCGCTGCGGATGCGGAGGTGCCGCCCGGGCACACCGCCGCCGACCTCCTCCCGCCGCTGCTCGACCTCCTGGAGGAGCCCGACCCGTTCCTGCGCGACGAGGTGGGCTACGGCGTGCTGGCCCGCTGGGTCGTCAAGGACCAGCTGCTCGGCCCGGCCGATCTGCGCTACGCCGTCGAACGCCTCGTGCCGGACCTGCGCTACGGGCTCGGTGCCAGCGACGCCGGCGACGACCGCGCCGTCCTGCGGCGCTCCTACTCGGCGCTGGCCCTTGCCATCCTCGCCTACCGCGACGTGGACGATCGGTTCCTCGACGACCAGGGCGTGCGGCGCCTGCTGGACGACGGGGTGGCGTACCTGTTGGAGGAGCCGGACCGGCGGGGCTGGGTCGAGGGGTTGGGCTGGATCAACGCCACCTCGCACACCGCCGATCTGCTGAAGTTCCTGGTCCGCAACCCGGCCACGACCGCCGACGACCACCGCCGCGTGCTCGGCGCGCTGGAGACGTTGCTGACAACGGCCAACGGCCTCGTCTTCGTCGACGACGAGGAGGACCGGCTGGTGCTGGTCGTCGTCGACGTGTTGGGCCGCGACACGATCGACGACGACGAGCTGGTCGACTGGATCGACCGCCTCGGATCGTGGCTGGCCGCCAACCCGACATCGTCGGATCCGGCGGTGCGAGCGGCGGCGGTCAACGTCAAGCGGTTCGTGCGGGCGCTCCACCTCGCCCTGTGCTCACGGGCCCATCGCCGCGGCGAGAAGCACGACAAGGCCGAGGTCGCTGCCCTCGACACCGCCCGCCGCTTCGGCGCCGGCCCGATTTGATGGCCTCGCTCGCTCCGAAGACTCCGCTCACCGCTACGGCAGAAGGCTGACTGCCGTGAGCTCGCTTCGCTCGCGAGGCCGGGCAAGGCCGGCCTGACCATCCGCCGGAGCTGCGGTACGAACGCTCGGGAACCCGCGCAGTTGCGAAGGATCGCTGGTCAGCGGCGCTCGGGGAGGGGGGCGGCGTAGTCGCTGCCGGCGTCCAGGTCGAACGCGGTGTGCAGCGCCCGCGCCGCTCGTTCGACGTCGGCGATGGCGATGACGACGGAGATGCGGATCGTCGACGTCGAGATCATCTCGATGTTGACATCTTCATCGGCCAGCGTGCGGAACATCTTGGCGGCGATCCCCGGCGACGACTTCATGCCGGCGCCGACGACCGACAGTCGGGCGATGCCGTCGTCGTGGGTGACGCCGGACGCTCCGATCTCGTCGGCCACCCGGCGCACGATGTCCTCGGCGACGTGCATGTCGGCCGACGGCATCGTGAAGCTGATGTCGGTCGTTCCCTCGGTGGACACGTTCTGGACGATCATGTCGACGTTGACGTTGGCGTCGGCCAGCGGCTCGAACAGCTGGGCCGATACGCCGGGGCGGTCCGGCACCCGGTGCACGGTGACCTTGGACTCGCTGCTGTCGGTGACGACGCCCGAGATGATCGGGTCTTCCATTCCTCGCTCCGTCTCGTCGGTGATCGGGCTGTCGGTGACCCACGTGCCCGGCTCCCACGTGAACGCCGATCGCACGTGCAGCGAGACGCCGTGGTTGCGGGCGAACTCGACCGAGCGCAGCGCCAGCACCTTCGACCCGGCGCCGGCCATCTCCAGCATCTCGTCGAAGCTGACCTTTGGCAGCTTGCGGGCCCGGGGCACGATGCGCGGGTCGGCCGAGAACACGCCGGTCACGTCGGTGTAGATCTCGCAGGCGTCGGCGGCCAGCGCCTTGGCCAGCGCCGACGCCGTGAGGTCGGATGCGCCACGGCCCATCGTCGTGATCTCCCTGGCCGTGCTGACCCCTTGGAACCCGGCGATGACGGGGACCTTGCCGGCCGCCAGCGCGTCACGCACCCGGTCGCCCTTGACCTCGAGGATCTTGGCCTTGCCGTGCGTGGTGTCGGTGATGATGCCGACCTGGCTGCCGGTGAAGCTGACCGCGGCGACGCCGAGGTCGGCCAGCGCCATGGTCAGCAGCGCCGCCGACACCCGCTCGCCCGTCGTCAGGAGCATGTCCATCTCGCGCCCTGGTCGGGACGTCGACACCTGACCCGCCAACGAGATCAGGTTGTCGGTGGCCTTGCCCATCGCCGACACGACCACGACGACGTCGGAGCCGTGGCGTTTGGTGATCGCCACGTTCTCGGCCACGGCCCGCATCCGGTCGGCGTCGGCGACGGACGTGCCGCCGTACTTCTGCACGATCAGGCTCACGGTCGGCGGAGCCTACGCGCCGTTCTGGCCGTCAGAACCGTCCGTTGTGAGTCGGTTGCGACGGCCAGAACGGGTCAGGGCTTGGTGACGTGCTGGACGACCTCGAAGGCCAGCAGGTCGGCGCCGGTCGAGACCGGCTTGCCGTCCGACGACTCGGCCCGGGCGTGGCCGTGCTGGAACGCCTGGCTCGACACCCAGGCCTGGAACGACTCCTCGCTGTCCCAGCGGGTGTACACGAAGTACC
Organism: uncultured Acidimicrobiia bacterium; assembly: GCA_963739975.1. GTDB lineage: Bacteria > Actinomycetota > Acidimicrobiia > Acidimicrobiales > Ilumatobacteraceae > JALZMG01. The sequence continues at coordinate 220,612 of CAVUCK010000018.1, forward strand.
GCTCCTCGCCCTCGACGGGACGCAGCAGCTGGAAGTCCTCGAAGCCGTCCATCTGCTCGACGCTGCGGGCCCGGGCGGCGAACCGCTTCTCCAACTCGGGACCAGCGCCCGGCGGCACGGCGATGGCGTTGATCTTGACCACACTCATGCTCGGAATCCTCGCCGCGTCACCGTCCGGCGGCAACGTCGGCGACGGCGTGGATGCCGTCCCAGACGTCGACGAACCTGGTGGTCAGCGCGGCGCAGCCGATGCGGATGATGTCCGGGCGGCGCACGTCGGTGATCACGCCGCGCCGGGTCAGCTCGGCGTGCACCCGGTCGGCGTCGTCGACGCGCACGGCGACGTGGGCGCCGCGCCGAGCCGGATCGCGGGGCGACGGCGACGGCAACTCGAGCTCGGCACACAACGCCAGGGCCACCTCTGTCATGGCCGAACCCTTGGCGGCCACGGCGGCCATGCCGGCGTCCGCGACGTGCCCGATTCCGACCTCCGCCGTCGCCAGCCCGAGGATCCCCGGCGTCCCCAACAGCAGCCGGCGCACGTCGCCGTGCGGCTCGTAGCGGTCGCCCATCTCGAACTGGTCGCGCTGGGCGAACCACCCCCACATCGGCTGGTCGAGCTGGCCGGCGATCTCCGGCGCGGCGTACGACCACGCTGGAGCGCCGGGGCCGCCGTGGAGGTACTTGTACGTGCACCCGACGGCCAGCTCGACGCCGGCGCTCACGACGTCGACCTCGACGGAGCCGGCGGCGTGCGAGAGGTCCCACACGGTGACGGCGCCCGCCTCGGTGGCGCGTGCCGTCTCGGCGGTCAGGTCGGCGAGCTCGGCCGTCCGGTAGTCGACCAGCGAGCGGACCACCACGCCGACGTCGGCGAGCTCGTCCAGGCCGCCGACCACACGGGCGCCCGTGGCGCGAGCGATGCCGGCCACGACGTACCGGTCGGTCGGGAAGTCCTCGCTCGGCACGGCGATCACCGGCGGGCGGCCCCGTCCGACGGCCAGCGCCAGCGCGGCGTGGACGAGCTGGTAGAGGTCGACCGTCGTCGAGTCGTGCACGACCACCGAACCGGACGGGGCACCGATGATCGGAGCCAGCCGGTCACCGACCCGCGACGGCAGATCGACCCAGTGGTCCCACGAGCGGATCAGCCCGTCGGCCCACTCCTCGCCGGCCACGGCTGCGACCACGTCGAGGGCGGCCCGTGGCGCCATCCCCAGCGAGTTGCCGTCGAGGTACACCAGCCCCTCCGGCGTGACGAACCGCTCCCGCCAGGCCGCCAGCGGGTCCGCCGCATCCATCTCGACGGCCGCCCCCCGCTCGATCACCACGCTCCCGATCCGGTTCTCAAGCGTTTTCAGGGCCCAGATTTGGGCCCTGATCCTCAGGAGAACCGTCGGCGAGGTCGATGAAACTGGCCTGGCGGACGTAGCCCTCGTTCGTGAACTCGGTGAGCTCGACGGTCGCCGTGAGCACCGGCTCGACCCACATCGCACCACGCCGGTAGGCGGTCGGCGGTGGCGGGTCGAACGGGCACTCGTCGGTGCGCAGGGCGCGCAAGCGGGCGGTCAGCTCGTCGAGGCGGCGCTGCGTGAACCCGGTCCCGACGCCACCGGCGAAGGCCAGCACGCCGTCGACCCACCGGCCGACGAGCAGCGCCCCGAAGCTCGACGACCGGTTCCCGGTGCCCGGTGAGTAGCCGCCGATCACGACTTGGGCCCGCCGGCGGTGCTTCACCTTGCGCCACTCCTTGGTCCGCGTGCCCGGCCGGTACAGCGTGCCCAGGCGCTTGGCCATGACACCTTCCAGCTCCTGCGCCTCGGTGGCGGCCAGCAGTTCGGCGCCGCCGCCGACGCGATGCGCCGGCACGGCCCAGTTGTCACCGGCCTCGAGCAACTCACCGAGCAGCCGGCGGCGCTCCTCGTACGGCACGGCGATGACCTCGCGGTCGTCGATCGCCAGCACGTCGAAGACGAACAGCGCCGCCTGGCGCTCGTGGCGCTGGATCAGCTCGAACCGTGGTCGGCCCTGGTCGTCGAGCACGACCAGCTCGCCGTCGAGCACAGCTGCACCGGCGGCGATGGCATCGGCCAGCGGCGCCAGCTCGGGGTACTTGTGCGTGACGTCGTACAGGTTCGAGCTCTGCAGGCGCACCCGCCCGTCCTCGACGAAGGCCAGCGTGCGGTACCCGTCCCACTTGATCTCGAACGCCCACCCCGACTCGTCGACCGGCATCGTCCCGAGCGACGCCTTCATCGGCGCCACCGGGAAGCGCAACTTCACGGACGGGGCAGCCGGCTGGACAGCACGCCGTCGGCCTCCAGCGCGTCGATGGCCGCGTCGTCGTAGCCGAGCACGTCCGACAGCACGGCCCGGTTGTCCTCGCCGCGGTAGCGCGGCTCGCCGCGTACTCCGACCTCGGCGTCGCTGAAGTGCCACGGCGCGTTGGGAAGCCGCAGCGTGCCGCCACCCCGATCGGACACGCCGACGACCGCACCACGCGCCCGCGCCCACTCGGTCTCGGCGAGCTGGCGCGCCGTGCGCAGCTCGCCCGACGCCAGTCGATGGGCGGCGAACTGCTCCTCGAACGTGCGGGCGTCCGGGATCTTGGCCGCCGCGTCGAGCAGGAGGTCGCGCAACGCGTGGAAGTTGGCCATCCTCGCGGCGACGTCGGCGAACCGCTCGTCGTCGGCCAGCTCCTCCACCCCCAGCGCCCGCAGGAACAGGTCGAACGTGCCCCGCTCGGCCGGATGTCCGCTGACGACGAGCACCGCCCCGTCGGCGACGGTGAACACGAGGTAGTCGCCCGGGGCGAAGCTGCGGATCCACTGCGGATCGTCGGGTCCGTCCCACAGCTGGTCGTGCAGGTGCTCGTTGACGTAGAGCATCGTCTCGGCCATCGAGATGTCGATCCACTCCCCGCGCCCGGTCTGTTCGCGCTCGTACAGCGCGGCGAGCACGGCGATGGTGATCTCCTTGGCCGTGTACACGTCGGCGTGGCTCTGCGGGTCGTTGGCGTAGATCGCCCCGCCGTCCTGGCGGGCCGCGCGGGCGTCGCCCTGAGCCCGGGTCAGCCCGGTCTCGGCGGCGACCACCGGCGCGTAGGCCCGCCGATGGACCCACGGCCCGGTGGCGCCGTAGCCCGTGCTCGACACGTACACGAGGCGCGGGTTGCGCGCCCGTAGGGCATCTGGTCCAAGCCCCATGCGCTCCATCACGCCGGTGCGGAAGTTCTCGACGAGGACGTCGCTCACCGCGGCGAGCTCGGCCACCAACTCGACCCCGCGGGGCGTGGAGAGGTCGACGCTGATGTTGCGCTTGCCGACGTTCTGCTGCACGAAGTACGTCGCCAGGCCGTTCACCCGGGGGGCGCCGAACCGCGTCAAGTCCCCCGTCGGCGGCTCGACCTTGATCACCTCGGCGCCGAGGTCGGCGAGGGCCCGCGTGGCGTGCGGCCCGGCCAGCACCCGGGTCAGATCGAGCACCCGGACCCCGTCGAGCGGCCGCACCATCGCGGCGACGTTAGGGGACCGGGCAAGATCTGGGCCATGCCGACGATGGTCTCCTTCGCCGCCCGCCTCACCGACCACGCGACCCGCGACCCCGAACGGACGGCGGTCACGTGCGGGTCCGACCGCATCAGCCGGGCCGGGCTCGAGTCACGCGGCAACCGCATGGCCCGCGACTTGGCCGGTCGTGGTGTCGGCGTCGGGGACTTCGTCACCGTCGCCGTGCCGAACTCGATCGACTGGTTCGTGACGTACGTCGCCTGCTGGAAGCTGGGCGCCGTGCCCCAGCCCGTGTCGGCCAAGTTGCCGCCGCGCGAGCTGCAGGAGATCGTCGCCCTGGCCGGCTCCAAGGTCGCCGTCGGCGTCGAGCCCGGCACCATCGAGGGTCCCACCTGCCTGCCGCTCGGCTACCGGGCGCCCGACGACCTCGACGATGCGCCGCTCCCCGACGCCGTATCACCGGCCTGGAAGGCGCCCACATCCGGCGGTTCGACCGGTCGCCCGAAGCTGATCGTGTCCGGCGATCCGTCACTCATCGACACCGAGGCGCCGGCTCCGCTGGCGATGTCGTTCGATGGGTGCCTGGTGATGCCCGGCCCGCTGTACCACAACGGTCCAGCCGTCTGGTCGTGCCAGGCGCTGCTGGCCGGCAACCACGTCGTGGTGCTGCCCCGGTTCGACGCCGAGGGCACGCTGGCGGCGATCGAAGAGCACCGCGCCGATGTCGTGTACCTGGTGCCGACGATGATGAAGCGGATCTGGCGCCTCCCCGAGGACGTCCGCGACGGGTACGACCTCTCGTCGTTGCGCGTGGCCTGGCACCTCGCCGAGCCGTGCCCGATGTGGCTGAAGGAGGTCTGGATCGAATGGCTCGGGCCGGAGCGGATCTTCGAGCTGTACGCCGGGACCGAGGCCCAGGCAGCCACCGTGATCACCGGCGTCGAATGGCTGGAGCACCGCGGCTCCGTGGGCCGCCCGCTGACCGGGGAGATGATGGTCGCCGACCCCGACGGCGTCGAGCTGCCGCTGGGCGAGCAGGGGGAGATCTGGATGCGCGCCGGCGGCGATCACGCCACGTACCGCTACGTCGGCGCCGAGCCCCGTCGGCTCGACGGCGGCTGGGAGTCGCTCGGGGACATGGGCTGGTTCGACGAGGACGGCTACCTGTACCTCGGCGATCGGATGCAGGACATGATCCTGTCCGGCGGGTCGAACATCTACCCGGCTGAGGTCGAAGCAGCGATCCAGGAGCACCCGGCCGTGCGGTCGGTCTGCGTGATCGGCCTGCCCGACGAGGACCGCGGCAACACGGTGCACGCGATCGTCGAGGCCGACGACCTGGACGTCGACGAGCTGCTGGCGTTCACGGCCCAGCGGATCGCCACCTACAAGCTGCCGCGGTCGGTCGAGGTGGTCGACGAGCCGCTGCGCGACGACGCCGGCAAGGTCCGCCGCGCCGCGCTGCGCGCCGAGCGCCTCGCCCGCTGACCCGGTTCTGGCCGTCGCAACGGACTCACAGCGGCCGTTTGCGACGGCCAGAACAGCTTCACACGGCGACGGTCAGGGCCGCCGTGTAGCCGGCGGTGACGTCGCCGGTGACGGTCGGCAGCTGCTGGGCCGCACCGTCCTCGCTGAACACGTTGTCGGATTCGAGCGACAGGCCGCTCAGGTTCTGCACGCTCTGCTCGTAGCCCTCGGTGGCGTAGACCACGTCGCACACGTCCTGGGGCAGGGCCAGCTGCGACGTGGCGATCGGCTCGCCGCCGCCGGTGGCGTCGGCGACGCTGGCGTAGACCTCGAAGTGGGCGTGCGGCCACCGGCCGGAGTAGCACGCCGGGAAGATGCTCTGGAACGTCAGCTTCCCGTCGGCGTCGGCCGCTTGCACGCCGCGCAGGTAGTTCTCTTCCTCGACGCCTTCCGAGTACATCGAGTACCCGCCCTCGCGGTCGCAGTGCCACAGGTAGACGGCGGCGCCGGCCAGCGGCGCGCAGCTGTTGGCGGTGTCGGTAACCGTCAGCTCGAAGGTCATCGGCACCCCCTGCGCCGTCCCCGACGCCGACCCGATGCTGGTGCGGATGTCGCTGCGCACGACGTCGGCCTCGGTCAGCACGTTCGGACCGTTGGAGCCGTCACCAGGGTACGGACCGGCTGTCTCCTCCGGGATCGGTTCGCACGACGCGCTCGTGGCGCTCGTCCCGGAGGTGCTGCCGGCGTCGGCCGTCGGGGCCGTCGAGGCGGTGGTGGCGGTCGAGGCGGTGGTGGCGGTGGTGCCGCTGGTCGACGTCGAGCTGGAGCTGGAGTCCGACCCGCACGCCGCCAGCACAGCTGTGGCACCGGCGCCGGCGAACAGCGCCAGCACGTTGCGCCGGCTGAGCATTCGCTGCAGGTCGGCGGCGAGCCCTTGGTCGAACGCGTCGTCGTGGTCGTGTTGATGGCTGCGCATGGGAGATCTCCTCATGAGTCGGTTCTGGCCGTCGCAACCGACTCACAGCGGTCGGTGGCGACGGCCAGAACGGGGTCAGGCTTGGCGGAAGAAGAGCTGGAACTCGATCTGCGCCTGGTCGGAGACGGAGACGACGATCGGTGCCGTCGGCGCTTCCACGCCGTAGGTCGACAGCGCCATGTCGAGCGACCCGACGACGACGATGGTGCCGTCGACGAGCTGGGCATCGAGCGGCAGCGTCACCGGCGTCGTGACGCCGTGGATGGTCAGGTCACCGGTGGCCTCGACGCTGACCGCGGCGCCGGTGTTGACGGCTTCACCGAGGTCGATCGGCTCGGTCAGCACGAACGTCGCGGTCGGGAACTGACCGGTCTCCAGGGCCTCCTGGACCCGGTCGTCGCGCCGGCTCTCGTTGGTCGAGATGGCGGTCATGTCGGCCTCGATCGTCGCTGCCGACAACGTCGTGCCGTCGAAGGTGATCTCGCCGGTGACGGTCGGCGTGCGACCGACGGCGGTCGTCGAGCCGATGCTGGAGAGCTCCTCTTGCACCCGGAACCCGACGAACGTGCCCGTCGAGTTCTCGAAGCTGAACTCGCCGACGGACGTGTCCACGGTCCACGTGCCCGCCACCGCCACCGTGCTGGCCGCGGCGGTCGTCGAGGTCTCGGCGGTCGTGCTGGCTGCATCGGATGCGGCGGTCGTCGCGGCTTCGTCGGCCGCGGCCGCGGTGGTGGTCGCCTCTGCGACGGTCGTCGTGCCGAGTGACTCGACGGCGTCCTCCAACGTGGCTGCCGGCGGGGCGTCGTCACGCAGGAACCACCAGATCCCGCCGCCCAGGCCGGCGCCGAGCAGGACGACGACGATCGCCGTGATGATGAACCAGCGCCGCCGGTACCAGGGCCGGCGCGGCGGGGTGGTCGGCTCGCGTTCGGTGGTCTCGACGGTTGTCATGGGGATACCTCCAAGAGCGTGCGAGCGAACGAGCGCCAGCGAGTGAGCGGCCAGCAACGGCCTGCGTGGCCGGGAAACGCCATGACGTCAGCTTGGTCGGCGAACCTGTGCGCTTGCTGAGAACCGATCGGGAACCTGTGCACAGCGAGCTCGGGGCGGATGCTCACCTGGCTCTCAGCCAACTCCCAGCGACGCACGCGAGGATGACGCCATGTCCGGAGAGCACCTGCTGATCGTCGACGACGAGGAGAACCTGCGATCGATGCTGGCAGCGGCCCTGCGGCATCACGGGTTCGAGGTGTCGTCGGCGTCGACGGGTCGTGAGGCGCTGGCCGCCGTCGACGAGAAGTCGCCAGACCTCGTCGTGCTCGACGTCATGCTGCCCGACCTCGACGGGTTCGAGGTGTGCCGGCGCATGCGCACCGGCGGCGACCACACGCCCGTGCTGTTCCTGACCGCCCGAGACGCCACGGAAGACAAGGTGCGTGGCCTGACGATGGGTGGCGACGACTACCTGCAGAAGCCGTTCAGCCTCGAGGAGCTGGTCGCCCGGACGGCCGCCGTGCTGCGCCGCACCGGTCAGGCGCGCGACGACCGCACCGTCTTGCGGGCGGGGGACCTGGAGCTCGACGACGACGCTCACCGGGTGACCCGTGGCGGCACCGAGGTGTCGTTGTCGCCGACCGAGTTCAACCTGCTGCGCTACCTGCTGGTGAACAAGGGGCGCGTGCTGTCCAAGGCGCAGATCCTCGACCACGTCTGGCAGTACGACTTCGGTGGTGACGGCGGGGTCGTCGAGACCTACATCGGCTACCTCCGCCGCAAGCTTGACGCTCGAGACGACAACCTGATCACGACGGTGCGCGGCATCGGCTACGCGATCCGGGACTGACCTCGTGGTCCGGCTGTCACTGCGCGCCCGCGTCCTGGCGGGGATGGTGCTGGTGATGGTCGCCCTCTCCGTGGTCGGCGTGATCGTCACCCGCTCGACCCGCGACACGCTGGTCGAGCAGATCGACGCCCGTCTGGCGGTCGACGAGTTCGCCGACCGGGATCCGAACGGTCGCGGTCCCGGCCCGCCGCGGCCCTACGAACGATCGTCGGACGTCTACGAGGGGCTGCTCAACGGCGACGAGCTGACGACGTTCGGCCCGTCCGACCTGACCGACGATCCGACGTCGGCGCCCGCCATCGACGCCGAGACGGCGGCGCGGATCGAGCGCACCCGCCAGCCGCTCACCGTCGGCGCAGCCAGCGGCGACGACGTGAGCTACCGCGTTCGCGCCTTCGAGGTGTCCCCCGGCGTGTACTGGGTGAAGGCGATCCCGCTGGCCGACGTCGACGACACGATCGGCAACCTCGTCACGGTCGAGATCATCGCCGGAGCCATCGTGCTGGCGCTCCTCGCCGCCGTGGCCTGGTGGGTCGTGCGCCTCGGAATCCGTCCCATCAAGCAGATGACCCGTACCGCCGAGCAGATCGCCAGCGGCGACCTCAGCGCGCGCGTCCCGGAAGCCCCTCCGTCGACCGAGGCGGGGCAACTCGGGTTGGCGCTGAACCACATGCTCGAGCGCCTCGATGTCGCGTTCACGGAGCGGGCGGAGTCGCAGGACCGGTTGCGCCGGTTCGTCGCCGACGCGTCGCACGAGCTGCGCACACCGGTGACGACGATCCGCGGTTACGCCGAGCTGTACCGGGTCGGCGGCCTGGCCGCCCGCAACGAGCTCGACGAGGCGATGCGACGGACCGAGCAGGAGGCGGTGCGCATGGCGCGGCTGGTCGACGATCTGCTCAGCCTGGCCAAGCACGACCAGGGGCGGCCGCTCGAGCAGCGCCCGGTCGATCTGGCGCGGCTGGTCGCCGACGCCGCCCGTGACGCCGGCGCCGTCGACCCCGGCCGTCCGATCACGACCCAACTCGACGGGCCCGTGGTCGTGTCCGGCGACGAGGACCGGTTGCGCCAGGTCGTGGCCAACATCGTCGGCAACGCCCTCGTCCACACGCCCCCGGCGTCACCGATCGAGCTGCGGGTGGCCACGAACGGCACCGGCGCCCAGATCGCTGTCACCGATCACGGTCCGGGGATGAGCGCCGACGTGGCGGCTCGCGTCACGCAGCGGTTCTACCGCGCCGACCCGGCGCGTGCTCGTGATCGTGGCGGCAGCGGGCTCGGCATGTCGATCGCCGATGCGGCGGTCGCTGCTCACGGCGGGGCCATCGAGGTGGACAGCGCACCCGGCCACGGCACGACGGTGACGGTGACGCTTCCCCGCCAGGGATCCACGGCGAACTCGGAGGGTGTCCTGGGCGAACCGTGAGGCGGGTGTCGTTGGATGACCATCGTCCCAACCACACCCGAGGAGGGTTCCCCTGATGAAGACCCGATACGTGCTGGCGGCGGTCGCCGGCGTGGCCACCTTGGCCACTGGCGCCGGCATCGCCGCCGCCCAGACCGACGACGGCACGCTGACCGAGACGGTGACGCCGTCGACCGTGGATGACAGCACCGACGGCACCACCGAGACCGACGACACGACCGACGACGGCACCGATGGCACGGCGCCGAGCGGCGACGGCTCGTCGTCGGACAGCACCAAGGAGGGCTGTGGCGACCGTGCGGGCGGCGGCGGGCGTGGCCCGCGTGGCGAACGTCCGGCCGACGGCGACACCCCGGCCGATGGTGAGGCGCCGTCGACGGAGGCCCCGACCACCGAGACCCCGACCACCGAGACCCCGACCACGGAGACCCCGACGACCGACAGCGGCAGCTGACGACCGTCCTCCAACCTGTTCCCCCGCGTCGGTGGGGCCCGGCATCAGCCGGGCCCCACCGGCGCGTCTGTCTCGGTCCGACTTCTGGCGACCCGTCACGCCACAACACGGACCATGAGAAGTCGGCGCGGTTCTGAGCGAACTCACGGCGGGCCCACGGTCCGATGTGATGTGCGTGGCGTTCGATCCGGGGGTGACCCTGCTCGTCGACCCTCCCGCCGGACCGCCGCTGCGCCTCCCCGAAACGTCGACCGCCCACCGCCCGGCGCCCGCGGTCGATTCGGCGACGCCCGCCGGGCCGGCACCGCGCACCGGCTGGCGCACCCCCGAGCGGCTCGGCCTCGCCGTCCTGCTGACCGCCACCGGCGTGCTGTACCTCTGGGGGCTCTCGGCGTCCGGCTGGGCCAACGCCTACTACTCGGCGGCCGCGCAGGCCGGTTCCCAGAGCTGGTCGGCGCTGCTGTTCGGGGCGTCCGACGCCGCCGGCTCGATCACGATCGACAAGCCGCCGGCGTCGATCTGGGTGATGGGCCTGTCGGTGCGGGCGTTCGGCCTCAGCTCGTGGAGCGTGCTCGTTCCCCAGGCGCTGATGGGTGTCGGCGCCGTGGCCGCGCTGTACGCGTGCGTGCGCCGTTGGGCGTCGCCGATGGCCGGCCTGCTCGCCGGCGCGGTGCTCGCCCTCACCCCCGTCGCCGCCCTGATGTTCCGCTTCAACAACCCGGATGCGCTGCTCGTCCTGCTGATGACGCTTGCCGCGTACGCCGTCGTGCGGGCGATCGACGGGTCGCCCGGGCGGTGGTTGGCGGCCGCCGGCGCGTTCGTCGGCTTCGCCTTCCTCACCAAGCAGCTGCAGGCGCTGCTCGTCGTTCCGGCCCTCGCCATCACGTTCCTCGTCGTCTCTCCCGTTTCGCTGCGGCGCCGGATCGGTGCGCTCCTCGTCGGTGGTGCGGCGATGGTGGCGGCGGCCGGGTGGTGGATCGCCCTCGTCGAGCTGGTGCCGGCGGACTCCCGGCCTTACATCGGTGGCTCGCAGACCGACAGCTTCCTCGAGCTGACGTTCGGCTACAACGGCCTCGGTCGACTGACCGGCGACGAGACGGGCAGCGTCGGCGGCGGCATGGGGTGGGGCGCGACCGGGCTGACTCGGCTGTTCGGTGACGTCGGCGGCGGTCAGGTCGCGTGGTTGCTGCCGGCCGCGCTCGTGCTCGGCGCGGCGACGCTGTGGATCACGCGCCGCGCCGCCCGCACGGATCGAGCGCGCGCCGGCATCGTCCTCTGGGGCGGGTGGCTGGTCGTCACCGCCGCCGTGTTCGCCTGGATGGAGGGCATCTACCACGACTACTACCTGGTCGCCTTGGCCCCGGCGATCGGGGGGCTCGTCGGCGTCGGCGGGCACGTGTTGTGGACCCACCGCCGCCGACTGCCCGCACGGCTGGTCCTTGGCGCGACGATCGTCGGAACGGCGTGGTGGTCGAGTCGTCTGCTCGGTCGGGCCGGTGACTGGTACCCGTGGATCGCCGTGGCCGTCGTGGTCGTCGGCGTCGTTGCCGGATTGGCGGTCGTCATCGGCGATCGGCTCGACCGCCGGGTGCTCCCCGCCGCTGGCCTGGTCGGCGTGATCGTCGCGCTGGCTGGTCCCGCGGCGTTCTCCGTCGCCACGGCGGCCGAGCCCCGCTCGGGTGCGATCGTCACGGCCGGACCGGCGACCGCTTCGCCGTTCGGACCAGGAGCGCCCGGTGGACCCGGTGGCGGCAACGGCGCGCCGACCGTGCAACCCGGGAACCAGGTGCCGTTCCCGGACGGTGGCCAGGGTGGACCACCGCAGATGGCGCCCGGGAGCCGTCCCGGGCGAGGTGGCAACGGCGGCCGTCCGGTCGGAGGCGGCGCCATGGGCGGACTGCTCGGCGCCGCCGAGCCGAGCGCCGAGCTCACCGCCGCGCTCGTCGAGGGCGCCGACGAGTTCGACTGGGTGGCCGCCACCGTCGGCGCCAACAACGCCGCCGGCTACCAGCTGGCGACCGAACGTTCCGTGATGCCGATCGGTGGGTTCAACGGCAGCGACCCATCGCCGACGCTGGCCGAGTTCCGCCAGCTCGTCGCCGACGGGCGGATCCACTGGTTCATCGCCGGCGGGACGGGCGGACCCGGCGGGTCGATGGGCGGCAGCGACGAACCGGCGCTGATCACCGAGTGGGTGACCGAGAACTTCGCGTCCGTGACCATCGACGGCGTCGAGCTCTACGACCTGACCCAGGCGGCAGCATGAACGTGCAACTCGACCTCGCCGTCCCGGTGCACAACGAGGAGCACGTCCTCGAGGGGACCATCCGCAGCCTCCATGATCACCTGGCCGACTGGCCGAGCTGGCGGATCACCATCGTCGACAACGCGTCGACCGATGGCACCTGGGCTCTCGCCCAACGGTTGGCCAACGAGCTGCCTGGCGTCGCCGCGCTGCGCGTGCCGCGCAAGGGACGCGGCGGCGCGCTGCGGGCGGCGTGGTCACGATCCGACGCGACGGTCGTCGCCTACACCGACGTCGACCTGTCGACCGGCCTCGAGGCACTGGCGCCGCTGGTGGCGCCACTCCTGTCGGGCCACTCCGACGTGTCCATCGGGTCGCGGTTGTCCGCTGGCTCGGCCGTCGTGCGCGGCCGGAAGCGGGAGCTGATCTCGCGCAGCTACAACCGGCTGCTGCGAGCGGTCTTTCGGACACGCCTGCGCGATGCGCAGTGCGGGTTCAAGGCCATGCGCGCCGACGTCGCCGCCGTGCTGCTGCCGGAGGTCGTCGACGACGGATGGTTCTTCGACACCGAGCTGTTGCTGCTCGCCCACCGCAACGGACTGCGCATCCACGAGGTGCCGGTGGACTGGGTCGACGACCCGGACTCGCGCGTGCGCATCGTGCAGACGGCCGTCGAGGACCTTCGTGGTGTGGCTCGCGTGCGCGTTGCGTACTGGCGTGGCTGCGGCCACGTCGCCGGGCTGCCGCACCGGAGCGTGACGGTGCGCGGGGCACCAGCGATGATGGCGACGTGCATGACGACCACGAACTGGTCGAAGAGCGCATCGCGCGCGAGCTGAGCGACCGGCTGCTGGCGCTCGTCCACGTCGCCCGGGAGCCGTTGCTCGTCGAGGCCGGTCGCTCCCTCGACGCACTGGTGCCGTTCGAGGTCGGCCGACCATGGGGTGCGCCGTGGGGGACGACGTGGTTCCGGTTCAGTGGCGAGGTCCCGCCGTCGTGGGAGGGCGGGCGGGTCGAGGCGCTGCTCGACCTCGGCTTCCGCATGGATGCGCCGGGCTTCCAGTGCGAGGGGCTGGTGCGCGACGAGTGCGGCCGGCCGCTGCAGGGCGTGCACCCGCGCCGTCACGCGGTGCCCGTGACGACTGGACCGGGACCCGTGGTCGTGGTCGTCGAGGCGGCGTCCAACCCGGCCTTCCCGCAGTTCCGGCCGTCGGCGATGGGGTCGCCGGACACCGCCGGGGACCGACCGCTGTACCGGCTCGACCGAGCCGAGCTGGTCCTCGTCGACGACGAGGCCGAGGCGTTGCTGCACGACGCCGACGTCCTCGACGGCGTCATGCGCGCCCTGCCGTTGACCGATCCCCGACGGCACCGGATCCGCAGCCTGCTGGTGGCGGCGCTCGACGTGCTCGCCCACGGCGATTCCCCGGCACGAGCCCGGTCGCTGCTGGCTCCTGCGTTGGCCGCGCCGGCACGCGACGGCACTCACCGCGTCGTGGCGACCGGGCACGCCCACCTCGACACGGCGTGGCTGTGGCCGCTGGCCGAGACGAGACGCAAGTGCGTGCGGACGTTTGCCTCGATGGTCGGGCTGATGGACAGCTGGCCCGACTTCCGGTTCTCGTGCTCCCAGGCCCAGCACTACGCGTGGATCGCCGAGGACGAGCCCGAGCTGCTGGTCCGCATCACGGAGAAGGTGGCGGCGGGACAGTGGGTCCCCGTCGGCGGCATGTGGGTCGAACCGGACATGAACTTGCCGTCCGGCGAGAGCATCGTGCGCCAGATCGTCCACGGCCAGCGCTGGTTCCAGTCGCACTTCGGCCGGCGCTGCACCGAGGTGTGGATCCCCGACGTGTTCGGCTACCCGGCCGGGTTGCCGCAGGTCTTCGCCGCCGGTGGGCTGCGCCGGTTCGTGACCCAGAAGCTGTCGTGGAACCGCACCAACCGCTTCCCCCACTCGACGTTCTGGTGGGAGGGCATCGATGGTTCGCGCGTGCTCACGCACTTCCCGCCGGTCGACACGTACAACGCGGAGATCACGCCGGATGAGCTCGGCGCCGCCGTCGAGCGGTTCGCCGAGCACGCCTGGAGCGGGTGGTCGCTGGCGCCGTTCGGGTACGGCGACGGCGGCGGCGGGCCGACGCGGGAGATGCTCGAGCGTCAGCGGCGATTGGCCGACCTCGACGGCATGCCGCGCGTCGTGCTCGGCACCGCGGAGGAGTTCTTCGACCACGTCGACGCCGAAGTGCGTGGCGGCGCCCCGGTGCCCGTGTGGCGCGGCGAGCTGTACTTCGAGACGCACCGCGGCACGCTGACCAGCCAGCTCCGGACGAAGGCCGGCAACCTGCGCTGCGAGCACCTGCTGCGCGAGGCCGAGCTGTGGCTGGCGACGGCGGGGCGGTCGTCGGCCGCCCTGGAGCCGCTGTGGCGCGAGGTGCTGACCCTGCAGTTCCACGACATCATCCCGGGCTCGTCGATCGCCTGGGTCCACGCCGATGCCGAGGCCGCCCATCGCCGGATCGGTGACGAGCTGGAGGCGATCGTCGACGACGCCCTCGGCGCGCTGGCGCCGGCTGGGCCGGTGCTGGCGAGCAGCGCCACCGGGGCCCGCGACGAGGTCGTCGTGACGGTCGCCCCGCCGCTCGGGGACGGGCCGTCCCAGGCGCTGGCCGACGGCCGTCACGCCTTCCGGGCCCGGGTCCCCGGGTTGGGGTTGGCGCCAGCCCTCGCGTGGCCGGTCGACGATCGGGTCGTCGTCACCGATCGGACCATGACCAACGGGCGGCTCGCCGTCGGGTGGGATCCGGACGGCAACCTCACCTCGATCATCGATCTCGCCAACGTCCGCCAGCTGCTCAGTCCTGGACGCCCGGGCGCGGTGCTGGAGCTGGCGCCGGACCGGCCGGTCCGCTACGACGCCTGGGACCTCGAGTCGTGGGTCCGTCGTGATCCGGAGGAGCTGCTGGTCGCCGACGACGTCGACGTCGTCGAGCGCGGACCGCTGGTCGGCGCAGTGCGGGTGCGCCGCACGTTCGGGCCGTCGAGCGCCGTGCTGACGTACGTGCTGCGGGCCGGATCGCCGCGGCTCGACGTGGTCGTCGAGCTGGACTGGCACCACGTCGAGCACCTCGTGTCCCTCGCGTTCCCGGTCGACGTCCACACCGATGCCGCGACGTGCGGCGTGCAGTTCGGCGCCGTGGCGCGGCCGACACACGCCTCGACCTCGTGGGATGCCGCCAAGTTCGAGGTCTGCGCCCACCGGTACGTCGACCTCGCCGAGCCGAGCTTCGGGGTGGCGGTCCTGAACGACGGCCGCTACGGGCATGCCGTGCTCGACGGCGTGGTGCGGGTCAGCGTGGCCCGCGCCGCCCGCTACCCCGATCCGCGGCCCGACCAGGGCGATCACCGGGTCACGGTGAGCCTGTTCCCGCACGGGCCCGGCCGCGCCGACGTGGTCGCCGAGGCCGAGCGGCTCAACCTTCCGGTGCGCGAGGTCGGTGACGGCGCTGGCGCCAGCGTGCCACCGCCCGTCGTCAGCGTCGATGGGAAGGGCGTCGAGGTGGACGCCGTCAAGCTGGCCGACGACGGCGGCGGCGACCTGGTCGTGCGGTTCCACGAGGCCTGCGGCGATCGGGCGGCCGTGACCGTGCGCGCCGACCGGCGGATCACGGCGGCGTGGCGCTGCGACCTGCTCGAGGACCCGGCCGGCGCGGTCGACGTCAGCGACGGCATCGTCACCCTGATCCTGCGCCCGTACGAGCTCGTCACCCTCCGCCTCACCCGCCCCTGACCATCTGGGCGCGGACGTTCTCAAAGCGCCATCTGGGCGCGGACGTTCTCGATTCCGAGAACGTCCGCGCCCAGATGTGGGCCGCTCAGTCGACCGGCGTGATCCCGAGGTGCTGGAGGGCGACGGCCGAGTACACGGCGATCCCGTCGACCATCGCCGCCTCGTCGAAGGTGACGCGGTTGGAGTGGTTGGGCGGCGCGGTGGCCGGGTTGCGGTCGCTGCCGGTGCCGCCGAGGAACATCATCGCCCCGGGCACCTGCGCCAGCACGTAGCTCCAGTCCTCGGCGCCCATCACGGGGTGCGGTTGGCGCACCACCTTGCCCGCGCCCAGCACGTCGGCGGCGATGCCGAGCACCGAGTTGGCCACGTCGTCGTCGTTGACGGTGACCGGGTAGCCGGCCTCGATGGCGACGTCCACGGCGCAGCCGTGGGCAGCGGCGATGCCGTCGACGACCCGGCGGATGCCGTCGTGGACTCGAGTGCGGGTCTTCTCGCTGACGGCGCGGATCGTGCCCTCGATCTCGGCCGTCTCCGGGATGACGTTGCTGGTGGTGCCGGCCGTGATGCGCCCGACGGTCACGACGGTCGGGTCGAACACGTCGACCGAGCGCGTGACCATCATCTGGAGCGCCTGGACCATCTCGCACGCCACGGGGATCGGGTCGCGGGCCCGGAACGGCTCGCTGGCGTGGCCGCCCTTCCCGGTGACGGTGATGCGCAGCGTGTCGGCGGACGCCATGCTCGCCCCGGCCCGGCAGCTCATCCACCCGGCCGGCAACGACGAGGTGATGTGGATGGCGAACGCTCGCGAGATGGGCGACGGCGTGCCGTCGTCCAACGGCGCCACGTCGAGCAACCCCTCCTCGAGCATGAACTTGGCGCCGTGGTGGCCCTCCTCACCGGGCTGGAACATGAACAGCACCCGCCCGGCCAGCTCGTCGCGGTGGGCCGACAGCAGCTTGGCCGCGCCGGCGAGCATCGCCGTGTGGGTGTCGTGCCCGCAGGCGTGCATCGCCCCGTCGACGCGCGACGTGAAGTCGAGGTCCGTGTCCTCGTGGAGAGGGAGGGCGTCCATGTCACCGCGCAGCAGGATCGTCGGCCCCGGCCGACCGCCCGTCAGCAGGGCGGCGATGCCGGTCGTCGACTCGTGGGTGGTGACGTCGAGCGGCAACCCCTCGAGCGCCTCGAGCACGTGGTCGCGCGTGATCGGCAGCTCGTTGCCGACCTCTGGCCAGCTGTGCAGCGTGCGGCGCAGCTCGACCGTCGACGGCAAGAGCTCGGCCGCCTCCTCGCGCAGGTCGGCGGAGGCGATCTCGGCGGTGGACGTCATCGAGTCATGGTAGGCAGCCACCCGCCAGCGTGGCCTCGTGTCGCCGTTGCATTTCCGCTTCCGCCCGGTGACCACACCCAGGAGGGGTAGCCGGCCGCGCGCCGGGAACGAGGAGGAAGCACCATGTCCGCAGGGATCATCGGCGCCGACGTCGACCAGCTGCACCAGCTCGGCGACCAGCTGCGCACCAAGCCGGGTGAGATCGAGGCGCTGATCTCGACGGTCACCAACGCCCTGGCCAACACGGCGTGGCAGGGTCCGGCCCGCGACCGGTTCGAGGGCGAGTGGCACTCGTCGTTCCGACCTGCGCTGGGGCGGCTGATGACGGCGTTCGACGCCGCCGGCAACGAGTGCACGACCAGGGCGACGGCCTTGCACCAGGCCATGGCGCTGTAACCACCCGTCCTGGCCGCCGCTGCCGACCGGATGCGGCCGGTTGCGACGGCCAGTTCGGGGTCCCCCGTACGCTGCGGGCGTGCACGAGCTGGAGTTCACCGTCGAGCCGTTCGTCGAGGGCCGGCCCGGCCCGCACGTCACCGCCGCGGTCGATGCGGCCCGCGCCGCCGGTGGGGAGGTCGAGTTCGGGCCCTTCGGCTCCACGTGCCGGGCCGACTCGGCCACGATGCCCGACGTCCTGTCGGCCATCGCCCGGGCTGCGTTCGCCAACGGCGCCACCCACGTGTCGCTGAACATCGCCAAGCTCCCGGCAGCCTGAGCAGTGGACGAACGAGTCCTCCAGCAAGCGAACCGTCGCCGCGAGGCCGCGCACCCGCTGATCGTCGCCGTCCAACCGGTGCTCGACGCGGTCGGCGCGACCGTCGTCCCGCCCGAACGGCAGGAGCTCAGCGACGTGCCGCTGGTGTGGGACGGGCAGGTCGTCGCCGTGGTGCGGATGCCGCCGCTGCACGGTGCGCTGGACCGCCTCATCGACACCGTCGAGGTCGAGCTCGGCGGCCGGCTGCCCGACCTCGAGCGGGAGGACAAGCAGCGCGCCGTCCGGCTGCTCGACGAGCGCGGCGCCTTCACGCTGCGGCGGGCCGTCGAGCAGGTGGCAGACGCGATGGGCGTCAGCCGGATCACCGTCTACAACTACCTCAACGCCATCCACCGATGACGGCCGCGCCCACGCTGCACGCGGACGCCACCGGCTCGCGGTTCGACGTCATCGGGCTCGACGCCGACGACACCCTGTGGCACAGCGAGGACTCGTTCGCCGACGTCGAGGCCCGGTTCGTCGAGCTCGTGTCGCCACACGCGCCGAAGGGCGTCGACGTGGCTGCGGCGCTGCGGGCCACCGAGCGCGAGCAACTGCCGATCGCCGGGTATGGGGTCAAGGCGTTCACGCTGTCGATGGTGCGCGCCGCGCTGGCGGTCACCGAGGACGGCGTGCCACAGGCCGTGATCGGGCGGCTGCTCGACTTCGGCACGGAGATGCTGACCGAGCGGGTTCGCCTGCTGCCCCACGTGCCGGAGGTCCTCGCCGACCTCAGCCGGGATCATCAGCTGGTGCTGATCACCAAGGGGGATCTGGTCCACCAGATGCGCAAGGTCACCACGTCCGGGCTGGCCCACCACTTCCACCACGTCGAGGTGGTCCTGGAGAAGGACGTCGAGACGTATGCCCGCATCCTCGACGTGATCGGCGTCGCGCCCGAGCGGTTCTGCATGGTGGGCAACTCGGTGCGCAGCGACATCCTGCCCGTGCTCGAGCTCGGCGCCCACGCCGTGCACATCCCGTACCCGCTGCTGTGGGAGCACGAGCACGTCGACCACGACGAGGACCTCGACGAGCTGGCATCGATCGAGGAGCTCCCCGCCGCACTGCGCGTGGCACCCCGTTCCTAGGCTCCCCGCATGGACGACGCGCAGTACCTCGATTCGTTGCGCGCCGAGTCGGCAGCCCTGTTCGGCGCCGCCCGGCAGGCCGGTCCCGACGCCGCCGTGCCCGGCTGTCCCGGCTGGAGGACCGATGACCTCGTGTGGCACATCGGCGAGGTCCACGACTTCTGGGGCGCCGTCGTGGCCGAGCGGATGACCGACCCCGGCGCCTACCAGGAGCCTGAACGTCCCACCGCCAGCGAGGACGTGGTGCAGTTCGCCAAGGACTCGGCGGCCCGGTTGATCGACGTGCTCGAGCGCACCGACGCCTCGACGCCGATTTGGACGTGGACGTCGCGCCAGGACGTCGGGTTCGTGGTCCGCCGGATGGCCCACGAGACCGCCGTCCACCGCGCCGACGCCGAGCGAGCGGCCGGGCGGGAGCACCGCATCGATCCCGCGCTGGCGGCGGACGGCATCGACGAGTTCTTGGCCTACTTCCGGCCGCTGGTCAGCGACGATGCGCCGCCGGTCGACGGCAGCGTGCACCTGCACTGCACCGACGTCGCCGGCGAGTGGCTCGTTCGAGACGATGTCGTCACCCGTGAGCACGCCAAGGGCGACGCCGCCCTCCGCGGCCCGGCCCACGACCTGCTGATGGTGCTGTGGCGGCGCCAGCGCCTCGACTCGGTCGACGTCGTCGGCGATGCCGCCGTGGCCGAGCGCTTCGTCGCCCGCCCCGGCCTCGGGTAGCGCGGTGAGCGGTGAGGGGACAGAGGCCCCTCACCCCTCACCTCGTGCCCGAACGTGCGAGACGAACGCCCGCCGAGGGCTGACGCGCTAGAGGCTTGGCGGCAGGATCTCGTCGGGCGGGAGCTCGCCGATGCCGAACACGGCCAGCACGACCTGGGCAAGGCGGTAGGGATCGCCGCCGGCCGTCGAGTTCGTCACGACGACGAGGTCCTTGCCGGGCACGACGAAGATCAGCTGGCCGAACAGGCCGCGGGCTGCGAACACCTCCGGCGACTCGATCCACCACTGCAGGCCGTAGCCGGGGTAGGCCGGTGAGGGCTCTCGCGACTCGTCGACCCAGTCCACCGGCAGCAGTGCCGTGCCGTCCCAGAACCCGCCGCGCAGGTACAGCAGCCCGAACCGGGCGAAGTCGCGCGACGACATGTTGGCGCCGAACCCGCCGTACCAGCACCCGCTGGCGTCGCTGAGCAGCGTGTCCGTCGTGATGCCGATCGGATCGAGCAGCCGTTCGTTGAGGTAGTCCTTGGCCTCCTGGCAGCCGCCGAGGGCGTCGGCGGCGATGCCGGCCAGCAACATCGTGGTTCCCGTCGAGTACTCGAACGTGGTCCCGGGCGCGAACTCCAGCGGCAATTGGGCCACGAAGTCGGCCGAGTTCGGGGCCGTGATCGCTTGCAGCACCGGGGAGCCGGCGGAGTAGTCCTCCGTCCACTCGAGACCGCTGCTCATCTGCAGCAGCTGGCGCAGTGTGATCGCCTGGCGGGGATCGCCGGCGGCGGACCAGGCGTCGACGTCCGGTGGGGCGTCGAGCTCCAGCAGCCCGTCGTCGACCAACAGCCCGATGAGCGCCGACGTGAAGCTCTTGGCCACCGAGAACGAGTCGTACTGCTTGCCCGGTCCGTCGAGCGGGTGGTAGCGCTCGTAGACGACCCGTCCACCCTGGACCACGACCACGGACTGGACGCGAGCCGTCGCATCTGGCGCGCCGAACGCCTGCTCGACGGCAGCGTCGATGATGGTGCCGTCGACACCAGCGGGGAGCGGACCCGTTGACCACGCGTCGGTCGGGAAGGGCACGCCGGCGGGTTGTTCTGGGTATCCGGGCGGGGCCACCCCGGACGGTGCGGCCGCGGCGGCGGCCTCGATCGACGCCGTCCGCGTGCCGCCGGCCAACCCGAGCGACAACACCGCGGCGACGACGGTGACGCCACTGACGATCCCGGCGGTTCCCCGACGCATGGTGTGACTGTAGGGAACTCGCCGACCCCTCCGGAGGATGGCTCAGGCGTCGACGAGCAGGGCGTCGAGATCGGCGGCCAGGTCGTCGGCCGCGGTACCGAACGGCCACGTGATCACCAGCGTCCCGGTGGCGTCGACGCCGAAGAGGTAGCTGCTGTGGCCGACCTCGACGTCGCCATCGGGTGCGGTGCGGACGTCGTACGTGACGCCGAACGTTTCGGCCACCGAGCGCAGCGTCGCTCCGTCGTCGGTGGCAAGGGCGTGCCCGTCGGCGACGAAGCCCGTGACGTACTCGGCGAGCACCTCGGCGTCGCGTTCGGGATCGACGGTCACCATCGCCACGTCGACGCGGGCGGCGTCGTCGCCGAGGTCGTCAAGCGCCCGTGCCAGGTCGGCCATGGTGGTCGGACAGATGTCGGGGCAGTGCGTGTAACCGAAGTAGACGACCAGCAGCCCGCCGGGCTGGGCGCGCAGCTCGAACGGTGCCCCGTCGCGGCTGACGTCGGGCAGGGCGACGGCGTCCACCTGGGGTGCCGGTTCGCGAGTCAATCCGACCAGCTCCCGTTCGCCGCCGCAGCCCGCTGCGACGAGGGCGCCGCCCAGGCCGGCGAGCGCGAGCGCCCGCCGGATCATCCGCCAGGGACGGTGCTCGGCGCCGCCGTGGCCACCGGCACGGTCGGTGCTGTGGCACCCGGCGCTGCCGTGGCGACCGGGATGGTCGGCGCGGTCGGTCCGCCGGCAGACGTCGGCGGCGCGCCAGGGGCGAGGGTCTCGATGTAGGCGACGACCTTGGCGATGTCCTCGTCGGACAGCTGGTTCACGGGCATCGCGACGGGATAGCCGGCGACCTTCTGGGCGTCCGGCGACTTGATCGCCGCGATCAGGTACTCGCGGTCGGCGACGACCATCGTTCCGTCCGTCAGCTCCACCTCGCTCCCCAAGAGGCCGATCCAGGACGGTCCGACGCCGCCCTCACCGTTGGCACCGTGACACCCCGCGCAGCCGCTGCGGGCGGCGATGTCCCGCCCGGCCGCCGCCTCGGCGAGGTTGGGGCCGTCGCCACCGTCGCCGCCCCCTCCGTCGTCGCTCTCACCGCCGCCGCCGCCACATGCGGCGATGGCCAGGAGGAGCGGGGCAAGGACGCCGATGGCGCGCAGGAGGGTCCGGCGGGTCTTCATCGGGCGGCAGTCTGGCAGCGGTGGTTCCCGCTCCAACGTCATCCCGGGAGGTTCCGACCCCACCAGGTGTGCAGTTCCGTGGCCGTCGGGTCGAGGCCGTACGCCGTGCTCACCGCCCGGCCGGTGCCGTCGACGTCGCCGCTCCGCAGCGCGGCGACGGCCGCCCGCAACGAACCGCCTGGCCACGGGAGGTCGGCCAGCCAACGCGGCCCGAGGCGCAGACTGGTGGCGGATCGGCCGGTACCGGCGGCCCGGCGCCACGCCCACGCCGACGCCACGGGCGACGTCAGCACGGCCGCCACCTCCCACACCGCCGTCGGGTCCTCCGGCCGGGCCGCGACCACGGGGACCCCTGGCAGCCATGACCCGGTCTCGTCGACCACGGCCTCGATCACCCGGCTCTGGTTGGCGATGAGCACCTTGGGGACCAGCAGGCCGTCGGCCCACCGCTGCATCGGTGGCGAGAGCAGGTCCCGCTCGACGGTGGGGCGCACGAGCCGGCGCCGAGCGAAGGTGATCGACCGCTCACCCCACCTGCATCGTCCCGGGTCGATCAGCCCGCTGGTGATCAGCGGTGCGCCGGCTCCCTGCTCGACGACGGCCGGGACCAGCCCGTAGTACTGGTCGCGGAAGTTCGCCGTCAGCCGGGCCCGGTCGACCAGCCGACCGTCGGTCCACAGGGTCGGCAGCGCGGGGACCCCGAGGACGCCGACGACGACGTCCGTCCACGGTGCCGGCGCCGGCGTGGCACCCGTCCGCCGCTCGAAGGCCAGGGCGCAGACGAGGACGTTGGCGCCGTCGAACGCCTGGCGCGGTGACCACCACGACCAGGTCATGGTGGCCAGGCGGTCGACCTCGGCCCGGACGGGACCGGCGTCGCGGGAGGCCAGCAGCGACTGCGGGAGGACCAGTCCGACGCGTCCGCCGTCGGGTCGCGCGGCCTTGATGGCCAGGGCGAGGAACTCGGCGGCGGTGTCGGCGTACGGGCCGCCGCCGCGCTCGCTGGCGCCGCGACGTGTCGTGGTGGCGGCGAGCGGGGACAGGAACGGCGGGTTGCCGACCACGACGTCCGCCGATCCGGGGGCGAGCGCGCCGACACCGGGTCCCAAGGCGTCGGCGAGGACCAGGTCGGCGGCGGCGAGGTGGCGCCGGGCGAGTGCCAGTGCCGCCGGGTCGTTGTCGACGCCGCGCAGCACGGGGTTGGCGCCGGCGGAGCGGAGCATGGCGTCGGCGGCGGTGAGGAACCTGCCGTCGCCACAGGCTGGATCGAGCACCACGACGCGCTGGCCCGGCGTCACCGGGCCGAGGGTGTGCCGGACGACCTCGTCGACCAGCCACGGCGGGGTCGGGTAGGCCCCGCGCTGCTTCGCGGATCGCCTCAGCGGCGTCGATTCCAGCATGCGCCCTGGCCGAGCGTAGGGTGCCTGCGGTGCACGAGGCCGCCAGCCGGTTCCTCACCATCGGTCGTGACGATTGGGCGCTGCTGCGGGCGGCGACGCCGCTGACGCTGCGCGAGGACGACCTGGCCAAGTTGCGCGGCATCAACGTGCGGATCGACCTGGACGAGGTGGCGGCGATCTACCTACCCCTGTCCCGCCTGCTCAACCTGTACGTCAGCGCCTCCCAGGACCTCGCCCGCGTCTCGTCGACGTTCCTCGGCACGATGGCGCCACGGGTGCCGTACGTGATCGGGATCGCCGGCAGCGTCGCCGTCGGCAAGAGCACGTTCGCCCGCATCCTGCAGGCGTTGCTGGCCCGCTGGCCGGACCACCCCCAGGTCGACCTCGTCACGACGGACGGCTTCCTGTTCCCCAACGCCGTGCTCCACGAGCGCGGTCTGATGGAGCGCAAGGGGTTCCCCGAGAGCTACGACACGCGCCGCCTGCTGGCCTTCCTGCGCGACCTGAAGAGCGGGGCCGACGAGGTGCGGGCCCCCGTGTACAGCCACATCGTGTACGACATCGTGGAGGGCGAGGAGGTCGTCGTCCGGCGGCCGGACATCCTGATCCTCGAGGGCCTCAACGTGTTGCAGGTGATCGGCGAGAAGTCCGAGTTCGTCAGCGACTACTTCGACTTCTCGATCTACATCGATGCCGACGAGGCCGACGTTCGCGAGTGGTACGTGCAACGCTTCTTCGCCCTGCGCGAGACGGTCTTCAAGGACCCGAACAGCTTCTTCCGTCACTTCGCCGAGCTGACCGACGAAGCGGCGCGCGACACCGCCGAGCACATCTGGGCGTCGATCAACGGCCGCAACCTCGTCGAGAACATCCTCCCGACGCGTGAACGGGCCTCGCTGATCCTGCACAAGGAGGCCGACCACCGCGTGTCGGCCGTCCGCCTGCACAAGCTCTGACCGGTTCGACGTCTGGCCTGGTCCGACGTCTGGCGAACTGACCGGCCGTTCTGCGTGAGCGAAGGGCACAGATCTGTCGTGTTCGCTCGCCCAGAGAGCGTGCCGCGTCGAGCTGGAGGGGTGTCAGAGGGTGGCCAGGCTGGCGGCGAGGTCGTCCTGCGACATCGGGCCGAGGTGGGTCGTCACGTCACCCCGGCCGTCGACGAGCAGCGTGACCGGGAGCGAGGCCACCCCGAGCGCGTCGCTCAGCTCGCCGTCCTCGTCGGCGTACTGCGGGAACGTGACGCCGAGCCGATCGAGGAAGGCCCTGGCCGCGACCGGGTCTTCGGCGATGTCGATGCCGATGAACGCCACGCCGGGGTGCGCTTCGCTGGCGTCCTGGAACGCCGGCAGCTCCCGCCGGCACGGTGCGCACCAGGTGGCCCACAGGTTGATCACCGCCGGCCCGGTCACGCTGGCGAGGTCGAGCGCAGCGGTGGCGCCGTCGAGCGACGTGACGGTCACCGCGGGAAGGCGATCAGTTTCGGCGTCGCCGCCGCTGCCGCCGCACGCGCCAGCGAACAGAGCCGCGGCGGCGAGCAGGCGGGCCGGCCTCATGGCGCGTCTTCCCGGACGGTCACGGTGACCACCTGCGGGCCCGCCCGCTCGAAGTCGAGCGTCAGGTCGAAGGTGGTTCCGGCGACCAACGGTTGGACCACGTCGACGAGCATCACGTGGTTCCCGCCGGGCTCGAACACCACGTCGGAGCCGCCCTCGACGGGCAGACCGTCGAGTCGGCGCATGGCAACGCCCCCGCTCGCGTCGTCAATCGTCGTGGCGTGCAGCTCGGCGCCGGCGGCGATCGTCGGGTCGACCCCGGCGGCGACCAAGCGGTCGTCCGTCTCGGCCGCGATGTCGAAGTAGACGGCCGCCACGGTTGCCCCCGCCGGCGTCGGCCGGGCCCACGCGACGTCGAGCTGCTCGCCGTCAGCATGAGCGCCGCCGCACGCCCCCAGCAGTGCCGCCGCGGCGAGGAGCGTCCCCAGCCGCGCCGGCGTCACCGATCCCAGGGAGCGGTGGGCGACACGGCGCCGGGGCCGCCAGTCAGCACCTCGCAACCGTCCTCGGTCACGACGAGCGTGTGCTCGAACTGGGCGGTGCGCTTGCCATCGGCCGTGACGGCGGTCCAATCGTCGTCCCACATGCGGTGCTGCCACGACCCGAGGCTGATCATCGGTTCGACGGTGAAGGTCATCCCCGGGCGCATGATCATCGACGCCCGCGAGTCGTAGTAGTGCAGCACTTGGATGTCGCCGTGGAACTGCTCGCCGATGCCGTGGCCGATGAACGCCCTGATCACGCCGTAGCGATGGGACTTGGCGTGCTCCTCGATGGCCTTGCCGACGGCGCTGATCGGGCGGCCCGGCCGGACCGCCTCGATGCCGTGCCACATGCACTCCTCGGTCACGGTCACGAGCTGCCGGCTGACCGGGTCGACGTCGCCGACGAGGAACGTGGCGTTCGTGTCACCGTGCACGCCGCCGACGTAGGCCGTGACGTCCAGGTTGAGGATGTCGCCGTCCTGGAGCACCCGGGAGTCGGGGATGCCGTGGCAGATCACCTCGTTGGCCGAGGTGCACACGCTCTTGGGGAAGTTGTTGTAGTTGAGGGGCGACGGGTAGGCGTCGCGCTCGATGTGCAGTTGGTGCACGTACCGGTCGATCTCGTCGGTGGTGATCCCGGGACGGACCATCTCGCCGGCGAGGCGCAGGATCTCGGCGCCGACCTGGCCGGCGCGGCGCATCCGCTCGATGGTCTCGGGCGTCTTCACCCGATCCTCGCCGAGGTCGACGACCTCGCCGGTGTCCGCGTAGGGCGGCCGACCGATGTGCGCGGGGACGGGCCGCATCGGCGACACGACACCCGGTAGCACCCGGCCCTCGCTGCGGCGATGGCAGCGCTTGTACTTGCGGCCGCTGCCGCACCAACACGGATCGTTGGCCTGCGGCAGGGTGGCGGGCGGGTTGGCGACGGATGCCAGGGTCATGTGCATCGCCGCCCAGGATACGGCGCCCCGGCGGGGTGGGCGTATCGTGGGTTGGCGAAGGGAGCGATCGGGGTGTGATGGTCCGGCGATCGGTCATGGTGGCGGGTGTCCTGGCACTGGCGCTGGCACCGATCGGCCTGCGCACCACGCCGAGCTTCTCGGTCCCGTTCCCCTGTGGGCAGACGTGGATCGGTGCGACCCGCACGAGCCATCGTCCGCCCCAGGCCATCGACTTCAACCGGTTCGATGACCGCGGCGACGCCGTCGTGGCCAGCGAGGACGGCACCGTCGAGCTGGTGGATCTTGGCCACGACAGCTACGGCGCGCTGGTGGTCATCGACCACGGCGACGGCTGGCAGACCTACTCGGCCCACCTCGAGATGGTCGCTGTCGCCGAGGGCGATGAGCTCGAACGGGGTGACGTGATCGGCACGGTGGGCAGCACCGGCCGGTCCGATGGGGCCCACCTGCACTACGAGCAGCGCCTTGACGGCAGGCCGATGCGCACCGTCTTCCATGCCCGCGAGACGCCCTCGCAGAGCACCCGCACCTACACCACCCCCGCCTGCTGACCCCCATCCCGGTTCTGACGAAGATCTGATACGGGAAGCCGTATCGATCGCCGCGCAGAACCAGTGTGGTTTTCCGTTTCCGGTGACTCGCCGCGCCCATGGTGGGCATGGAGGGTGGTGCGCGGAGCGATCAACGACCGGCGCCAGGTTCGCTAGTCTCCGGGCCGCGGTGGGATGGCCGATGGGGAAGATCGGTGCAACGGGCCATCCGTGGGGACCAGCGACAACTTGATGACGACACGGGCCCCGAGGGTCCGCTCGCACTGCTGTCGTCCGCGCCGTCGCGGCTGCTCGCCGCGACCGGCATCGGCGGCATCGCTGTCGTCGTGGCGGTCTGGTTCGGCGCCGCGCCGGTCGTCGCCGCCACCGGGCTGAGCCTGCTGCTCCTCACCGCTGCCGCCTTCGTCGACCTGGCCGAGCGCCGGCTTCCCAACGAGCTGGTGGCCGCCGCGGCGGTGCCCGTTGGCGTCGCCGCCGCCGTCGCGCTGGCGGCGGGGACGTCCAGCGTTGCCACCGGCGCGATCGGTGGCGCGGCGTTGGTCGGCGCGCCGCTGTTGGCGACCCACGTCGTTTCCCCCGCCGGCATGGGCTTCGGTGACGTCAAGGCCGGGACCGTGCTGGGCGCGGCCGTCGGCCTGGTCAGCGTCCCGGCGGCGGCGCTGACGCTGCTCCTCGCGCTCGCCGGCTCGGGCGTGTGGGCCGTCATGCGACGGCGGCGCCACGTCGCCCTCGGGCCGGGCCTGGTCCTCGGCGCGCTGGTCGCCCTCGGCGCCGCCCGAGCGCTCGGAGTGGAGGCGAACTGATGGACTCGGCGCTGAAGATCATCGATCCCGCCCGCCAAGCGAAGGAGGACGCGCCGCCTTCCGGCCGCCCGCCCGCCGCACCTCGGCGTGGCCGGTGGCGCCACCGCCGCCGGCCGGGCGCCGTCGCCCGGTTCGACACCGGTCGAGTGGCCGAGGCCCGCCACCGCAACCCGACGTGGCTCGTCGCCGGCGTGCTGCTGGTCGTCCTCAGCGCGCTGGGCGGAGTGCTGCTGTTCGCCTCGAACGACGATCGCGTCGACGTGCTCGTCGCCGCCGCCGAACTGCGACCGGGCGTTCGCGTCGCCTCGTCCGACCTGCGCATCGCCCGTGTTGCCGTGGATGACGGCGTCGCCACGGTCGGCCCGGACGGTGCCGCGGCCCTCATCGGCCAGCAGCCCGTCGGTCGGGTGCCGAGCGGCACGATGCTCAGCCCGGGCATGTTCGCCGACGAGCTGCCGCTCGGCGCCGGCGAGGTCGTCGTCGGTGCCGCGCTCGACCCGGGTGAGGCGCCACTGTCCGGGCTGGAGGTCGGCGGGCGCGTCGAGCTGCTCGCTGTGGAGCTCGGGGATCCGGCCGGCACGACGGACTCCCCGATCGCTGCGACGGACACCCCGGAGGCGCCGCCGAGGACCGATGCCGGCTCGGCCACCTCGATCGGCACCGGAACGGTGTGGGCGGTGGAGCCGATCGCCACGGGCCAGCTGTGGGTCTCGGTGCGCGTCGATCGAGACGTCGGCCTCGAGGCGTCGCTCGCATCGGCGCTCGACTCGTTGCGCATCGTGCTGGTGGGCACGCCATGAGCCCCGTGAGTTCGGCGCCCCGTCAGTCGTCGCACGAGTTGACGGTGCACCAGTGAGCATCACGGTGGTCGCGTCGGTCGCCGGTTCGCCCGGGGCGACGCGTGTTGCCCTCGGACTGGCCACCGCCTGGCCGATCCGAGCGCATCGACGTGTGCTCGTCGAGGCGGATCCCGACGGCGGCCGACTGGGAGCAGAGCTGGGCGTCGGCGTGGAGCCGGGCCTGATGGCCCTGGCGCTGGCCGCCCGCGTGTCGGCGATGACGACGCACGACGTGGTCCAGACGGGCGCCGCCCGCATCGCCGACTGGTACCTCGTGCCCGCCCCGCCGTCCGCCGAGCAGTCGTACTCGGCACTCGTCCACGCTGCACCGGCGCTGGCCGACGTGATGACCGGCGACGACCTCTCGACGGACTGGTTCGTCGACGCCGGCCGCCTGACTGCCCGCTCGCCAGGGCTGCCGATGGCCAGGTCCGCGGGGAACGTGCTCCTGGTCACGCACGGCTCGTTCGCCGCGCTGGCGCTCGTCCCGCACCGGGTCGATGCTCTGCGCGCCGCCGGTTGTCGCGTCGAGGTGGTCGTGGTCGAGCCGACGCAGTGGTCGCCCCCGGAGATCGCCGAGTTCGTGAGCGCCGACGTCGTGGCCGTGCTGCCGTGGGTGCGGACGAAGGGGCGTGACGTCGCGGCGATGCGGTCCAACGTGTGGCGGCCGTGGTGGAACGTCGTCGACGACCTCGCCCGGCACCTCGCCGGGGACGTCGCGGCACCGATCAACCCGGGCGAAGCGACGAGCGAACCGGCCAGCGCGTGAGTACAGCGATCGGCGCCGTCACCCTCGAGGACGTCATCGAGGCGATCCAGGAGGCGTTGGTCACGGCCGAGGCAGGCGCGGAGACCGGCGGCTGGGACGATCTGGAGCGGGAGGCCTTCGCCCACGACGTGGCGTCCTCGTACGTCGGCCGCCGGGCCCGCTCGGCCATCGAGGCGGGACACCCGCCGATGGACCTCGCCGCAGAGAGCGACCTGATCCGCCGGGCGATCTCGGCGTACTTCCATGCCGGCAAGTTCCAGGCGCTCCTCGACATCGACGGCGTGACCGACATCATGGTCAACGCCCACGACGCCATCTGGCTCCAACACGTCGACGGCCGTGTCGAGCGCTACGCCCACCGGCTGTTCGCGAGCGGCGCCGAGCTGCGCGACGAGGTCGCCCACCTCGCCCGGCGAGCCGGCGGCACGGAGCGCAGGTTCGACGACGGCAAGCCGCTGCTCGTGCTCCGCCTGCCCGACGGCTCCCGGCTGGCGGCGGTGATGAACGTCTCGGCCGTGCCCCAGGTGGCGATCCGCCGCAACGTGCTCCCCGACGCGTCCCTCGACGAGCTGCAGCAGCGCGGCACGATCGATCGGGCCATGCACTCGTTGTTCGCGTCGGCGATGGCGGCGGGGATGCGGTTGGTCATCTCCGGTGAGACCGGGGCCGGCAAGACGACGCTGGTGCGGGCCCTGACCAACACGCTGGCCGCGGACACGCGCATCGTCGTCATCGAGGACACCCGCGAGCTGAACCTCGGCGCCGATCCCGCCCGCGCCCACGCCGTCTTGGAGTGGGAGACGCGTGAGGCGAACATCGAAGGCGTCGGCGAGATCGCCCAGCGCGAGCTCGTTCGGCACGCTCTGCGGTTCAACCCGCAGTGGCTGATCGTCGGCGAGGTGCGCGACGGCGACGCGGCGCGGGAGATGTTGCTCGCCATGCAGCATGGGCACCCGAGCCTGTCGACGGTCCACCACCATTCGGCGCTGTCGGCGTGGAAGAAGCTGGCCCAGTACGTGGCCCAGGGGTCGGAGGCGGTCGAGTTCTCGATCGCCGCCCTGCTCATCTCGGACGCCGTCGACTTCTTCGCGCACCTCGGTCGAGATCGGCAGGGGCGGCGGGTGGTCACCGAGCTGTGCGAGGTCGCCGGTTGGAACGGCGCCGAGGTGCAACTCAACCGCATCTTCGTCGCCGGAGCCGACGGCCGAGGCCTTCCCCGGGCGCACCTGTCCGACCAGCGCCGGACCGTGCTGCGCCGCCACGGCTTCGACGACCTCCTGCTGCTCGAGCAGGACGGGTGGTGGTCGGCGTGAGGAGCACGCCGCTGCTCGGCGGCCTGCTCGGGGCGATGCTCGGCCTCGGCGTGTTCACGATCGTCGCGGCGTGGAGGGGGCTGCTCGACCGGCCGGCACGGCGCACCACCCGAGGGTCCGTCGCCGATCGGTTCCTGGTGCGCACCGGGCTGGCTGTCGGTGGCGTCGCGCTGGCCGCCTGGTGGTCCGGGTGGGTCGCCCTGATGGTGTCGCTCGGTCTCCTCGGATGGATGCTGCCCTCGCTCGTCGGGGTACGTGCGCAGCGCCGCCAGCAGCTGGCCCGCTCAGAGGCGATCGCCGTCTGGGCCGAGATGCTGCGCGACCTGCTGGTGTCGAACGCAGGTTTGCACGAAGCGATCGGCAAGTCCGCTCGTGTCGCGCCAACTGCCATCCGTGACGATGTACAGGCGCTGTACGTCCGGACGCAGCGCGGGGATCTCGGGTCGGCGCTGGTGCGCTTCGCCGAGGATCTCGACGACTCCGTCGCCGACACGGTCGTCACGGCGCTGCAGATCGCCGACCAGCGCGCCGTGTCCGATCTCGGTGCCATGCTCGCCGCCGTCGCCAACTCGACGCGCGACACCGTGGCGATGCAGCTGCGGGTCAACGCCGGCAGGGCCCGGACGTACCGCACGGCGCAGCTGATCGCCGGTGTGGTCGCCTTCTTCGTCGGCGTCCTGGTCCTCACCAACCGCGAGTACCTGGCGCCATTCGGGACCTTCGTCGGCCAGCTCGTGCTCGCCGCCGTGGCCACCGTGGTCGGGGGCTCGATCTGGGCGATGGTCGTCCTCTCCCGCCCGGCCCGCTCGGAACGCTTGCTGCGCGTCGGTGCGCAGCCCGTCCTGGAGGTCGCCTCGTCGTGATGCTCGCCGCGCTCCTGGCCGCCACGATGGGTGGCGGGATCCTGCTCGTCGTCCGGGCCATCGTGCCGCCGGCACGATCGCTGCGAACCCTCTCGGAGGAGCTGCGCGAGCCGCGGGCGTCGCGGGCGACGAGCGGCGGATCGCGGCGGTGGCGAGAGCGGATCGCGGCTCGCCTCGGCGCAGCACCGTCCGTCCGCCTCGCCGCCGACTTGTCCGTGCTCGGCCGGTCGCCGACCCGCCACACGCTGGACCAGCTCGGGTACGCCGTCGTCTTCGCCACCCTCGGCCTGGTGCCCGGTCTGGCCGCACCACTGACCGGAGTCGCCGTTCCCGGGCTCGCCGTCGTGGCGGTCGCCGTCGTCTTCGGCGCCGTCGGCTGGCTGTACCCCGAGCTCGAGGTCCGGTCCCGGGCGCGGGCGGCGCGCAAGGCGTGGGCCAACGCACTGACCGTCTACGTCGACATCGTCGGCATCTCGCTGGCCGGCGGGGCCGGGGTGGAGGACGCCCTGATGGTCGCCGCACGATCGGGTACGGGACCACAGTTCGCCGAGCTGGCATCGACGCTGCGGGCGGCTCAGACCCGCCGCCGCAAGCTCTGGCTGGCGCTCGACGACCTCGGCGCCCGATCGGACATCGTGCCGCTGCGCGAGCTGGCGTCGGCCGTCGACCTTGCGGCGGAGTCCGGGTCGCGGATCCGCGAGACCTTGCTGGCCAAGGCGGGGGCGATGCGCGTCCGCCAGCTGACCGACGCCGAGGCCGACGCTCAGAAGTCGTCGGAGACCATGGGCATCGCACCAGCGCTGATGGCCGTTGCCGCCGTCGTGCTCATCGGCTACCCAGCGATCGCCAGGTTCCTCGAATGAGCGAGCGAGTCTTCGAGCGAGCGAATCATCAGGCACGGTCTTCGGCTCATTGGTGCACCAGCTCTACGTGTAATCCGTCGGATGACGCCAGGGTGCACCAATGAGCGAGCGAGTCTGTGAGCGAGCGAATCATCGACACGGTCGTGTCGCTCATGGCCGAGCACCTGCCGCGCTCCTGCTCGGCGTCATCTCCCACGGTGAGGTTCTTCCATGAGCCCGCCACCAGATCGTCGCTCCGAACGGGGCACGAAACCCAACCAACCCACCACCGCGAATCGAGGCGAACATGATGATCCTGCCGTTGCAGATCCAGATCCTGGCCGCGTGGGCGGGCGCCCGGGAGCGCCTGCTGGAGACGGCGCAGCGGGCCCGGTCGGACGAGCGGGGCGAGCTGACCGGCAACGTCGTCCTGCTCGCCGCGCTGGCCGCCGCGGCTGCTGCGGTGGCGGTGATCATCATCGCCCGGATCAACTCCAACGCCAGTCGCATCCCGGGCTGACGGCCCGGCGGCGCTGCCGGGGCGACGTCGGCATCGTGGCCACCGTCATCGTGCTGCCCGGCTTGCTGCTGTCGTTCTGGCTCGTCCTGCAGTACGCCGTCGCCGCTCACGTGCGCAACGTGGCCCAGGCTGCCGCCCAGGACGCCGCGCTGTCGGTGGCCTCCGGTGGCGACGCCGGTGTGGCCGGTGACCTGATCGGCAGCTCGGCCGGGCGGCTGGCCACGAACGTCGGTGTCGGGACCAGTCGATCGGCAACGCAGGTGACGGTGACGATCGACGTCGGCGTGCTGCAGGTGTTCCCGATCGGTGACTTCGACGTGACCGTCACGGCGTCGGCGCCGGTCGAGCGATTCATCCCCCAGCCGGAGCGGCCGTGAGTGGGCGCGCGGTGATCCGGCTGGGGGGTGAGCGCGGCGACTCCGGCGCGCTGGAAGCGGTGATCCTCGTGCCCGTCGTGCTGGCGATGTTCGCCCTCGTCGTGGCGTTCGGGCGCACGACCCAGGCCGACGGCAAGGTGGAGCACGCCGCAGCCGTCGGCGCCCGCGCCGCAGCGACGGCCCAGACGGCCGGCGGTGGGTCGGCGGCGGCGACCACGGTCGCGACGCGATCGCTGGCCGACGCCGGGCTGGCCTGCAGCAGCAGCTCGGTCAGCGTCGGCGGCGACTACTCGCCGGGCGGACGGGTCACGGTCACCGTCACGTGCGTCGCCGCGCTGTCCGATCTCACCGGACTCGGGTTGCCGATCGGCTCCCGCACGTTGACGGCCACCGCCAGCGAGGTCATCGACATCAACCGGGGCGGTGGCCCGTGAACGACGAGCGCGGCAGCGTGTCGCTGCTCGTCGTGCTCCTCCTCCCGGCGCTGCTGATGGCCGGCGGGCTGGTGCTCGACGGTGGGCGGCAGCTGCAGGCCCGCCGCGACGCCAACGCGGCCGCGACGGCGGCGTCGCGGGCGGCGACACAGCTCAGCGTGGACGAGGTCTACGCGCGACGCCTCGACGCCGGGTTGGCTCGGGGGCGGGCCCACGCCGAGCTGGCTCGCCACGGCGCGGCCGGGGCGGTCAGCGTGGCGGGACAGTCGGTGACGGTGACCGTCCGCGCCTCGGTCGACTACCTGCTGCTGCCGGGTGTCGGCGAGGTGTCCGAGTCGTCAACATCCGACCCGTCCGAAGGTGTGCGCACGGGGAGCGTGACGCCGTGAGGTGGAGAGCGGCCGTTGGCGCGGTGGCGGCGATCGGCGCGATGCTCGTTCTGGCCGTCGCCGTGCCGGTGCTCCTGGTGCTGTTCGTCGGCAACCCGTGGCCCGGTCGAGCCCGCGTCGAGCTGGGCGACGAGGTGGCGATCGTCGTCGGGCTCTTGGCCGTCGCCGGCTGGGTGCTCTGGGCCCGGTTCGTGGTGGCGGTCGTGATGGAGGTGCGGCTGCAAGTCGCCGAGCTGCGCCGCGCCGTCGACTTCGACCCGCGGGTCGAGCCCGTCGCGCCACCGGTGTCTCGGGCCGGCGTCGGCCTGCTGGCGCAGCGGCTGGTGGCCGCCGCCCTCGTGCTGCTGCCGATCGCCGGCCGCGCACCGGCCTCCATCGCCGATGCGCTGCCGGCGCCGGCCGCCGAACGCAGCGTCGATGCACTGCCGCTGGCGCCGATGCCGGCATCGTCGGCGGCGGTCGCCGCCGCCGGCAGCACCGTGACCGTGCGCGAGGGCGACACGCTGATCGGGCTGGCCCGCAGCCACCTCGGCGGTCCTGAGCGGTGGCGGGAGATCTTCGAGCTCAACCGTGATCGCCCGCAGGCCGACGGGCATCGGCTCGGTTCGCCGAGCGGTCTCCGGGCTGGATGGAACCTCGAGCTGCCGCCTGGGCCCGAGGCGAGCGCCCCGCCGGTGGCCGTCGCCCCGGTGCCGTACCTCGCGCCGGCGACGCTGGTCGTGCAGCCTGGCGACAACCTGTGGGCCCTGACGGAATCACGGCTGGCCGGTGCGGGCTTGCCCGTCGACGACTCGGCGGTCGCCGCTCACCTGCGACTCGTCATCGACCTCAACGCCGCCGTGGTGGCCGACCCTGATCTCATCTATGTGGGCCAGACGCTGGACTTCCCCGCCGTCGGCGAGCCGTCGCCGGTCGCACCGCCCACGACCGCGCCGCCCGCTGCCGCGGTGCCGGGCCCAGCCGATCGACCACCGGAGATGTCCGTGCCGGCCACGAACGGCTCGACCGCGGCGGCACCGGCGACCGTCGCCGCCAGCCCGACCACGTCGACGACCCGTCGAGACGACGACGTCGACGACGTCGACGTCGACCTCGACGACGTCGACGATCCCGGTTGCCCCGGAGGCGGGCGACGGCGACCAGCCGGTCGAGGTCGACGAACCGTCGTCGCCGATCGGGATCGGGGAAGCGGCCCTGCTGTCGGCCGGTGTGCTGGCGCTCGTCGCCGCCCGCCGCCGCCAGCGACTGCGGGCTGCTCGACCTCGGGCGCGCGTCCCGGAACCGCCGCCGGGCACGGTGGCGACGGAACGCCGGCTGCGCTCCGTCGACGCCGGCGAGCGGCTGCTGCGCGTGGACGTCGCCGTGCGGGCGGCCGCGGCGACGCTGGTGGACGGGCCGGCGCGCGTCGCAATCGTCTGCGCCGACAGCGACGGCGCGGTCGAGCTAATGCTCACGGCCGATGCCGCCCTGCCGCCGCCGTGGCGAGGCGCCGGCGGACGGTGGTCGCTGCCCGGGTCCACCCCGCTCGAGTCGCTGGCCAGCGCGGCCCGCTCCGTCGGTGCGCCCTGTGTCGCGCTGGCCCAGCTCGGCGTCGACGCCGACGGGCGCGACGTCCTGGCCGACCTCGAGGGCCTCGGGCTGTTGAGCGTCGTGGGTGACGACCCGGCGCTGGCCGACTCCGTGGTGCGCGGGATCGCCGCCAGCCTGGCGGCGTCGGTCTTCGCCGAGTTGGCCAACCTGGTCGGCGTCGGTCTCGACGGGGCGGTGTTCCTCGATCACCGTCACGCCCATCACGCCGCCAGCATCGACGAGGCGCTCGAGCTGGCGACCACGCTGATCGGAACGACGGGGGCGGCCCACCAGAGCACCTTCACCCTGCGGGCGCGGCACACGAGTGGAGAGGCGTGGGAACCGGCGATCGTGCTGTCATCGACGGCCGTCGCCGACGAGATCTCTGCGGAGGTGGTCGAGGTCGCCGCCCGCCGCCGGCGCGGCCTGGCGATGGTCGTCGCCGGTGAGCCGCCGGGTGCGCCGTGGACGCTGCGCGAGCGTCCCGGCGCCGGTCACTGGGTCCTGGAACCGCTCGGTCTCGCCCTCGCCCCGGTCGGTCTCTCGGTGGACGAGGTGGACGACTTGCACGACGTGCTGGTCCGCGCCGCCGTGCCGTTGGAGGGGGACCCGCTGGACGAACTGCTGTCGATCGACGACACGGGCCCGTACGAGGAGCCGGCGTGGACCCTGCTCGTGCGCATGCTCGGTCCGGTCGAGATCGTCGACGCAGCCGGTGCCGCCGTGCGGTTCGAGCGCTCCAAGTCGGCGGAGCTGGTGGTGTGGCTGTCGCTGCACCGCGAGCGGTCGACGCGGGCGGGCGCTCGCACCGCGCTGTGGGACCTCGACGTGCGCGACGCCACGTTTGCCAACGTCGTCTCCGAGGCCCGCCGGGCGATGGCCCGCCACGTCGAGCCGCCGCTGGGCGAGGAGTGGCTCGGGCGCACGCTGACGGAGGTGCTGCCGCTGCACCACGAGGTCGTCACGGACGTCGATCTGGTCCGCGCCCGGCTGGAGCGGGCCCGCCGCCAACCTCCGGACCTGGCCGTCGAGACGCTGCGGCCCGCCGTCGAGCTGATCCGGGACCTCCCGTTCGCCGGAACCGGGTTCCTGTGGCCGGACGCCGAGGGCATCACGTCCAACCTGGTCCTCCTCGCCACCGGCGCGGCGGCGGAGTTGGCGTGCGGCTACCTGACCGTCGGCAACGTCGACGGGGTGTTCTGGGCCACCGGTCAGGGGCTCAAAGTGCTCCCCGGCCACGAGGAGCTGATCGCCCTGCGGATGCGCGCCCACGCCACCGCCGGCGACCTGTCGGGCGTCCGCCAGGAGTGGGAGTGCTACGAGCGGGTCCTCAACGCCGACCCGTGGAGCGACGGTGAACCGGCACCCAAGCTGGTCAAGCTCCGCCGCCAGCTGCTGTCGACGTAAGCACCGCTTCTGGCCGTAGCAACCGACTCACAACGGTCGTTGGCGACGGCCAGAACCGGGATCACACGGCCTTGATGGCCTCCCGGGCGGCGACGGCCACCGGGTCCCAGACCGACGAGAACGGCGGGGCGTAGGCCAGGTCGAGCTCGGCGACGTCGGCGACGGTCATCCCGGCCGTGATCGCCGTCGCGATGGTGTCG
Source organism: uncultured Acidimicrobiia bacterium (assembly GCA_963739975.1). Classification (GTDB taxonomy): domain Bacteria; phylum Actinomycetota; class Acidimicrobiia; order Acidimicrobiales; family Ilumatobacteraceae; genus JALZMG01. Next base: position 257,916 of record CAVUCK010000018.1, read on the forward strand.
ATGCGCTTGGCCGAGCCAGGCCCGCCGACGATCTGGGCGCCGAGCAGGCGGCCCGAGCCGCGCTCCACGGTCAGCCGGACGGTCATCGAGGTGGCGTCGGGCAGGTAGCCGGCGCGTGTCGTGGCCTCGATCGTGACGGCCACGGCGTCCAGCTCGGCGTCGACGGCCTGGCGCTCGGACAACCCGGTCAGGGACAGCTCAAGGGCGCAGAGCTTCGTGATGGCCGTACCGAGCACGCCCGGTGAGCGGGCGTCGCCGCCGGCCATGTTGACGCCGGCGACCCGTCCGTGGCGGTTGGCGTACGTGCCGAGCGGGATGTGGACGGGCGCGCCGGTGACGAGGTGCCGGGACTCGGCGCAGTCGCCCGCCGACCACACCCCATCGGTGGAGGTGGCCTGGTGGTCGTCGACGTGCACGGCGTCGCTGGCCCCGAGCTCGATTCCGGCGGAGCGGGCCAGCTCCGAGCGTGGGCGGGTGCCGATCCCCAGCACGACAAGGTCGGCGTCAAGGTCGCCGTCCGACGTGATCACCCGACCCGGCTCGAAGGCCTCGACGACGACGCCGCAACGGACGTCGATGCCGTGGCCGCGCATCGCCTCGGCGGCCCGGAGCCCGAAATCGGCGTCGAACAGCCCGAGCGGCTGCGCCGATCGCTCGAGCACCGTCGCCGTGCAGCCCCGGTTGACGTACGCCTCGGCCATCTCCAGGCCGATGTAGCCGCCGCCGACGACGACGATCCGGCGGCACGCTTGCTCGGCCAATCGGAACAGGCGGTCGGCGTCCTCGAGCGTCTGTACGCCGTGGACCATCGGCAGCCCGATGCCGGGCAGGTCCGGGCGGATCGGCGCGCCGCCCGTGGCGATCAGCAGCCGGTCGTAGGCCAACCGGCCCATCGCCCCGGCGTGGCGGTCCTCGAACTCGACCTCGCCCGCCGCCGTGTCGATCGCCGTCACCTCGTGGTTCATCCGGACGTCGATGCCGCGAGCGCGGTGCACGTCGGGGGTGCGCGCCACCAGCGCTTCGACCCCGCCCGAAACGATGCCGCCGACGACGAACGGGATCCCGCAGGCCGAGTAGCTCGTGAACCGCCCAGCCTCGAACACGACGACCTCGTCGTCGGGCGCCAGCCCGCGGATCCGACCCGCCGCCGTCATCCCGGCCGCGTCCCCGCCCACGACGACGTGCCGCACCGTGACCTGACCCGTCAGCTGTACTGGTCGAGGATCGTCGACTCGGTCACGCGCTCGAGGGTGTCCTTGATGGCCGCGGCCATCGCCTCGCCGACGCCGTCGACGCGCGCCAGGTCGGCGACCGTCGCTCGTTGCAGCTTGGCCAGCCCCCCGAAGTGATCGGCGACCGCAGCTGCCTGCTCGGCGGGCAGCTGGTGCACGCGGTGCAGCAAACGAAGTCCCTTCGGCGCCACCTCCTGGTCGAGGTCCCGGTGGTCGCCGTCGCGGTGCAGTGTCGCCGCGGCGGTGCGGTGATCGAGCACCTCGTCGTCGTCGAGCCGTGACATCTCGGCCTGCGTCTCGCGCACGGTGCGCCCGGCGGGCAGGTAGTCGGCGACCACGAGGTCCAGCTCGTCGTCGACGTCACCGTAGATCTCGTCGAGCTGCAGGCGCAGGAGGCGAGCGTCGACGCCGAGCTCGATGATCATCATCTCGATCTCGTCGGCGATGCGGTGGACCATCTCACCGCGCTGCACGACGGCGACCACGTCGCGCAGGCTGACGATGTCCTCCAGCTCGACCCCGGTCAGGTTGGCGATGGAGTCGTCCAGGCGGACCTTGTACCGCTCGAGGGTCTGCAACGCCTGGTTGGCTCGGTCGAGCAGCCGACCGATGTCCTGCAGCTGGTGCTTCGACCCGCCGGCGTAGACGTTGATGACGCCCATCTCCTCGCTGGCCGACACGACCGGCACCTTGAGCGACTTGGCGACCCGCTCGGCCGTGCGGTGACGGGTACCGGTCTCGCTGGTCGGCACGGTCGGGTCTGGCACGAGGTGGACGTTGGCCCTGGCGATGCGCCCGCCGTCGGTGGAGATGATGATCGCGCCGTCCATCTTGGCCAGCTCGGACAGGCGCTGCGGGCTGTACGGAGCATCGACCAGGAAGCCGCCGGAGCAGATGGCCAGCACGTCGGGTCCGTCGTCGAGCACGAGCAGCGCCCCGGCCTTGGCCCGCACCACCCGGTCGATGCCGTCGCGCAGCGGTGTGCCGGGTGCCGAGGAGGCGAGTGCCTCGCGCAGCTCGTCGTTGGCCGCTCGATATCGGCTGACCATCCCGAGAGCGTAGGCGCTCGACGTTCACCGACCAGATCTGCCTGCCTTCGTTCCCCGCAATCTGGGCGCGGAGATTCTCGAAATCGCGAAGCTCCGCGCCCAGAAGGCTCGGTGGGAACGTGCGCGCCCAGATGGGGGTCGCAGGTCAGATGATGTTGATGGCGTCGAGGGTCGGGGCCGCCCGCTCGTCGTCCAGCTCGACGCCGGCGTCGCGCCAGCCGACGCGCTGCGTGCCCCACGAGACGAAGTCGTGGGTCGTCGACCGGGCCGTGGGCAGACCGGGATCGGTGCCGGGCTCGACGGACCACGCGTCCACGCCGGGCCGCACCTGCCACGACCCGCCGCCCGGGCCGTCGAGAACGATGTTGACCCCGGTGTCGCAGCCGGCCAGCTCCCCGGCGCACATCTGCGGCAGCCCAGCCCACATCCACTCCAGCGTGGCGGCGAGCGACTCAGCGTCGCGGGGGAGCGCGGCCGCCCGCTCGACGGCGGCGCCGATGTCGTTGCGCAGGTGGCAGTAGTGGTCGAACACCACCGCGTTGGCCAGCAGGTGCAGCGGTTGCCGACCGAGGTTGCCGAGCGGCACGACCGTCTCGGCGACGCCCGGCGCCTGCAGGCCCCGGAGGGCCTCCGCGCCCGCCGCGGCCCACGTCTCGTATTCGGCGATCACCTCGTCCGGCGTCAGGTCGCGACGCGCCTGCACCGGCGCCTCGGCGTTGACCTCGGCGTCGTCGGACCCGGCCTGCTCGATCGTGCCCGGATCGGCGATCGAGTGGAAGACGCACGCCATGTGGACGACCACATCCTGCACGCGCCACCCCGCGCAGCCCGACGGTGCCGCCCATTCCTCCGGCGACAGCGTCCGGATCAGCTGGCGCACGTGCGAGCACTCGTTCTCCATCGGCACGATCGCCAGCTCACTCATGAAGGCGTCAAGGTACCTCCCTCCTCGGTCACGGGTTCCCAGCGGAGCGCAATGCCTCGGCGACGGTGCGCACCCGTCGCAGCCGCATCCCGTCCACGTCGGGCGTCGCCGACGGGACGATGGCCCGCTCGAAGCCCATCCGGACCGCCTCGGCCAGGCGGCGCTTGGCGTGGGCGACCTGACGCACCTCCCCACCCAGTCCGACCTCGCCCACGACCACGACGTGCTCGGGCACGGGGACGTCCGTGACCGAGCTGGCCACGGCCAGCGCGAGGGCGAGGTCCGTACCCGGCTCGACGACGCGCAGCCCACCGGCCAACGACGTGTAGACGTCGTGATCGCCGGTGCGGACGCCGGCGTGGCGTTGCAGCACGGCGAGCAGCAGCGCCAGCCGGCCGGCGTCGAGCCCCTGGGCGTTGCGCCGCCCCGGCGTACCCGGCGGGATGGGCACCGCCAGCGCCTGCACCTCGACGAGCAGCGGCCGGCGGCCGTCCATCGCCGGCACGACCACCGACCCTGGAGACGTGGTGCGGCGGTCGGTCAGGAACAACGCCGATGGGTCGGGGACACCGGCCAACCCGTGTCCGGTCATCTCGAACAAGCCCAGCTCGTCGGTCGAGCCGAAGCGGTGCTTGACGGCCCGCAGGATCCGCAAGGCGTGGTGGCGCTCGCCCTCGAACGACAGGACGGTGTCGACGACGTGTTCGAGCACCCGCGGGCCGGCGAGGGCGCCGTCCTTGGTCACGTGACCGACGAGCACGATGGCGACGTCACGTCGCTTGGCCTCGACGACGAGCTGCTGCGCGCACGCCCGCACCTGGGCGACCGAGCCGATGGCCGACGACAGGTTGTGGTCGGCGATGGTCTGGATGCTGTCGACCACGACGAGCTCGGGGCCGATGCGCTCGATCGCCTCGACGATCGCCGCCAACGACGTCTCGGCGGCCATCCACAGGTCGGACCGGACTGCGCCGAGCCGTTCGGCGCGCACCCGGACCTGCTGCGGGCTCTCCTCGGCCGTGATGTACAGCGTCGGACCCGGCCACCACGCCAGGAGCTGCAGCAGGAGCGTGCTCTTGCCGATGCCCGGCTCGCCGCCGAGCAACGTGACCGAACCGCGCACGACGCCGCCCCCGAGCACGCGGTCCAGCTCGCTGATCCCCGTCGGTTGCGGCTGGGCGAGCAGCGCATCGATGTCGTGCAGCAGGCTGAGCTCGGCGATCGGAGCCGGGGACCCGGCGGACGGGTTGCCAGCCGCCTGGCGTGCCAGCACCTCCTCGGCCAGCGTGTTCCACGCCCCGCAGCCCGAGCACTGCCCGGACCACTGCGGGTGCTCCGTCCCGCAGTCGCCGCACAGGTGCACCGTTCGCGTCTTGGTCACGCCGGCAGCATGACCAAGGGGTGTCACGGTGGGCGGACTACCGGTCGAGATGGGCGAGACGCTCGAGGCTGGGCCGGCCGGCGCGCCGCCGGCGACGTCTGGTCACGAGGACGGCGACGCCGACGACGAGCACGATCCAGGCGATCAGCAGGATGAGCGCCGTCAGGGCGAGGATCGAGGCCCACGCCGGCGCCGGTCGCTGCTCGGCTCGCGTGGCCAGATCGACGGACGATCCGTCGAGCGGGGCGGACCACGTGACGGTGCCGTCGGCGGCGCGTCCGGTCGTCTCGACCGCTCCGGGGAGCGTCGCTCGCAGCACGACCGACATCGAGTCGGCCGGCGTCGCGCCGGCGGCCGCCAGGTCGTCGGCGAACGGCGTCCCGCCGACCGCCGCCAGCAGGTCACTGTCGGCGAAGGCGTCGAACCCGCCGTCGAGCACGAGCCGGCCGCTGAGCGCCGTGCTGGCGGTCTCGCCGTCGCTCGTGCGATCCACCCGCACGTCGGCGAAGGGCGGGCCGAGGCTGCGCAGCAGGTTGGTCGCCTCCTCGGCCGAGGACGCGCCGTGGCGCAACGTCACGGTCAGCCCGCCGTCGGGCGTCGCCGCGGGCCCGTCGACCGTCCAACCGGCAGCGGTCACGTCGTCGAACCGCAGGTCGTCGGCGAGGCCCGGCGCGGCGTCCACCACGGCTGCGTCGGCGGTGGCCGTGACGGCCAGCTCGCCGGCGCCGTCCGGGTGAACGACGAGGTCGACGGTGACGTCGACGCGACAACTGGCGGCGACGAGCAGCGCAGCGACGATCACCGCGATCCGGCCCAGCACGGGCCACAGGATGGCGCACCCCGCGCCTGAACGTTTACGTCCGGATCCTGGTCACAGGTGCAACCAAAATCCGGACGTAAACGGGGATCATCCGGCGGAGATCTGCTCGCGGATCACGTCGAGGCGCTCGAGGCGCTGGGCGCCCTTGCCGAGCGTGAAGTCGGGGACGATCACCTCGTCCACGCCGGCGTCGGCCCAGGCGGCGACGGCCTCCTGCAGCCGGCCGACGGGACCTCCGATCGCCGCCCGTGGTGCGACCCGCTCGATCAGCGCGTCGGCCTTGGCCTGGTCGTCCTGGAAGAACCACAGGGCCTGGCACGACCGGGCGATGGTCGCCGGGTCGCGATCGATCCGCCCGCACGCCGCGTCCAGCACGGCCGACCGCTCGGTCACGTCGGCGGCCAACCCCCAGAGGTTCCACTCGTCGGCGTAGCGGGCAACGACGCCGAGCATCCGGTCACCCTTCGCCCCGATGAGGATCGGCAGCGGGTCCTGCACCGGCTTCGGCTCGGCCAGCGCCCCCGTGACCCGGTAGTGCGCCCCATCGACCGTCGTCGCCGGCGTGCGCAGCAGCCCGGTCAGCACGTCGAGCGCCTCGACGAACCGGTCGATCCGCACCCCCGGCGTTCCGAGGTCGATGCCGTACTGCTCGTGCTCGTTCTCCTGCCAGCCGGCACCGACGCCGAGGAGCAACCGCCCATTGGAGAGGTGATCGACGGCCGCCGCCCACTTGGCCAGCACCGCTGGGTGGCGGTACGTGATGCCGAACACCAGCGAGCCGATGCGCACCCGCTCGGTCGCCTGGGCCAGGGCGGCCATCACGGCCGTCGCCTCCAACACCGGAGTCGGCGAGTCGGTGGCCGTCGTCTCTCCGTCGCCCATGAAGTGGTCGGCGAAGTAGACGCCGCCCCACCCGGTGGCGTCGGCGTGCTGGGCAACCTCGAGGGTCTCGGACCACGGTTGCGACGGCGACGGCCAGACGGAGAAGCGCATCGCCGGAAACGTAACGAACTGGCCGTCGCGATCGACTGCTGTGAGCCGACGGCGACGGCCAGAACGGGGTCAGTCGGTGGGAGCGGCGCCTTCTGCGGGCTCGCCGTCGCCGGTGGCGGTCGTGGTGGTGGCCAGCTCGACCGCCGCCGGGGGGACGAAGCCCTCGACGCTGGAGAACTTGATCCGCTGCTCGCCGGGCTTGTCGGGGTCGTCCTCGGTGTCGACGACGATGATCTCGCCGGCGTGGAACTGCTTGTACAAGAGCATCTCCGACAGCGGGTCCTCAACCAGCCGCTGGATCGCCCGACGCAACGGGCGGGCACCCAACTGCGGGTCGTAGCCTCGGCTGGCCAGCAGCTCCCGGGCGCTCTGCGTGAGCTCGATGCCGAGGCCCTGCCCTTCGAGCTGCGTGACGAGCCGCTTGGTCATCGTCTCGACCATCTGGACCACGGCCTCGCGGTCGTGCTCGTGGAACACGATGACCTCGTCGATGCGGTTCAGGAACTCGGGACGGAAATGGACCTTCAGCGCATCCATCACCTTCTCCTTCATCCGCTCGTAGCTCAGCGCCGAGTCAGCGGTGGTGAAGCCGATGTTGGCCTTGCGCAGGTCGGCCGTGCCCAGGTTGGACGTCATGATCAGCACGGTGTTGCGGAAGTCCACCGACCGCCCCTGGCTGTCGGTCAGGCGACCTTCCTCCAGGATCTGCAGCAGCGTGTTGAACACGTCCGGGTGAGCCTTCTCGATCTCGTCGAAGAGCACGACCGAGAACGGCTTGCGGCGCACGGCCTCGGTGAGCTGGCCGCCCTCCTCGTAGCCGACGTACCCGGGCGGCGAGCCGACGAGGCGGCTGACCGTGTGCTTCTCCATGTATTCCGACATGTCGAGCGTGATCAGTGACTTCTCGTCGCCGAACAGGAACTCGGCCAGCGTCTTGGCCATCTCCGTCTTGCCGACGCCGGTCGGGCCGAGGAAGATGAACGACCCGCTGGGGCGCTTCGGGTCCTTCAGCCCGGCCCGCGTGCGGCGGATCGATTGCGACACGGCGGCGGTCGCCGACTCCTGGCCGATGATCCGCTTGTGCAGCTCGGCCTCCATGTTGATCAGCTTCTGGGTCTCCTCCTCGGTGAGCTTGTACACCGGGATTCCGGTCCAGATGCTGAGGACCTCGGCGACCGCTTCCTCGTCGACCTCATCGAACAGGTCCACGCCCTCGGCCCGGACCTCGAGCTCCTTGGCCGCCTTCTCCTCGAGCAGCGACTTCTCCTGGTCGCGCAGTCGCCCGGCCTCCTCGAACCGCTGCTCCTCGACGGCCGACTTCTTGGCCTCCTGGACCTCGGTCAGCTTCTGCTCGATGTCGCGCAGGTCGGGCGGCGTGGCCATCCGCTTGATCCGCAGGCGGCTGCCGGCCTCGTCGATCAGGTCGATCGCCTTGTCGGGCAGGAACCGGTCCGAGATGTAGCGGTCGGCGAGGTTGGCCGCGGCGACCAGGGCCTGGTCGGTGATGGTGACCCGGTGGTGGGCCTCGTACTGGTCGCGGATGCCCTTCAGGATCTCGATCGTGTGGGCCAGCGTCGGCTCGTCGACCTTGACCGGCTGGAAGCGCCGTTCCAGCGCGGCGTCCTTCTCGACGTACTTGCGGTACTCGTCGGTCGTGGTCGCACCGATCGTCTGCAGCTCGCCGCGGGCCAGCATCGGCTTGAGGATCGATGCGGCGTCGATGGCGCCCTCGGCGGCGCCCGCCCCGACGAGCGTGTGGATCTCGTCGATGAACAGGAGGATGTCGCCGCGCGTCTTGATCTCCTTGAGCACCTTCTTCAGGCGCTCCTCGAAGTCACCGCGGTAGCGGGAGCCGGCGACCAGGGCGCCGAGGTCGAGCGTGTACAGCTGCTTGTTGCGCAGCGTGTCCGGCACGTCGTTGTTGACGATCATCTGGGCCAGGCCCTCGACGATCGCCGTCTTGCCGACGCCCGGCTCGCCGATCAGCACCGGGTTGTTCTTCGTCCGCCGCGAGAGGATCTGCATCACCCGCTCGAGTTCGCGCGTGCGCCCGATGACCGGGTCGAGCTTGCGCTCGCGGGCGAGCTGCGTGAAGTTGCGGCCGAACTGGTCGAGGATCTGGCTGTTGCCCTTGTCGCTCGCCGGGTCGTCCTTGGTCGAGCCGCCGACGTTGGCACCGGCCGGGGTGCCCCCTTCGGAGCGGCCGGCAGGACCCTGGTAGCCCGACAGGAGCTGGATGACCTGCTGGCGGACCCGCGAGAGGTCGGCGCCGAGCTTTACGAGCACCTGGGCGGCGACGCCCTCGCCCTCGCGGATCAACCCGAGCAGGATGTGCTCGGTGCCGATGTAGTTGTGGCCGAGCTGCAGTGCCTCGCGCAAGGACAGCTCGAGGACCTTCTTGGCCCGTGGCGTGAACGGGATGTGCCCGGACGGCGAGGAACCGCCCTGGCCGATGATCTCCTCGACCTGGCTGCGCACGGCCTCGAGGGAGATGCCGAGGCTCTCGAGGGCCTTGGCCGCCACGCCCTCGCCCTCGTGGATGAGGCCGAGCAGGATGTGCTCGGTGCCGATGTAGGAGTGGTTGAGGAGGCGGGCCTCCTCCTGGGCGAGGACCACCACTCTGCGGGCCCGGTCGGTGAAGCGTTCGAACATGGCGCCCTTTCCAGCGGGGGACGACGATGCGTCAGTGTACCGGTCCGTCTCGGTGCGGTCTTGGAGGCCCGCCGGCGGACCCCCGGTGTTCTGGCCTGATGGCTCGCTTCGCTCGCTGGGCCGGACAAGGCCGGCCTGACCATGCGGAGTCGCTGCGGTCGGGGGCCGAAGCGGGCACGTCTGATGTGCTGATGGCTCGCTTCGCTCGCTGGGCCGGACAAGGCCGGCCTGACCATGCGTCGTCGCTGCGGTCGGGGGCCGAAGCGCGCACGTCTGAAGCTGGCAGGATCACGGCTCGTCCCATGCAGGATCCACCGGCCGACCTCGAGGGGCGGCGATTCCCCGCCCTCCGCGACCGCGTGGTGCTCGCCTGCGTGGTGGCCTGGGTCGTGCCGGTCGTCGTGGCGGTCGTGCGCCAGATCGCCACCGACTGGTACCCGGTCGGCGACAAGGCGGCCATCGCCGTCGGTGGCGGCGACGTGCTTACCGAGCATCATCGGCTGCTCGGCACCGGTTCGTCCTTGTCGTTCAAGAGCGCCCTCGCCAACCACCCCGGACCGTTGCTGTTCGACGTCATCGCGCTGCCCATCCGGCTCTTCGGGCCGGGACCAGGTGTCTCGTTGGGCATCGGTGCGCTGAACCTCGGCGCCGGCGTGGTCGCCATCGTCGGCGCCGCCCGCCAGGCTGGGAAAGCGGCCGCGCTGGCGATCACGGTCGGGCTGTGCCTGCTCGTGTGGTCGGCGGGCAACGCCGTGCTCGTCGACCCATACAACCCGACGGCGTCGATGGTGCCCTTCTTCGCCGTGCTGGTGCTGGCGTGGGCGGCGGCGAACGGTGACCGCTGGTCGCTGCCGCTGCTGGTCGGCTTCGGCAGCTTCTGCGTTCAGGCGAACCTCGCCTATCTCGTCACGACGGTGCCGATCGTCGGCGGAGGCATCGCCATGTACCTGTGGCAGCGGCGGGGCCACCGAGCGTTGCGCGACTTCCTGGTCTGGTGCCTCCCGGTCGGGCTCGTGCTGTGGGCCCAGCCGATCATCGAGCAGCTGCTCCACGGTCGCGATGGCAACCTGGCCCGGCTGGCCCGCAACACCACATCGCTCGAGGCACCACTGGGACTGGCGGAGGGGACCCGACACGCCGCCTCCGTGCTCAGCCAATGGCCGGCCTGGACACGGGGCCGGTTCAACGGCGGCTACTCCAGTTCCCTGTTCGAAGGGCCGCCGTCGGTCATGCTGGCGACCCTCTCGCTGGTCGCACTGATCGTCGTGCTCGCCGCCTTGTCGTGGGTCAGCAGGCGGTGGCTGGCAGATCGAGCCATGGCGACGCTGTTGGCCGCGGCCGCGATCTTCGTCGTCGTGGCCTGGGTGGCGACCATCCGAATACCGCTGTCGCCGTTCTACGGTTACCTCGCTGCCTTCGTGCGATGGCAGTGGCCGATCGGGGTGCTGACGGTCGTCGCGGTGGGCCTGCTCGTCGCCCGGGTGGTGCAGCGGGCGCCCTTCTCGCCGCCACCGCTCGTCGTGGCCGCCGTCGCGCTCGTGCCAGCGGTGATCCTCGCCGTGCCCACCGAGGACACGGCGAACGGCAGCGAGTGGGACCGCGCCGCACCGACCGCCGTGGCGCTCAACCGCCTCGCCGTGGAGCAGCTGCCGGACTCCGGGGTCGTCGTCGACTTCCAGACGTCCGGGTACTCGATGTACGCGTTCGCCTTGACGGCGGCGTTGCAGGAGCATGGGACGCCGTTCTCGGTGAACGACGAGATCAGCGTGCGCCAGTACGGCGACGGGCGGCGGGCCGACCCCGACGACGATCGTCCCGTCGTCTTCGCCGTTTCGGGGTTCGAGGCGCTCGACGCTTGGGACGACGACCCGGTGGCGTGCGCCGCCCAGCTCGACGACGGCGAGCGGGCGCGCCTGACTTCTGCAGGCGACGCGCTGATCGAAGCGCTCGAAGCTCCCGGGTTCAGCTTGACGGAGAACGGCGCCCGGTTCGCCACGACCAACTTGGCACCGCCCTGGTTGGGCGACGTACCGTCGGGCCTCAGCAGCGACGTGGCGGGAACCGTCGGGCTGGACGAGCTGATCACCCTGCTGGACGGCGCCGTGCTGGTCCCACCCCCCGACCTGAGCGGCGCGGCGAGTGACCTCTCCACGCTCGGGCGGCGCATCGACGAGAAGGCGGGCTGCATCCTCCGAGTGGCGTGAGTCAATGGCCTCGCTCGCTACGAAGAGTTGCTTGATGGCCTCGCTCGCTGCGAAGAGTTCGCTCGCTCGGCTGAGCGGGCACTGTCCGGGCCGCGCGCCTGCGTAAAGAACGCTCGGGGACTTGCTTGATGGCCTCGTTCGCTCCGAAGACTTCGCTCGCTCGGCTGGGCCGGGCAAGGCCGGCCTGGGCTGTCATGCTCGCTGTGCGACGAACGCTCGGGGACTTCCTTCGCTGACGGAACCCCACTCGTCCCGGCGGTGTCGGTGGGTGCGACAGGCTGAACAACCTTCGATGCCGCCGCACCACCTGCACGACGTGTCCGACGACGAGCTCGTCCGCCGCGCCCGCGCCGGTGACCGGCCGGCGTACGGCGAGCTGGTGCGCCGCCACCAGGTCGTCGCGCTGCGCCTGGCCGCGGGCATCTGTGGCTCGACCGAGGAGGCGAGGGACATCGCACAGGACGCGTTCGTGCAGGGCTACCGGTCGCTGGCCCGCTACCGGGCCGAGGCGCCCGTTCGCTCGTGGTTGCTGCGGATCGTCGCCAACCACGCCAAGAACGCCGTCCGATCGTCGGCCCGCCGCCGGCGGCGCGAGGACCGTTCGTTCACCGTTGCCCGGGCGGATGACGGTCGCGACCCGGTGGGCGAGGCGGTGTCCGGTGAGCGCGACGCCGCGATCCCGGCTGGCGGCGCTCGACCGTCCTGCCCGCGCGCGACCGGCGAGGTGCTCGCCGCCCGGTTCCTCGCAGGGCTCTCGGAGGCCGAGACTGCCGACCTGCTCGGGGTGCCGGTCGGCACGGTGAAGTCGCGGTGCAACCGGGCGCTCGGGCGCGCTCGATCCGTGCTGGAGGTCGACGGGGTGCGTCGTGGCTGACACCGTCGAGGCCCGACTCGTCGCCCTGGGCGACGCGCTGGACCTGCCGCGCCTGGATTCGCTCGTCGACGATGTCCTTGCCGACCTCGACGAGGCGCGGCCGGCGCGGATCCGGCGTCGCCCGCTGCTCGTCGCTGCCGCGGTGCTCGTCGTCGTCGCGACGGTCGTCCTCGTCGTGCCGGACAGCCGGCGGACCATCGCCGGGTGGTTCGGCTTCGACGGGCTGCGGGTCGAGCGCGTCGAGGTCGTCCCCCCGACGGTGACGGCGCCAATGGCGAGCACGCCGCCGGTCGCCGACGCCGCGGCCCAAGTCGCTTCGGCCGCCGAACGGGTCGGCGTGGCACCGGTCGTCGCGCCGGCACTCGGTGAGCCGATCGCCGTCGAGACGCCGCTTGACCAGTACCTCGCCGTCCGCTACCCGGAGGCGTCGCTGGTCGTGCTGCCGGGCGTGGTCGAGCCGGAGCTCTTCACCAAGCTCGTCGGCGGGGGCGTCGACATCCGCACCGTCGAGGTGGCGGGCACGCCGGCGTACTGGGTCACGGGCGAACCGCACGTGCTCATGTACGTCGACGAGACCGGTGCGGTGCGCGAGACCCGCCCGTCGACTGACACGCTGGTCTGGCAGCGCGGCACCGACGTCGTCCGGGTCGAGGGCGACGTCCCCCTGGATCGCGCCATCGAGATCGCCGCCTCCGTCCGGCCGCCGTGACCCGCTTCTGGCCGTCCGAACGGACTCACAACAGTCGGTTGCGACGGCCAGAACGGGAAGACTGCGGTGATGGACACGTTCACGCCGACGTCGGAGGACAAGTTCTCGTTCGGGCTGTGGACCGTCGGCTGGCAGGGCATCGACGTGTTCGGCGCCGCCGTGCGACCGCCGCTGGCGCCGGCCGACGCGGTGCGGCGGCTGGCCGACCTCGGCGCCTACGGCATCAGCTTCCACGACAACGACGTCTTCCCGTTCGGCTGCTCGGCGGCAGAGCGCGACCGCCACGTGACGACTTTGCAGGCCGCGCTCGACGACACGGGGCTGGTCGTGCCGATGGTGACGACGAACCTGTTCTGGCACCCGGTGTTCCGGGACGGCGGGTTCACCAACAACGACCGGGACGTCCGCCGCTTCGCCATCCGCAAGGTCGCCGACAACCTCGACCTGGCAGCCGAGATCGGCGCCACCACGTTCGTCGCGTGGGGTGGTCGAGAGGGCGCCGAGTCGGGTGCGGCGAAGGACGTGGGCGCCGCGCTGGACCGGTACAAGGAGGCGTTCGATGTGTTGGGCCAGTACGTGCTCGACCGGGGCTACGCCATCGTGTTCGCCCTCGAGCCCAAGCCGAACGAGCCGCGTGGCGACATCCTCTTGCCGACCGTCGGGCACGCGCTGGCGTTCATCGGGACCTTGGAGCACCCGGAGCTCGTCGGTCTCAACCCCGAGGTCGGCCACGAGGAGATGGCCAGCCTCAACTTCTCCCACGGCCTGGCCCAGGCGCTGTGGCACGGCAAGCTCTTCCACGTCGACCTCAACGGTCAGCACGGGCCGCGCTACGACCAGGACCTGCGGTTCGGCGCCGGGAACGCCCGTGGCGCCTTCTGGACCGTCGACGTCCTCGAGTCCGGCGGGTACACCGGCCCGCGCCACTTCGACTTCAAGCCGCCGCGCACCGAGGACATGGACGGCGTTTGGGCGTCGGCGGCGGCATGCATGCGCAACTACCTGATCCTGAAGGACAAGGTGGCGGCGTTCCGCGGCGACCCTGACGTGGCGGCGGCGCTGCTGGCCGCTCGCGTCGACCAGTTGGCCCGTCCCACCCTCGCCGCCGGCGAAACGATCGCCACGCTGCGCGACGAGCCGTTCGATCCCGATGCCGCTGCGCAACGGGGGATGGCGTTCGAGCGGCTCGACCAGCTCGCTCTCGAGCACCTCTACGGCACACGGCCTTGACGCTCGTCGCTGGCGTCGACTCGTCCACCAGCGCGACCAAGGTCGTCGTCCGCGACGTCGACGACGGCCGGGTCGTCGCCAGCGGGTCGCGACCGCACCCGCCGACGCAGCCCCCGCGGTCGGAGCAGGATCCGGCGGCTTGGTGGACGGCGTTCGTGGGGGCTTGGGCCGACGCCGGATCGCCCGAGGTGGCCGCCGTCGCCGTCGCCGGCCAGCAGCACGGGCTCGTCGTCCTCGACCACGATCGCTCGGTCGTGCGGCCGGCCAAGTTGTGGAACGACACCGAATCGGCCGCCGACGCGGCGTGGTTGATCGACCAGCTCGACGGTGGTGCGGCGGCATGGGCGGCGGCCTGCGGTTCGGTCCCGGTCGCCGCCCTCACGATCACCAAGCTGTCCTGGCTGCGGCGTCACGAACCGCCGTCGTGGGATCGCCTGGCCCACGTCGTCCTGCCGCACGACTGGCTGACGGCTCAGCTGACGGGCCGGCTGACGACCGACCGCGGCGACGCCTCGGGCACGGGCTACTGGTCGCCCGCCGAGGGCGCCTACCGGTTCGACCTCCTCGATCTCGTGGACGCCGGCCGGGACTGGGCGAGTGTGGTGCCGGACGTGCTCGAACCACGAGCGCCCGCCGGCGAGTGGCGCAGTGCCGTCGTCGCGCCGGGCACCGGCGACAACATGGCCGGAGCGCTCGGCATCGGGCTCCGACCGGGCGACGTCGCCGTGTCGCTCGGCACCTCCGGCACCGTCTACACGGTGAGCGACCACCCGACGGCGGATCCGACGGGCGCCGTCGCCGGGTTCGCCGACGCCACGGGGAGGTTCCTGCCGCTGGTGTGCACGTTGAACGCCACCAAGGTCACCGATGCCGTGGCCCGACTGCTCGGTGCCGACCGCGCCGTGTTCGACGAGCTGGCCCTCGGCGCGCCGCCCGGCGCAGGGGGGTTGACGCTGCTGCCGTATCTCGACGGCGAGCGCACCCCGAACCGTCCGGCGGCGACGGGGACGTTGGCCGGCCTGCGGACCGACGTCGACCGTGGCAACCTCGCCCGCGCCGCCGTCGAGGGCGTCGTCTGCGGGCTCCTCGACGGGCTCGAGGCGCTGGCGGCGTTCGCCGCGTGCGACGGCCAGCTGATCGTCGTGGGCGGCGGCGCCCGCTCGGCGGCCTACCGCCAGGTGCTCGCTGATCTGACCGGCCGGCCCGTGGGAGTGCCCGGGGTCGAGGAGCAGGTCGCGGCCGGCGCGTGCGTGCAGGCAGCCGCCACGCTGACCGACGCCGACGCCGCCGACATCGCCGACGCCTGGGACCTGCGCGCCGGCGCCGTCGTGGAGCCGGGGCCGGGCGCGGACGCCGCCGAGTCGATCAGGTCGGCGTACGGCGAGTTGCGCGACGCAGCCCGCTGACCGAACTTCCCGACGGCCCCATCCGGCACCCGGCGACGCCAGTACCAGCTGACGGTCTCGGACATCGACGAGGAGCGCCGCGTCGGGCAAGCTGCATGGGCTCGGCGCCTCAACTGTCAAAGGTGGTGCAACATGCGCAAAGCGATCGCCGCACTTGTCGGCGGCGTGGTCCTCGTCCTCGCTGTGGTTGGGACCGCCTTTGTGGTCGGGATGCGCGCCAAGTCGCCGGTCGTCCTCAATGCCGTCCGGCGCAGCGGTCGAGCGACGAAGGGGTTCGTGTTGAAGTCGAGCGGAACGCCTGGCGGGATCGCCTCGATCGTCCGCCATGTCGGCCGGACCACCGGGCGACCGTACGAAACGCCTGTGCAAGCAGTGGCCACCGATGATGGGTTCGTGATCGCGCTGCCGTATGGATTGAACACCGATTGGCTCAAGAACGTCCTCGCCGGCCGGTCGGCGACCGTCGTGCACGAAGGGAGCACGTACGAGGTCGACCAGCCCGAGGTCGTTCCGATGTCCGTGGCAGCATCACGCTTCACGGCGAAGGATCAACGCACCCACCGCCTGTTCCGCGTGGAGCACGCACTGCTGGTTCGCCAGGCGCAGCCCGAGGCCACGGACCCGCCCATTGCCGGTCCGTCGTGACGGGAACTCGGGCGGGCGCAGGCGTGAGCGTCGGTGTGAGGCTCGTTCATGGTCTTCGTCGACGTCCATTCCACCCGTGCGTGGGTGGCGTCCCGCCACCCTCGGGAGGATGATGGTGCGATCCGACGGCGCCGGGCACTGAGCAGCGTGGCGAACGGTCGCCGTCATCGCAACACGCCAATCGAGGGGTACACATGAACCGCTATCTGCCCATCGAGGACCACGGGTTGATCGGAGATCTGCACACCGCCGCGCTCGTCGGGTTGGACGGCACGATCGACTGGTTGTGCCTGCCGCGCTTCGATTCGCCGAGCGTGTTCGGCGCGCTGCTCGACGCCGATGCGGGTGGCAGGCCGCATGTCCACCGTCGGGTTCGTCGCCCCAAACGATCCGATGTGGCTGTCCACGCTCGACGCCATCGACGCCGAACTGGTGTCAGACAGCCTGGTGTACCGTTACGACCCGGCCGCCTCGCCCGACGGGCTGCTGGGCTCCGAGGGGACGTTCTCCCTGTGCACGTTCAACTACGTCGCCGCGCTCGCCACGGCCGGTCGCCGAGAGCAAGCCCGCTTCGTGTTCGACAAGATGCTCACCTCTGCCAACCACGTCGGCCTCTACTCGGAGGAGATCGGCCCCACGGGCGAGCAGCTGGGCAACTTCCCGCAGGCGTTCACCCACCTGGCGTTGATCGACGCCGCGCTGGCACTGGACGGCGCGTTCCAACGGCGTTGAGCCAGCACGATCCCGCGTCATCGACAGTCGTGGCATCCTGACGTGACGCCCCCGACGCAGCTGGACGGACTGCCAGCGGCGAGCGGCTCTGGCGACTGGGCCGTCGCGTCGTGAGCCGACGACCCGTCCCTCCGCTCGAGCCCGGGTGGCTCATCGTCGACCGGCGGCCGGTCTTCCATCGCTTCTGCGTCGACGCCGGTCCGGCGGCCGATGCGATCGTCCACGTGCACGGCTTCGGCATCTCCGGGACGTACCTGGAGCCGACGGCCGCGCTGCTCGCCCCGCGCCACCGCACGTTCGTGCCAGACCTGCCGGGGATGGGGAGGAGCATGCGCCCGGAGCGTCCGCTCGGCGTGCGTGGGCTGGCCCGGGCGCTGATCTCGTACTGCGACGCCGTCGGGGTCGATCGGGCGACCTTCGTCGGCAACTCGCTCGGTTGCCCGCTCATCATCGAGGTCGCCAGCACGTTCCCCGATCGGATCGATCGAGCCGTCTTCGTCTCACCGGCCGGCGGCCCGAGCAACCAGCCGCTCGGCCGAGCCCTCGGCCAGATGGCCATCGACGGGCTACGTGAGCCCTGGTCGATGCTGCCGATCGCCGTCCGCGACTACCTCCGGTTCGGTGTCGTCCGCAGCCTGTCGTTGTTCGCCGCGATGACTCGATACCCGACACTGGAACGGCTGCCGAACCTCGTGGTGCCCACCCTCGTCGTGGCGGGCGCCCGCGACCCGTTGGTGCGGATCGACCGGATCAACCGACTCTCGGTCTTGCCCCACGTCCACGCCGTCCGCGTCCCCGGCGCTCACGCCCTCAACTTCAGTGCGCCCGAGGTGATCGCCGCCCTCATCGAGTCGCACCTCGCCGATCGGCCGCCCAGCTCCGATCACACGAGGGGCGTGGAGGTGCTCGAGGTCCCGAGAGGCTGAGCGTCAGCGCAATGCAGAGGCGGCGGTCGCTCCAAGGACCCCTGTCGACCGGCGCCTTGCTCAGGCCAGGGCCTTGGCCTTGGCCTGCTGGAACTCCGCTTCGCTGAGCACGCCCTTGTCGCGCAGGTCGGCCAGTCGAGCGATCTCCTCGGCCGAACTGCCGCTGCCATCCGTCGAAGCAGCCTCCCGGACGTACTTTCGGAACGCCATGTCCTGGTCCTCGGCCGCCTGCATGGTGTGTTCCTGCATCTTGCGGCCGCGGGCGATGAGGTACACGAAGACCCCCAGATAGGGCAGGAAGATGACGAAGATTGTCCACAGCGCCTTCCCCCATCCGGAGAGGTCCCGGCTGCGGAAGATGTCGGAGAACACGCCGATCAGCAGCCAGATCCAGATGAACCAGAGGAAGAACCACAGCATCGACCAGAACACCTGACCGGTCCCGAACTCAGCGAGGATCATGAAGCTGCCTTTCTGATCGTTTGGATGAGATCATGCGGTTGCCGAGGCGTCAATCCGGCTCGGCGTCCAGATCGTCGCACGCCCGCGCGTTGGCAGCCCGGTCGTCGTCCGAGACGGTGGGCCACTGCAGGTCCAGTTGGCGGATCGTGTCCACGAGGATGGTGGCGGTCATCGC
Organism: uncultured Acidimicrobiia bacterium; assembly: GCA_963739975.1. Lineage (GTDB taxonomy): Bacteria > Actinomycetota > Acidimicrobiia > Acidimicrobiales > Ilumatobacteraceae > JALZMG01. The sequence continues at coordinate 276,331 of CAVUCK010000018.1, forward strand.
CTGCATCACGTGCTTGTGGTCGGCAGGGATGACGTACCACGGCGCCCACTCGGTGGACGTGGCCGTGATGGCGTCCTCGTACGCCTCCATGTAGTCGTCCCAACGAGCGCGTACCTTCACGTCGCCGGCGCTGAACTTCCAGACCTTGTCCGGGTTGTCGAGCCGCCGGAGGAAACGCCGCTTCTGCTCCGCCTTGGACACGTGGAGGAAGAACTTGACGACCTTCACGCCGTTGCGAGCGAGGTGCCGCTCGAAGGCGTTGAGGTCGTCGTAGCGCGCCTCCCAGAACTCGGGACCACGGTCGCCGACGGGGAGCCGCTGTTTGTCGAGCCACTCCGGATGGACCCGCAAGGCGACGACCTCCTCGTACTGCGACCGGTTGAAGATCCCGATCCGGCCGCGCTGCGGCACCGCTTTGGCGATCCGCCAGAGGAACGTGTGGTCCAGTTCCTCGCTGGAGGGTTGCTTGAACGAGACCACGTCGACGCCCTGCGGGTTGACGCCGGACATCACGTGCTCGATCGTCGAGTCCTTCCCGGCGGCGTCCATCGCCTGGAACACGACGAGCACGGCGTAGTTGTCGCTCGCCCAGAGCAGTTCCTGCGCCTCGCTCAGCTGCTCGATACCCCTGGCCAAGATCGCCTTGGCGCTGGCGTCCAGCTCGCTCGCCGTGAGCGCGTCGTACTCCGGGTCGGCGCTCCACTGTGCGGTGCGCCCGGCGAGGTTGGCCTTGGCTCCCGGCGCGACGCGCAGCTCGTTGGCGATGCGCTGGCGTCGTTCCGTAGCGGCGTGGTCGGGGGCGGCCGGAGTCGTCATGAGGCCTCCTCATGGTGGAAGCGACGGAGGATCAACTTGCCGAGCTCGGCCAATGCGAGGTAGCCGAGCACCGCCAGGAAGCAGGCCCGCCACTGGTGCCCGTCCAGGCCGACGGTGTCGAGCAGTCGGTTCAGTCCATCCAGCGTGGTGGCCAGGAAGGTGAGGACGAGGGCCGTCAGCACCAGCAGGTTGAACCGCCCGTTGGCGAAGGTGTCCCGGTGGAAGATGCTGCGGTATGGATCTCGCCACTCGAGCGCGGCGACGATGTGCAGCAGGGAGATGGTGACCAGCCCCATCGTGGTGGCCACGGTCAGTCCGTAGCGGTCCTCGCCCCACGCAACGACGACGAGGGTGCCGACTGCGATGAGGAGGCCGGCGAACCCGAGTCGGACACCGAGGGCAGGCGAGATGACGGGCGCGCTCGGGGGACGTGGCCGCCGCTGCATCAGACCGGGGCTCGGCGCATCGAAGCCGAGGCCGAATGCGAGCAGCACGTCGATGGCGAAGTTGATCCACAGGATCTGCAGTGGCAGGAGCGGGGTGCCGTTGGCGATGGTGAAGATGCCGGCGCCGACGAACGTCAGGATGAAGCCGGCGAGCATGATCATCTGCACACGCACGTACTTCATCAAGTTGTCGTAGAGGCCTCGACCATTCTCGACCGCAGCCACGATCGTGGCGAAGTTGTCATCGGTCAGGATCATCTCGGCGGCGTCCTTGGTCACCTCCGTCCCAGTGATCCCCATCGCCACCCCGATGTCGGCGCGAGTGAGCGCAGGGGCGTCGTTCACGCCGTCGCCGGTCATCGCGACGATGTTCCCCTGCTGCTTGAGGATGCTGACCAGCCGCACCTTGTCTTCGGGCGCCACGCGGGCGACCACGCCGATGTCGCCGACTTCGGCCAGCAGCTGCGCGTCGGGCAGCGCGGCGAACTGCGCACCGGTGAGAGCACTGCCCTCGATGCCCAGCTGCTTGGCGATCGCCGCCGCCGTCGTGGCGTGATCTCCCGTGATCATCCGGACGCGGACGCCCGCCTCCTTGCACAGCGCGATGGCATCCTTCGCCTCCTTGCGTGGCGGATCGACGATGCCGGCGAGAGCGAGCAACTGGAGGTCCGTGATTAAGGCCAGGAGATCCGCCGCAGGGTTGAACGTGGCCGGATCGAAGTCGCGCCGAGCGACGGCGAGCACGCGCAGGCCCTCCCCCGCCATCGCATCGTTCTCGGCCAGCACCCGCTCGCTGGCGGCGCCGATCGGCGCCGACGCTCCATCAGCGGCGAGGTAGTGGGAGGACCGGGCGAGCAGGACGTCCGGCGCGCCCTTGACGAAGCAGCGCACCACCTTGCGACCGGCTTCGTCGTCCATCGCGTGGAACGTGGCCATCAGCTTGTACTCGGCGTCGAACGGCACCTCAGCGAGGCGCGGATGGAGCTGTCTGGTCGCTTCGACGTCCAATCCGCTCTTGGCCGCCAGCACGACGAGTGCGCCCTCCGTCGGGTCGCCGATGCACGCCCCATCCCGGATCACGGCGTCGTTGGCCAGGGCCATCGGCAACATGAACGGCTCGAGCGGTCCGTCCCCGTCCCCCGCCACCCGCAGGATCCGACCGGTGGTCGAGTAGCCCTCGCCGTCGACGCTGAACTTCCGGCCGACCACCACCAGCTTGCGTGCGGTCATCTGGTTGAGGGTCAACGTGCCGGTCTTGTCCGAGCAGATCGCCGAGGTGGATCCGAGCGTCTCCACGGACTTCAAGCGCTTGACGATGGCTCCCTGGTCGGCCAGTTTGCGCGTTCCGACGGACAGCAGCATGGTCACGACCGCCGGCAACCCGGTCGGGATGGCGGCGATGGCCAGCGTGATGCCGACGAGGAACAGGGTGTCGAAGTCCTCGCCACGCGCCAGCCCCAGGACGACGATGAGCAGCAGTGCAGCCGCCGCCATGATCGTGATCAGCACGGTGAGCTGGTCGAGCTGCTTCGTCAGCGGCGTCTTCTCCTGCTCGACGCCGCTCAACATCCCGGAGATGTGCCCGACCTCCGTCGACATCCCGGTCGCCGTCACCACCATCTCGCCGCGACCCCGCGTGACCTGCGAGTTCATGAACGCCATGTCGATGCGGTCGCCGATCGGCACGTCCTCACCGCTGACGGGGTCGACACGCTTGGCGACTGGCGTGCTCTCCCCGGTCAGCCCGGCTTCCTCGATCTCCAGCGTCGCTGCCACGAGGATCCGCCCGTCGGCGGGGACCTTGTCGCCGGCTTCGAAGCCGACGACGTCGCCCGGCACGAGCTCTTCGGCCGGAACCGCGAGCCGCTGACCGTCCCGCCGGACGTTCGCCGTCATGATCAACATCTGGCGCAGCGCGGCAACGCTCTCGGCCGCCTTGCCCTCCTGGTGCAAGCCCATCAGCGCGTTGACCACCGTCAGTCCGAGGACCACCAAGGCGGTCGACACGTCCTGCAGGGCGGCGATGCTGACGACCGCGGCGCCGACCAGCACGAGCTGCATCAGGTCGCGGTACTGCCGGAGGAACGCCCGCCACGTGGGCTCCTTGGCCTCCTCGGCGAGCTTGTTGGGGCCGTAGCGCTGGCGCCGCTCGGCGATCTCGTCAGATCGCAGGCCGACGGCGGGTTGGACATCCAGCCGGCGGCACACCTCGTCGGCTGGCCAGCCGTGCCAGTCCGCCGTCTCGACGTCCGGGGCGGTCGACGGCGTCGGGACGGCGGCCATCACCTCACTCCATGAGCCTGCACCGCCGCCATCGGCCCGCGGCGGGCGCCGTTGCAGGTCGCGGTATCGACCACGTCCACCACGATCATGACGAGCCGCTCGCCGGTTGGTCAGCGGATCCGTCGAGCTCGTTGACGAAGAACTCGAGTGCCGTCTTCGTCTTCGTCTGCTGCTCTGCGCCGAGGTCGATCCCGTGCTCGCTGAGGTAGACCCTCAGTTCGGCGGCGACGCCGAAGGCCTGATCAGGCGCACATTTCGTGGACAGCTCGAGGATGCGCGATCCGTCGGGATAGAGCCACAACTCGGCGACGAGCCGACGACGCAGGAGGGTGGGGGTGAACTTCAGCTTGAGCACGTTGATCGGTCCGAGCGCCGAGAGGTCGTTCAGCGCCAGACCATCCGGGGCGTGGGCGGTGAACAGTGCTCGCTGCTGCTTCGTCAGCACCTTGCTCAGAGGTCGTAGCCCCTCCATCGCGTCCTTGACGGCGGCGTCGTCGCCTTCTGCCTTCATCGATCCCGAGCACACGAAGCCGCCTGGCATCGCATCGAGCTCGATGCCGAAGGAGGGCTCCTTGCGCAACGCCTTGGGGAGCTCGCTCGGGACGACTGGGCGCAGCTTGACCACGGTGTCGGCCGGCTTGCCCTGGATCCTGCGCAGCCGAACGACGAGGCCGTGCTTGTTGAGGTCCAGCTTCGGTGTGTCGAAGAAGACGACTTGGCGGATCTGGGCGTCCAGCGGATCCATGCGCAGCGCACGCACGGCCGATCGCTGGGCGCCGTCGGGCACCGTCAGCTTCAGCTCGACGCTGTCCGATCCGCGCAGGAGCGGCATCATCTCGGAGAGCTGCTCCACCGTGAGGGTGGGCGCGGCCTTCTTAGCCACGCGGGTAGTCCTCGTATCGCGGCTCGCTCCCGCCGTAGACCGCCAGGGCGTACACGGTCAGCACGGCCAGTCCGACGCTGAGGACGGTCCACAGCGGCTGGAAGTAGATCCAAGGGAGGAAGACCAGCGCGGCGGCGCCAGCGGCGATCATGCCGACCCAGCGGGCCCATTGGGCGCCTCCGACCACGGCGACGCCGGCGAGGATCAAGATGATCCCGACGATCAGCCAGACCCAGCCCCAGGTCTGCCGGATCACGCTCGAACACGATCGTCTGCACCTGCTCCGACACGTCGTCGTCGTACTTGAAGGCCCAGAACGCATCGAAGACCTTGAACCCGCCGCTGATGACCAGCATGGTCGCGGCGAAGGCGAGCCAGCCGGGTCCCTTGGTCGATGCCGCCTCGTTCCATCCCGGCGGTCTCTCCGTCACATCGGACACAGGTCCTCCTCCGTGCGCTCGCGCGATGACGCCTGGCACGCCCGGGAAGCGGGCGCCCATACCGACCGTGGCAGGCCGGCAGGTGGGCCGGCACCACCCCCCTCAGGGTGGAAGCTGCAGCGACGCGCCTCGTTACGGCGCGCTGCGCTGCGCCAGGCGTTCGAGCCGGCGGAGTCGGATCCGGGCTTCCTCCCTGATCCCGTCGGCGACATCGCTGCGCACCTGCGTGACGTCGCCGTCCAGCTTGTCTGCCAGGTCCGCCCGCTTGATGAGCAGGGCGATCGGATCAGCAGCGCATCGCGCCAGGTAGACCGCGTCGGGCTCGCCAGCAGCTTGCGACAGCGTGTCGACGAGCGCCACGAGGGCATCGTCACGCGTCAGCGTCCGGAGCTCATCAGTTGTCGTGTCCGTCTTCTCCAGCACGTCGTGCAGCAAGGCGGCGGCAACTGCCCGCTCCCCAGATCCTCCTCCGATCGCTGCGGCCACCCTGCGGGCGTGGGCGATGTGCAGCCCGCCCAGCTTCGTTCGGCGGTCGCCGAGCAGCCGTGCCGCGAGGACGTCGGCATCGTGTGCCGAGATCCCGCGCAGGTCGCTTGGTTGCCGCAGTGCCGTGCTGTCCAACGGAGCACACGACAACGCCCACCAGGGCGGGCGCACACTACCTTCGGAGGGGTGGTTGACCACGCCGCGTCCACCTGCGAGTCGACGTAGCATCCGGAGCGGCATCGGCGCGGGACGTGTCCCATCCGGACGGCGTTGCGGGAAACTCGATAACGTGCAACGGTCCTGAACGGGAGGGAAACGGTTGAGCAGACAGCCGGCCCGTGCGAATCCGACGAGCGCGGCTGGCGCTCTCTCCGCTGCGCCGAGCCAAACTGCGCCGGCCGATGCCCCCGGAGCACCACGTGCGGCGGCCGCGTCTGCTGGGCCTGCTGGATGAGATCGTCCGTTGCCCCGTCACGCTGGTCGTCGCACCCGCCGGAGGCGGGAAGACGTCGCTGCTCTCGGCATGGATCGCCGAGACGGCGACGCCTGCCGCTTGGCTGTCATTGGACGAGACAGATCTGGAGTTCGTCCAGTTCTGGTCCGGCGTCATCGCCGCACTCGAGTCGCTGGCACCCGGCTGCGGTCGCCACGCCGTCGACGTGCTCGAACGGCAGCCTGTCCGAAGCGCGCGTCGTCGACCAACTCCTCGTCGACCTGGAGGCCGTTGAAATCCCGCCGGCCGTGATCGTCATCGACGACGTCCACCTCGTCGACAGCGACGATTTGATCGCTGCTTCGCTCGCTCGGCTCCTGCAGCACCTCCCCCCCTGGATGCATTTCATCCTGCTGTCGCGGCGCGATCCGGCACTGCCCATCGATCGCATGCGATCCCGCGGTCACCTCGGCGAGATCCGCTTCGCCGAGCTGCGGTTCTCGCCGGATGAAGCCGTCGAGCTGCTCCACCGGCTGGCCCCAGCGCTGTCCGAGGAACAGATCGAAGCCGCTGTGGTGCGCTCCGACGGCTGGGCGGCGAGCCTGCACCTGGCTGCACTCGCCGCCCGCTCCGCACACGCGCAGGCCGACGGCGCTTCACCCGAACGCCTGGACCAGCTGTTCATGCAGGACTACGTGCTGCGGGAACTGCTCGCCAACGAGGCTCCCGAACTGATCGAGGTGCTTCACGCCGCCGCAGTGGTCCCCCGCCTCAGTTCGAGCCTGGCGCGGGCGATCACCGAACGATCGGACGCCGGTGAGCTGCTCCTTCGTGCGGAGAAGCGGGGGCTGTTCGTCAGTCGTCTCGACGCCGGCGGGTGGTTCGAGCTGCACGCCCTGGTGCGTGACGTCTTGGCGAATGATATGGAACAGCACTCGCCCCATCGCCTGGCCGAGCTGCACGCACGGGCGGCGCGGTGGTTCGAGGACACCGAGGAGGTGGCTGTCGCGCTGGAGCAGTGGATCCTTGCCGGCCGGCCGCGCGATGCGCTGCGGCTCCTGAGCGCCCAGCACGCCAACCTCTACGACAGCGGCCGCGAGGCGATCGTCCTGCGCACGATCGGCGCCATCCCCACCCGGATCGTGACGGGAGATCTCGAGGCGATGGTCGCCTTCGCATGGTGCCACGTGCTGGTCAACCGTCGCCGGTTCCTCGAACTCGCCGACGAAATGACCTGGTGGGCTGAGCGTTCGCCAGCGAACGACGCCATGCGCGCCCGCGTCACGATGCTGCGGTCCTTTGCGTCCACCATCAGCGGCGACTGGGTCGAGGGAGGAGAGCTCGCTCGGCGGGCGCTGCGTGAGCTCGACGACTGGTGGCAGGACCCCCTCGGACGGTTCGTGTGGAACATGATCGCTCGTGACGTGGCGTTGTCGGAGCGCTGGGACGACACGGCGGACGAAGTGCGGGATGCCCACCTGGCCTTGAGCCGAGACCCGGAACGCCGGGTGGCGTTCGAGGGCACACGTGCAGTGGGTCACGCCCTCGCCGGCCGACCGCTCGACGCTCTGCGCGTGATCGCGGGCGTCCGGCGCGCCGCCCCCGTGTCCGAGATGACGATCCTGCGCGCCGAACTGGCCCTCGCCGAGGCGGTCGCCCATCGTGAGCTCGGCGACCGGGCCCGCGCCCTGCAGGAGCTGCGGGCGCTGGCCGAGGAGCCAGGCGAGCCAATGCTGTACTGCCGGATCTACGCCTTGCTGGAACTGACTCAAGCCAGTCTCGACATGGGGTACCACGAGGTGGCGGCACAGACGTTCGCGGACGCCGAGGCGTTGGTCGAGCGGGAGTCGTTCGGAGCCGACGGCCGGACCTGGCTGGCCCGGGTGGGAACGATGGTGGGCCTGGCAGCTGGCGAGCTGGGCGACGCCGCTCGGTGGGCGGCGCAAGTCGACGATCCGTTCTGGGCCGGGGTGATGAGCGCCCGTTTGCTCCTCGCCCGCAACGACCGATCAGGGGCCGCAGAAGCGTTGGCCGCAGCCGACCCCCGCTGCGTCCGCCATGGCGTCGTCCTCGGCCTCCTCACCGCCCGCGTAGCTCGCCGACCGAGAGGAGGCGATCAAGTCGACTGCTGCGGCCATCGAGCTCGCCGCGGACCACGGGATGCTGCAGACGGTGGCGTCTGAAGGCCCGGAGGTCATGGAGCTGGTCGAGCACGCCGGGTGGCGCTCACCAGCCGGATGGATGGATCGCTTGCGCCGGGCCGCCGCGGAGACGAGCGCCCACCTCGACGTCGACGACGCCAACATCATCGAACCCCTCACCGAGCGTGAGCGCGACGTGCTGCGCTTCCTGTCCAGCCGGCTGACGATCCGCGAGATCGCCGACCAGCTCTACGTCTCCGATGAACACGGTGAAGTTCCACCTGCGGGTGATCTACCGCAAACTGGGCGTCAACTCCCGAGCCGAGGCCGCAGAGATGGCCCGCCGGATGCGTCATCTCCGGCGGCAGTAGTCCGGCGACACGGCGCTACGGCTCGAGCACCCTCGCCTTCTGCTGCTCGAACTCCTCCCGAGAGAGGAGGCCGCGACCGACCAGGTCGGCGAGCGCCGCCAGCTGCTCGATCGGGTCGACGAGCGAAGCGGCCAGCCCGTGCTGGTAGGTCGCTGCGCCACACGGCGGCCTGGCCAGAAGGTCAAGCCGACGCCGGCGAGAGGCGAGGAACCCCTGCATCGCTCATCCTCCTGCCGCATCGACATCCAAGCGATCGGCGAGGGCCAGCTGCACTCGCGACGCCGGGATTCGCTCCCCTGCGATGATCTGTCCGCCGGCGAGTCGCGCCGCCCTCGACAGCGGCGCGGCCCATCGATCCTCGGTCACCAGGATCACGCCCGCGGTGCCCGGGCGGACGGCAACGGAGGCGAGTTCGATGTCGTGATCGCTGAGCATGCCGCCCACGTCACCGGTCACTGCCCGCAGGGCCGTTCATGCTGTCGAGCCCGTCCAGCTCACGCGCCGCGGTTGCACCGTCCAGGTCCTTGACCACCACGACGAGATCGAGGATGCGGATCGCCGCCTGCTCGACCAGCTCGGCCAACGCCGTCGCCACCATCGACAACGAGTCGAGATCGGCGGTGGACACGATCAGGTACTCGACCAGGTCAGTCGCCACGGCCTCCGGCTGGTCGCTGGTGTGTTGCTCGGCGTTCAACGGTCGACGCAGCTCCCTCGCTCGGCTACCAGCAGTGGTGGCGATCCTGACAGCGGAACGAGTGGCCTGGGACCACCCTGTCGCGGGTGGTCGTTCGGCGCCACCCGCGTCGCGCCGCCCGGCATCGGAGTTGGCATCTTCGCGCCTAAGGGCAACGCGGGATCCACCCCCGCCGGGGTGGCGATCCACCACCCGTCAGCCGAGGACGATCGAGGTTCCGAATGCACACCGCGCGGACGGAGAAGGGAAACGGATCGGACATGGAGACCGAACAGGCCGGCCCCGTCGACCTCGTGATGCTCGAGTTCAAGGGCAACCAGTTCAAGGGGGAGATCGGTCCGGCGTTGCGGGACCTGGTCGAACGTGGGCTGATCCGCGTCCTCGACCTGCTGTTCGTGTACAAGGACAGCGACGGCACCGTCGGCTCGATCGAGCTCGGCGATCTCGGGCCCACACTGGAGCCCGCGTTCGTCGATCTCGACGGGCAACTCGAAGGTGGACTGCTCGACGCCGAGGACGTCGAGGAGGTGGCCGCCGGGATCGAACCGGGGAGCTCCAAGGCGCTCATCGTCGTCGAGAACCTCTGGGCGGTGCCGTTCATCACCGCTGTGCGCAACGCCGGTGGCGAGCTCGTCGACCAGGCACGGATCCGCGCCGACGTCGTGTCGGCACTGCGCCAGGCCTGAACAGGAGCGATCATGGGACTTCTCAGGGGCATGGCCCGCACCGCGGTGGTGGCCGGAACGGCGACGGCGGTCTCGAACCGTGTGTCGCGCCGCCAGGCCAATCGCTGGCAGCAGCAGCAGGAGCCGCAGTACGCGGAGCCGCAGTACGCGGAGCCGCAATACGCTCAGCCGCCGGCCGCTCCGCCCGCCGGAGGTGCCGACGACAGTGATCAGTTGACGGCGGAGCTCGAGCGCCTGGCCGGGTTGAAGAACCAAGGAGTGCTGACCGAGGAGGAGTTCTCCGCGGCGAAGGCGAAGCTGCTGGGCATCTGACTTGCCGGTCTTGCTGGGCGACGTCAGGATGCGGCGCGGATGACCGAAAGCGCCAGCACCAGCGGCCCCGCCAACGCGACCGGATCGTCGCGCCTCGCCATCTTGCTGGCGATGGCGATGTTCGTGCTCGTCGTCGACACGTCGCTGATGAACGTGTCGATCTCCGCCGTCGTGCGCGATCTCGACACTTCGGTGAGCGGCGTCCAGTCGGCGATCGCCTTGGAGGCGCTGGTCTCGGCAGCCTTCATCCTGATCAGCAGCAAGGTCGGCGACCTCATCGGCCGCAAGAAGGCGTACGTCCTGGGCTTGCTCGGCTACGCCATCGGCGCGGTAGCGATGACACTGGCCCAGGGCCTGACGGCGATCATCATCTTCTGGGCGCTGCTGGGTGGGCTCGGCGCATCGCTCCTTCTGCCGGCGATGCAATCGCTGATCCACGGCAACTTCGAAGGAGCGGCGCAGAAGAGGGTGTACACGCTCGTCGGAGCCGCCGCCGCCATCGCCGCAGCGGTGGGACCGCTCGTCGGAGGTTTCATCACCACCTACCTCTCGTGGCGCATCGGCTTCCTGCTGGAGGCGTTGATCATCGCTGTGGTGCTGTCGAACATGAAGATCGTGCGGAACGTGCCGTACACCGGCCCGCGCGGCGTGGACTGGGGCGGGGCGGTGTTGTCCGTGCTCGGCATGGGCGGCGTCGTGCTGGGGATCCTGGTGTGGCAGGAGGGCGGCGAACGGGTCGCCGCGCTGCTGGCCATCGGGGCGATCGCCCTGGCCGGACTGATCTACTGGCTCGTGCACCGGAAGCGACGCGGCAAGCTGACGCTGCTCGATCCCGATCTGTTCCGGTCGAGGCACTTCCGGACCGGGATCACCGGGCAGATGATGCAGCAGATCGCCCTCGGCGGGGCGATGATCGCCCTGCCGATCTTCCTCCAGATGGTGCTCGAGTACAGCGCGATGGGCACGGGCCTCTCGCTGGCTCCGCTGTCGCTGAGCATGTTCGCCGTGGCCGTGATGGCGGGCAAACGAGCCGGTGGCCAGCGGCCGAGCAGCATCATCATGATCGGGTTCACCCTCGTCACGATCGGCCTGCTCATCCTGCTGCCGATCGTGCCGCGAGCAGACTCCGGGTGGCATCTCGTCGTCCCCCTGGCGATCGTCGGATCGGGGTTCGGCTTGCTCGTCTCGCAGCTGAACAACTACACGCTGTCTCCGATCTCGGAAGAGCGGATCAGCGAGGCGGCAGGTGTCAACTCGGCTGGCGGGTCGTTCGGACTGTCCTTCGGGTTGGCCTTCGCCGGTGCCCTCATGTTGGCGACGCTGTCGTTCTCCTTCACCCGCTTGACCGAATCGAGCGCCGTGCTGCCGCCAGCTGATCAGCAGCGCATCGCCGAGACGCTCGAGGACGACGCCCAGGTGATGAGCAACACGCAGCTGCAGGAGCTGCTGACTGGCCAACCCCCCGAGATCCGAGAGGAGATCATCCGCATCAACACCGAGGCCAGGCCGCGGGCGCTCCAGGTCGCCCTACTCGTGCCGCTCTTCGCCGCGGTCATCGGGTTGCTGACCTCGTTGCGGATGCGCCGGCTCCCAGATCCAGCGCCTTCCACTGCGGTGGAAGGGATGGCGCTGGGCTAGCCCGAGGCGGGCGCCATCGCGCACCTCCACGCGATCACCGAACGGCTCGACCGCTGGCCGCAGGAGCGGCTGGCGGAGCGGGTGAGCGCGGCGTCCTACGGCACGGTGCTGGTGCTCGCCGCGCTGGCGGCGATCGATGTCGATGAGGTGTCCTCCGGGTTGGGTTGGGAGCTCGTCACCGGTGTCGGCGTGGCGACGTGGGTGGCGCACTTCTACGCCGAGGTGGTCGGCGCTCGCCTCCGCCGCGGCACCGCCGCGGATCGACACGACATCGCCGAGGCCATGGTCGATGGGTTCCCGATCCCGCTCGCTGCCTTGCTGCCCGCGGTCATGCTGCTCCTCGGCCGCCTCGACGTGCTTGAGCTCCATGTGGCTCTCTGGGGTGCCGTCATCGCGGCCCTGCTCCAGCTCGTCGGCGTCGGCGCCTACGTTGGAGCGGCCGTGTCGAGGCGCGGCGCCGGCGCTTGGTCGTACGCCGCGGCCACGACCGTCATCGGCATGGCCGTCGTCTCGCTCAAACTGTTTCTCGGACACTGAGGTCCTGCCCAACCACCCGTTCGGGGGTGGATTTCGGCCACCCCGGGGCTTCGTACCGTGCGTGACGACCACCGTCGCCCCGCAGGAGGGGTCGTCTGGCCGAAGGGAGCCGATCAGATGTGGTCCTACCCGCTTCTCCTGGGCGCCAGCCGACCTCCGTGGACGAGCGGGTCGACGATCCCCTGCAAGCCGAACGCCCACAGCCTCATCGTGGTGGATGAGCGACCATGGCGGCGGCTGTTCCGGTGCCGGCGCACGATCCGCTGTACGGCCTGCGCCCTGAGGATCGTCGAACCGTGATCGCCGGTTGGCGCGTCGGCGTCCCAATTGCCATCCTTCCGCGCTGCGTCGGGGGCGAGCGGGTGAAGCTCCTGCTCCAATCCCATCAGGGCGCGGACGTTCCCGATTTCGAGCATCTCCGCGCCCAGAAGCCGAAATGAGACGCCTCGCGCCCAGATCGAGCGCTCTTCGCGCCTCGCGCCGTCTGGTTCCGCGGCGCCGTCGGCGGTGATGCTCGACGGTCAGGTCTCGGTGGTCTCGCGCCGTCCGTTCCCGTTCGTGCTGATCTCGTCGCTCGGCGTCGAGTCCGCCAGTGAGCGCATCAGCATCGCGCCGAGGCCGCCGAAGACGGCGCTCTCGCTGCCCACCTGGACATCGGGGACGATCTTGACCTGACCGGCGCCGACCTCGCGCAGCGCCGCGACCAGGGCCGTCTGGTCCGGGCCGATGGCGCGTCGCTGGGCGTCGAAGCCGACCGCTCTGGCCAACCCGAGGGCTTCCTCGGCCGCTGCGCTGGCTTCGCCGATCGCCCTGGTGCGAGTCGCCTCGGCGCCGCCGGTCGTGGTGATCACCGCGGCTTCCCCCTCGGCTCTGGCCCTTGCCGCCTCGGCCCGTGACCGCTCGATGTCGACGGACACGTTGGCCTGGGCCAGCTGCGACTGCATGTCGGCGACGCCTCGCTGCTGCTCGAGGCTGACGCGCGCAACCTGCGCCTCGCGCTGCTGGGCGAACGTGGCTCGTTCCTGGGCGGCGATCTCCCGACTGGTGAGGACGTGCACCAGGTCGGCCGGGAAGATGACATCTTGGATGTAGACGCCGCGCGTCTCGACCTCGTAGCGCGACAGGTACTGCTGGATGTACGACTCGGCGGCGTGCTGGACCTCGTCGCGCTTCTCGATGAACTCGGTGGCGCCCAGCGTCTGCAGCTTGTTGCGGAAGTAGTTGCCGACGGCCGATTGGAGCACCTCGTTGACGAGGTTCTGCATGGTGCCGACCATGCTGATGACCTTCGGGGCCCTCGTGTCGGGGACGTGGATCTGCACCTGCAGGTCGATGCTGAAGGCGAAGGCCTCCTTGCTCTTGGCGTCGATCGGGGCCAGCCGGGCGTCCAGGCTGTGGGCCTCGCTCGTGAGGTGGGACCAGTTGAGGGTCAGGATCGACGTCGGCACGATCTCGGCCTCGTAGATGCGCGGGTTCAGCGTGTACTTGCCGGTGCGCAGGGGCTCGGACCAGATGCCCTGGTGGCCGGGCTGCACGATGGAGCCGAACTTGAACTCCTCGCCTGAGGTGTCCTCGGTCGGCAGCCCGACGTAGGACTTGATGACGGCCACCTCGCCCTGGCGGACGACGAGCATCTCGCGCAGCTCGACGCGCACGAGGAACGGGTTCAACAGGTACGAGCCGTACAGGAGCGGATCGTGTTGCAGACCGATGCAGCCGCCGCTGTCGAGGAACGCCTGGTAGTCCTGGTAGTTGTCGTGCAGATCGTTCTTGGCCCGCAAGACGGCCTGGATGATCTGGATCGGCGAGCCGGACGATTCCTCCATCGAGCGGACGTCGTTGAACCCGCCGATGCGGCTGGCGATGTCCCCTGACGGCGGACCTTCGAGGGTCGTGATGACGCCGACGAGGTCACGATCGCCCTGCGGTGTGATGTTGACGACCTTGAGGAAGTCCGGGTCGACCTGCTGGACGGCGCTCTTGGCGGAGTCGGACACCATCTTGCCGAACGTGCGGGCGCTGGTGATGACGACGAAGCCGATGGGGTGGATCGGCAACGTGGTGCCGGGAGGGAGCACGGGGCGCTGCACGCCGCGCTGTCCGCCGTTGTCGAGGAACGCCCGCACCGATGCGAAGTTGCCGAACTCCGGCCGGTAGTGGGCCGACTTGGCGCCGGTGGGGAGCGCGCCGCCGACCTGGGCGATGACGAGGCCGATGTGGTCGGCCGGGACCTGGACCCAGTCGAAGCGCTCGACACCGTAGATCGGCCACAGCTTGACCCGCAGGCCGGGCATCAGGAGATCGGCCTGGTAGCCGGCCTCTCCGTTGCGGGCCAGCAGCTGGGCGTTGTCGAGCTTGCGCCCGATCCGCTTGGTGACCAGCCCGACCTGGGCCGGTCCGATGGAGTGCAGGCTCTTGAGCACGACGAGCAGAAGCAGCGCGACGAAGACCCCGATGGCGATGAGCGGGACGGTCATGAACGGTTGCCTCCTGTCGAAGCAGGTGTGGTGGTGAACAGATCGGCGTCGGCCAGCAGGGCCCAACCGGCGTGCAGTCGGCCGACGTGAACCACGCCGGCCACCTCGATGTCGAAGCGGCCGCCGGGGTAGACGAGCGGCTCGAACCCCGCGTCGGAGGCGGCGCCGATGCGGACGGACGCGTGCGCCTCCAGTCGTTCGGCCGCCCACGTGCTCTCGTCGTAGTCGGACGTGACGAACAACCCCTTCGATGGGTTGAAGACGTCCTCGACGACGTGCAGGTCGCCGGTGGCGCCGGTGGCCTGGAGGACGACGCGGCGGGCGCACGTCGTCGAGCTGGAGCCGCGGCGTAGTGCGGCTTGGACGTCCGTCTCGCGGAAGAGCCCGAGGCTGAGCTGCTCGCCCGCCGGGACGAGGCGCGTGTCCAGGACGTGGCGGGTGGCGACGGCGTGCAGCACGGCGGCCCGCCTCAGGCTCGCCCTGGCCAAGGACAGGTGGCGGGCTCGCTCTTGGTCGAGGGCCTGACGCAGCTCGTCGTCGCCGAACAGGCGCTCGAGCACGGCCCACCGCTGCTCCGGCGGGAGCTGGCGAAACGTGGCCTCGGCTTCCCGGTGGCGGGCGTCGCGGGCCAGCCGGTCGAAGGCCTCGCCGAGCGACTCCGCTCCGGCGTCGGGATCGGCGGCCCACCGCTGCGCTTCCGTCTGGAGCTGGCGCGCCAGCTCGAGGAACGGACGGCTCAACTCGAGCTCCGCCTCCTGCCATTCGACCTCAGCACCCTGCCGGGCCTGTCGCATGATCCTCTCGCTGTCGGCCCCAGCGGGGCCACGACGGTCATCGTACGGCACCGCACCTCGACCGCAACAGGCCGTCGCCTCGGGTTGGTCGCGCCGCACGCCAACTGGGCGCGCACGTTCTCAAACGCCCTTCTGGGCGCGGAGGTTCTCGAAATCGAGAACCTCCGCGCCCAGGTGGATCAGCCCTGGGCGATCACGTGTTCCGGCTGTAGGCGTCGTGGTAGTTCCACCACTGGTAGGGCGGTGTCTGCGGGGAGCCCGCGGGTGAGTCCTCCCATTCCTCCTGGCGTCCGAGCGCGGTGATGTCGAGATAGCTCCAGGTGCTGCCCAGGTGCTCGTCGCCACGGTCGTGGACGAAGTACGTGCGGAAGATCCGGTCGCCCTCGCGGATGAAGGCGTTCGTCCCGTGCCACTGATCGACCCCGAAGTCAGCGTCGAAGTCGTCGGTGAGGCTGAACCAGGGGATGGTTTCCCAACCCATGCGTTCCTGCAGACCCTGGATCTCGGCCTGCGGGGCGCGCGAGACGAAGACCAGCGTCGTGTCCCGCGCGTTGAGGTGGGCGGGATGGGCGACCTGGTCGGCGAGAAACGAGCACCCGGCGCAGGCCCGCTCGGGGTAGGCGCCGCCGCTGGCCGGGTACGTGGTGACGTCCGGCGCGTAGAAGGCGCGGTAGACGATCAGCTGGCGACGGCCCGCGAACAGGTCGGCGAGGCTCGCCGGCCCCGTCGGCCCCTCGAACCGGTAGTCCTTCTCGACCGGCGTCCACGGCATCCGCCGGCGCTTGGCCGCCATGGCGTCGCGAGCCCGGGTGTGTGCTTTCTCCTCCACCAGCAGCTCCTGGCGGGCTGCCTCCCACTCCTGCGGCGAGACGATCGGCGGCCGTTCCATCATGCATCCTCCTTCAGGCACGGGGTGACGACATCGAACCTGTCTTCCGCTCGATCATCGACGGCTCCGGTTCTTGATGCGTCGCACACGTGACCGTCGGGGGCAGCGAAACTCATCGGTCGGCTCCGACGATTCTGCGAGCAACACCTTGGTGACCCGACACGACGTCCATCCTCATCTGGGCGCGGAGATTCTCATCTTCGAGAACCTGCGCGCCCAGAAGGGCGATTGAGAACCTCCGCGCCCAGTTGCCATGCGGCGCGGCGCCGTCGTCTACTTCCCGTGGGCGTAGTCGTAGATGGTCGGGCGCAAGGCCGAGACGGCCGCGCTGAGCTCTGGCGACGGCGAGCCGAAGATGTCGAGCTCGAGGCCGCCACCCAGCTCGACCATGCGACCGAGGATCGGGCCGACGTTCCCAAGGTGGCCGAGAACGGCATCGGAGCTGGCATAGGTCTCGCGAACCACGCACCTCGTGCCGTCGGCACTGAAGAACCAGTCGTACTGGAGCGTGCCTGGCTCGGACCTGACGATCTCGAGCGCGTCGGCCGCGAGTTGCCTGAACTCACCGGCGTTCTCCGGCGCGATCGCCGGGAAGATCGCGGTGACCTGAAGCGATTCCATCAGTGGCCCCCTCTCGCCGACCACAGCGTAAACGGGGTCGCGCCGTCATGCCGACCTGCGCGGCCCATCGGCGCCCGTCATCGGGCAGCGCGGGTCGAGGTCGATGCCCGTCCACGAGTCACGGACCCAGTGGTGGGCCGGATCGTCGCAGAACGCCATCGAACGCTCGCCGGACCCGGCCAGCACGTTCAGGTAGTACATCGTGTGGCCGGGCGCGGCGATGCACGGTCCGTGGTACCCCCGCGGGATGAGGAACACGTCGCCGTCACGCACCTCGACGGTCTCGTCGATCGTCCCGTCGTCGGTGTACAGGCGGTGCACGCCGAACCCGGGGGTGCCAGCGTTGGCGGCGATGCGGAAGTAGTAGATCTCCTCGTTGGCGACCGGGCACTCGGTCGAGTCGTCGTGGCGGTGCGGCGGGTACGACGACCAGTTGCCACCCGGTGTCAGCAGCTCGACGGCCATCAGCCGATCGGCGTGCGGCCAGGCGTCCGGGCTGAGGAAGTTCGTCACCTGTCGCGTGCACACCCCGGCGCCACGCACCTCGACGGGGATCTCCTCGGCCGGGCCGTAGCGGGCCGGCAGCCGGCGTTCGCAGCGCGCGGTCGCCACGGCAACCTCGCCGCCGCCAGCCGAGCGCATGCGCACGGCGCTGTCCCGCCCGGCATAGACGAAATCGCTCACGCGGTCGAAGACGCTCGTCCGTCCGGTCAGCTCGAATCGCTCGCCGTCCGCGTCGACCTCCAAGCCGGTCACCGCCAGCGGGAGGACGACGACCTCGTCATCGCCCGTGTCGATCGAGCGCGACTCGCCGGCGGCCAGGCGGAGCACGCGCAGCCCGCACCGGGCCCAGCCGGCGTCCTGCGCCGTCAGCATCACCGGGTCGGCGCCGTCGGCGAGGGAGCCGGCCCGCCGGTGGAGCTCACCCACGGCTCACCTCCGGTCGCACGATGCGCGCCGCGCGGTCGATCGCCGCGGCCACGTCGCCGTCCGGCGGGTACAGCAGCGCCCGCCCCACGACGAGGCCGCGGACGTTGGGGACGGTCATCGCCCGCTCCCACGCCGCGTAGGCCGCCTCCGGGTCCGAGCCCGGCGAGCCGCCGAGGATGAGCGCCGGGAGGGTCGTCACGGCCAGCATCCTCGCCACGTCACGGCTGGCGGGGACCTTCAGCCACGTCGACGTCGAGGTGGTGCCGAGCCCGGCCGCGACCGCGACGGCGCGCAACAGTCGATCGTCGTCGTCGACCAGCTCGGCCCGCCCGCCGACGCCGATGCGATACGGGAGCGGCTCGACCATGATCGGCAGGCCCCGCCGGGCCAGTGCGGACACCGCCGCCGCACACGCCTCCAGCGTCGATGCCGTGCCGGCGTCGTCGTCGGCGATCCGCAGCAGCACCTTGCCGCCGTCGAGCCCGCCGGTGGCGATCGACTCGGCGTCGTACGCCGTCATGCGGTCGTCGAGCTCCCAGCGGGCACCGGCCAACCCGCCTCGGTTCATGGTCCCGAACGCCAACTTGGCGTCGAGGGCGCCGAGCAGTGCCAGCTCCTCGAGCACGTCGGCGCTGCCGAGCACCCCGTCGACGCCGGGGTGGGCGAGGGCCGCCACGAGGCCGTCGAGCAGGCGCCGGCGGTCGGCCATCGCCAGCGGATCGGGGCCGACGCCGAGCATCCCGCGCGCCGTGTGGTCAGCTGCGACGATGAACAGCCGACCGTCGGTGAGCAGTGGCCGGCGAGCCCGGCCACGCAGCGCAGCCAGCGCGGCCTGCGGCTCGGTGGCCCGCCGATCGAGCAGCTCGGTCCACCGCTCGTCGGTCAGCGCCACGTCGTCGCCTGGCGCGGTGTCGGCGTGGCCAGCAGCTCGTCGATCTCGGACGCCGTCGGCATGTCGTCGGCGCACATCAACCGGCCGGCGACGATCGACCCGGCAGCGTTGCCGTACCGCGCCGCGTCGTGCAGCGACCAACCGTTGAGCAGGCCGTGGCAGAGGGCACCGCCGAAGGCGTCGCCGGCACCGAGCCCGCACACCACGGTCACCGGGACGGCCGGCACGCTCGACCGCTCGGTCGCCGTCGCCACGAGCACCCCGTCGCCGCCGAGCTTGACGATCACGCCGGTCAGGCCGCGCCCGAGCAGCCGGTCGGCGGCCTCGTCCGGATCGGACGTGCCGACCGCGATCTCGCACTCCGCCCGGTTGCCGACCGCCATCGTGGCCTCGTCGAGGGCACTGGAGAGCTGTCGGGTGGCGCTCGCTGCGCCGTCCCACAGCTGCGGGCGCCAGTCGAGGTCGACGATCGTCTCGGCCCGCCTCGCCCGCGCCGTGAGCAGGCCGTGGACGGTCGATCGGCTCGGCTCGGCGGACAGCGCACCGGCCGAGACCCACAGGATCGGCACCTCGCGGGCGGTGGCCTCGTCGACGTCGCTCGGCTCGATGGAGAGGTCGGGCGCGGCGGGCGCCCGGTAGAACGTGATGCGCGGATCATCCGGCGGGTCGAGCTCGGCGAAGGCCAGCGGCGTGTGCAGCGTCGGGTGCGTGCCGACGAAGCGGGTGTCGACGCCGAACGTGTCGGCCAGGGCCCAGCGCACGTAGTCGCCGAACGGGTCGGCACCGACCTTGGTCAGGACCGCGGCGTGGCGGCCGAGCCGAGCGGCGGCGACGGCGACGTTGGTGGCCGTTCCGCCCACGGACTTGCGGAACGTGCGGACCTCTCGCAGCGGCACACCGAGCTGCTCGGCGAAGAGATCGACGCTGACTCGGCCGATCGTCAGCAGCTCCAGCGGGCCGTCAGACATCGAGCGTGATGGTGCGGTCCTTGAGCTGGACCTGGAGCTCGTCCTGGAGCGCCCGCAACTCGGAGCCACCGGCCATCAGGTTGGTCAGCTCGTCCTGCGTGATCTCCTCCTTGGCGAAGTTGCCCATCGACTGGCCGCGGTTGAGGATCAGGAACCGGTCGCCGACGGGATAGGCGTGGTGGGGGTTGTGGGTGATGAAGATCACGCCCAGGTCGCGCCGGGCCGCCTCGACGACGTACTTCAGCACGACGCCGGATTGCTTGACGCCGAGCGCCGACGTCGGCTCGTCGAGGATGAGCACGCGAGCACCGCGGTACGCGGCGCGGGCGATGGCGACCGACTGGCGCTCGCCACCCGACAGCGTGCCGACCGGCTGCTCGGTGTCGCGGATGTCGATGCCCATCTTGGCGAGCTCCTCCCGGGCGATCCGCTTGGCCTTGGCGATGTCGATCCGGCGGAACGGCCAGACCCCTCGCCGCGGCTCGTCGCCGAGCCAGAAGTTGCGCCACACCGACATCAGCGGGACGACGGCGAGGTCCTGGTACACGGTGGCGATGCCTCGATCGAGGGCGTCGCGCGGCGAGGCGAACGTGGTCGCCTCACCGTCGAGCAGCAGCTCGCCCTCGCTCGGCTGGTGGACGCCGGCGAAGATCTTGATGAACGTGGACTTGCCGGCGCCGTTGTCGCCGAGCACGCACGTCACCTGCCCGGCGCGCACCGTCGTGGTGATGCCGTTGAGAGCGATCACGTTGCCGTAGTTCTTGCTGAGGTTGCGCACCTCGAGCAGCGGCACGCCGTTGGCCGCCGGTGCCGGTGCGGGTTCGTCGCCGTCGTTGCGGGTCTCGTTCATTTCGACTGGGCCGCCTTGTTGCGCACGTAGTTGTTGGCGATCACGGCGAGGAGCAGGATCACACCCAGGAACAGGAATCGCCAGTTCGTGTTCCAGCCGGCGAACGGGATGCCCTGCGTCGACATCGACATGATCAGCGACCCGATGGCGCCGCCGGCCGCCGAGCCGTAGCCGCCAGTCAGGAGGTTGCCGCCCACGACGGCGGCGATGATGTACTCGAACTCCTCGCCGTCGCCGACGTTGGCCTGGACGGAGTTGAGGCGGAAGGCGATCAGCATCCCGGCCAACCAGGCCGCCCCCGAGACGATCATGAACAGCGTCGTCTTGGTGCGCGCCGCCGGCACACCCTCGGCCCGGGCGGCCTCCTTGTTGCCGCCGACGGCGAAGATCCAGTTGCCGAACTGGGTGCGCACCAGCAGCCACGTGCCGAAGGCGGCGAACAGGATGAACCACAGGATCGAGATGCGGTAGCGCACGACGCCGCTGGCCAGCTCGTTCTCCGCCGCCGTCGTGAACAGCATCTTGATCGCCGTCGCCACCACCGCCAACATGATCCCGACGACCGCGATGCGCCGACCGAGCGTGTCGGCGGCGGTGTCGGGACCGGTCCGGGCCTCGTAGAGGTAGCCGAGCAGGGCCGAGCAGGCGAGGGCGAGGGCGACGAGGAGCATCGCCGTGAACAGCTCGGTGCGGAACTTCTCCGATGTCGACTCCGAGCGGATGAAGAAGGCGAGCGCGGCGACGGCGATCGCCGTCAGCAACTCGATCACCAACCCGGCCGACGCCGACGTCGCCGCCGCCTTGCGGCCGGCGACGAGCAGGGCGATGAGGCCGGCGATGGACAGCCCGACGAAGACGAGGGCGCGAGCGCCCTGCACGCGTCATCAGGTAGCCGACCGCCGGGATGGCTGAGATCGCGACGCCGAACAGCGGGGCCCAGATCGGCAGCTTGCCGGCCGCGACCAGGATGGCGAGGAGCCCGGCGACGCCGAGCCCGATGGCGAACAGGGCGCGGGAGAACCCGTCCGAGAGCATCAACCCGACTTCGGCCTCCGAGTCCGCCTCGATGAACACGGCGACGAGGACGCCGGCCACGATCGTGACGAGGCCGAGCACGGTCAACCGGACGGTCGCCGCGCCGAACGTGACCGAGCCCCGCCGACCGAGCGTGCGGAACCGCCACCTCGCCCATCCGATCACGGCGATCGTGACGCCGACGGCGACCAGGGCGCCGTTCGCGGTGTTGCGCCCGACCCCCTCGCCGTTGAGCAGCCCGTAGAACCCGGCGCCGGCGATCACCACCCCGACGGCGGCGGCGATCAGCCCCTTGACGTCGCGTTCAGCCCGCCGCCGGTAGCTCATCTCGAGCACGCCGATCACGATGCACGCCACCGCGGCGATCACGAGCACCGTCCACGCCTCGTCGCGGCCCTCCCACACGTGCTCGTTCTGCACCCAGCTGGCGGCGAAGATCTTCGACCAGAAGTCGTAGCCCTCGGCCTCGTTGAGGCCTTCGACGACGACCTGGTCGGCGAACAGCTTGGCGAAGCTGAGCTTGGCCCCGATCAAGATGAAGAAGGTCCCGAGCGTCACGATGAAGCTCGGGAGCCGGGTCTTCTCCACGATCGTGCCGTTGAACCAACCGATGAGCATGGCGAAGGCGAACGACAGCGGGACGGCGATGAACAGGCTGAGCCCCGCTCCGCCGCCTTCCCCGACCTCCTTGGACAGGAGGATCACGAGCATCGCCGTGGCACCCGTCATCGATCCCGACGACAGGTCGAACTCTCCGCCGATCATCAGCAGCGACACCGCCACCGCCATGATCCCGAGGATCGCCGCCACGTCCAGGTAGTTGGCCGTGCCGGCGGCGGTGCCGAAGACGTCCGACAGCGCCCAGAAGAAGATCCACACCGCGGTGGTGCCGATCAGCGCACCGATCTCGGGCCGCACGAGCAGGCGCTGGATCGGCCCGCGGAACGAGATCCGCTCGTCGATCGGGACGACCGGCGGATCGGCGTGGCCGCTGCACCTCGGTTGCGGTGATCGTCACTGGGTCACCTCCGGCCCGCACCCGGCCACGCCACACGGCGTGGCCGGGTGCAGCTGGTTGGGGTCAGCGGGTTCCTGCGTCCACGAGGGCGGCGACACCCTCGACGTTCTCGCTGTCGACGAAGCCGGGCCCAGTGAGGATCGGCAGGCCGCCGCCGGCGGTGTTGAGGTTCGTCGCCTGGAGGTACATCAGCACCACGGGGAGGTACCCCTGCAGGTACTGCTGCTGGTCGACGGTGAACGCCACGGCGCCGTCGGTGATCGCCGTGATCAGGTCGGGCGAGATGTCGAACCCGCCGATCTGCAGCTCCCGTCCGGCCGTCTCGGCCGCCGCGATGGCCCGCAGCGGCAGGTTCGGTCCGGTGCCCATGAAGGCGTCGATGTCCGGATCGGCCTGCAGCAGCGCGGCGATCTGGTTCTCCTGCTCGGTCGGGTCGGCGTCGAGCCCGACGAACTCGGACACGACCTCGCCCTCGAACGTCTCGTCAAGACCCTCGCAGCGCTCCTCCAGGGCGATGTTGGTCTGCTCCTGACGACCGCAGAGGATCTTCGTCACGCCGAGCTCGTTGAAGCGCTCACCGGCACCCTGGCCGGCGACGATCTCGTCCTGGCCGACGTGGGTGACGGCGCCGAGCTCCTGCCAGTTGTTGAGACCGGAGTTCAGCGTGTACAGCGGGATGCCAGCCTCGACGACTGCCGCCGCCGCAGCCGCCAAGCCCTCGGGATCGGCGAGCGAGATGGCGATGCCGTCAGAGCCCTCGGCGATCGCCGCCTCGATGGCCTGCGACTGCGCCTCGACCTCGTTGTTCGCCCCGAAGTAGTTGACCGTCACGCCATAGTCGGCGGCGGCCGCCTCGGTCGCCGTCTGCACGACCGACCAGAACACGCCGTCGTCGCCGTGGGTGATGACATGGAAGACCAGGTCCTCGCCCTGCACGACGTCGACGGTGTCCCCAGGCGTCGTCGCCTCGCTGCCGCCGGTCGTCGCCTCGGTGTCGCCGGTCGTCGCTTCGGTGTCGCCGGTCGTGGCTTCGGTGTCGCCGCTCGTCGTGGCGGTGTCGTCGCCGGTGGTCTCGGTGCCGCCGGTCGTCTCGGCGCCACCCGTCGTGGCCGCGCCGGACGTCGCCGGTGCGGCGGTGGTTGCGGCATCGTCGTCGTCGCCGCCCGTACAGGCGGCGAGCACGAGCGAGAGCGCAGCGGCCGCGGCGATGGTGCGGCCGAGTTTGGTGGTCATGGAAGGGTCCCCCTCTGGTCGGTGGTTGTCGTGCCGGTCGATGCCGCGCGTTCGCTTTCCAAGGCTCGCAACGCGGGTTCCAACGACCGGAGGTACGCGACGCTCTTGGCGACGTCGCGAACGGGACCATCTCCGGCGGGCGGTTCCGCCCCGGTGATGGCCACATCTTGTTCGAGCACGTACAGGCCGTCGTAGCCCTGGCGCTCGAGAGCGATGATCACGTCGGCGACCGGTACGTCGCCGTCGCCGAGCGGCGCGAACACGCCGGCCTGCACGGCCTCCATGAGGCCGAGCTCACCGCGGCCGAGGCGGGCGGCGACGTCGCCGCGCACGTCCTTCAGGTGGACGAGCGCGACGCGGTCGCCGTGGCGTGTCGCGAGGTCGAGCGCGTCGGCGCCACCGATCGTGACGTGCCCCGTGTCCAGGCAGAACGGCACGTTCGAGGCGGCAAGGAACCGCTCCAACTCGTCAGCCGTCTCGACGAGCGTGGCGACGTGCGGGTGGACGACCTGCGCCAGCCCGTGGGCTTCGGTGACGGCATCGATCTCGTCGACGACATCGACCATGTGGTCCCACTGCGCGTCCGTCAGGTCGGGGCGGGACCAGTCTCCGGTGTCGTTGACGAGGGCGGTCACGAAGTGGCGGGCGCCGATGGCCTCGAGGAGGTCGGCCATCTCCTCGGCCGTCGCCATCGATTCCGCCCGTCGGCTCGGGTCGTGGGCGACGATCGGCACGAACGCGCCGACCGGGCGGAGGTCGTGGGCGTCGAGGGTGGCCCGCAGCGCGCCGGGCTCGGTCGGGAGCCAGCCGATGGCGCCGAGCTCGGTGGCGGCGAGGCCAGTCTGACGCATCTCGTCGAGGACGCGGTCGACCGGGAGTTGCACCCCCCAGCCGGGCACCTCGCACACGCCCCACGAGATCGGCCCGCCCGCGACCCGATCCATCAGGTCCCGGCGCGGCGCCGTGCCGTTGTCCTTCACGACCCCCCGCATCGCAACCGTCGGGACGGGGCCCGCCGAGTTGGAGCGGGCTGACTCTCGCACCGTGCTCGCGTGACTGTCAAGAAAGCAAGCGTCGCGGCCCGAAATCCGGTCGACGAGTTCGCCTGCTCGATACGGGATGGATCGAAGCAGCTCTTGAACCTGGAGGGTGCCGGGCCACGCGACGCGACCCGGCGAGACTGCTCGATCTGGGCGCGGACGTTCTCAAAGCGCCTTCTGGGCGCGGTCGTTCTCGAAATCGAGAACCTCCGCGCCCAGAAGGGGATTCGACGCCCGAGATGGACCAAGCTCAGTAGTGCAGGCGCTGGTTGGCGCGGCCGTGCTCGTGCTCGTCGACGAGCTTGCGGGTGAGCGGGTCGTTGGTCACCTCGGCGCCGACGATGTCCCACCACACACCCGACGCCGGCGGCGAGTGGTAGCGGTCGCCGGGCACGACGATCACCGCCGACCCGGTCTCCGCCCGCGCCGCCCGCAACGCGGCGCGGACCTCCGCGTCCGTGCGCGCCAGCCAGGCCGTTGCGCCGACGCTCTCGGCGTTCTTGACGTAGTCGATGTCGACGAACTCGCCGTCGTCGATCAACCCGGTCGCCGCGGAGCGGATCTTGAACTCGTTGCCGAGCGAGTGCCCGACGAAGTTCTTCTGGTGGCCGTGGATCGACTGGTAGCCGCCGTTGACGTTGAGGACCAACGTGATCTTCGTGCGCTCCTGCAACGCCGTCACCAGCTCCATCGGGTGCAGCTGGAAGTTGCCGTCGCCGATCAGCACGAACACCTCGCCGGCGGGCTCGGCCAGGCGCACCCCGATCGCCGCCGGGATGTCGTAGCCCATGCACGAGTTGCCGAACTCGAGGTGCAGCGTCTTGCCGCCGGCGGCGTCAAACAGCTTGGTGAGGTCGGACGGGATCGACCCTGCGGCGGCCACGAGGACGTCGCCGTCGCCCATCTCGTCGTTGAGGATGCCGATCAACTGGGCCTGGCTCATCCGGTCGCCCGGGCCGTCGGTGTAGAGCTCCGTGCGCTTGCAACGCTCCCAGTCCGTGCTCAGCTGCTGCGCCCGAGCCACCCACTCGTCGTTGGGCGTGACGCCCGCCGCCCGCGCCGCGTCCGTCAGGGCCTGCAGCGCCAGCTTGGCGTCGGCGGTGATCGGGAGCGCACCGAGCTTGTAGGCGTCGCGACCGTTGACGTTGATGCTCACGAACCGCACGCCGGGATCGTGGAAGGCGGTGTTCGAACCGGTCACGAAGTCGTGCAGCCGGGTCCCGACGCACAGCACGAGGTCGGCCTGGCCCGCCAGCTCGCCAGCGCCGGGCGTGCCCGAGACCCCAGTGCCACCCTGGGCCAGCGCCATCGCCGACCCCTCACGGATGGCGCCCCGACCGGCATGCGTCTCGCCGACGGGAATCCCGAACGACCTGGCGAACGTGGCCAGCTCGTCCCACGCTCCCGAGTAGTGGACGCCGCCGCCGGCGATGAGGTACGGGCGTTCGGCGGCCTGCAGCAGCGCCACAGCCTCGGCGATGCGGACCGGATCCGGCGCGCGACGCTCGATCCGCCACACGCGCGGTTCGAAGAACCGCACCGGGTAGTCGTAGGCGTAGCCCTGGATGTCCTGGGGCAGGGCGATCGTGACCGCGCCGGTCTCGGCCGGGTCGGTCATGATCCGCATCGCCTCGGGCAGTGACACGAGGATCTGCTCGGGTCGCGTGATCCGGTCGAAGTAGCGGCTGACGACGCGGAACGTGTCGGTGACGGACATGTCTTCCGAGCTGAGGTGCTCGGTTCCCTGCAGCACGACGCCGCTGTACCGCCCGGCGTAGTGATCCGAGGGCAGCAGCAGCACGGGGATCCGACAGATCGTGGCCGTGGCCGCCCCGGTGACCATGTTCGTGGCGCCCGGGCCGATCGACGTGGTGCACGCCATCGTCGCCGTCCGCCGCATCGCCCTCGCGAAGCCGGTCGAGGCGTGCACCATCGACTGCTCGTTGCGCGGTTGGTGGTACGGGAGGTCGTGGCCGTACTCGACCAGCGCCTGGCTCAGCCCCGACACGTTGCCGTGCCCAAAGATCCCCCAGATGCCCTGGATGAACCGTCGCTCCTCCCCATCGAGCTCGCTGTGCTGCACCTGCAGGAACTTGACGATGGCCTGGGCCAGCGTCAGGCGCTCCTTGGCTTCGGATGGGTAGAACTCCACGGTCACATCCTCTCGGTCGGGCGGGTGGTCAGGGCGTGGTCCACGACCGTTGTCCAGGCGCTGCCGGCGTGTGCTGACGAGGTGGCGGCGACGATCGCGGCGATCGAATGCAGGCCGTCCTCGGCGGTCGGGACGCTGAGGGCCAGGGGGTCCGGGTCGGTGCCGTCGATCGTGGCCTGGATGACGTCGGCGAGGTCGCGGTAGATGTTGGCGAAGGCGAAGACGAAGCCCTCGGGGTGGCCGATCGTCACGCGGCTGGCCCGATCGGCCTCCGCCGACAACCCGGCGGCGCCGCGCTCGAGCACCTGGGTCGGAGCGCCTCGCGGGGTCCAGTGCAGTTGGTTGGGGTGCTCCTGTGACCAGCGCAGGCCGCCCTGCTCGCCGAAGACCTGCAACTGCAGACCGTGCGTCCGTCCGATGGCCACACCACTCGCCCACAACCGGCCGACCGCCCCACCGTCCATGCGGAACGCCGTCAGCGAGTCGTCCTCCAGCTGCCGTCCGGCCACGACGCTGGCGAAGTCCGACGAGACCGCGGTGACGCGCTGGCCGGTGACGTAGCAGGCCATGTGGAGGGCGTGGATGCCGGCGTCGAGCGTCACGGCCGAGAAGCCGGCAAGGGCGGGATCGAATCGCCAGCGCACGCGCGGGTTGTCCACGTCGTCGGCCATGAAGCCGCCGGCGAACTCGGCCACGACCACCCGGATCGCGCCCAGATCACCACGCGCCACCATCGCTCGCATGTGGCGCACGAGCGGGTAGCCCGAGTAGCCGTAGTTCACCGCACACTGCCGACCGGCGCGAGCGGCGATGGCGACGAGGTCCTGGGCCTCCTCGAGCGTCATCGTCATCGGCTTCTCGCACAGGACGTGGAAGCCGGCCTCGAGGTACGACGTGGCGATCTCGAAGTGCGTCACGTTGGGCGTGGCGACCGTGACGAGCTGCGGGCGGTCGCTGCGGTCGCGCTCGGCGGTCAACATCGCTTGCCAGTCGCCGTACGCCCGATCGGGGTGCAGCCCGAGCGAGCGGCCGTAGGCCCGCGCCTCGGTCGGGGTCGATGTCGAGCGCACCGGCGACGAAGCGGAACCGCCCGTCGAGCGCCGCCCCGGCGCGGTGGGTGAAGCCGATCTGGCTGCCCTCGCCGCCGCCGATCAGCCCCCAGTTCAGGACGTCCCTCATGGGAGCACCTCACCATGGCCGGTGACGCCGAGCAGGATGGTGACAAGTACTCGGCCATGACGGAGAAGACCGTGATGATGATTCGCTCGCTCGAAGACTCGCTCGCTCATTGAAGCACCTGCGGGTTGACGACCAGTTCGGGGTCCAGCGTCCCGTCGATGCCGGCGAGGGCGTTGGCGACGGTGGCCAGACCCATGGCGACGAGCGCCTCCTCGGTGAGCGCCGCCGAGTGGGGGCTGAGCACGATGCGCCGTTCGGCGAGCAATGGCGAGTCGGCGGGGAGCGGCTCGGTCTCGAACGTGTCGAGGCCGGCGCCGTGGAGGTGCCCGCGGCGGATGCTGGCCAGCAGCGCCTTCTCGTCGACCAGCCCGCCGCGACCGGTGTTGACGACGATGGCGCCGGGCGGCAGCAGGGCCAACTGGCGGGCGCCGATGAGGTGGCGGGTGGCGTCGGTCAGTGGCACGTGCAAGGTGACGACGTCGGCGTGGCGCAAGCCGTCCTCCAACTCGTCCACCACCTCGACCTCGGCGTCGAGCGGCTCGGTCATGTACGGGTCGAAGATCCGCACATGCATCCCGAACGCTCGCGCCCGGTGCGCCACGGCGCGACCGATCCGGCCGTAACCGACGACCAGCAACCGGCGTCCCCGCAGCTCGACGCCGGGCCGGCGGGTGCGGACGGCGAAGTCGCCCGCTCGTGTCGCGGCGTCGAGGTCGATCGCGCCACGTGCTGCGGCGAGCATGAGGAGCATGGTCTGCTCGGCGACCGAGACCGTGTTGGCGTCACCGACGAGCGTCACGGGGATCCCGCGCTGCGTGCACATGGCGACCGGGATGCTGTCGTACCCGACGCCATGGCGCGAGATCACCTTCAGCCGCTCCGCCGCGGCGAGCACCGAGGCGGGCAGCACGGCGTCACGGATCGTGATCGCATCGACGTCCGCGACGTTGGCCAGCAAGTTGGCTTCGGAGGCGTCGGTGACAACGGTGTACGAGACGTCGGGACGGGCGTCGAGCATGGCCATCGCCTCGGCGTGGAGCGGCTGGACGACCAGGACCCTGTGCCCGCGCGCTTCGGTGACCGCTCGCACCACGTGGCCGAGCTTCACACGACCGGGGCGCCGATCGCGCCAACAGGGGGCCGAGAACGCGCCCAGAATGCGAAGTGGCAGATCGGAAGGGAGTTGCCATGACCGCCGGCACCAGCGCATCGCTCGCTCGACAGCACGCTCTCGGGTGGAACGCCGCCGTCCCGCCGAACGGGTTCGCCAACCGGCGGGCGGCGCCGAACGATCAATACGACGACCGGTACAACGACAACCCGCTCGGGCTCGACACGCCGGTCGGGACTGTCGAGATCGAGACCACGCCCGAGCACCGCAACCTGATCTCGGGCGACCCGCGATGCGCTGGGTGGACACGGGCCTACGACGATCCCGGCGTCGTGGCACTTCGCCAGCGGCTGACCGAACGCAACGGGATCCCCGGCCTCGAGGTCGTCGCGCCCGACGAGGTCGAACGGGCGGCCGGACTCTTCCATCGCGATGGCTTCGTCGCCGTGCGCGACGTGGTCGAACCGGCGCTGCTGGATCGGCTGCGCGATGCCGCGGCGGAGATCATCGAGACGCTGGTCGCCGCCGATCCCGAGGGAGCCGTCGGCGGCGGGGCGGGCGGGCTGCCACACCGGTACTCCTTCGGTGGCACGTCCGCCAGTCGGCACATGTTCCATCGCCCGGAGTGGTGCGAGCTGCTCGACATGCCCACGACGACGCCGATCCTCACCGCCATCTTCGGCTCACCGAACTACATCGTCTACGGCAGCGGCGGCGACCTCGCGCTCCCCGGCGCCATCGAGTACCAGGGCCTGCACTCCGACAACGTGTGGACCGAGCTGCACGACCCCGTCGGCGGCGTCACGATGCGCGACCTGCCGGTGCCGGCCCTGCATGTCAACTTCCCGCTCGTCGATCTGACGGCGCAGAACGGCCCGATCCGCCAGATCCCCGGGACGCACCGATCGCGGGCGCCGATCCCACGGCTCGCCGACGAGCCGGAGTGGATGCGGCTGAGCACGGTCTGCCCGCTGCCCGCCGGCTCGGCCATCTTCCGCGACGCCCGCTGCTGGCACGGCGGCACGCCGAACCTGTCGCGCGAGGTGCGGGCGATGCCCAACGTGGAGTACTTCGCGCCGTGGTTCCGCAGCGAGGCGGTGATCCGGGCGATGTCGTTCGAACGGTGGCAGACGCTCTCCCCGCACGCCCAGCGGATCAGCCGATACGTCGTCTGCGACCGGGGCGAGGTCGTCGTGGGCGAGGGCTTCAGCCATCCGCGCACCGCCGAGCGCGAGCGAGTGCGCGCCGAGCAGCTCGACCGCATGGCCCCGGGTGCCGCCGCGGAGTACCTGCGCAGGGCGTGAAAGGACACGGAAGTGATCACGATCATCAATGGCGGCACGCAGGGGCTCGGCGAGGCCGTCGCCCGCAAGCTCAGTGAGGCCGGCGCGACCGGACTCGTGATCGCCGGGCGCTCACGTGACCTCGGTGAGGCGCTGGCCGGTGAGCTCGCCGAGCAGGGCACTCCGACGATCTTCGTTCCCGCCGACATCGGGGACCCGGCCGCGCCGGAGGCGATCGTCGAGGCAGCTGGCGAGCGCTTCGGTCGCGTGGATGGGTTGGTCAACGTCGCGGCGATGACCACCAGGGCCAGCCTGTTCAAGGACACGCCCGAGCACTTCGACCGGATGATGGCGCACAACGTCCGCGCCCCCTACTTCCTCATCCAGGCGGCGGCCCGGCTGATGATCGCCAACGGGACCGGCGGGTCGATCGTCAACGTCGGGTCGACATCGGGGCACGGGGGGCAGAGCAAGATCAGCGCCTACTCGATCTCCAAGGGCGCGCTGCTGACCATGACGCGGAACTTGGCGTTCGCCCTCATGCGTCACGGGATCCGGGTCAACCAGGTCAACCCCGGGTGGATGGAGACCGCCTCCGAGCACCGCACGCAGATGGAACAGGACGGGGCACCGGAGAACTGGCTCGAGCTCGCCGCGCCGACCCGGCCGCTCGGTCGACTGGTCCAGCCATGGGAGGTGGCCAACGCGATCGCCTTCTGCCTGTCGCCGGAGTCGGGGGTGCTGACCGGCAACGTGATCGACGTCGACCAATCGGTGCAGGGCGCCGGCGACCCCCCGATCCCCGACATCAGCGGCACCGCCGCCCCCTAGCACCAGGAGCGATCGGCGTGTCGTCGAGCCCGTCAGGGCTTGATGGTGACGGCCTTGCTGCCGTTGGTCCCGTCGCTGCGGGGGAAGAGGTCATCCATCTCCACGGTGGCGTGGACGCGGGCGTTGAGCGTGGCCGTGCCATCCCCCTCGCCGTGGTAGTCGAGCTCCAGCTCGAACTGCTCGCCGACGTCGAGCGTCGAGTTCGGCTCGAAGCTGCCGGTGTCGGCGAAGAAGATGAACATCGCCGTAACCGGCGTGTTCGACGGCAGTCGGGGAGCGCTTGCGTCGTTCGTCGCCCGGGGGAAGAGGATCGCCGAACCGGGTGGGAACAGCGCGAGCACCGAGCCGTTCGTGCTCGTGACGTGAGACGATGTCGCGCAAGCGGACACCCGTCGGAGCGGCGGCGTTCGTGACGCGCACGGTGTACTTCCCGTCGTTGCCCTCCCGAACGTTGCGGGTGACGCCGTCGACCTCGACCTCGACCTCGTCGTCGATGTAGGCGGACGTGGCGGCGGTGATCGCCCAGGGTGATGGTCATCGTGTTCTCCTCGTGTGGTCGTGTTTCGGATGACCTGTGAACCATGAACGGCGGGCGTTCGCCGGGCGCTAGCGATCGGGGTGGTGGCAGGATTCCCCCCAGTTCGGCGGGTGCCTACGATCATCCGCGGTGATCACGACCGAACCGTCGCCGTGGTTCGTCGACGGTGACTACGACGTCGACGAGTTCCGTCGGCTGGTCTCGTCGGTGACCGACCCGGCGCGAGTGCCGCATGCCGATCGCCGTCGAGCGCAACCTGCCGATCTACGACGGCGCCGCCCTGGGCGAGATCAACCGCCACCCGGCCCGCCGCCGCGTGCTGCTCGGCGAGCTGGCCTGGGTGCTCGGCGACGGCCCCGGCGCCTTCGCCATCAAGGGCGGGCTCGACCAGCAGCACAACCGGCTCGACGACGCGACGGACATCTTCCAGGCGATCATCGCCGAGCAGCACGCTGCAGGGCGCGCCGTCGGTGATCACTTCGCCACGCCCGGTTCCAACGACCGCGTGTGGAACTCCCACGAGAAGCTCGCCGCCGCTGACGCGGGGGTGTTCGTCGCGTACTACTCGGCCGATGCGATCGCCATCGGCTGCGAGGCATGGCTCGGGCCGCACTACCAGATCACCGGCCAGGTCAACCGCGTCAACCCCGGCGGCACCGCCCAGTCCCCGCACCGCGACTACCACGTCGGCTTCTACGAGCCCGACCAGATGGACCGCTTCCCGCGCCACGTCCACCTGATGTCACAGGGATTGACGTTGCAGAGTGCCGTCGCCCACACCGACATGTCGCTGGAGTCGGGGCCGACGATGCTGCTGCCATTCTCGCAGCGCTGCCATGCCGGGTTCATCGCCGCCCTGCGCCCCGACTTCCAGGCCGTCTTCCACGAGTTCAAGGTGCAGCTGCCCCTGACGAAGGGCGACGTCGTGTTCTTCAACCCCGCGCTGATGCACGGCGCCGGCGCCAACGCCACCGCCGACTTCCAGCGCATCAACAACCTGCTCCAGGTGTCGTCGGCGTTCGGCCGGACGATGGAGACGATGAACACCGACCTCACGACGCTGGCCGCCTATCCGCACCTGCTGGCGATCGACGACGAGCGCACCCGCGAGAACGTCATCGCTGCGGCCTGCGAGGGCTACGCCTTCCCGACCAACCTGGACGAGGACCCGCCCGTTGGCGGACTGGCCCCGGCGAGCCCGGCCGACACGGTGCGAGGGGCGGTCGCCGAGCGCTGGCCGATCGAGCGCCTGCGCAAGGAGCTGGAGGCGCACAGGACCCGCCGGCGAGGGCTCGAGGGCTGAACCGTGACCTCGACGGCGCTGTCGATCGAGCCTGGTGAGGTCCTCGCCAGGCTCGACGCCGACGGGTACGTCGTGGTCGAAGACGTGATCCCCCGCTCCATGGTGCGTGACCTCAAGGCTCGAGTCGAGGACCGGCTCGCCAGCGAGCGGGCCGCCCCGCTCGACCCCGGCCCGAGCGTGGTCTCGGTCGACCAGGTGGCCGATCTGGACAGCCGCTACTTCCGCACCGCCGACGACGAGGCCGAGCGCCTGAAGAACCGCATCCGCCGCCGCCAGGCCGACGAGTTCGACACGCCATGGCCGGTGCCTGCCGACGACGTGTGCATCAGCTTCATCCACATCCCGACGCTGTTCGACGAGGGTCGCTCGCAGCGCATCTTCAACCTGATCAACAAGGATGTCGCGTTCGCGCCGCTCGTCGAGCACCCGCTCGTGCTGTCAGTGCTCGAAGCCGAGCTCGGGCGAGACCTGATCGTGCTCGACATGAGCGTCAACCACGTCGGGGCCGGCACCGACGTCCCTGGCGTGTGGCACATCGACTCACCGCTGACCCAGATCCCTGAGCCGCTGCCCAACTTCACGCTGAGCATCCAGACCGTCTGGATGCTCGACGACTTCACGGTGGCCAACGGCGCGACGCACGTCGTCAGCGGGAGCAACCACACGCAGCGCAAGCCGCCAGCCAGCCGTGATCCGCTCGACGGCGAGGTCGTGCTCGAAGGGCCCGCCGGCTCCGTTGCGTTCTGGTTGTCGCAGACCTGGCACCGCCACGGCGCCAACGTCACCGAGCACCCGCGCACCGGGCTGATCGTCCAGTACGGCCGCTCGTGGATCAAGCCGTTCGCCGATCTGCGCACCCCGATCGACGAGACCCAGGCGGCCGTCTTCTCGCCGCGACTGCGCTACCTGCTCGGGTGCAACGCCAGCGCGCCCGTGCGCGGCTGATCAGCGAGCGGCCGCATGACGCGATGACGACCTCGACCGCCACCGTCACGCTGGCCGCCAGCCCTGTCGCATGGGGCGTCGACTTCGCCGATGCCCCGACCAACCCGCCGTGGGAG
This sequence comes from uncultured Acidimicrobiia bacterium, assembly GCA_963739975.1. Taxonomy (GTDB): domain Bacteria; phylum Actinomycetota; class Acidimicrobiia; order Acidimicrobiales; family Ilumatobacteraceae; genus JALZMG01. The sequence continues at coordinate 310,705 of CAVUCK010000018.1, forward strand.
CACGTGCTCGACGACATCGCCGCGTCGGGTGTCGGGGCGCTCGAGCTCGGTCCGGTCGGCTACCTGCCGGAGGACCCCGCCACCCTGCAACACGCCCTGACGAGCCGCGGCCTGGCGTCCGTCGGATCGTTTCTGTTCGACGACCTCCACGACCCGGCGCAACGTGACCGGCTGCACCTCCTCGCCGAGCGGGTCGGCGCGTTCGTCGCCGCCGCCGGCGCCGGTCGTGGCGACGGTGTGTTCGTGATCATCGACAAGCCCGATGCGATCCGCGTCGCCACCGCAGGTCGCTCAGCGGCCGCGCCGCGGCTCGACGACGAGCAGTGGGCGCAGTTGGTCGAGCGGTTCGACGAGCTCGCGGCGATCGCTCGGCGCCACGGGGCACGACCGGTCGCCCACCCGCACGCCGGGGGGTACGTCGAGTTCGCCGACGAGATCGAGCGCCTCGTCGCCGAGACCGACCTCGACCTGTGCCTCGACACGGGCCACCTCGCCTACGCCGGGCTCGACCCGGCCGAATCGATCCAGCGGTATGGCGAACGGCTCGGGCACGTCCACTTCAAGGACGTCCGGCCGGAGGTGCTCGCCCGCGTCGATGCGGAGCGCCTGACGTTCTGGGAGGCCATCGAAGCGGGCATCTTCTGCCCGCTCGGCGAAGGCGTGGTCGACATCGACGCGGTCGCCGCCGCCCTCGATGCCGTTGCCTACACCGGGTACGCCACGATCGAGCAGGACCGCATCGCCGGGACCGGTGCGCCGCTCGACGACCTGGCCCGGAGCGTGGCGGTGATCGATGCGGCTTGGTCCGATCGCCGAGCTGCGCCGCGGAGCAGTGATGGGCGCTGACACGGTGCGCATCGGCATCGTCGGATCGGGGTTCATCGCCGGCGTGCACAGCGCCGCCTACCGATGCGTCGCCGGCACGTACACCGAGGCGCCTCGTGACGTGCAACTGCGCGCCGCCGCCGACGTCGACGGCGCACGTGCCGACGCCCTGGCCGGCGCCTGGGGCTGGCAGCGCAGCCACACCGACTGGCGGGAGATCACGCGTGCCGACGACATCGACGTCGTCGCCATCTGCGTCCCCAACCTGCTCCACGCCGAGGTGGCCTGCGACGCGCTGGCCAACGGCAAGCACGTCATCTGCGAGAAGCCGATCGCCACCACGTCCGAGGAGGCACGGCGGATGGTCGCCGCCGCTGCGGGCGCCGGGCTCGTCAACCAGGTCTGCTTCTACTACCGCGTGTGGCCGGCGATCAGCTGGGCCAGGCAACTGATCGACGCTGGCGAGCTGGGCACGGTCAAGCACTGGCGCGGGTGGATGTTCCTGGACTACGCCGCATCGCCGCGCCACGATCTCGGCTGGCGGGCCCGGCTCGACGAATCGGGCGCCGGTGCGCTCGGTGACCTTGGTTCGCACGTCATCGACATCACCCGCTACCTGTGCGGTGAGATCTCGGCCGTCTCGGCGACGATCCGCGAGCTCATCGATCGCGACGTTCCCACCCCGGGCGTCGACGACGTCGTGTCGATGATCGTCGATCTGGCCAGCGGGGCCGGTGGAACGATCGAGGCCAGCTGGGCGCTGCGTGGCAGGCGGTGCGATCTCGGTTTCGAGCTCGTGTGTGATCGAGGGGCGCTGCGCTTCTCGTGGGAGCGGAGCAACGAGCTGGGCGTCCTTGCCGGCGACGTGACCGATCCGACCAACGGCTATCGCACCGTCCTGATCGGCGACGGTCAGCCCGACGTCCAGCGCTTCGTCTCGGTGCCCGGTCAAGGGCTGGGCTACCGCGACGCGTTCACGATCGGCGCCGCCCGAGCGCTCACCGCCATCGCCCGTGGCGAGACGACCGCCGCACCGACGTTCGAGGACGGGCTGGCCGTCGCGCTCGTCATCGACGCGGTCAAGGAGTCGGCCGCGACCCGCGCGTGGGTCGACGTCCGCCACGCCGCCGACGTGATGGCGGGATCGTGATGGCAAGCGTCGACGCCCCGTACCCCGTGCGCTGCGAGCTCGGCGAGGGTCCGAACTGGGACTCCGGCCGGCTGACCTACGTCGACATCGACGCCGGCACGATCCATCGACTCGACCCGGCGACCGGGACGGCGACGGCGACCCGTGTCGAGCCGCCGATCAGCTTCTTCATCCCCGTCGATGGCGGGTCGAGCTGGGTTGGTGGGACCGGCGCCGGCCTGACGCTGTTCGACGCCGATCACGCGCCGATCGGCAAGCTGGTCGTCGAGGACGGACGGCCCACCAACCGCGGCAACGACGGCAAGGCCGACCCGGCGGGGCGCCTGTGGTTCGGTTCGATGTCGCTCACCCGCACGCCCGGCACCGCCGGCTTCTATCGCCTCGACGCCGCCGGGTTGACCACGATCGACGGTTCGGTCACGACCTCCAACGGGCTCGACTGGGACGTCGAGCGGCAGCGGATGTACTACATCGACTCGCCCGAGCAGCGCATCGACGTGTTCGACTTCGACGCCGGCAGCGGCGACGTCGAGCACCGCCGGCCGTTCGCCACGGTCGATCCCGACGACGGGCTGCCCGACGGTCTGACGGTCGACGCCGACGGGTGCGTGTGGGTCGCCCTGTTCTGGGGAGGCGCCGTGCGGCGGTACGACCCTGACGGGGCGATCGTCGAGAACATCCGCCTGCCGGTGACGTGTCCGACGTGTCCCGTGTTCGGCGGCGACGAACTGGCCACGATGTTCGTCACCACCTCGCGGCACCGGCTGACCGACCAGCAACGGGCTGAGCAACCGCTGGCCGGCGCGCTCCTCGTCGTGGACGCCGGCGTCCGCGGTCGCCCGAGCTACCCCGTCAGCGCCGCCGTCGCCGCAGTGGTCGGAGGCGACCTGTGACGGTGGCCCGCTTCGAGTCCGACGTCGTGCTCGTGACCGGTGGCGCCCGTGGGATCGGGCGGGCCACGGTCGAGCGATTCGTCGCCGAGGGTGCCCACGTGATGTTCTGCGACGTCGATGCGGACGTCGGCGAGCGGGCGGCCGCCGAGATCGGCGTCCGCTGCCGGTTCCAGCGCTGCGACGTCGGCGTCGAGGAGCAGGTCGCCGAGCTGGTGGCCCGCTGCGCCCGTGAGCTCGGCCCGGTCACGATCCTCGTCAACAACGCCGGCGTCAACGCCAACTTCGACTCGACGCAGATGACGTCCGACGAGTGGGATGCCTTCTTCGCCGTCGACCTCAAGGCGGCGTGGCTGACCGCCAAGTACGTCGTGCCCGGCATGCGCGCGGCGCGCCGCGGGGCGATCGTCAACGTGGCGTCCATGCACAGCTTCATGTCGCTGCCCGGCTTCTTCCCGTACGGCGCGGCAAAGGCGGGGCTCGTCGGCCTGACCCGCAACATGGCGCTCGACTACGGCCCTTCCGGCATCCGGGTCAACGTCGTCTGTCCCGGGTTCACCCGCACCCGGCTGACGCAGGATTCGATCGACCGCAACGCCGATCCGGCGGAGGCGGCGGCGGCGATGATCCGCGGGGTCGCGCTGGGCCGGATCGGCGAACCGCACGAGCTGGCGGCAGTGATCGCCTTCCTCGCCTCCGACGATGCCAGCTACGTCAGCGGCGCATCGCTGCTCGTCGACGGCGGACTCACGGCGCGGCGAGCCGGCTGAGCGGACACGGGAACGGGAGCACCATGCCGGACGACCTGCCGCTGCTGTTCGTCGACCACCCGTTCCCCGACCTGTACCGCGACCTGGTCGAGGGACGGGCACAGCTCGTCGGGCTGGGCACCGACGATCGGCTCGCGGTCGCCGACGCGCTGCTCGTCGGTGCCGCCCGGCCGTGGAACGCTGCCGCCTTCGCCATGGCGCGGCGGGCCAAGGTGATCTCGCGGGTGGGCGTCGGGTACGACAACGTCGACGTTGCCGCGGCGGCGGCCGCCGGCATCACGGTGTGCAACACGCCGATCGCGCCGATGGTGTCGACGGCCGAGCACACCCTGGCGCTGCTCCTCGCCGTGACCAAGCACCTTCCGGCCCAGGTCGCCCGCGCCCGCCAGGGCCTGCGCGCCGAACCGATCGGTCTCGCCCTCGAGCTGGATGCCAGCACCCTCGGGTTGATCGGCATGGGGCGCATCGCCTCCCGTGTCGCCGTCGCCGCGCACGGGCTGGGCATGCACGTCATCGCCACGGATCCGGCGGTGCGCGAGCCGCCGGTGCCCGGCGTGGAGATGGTCGAGCTCGACGAGCTACTGGCCAGCTCCGATGTGGTCTCGATCCACGCGCCGGCCCTGCCGTCGACGATGCGGATGATCAACGCCGAGACGCTCGCCCGGATGAAGCCCGGCGCCTACTTCGTCAACTGCGCCCGCGGCACGCTGGTCGACCACGACGCCCTGCTGGCTGCGGTCGACAGCGGGCGCCTCGGTGGCGTCGGGCTCGACGTGATGGATCCCGAGCCGCTGCCGCAAGGACACCCGCTGCTCGACCGACCGAACGTCGTGGTGACGCCGCATTCCGCGTCGTCCAGCGTGGCCGGTCGGCGCCGGCTCTACGAGCACTCGATCGCCAACGCGCTGGCCGTGCTCGCGGGTCAACCAGCCGATGTTGTCAATTGAGGCGAACGAAGGGAGTGAACCGACCATGACCAGTCTGCGTGCGAGGTGGGCGGCCGGCGAGGAGACGCTCGGCCTCTGGTTGTCCGTGCCGAGCTTCGTCTCGGCGGAGATCACTGCCCGGCAGTCCGTCGACTACGTGTGCGTCGACACCCAGCACGGGGTGATCGACGAGCAGACGGCGGCGTCGATGGTCCAGGCCATCGAGCTGTCGGGTGGCATCCCCATCGTGCGCGTGCCGTGGAACGACCCGGGCATCATCGGCAAGACGCTCGACGCCGGCGCCCACGGCGTCATCGTGCCGATGGTCAACACCAGGGCCGAGGCGGAGGCCGTTGTCCGTTCGGCCCGCTATGCCCCCGATGGCGGCCGGAGCTGGGGGCCGGTGATGGTCGGCATGCGCCATGCCGACAACCGGACGTGGGCGGCCGAGACGATCGCCGTGATCCCGATGATCGAGACGGCCCAGGCGATCGCCAACCTCGACGAGATCCTGTCGGTGCCCGGCATCGACGCCATCTACGTCGGACCCGCCGACCTCGGCGTCAGCTTGGGGTTGGAGCCGTCCGGCAACGACGGCAACCCCGTGTTCGATGACGCGCTGGCGACGATCGTCGAGGCGTGCCGGCGGCACGGGATCGTGCCGGGGATCCACGCCACCGGAGCGCTCACCCCGCTGCGCCGCGAGCAGGGGTTCCGGATGGTCACGGTCACCAGCGACGGGCTGGCCCTGCGCGCCGGGTACGCCAGCGAGCTGGCGGCCGCCCGCGAGACCGCCGGCCCAGCAGGCGCCGACACGCTGTACTGAGCCCGTGCGCCCGCCGCCCCGCCCCCCATCTGGGCGCGGACGTTCTCAATTCGGCTTCTGGGCGCGCACGTTCTCGAAATCGAGAACCTCCGCGCCCGGAAGCGGCGTCGGGTCGGTGTTGGTCGCCGCCGTGACGGCGCTTGCAGCTTCGTGCGGTGGGTCGGCGGCGCCGGACCCGGCGGGCTCCGTGGTCACGATCGCCGCCACCGGGTGTCGTCCGACGGCGAACGTGGCGCTCGGCGTCGTCGTCGGTGATGGGCTGGTGGCGACCGTCGCCCACGCCGTGGCCGGCGAGGACGAGATCGTCGTGACGCTCGATGGCCGCCAGCTCACTGGGGTCGTCCTCGCCGTCGACACCGCGCTCGACGCCGCCATCCTGCGCGTGGACGGCCTCGACGCCGAGGTGGTGGAGCGCCGGGCGTATCGCGACGGCGAAGCAGTGTCGATGATCACCGCCGCCGATGGCGCCGTGAGTGCCGAGCGCATCGGCGTCAGCGGCCGGGCGACGATCCGCACGACCGACATCTACCGCGACGGCGAACACGCCCGTCCGGCGCTGGACCTCGTCGCCGACGTGCGCGGCGGGGACTCCGGCGCGCCGGTCGTCGGCGCGGACGGAGCGCTGCTCGGCATGGTGTGGGCCACGAGCCGGCGCACCGAGGACCGCGCCTGGGCCCTGCCGATCGAGGCCGCGCAGCCGCTCGTCGAGGCGGCCGGTTCCGGTGCTCCGCCGCCGCGCGTGCCCTGCTCCCGGTGAATCAGTTGCCGAGGGCGCGCATGCCGATCGGCTCGAAGTCCTGGCCGGCCAGCCACCGCGCCCACGCGTCGGTGCGGAACAGCTCGTACTCGCCCGTGCGGATGTGGGCAGTCGCCGGCTCGATGGCCTCCAGCTCACCGGGTGCGTTCGGGTGCAGCGCCATGAACGTCAGCCCATCGGGGAGGCTGGCGAACAGCGCCTCGTAGGCGGGTCGTGCGGGCTCGTCCTTCCGGCGGGACCACGGCGTCTCGCGCACCTCGTCGAAGGTCTCGTGGCCGCTCGACCGGGCGGCATCGACCAGCGACGCGTACTCGGCCTCGGTGGCGCCGTCGAGGTGGTCGTCGCCCGGGCCGTAGTCGGCCAGCGAGCCGGTCAGCAGGATCGGCAGCTGGTGCTCGTCGGCCAGCCGCACGTACAGATCGCCAAGCTCCGGCGCCAGCGCGGCACCCATGTGAGCGTCCAGGTGGGTCACGTCGATGCCGGCGGCGAACGCCCGCTCGATCTGGGCCCGCAGCTCGGCCTCGACGGCATCCGGATCGGCGTGGCGCCTGACGCTGGCGACGTCGCGCCACAGGTGACCGCCGGCGTCGGTCAGGCCGGCCGAGGCCCGCGGTGCGGTGAGCGGCCGCCAGCGGTAGTGCTCCTTCTCCGCCGTCAGGGTCAGGTGCACCCCGAGGTCAAGCGTGGGATCGGCGGCGGCGGCCTCGGCGATCTCACCGAACCACGGGCACGGAACCATCACCGACCCGCACGTGATCGTCCCGCGCGCCGACAGCTCGACGAAGGCGACGTTGGCGCCGTGGCACATCCCGACGTCGTCCTGGTGGATCACGACCCGCGTCATGGTGCGACCGTTGCTGATCGTTCGCTCGCCTTCTCTACCGTTGGCCTGGCCGATCGGCCCGGACGCTCGCTCATTGGTGCACCCTGGCGTCATTCGACGGATCACCCGTAGAGCTGGTGCACCAATGAGCCGAAGACCGTGCCTGATGGTTCGCTCGCTCGAAGACTCGCTCGCTCACACTTCCACCTCTTCGCCGGTGCGGGTCGATTCGATCACGGCCAGGCCGATGCGCGTGGCGCGAGCGCTGGCAACGGCTCCGGGGACCTCGACGTCGCCGCCCCTGACCCGAGCGGCGAACGCCGCCGCCTGCCCGGCGACGCCGGCGGCCATCGCGTCGGTCGCCTCACCGTCGGGCAGATCGCGCACGCCGGTGCCGTCACCGAGGCGGGCTCGTCCCGTCGGCAGGAGGTCGACGAACACGGCCCCTGACGACCCGAGCACCTCTGTACGGACGTCGTCGCCGAACCGGGCGTTGCGCGAGAGATCGACCGTGGCCATCGCGCCGTCGTCGAGGCGCAGGACGGCCAGCAGGTTGTCGACGTCGCCGGCCGCGCCGACGGCCTCGTCGACGATCGGCAGCGACCACGCCCGCACCCCCGTCACCCGCCGCCCGGTCAGCCACTCGGCGAGGTCGAACTCGTGAACCCCGCAGTCGATGGCCAGCCCACCGCTGACGGCCGGGTCGCAGAACGACGCCGGCGGCGCTTCGGCGTCCCACTGCGCCAGCCGCACGAACAGCGGCCGACCGATCCGGCCGCCATCGATCGCCGCCTTGGCCGCGCTCCAGGGTGGGGAGAAGCGCCGCCAGAAGCCGACCTGCAGCACCAGGCCCTCCTGCTCGGCCGCTCGCCCGAGGCGGTCGGCGGCGGCGGGATCGAGCGCCAGGGGCTTCTCGCACAGGACGTGCAACCCTGCGCCGAGCGCCGCCTCCACGACCGCTGGGTGAGTCGCCGTCGGGCTGGCGACGATGCAGCCTTCGAGACCCGGATGGGCCAGGGCGGCGGCGACCTCGCGGTGCGTCGCGGCACTCGGTCGGCTGGCCGCCGCCCGGGTCAGCGCCTCGTCCGCCGGCTCGGCCAGCGCGACCACGTCGATGGCGTCGACGTCGCCGAGCGCGGCGAGGTGGAACCGACCCATCCGGCCGAGGCCGACGACGGCGACCCGCAGCGGCCCGGCGGATGGCACGGGCCGGACATTCACGCGCGAGCCTGGGGCGCCATGGGCGACGGGGATGGCGACGACACGACAGTGCGGGTCGGGGTGCTCGGGGTCGGGCGGATCGGGCGGATGCACGCCGAACTGCTCGCCCACCAGGTGCAGGGCGCCGCCCTCGGCCTCGTCTACGACGTCGATCCGGTGGCCGCCAAGGCCGTCGCCGAACCCCTCGGCGTGCCCGTGGCGGCCTCGGTCGAGGAGGCGCTGGCCAGCGAGCTGATCGATGCGGTGGCCATCTGCTCCAGCACGGACACCCACGTCGAGATGCTCGTCGCCGCCGCCTCCTCGGGCAAGACGATCTTCTGCGAGAAGCCGCTCTCGCTCGACCTGGCCGAGGTGGATCGGGCGCTGGCGGCCGTCGCCGACGCCGGGGCGCGACTGCAGGTCGGCTTCAACCGGCGCTTCGATCCGGCCCACCGGTTCGTCCGCGACTCGGTCGCCGCCGGGACCGTCGGCGCGCTGCACCTCGTGCGCATCTCGAGCCGTGACCCGGCGCCGCCGCCGATCCCCTACCTCGCCGTGTCGGGCGGCATCTTCCTCGACATGACGTGCCACGACATCGACATGGCTCGCTTCGTCACCGGCACGGAGGTCGTCGAGGTGTACGCCCGCGGCGCCGTGCGCGTCGACCCGGCGATCGGCGAGGTCGGCGATCTCGACACGGCCGTGCTCACGATGCGCCACGAGGACGGCTGCCTCACCGTGATCGACAACAGCCGGCGCGCCGCCTACGGGTACGACCAGCGCGTCGAGGCATTCGGGGACCTCGGGATGGCGACGTCGCAGAACCCACCGGCCCACACCGCCACGACGCTCACCGCCGACGGCTCACGCGGTCCCGCCCTGCCGCACTTCTTCGTCGAGCGCTACCTGCCGAGCTACATCCTCCAGTGGGAGGCGTTCCGCAACTACGCCCGGTTCGGGGGCCCATCACCGGTCCCCGCGGCCGACGGGCGGGCTCCGCTGGCCGTCGGGATGGCGGCCTGGAGGTCGGTGCGCGAAGGGCGACCCGTCGAGGTCTGAACGGCGGTGCCGGGCTCGAGGTCGGTGACCAGCCGGCCGTCGACCTCGGCGACGCCGTACGTGCCGAGCGGGATCTTCACGGGCCGGCGGGTCGGGGCGCCCGTGTAGACGTCGAAGCGGCCGTTGTGCTTCGGGCACTCGATGCACCCGTCGACGAGCAGGCCGTCGGCGAGGTGGGTCTGGCTGTGCGTGCACATGCCGTCGAGCAGCACGTAGCCACCGTCGTCCGGACGGCACAGCACGTACGTGGCCTCGCCGATGTCCACGCGGGTCAGCTGGCCGGGAGCGAGGCGGTCGACGCGTCCGAGGTCGACACCGCCGCCATCGCGCACCGTGGCCACCGTGGTGGCCGCCGGATCGAACGTGAGGTGGGCGGTGTCGGCGGGCACGACCCGGCCCGGGATCTGCCAGTCGGGGTCCTGGCGCTGGTGGCGCAGGGCGTCGACGATCTCGCGGTAGGCGTCGAAGACGGACGTGTTCGGGCGGGGGAGGTGGGGGGCGACCTCGCGGTGCAGCGCCGGCAGCGCGTGGTACGGCACCGTCGGGAAGAGGTGGTGCTCGAGGTGGTAGTTCATGTTCAGGTACAGGAACCGGAACACCGGGTTCATGTAGACGGTGCGCGTGTTCAGCCGGTGGTCGAGGACGTCCTCGCCCAGACCGGCGTGCTGGACGGTGCCGAAGAACCACAGCCACCAGGCGCCGTAGAACGACGGCAGGCCGACGAACATCAGCGGAACGATCGAGCCGATGGCGATCGACCAGGCGGCGACGCCGCCGAGCACGGCGAGGAACGCCCGCGCCTCCCACACCACGCGTCGCAGCTCGTCGGGCGGCACGAAGTCACGGGCGTCGTCGTCGATGGCTCCGGCGGCGTGGCGGGCCATCCGCCACAGCGCCTTCGGCCCGTTGACGAGGTTGAGCAGGTTGGGCAGGACGTTGCGCACGCGGAACGGCCTGGTGAAGAGGACCTCCGGGTCGCGGCCCACGATGATCGTGTCCGAGTGGTGGCGGACGTGCGACCAGCGCCACATCGTCGGCTCACGCAGCAGCATGAACGAGGCGAGGTAGTAGACGACGTCGTTGGCCCGGCGCGACCGGAACGCTGTGCCGTGGCCGCATTCGTGCCACCGCGGGTCGGACGACGCGCCGTACAGCGCCCCGTAGACGGCGAAGGCGGGGATCGACCACCACGACCAGACCGTGAACCAGGCGAGCACGCCGCTGCCGACGAGCACCGCCAGCCACAGCACAACGTCACGGGCGGCGCGTCCGTTGGTGCGCACCGTCAGCGCCTGCAGCCGCGCTGGGTCGATTGGCGGGCGGTACCAGCGGGCCTCGGCCAGCCCGAGCTCGACGGCGCGCCGGGAGTCGGGCCCAGTGAGCGTGTAGTCCCGTGGAGGCCGTGCGGTATCGAGCACCGCCACCAGTCTTGCCGTTCTGGCCGTCGAAACCGACCGCTGTGAGTCGGCAGCGACGGCCAGAACGGGTTGTGGCGCCGGGGACCGGTTCGCAGTTCCGGCACTAGCCTCGCCCGGGTGTCCGACGCCGTCGCGCGGTCTCCGCTCTTCTCGCTGGCGTCGGCACGGACGGATCGTCAGCGCATCGAACGCGAGATCCACGCCGCCGTGCAGTCGTCCGATCCGTACCTGACGGAGATCGCTTCGCACCTCGTGGTGGCCGGCGGCAAGCGGTTGCGGCCCTTGGTCGCGGTCGTCGCCGCCGCCGTGGACGGTGGCCGGGCCAGCGACGATGTCGTCCGTGGCGGCGTGGCGTGCGAGCTGGTCCACCTCGGCTCCCTGTACCACGACGACGTGATCGACGAGGCCGACACGAGGCGAGGCGTCGAGACGGTCAACGCCAAGTGGGGCAACCTGCAGGCCATCCTGGCCGGCGACTTCCTGCTCTCTCGGGCGTCGGAGATCGCCGCCTCGCTCGGGACCGAGGTCGCCGCCCTGCTGGCCCGCACCATCGGGTGGCTGTGTGAGGGCGAGATCGAGCAGCTCCGCCACACCTATGACGTGCGCCGGCCCGAGGACAGCTATTTCGTGTCGATCCAAGGCAAGACGGCGTCGCTGTACGCCAGCGCGGCGCGCATCGGCGGGATCGTCGGCGGGCTCGATCGGCCGACCATCGACGCGCTCACGGCCTGGGGCGACGCCTACGGCATGGTCTTCCAGATCGTCGACGACGTGCTCGACATCACCGACACGACCGAGCAGCTCGGCAAGCCCGCCGGTCATGACATGGTCGAGGGGGTCTACACGCTCCCGGTGCTGCGGACGCTGGCCCTCGAGCGGGCGATCGGCGAGGAGCTGTCGTGCCTGCTCGGTCAGCCGCTCGGCGTCGCCGAGCGGGAGAAGGCGCTCGACATCGTGCGGGCCAACGAGGGCGTGGCGAGTGCGCTGGCCACGGCCCGCCAGTACGTCAGCGCCGCCGAGGACGCCTGCGACGACCTGCCGCCTGGGCCGTCGACCGACGCCCTGCGCCAGGCGCCGCAGCACCTGCTCGAGAGCGCCGTACTCCCCGCTTGATGGCCTCGCTCGCTCCGAAGACTCCGCTCACTCGGCCTGGGCCGGGCAAGGCCGGCCTGGGGTGTCATGCTCGCTGCGCAACGAACGCTCGGGAACTTGCTTGATGGCCTCGCTCGCCGCGAAGAGTCCGATCAGCGTTTGATCGCGTCGTAGCGGGCGAGGGCCTCGTTGCGTTCGGCGGCGTGGTCGACGATCGGGTCCGGGTAGCCCGTCGGCGGCCCGTCGGGGAGCGTCCAGGGCTGGTGCACCGCCTTGCCCTCGATCCCGGCCAGCTCGGGGACCCACCGGCGGATGTACGTCCCGTCCCGGTCGAACTTCTCGGACTGCGTGACCGGGTTGAAGATGCGGAAGTACGGCGCCGCGTCGGTCCCGGTCCCGGCGACCCATTGCCAGCCGTGGTTGTTCGAGGGCAGGTCCCCGTCCACCAGCTGGTCCATGAACCACCGCGCGCCGCGGGTCCAGTCGATGTGCAGGTCCTTGACGAGGAAGCTGGCCGTGATCATCCGCACCCGGTTGTGCATCCACCCCTCGGCGACCAACTGGCGCATCCCGGCGTCGACGATGGGGTAGCCGGTGCGCCCGTCCCGCCACGCCTCGAACCGCTCGTCGGAGCGCTTCCCGGCGTCGACCTTCATCGCCGCCATCCGCTCGTCCCATGACGACCACGCCGACGCCGGCCACTCGTGCAGCACGTCGCCGTAGAAGTCGCGCCATGCCAGCTCCTGGACGAACGTGTCGTGGGACCGGTTGCGGCCGTCCAGCTTGCGGATCGCCTGGCGCGGATGGAGGCACCCGTACTTGAAGGCAGCCGACAGCCGGCTCGTCGAGTCGGCGCCCGGATCGTCCCGGCCGGTGGCGTAGTCGTCGGCGCCCGATCGGAGGAACCGGTCGAGGGCCCGGTGCGCCGCCGCCTCGCCCGGTTCGGGCAGGTCGGCGCTCGCCGCAGGGCGCTTCGGGAGGCCGTCGCTGCGCACCCGGGCCACCGTCGGCACGTCGCTCGGCCGGCGCGCTGCCGCGGCGAGGCGCTGCCGACGCCACGCTCGCAGGTAGGCGCTGTACACCTTGAACGCCCCGCCCGCGCCGGTGCGCAACGTTCCCGCCGGCACGGCGTACGGGCTGTCGGTCTCGACGACCGCCACGTCGTCGGCGGCCAGCGCCCGCTCGACCGCTTCGTCCCGGCGGCGGCCGTACACGCCGACGTCCTGGGCCCGGAACACGCGACCGACGTCGTGGCGCCGGCACAGCTCGGGGATCACCTCGGCCGGGTCGCCGCGGCGGACGACGAGGGCACCGTCGAGGGCGCTGTCCAGCTCCTCCAGACAGCCGGCCAGGAACCACGCCCGGTTGGCGCCGCTGACGTCCCACAGCGCCGGGTCGAGCACGAACAACGGGATCACGCCCCCGCCGGCGTCCCGAGCCGCAGCGATGGCGTCGACCAGCACGCGGTTGTCGGCCACTCGCAGGTCCCGCCGGAACCACGCGATCGTGTTCCTCACGATGCGCACTCGCCGCCCGCTCCGCCAAGTCCGACGGTTTGGCCCGTGCCGCAGCGAGGGGTTCCCGGCCGGCCCCATCCGGCCCGCCGAGTGAGAGCCTCCGGTGCATCGAGACCATCGATCGCGTCAGGCTTGGGGGGCGAGGCGGACGATGGCCGCGGCGGCCTTGTAGGCGGCTTCGGCGGGGCCGATCTCGTCGGGGCGCAGCAGGTTGGCCATGATCCGCAGCACCCACTCCATCAGGGTCCGGCTGTGCATCCCGACTCTCGTGAGCTCGCGCATCAGCGCCGGGCGGCCGATGATCCTCGCGAACAGGCGGGCCACCTTGAAGTACTGGCCGTACTCGTCATCGAGCAGTTTCGGGTAGCGCTGCAGCGCCGCCGGGTCCTGGTCGACGAGCGCCTCGTGCACGACGTCGGCGGCCATCCGCGCCGTCTCGTAGGCGTAGTCGATGCCCTCCCCGTTGAACGGGTTGACGCTGCCGGCGGCGTCGCCGATCACCAGGTACGTCGGCCCGGCCTTTGGGCCGACGGAGCCGCCCATCGGGATCCGCCCGCTGACCGGCCGCCCGTCCGGGTGAGCGGCGTCGATCTCCCAGCGGTCGGCGATCTGGTGGGCGTAGGCGTCGAGCAGGTGCGTGGTGTTGACGCTCTTGAAGTCGCGGAACGTCGACAGCAGCCCGACGCCGATGTTCACCGTGCCGTCACCGACCGGGAAGATCCACCCGTAGCCGGGCATCGGGTTGCCGTTGCGGTCCTGCACGTCGAGCGCCGACTCGATCCACGGCTCGGCGTGGCGTGGGGTCGTCCAGTACGTGCGGATGGCGGTGCCGTACGGCCACTCCCGCGTCCGGAACGTGCCGAGCGCCCGGCCGAAACGGCTGTTGGCGCCGTCGGCGACGATCGTGTAGTCGGCCCGGATCTCCAGGGCCGCGCCATCGCCGTCGACGACGGTGGCGCCGCGCACGAAGCCCCGGTCGACCAGCGGGTGCGTGGCCTCGTGGCCCTCGAGGATCGTCGCCCCGGCCCGCGCCGCGTTGGCGGCGACGAACGAGTCGAGGTCCCGGCGCCGCACGACGTAGCCGTACGACGGGTACACCGGGTGCTCGGGCCACTCCAGCTCGAGCGCCCGACCCATGCCAGTGGCTCGCAGCCCGTGGTAGCGGTGATAGGCGGCCAGCTCGTGCTCGAGGCCCATGTCGGCCAGCTGCTTGACGGCCCGCGGCGTCAGCCCGTCGCCGCACGTCTTCTCCCGCGGGAAGCGGCGCTTCTCCACGATCGTGACGTCGTGGCCGTGGCGGGCCAGCCAGTAGGCGGTGGACGCTCCAGCCGGGCCGCCGCCGATGACGAGCACCTCGGTCGACTGGACGCGTGGTGCGTCGGTCGTCACCGTGTCGATCGGGACACACTCACCGTGACGATGGCTCGCTCGCTCGAAGCTCGCTCGCTCACCGTGACTACTGCTCGCTCGCTCGAAGCTCGCTCGCTCACCGTGACTACTGCTCGCTCGCTCGAAGCTCGCTCGCTCACCGTGACTACTGCTCGCTCGCTCGAAGCTCGCTCGCTCACTCTGGGGGTGAGCCCTCGGCCGGAGCGTCGCCGATCGGGATGATCTCGATCTCGGCGCCATCGGCATCGGTGACCCCGCTGTCGGCCAGCTCCGTCAGCGTCACGCCCGACTCGAGCGCGGCGTACGCCGGTGCCTCTTCCGAGCACCACGTCTCGAACTCCTCGACGTACTCCTCGCTGGTCGGGTCGGCGCCACCGAGCGTGTAGCGCTCGTGACACACCACGCCGAGGATCTCGTCGTCGGTCAGCGCGCCGCCCTCCAGTTCCCCCTGTGCCGGCATCACGCCGAACGAACCGGCGAGGTGGGCGCCGTCCGGGCGATCCGGGTCGCCGTAGCTCTCGACGCCCTCCGCGTTGTACGCCTCGGTGCCGAAGTAGACGAACCGCAGCTGGTCCTCGATGTGCGGGAACGTGAGCAGGACCTGCTCCTCGCTGAACTGTCGACCGGTCCCGCCCTCGCCGTTGACGCCGTGACACGACGCGCAGGCGGTGTACACCTCGGCGCCCACGCCGAGTGGTCCGGACGCCACCTCCGCCTCGGCGGTCAGCGACCGGACGTACATGAAGATCCACACCGGCAAGAGGGCGAGGCCGAGCATCGCCCAGTAGGGGATCTTGGCCCGCGACCTCGCCGCCGCCACGTACGGCGGGTCGGGCTTCGGTGGTGGCGGTGGGGCCGGTGCGGCGGCCGCCTTGCGCGGCGTAGGACCCGACGGCGCGGCAGGCGCCGCGCCCTCGGTCGTCGCCGGGGTCGCCGCAGCCGCCGGCTTCTCGCCACCCGCCGCGTCGTCGCCGGACTCCCCGCCACCGAGCCCGAGCGCGGCGCGTCGGTCGCGCGAGCGCTTCAGGAGGTGTTCCGGGATCTCGGTCATGCGTGGACGCGGCCTGCGTGGCCGGGGAACGCCATGACGTCACGATAGGCGCACCGTGAACACAGCCGGCAACCACGCCGAAGACGACTCATGCCTGCTCACGCGTGGCTCGCCGGAACTTGTGCACAACCTCGGGGAAGGTGCAGACGGCCGTGCCAGACTGCACTGCACGTCTGTCGAGCGGTACGGCTACGGTTCGTGCAAACGTTCACGAGCGGCCGGGCGGCAGGACGCCGCAGTCCCACGAGCGCAGCAGGAGCAGCGAGGAAGGCACACCGGATGCTGGCCATCGACATCACGAAGTGGCCTGGCATGAACGTCGCGTTCCTCACCTCGTTGGTCGCCTCGATCGCGCTGACGCTGGTCGTGATCCCGATCGGAAAGCGCCGCCCGATCGGCAAGCCGCTGTCCTGGGGCGAGGCGATGCTCGCCTCGACCTACGCCTTCGCCGTGATGTTCCTCGCCTTCGGCGTCGTGCCCCACCAGTGGATCGACCACGCCGACAAGGACCTCGGGTGGTCGAAGGACAACATCATCTACGGACCCGGCGACATCCTGAAGCCCCAGGAGTTCGGCGGTTGGCTCCCGCTCACGCTGCAGTACGAGATCCTCCGCGACACCGTCGTTGTGCTGCTCCACGTCTTGTACTTCGGGCTGCTCATCTTCGTCTGGCGCTGGTGGCAGCAGCGGGGCAAGACCACGACGACGGAGCTGGCGACCAGCACGTACGGCCGTCCGCTGGTGAAGAAGGCATAGCGATGACCCGGACCGATGCCAACCCGCCGATGATGCCGTTCACCGACGAGTACACCCTCGTCGAGGTCGACGCCGACTACCTCACCAAGGCCGTCAAGCCGAAGCAGTTCATCCACATCGACCAGACCGAGTGCATCATGTGCGAGGGCTGCGTGGACATCTGCCCGTGGAAGTGCATCCACATGGTCTCGCCGGACGCCATCGTCGAGGCGATCGGCACCGAACGGCCCGGTGAGGATCCGTCCGACCAGGTGGTGTTCACGATCGACGACGACATCTGCACCCGTTGCGCGCTCTGCGTCGATCGCTGCCCGACCGGCGTGATCATCCTCGGCAAGGCCGGCGCCGCCGGCGTCACCGGCGACGTGCACCAGCGCACCAACAACCACGGCTACTCCTATGGCATGAGGTTCTGAGGTGAGACCCTTGAAGTGTTCAGCGAGCGCCAGCGAGCGTCCCGGCGATCGAGCGCCGGCGAGACTGCGCAGGCTGCAGGTCGCGTGGCTGGGGAACGGAACGTAATGGCGAAGACGATCGACGAACAGCCCCGGCCGACGATCAAGGACCGCGTCAACAAGGTCGTCGACGGCGTGCAGGGAAGTCAGGCGTGGAGCAGCATCTTCCGCCCCGGCTCGATCTTCCGCAAGGGTTACACGGACAGCCCCCGGAACCGCAGTTACGTGATCATGAACTCGGTGCTGTACCACCTGCACCCGGTCAAGGTGAAGCGCCACGCCGTGAAGGTCAGCTACACGCTGTGCCTCGGCGGGCTGTCCTTTTTCCTGTTCATCCTGCTGACGGTGACCGGCATCTTCCTGATGTTCTTCTATCGCCCGGAGGCCACGGCGGCCTGGAACGACATCTCCAACCTGCAGACGTCGGTGACCTTCGGGCTGCTCGTTCGCAACATGCACCGATGGGGCGCCCACCTCATGGTGCTCACCGTGTTCCTGCACATGGCCCGCGTCTTCTACCACGGCGCCTACAAGCCGCCCCGGGAGTTCAACTGGGTGATCGGCGTGATCCTGCTGACGCTGACGCTGCTGCTGTCGTTCACCGGCTACCTGCTGCCGTGGGACCAGCTGGCCCTGTGGGCGGTCACCGTCGGCACGAACATGATGGGCTACACGCCGGTGTTCGGCGAGGAGGTCCGATTCGTCCTCTTGGGAGGCGCGGAGATCGGGCCCGAGACGCTCCTCCGGTGGTACGTGCTGCACGTCCTGTTCTTCCCGTTCATCATCGTGATCTTCATGGCCATCCACTTCTGGCGAGTCCGCAAGGACGGAGGAATCTCAGGTCCGCTGTGACCCTGAGGAGGCACTCATGACCGAGATTCCAGAACACCTCCTGAAGCGGGCCCAAGCGGCGCGCCAGAAGTCGGCGGACACCCCGGCGGCCGAGGGCTCGGCGGCCGCGCCGTCGGAGCCGGCCGCCGATGCCGGCGCCGCCACCGACTCGCGGATCCCGGCCCACCTCCTCGAGCGCAGCCGCGCCGCCAAGGCCAACGCCGGTAGTGGCGGCGGAGCGGACGCGCCGGCCGCCGGTGGCGGTGGCGGGGTCGCCGTCGCCGACCGGGTCGCCTCGGTCGTTCAGGCCACCCCGACCGGCGGCGGCGTGCCGATCGGCGCAGGACCAGGCGGTCACACCCAGCGCCTGCTGACGGTCGTGAAGAGCGGATCGATCCAAGAGGTCAAGGCCTCGCCGATCGACAAGGTGCACACCTGGCCGCACCTGCTGGCCGCCGAGTTCGTCGCCTCGCTCGCCTGCCTGGCGTTCACGTTCGTCTTCTCGGTCTTCGTCAACGCCCCGCTGCTCGAGCTGGCCAACACCAACCAGACGCCGAACCCGTCG
The DNA here is from genome assembly GCA_963739975.1 of uncultured Acidimicrobiia bacterium. GTDB lineage: Bacteria > Actinomycetota > Acidimicrobiia > Acidimicrobiales > Ilumatobacteraceae > JALZMG01. The sequence continues at coordinate 329,005 of CAVUCK010000018.1, forward strand.
AAGGCGCCGTGGTACTTCCTCGGCCTGCAAGAGCTGCTGACGATGTTCCACCCGATGATCGCCGGCGTGACCATCCCGGGCGTCGGGTTGATCATCTTGATCTTCGCCCCGTACATCGACAAGAACCCGTCGAACAAGCCGGAGGACCGCAAGTTCGCCACCTCGCTGATGACGATCCACCTCATGTTCTGGGCCGTGCTCGTCATCATCGGCTCGTTCTTCCGCGGCCCGGGCTTCAACTTCACCCTGCCGTGGGCCGACGGCCTGTTCTTCGAGCTGTAGATCGGAAAGGAACCCCCCACATGTCCGTCACGGCGTTCCCCGGCCACACCACCTGCAGCCTGCGCAGCATGTGGCCGCTCGCTCGCTGGCGCTCGCTCGCTCGCAGTGTGAGCGAGGTGTGCAGGTGAGCGCTGGCGCCATCATCGCCATCGCTGTCGGTGTCGTCGTCCTGCTGGCGGCGCTCTCGTTCCTCACACTCGCCCGTCGCTCGGACGTCCGTGGCGCCGGGGCGCTGTCGAGCGAGACCCGCCATCGTGACCGCACGGCACGCGAGACCAAGCCCACCACCGCGGTCGTCGAGCCGGCGCCGACGGCCCGCGACGTCGAGGCCCAGGGCACGCTGGCTCGGCGCGGAACTGCCATCGAGCCCGTCCGCGAGGTCGCGGTCGCGCCGTGGGTCCCGCCCGATCCGGAGGCCATCGGCGTCAGCCGGCGGATGTTCTTCAACCGCGCCACCGTCACCCTGACCAGTGCCGGCCTCGGAGCGTTCGCCGCGGCCGGCTTCGTCGGCTTCCTCTGGCCGACCGCCCAGGGCGGCTTCGGCCAGGAGGTCAACGTCGGCAAGCTCGACGACATCGTCGACACGATCCGCACCGGCGACGGCTTCTTCTACGCCCCGTCGGCGCGCACGTGGATCACCGAGTACCCGCGCGACGCCATCCCCAAGGCGCGCGCCGTCTACGAGGAGAACATCGTCGCCGGCATGGAGTCGGCGGGGATCGTCGCCCTGTACCAGAAGTGCCCGCACCTCGGCTGCCGCGTGCCGTCGTGCGCCACCAGCGGCTGGTTCGAGTGCCCGTGCCACGGCTCGCAGTACAACCGCGTGGGCGAGAAGAAGGCCGGTCCGGCACCGCGTGGGATGGACCGGTTCCCGATCTCCGTGGCGGGCAACGGCGACGTCACGGTCGACACCGGCACGATCGTGACCGGGCCGCCGATCGGCACCAACACCACCGGCCAGGAGGCCGAGGGCCCCCACTGCATCACCGGCGGCGGTGAGCATTGATCGTCGGACTGGCGACCACGACGATCGCCTGGATCCTGCTGGCGATCGTCGTCGTCGGGTTCCTCGTCTACGCCTTCCTCAACGGGCGGACGGCGCGCAAGGAGGTCGGCGCGGAGCTCGAGCTGGCCGCCAACCGCAAGCCGTATTTCGACGACGAGATCCTTGAGGGCCGGCGCCTCGAGCGCGTCCAGCTGTACGGGGTGCTGCTGCTCGTCGTCTCGGTGATCGGCCTGCCGCTGTACTGGATCTTCGAGCCAGCCCGCCTGCGCGGCGCTGAGGCCTCTCAGCAGGAGGTCTTCGTTGGGTGGGGCGCCGAGCTCTTCGAGCCGACGGCCGAAGGTGGCTTCAACTGCGCCGGGTGCCACGGCGGCATGAACGCCACCGGCGGCGAGGCGCCGTACACAGTCACCGATCCGACCACGGGTGAGGTGCGCGCCGTCGACTGGCTGGCGCCGGCGCTGAACACCGTCTTCTACCGCTTCGAGCGCGACGAGGTGCGCTACATCCTGCAGTACGGACGACCGGGCTCGCCCATGTCGGCGTGGGGCACCGAGGGCGGCGGACCGATGAACTTCCAGCAGATCGACACGCTGCTCGACTACCTGGAGTCGATCCAGATCCCGCGCGAGGAGTGCGATCCCGAGGAGGAGGGCGACCCGCTCTGCGAGACCGGCCACCTGCCCGCCGACCGCCAGGCCGACATCGAGCAGGCCGCCCGGCAGGCCGTCGAGGAGGGCAAGTACGCCTCGTACGGCGAGGCCCTGTTCAACCTCGACCTCGGCAGTGGCGCCTACAGCTGCGCCCGTTGCCACACCCAGGGTTGGAGCTACGGCGATCCCGGCGTCCCCGGTCAGGGCGCTTTCGGCTGGAACCTGACCGGCGGCAGCACGGACGCCCGCTTCCCGCTGCAGGAGGACATGCTCGAGTTCGTCGAGACCGGGTCCGAGCTCGGCATCGGCTACGCGCCCCAGGCCCAGGGCAGCGGCCGGATGCCCGGGTTCGGCGCGATCTTGACCGACGAGCAGCTCACCGCGGTCATCGAGTACGTCCGGAGCTTGTAGGTGCTGTCGTCGCTGTTGGCCATCGGTTGGGAGCCCGAGCTCCGCGGGATCCTCATCGTCATCATCGCCGTCGTCACGTTGTGCGGCAGCGTCTACCTGGTCCTGGCGACCAACCTCGGGGCCCGGCTCGGCTTCCTGGTCGCGCTGGCCGGGCTGGCCGGCTGGATGATGCTGCTCGGCATCGCCTGGATGGTCTACGGCATCGGACTGCAGGGCCCGCTGCCGTCGTGGATCGCCGTTCCCGGACGCACCGTGCTGCAGGACAACAGCGCGCTGTTCACGGCCAGCGTCCTCGAGACGCGCGTCGACATCCCAGCGGGCACCTCGTTCCCCGACCAGGCGACGATCGTCGCCGACCAGTTCGAGGCCGAGGGCTGGACGCCGCTGTCGGAAGAGGACCCGGCCTTCGGTCAGGCGGCAGCCGCGGCGGGGGTGTACCTCGAGGAGACCGGGGCCTTCACCGCCGGCCAGTTCCGCCCCGTCGCCGTCTACGACATCGGCGGCGAGCGCTGGCCGAAGCTCGGTGACGGGCTCGACTTCCTGGCCTTCCGCCACGAGCCGCACTACGTCGTGGTCGAGGTCGCCTCGCTCGAGCAGACGCGCGTCGAGCCCGGTCGGGCGCCGGCGCCGCCCGTCATCGACGACAGCCGCCCGCGCCAGTACGTGTACATGGTCCGCGACCTCGGTGCCCAGCGCCAGCCGGCGCTGTTCGTCACGCTCGGGTCGGGCATCGTGTTCCTCGTGCTGTGCTGGGTGCTCCACCGCCGGGAGCGCATCCTGACCACGAACCGCAGCCTCGTCCCGGCCGGATGAGGGAGGGCATGTGAGCCAGTACTTGCCGGTGATCGTGTTGGTCGCGCTGGCCATCGTCTTCGGCGCCATCAGCTTCGGCGCCTCCCGGCTGCTGGCGCCGCGCCGGCCGTCGTCGGCCAAGCGGGCGCCGTACGAGAGCGGCATCGTGCCGAGTCGCGAACCGCCGGAGCGCTTCCCAGTCAGCTTCTACGTCGTCGCGATGCTGTTCATCATGTTCGACATCGAGATCATCTTCCTCTACCCGTACGTCGTCTCGCGGGCCGAGCTGGGCAGCTACGGGTTCGTCGCCATCCTCATCTTCTCCGCGCTGTTCTTCCTGAGCTTCGTCTACGAGGTCGCCCGCGGCGGTCTCGACTGGGGACCGCTGCAGCGCATGCGCAACCTCGACGTCGATGCCCGAGCCCTGGCTCCCGAGCGGACGGTCACGACCACCATCCGGCGCGTCGGGACGGAGGGTCGGCCGGCCCCCGAGGAAGCGGCCTGACGTGGGCGTCATCGACGACCTGCGCAGCGACGGCCTGGCTGGCTTGAGCCACAACGTGATCACCAGCCGGCTGGAGGACGTCGTCAAGTGGGCCCGCTCGCGCAGCTCCTGGCCGGCCAACTTCGGTCTCGCCTGCTGCGCCATGGAGATGATGGCCACCGGAGGCGCCCACTACGACATCGCTCGGTTCGGCATGGAGGTCTTCCGGGCGTCGCCGCGCCAGGCCGACATCATGATCGTCGCCGGCCGGGTGAGCCAGAAGATGGCGCCCGTGCTGCGCCAGGTCTACGACCAGATGATGGAACCCAAGTGGGTGATCTCGATGGGCGTGTGCGCATCGACCGGTGGGATGTTCAACAACTACGCCATCGTGCAGGGCGTCGACCAGATCGTCCCGGTCGACGTGTACGCGCCGGGCTGCCCGCCGACGCCCGAGACGCTGCTCCACGCCATCGAGACGCTGCACCAGGCGATCGAGGACGGCGAGCTGCTGCGCCGGCGAGCGGGCGAGACGGGCGCCAACCTGCACGTGCGGGAGATCGACGCGCAGCCGGTCGCGGTCCTCCTCGGGAGCAAGTGAATTGGCCTCCGATTCCGACGTCGACGAAGCTGCCGCGTCCGCGCCGGAGGAGCTGCACGGCTGCCCGGTGACCCAGCGGTTCGGGCAGACGGTCCTGCACCCGACCCGCCAGCGGTACGTCGAGGTCGTCAAGGCGCTGGCCGACGATGGCTACGTGATGTGCGCCGACCTCACCGCCGCCGACTACCTCGCCCACCCGGGTCGTCCGCTGCCGGACGGCATCGCCCCCGAACGCTTCGAGGTCGTCGTCAACCTGCTCGACCTGGCGACCGGGCGGCGCATCAGGGTGCGGGTACAAGTGCCGGCCGGTGATCCCACGTTGCCGACGCTGTTCGACGTCCACCCCGGTACCGAGGCGATGGAACGGGAGGTCTACGACATGTTCGGCATCGAGTTCACCGACCACCCGGACCTGACGCGCATCCTCATGCCGGAGGACTGGGAGGGTCACCCGCTGCGCAAGGACTACGACGAGGGCATGATCCCGGTCCAGTTCAAGGAGGCGGGCTCGAGATGAGTTGTCGATGGCTCGCTTCGCTCCGTTCGCAGCGGCACCGAGGCTGCCGTCAGCTCGCTTCGCTCGCGAAGTCGGGCACGGCCGACCTGACCATGCGTGCTCGCTGCGGTACGAACGCTCGGGAGCTGTCGTGACTGACGTCGTGGCGCGCCCGGGCATGGTCGCCCGGACCTCGGAGTCCGGACAGGAGCTGAAGCCGCGGTCGGAGACCACGGCCGGCGAGCTGATGCGCGAGCTCGGCGCCGTGCTGCGGATGAGCGAGGCCGAGGCGGCCCTGCTCGGTGACCTGCCGGAGGACCCCGACGAGGACCAGACGATGATCCTCAACATGGGGCCGCAGCACCCCAGCACCCACGGCGTGCTGCGGCTGATGCTCGAGCTGCAGGGCGAGACGGTGCTGCGCTGCAAGCCGATCATCGGCTACCTGCACACCGGCATGGAGAAGACGGGCGAGCGCCTCACGTACCTCCAGGGGCCGACCAACGTGACCCGGATGGACTACCTCAGCCCGTTCTTCAACGAGCTGGTGTTCTCCATGGCGGTGGAGCAACTGCTCGGCATCGCCGACGAGCTCCCCGATCGCACGGTGTGGATCCGCACCCTCATGTGCGAGCTCAACCGGATCTCCAGCCACCTGCTGTTCCTGGCCACCAACGGCATGGACCTCGGCGCCGTGTCGATGATGATCTACGGCTGGCGGGAACGGGAGGAGGTGCTGCGCTTCTTCCAGAAGGTCACCGGGCTGCGGATGAACCACAACTACATCCGGCCCGGCGGCGTGGCCGCCGACCTGCCGCCCGGCTGGCGCGACGACGTGCTGGCGCTGATGGACATGCTGCCGGGGCGACTGCAGGAGTACGACACGTTGATGACCGGTCAGCCGCTCTGGCGGCAGCGGCTGCAGGGGGTCGGCGTGATCACGCCGACCGAGGCCGTCGCCCTCGGCGCGACCGGCCCGGTGCTGCGTTCGACCGGTGTCGACTGGGACCTGCGCCGGTCGATGCCGTACCTGCGCTACCCGGAGCTCGAGTTCGACGTGATCGTCGGCTCGTACGGCGACGCCTTCGACCGCTACGCCATCCGGCTCAACGAGATCCGCGAGTCGATGCGCATCGTCCACCAGATCCTCGATCGCATGCCGCCCGGCGACTACCGCATCCAAGACAAGAAGGTCACCCCGCCGCCGCGGGCGCGCATCGACGAGTCGATGGAGGCGCTGATCCACCACTTCAAGCTGTTCACCGAGGGCTTCAAGGTGCCCGAGGGCGAGATCTACGTGGCCGTCGAGAGCCCGCGCGGCGAGCTCGGTTGCTACCTCGCCAGCGACGGCTCGGCGACGCCGTACCGGATGCACATCCGGGCGCCGTCGTTCGTCAACCTGCAGTGCCTTCCGCACATGATGCGCGGCGGGTTGGTCGCCGATGCGGTGGCGATCATCTCCTCGGTCGACCCGGTGCTCGGGGACGTGGATCGCTGACGTGGCGAGACTGTCCGACACCAACGTCTCGATCGCCAGGGAGATCATCGGTCGATACCCGCGCCCGAAGTCGGCCATGATCCCGCTGCTGCACCTGGCCCAGGAACAGGACGGGTTCGTCACCAACGAGGCGATGGCCCACGTCGCCGAGCTCGTCGACACGACGCCGGCCGACGTCTACGGCACGGCGTCGTTCTACGAGATGTTCGTGTTCGAGCCGGTCGGGCGGTACTGCATCAACATCTGCACGAACATCTCCTGCCAGCTGCTCGGCGCGTGGGAGCTGCTCGAGCACGCCGAGCACCGCCTCAGCGTCCGACCGGGCGGCACGACCGATGACGGGCTGTTCACGCTCGGCGACGTCGAGTGCATCGCCGCCTGCACCGAGGCCCCCGCCCTGCAGGTCAACTACCGGTTCCGCACCAACGTCAGCGCGGCTGACTTCGACCAGCTCGTCGACGACCTCGCCGCCGGCCGGCTCGACGACGAGGTCCCGCCGTTCGGCACGTTGAGCCGGATCCGCCAGCGCACGACCGACCGCTGGGCCGGCACCGGCGCAGCGGCCCAAGCCAAGGTGGACGCGCGGTGAAAACCCGTTCTGGCCGTAGCAACCAGCCCGATCCAGCGCATTGCGACGGCCAGTTGGCCACGAAATGCCTGACCCGTGCGCTGATCCCACAACTGGCCGTCGCAATCGACCGGGATCGGGCCGGTTGCGACGGCCAGAACGGAAGAAGCTCGTGAGCGTTCCTTCCGGGCCTTCCATCATCACCTCACGGTTTTCGGTGGCTGACGGGTTCACCTACGACGGCTACGTCCGAACCGGGGGGTATCGCGCGCTGCGCGCCGCGCTGGCTGACATGACGCCGCAGCAGGTGCACGAGCAGGTCAAGACGTCGGAGATGCAGGGTCGGGGCGGCGCCGGCTTCCCGACCGGCGTCAAGTGGGGGTTCCTCCCGCCCAACGTGTTCCCGCGCTACGTCGTCGTGAACGGCGACGAGAGCGAGCCGGGCACGTTCAAGGATCGCTTGCTGATGGAGCTCGACCCGCATCAGCTGATCGAGGGCACGATCCTCGCCAGCTACGCGGTCGGCGCCGCCCAGGCCTTCCTGTACGTGCGCGGCGAGATGGCGCTGGCCCAGGAGCGCATCGCTCAGGCGCTCAACGACGCCTACGCCAACAACCTCGTCGGTCGCAACATCTTGGGTTCGGACTTCTCCGTCGACATCACGCTGACGTGGGGCGCCGGCGCCTACATCGTCGGCGAGGAGACGGCGCTGATCGAGAGCCTCGAGGGCGAACGCGGGATGCCCCGGCTGAAGCCCCCGTACTTCCCTGCCGCCAAGGGCCTGTACCTGCAGCCGACGATCGTCAACAACGTCGAGACCCTGTCCAACGTGCCGTGGATCCTGCTCGAGGGTGGTCAGGCGTTCCGCGACCTCGGCGTCCCCACGTCGACGGGCATGCGCATGTTCGCCGTCAGCGGGCACGTCGAGAAGCCGGGGGTGTTCGAGGTGCCGCAGGGCCTCACGACGTTCCGCATGCTGTTCGAGGCGCCCGAGTACGGCGGTGGGATCCGCGATGGCCGCGCCCTGAAGGCGTTCATCCCCGGCGGCGCGTCGGCGCCGTGGTTCTTCGACGAGCACGCCGACCTGCCGCTCGACAAGCCGACCGTCGACAAGGCCGGCTCGATGCTCGGTTCAGGCGCGATCGTGGTGATGGACGACCGGACCGACATGGTCGCGGCATGCTGGCGGGTCGTGCGCTTCTTCGCCCATGAGAGCTGCGGCAAGTGCACGCCGTGCCGAGAGGGCACGACGTGGCTGGAGCGCATCCTCAAGCGGATGCTCGATGGCGAAGGGCGCCCGGAGGACGTCGCCACGCTGATGGACGTCAGCGAGTCGATCAGCCCGGGCATCGCCTGGCCGCCACGCCAGACGACGATCTGCCCGCTCGGTCCGAGCGCCGTCAGCCCGATCGCCTCGGCCGTGCGCCGCTTCCCCGAGGAGTTCCAGCACTACGTGGAGCACGGACGGCCGATGGACGGCCTGCGCCGCCACCCGATCCACGGGACCACCGCCGATGTCGTCTGACGATTCGACCCGCAACGAGCAGGTCCACGCCGGGGAGACGGCCGACGGCGACGAGCGGGCCGAGGTCGTCGAGGAGCACGCCGAGCCCGTCGCCGACGACCAGGGTTTGTCGACGAAGACCGCGGCGAGCGACGCCGATGACGACGCCGTGTCGGAGCCCGAGGCGCAGCCGGACGACGAGCCCGAGCCCGTCAAGACCACGCTGACGGTCACCATCGACGACCGCCCGTGGGAGGCGCCGCCCGACCAGCTGGTCATCGACGCCTGCGAGGACGCCGGCGTGTACGTGCCGCGCTTCTGCTACCACCCGCGCATGCGGCCGGTCGGCATGTGCCGGCAGTGCCTCGTCGAGGTCGAAGGACCGCGCGGGCCGATGATGGTCGTCAGCTGCATGACCCCCGTCGCCGAGGGTCAGATCGTGCGCACCGCGACGCCGGGCATCAAGCGGGCCCAGGAGGGCGTCCTGGAGCTGCTGCTGGCCAACCACCCGCTCGATTGCCCGGTGTGCGACAAGGGCGGGGAGTGCCCGCTGCAGGACCAGGCCTACTCGCACGGCCCTGGCGAGAGCCGGTACGTCGAGGAGAAGCGCCACTTCGAGAAGCCGATCCCGATCAGCAGCCTCGTCAACCTCGACCGCGAGCGCTGCATCCTGTGCGACCGCTGCACCCGCTTCGCCGACGAGGTGGCCGGCGACCCGCTGATCTCCTTCACCCATCGCGGCAACGAGACGCAGATCCTCACGTTCCCGGACCTGCCGTTCGCGTCGTACTTCTCCGGCAACACGGTGCAGATCTGCCCGGTCGGTGCGCTGACGGCCACGCCGTACCGCTTCAAGGCGCGGCCGTGGGACCTCGAACAGGTCGAGAGCACCTGCACCACGTGCTCGGTGGGCTGCCGCATCGTCGTGCAGTCGAGCCGTGACGAGCTGCTGCGCTACCAAGGCGTCGACTCGGACCCGGTCAACTGGAGCTGGCTCTGTGACCGCGGCCGCTTCGCCTTCGAGGCCGTCAACTCGCCCGACCGCCTGGGCGCGCCGCTCGTGCGCGGCGAGGGCGGGCTGACGGAGACGAGCTGGAACGTGGCGATGACGGCGGCCACCCAGCTGGTCGGCGAGGCGATGAGCGAGCGGGGCCCGGAGGGCATCGCCATCCTCGGCGGGGCGCGAGGGACGAACGAGAGCGCGTTCGCGTGGGCGCGACTGGCCGACGCACTCGGGGTGACCCAGCGCGACGCTCAGCTCGGCGACGGGCTGTCCCCGGCGCTGCTGTCGCTCCCGCGGGCCACGATCGACGAGGCTGCGGCAGCGTCGACGATCGTGCTCATCGGGCCGGACCTCAAGGAGGAGCTGCCCGTCCTGTACCTGCGTCTGCGCCACGCCGCCGAGCAACGGACGGCGCGGATCATCGAGATCGGCCCGGTGCAGACGGGGTTGGCGCCATACGCGTGGCGGTACATCGCCGCCGAGGCCGGCGCCGCAGCGGGCGTCGGGCGGGCGCTCGCCGAGCAGGAGGTGGCCGATCAGCTCGGCGCCGGGCCGGTCGTGATCGTCGCCGGCCGCGGCAACCTGGCCGAGTCGGAGGCCGCGGCGATGGCGGCGCTGTCGGCGGTGCTGGCGGCATGCCCGGGCGCCAAGGTCTTGCCGGCGCTGCGGCGGGGCAACGTCGTCGGAGCCCTGCAGCTCGGGTTGGCGCCGGACGGACTCGATGCCGTCGGCATCCTCACCGCCGCCGCCGAAGGTCGGATCGACCTGCTCGTGCTGCTCGGTACGGATCCCATCGCCGACTGCCCCGACGCCGACCTGGCGCGGCGGGCGCTGGCCGGGGCTCGGCGAGTCGTCGCCGTCGACACGTTCCTCACGGAGTCCTCGCAGCAGGCCGACGTCGTGCTGGCGGCGGCGGCGTTCGGCGAGCAGGACGGCACCACGACGAACCTCGAAGGACGGGTGTCGGCGGTGACCCAGAAGGTGACGCCACGGGGTACCTCGCGACCGGACTGGATGATCGCCGCCGACCTCGCCGAGCGCCTCGACCACCTCGACGTCGCCGACGAGCTGCTGTCGGTCGAGGCGATCACCGAACGCATCGCCGCCCAGATCCCCGCCTACGCCGGGGCCACCCGCGCCGCACTGGCGGCGACCCGCGACGGCGTGCTGGCCGTGCCCCCCGCCGACACCGCGGCGTGGGCGGCGGACGGTCAGGATGGCGACGCTCCAGTCCGCAACCGCTATGACTACCGGCTCGTGCTCAGCCGGCAGCTGTACGACCGGGCGGTCGGGACTGCCCGCTCCCCGGCGCTGGCACCGCTGGCGGGGACCAGCGCGGCCCACCTGCACCCGCTGGACCTCGACGCGCTCGGGGTCGCCGCCGGCGACCAGGTGCGCGTCGTCGCACCGCGCGGCACCGTCCTGCTGCCGATCGTCGCCGACGCTCGTGTGGCCCGGGGTTCGCTGCGCGTCCCCTTCAACGTCGCCGGGACGGCGGTGACCGACCTCGTCGACGCCGGCGCGGCGGCGACCGACGTGCGGGTGGAGCGCATCTGATGATCGCCATCGACCCGCTGCTGATCGGCGATCTCTTCTGGACGCCCCTGATCATCGTGCTCGTGAAGGTCGTGGTGATCTTCGCGATCGGCTTGCTCGGCACCATGTTCATGGTCTGGTTCGAGCGCAAGATCATCGCCGGCATGCAGAACCGCGTCGGGCCGAACAAGGCCGGCCCGTTCGGGATGCTGCAGACGCTCGCCGACGGCATGAAGCTGATCTTCAAGGAGGACTTCCTGCCCGACCGGGCCAATCGGATCGTGTACCGCATGGCGCCGTTCCTGGCCTTCGTGCCGGCATTCGTGGTGTGGGCGGTCATCCCGCTCGGCGGTGACTTCCGGGACGGTGGCACCGGCGTCGTCACCTGGTTCGGCGAGCAGACGCGGGTGATGCTGGCCGACCCGCCGATCGGCATCCTGCTCGTGCTGGCCGTGTCGTCGATCGCGGTGTACGGGATCATGCTCGCCGGCTGGTCCAGCGGCTCGAAGTACCCGCTGCTCGGGGCGGTGCGGGCGTCGGCCCAGATGGTCAGCTACGAGGCCGCGCTCGGCCTCAGCGTGGCTGCCGTGCTGCTCAGCGCCGGGACGCTGTCGACGGCCGGCATCGTCGCCGAGCAGGGCTCGATCGCCGACTGGAACCTCGTCGCCACCGGCGTCGTGCCGTTCGTGGTGTTCATGATCGCCGCCACCGCCGAGCTCAACCGGCCGCCGTTCGACCTCGTCGAGGCCGAGCAGGAGCTGGTCGGCGGCTTCAACACCGAGTACTCGGCGTTCGGCTTCGCCCTGTTCTTCCTGGCCGAGTTCATGAACACGATCACGATGAGCGGCATCATCGTGACGCTGTTCCTCGGCGGGCCGCAGCCGCTGTCGATCGGCGACTGGACGGCCGACATCCCGCTGATCCCGAACGGGCTGGAGGGGACGATCTGGTTCGTCCTCAAGCTGTTCGTGTTCCTGTACGTCTACGTGTGGCTGCGGGCGACGCTGCCCCGGCTGCGCTACGACCAGCTGATGGACCTCGGCTGGAAGGTGCTGATCCCCGTCGCCCTCGGGTGGTTGCTGCTGCTGGCGGCCATCCAGGTCGGGCGGGACAACGACTGGAACCTGGTCGCCGTCGTCGTCGTGTCGCTGGCCGTGCTGGTCGCCTCGGGCGCGCTGATGGTCGGCGCGGTGCGCATCAGCGGCCGCATCCGGGAAGGGGTGATGACCTGATGGGCTACCTCGAGGGTTTCCTCGTGACGGCGCGCCAACATCGTCTGTTCGGTGGCAAGCGCGTGACCGAGAACTACTCGGGCGGTCGCAAGGCCAAGAAGTCCGAGGATCGCAAGGACGCCAAGGACGGTGGCGATCACCTCGCCGCACCGGACCTGCGCGACGACGTCAAGATGACCAAGCCGGCGCGCGTCCACGGCCGCCACGTCCTCAACCGTTACGAGGACGGGATGGAGAAGTGCATCGGCTGCGAGCTGTGTGCCGGCGTGTGCCCGGCCGACTGCATCTACGTGCGTGGTGCCGACAACGACCCGGAGGACCCCACATCGCCGGGCGAGCGCTTCGGATTCGTCTACGAGATCAACTACCTGCGGTGCATCCACTGCGACCTGTGCGTTGAGGCGTGCCCGACGGAGGCGATCACCGAGTCCAAGCTGTTCGAGTTCTCGTTCACCAACCGGCGTGACGCCATCTACACCAAGACCGAGCTCGTCGTCGGGGACGACGGGCGACCCAAGCACCTGCCGTGGGAGGACTGGAGGGAGGGCGACGACGTGAACACGAGCGCCTGGGTACGGGCGACGGCGCCGTCGGGCGACGCCGACTTCGTCGGCCAGGTCGGCTGGAGCAGCGACCTCGGGTACGGCACCCGCGACCCGGAGGACCCGGCGCCATGAGCGTTGGGCAGGTGAACGACTTGGTCAGGGGCGTGAGCGCTTCGGCCCCCGACCGCAGCGAGCGTGGATGGTCAGGTCGGCCGCAGGCCGACACGCCGAGTGAGCGTCAGCGAGCGAGGCCATCAGGACGGTTGGCGTGATCGACCTCATCGTGTTCGTGGTCGCCTCGCTGATGGTGGTGGTCGGGGCCGTCGGGGTGATCGCCTACCGTCACCCGGTGCACGCCGCGCTGAGCCTCGTGCTGACGCTGTTCGGCGTGGCCGTGCACTTCGTGGCGCTGGAGGCCCACTTCCTGGCCGCCGTGCAGGTCATCGTGTACGCCGGCGCCATCGTCGTGCTGTTCCTGTTCGTGATCATGCTGCTCGGCGTGGACCGGGCCGACGACCTGCGCTCCGAACGGCTCCCGATCCAGCGGCCGCTGGCTGCGGTGATGGGCGTCGGCGTGGTCGGGCTGCTCGTGGCGGCCATCGTGTCGGCCCGCGACACCCCACCGCTCTCCGTCGGCGCTGGGCTCGCCGTCGCCGGCGACCCTGCCGGTGACGGCGCCGTCGTCGAGAACGACGCCAACATCCGCCAGCTCGCCGGCAACCTGTTCAGCGACAACGTCTTCGCTTTCGAGTTGACGTCCGTGCTGCTGATCGTCGCCGTCGCCGCCACGGTGGTGCTGACCCGCCGGGAGCGCCCACGCCGCGACGTCGAGGAGCGGTCGCCGTCGTGATCGGGGCCGTCATTGCGTTCCCCGGCCACGCAGGCCGTCGCTGGCCGCTCCTTCGCTGGCGCTCAGTCGCTCGCACGCTCGAAGGTCGCTTGTGATCGCTGCCCAACCGACCACCACGTGGTACCTGATCCTCGCCGCGTTCGTGTTCGGCATCGGCGCCGTCGGCGTGATGATCCGGCGCAACCCGCTGGTCATGTTCATGTGCATCGAGCTGATGCTCAACGCCGTGAACCTCAGCTTCGTCGCCCTGTCCCGCCAGCTCGGTGACATCGGCGGCCAGACGGCCGTCTTCTTCGTGCTCGTGGTGGCCGCCGCCGAGGTCGTGGTCGGCCTCGGCATCATCGTGTCGATCCTGCGCCGCCGCCCCGGCGCCACCGCCGACGACCTCGCCGAGCTGAAGGGCTAGGCGTGCCCCCTGCCCCCGCAACTCTCGTTTACGTCCGGATTCTGGTTACGCGCGCGACCACAATCCGGACGAAAACGAGGGTGGGGCGAGGTCGTCATGGCTGAGGTTGTGTGGCTGATCCCCGCGTTCCCGCTGGTCGGGTTCGTGGTGCTGCTGCTGTTCGGGCGGCGCCTCGGCGACCCCAAGGCGGGCTACTTCGCCACGGCGATGATGGTCGGCTCCTTCGCCGTCTCCGTCGGCGCGTTCTTCGACCTGCTCGGCCGGCCAGACGAGGAGCGCCTCGAGGTCGTCGACCTGTTCTCGTGGCTTCCGGTCGGCTCGCTGCGCGTCGACATGTCCTTCCTGGCCGACCCGCTGAGCATCGGGATGTGCCTGTTCGTCACGGGCGTGGGCGCGCTGATCCACCTCTACGCCATCGGCTACATGCACGGCGACGCCAAGTTCTCCAAGTTCTTCCTGTACCTCAACCTGTTCGCCCTCTCGATGCTCGTGCTCGTGCTGGGCGAGAACCTGCTCGTCACGTTCCTCGGGTGGGAGGGCGTCGGCACCTGCTCCTACCTCCTCATCGCCTTCTGGCAGACGAGGGAGTCGGCGGCGGTGGCCGGCAAGAAGGCGTTCGTCACCAACCGGGTCGGCGACTTCGGCTTCATGCTGGCGATGTTCCTCGCCTTCGGCGCCGTCGGCTCGCTCAGCTACTCGGTGCTCAACGGCGCCGCCGAGGAAGGTCTGCTCGCCGAGTCGAGCGCCACGGCCATCGCCGCACTGCTGTTCCTCGGCGCCGTCGGCAAGTCGGCCCAGCTGCCGCTGTACTTCTGGCTGCCCGACGCGATGGAGGGCCCGACTCCCGTCTCGGCACTGATCCACGCCGCCACCATGGTCACCGCCGGTGTGTACCTGATGGTGCGCGTCAACCCCGTGCTCGCCGTCTCGGCCGACTGGGTGCCCGAGCTGATCGGCTGGATCGGCGTGCTGACGGCGTTCTTCGCCGCCACGGTGGCGATGGCTCAGAACGACATCAAGAAGGTGCTCGCCTACTCCACGGTCAGCCAGCTCGGGTACATGTTCCTCGCCGTTGGCTCGGGCGCGTACGTGGCGGCGATCTTCCACATGATCACCCATGCCTTCTTCAAGGCCCTGCTGTTCCTCGGCGCCGGCTCGGTGATCCACGGCATGCACGACGAGCAGGACATGCGCCGGATGGGCATGCTGCGCGCCCTGATGCCCGTGACGGCGATGACGTTCATCGTCGGCTGGCTGGCCATCGCCGGCGTGCCGCCGTTCGCCGGCTTCTGGTCGAAGGACGACATCCTCCTGTACTCACTGGCCGCCAACCCGGTGTGGTACGTGATCGGTCTCGTCACCGCCGTGCTGACCGCCTACTACATGACGCGCCAGGTGATCATGGTCTTCTTCGGCGAGGCCCACTGGCGCGACGCGGCGGCCGAGCACGGCGCCCATGGCGAGATCAAGCCGCACGAGAGCCCGCCGACGATGCTGCTGCCGCTGGTCGTGCTGGCGGGTCTCTCCCTCGTCGGCGGCGTGATCCAACTGCCGTTCGGTGCGTCGTGGGAGCGGCTCGAGCACTGGTTGGAGCCGGTGATCGAGTTCGGCGAGGCCGACATCTCCGACACCGCCGCCTACGACGCCAAGTACCTGCTGCTCGTGATGGCCGCCGTCCTCGCCGTGGCCGGCATCGCGGTGGCGTGGCTGGTGTACCAGAAGCGCAGGATCAAGGCCGTCGAGCCCAAGCTGTTCGCCAACGCCTGGTACTACGACCAGACCGTCTCCGACTTCATGGGTGGGCCGGGTCGCGAGGCAGCGGAGGGCGCCGCCTGGTTCGACCACAACGTCGTCGACGGCGCCGTGCGCGGCACCGCCGTGGTCGTGCGCGACACCGCCGGCGAGCTGCGAAAGGGCCAGAGCGGCTTCGTGCGGGCCTACGCCGGCTTCATCGGACTCGGTGTCGTGGTGCTGCTGGCCTGGTTCGTCATCGCCCGGGGCATCCTGTGACGGAGTCTGACGTCGGGTTCCCGATCCTCACCACGCTGGTCCTCGTGCCGGCGATCGGGGCCGTGCTCGTCGCCTTGACCGGCAACCGCCGGCCCGAGATCGTCAAGCTCGTCGGACTCCTCGCCGCCGTGCTGACGCTGGCCCTGACGATCTGGATGCTCGCCGCCTTCGACAGCGGCGAGGCCGGCTACCAGTTCGTCACCAAGCACACGTGGATCGAGGAGTGGGGGATCTCGTGGCACCTCGGCGTCGACGGCATCTCACTGCTGCTCGTCGCCCTGACCGGCTTGCTGTTCCCGCTCTCGATGGTCGCCGTCCAGCCGCACCACGACGACAAGTCGTACCTCGCCTGGCTGCTCCTCCTGGAGGCCGGGATGATGGGCAGCTTCCTCAGCCTCGACCTCTTCATGTTCTTCATCTTCTTCGAGATCGTGCTGGTCCCGATGTACTTCCTCATCGGCGGATGGGGGTACGAGGGTCGCGTCCCGTCGGCGCTGAAGTTCTTCCTGTTCACGATGTTCGGCTCGGCGTTCATGCTCGTCGGCGTCGTCGCCACCGCCTTCCTGGCCCGCGACAACGGGGTCGGTGAGCTGACGTTCGACCTCACGGTCATCGCCGAGCAAGCGGACTTCCCGACGAACACCGGTCGCTGGTTGTTCTTCGCCTTCGCCATCGCCTTCGCCGTGAAGGTGCCGATCGTCCCGCTGCACACCTGGCTTCCCGACGCCCACACCCAGGCCCCGACGGCGGGCTCGGTGATCCTCGCCGGCGTGATGCTGAAGCTCGGCACCTACGGGCTGCTGCGCTTCGGCATCTACCTCTTCCCGGAGGCGTCGGTGTGGGCCCGTCCGCTGTTCCTCACGCTGGCCGTGATCGGCATCACGTACGGCGCCATCGTCGCCACGATGCAGAAGGACCTCAAGCGGCTGGTCGCCTACTCGTCGATCGCCCACCTCGGGTTCATCGTGCTCGGCGTGTTCGCCATCACCCGCCAGTCGATCACCGGCGGCGTGCTGCAGATGATCAACCACGGCATCTCGACCGGCGCGCTGTTCCTCCTCGTCGGCTGGATCTACGAACGGCGCCACACCCGCCAGATCTCCGAGCTGCGCGGCTTGCAGGCCGTGGCACCGATGTTCGCCGCCGGCTTCATGGTCGTGATGCTCTCGTCCGTCGGCGTGCCCGGGCTCAACGGGTTCGTCGGCGAGTACCTCATCCTCATCGGGTCGTTCCAGTCGGCCCGCTGGTGGGCGGTCGTCGGGACGGTCGGAGTGATCCTCGCAGCCGTCTACCTGCTGTGGGCTTACCAGCGGGTGTTCCACGGCGAGCCCGACGAGGCCAACCGCTCGTTCCCCGAGATCCGCCCCCGTGAGGCCGGGGTGCTCGGCGTGCTGATCGCCATCATCGTCTTCACCGGCGTCTACCCGAAGCCGATGATCGATCGGGTCGAGCCCAGCGTCGACGCGCTGATCGCCCACGTCGAGGAGCGCACCGGCGAGGTCGCCCCCGAGCCGGAGCCCGAGCCGCTGCAGCCCGAGGAGGCCGGCGGATGAGCGAGGGAGTCTTCGACCGAGCGAATCATCAGCACAGTCTTTTCGATCATGGACGAGCTGCTGTTGCGCTCGTACTCGGCGTCACCGGTCAAGGTGAGGTCCACACATGAGCGTCCCGATGCAGGCCGGGTTCGACGGCCCCGCCGTCAGCTGGTTCTCGCTGTCGCCGATGCTCGTGCTCGTCGGCACGGCCCTCGTGCTGCTCGTCGTGGGCGCGCTGGTGCCGCGGTGGCCCCGAGGTTCCTACGCGTTCGTGACCGCCGTCGCGGCCGGGGCGGCGGCCGTGCTGGCGATGGTCCTGTGGGACGATGCCACCGACGAGGGCCCGAGCACCCTCGTCGGCGGCGCGCTGGCGTTCGACACGTTCGCCATGTTCGTCACGATCACGATCTGCTCGGGCCTGTTGCTCGTGTCGCTGGTTGCCGACGACTACCTCCGTCGCGAGGATCTCGACGGGCCCGAGGTCTACGCGCTGATGCTCGTCGCCGCCACCGGCGGGATCGTGATGGGTGCGGCGAACGACCTGATCGTGCTGTTCATCGGGCTGGAGACGCTGTCGCTGGCCTTCTACGTGCTGGCGGCCAGCTACCGCCGCAAGGCGGGCAGCTCGGAGAGCGGCCTCAAGTACTTCGTGCTCGGTGGGTTCTCGTCGGCCTTCTTCCTCTACGGCATCGCCCTGGTGTACGGCGCGCTCGGCTCGACCAACCTCAGCACCATCGTCACCACGGTGTCGGGCGGTGTTCCCGTCGAACGCAACGACGCGCTGGTCCTCGCCGGTACCGCGCTGCTGCTCGTCGGGTTGGGGTTCAAGGTCGCTGCCGTGCCGTTCCACGTGTGGACGCCGGACGTCTACCAGGGCGCCCCGACACCGATCACCGCGCTCATGGCCTCGGTCGGCAAGGTCGCCGCGTTCGCCGCGCTGATGCGCGTCGTGGTCGTGGCGTTGCCGTTCTACCGCGACGACTGGCGACCGGTCGTGTGGGCACTGGCGTTCCTGTCGATGGTCGTCGGCGCCGTGCTGGCCGTCGTGCAGACCGACGTCAAGCGGATGCTCGCCTACTCGTCGATCAACCATGCCGGGTTCATCCTCGTCGGCGTCGAGGCGGCGTCGTACCGGGCCGGGGAGGTCGACAGCGGCCTCGGCGTGCCGAGCGCGCTGGTCTACCTGCTGGCGTACGTCGTGTTGGTCGTCGGGACCTTCGCCGTCGTCGCGCTGGTCGCCGGCCAGGGTGACGAGCGCACCGGTCTGGACGCCTTCCGCGGGTTGTCGCGCAACCGGCCGGCGCTCGCCCTTGCGCTGACCATCCTCCTCGTCGCCCAGGCCGGGGTGCCGTTCACGAGCGGCTTCATCGCCAAGTTCGGCGTGATCCGCGCCGCCGTCGACGAGGGCAGCTACTTGCTCGCCGTGATCGCCATGGTGGCGTCGGTGATCGCCGCCTTCTTGTACCTGCGGATCATCGTCGCCATGTGGATGAGCGACGTCGAGGCCACGGACGGCGAGCCGGTCGAGCGGATGCCGGTCCCGTTGTCCACCGGCGTCGCCATCGCCGCCGCCGTCGGCTTCACCATCGTCGTCGGCCTGTTCCCCGAGTGGCTCCTCTCGGCCGCCGAAGCCACCACGCAGTTCGCCCGGTGACGCCGATCCTCGCCCTCGCCGGCGACGCCGAGAAGCAGCACCAGCTGCGCCGGATGAAGTTCGTCGCCACCGCCCTGCTGCTGATGGCGGCCGCCGTCTTCGTGGTCGCCAGGGCGAACGAAGAGGGTGGACCGTCGTGGGTGGGCTACGTGCGGGCCGGATCGGAGGCGGCCATGGTCGGCGCACTGGCCGACTGGTTCGCCGTCACCGCGCTGTTCCGCCACCCGCTCGGCATCCCGATCCCGCACACGGCGATCATCCCCAACCGCAAGGACCAGATCGGGCGCAGCCTCGGCCAGTTCGTCGAGGGGAACTTCCTCACTCCCGCCGTGCTGCTCGATCGGCTGCGCGGCGTGGGGATCGGCGAGCGGCTCGGCCGCTGGCTGGTCGACCCGGCCCACGCCCGGCACGCCACGGCCGTGATCGGCGACACCGTGCAGGGCGTCATCGAGGTCCTCGACGACCGCCACGTGCAAGAGGCCTTGGGCGGCACGGTCGAACGGCGCCTGCGGGCGACCCACGTCGCTCCCGTGCTGGCGCGGATCCTCGACGCCTCCGTCGACGGCGGTCACCTGCACCGGCTGCTCGACGTCGGCCTGGACGGCGCCAGCTCGTTCCTCCGCGAGCAGGAGCCGATCCTCCGCCAACGGCTGAAGAAGGAGTCGCCGTGGTGGGTCCCCGAGCCGGTCGACGACCGAGTGTTCAACAGGATCATCTCGGCGGTGCGGAAGCTCGTCGAGGAGATGCGAGCCCAACCCGACCACGAGATGCGCCACCTCGTCGAAGAGCGGGTGCGCGTGTTCGCCGGTCGGCTGCGCAACGACCCGGTGTTGATCGCCAAGGTCGAGGACCTCAAGGAGGAGCTGATCTCCCACCCCGACGTCCAGGCGTGGATCGGGTCGCTGTGGGGCGAGTTGAAGCGAGGGGTCCTGCACGCAACGGGCGACCCGCAGAGCGACATCCGTCGACGCCTCGAGGACGGGCTCGAACGGCTCGGTCAGCAGCTGCTCGACGACCTCAGCCTGCAGCGCAAGGTGGACGACTGGGTCGAGCGGTCGGTGGTCTACGTCGTCGAGCACTACCGCAGCGAGGTCGGTGACCTGATCGCCACGACCGTCGAGCACTGGGATGCCCACGACACCTCTCGGCGCATCGAGCTGCAGGTCGGCCACGATCTGCAGTTCATCCGCATCAACGGCACCGTCGTCGGCGCCATCGTCGGCCTGCTCATCCACACCTTCGGCGAGCTCGTGCTGTGATGATGGGCGCCGAAGCGGCGCCGGGTCGGCTTGGGCCTGGCGGCCCGTCTGCCGACCTGACCATCCACGCTCACTGCGGCCTGGGCCGAACCGTCAATCCCTGTGCTCAGGTCGGTTGTCCGGGTGCGGAGCATTGACGGTTCGGCCCGTGACGCAGTGAGCGTTCGAGGTCAGCGATGCGTCATGTTGATCGGGTCGAGGAGGCGGCGGGCTTCGTCCTCGTCGACGACGCCGGCCTCCACCACGACGTCGACGATCGAACGGTGCTCGGCCACGGCCGTGTGCACCAGCTCGGCTGCCTTGGCGTAGCCGATGACGGTGTTCAGCGCCGTCGCCAGTGCCGGCGTCCGCTCGGCGTAGGCGCGGCACCGCTCCTCGTCGGCCTCGATGCCGGACACGCACTTGACCTCGAACACGCGGCACACGTTGGCCAGCAGCTCGCCCGACTGCAGCAGCGCCTCGGCCATGACCGGGAGGTACGTGTTGAGCTCGAGGATGCCCTGCGACGACGCGTACGCCACGGTGGCGTCGTTGCCGAACACCCGCGCTGCGACCTGGTTGACCGACTCGCACAGCACCGGGTTGACCTTGCCCGGCATGATCGACGACCCCGCCTGCAGCTCGGGCAGCAGCAGCTCGGCCAGCCCGCACGACGGGCCGCTGGCCAGCAGCCGGATGTCGTTGGCGATCTTCGTCAGCGCGATGGCGATGCCCCGCAGCCCGGCCGACGCCTCGGCCAGCGCGCCTTGACCGCCCATGTGCACCATCGGGTCGTCTGCCGCCCGCAGCGGGAGGTCGGTCTCGGCGGCGATGCGGGCGATCACCTGCGCGGCGAAGCCGTCGGGCGCGTTGAGGCCCGTGCCGACCGCTGTGCCACCGAGCGGCAGCTCGCCGAGGGCGACGAGGTCGGCCTGCGAGCGCACGAGTGCCCGCTCCAGCAGGCCCGCCCACGCCGCGGCCTCCTGCCCGAGCGTCACCGGCGTGGCGTCCATCAGGTGCGTCCGCCCCGCTTTCACCACGTCGCGGAACCGCTCGGCGAGCTGGCGGAACGACTTCGCCAGCGCATCGACCGCCGGATGCACCTCGTCGGCGAGCAGGCGGGCGACGGCCAGCCGGATCGCCGTCGGCACGGTGTCGTTCGACGACTGGGAGGCGTTGATGTGGTCGTTCGGGTGCGGCACGCGGTCGTCCAGCGCGGACTCGACGAGCGTCGCCAACACTTCGTTGACGTTCATGTTCGTCGATGTCCCGGAGCCGGTCTGGAACACGTCGACTGGGAACTGGTCGTCGAGCTCGCCGCGCTCGACGCGCCAAGCGGCATCGGCGATTGCCGCGGCCAGCTCGTCGTCGATGTCACCGACACCGAGCGCGGCGTTGACCGCCGCGGCGTGCCGCTTGATGGTGGCCAGGGCGCGGGCCACCCGCACGTCGAGCGGTCGGTTGGCGATCGGGAAGTTGCTCAGCGCCAGGTCCGTCTGCTTGCCCCACAGGTGCTCGGCCATATGGAGAGTCTCGCTCCGGCGCGAGCGAAGCGGCCAAGGCTGCGCAGGCTGCAGGTTTCGTGGCCGGGGAACGCAGTGACGTCATCACCGGATCACGTACATTGCGGATTGCATGGCGGACATCGACTGGTCCCGGTTCGACGCCATTCTGTTCGACTTGGACGGTGTGCTGACGCCGACGGCGGACGTGCACGAGCGGGCGTGGACGACGATGTTCAACGAGTTCCTCTCGGCGCGCGGCGACGGTGACGCCCCGTTCACGAACGCCGACTACCACACCTACGTCGACGGTCGACCCCGCTTCGACGGCGTGCGCACGTTCCTGCAGTCACGCCACATCGTGCTCCCAGAGGGTTCGGAGTCCGATCCGCCGGGCAACGGGTCGATCGGCGCGCTGGGCAACCGCAAGAACGAGGTGTTCAACCAGCTGCTCAGCACGGAGGGCATCGCCCCGTACCCGGGGTCGCTGCGCTTCCTCGACCAGGTGACGGGCGCCGGCAAGGAGGTGGCCGTGGTGTCGTCGTCACGCAACGCCAAGGCCGTGCTGGCCGCCGCCGGCCTGACCCCGCGCTTCGCCGTGGTCGTCGACGGCGTCGTCGCCAAGGACGAGCACTTGGCCGGGAAGCCGGCCCCGGACACCTTCCTGGCCGCCGCCCGCCAGCTGGGCGTGCCAAAGGAGCGTGCCGTGGTGTTCGAAGACGCCCTGTCCGGCGTCGCCGCCGGCCGGGCCGGGCCGTTCGGACTCGTCGTCGGCGTCAACCGAGGCGCCGGCGAACAAGCGCTGCTCGACCATGGTGCCGACGTCGTCGTGAACGACCTCGCCGAGCTGGTCGTCCAGTCATGAGGGCGAGGGCGCCGCAGCACCTCGACCTGCACCGGTTCCCGATCGACCCGTGGCGACTCGTCGAGCGGGAGTACGCCAAGACCGACCTCGGCCTCACCGAGACGATCTTCGCCATCGGCAACGGCTACCTCGGGATGCGCGCCAATCCGGAGGAGGGTCGCGACGCCTACAGCCACGGCACGTACCTCAACGGTTTCCACGAGACCTGGCACATCCACCACGCCGAGGAGGCGTTCGGCTTCGCCAAGACCGGTCAGACCATCGTCAACGTGCCCGACGCCAAGCTGATGAAGCTGTACGTCGACGACGAGCCGCTGCTGCTCAGCAACGCCGACCTCGAGTCGTACGAGCGCGTCCTCGACTTCCAGCAGGGCACCCTGACCCGCGACCTGATCTGGCGCACGCCCGGGAGCAAGCGGGTGCGCGTGCGGTCGCAGCGGCTGGTCAGCCTGGCCCACCGCCATCTCGCCGTGCTCACGTTCGAGGTGACCGCGCTCGACGGCGCGGCGCCGGTCGTCGTGTCGTCGCAACTGCTCAACCGCCAGGACGGCGAGGACGAGTACCACGTCGCGGCGGCCGCGCTCGGCCACGGCATGGATCCGCGCAAGATGCGCACCTTCGACCACCGCGTGCTGGTGCCGCGCATGCACCATGAGCACGACGGCGAGGTCGTGCTGGGCTACCGCTGCGCCAACAGCGGGATGACCCTGGCCTGCGCGTATCGCCACATCGTGGAGACCACGGCGCCGCACCAGGTCGAGACGGCCGTCGGCCCCGACCTGGCCAAGACGGTGGTGACTGCCCGCCTGGAGAGCGGCCAGTCGTTGCGCCTCGTCAAGCTCGTCTCGTACCACACGTCGACGGGCGTCCCGGCCGAGGAGTTGGCCGATCGCTGCCACCGCACCCTGCAGCGGGCCGAGGCCGATGGGGTGGGCGTGATCGTCGACGAGCAGCGGGAGTGGCTGACCGACTTCTGGGAGCGCAGCGACGTCGAGCTGCTCGGTGACGACGCCGGTCAGCAGGCCATGCGCTGGAACCTCTTCCAGCTCGCCCAGGCCAGCGGGCAGACCCAGGAGCAGGGGATCGCCGCCAAGGGCGTCACCGGCGGCGGCTACGAGGGGCACTACTTCTGGGACACCGAGACCTACGTCATCCCGTTCCTCGCCTACACGAGCCCGGACGCGGCGCGCAAGCTCTTGCGGTTCCGCTGGCGGCAGTTGCCCCAGGCCCGCCAGCGGGCGTCCGAGGTCAACCAGATCGGCGCCCTCTACCCCTGGCGCACGATCAACGGCGAGGAGGCGTCGGCGTACTACGCCGCCGGCACCGCCCAGTACCACATCAACGCCGCCATCGCCTTCGCCCTCAAGCGGTACCTCGACGCCAGCGGCGACATCGCCTTCCTCGCCGGCGAGGGGTCCGAGCTGCTGGTCGAGACGGCGCGCCTGTGGGAGGACCTCGGCTTCTACTCCGTCAACGGCGAAGAGGTGTTCCGCATCCACGGTGTCACGGGGCCAGACGAGTACACCACCGTCGTCAACGACAACCTGTACACGAACGTCATGGCCCGCTTCAACATGCGGTACGCGGCGCGGGTCGTCGACCTGTTGGAGAATTGGGACGGCGAGGCGTTCGCCAGCCTGTGCCGGCGTGTCGAGCTGCAGCCAGGAGAGACGAAGCGTTGGATCCGGGCCGCCGATGCGATGTTCCTGCCCTACGACGACGACCTCGGCATCCACCCGCAAGACGACGGGTTCCTCGGCCTCGAGCCGTGGGACTTCGACAACACCCCGGAGGATCTGTATCCGCTGCTGCTGCACTTCCACCCGCTGGTCATCTATCGCCACCAGGTGCTCAAGCAGGCCGATGTGGTGCTGGCGATGGCGCTGCGCAGCGACCAGTTCCCGCTCGACGTTCGCCGCCGCAACTTCGACTACTACGACCCGATCACGACCGGTGACTCGTCGCTGTCGGCGTGCGTGCAGGCGATGGCGGCGGCCCAGATCGGCTACGACGACCTGGCCGTCACCTACTTCCGCGAGACGTTGTTCGTCGACCTCGCCGACACCCACGGCAACGCCAACGACGGCGTGCACGTGGCCTCGGCCGGCGGCGCGTGGGGCACGATCGCCTTCGGGTTCGCCGGGCTGTTCGACTCGGGGACGGCGCTGCAGTTCACACCGAGCCTGCCGGCGGTCTGGGAGGGCGTGCGGTTCCGCATGCAGCGCCACGGCGCCCGGATGGTCGTCGAGCTCGACGGCGAGGGCTGCACCGTCACGGCGCTGGACGGACCACCCATCCCGCTGCACGTCGAGGACGAGGACGGGACCGTGCGCACCGTGCAGCTGGAGGCCGGGGCCAGCCAGCGCATCCCACGCCTCCGTCTGCCCGCTCCGTCCTGACCGTCACTGCGGGTCACTTGATGGCGAGGCCGGGCCGCCGCCCGCCTGCTCGACCCGGACGATCCACGTGCCAGGACCGAGTGGCGGGACGCCGCCGGGCACCGTCGACGCAACCGGCGCCTTCGCCGGCGCGTCGTCGTCGAGCCGCTTGTTCAACGAGAGCAGCCGTCCGATCACGGGGAGCGCCACGACGTTGAGGGCGTGGAGCAGGCCCATCAACAGCAGGATCCCGCCGACTCGCGTGACCTCGTCCTTCCACTGGTTGGCCTGCGACACGCGCCAGTCCGGGGAGGGCTGAAACGTGATCGTGAACAGGATGAACGCCGTGAAGATCAGGTAGTAGGCGACGTCCGTCAGCACGAGGTAGCTCTTGCCAGTGCGCGGGTTGGCCCGGAACACGTCGGCGGCGTACGAGCGCCCGAACCGTTTGATGAACGGTCCGAGGCAGATCGCGATGGCGACCAGCACGACGTTCGTGAGCAGTTCGATGACCCACCAGTCCACGGTGAACCTCCCATTGTCGAGATCGGTGAACGGGACCGCCGCGGCGCACAGTGCGGCGAGGAATGCGGCGCAGCCGCCGAGGACCCGCAGGCGCCAGCGCCGGCGGGCGCGGGCGTCGGCCAGCGAGCGGTTGACGCGAGCGAAGAGATCGGGGTGTTCGACGACGTCCGTGCGGACGGCGTCGAACGCCGCGATGAGCCGGCGCTCGAGCGTGCTCATTGGTGCACCCCGGCGTCATTTGACGGATCACACGTGGAGCTGGTGCACCAATGAGCCGAAGACCGTGCCTGATGGTTCACTCGCTCGAAGACTCGCTCGCTCACGGTGCACCCCGGCGTCACTTGACGGATCACACGTGGAGCTGGTGCACCAATGAGCCGAAGACCGTGCCTGATGGTTCACTCGCTCGAAGACTCGCTCGCTCATTCGGGGACCTCACGGTGGCCGGGACCCAGTCGGTCTTCGAGCGTGGCCATGCCGCGCTGGAGGTGGGTCTTGACCGAGTTGGGCGACAGCCCCAGGGTCGAGGCGATGGCCGGGATGCCGAGCTCTTCGAAGTAGCGCAGCGTCACGCAATCGCGCTGGCGGCGCGGAAGCGCCCGGACGGCCTCGAGCACGACGCGGTGCTCGTCGTCGCGCACCAGCTCCTCGTCGAAGGCGGTCGGGTCGACGTCGATGTCGTGACCGCGCGTCGCGTGGTGGCGCAGCGACAGCAGGCCGCGACGGTTGTGGTCGCGAGCGAGGTTGAGCACGATCGACCGGAGGTAGGCCGGTGCCTTGGCGTCGTCGTGGATGCGCCCGGCGTGACGGGCCAGGCGCAGGAACGCCTCTTGCACGATGTCCTCGGCGGCGTCCCGGTCGTCGACGAACAGCCGCGCCAGTCGCACGAGGTTCCGGCCCTCCTCGTGGAACAGGCGCACGACCAGGAGCTCGGCCTCCGCCGTGATCTCGATGCCCTCGGCGCGGGCGGCGGCGATGCTCGAGAGCAAGGGCGCGGCGAGCTGCAGCATCGATGGACTGACGCTCACGGCGCCCTCGTCGGGTGACGCGTCACCCGCGGCGTGCGCCTCGGGCGTCTGTCTCGGTGTTCCGACGAGCGGGAGGGCAGGACATGATCGAGCGACAGATCGAACCGGCGGCGTTGGAGCTCGCACCGGGCCACGGCGCCAATCTTGGCGATCTCGTGAGCGCCGGCGTGACAGGTGACGCCTCGACGCCCGGGAGACGCCTGCGCGGTCGGTCGGTGACCGGGCGCTGGCGGCTCGTCGCCATGGGCGCCGGCTGCGGCGCGGCGTGGGGCGTCGCGGCGCGAGCGTGGATGCGGGTGATCTCCACCGACCCGGCCTTCACGTGGATCGGCTCGCTGTTCATCGTCGTCGCGTCGACCATCCCGGGTCTGGCGATGGGCGTGGTGCTGGCCCGAGGCCGTCGTTGGCGCCTGCTCGGCAAGCTCTCGCTCCTGCCGTTGTGCCTGGGGCCCGGGTTGCTGATGGTCCCGACCTTGGTGCCCGGCGCGATGGCGTTGGCTCGGAGACGACGCCAGACGGTGTTCGCTGGAGTGCTGGTGCTGCTTGCGGTCGTCGCGGCGTTCGTCCTGGTCGGTCGTGAACTCGCCGACCAGCTGCCCGTCGGGCGCGCCGCGATCGGCTTCGTGTTGTACCTCCCGCTCATGGCGTGGCTGGCGGCGATGCTCGCCGTCAGCCTGTCTCCGGGTCGCTCACCGTCGGCTGATCACGGCGACGGCCGCCCCGGTCGGCGCATGCGGGGTGAACGACTCGGCGCGGATCGAGCCGTTGACACGGATCCGCGGGTCCCGGTGGGCCCAGCGATGCACGAGCCACCGGGGCAGCACGAGGTCGGCCCGCACGAGGGGTGACGCCCGCAAGAGCATCGTGCGGACCTCCTCGGCGAGCGACCACGGCGGATTGGCGACGACCCGGAAGGGGCGGCGCGGCAGGCGCAACGAACGCACGTCGGCCTGGACGACGGTGACGCGTCGGTTGGCGAACCGGACGGTGAGGTGTTCGACCCGTTCTGGGTGGCGTTCGATGGCGACGACGTGCGCGCCGGCGTCGACCAGCGCCTGGGTCAGCGCGCCGGTCCCGGCACCGAGGTCGACGACGAGATCACCGCCGCGGATGCCGGCGTCGGCGACGACGCGTCGGGCGACGGCGGCATCAAGCCGATGCCAGCCCCATCGGGTCGATGGTGTCCGCACCACGGACACGGCGGACCATCACGCAGCACGTCGTCATGACGCCCATGCTCCCACGCGACAGGTCCAAGTCATCCGAGGGTTTCAGCGCATCGGAGGGTTTCGCGTACTGGACGGGCGCCGCGGCAAACACTCGGATGCGCCGGAAACACTCGGATGGATCTCAGGCTGGGACGAGCTCGCGCTTGCGGTCGGCGACGCGACGGGCGACGCGCTCGCTCTTGGCCAGGCGGGCCATGAGGCGGTCCCGAGCCCGCTCGGCCTCGTCGTCGAGACCGGTGAGGTGCTCGACGTCCCAGTGCCGCATCACGACCGGGACGAGGATCTGGTCGTGGTGGATGGCCAGGTCGTAGATCCCGGACTTGGCGATGGCCCGGGCGTGGTCGGCGAACCCGGGGATGCCCCCACCCGGCATCTCGAAGCCGACGACCTGGCGCTCGATCGCTTTGACCATCGTGCTCGGGTCGAGGGCCAGCGCCGTCGACGCGAGGTCACGGTAGAAGAGGTAGTGCAGGTTCTCGTCGGCGGCGACGCGCATCATCACGCCGTAGCCGGCCTCGTCGCCGATCATCCGGCCCGTGTTGCGGTGGGCGATGCGGGTGGCCAGCTCTTGCAGCGTGAGGTACACGAACCCGTCGGCGGCGGACGTCGGCTCCGGGATCAGCCCGCCCGAGACCTGTGACATGCGGGACCGTTCGAGGTGCACGGGATCGACGGCGCGGGTGACCATCAGATAGCCGTAGATCGCCATCGAGTGGCGGCCCTCTTCGGCCGTCCACCGGCGGGCCCACGTTCCCCAGGCGCCGTCGCGGCCGAACATCCGCTCGATGGTGCGGAAGTAGTACGGCAGGTTGTCCTCGGTGAGCAAGTTGACGACCAGCGAGCTGCGCACGGCGTCGTCGATCGTGGCGCCGGCGAGATCGGCGTCGCCTTCTCGCCACGCCCGGTGCGGGTCCGGGTCCCGACCCCGCCCGTACGGCACCTGCTCGTGGGGGAACCACTCCTTGGTCGTTTCGAGGTGGCGGTCGTACAGCCGCTCGACGGTCGGTTCCAGCTCCTGGAGCAGGTCAGCCTCACGCATCCGACATAGCCTACCGACCAGTAGGTAGACATGCGTCGCCGACGTCTCGGGCGACGGTCAGGAGTGCTGGACCTCGAGCTCGTCGAAGCCGGCGGAGCGCACGGCGGCGAGCACGACCTGGGCGTGCTCGGGCCCGCGCACCTCGAACGTGGCGTGGACGCCGGTCTCGCGCACGTGCAGGTCGACGCCTTCACGCAGGTGGTCGACCTCCAGCAGGTTGGCGCCGGCTCCGGCGAAGGCGCCCAACCAGCGAGCCAGGCTGCCGGGGCGATCGTCGATCGTCGCCGTGACGACGAGCCGCCGTCCGGCGTCGGTCTCGTGGCGGCGGATCAGGCTCGGCACCACTCCGAGGTCGACGTTGCCGCCCGACAGCACGATGCAGGTGGCGCCCTTCGCCGGCAGGTCGATCGCTCCGGCCTGGACGGCGGCGACGCCGACCGCGCCGGCACCCTCGACGAAGAGCTTGGCCCGGTCCATCAACAGGACCATGGCGTCGGCGATGGCGTCCTCGTCCACGGCGACGACGGCGTCCAGCCACCGCTCGACCAGCGGTCCGGTGACCCGGCCCGGTCGCTTCACGGCGATCCCGTCGGCGAGCGTCGCCACCGGGCCGGTCGGCGACGCCCCACCGGCGTACGGGGCGCAGACCGCGGCCTGCACGCCGATCACTCGTACGTCGGGACGCTGGTGCTTCACGGCGATGGCCGTCCCCGCGGCGAGCCCGCCACCGCCGAGCGGGATCACGACGCAGGCCAGGTCGGTGATGTCCTCGACCAGCTCGAGGCCCAGCGTGCCCTGCCCGGCGACCACGGCCGGATCGTCGAACGGGTGGCAGAACTGCAGCGCTCGCTCGACGGCCATCGCCCGTGCCGCGGCCACCGCCTCGTCGAGCGAGGCGCCGCCCTCGACGACCTCGGCGCCATAGGCCCGGCACGCCTCGACCTTGGTGATCGGCGCGCCGACGGGCACGAAGATGCTGCACGGGACGCCGAAGTGGCGGGCGGCGAAGGCGAGGGCCAGGGCATGGTTCCCGGCGCTGCCGGCGGTCACGCCGTTGGCCGCCGCGGCGCCGAGTGACGCCAACTTGTTCATCGCCCCGCGCAGCTTGAACGCGCCCGTTCGCTGCAGGCTCTCCGCCTTGAGCACGACGTCGCGCCCGGTCTGCTCGGACAGCGCCGGCGAGGTCAGGACCGGCGTCCGCTTGGCGACGGGCGAGATGATCGGCCGCGCCGCGACGATGTCTTCCAGCGAGACCGTCGTGGGGACGTCCATGCCGCGGCGACGCTACTGACCAGGTCGGTACCGTGGACGCCGTGCGCGCGCTCGTCGTCGGGAACGCCGCCGACCTCGACTCGGGGTTCGTCGGCCACCGCCTCCGCCAGCGCGGCTACGCCTTCACGGAGCTGCACCGGGAGGCGCCCGCCGACTGGCCCGGCCTCGACGGCGTCGAGCTCGTGCTCACGCTCGGTTCCGAGTGGAACGTCTACCGGCCAGAGATCGCCACGCTGGTCGAGGCCGAGGCGGCGCTGGTCCGCCGGGTCGTGGCCGCCGGCTGCCCGCTGATCGCCATCTGCTTCGGCGCCCAGATCCTGTCCCACGCCCTCGGTGGCACCGTCACCCGCACGCCGAACCCGGAGATCGGCTGGTTCGAGCTCGACGTCGACCCGGACGTCCCCGCAACCGGCGCCTGGATGGAGTGGCACGACGACGTGTTCACCGTGCCCGAGGGCTTCGTCGAGCTGGCCCGAACGCCCGTCGGACCGCAGCTCGTGCGGACGAAACGGGTGCTGGCGACTCAGTTCCACCCCGAGGCGACCGACAGCATGGTCACCCGCTGGCTGGCCGACGGCGGCGCCGACCAACTCCTCTCACGGGGCGGCGACCCGGACGCGCTGCTGGTCGCCACCCGAGCCAACACCACCAGCAGCAGCCGCCGTGCCGCCGAACTCGTGGACTGGTTCCTCGCCGACCAGTAGCAGCAAACGCGCCGCCCGTCGTTGGGGGTGGTCACGGCCGGCTTGGTAGCGTCCGATGCCGATGTCGGCCTTCCTGCGGGACTACCTGACGGTCGTGTGGTTCGGCCTCGCGGCGGTCCTGCTCGGGGGCCTGCTCCTGGGGGTCGCATCGCTGATCCGGCCCACCCGCCCGAACCCATCGAAGCTGATGGCCTACGAGAGCGGCGTGGACCCCGTGGGCATCGGGTGGTCGCAGAGCCAGATCCGCTACTACGTGTTTGCCCTGCTCTTCGTCATCTTCGACGTCGAGGCGGTGTTCATCTTCCCGTGGGCGGCGTCGATCGAGCGCTACGGCGCCTTCGGACTCGTCGTGATGCTCGTGTTCATCGTGCTGCTGCTCGACGGCCTGCTGTACGCGTGGAAGCGGGGTCTGCTGCGGTGGGTCTAGTCGACCGCGGCCGCATGCCGAGTGCCATCACCAAGCTGATGAACCTCGGTCGCTCCTACTCGATGTGGGTGTACCAGTGGGGACTCGCCTGCTGCGCCATCGAGATGGGCGCCGCCTTCGCTTCGCCGCGCTATGACGTGATGCGCCTCGGCGTCATCCCCTTGCCGGCCAGCCCCCGCCAGGCCGATCTCGTCGTCATCTCCGGAACGGTGACGGACAAGATGGCGCCGGCCATCCTGCGCCTGTACGACCAGATGCCCGAGCCCAAGTACGTGATCTCGATGGGCAGCTGCGCCAACTGCGGCGGGCCCTACTGGGACAGCTACTCGGTGACCAAGGGCGTCGACCAGATCATCCCCGTCGACATCTACGTGCCTGGCTGCCCGCCCCGCCCGGAGGCCCTGCTGGAGGGCATCGTCCTGCTGCAGCAGCGGATCAAGGACGAGGACGTGGTGGCCAAGTGGAAGGGCGAGGTCGCCGAGGTCATCCCGCGCCGCGAGCCTGCTGTGGTCGGCGGTGGTCCGATTGAGTGACGCCACGACGACGGAGGAGGAGGAGCCCAAAGCGCTGCCCGGCGACGGGCTGCGCGAGGGGATCGTCGACGAGCTGCGCCGCCGCCTGGGCGAATCCCTCGTCGACACCGTGCTGCGCCCGAACGACGACCTGTGGGTGCGGGTGGCCACCCCGGCGTGGCGCGAGGCCGGCGAGGCTGCGCTGGCCCTCGGCTTCGACTACTTCTGCTTCCTGTCGGCGCTGGACTGGATGCCGTCGCCCTACGGACGCGGCGAGGACGACCCGACCCAGCCCCCGCCCGAGCGCACGACCGAGATCGTGCAGGGCGTGACCGGCGGCGACACCCGGTTCCAGGTCTTCGCTCGGCTGACCGACACCCGCCGCCACGTGGGCTTCACGCTCAAGGTCGACGTCCCCGAGGACACGATGACGGTCGACTCGTGGTTCGCCGTCTACGCCGGCGCCAACTGGCACGAGCGGGAGACCCACGAGATGTTCGGCATCTCCTTCGCCGGCCACCCCGATCTCCGCAACATGTACCTGCCGATGGAGTTCGAGGGGTACCCGCTGCGCAAGGACTTCCCGCTGCTGGCCCGGATGGTCAAGCCGTGGCCCGGCATCGTCGACGTCGAACCCATGCCGGCCGAGGAGGCGCCGCCGCAGGACGAGGTGGCTGGTCAGGCCGACGGAGGGCTGGGCGTCCCGCCGGCCGAGGACGTCGCCGACGAGGCGGCGCACGAGCACAGCGTCGAGGAGGCGCCCGACTCGAGCGAGCCCGAACTGGACACGGCCCCCGACGACGACGTGGACGGGTCAGTGACCGCTTCGGCCCCCGACCGCAGTGAGGGTGACACGGCGCCAGGACAGGATCAACAGACCGCTTCGGCCCCCGACCGCAGTGAGGATGACACGGCGTCAGGAGAGGATCAGTCGCTCATGACCGACGTCCTGAGCCGTCGCGAGCAGCTCGCCTACATCGCCGGGCAGGCCGCCGATGCCCGGCTCAACGTCGAGCTGGAGACCGAGGGCATGACCCTCAACATCGGCCCGCAGCACCCGGCCACCCACGGCACGCTGCGGATCATCGTCCGCTTGGACGGCGAGCAGGTCGTGTGGGCCGAGCCGGGGTGCGGCTACATGCACCGCGGTTACGAGAAGCTGACCGAGGTCCGCACGTACCCGCAGATCACCACGCTGGTCAACCGCATCGACTGGCTGGGCAGCTTCGCCAACGAGGTCCCCTTCATCCTCGCCGCCGAGAAGCTGATGGAGATCGAAGCCCCGCCGCGCGCCCAGTGGCTGCGCACGTTGCTGTTCGAGCTGTCGCGGATCGCCAACATCGTGCTGTTCCTCGGCGACCTCGGCGTGCAGCTCGGCGCTGTCACGCCGGCGTTCTTCGCCTTCCGCGACCGCGAGCACGTGCTCAACCTGATCGAGGGCGCCACCGGGGGCCGGTTCCACCCCAACTTCGACCGCATCGGCGGCCTCAAGGAGGACCTGCCGAAGGGCTTCATCGACGAGACCCGCGTCGTCATGAAGAAGATCCGCACGTACTGCGACCAGATCGAGGACCTCCTCATCGGCGGCGAGATCTTCCAGGCCCGCACGCGTGGTGTCGGCATCATCCCTCGCGACGTCGCGCTCCAGTACGGGCTGTCGGGCGCCAACCTGCGGGCCAGCGGCGTCGACTGGGACCTCCGCCGCGACCAGGTGCTGCCGATGGCGTGGGACCAGCTCGACTGGCGGGTCTGGACGCACCCCGACGGTGACAGCTTCGCCCGCTGCTGGGTGCGCCTTCAGGAGACCCGGGAGTCGACGAAGATGGTCGACCAGATCGTCGACGGCCTGCCGTCGGGGCCGATCCTGGCCAAGGTGCCACGGATCATCAAGGTCGCCGAGGGTGAGGCGTGGGTGTCGACGGAGAACCCGCTCGGCGAGATGGGCTACTACGTCGTGTCGAAAGGCGACCTCGGCCCGTTCCGGGTGAAGATCCGCTCGGCCAGCTTCAACAACGTGTCGATCACCCCGTGGCTGCTGCGCGGTGTCTACGTGCCCGACATCATCACGATCCTGGCCAGCCTCTACTTCATCCTCGGTGACATCGACCGGTGAACCGTCACTGCGTTCCCCGGCCACGCCACCTGCAGCCTGCGCAGTTGCTGGCCGCTCGCTCGCTGGCGCTCGCTCGCTCGCATCTGGCGCGGGTCATCCATTGAGCTGGCTCGCGATCGAGATCCCGTACTGGGGGCAGTCGCTGCTGCGCGTCCTCGGGGGCATCGTCGCCGTGCTGTTGCCGGCGGGCACGATCGTCTACGTCTTCCTGTTCAAGATGATGTCGTTCATGCAGAGCCGCCTGGGGCCGATGGAGGCCGGGCCGTACGGCTCGATGCAGCTGTTCGCCGAGGTCGGCAAGTGGCTGCAGAAGGAGGACACGGCGCCGGCCGCCGCCGACCACACCATCTTCAAGCTGGCGCCGCTGATCGTGCTGCTGTCGACGTTCCTGCTCGTCGCCGCGGTGCCGTTCGGGCCGGACGTCTGGCTGACCAACTTCGAGGTCGGGATCTTCTACGCCCTGGCCGTGTCGTCGATCAGCGTGCTCGGGATCCTCATCGCCGGTTGGTCGAGCGCCAACAAGTACTCGCTGCTCGGCGGGCTGCGCGCCGCCGGCCAGCTGATCGCCTACGAGCTGCCGCTCGTGCTGGCCGTCATCGGCGTGGTCATCCAGGCCGGCTCGATGAACATGCAGGAGATCGTGTTCGCCCAGAACGCCGGGTCGATGTTCGGCTGGGACGGGCTCGGCAACCCGTACATCCTCACCCAGTTCGTCGGGTTCCTGGTGTTCATGATCGCCGTGCAAGCCGAGCTGACGCAGCCGCCGTTCGACATGCCGATCGCCGAGTCCGAGCTGGTGGCGGGCTACATGACGGAGTACTCGGGGTTCCGGTTCCTGATCTTCTTCATCGCCGAGTTCGCCACCGTCGGCGTGTTCTCGCTGATCGCCTCGGTCCTGTTCCTCGGCGGGTGGGGCATCCCGTTCGCCTGGTTCGGCTGGGACACCATCGACGACGTCGACAACTGGATGAACATCGGCGGTCCGCTGATCCTGTTCACCAAGATGATGGTGCTGTCGTTCCTCATCATGTGGGTGCGCTTCAGCGTGCCCCGGTTCCGTGAAGACCAGCTGCAGCAGTTCGCCTGGAAGGTCCTGATCCCCGTGTCACTGGCCAACATCGTCGTCACCGCGATCATCAAGGTGGCCGTCTGATGGCCCGGAACCACTGCGAACGAGCGAGCGCCAGCGAGCGAGTGGCCAGCATCGGCCTGCGTGGCCGGGGAACGCAGTGGAAGGTGGCCGTCTGATGGCCCGGAACCACTGCGAACGAGCGAGCGCCAGCGAGCGAGTGGCCAGCATCGGCCTGCGTGGCCGGGGAACGCAGTGGAAGGTGGCCGTCTGATGGCCCGGAACCAGTGCGAACGAGCGAGCGCCAGCGAGCGAGTGGCCAGCATCGGCCTGCGTGGCCGGGGAACGCAGTGGAAGGTTGCTGTCTGATGGCCCTCGGCAAGCCGAAGATGCCCGGGCTCTTGAAGGGCATGGGGGTCACGCTCAAGACGCTCGGGCGCACCATGCGCCACGGCGCCGACACCGTGCAGTACCCGCACGAGAAGGAGGCGCCGCCGACCCGGGCCCGCGGCGTCATCGCCCTGCGCGAGGACAACTGCACGGTGTGCATGCTGTGCGCTCGCTCGTGCCCGGACTGGTGCATCTACATCGAGGGCCACAAGACGCTGGCCCCGCCCCGGCGGGCCGGCGGCAAGCCGCGATCGGTCAGCCTGCTCGACCGGTTCGACATCGACTACGCGCTGTGCATGTACTGCGGCATCTGCGTGGAGGTGTGCCCGTTCGACGCCCTGTTCTGGAGTCCCGAGTACGAGTACTCCGAGCCGCGCATCGCCGACCTGCTGCACGACAAGGACAAGCTCGGCGAGTGGATGGAGACGGTCCCCGAGGCACCTGAGCTGGAGGCCGGGGCGGAGAAGGGCAAGAAGTGATCGGCCAGGCCGCCAGCAACGCGGTGAACGTGGCCCAGAACGTGGGCTTCGGGGTCATCGCGGCGATGATGATCTTCGCCGCCCTGTGCGTCGTGACCACGAAGAACGTCGTGCACGCCGCGCTGTGGCTGGTGCTCGTGCTGGCCGGCGTGGCCGCCCAATACGTCCTCGCCGCGGCGGGGTTCGTGGCCGTCAGCCAGGTGCTGATCTACGTCGGCGCGGTGATGGTGCTGTTCCTGTTCGGCATCATGCTGACCAGGGCCCAGATCGGCCACGAGCGGGGCCTCAACAACCGCAACTGGGGCATCGGCATCCCGGTGGCGCTGGTCCTGCTCGGCCTGCTGTCGTGGGTCGTGATCGACGCCTTCGAGGACCAGCGACTGCCCGACCGCGGGCCGGCCCCGACCGAAGCCATCGCCGACGGCGTGCTGTCGCCCTACCTGGTGCCGTTCCTGGCCATCTCGTTCATCCTCCTCGCCGCCGCCATCGGTGCCATCGTCCTGGCTCGCAAGGACTAACGGCGTGCTGACGGTCAACTTCCTGCTACTCGGGGCGGTGCTGTTCTCCATCGGCGTGTTCGGGGTGATCGCCCGGCGCAACGCCGTGATGGTGCTGATGTCGGTCGAGCTGATCCTCAACGCCGTCAACCTCAACCTGATCGCCTTCGCCCTGCTCCACGGCGGCGCCGACGGGCAGGTCTTCGCCCTCTACGTCATCGCCGTCGCCGCCGCCGAGGTCGGCGTCGGTCTGGCCATGGTCCTGCTCGTCTACCGCAACCGCCGCTCGATCGCCCTCGACGAGCTCAGCGAGATGAGCGGCTGAGGTGTTGAGCGCCGCCACCACCGGCTGGTTTCTCGAGAACGCCTGGCTGATCCCCGTCATCCCGGGGCTCGCGTTCTTCGTCATCATCCTGTTCGGCAAGCGCCTGCCGATGAAGGGCTCCGAGGTCGGCGTCCTCTCCATGGCGGCGTCGGCCGTCCTGTCCTGCGGGCTCGTCCTGCAGTGGATCCAGCGCACCGATGCCGCCGCCGGCGTCGAGGGCGAGGCGGGGCCGATGCGCGTCCTGGCCGGCTTCGCCCGCAGCATCGCCGCCAGCGAGGGTGGCGAGGCCGAGCCGTTCGTCGAGCCCGTGATCCGGCAGTGGACGTGGTGGCAGAACTCGGGCTTCGAGTTCGGCCTCGGCCAGCACATCGACGGCCTGTCCGTGATGACGCTGTTCCTCGTCTCGTTCATCTCGCTGCTCGTGCAGATCTACTCGCTCGAGTACGTGCGCGGCGACCGCCGCTACACCCACTTCTTCGCCGCCATCACCCTGTTCTCCGCCGGGATGCTGGTGATGGTCCTGGCCGAGAACATGGTCCAGCTGATCCTCGGCTGGGAGATCATGGGCCTCTGCTCGTTCCTCCTGATCGGCCACTGGTGGGAGGACGAGGCCAACGCCCGAGCGGCAATGAAGGCCTTCCTCACGGTGCGCGTCGGCGATGTCGGGCTGCTCGTCGGCACGTCCATCCTGTTCTTCGCCGCCAACAGCTGGTCGCAGGACAACCTCGGCACGAGCGGGTTCAGCATCCAGGGCATCTCGGGCTGGGCACTGTCCGCCGACGCCAACCAGACCGTGCTGCTGTGGGCCGCGGTGGCGCTGTTCGTCGCCTGCATCGGCAAGAGCGGGCAGTTCCCGCTGCACACGTGGCTGCCCGACGCCATGGCCGGACCGACGCCGGTCTCGTCGTTGCTGCACTCGTCGACGATGGTCGTGGCCGGCGTGTACCTCGTGGCCCGGCTCTACCCGGTGTTCTGGGAGGGCTTCGACATCCCGGACGTCAGCCTCAACCCGATCGTGCTGATCGCCGGCATCACGATCGTCATCTCGGCGCTGCTGGCGTTCGTCCAGAACGACATCAAGAAGGTGCTCGCCTACTCGACGGTCGGCCAGCTCGGCTACATGATGCTCGGCCTCGGCGCTGGAGCCTGGCTGCCGGCGGTGTTCCACATCTTCACCCACGCCTTCTTCAAGTGCGCGCTGTTCCTGTGCGCCGGCTCGGTCAGCCATTCGGGTTCGCACCACAGCTTCGACATGAAGAAGGACATGGGCGGGCTGGCCAAGAAGATGCCGATCACGGCGGGAGCGTGGATGGTCGCCGGCGCCGCCCTCGCCGGCGTGTTCCCGCTGGCCGGGTTCTTCTCCAAGGACGAGATCATCGACAACGTCGGCCACAACGGCTACACGGTGTTCATGTGGATCGCCCTCGGCGGGGCGTTCCTCACCGCGGCCTACACGGTGCGGGCGACCTACCTCACGTTCTTCGGCGAGCCCCGCGGCGCGGCGGCCGGGGAGCACCACACCGAGCACGAGCACGAGCTGGAGCTGGCCCTGGTGGCCCACGACGCGCCGCACGACGTCCAGCAGGAGCCGATCCTCGAGGAGCAGCAGGAGCACCTGCCGCCCCACTCCGGCGTCGGCCAGCACGCCGAGCACGAAGCCGACCTCGTGCACGCCGGCGAGCACCATGGCCCGCACGAGTCCCCGAAGTTGATCCTCGTGCCGATCTGCATCCTCGCCGCGCTGTCGATCTTCGCCGGCTTCACCAACGCCGTGGCGTTCGGCGAGGAGTGGGAGAAGTTCAAGGAGTACGTCGAGCCGCGCCCCGAAGCGGTGGAGCTGGCCGCGGCCGGGGAGGCCGACAGCGCCGTCGAGGTCGAGGGTGCATCAAGTGTTGAGAACGGCGTCGCCGGGTTGGCCGCGCCGCAGGCCGACGGCGGCGGTGAGGGCGGCGAGGAGGAAGCGCTCACCGGCTGCGGGCGCACCCGGCCCGAGGGCGAGGCCGACTGCTACTTCCCGGCCGTCGACCACGCCGAGTTCACGTGGTCCAAGGCGCTGCTGTCGCTGGCCGTCGTCGGTGCCGGTCTCGTGTCGAGCTGGATCGTCTGCGTCGCGCTCTACACCAAGCGCGATCGGCGCCTCGTCGGACTGACCGAGCGGTCGAGGTTGGCCCGGGCCGGCTACCTGTTCCTGGCCAACAAGTACTACCTCGACGACCTCTACGAGAACGTCATCGTCCGGGCCATCGCCCATCCGATCGCTCGGGCGGGCTACTGGATCAACCAGCACGTGATCGACGGCGTCGTCAACACCGCCGGCCGGGCCGGGCGGTTGTTCGGCGGCTGGGCCTACCGCAACGTCGACCAGCGTGTGGTGGACGGTGCCGTCAACGCATCGGGTACCGTCGCCAACTCGACCGGGTCGGCCCTCCGCCCGGTGCAGTCAGGTCGGGTCAACCAGTACGGCGCGCTGCTGTTCGGCGCCGCCGCCATCGGAGCCGTCGTGCTCGTCATCGTCAACGTGTAGGGGTCGCTGGAACGTATGGACGTCATCTCCGATCAGAACTGGCTCCTCAGCCTCGGCACGTTCCTGCCGCTCGGCGGCGTGCTGCTGCTGTTGTTCGTGCCCGAGCGCGAGGTGAAGGCGCAGAAGCAGCTGGCACTCGTCACCGCCCTTGCCACGTTCGCCGTCGCCGTCTACACGATCACCCAGTTCGACTTCGACCAGGCCGAGCGGCTGCAGTTCTTCGTCGACGTCGAGTGGATCGAGGCGATCCGCTCCAACTACGCCATCGGTCTCGACGGCATCAGCCTGCCGCTGTACGTGCTGTCGAGCTTCATCACGCTCGTCGTCATCATCTACACGTTCGACGACATGCCGGCGGGCGGGAGCGCCAAGTCGTTCCTCATCCTCATGCTGGTGCTGCAGACGGGCATGGCCGGCACGTTCGTCGCCCAGGACCTGATCCTGTTCTTCGTCTTCTTCGAGATCGTCCTGCTGCCGATGTACTTCATGATCGGCGTGTGGGGCGGCGAGCAGCGCCAGTACGCCTCGCTGAAGTTCTTCCTCTACACCATGTTCGGTTCGGCGCTGATGCTGGTGGCGTTCCTGGCGCTGTTCGTGCAGACGGGTGCGGAGAGCTTCTCGTTCCAGTACCTGCTGGCCGAGGGGCCCGAGCTCGGCCGCACCGTGCAGATCTGGATCTTCGCCGGGATGTTCGTCGGCTTCGCCGTCAAGGTGCCGATGTTCCCGTTCCACACGTGGCTGCCGGACGCCCACACCCAGGCGCCGACGCAGGGCTCGGTGATCCTGGCCGCCATCCTGCTGAAGCTGGGCACGTACGGCTTCGTGCGCATCGCCATCCCCTTCCTCCCCGACGCGGCGAAGGCGTGGGCGCCGGTCATCGGGATCCTCGCCGTGGTCGGCATCCTCTACGGCGCGCTGTGCTGCCTGGCCCAGACGGACATGAAGCGGCTGATCGCGTTCTCGTCGGTGGCCCACATGGGGTTCGTGATGCTCGGCATCTCGACGCTGACCGAGTTCGGGATCAACGCCGCGCTGTTCGGCATGGTCGCCCACGGCCTGATCACCGGGATGCTGTTCTTCATCGCCGGGTCGGTGAAGCACCGCTACCACACGCTGCAGATCAGCCGCTTGTCCGGGATGCTCGTGTCGATGCCGCGGCTCGGGTGGATCCTCGGCTTCTGCGCCATGGCCAGCCTCGGGTTGCCCGGCCTGGCCGGGTTCTGGGGCGAGTTCCCGGCCATCCTGTCGGCCTACAGCCCCGGGTTCGGGCTGTCGGAGGCGCTGTTCCGCACGTTGATGGTGCTGGCCGCCGTCGGGACCGTGTTCGCCGCCGCCTACCTGCTGTGGCTGTACCAGCGCACGGCGTTCGGCGAGCCCACGGCCGAGTTCGCCGGCACGCCGACGCCGCGCCCTGCCGGCGCCGGCGTCAACACCGGCCACGACGACGACGACCACCACGTCGACCTGCACGACGTGAACCGGATCGAGTGGATCGCCTGGACGCCGATGCTGCTCCTCATCGTCGTGCTCGGCGTCTACCCGCAGCTGCTGTTCCGGGTCCTCGACCCGGCCGTCAGCGCGCTGGTCGAGCAACTCGGAACCCACCTCGCATGAGCGATGGCGATCGCGACCCGTGCAGACTGCGAAGGAGCGAGCCAGAGCGCTGGCTGGAACTCGCTCGCTGCAGGTGATCGGCCGGAAGCCATACGGAGTGGGTGCGCCGGTCATCGATTGGCATGCGCTCGCGCCCGAGCTGATCCTGATCGTCGGGATCAACGTGGTGCTGGCCATCGACCTGCTCGTCGAGGAGACCTACAAGTGGGCCGTCGCCACGCTGACCGGCTTCATCCTCCTCGCCGCCTGCATCCCGCTCGTGACGCTGACGGTGATCGGCGACGCCTCCCGCTCGATGTTCGACGGCCGATACGTGGTCGACGAGTTCTCGCTGATCCTCAAGGCGCTGTTCCTGCTCGCCGCCTACGTCGTGGTGCTGCTCAGCCAGACGGAGCTGGAGGAGGGCGGCTACTACCAGGGCGAGTACTACGTGCTGCTGCTGTGCAGCGTGCTCGGCATGGTGATGATGACGTCGAGCCGCGACCTCGTCAGCGTGTTCATCGCCCTCGAGCTGCTGTCGATCCCGGCGTACATGCTGGCGGCGTGGCGCAAGCGCGACACGAAGAGCAACGAGGCCGGCGTCAAGTACTACCTGCTCGGCGTGTTCGCCAGCGCCGTGCTGCTGTACGGGATGAGCCTGCTGTACGGCGCCACCGGCTCGACGAAGCTCGTCGAGATCGGCGCGGCGATCGGTTCGGGTGAGCTGATCGGCCTGCAGGTCGTGGCGGTGGCGTTCGTCATCGCCGGATTCGGGTTCAAGGTCTCGGCGGTGCCGTTCCACACCTGGGCACCCGACACGTACCAGGGCGCGCCGACGCCGGTCACCGCGTTCCTGTCGGTGTCGTCGAAGGCGGCCGGCTTCGTGGCGTTGATCCTCGTCGTGTTCCTCGCCTTCCCCGGCGCCGACGCCGTCTACGGCCCGTTGATCTGGGTGCTCGCCGCGCTGACGATGACCGTCGGCAACGTGGTCGCCCTGCGCCAGACGAACATCGTGCGGATGCTCGCCTACTCGAGCATCAGCCAGGGCGGCTTCATCCTCATGCCGCTGGCCTTCGCCTTCGCCGGCGATGCTGGCGAGCCGGGCGAGTCGGCGTTGAAGGCCGTCGTCGTGTACCTGCTGATCTACGGGTTCACGAACCTGGGTGCCTTCGCCGTGGTCATCGCCGTCTGCTCGCAAGACGCGCAGCGGCGAGATCTCGTCGTACGGCGGCCTGATCTAGCTACGCGCCGGGGCTGGCGGTGCTGATGACGATCTTCCTCGCCTCGCTGACGGGCATCCCCCCGCTCGGCGGCTGGATCGCCAAGTTCAACGTGTTCCGGGCCGTGCTCGACGCCGGCAACTGGGCCGCGTACTCGCTGGCGATCGTCGCTGCGGTCAACACCGCCATCGCGGCCGCGTACTACCTGCGGGTGATGCGCGAGATGTGGATGGGCGAGGCGCCCGACGGCGACCGCACGCCGATCGTGACGCCGCCGCCGGTCACCGCCGCCCTCGCCATCACCG
The DNA here is from genome assembly GCA_963739975.1 of uncultured Acidimicrobiia bacterium. Taxonomy (GTDB): domain Bacteria; phylum Actinomycetota; class Acidimicrobiia; order Acidimicrobiales; family Ilumatobacteraceae; genus JALZMG01. The sequence goes on from CAVUCK010000018.1 coordinate 371,302, forward strand.
GCGTCGGCACGTTGGTCCTCGGCGTGCTGCCGGGCATCGTGCTCGGCTTCGCCGACATCGGGGACCTCACCGGGGTCGTCGCCCCCTGACCTTGGCGGCGTCAGACGGACCACCGCTCACTGGAGGGGCGATCCCGTTCGAGCGCTTCATGGAGCTCGCCCTGTACGGCGAGCATGGCTTCTATGCGACTGGCGGGAGTGCCGGTCGGCGCGCCGACTTCCTCACCTCCCCAGAGGTCGGGCCGCTGTTCGGCGCTGTGCTCGCCCGCTTCCTCGACGCCGAGTGGGACCGCATTGGACGACCGGGGGAGTTCGTCGTTGTCGAGGCCGGCGCCGGTCGGGGCACGTTGGCGCGCGGCGTGCTCGCTGCTGAGCCGGCATGTCGTGGTGCGATGCGCTACGTCGCTGTAGAGGTCGCCGAGCGGCAACGCGCTGCGCATCCGAACGGCGTCGAGTCGGCCGCCGACCTTCCGTCGGGCGAGTTCGACGGTGTCATCGTCGCCAACGAGCTGCTGGACAACCTGCCGTTCCGGCTGGTCGTCTACGACGGCGGGTGGCGCGAGGCGTTCGCCGTCGCGGACGGCGACCGGTGGGTCGAGGTCCTGTCCGCACCGCTCGATCCGGTGCCGGCCGTGTTGCCGTCGGACGCGCCGCACGGTGCGCGCGCCCCGCTGATCGATCGTGCCGCGGCGTGGGTCACGGCGGCGCGCCGGTTGGTGCGCTCCGGCTCGGTGCTGGCCCTGGACTACGCCCGACCCTCGACAGCCGCGCTTGTCGGCCGGCCGTGGCGGGAGTGGTTGCGCACGTACCGACGCCACGATCGGGGCGGCCACTACCTCACCGACCCCGGTGCTCAGGACATCACGACCGACGTGCCGCTCGACCAGCTGCCCACTCCTGACGTGGTCTCGACCCAGGCCGACTGGCTGCGCAGCAACGGCCTCGACGACCTGGTCGACGACGGTGACCAGGCGTGGCAGGCCGCGGCGAGCCGCCCCGACCTGGCGGCGATGACGATGCGCAGCCGCCGGCGTGAGGCCGAGGCCTTGACCGACCCCGCCGGCCTCGGCGCCTTCACCGTCCTCGAGTGGCGAAGCTGACGACCCCGACCCGCCGCGGTGAGCGGTGAGGGGACTCCGTCCCCTCACCGCTCACCTCGTGGCGCTCGTTCTCTAAGGTCGGCCCCATGACGACCGACGAGCAGCAGCCCCCGCCGGACACGATCGACGCCCTGTTGGCCGAGCACCGCACGTTCCCGCCGTCTGACGAGTTCAAGGCCCACGCCCTGGTCACGGACACGTCCCTGTACGACGAGGCGGCCGCCGACGACCAGGGCTTCTGGGCCCGGCAGGCCGCCGAGCTCCTCGACTGGGACGAGGACTGGCACACGATCTGCGACTGGCAGCTGCCCTACGCCAAGTGGTTCGTCGGCGGCAAGCTCAACGTCGCTCACAACTGCATCGACCGCCACGTCGCCGCCGGACGCGGGGACAAGGTGGCCATCCACTTCGAGGGCGAGCCCGGCGACACTCGCGCCGTCACCTACGCCGAGCTGCTCGACGAGGTGCAGCGGTTCGCCAACGCCCTCAAGTCGCTCGGCGTCGTGGCCGGCGACCGGGTCAACATCTACCTGCCGATGATCCCCGAAGCGGCGGTGGCGATGCTCGCCTGCGCCCGCATCGGTGCTGCCCACAGCGTCGTGTTCGGCGGGTTCTCCGCGCAGGCGCTGGCCGACCGGATCAACGACGCCGAGGCCAAGGTCCTGATCACCGCGGACGGCGGCTACCGGCGCGGCGCCGTGTTCCCGCTCAAGCCGGCGGCCGACGAGGCCGTCGCCGCGACGACCACCATCGAGCACGTCGTCGTCGTGAAGCGCGGCGACAACGACGTCGAGATTCGGGACGGGCAGGACCACTGGTACCACGACCTGATCGCCGCCGCCGATGCCGAGTGCCCCGCCGAGCCGTTCGATAGCGAGCAGCTGCTGTTCCTGCTCTACACGTCGGGCACCACCGGCAAGCCGAAGGGCATCATGCACACGACCGGCGGGTACCTGACCCAGGTCACGTTCACCCACCGGTACGTGTTCGACCACGCCGACGACGACGTCTACTGGTGCACCGCCGACGTCGGATGGGTCACGGGCCACAGCTACATCGTCTACGGGCCGCTCTCCAACGGCTCGACGATCGTGATGTACGAGGGCGTGCCCAACCACCCGGGCAACAACCGGTTCTGGGAGATCGTCGAGAAGTACAAGGTGACGCTCTTCTACACGGCGCCGACGGCGATCCGCACGTTCATGAAGTGGGGGACCGAGGAGCCGGCCAAGCACGACCTCTCCAGCCTGCGCGTGATCGGCAGCGTCGGGGAACCGATCAACCCCGAAGCGTGGATGTGGTACCGCACCCACATCGGCGGCGACCGTTGCCCGGTGGTCGACACCTGGTGGCAGACCGAGACCGGCGCGATCATGATCAGCCCGCTCCCGGGGGCGACCACGACCAAGCCGGGCTCGGCGACGTTCCCGCTGCCGGGCATCTCGGCCGAGGTCGTCGACGACGCCGGCAAGGTCGTGACCCATGGCGGCGGCTACCTGACGCTGACCCGTCCGTGGCCGTCGATGCTGCGCGGGATCTGGAACGACCCGGAGCGGTACCGGGAGACGTACTGGTCGCGGTTCCCCGATCGGTACTTCGCCGGCGACGGCGCCAAGCTCGACGCCGACGGGTACCTGTGGTTGCTCGGGCGCGTCGACGACGTCATGAACGTGTCGGGTCACCGCATCTCCACGACGGAGGTCGAGTCGGCGCTCGTGTCCCACCCGGGCGTGGCCGAGGCGGCGGTGGTCGGCGCGGCCGACGCCACGACCGGCCAGGCGATCATCGCCTACGTGACCCCCCGAGGTGGGGCCGACATCTCGGTCGACGAGCTGCGCGCCCACGTCGGCACCGAGATCGGTGCGCTGGCCAAGCCGAAGACGATCTACCTGACGCCCGACCTGCCGAAGACCCGCAGCGGCAAGATCATGCGCCGCCTGCTGCGCGACGTCGCCGAAGGGCGCAACCTCGGCGACACCACGACCCTGGCCGACGCCACCGTCGTCGACGAGATCCAGCGCAAGGCGAAAGACGCCCCGTCAGAGGAGTGAACGCCGATCACCGGGACAACTGGCCGTCGCAACCGACTGCTGTGAGTCGGTTGCGACGGCCAGAACGGTGTCTACGGCGCCTCGAAGATGCCGCCTTCGCCCTCGGCATCGATCTCGATGCCTTCCTCGACCAGGTAGGTCATGCCGGCCGGGTCGTACTCGGCCATCACGCCGTACTCGGCGATGTAGGCGTCGTCGATGCCGTTGACGCGGGCCACGCCGCCCAGGACGAGCGGCTGCTCGAGGTCGAACGACCAGAAGGCGTTCATCATGTTCGCCCTCGTCAGTCCCCCCTCCATCTCCGCCGCCCGAGTTGCCGCATCCTCGATCAGCACGGCCGCGTTGTAGCCCGTGGCCACGTTGCCGACCGTCGGGTCGACGGCGCCGCCGCCGTAGGTCTCGACATCGGCGAGGTACTGCTGGACGCCGGGGTCCTCGGCGTTGGCCGGGTCGGCCGGATCCTTCAGCACGACCAGCGTGTGCACGTTGGCCGCCGCCTCACCGGCGGGGACCATGAACTGCTGGATCGACTGGCAGGTGTACGAGTTGATGATCGGCCCGGTGAAGCCACCCTGGCGGGCCAGCGTCATCAGGCTCGTGCAGAACGTCGACGTCGTGCCGCCGATGATCACGTCAGGTCCTGACGCCAGCAGCTGGGTCACCTCGTTGCTCAGGTCCGACGTCGGCTCGTGCACGATGTCGGCGACGATCTCCAGCCCGGCCTCTGGGAGGAGCTGTTGCAGCGCCGCCTGGTAGGTCTTGCCGAAGTCGTTGTTGAAGCTGAGGATGGCGACCTTGGTGGCCTCCGGGAACTTCTCCTTGATGAAGTCGGTCCAGATGGCCGACTCGACGGTGTACGACGGGATGCCACCAGTCGTCCACGGGAAGTTGGCCGGGTCGCCCCAGTTCGGGAAGCCCGTGCCGACCAGCGCCTGTGGGACGCAGGCGTCGGCGTAGAGCTGCCTGGTGCCGGCGACGTTCGGCGTGCCGACCTGGAACACCGAGGCGAAGATGCCGTCGCCCTCGATGGCTTCCTGCACGGCCGGGCCCGAGCGAGCCGGGTCGTAGGCGTCGTCCTTGGTGATCAGCTCGAGCTGGTGACCATCGATGCCGCCCGCTTCGTTGATCTTGTCGAAGTAGACCTGCATGCCCTGGCCGATCACGCCGAAGGCGGCGAGGGGACCGGTCTGTGGGCCGATGAAGGCGATCTTGATCGGCTCGCCGTCACCCAGGGCCTCCGTGGCCGCGGGCGGGCAGTTCTCGGTCGGCACCATGAACGTCTCACCGCTCGCACCGCCATCGGTGTCAGTCGGTTCCGTGTCGCCGGGTTCGTGTGCCGGTTCCGTGTCGCCGGGTTCCGTATCGGCCGGTTCGGTGTCGCCGGGTTCCGTGTCGGCCGGTTCGGTGTCGGCCGGCTCCGTGTCGGCCGGTTCGGTTTCCGCCGGCTCGGTGTCCTCGGCGCCTGTCGTCGTCTCCGTACCGGCGCCCGCAGCAGTGGTCTCGGTCGCTGACGCCGAGGTCGATGCGCCAGCGGTGGTCTCGCCGCCGCCCTCGTCGTCGTCGCCTCCGCAGGCTGCGGCGACGAGCGAGAGGCAGGCTGCCCCCGCCAGTACCCCGCGAATCCGCCTGGATCTCGTTCTCATGGACTGGTTCCCCCTTGTGGTTGTTGCTGTTGTTGGACGGGTTCGGCCGAGAGCGCGGATCCGGCTGGTTCCGCCTCGATGATCGCCTGCTCCTGCAGTTTGGCCGCCGGCAGCTTGGGCACGATGACGACGAACTTGGAGCGCAGCCAGCGCAGCCCGAAGATCACGCCGCCAGGCATGAAGAAGATGATCAGGACGAGCAGCAGCCCGTAGAGGATCCCGGCTTCCGGGCCGTCGAGCCGCCCGATCAGTGGCCACTCGATCTCGAATGCCCAGTACGGCAGCCAGTCGACGAGCATGCCGCCGATCGCCGGCCCCATGATCGTGGCCACGCCGCCGATCACGAGCCCGGCGATGAACTCGATCGAGCGTTGCAACCCGAACGTGTCAGGACCGATGTTGTTCACGGCGAGGGCGAAGCACCCGCCTCCGATCGCCGTGACCAGCGCGCTGGTGGCGAACGCCAGCACCTTGTACTGCGCCGGGTAGACGCCGGACACGGCGGCGCCGGTCTCGTTGTCGCGCATCGCGACCAACCCGCGTCCGACGCGGCTGCGGATCAGGTTCGACGTCAGGAAGAAGAAGACGATGGCGATGAGGAGGACGGTCGTGAAGATCCAGTCGTCGTCGGACCAGTCGCTCGGCGCCCACGACGGCGGTGCCCAGCTGAACCCCTCGACGGACGTGACCGTGCCGGAGTTCATCGCCTTCCCGTTGTTGCCGCCGGTCAGGGCGGCGAAGTCGTAGCCGAAGAAGTTGTCCGACCGGGCGATCGCCGGGAACGCCAGCGCCAGGCCGAGCGTGATCAGTGAGAGGTACAAGCCGCGGATGCGCAACGCCGGGAGGCCGATCACGAAGCCGACGATGAACCCGAGGGCGCCGCCGACGGGCAAGGTCAGCAGGAAGGGCCAGCCGTGATCGGCGACCAGGATGGCGGAGGTGTAGGCGCCGATCCCGAAGAAGGCCGAATGGCCGATCGAGATCTGCCCCGAGTAGCCGGTGACGATCTGCAAGCCGAGGATGGCGACACCCAGCGTGACGCCGACGGCCCAGCGGTTGGCGCTCGAAGTTCTCGACGATGCTGGTGACGTAGAACCAGAACCCGACGAGGGCGAGGACGCCGACCAGCTGCAAGATGCGGTGCGGCACCGACCCGCGGACGACGACGAACGGCAAGTTCTTCATACGCGTTCAACCCGCTTCGAGCCGAACAGGCCCTGCGGTCGGAAGTAGAGGACGACCAGGATCACGATCAGCACCATCACCAGCGACAGCTCGTTGCCGACGAACGTGAACAGGGCGGGAGCGAACGTCTCGACGATGCCGACGAGCAGGCCGCCGATCACCGCCCCCTTGATCGAGTCGAAGCCGCCGACGCACGCCGCAGCGAACCCGAACAGCAACACGGCGCCCATGAAGTTGAAGTCGAGGACGTTGCGGTACTGGGCGATGATGGCGCCAGCGATGGCGCCGATCCCCGCCGCCAGCGCCCACCCCAGCATCAGCATCCGCTTCACCGGGATCCCGACGATCAGCGACGACTCGGCGTTGGCGGCGACGGCGCGGTAGGCGAGCCCGAGCTTCGTCTTCTGCAACAGCAACGTCAGCAAGATCACCAGCGCGGCGACGGTGATCCAGACGCCGAGCGCCTTGTACGTGACGAAGAAGTTCGGCTGGCCGGAGACGATGTCGATCTTGTCGTCGAGCGCGCCGGGGAACGGAGCGGGCTTCGGATCCTTCGGGTTGGTGCCCCAGATCGTGGCCGCAGCCCCGTTGAGGATGAAGAACAGGCCGAGGGTCAAGATGACGGGGGCCAGGACGCTGCGACTCTCCAGCGGGGCGATCAGGACCCGTTGGAAGGCGGCGCCGACGACCATCGCCCCGATCACCACCAGGCCGATGGCCAGCCACACGTTCCAGCCCTGCTCCACCGCCAGCACGAAGACGATGAACGTGCAGAACATCGCCATCTCCCCCTGGGCGAAGTTGAGGTGGCCGGTGGTCTTGTAGATCATCACCACCGTCAGCGCCATGAGGGCGTAGACGGCACCGTTGGCCAAGGCGTTCGCCAGGTTCTGCAGGAACAGCGTCAGCGTGAAGAAGTTGTCTTCGATGCCGGGGAAGGCGAGGAGTCCACTCATGTTCGGCAACCCTTGTCAGAACCCGAGGTACGCCCGGCGCACCGCGTCATCGGCGCGCAGGTCGGCGGCGCTCCCGTCGAGGACGATCCGGCCGGCCTCCAGCACGTAGGCCCGGTCGGCGATGTCCAGGGCGATGTTGGCGTTCTGTTCGACGACGAACATCGTCACCCCCTCCTCCTCGTTGAGCTGGTCGAACTTGGCGAACAGGTCCTGGATGATGATCGGCGCGAGGCCGAGCGACGGCTCGTCGAGCAGCAGCAGGCGGGGCCGGCTCATCAGCGCCCGAGCCACGGCCAGCATCTGCTGCTCGCCGCCGCTCAGGCTCCCGGCCTGCTGCGACCGCCGCTCGGCCAACCGGGGGAACATCTCGTACCAGCGTTCGGTGTCGCTGCGGATCTCCCCGCGGTCCTTGCGGACGTACGCGCCGACCTCCAGGTTCTCGTCCACCGTCAGCTCGGGGAACGTGCCGCGTCCTTGCGGGACGTGGGCGATGCCGAGCCTGGCCATCTGCTCGGGTCGCTTCCCGACGAGCTGCGTCCCGCTCATGTCCACGCTGCCCTTGGTGTCGACCATCTGGCAGATGGCCCGGATGGTGGTCGTCTTGCCGGCGCCGTTGGCGCCGAGGAGGACGACGACTTCCCCTTCGTCGACGTGCAGGTCGAGCCCACGGAGGACCTGCACCGGCCCGTAGGCGGCGTTGAGGTCCTTGACATCGAGCAAGGTGGTCACCGGTGCTGCGCTCGGCTCGCTCACGGGTGCCTCACGCCGCCGAGCTTCCGAGGTACGCCTCGATCACCTTGGGATCGTTCTGCACCGCGGACGGGCTGCCCTCGGCGATCTTGCGGCCGAAGTCGAGCACTACGACCTTGTCCGAGATGCCCATCACCAGCTGCATGTGGTGTTCGACGAGCAGCACCGTGAGCCCGAAGCTGGTCGCGCAGGGCGCGGATCGGTGGTGCCCAGGTCGTCGACCTCGGCGTGGGTGAGGCCCGACGCCGGCTCGTCGAGCAGCAGCAGCCGGGGTCGCGCCGACATCGCACGCGCCAGCTCGATGCGCTTCAGCGTGCCGTACGACAGCCCGGCGGCGGGGCGCAGGGCGTGCTGGGCGAGGCCCAGTTCGCCGAGGATCTCCATCGCCGACTCGGTCAGGCGGGTCTCCTCGCGGCGCACGCCGATGCGGAACGGCGCCGTCAGGAAGTTGACCTTGCTCTGGCTGTGGGCGCCGACCATCACGTTCTCCAGCACGCTCAACCGGGGGAACAGGGCGAGGTTCTGGAACGTCCGGGCCACGCCGCGCCCGGCGATGCCATGGGCCTGGACGCGCAGCAGGTCGTCGCCGTCGAAGGTGAGCTGACCGCCCTGCGGCTCGTAGATGCGTGAGACGACGTTGAACAGGGTGGTCTTGCCGGCACCGTTCGGGCCGATCAGCCCGCAGATCTCACCTTCGTCGATCGTGAACGACAGGTCGTCGAGCGCCACGACGCCGCCGAAGCGCACCGAAACGTTGCGCACGTCGAGCAGTGCCAATCGATCCTCCCCTTGCCACTCGTCGCCCCCGGACGTCGAAGCGCAACGTAGCAGGATCGCCATGGGGTGTGCCCCCAGTCACGCCCGGGACGGATCAGGCCCGCATGTTCTCGAACTGCAGCGGGATGCCGAGGTCGGCGCCCTTGAGGAGGGCGATGACGGCCTGCAGGTCGTCGCGCTTCTTCGAGCTCACCCGCACCGACTCGCCCTGGGTCTGGCTCGAGGTGCCCTTCGGTGCCTGCGCCTTGATCAGCTTGTTGATCTCGCGCGCCTTGTCGGCGGAGATGCCGACCGTGATGGTGGCCACTTGGCGGACGGTGTTCTGCGTCGCCTCCTGGACGTCGCCGTACTCGAGGCCCTTCAGCGACACACCGCGCTTGACCAGCTTCTCCTCGAGCACGACGCGCAGCGCGGTGAGTCGGTCCTCGCTGACGGAGCGCAGGGTCAGCACCAGGTCCTGCTGCTCGATCGAGGAGTTCGTGTTCTTGAAGTCGAAGCGGGTGCCGATCTCGCGCTGCGCCTGGTCGACAGCGTTGCGGACCTCCTGCCGGTCGACCTCCGAGACGACGTCGAAGCTGGGCATCCGCCAGAGGGTACGTGCTGTTCTACGTGAGCGAACAGGACAGATTCATCCTCTTCGCTCACACAGAGATCGGAACGCCGCGCCGAGTGGGCCGGGGAGGATTCGAACCTCCGTAGGCGATGCCGGCAGATTTACAGTCTGCTCCCTTTGGCCGCTCGGGCACCGACCCTCGGTTGACCCCGGAACCACGGCCGGAGCGGCTGACGAGCGTACCGCCTCGGCTAGAGCAGCCGTTGCATGACCGCGACGTCGAGCCAGCGGTTGAACTTGCGGCCGACCTGGCGCTCGATGCCGATCAGCTCGAACCCGCACTTGGCGTGCAGCGCCCGCGAGGCAGCGCTCGATGCCTCGATGCGGGCCATCACGGCGTGGAACCCCGAGGCCGAGGCGATCTCGACGAGGCGCTCGAGCAGCAGCGAGCCGATGCCCTCGCCGCCGCGCCGCCGATCCACGTACACCGAGTCCTCCACCGTCGTGGAGTAGGCCGCCCGCTCCTTGTACGGCGAGAGCGAGCCGAACCCGACCACGGCGGCTCCGTCGACCGCGACGATCGCCGCGAACGCGCCGCTGCGGGCGGCCAGCCAGGCGCGCTGGTCGGCCAGCGAGCGGGGCACCATGTCGAAGGTGCTGGTGGCCGACACGACCTCCTGGTTGTAGATCGCCCGCACCCCGTCGGCGTCGCTCTCGCCGGCCACCCGCACCTGGACCGCCGCCACGGCCGGCGAGGGTATCGCCCGGGGCGTTGCCGCAGGTCGGCCGCTATGCTCGCAGGCTGGCTCGTCGGGTTCGGTCCGTTCGGCGTGCCGGCAAACCGGCCCTCTTAGCTCAGTCGGCAGAGCACAGCCATGGTAAGGCTGGTGTCGTGGGTTCGATTCCCACAGAGGGCTCGACCAGGCTGGTCAGCCCCAGCGGCGGCGTAGCTCAGTTGGTCAGAGCATCCGGCTCATAATCGGAAGGTCATCGGTTCGATCCCGATCGCCGCTACCACCCGCACCCACCACGCAACGTTGGAGAAGGACAGACAGCAGTCATGAGCAAGGCCAAGTTCGAGCGGAACAAGCCGCACGTCAATGTGGGGACGATGGGTCATATCGATCATGGGAAGACGACGTTGACCGCTGCCATCTCGAAGACGTTGGCGGAGAAGGGGTTGGCTGAGTACACGCCGTTCGATTCGATTGACAAGGCGCCGGAGGAGAAGGCGCGGGGGATCACGATCTCGATCGCTCACATCGAGTACGAGACGGAGAACCGGCATTACGCCCATGTCGACATGCCGGGTCATGCCGACTACATCAAGAACATGATCACTGGGGCGGCGCAGGTGGATGGGGCGATCTTGGTGGTGGCGGCGACGGATGGTCCGATGCCGCAGACCCGGGAGCATGTGTTGTTGGCTCGTCAGGTGGGGGTGCCGTCCATCGTGGTGGCGTTGAACAAGGCGGACATGGTCGATGACGAGGAGTTGTTGGATCTGGTCGAGTTGGAGGTGCGTGAGCTGCTCACCGAGTACGAGTTCCCGGGTGATGACGCGCCGGTGGTGCGGGTGTCGGCGTTGAAGGCGTTGGAGGGTGACGCTGAGGCGCAGGCCAAGGTGTTGGAGTTGATGGCTGAGGTCGACAGTTTCGTGCCGGAGCCGGAGCGTGATCTGGACAAGCCGTTCTTGATGCCGATCGAGGACGTGTTCACGATCACCGGTCGGGGCACGGTGGTGACGGGCAAGGTGGAGCAGGGGGTGGTGCACACGGGTGACGAGATCGAGATCGTCGGGTTGCGGGACACGCAGAAGACGACGTGTACGGGTGTGGAGATGTTCCGCAAGTTGCTCGATGAGGGTCGGGCGGGGGACAACATCGGTGCGTTGTTGCGGGGGACGAAGAAGGAGGAGGTGGAGCGGGGTCAGGTGTTGTGCAAGCCGGGGTCGATCACGCCGCACACCAACTTCGAGGGTCAGGTGTACGTGTTGACCCAGAAGGAGGGCGGTCGGCACAAGCCGTTCTTCAACAACTACCGGCCGCAGTTCTTCTTCCGGACGACGGACGTGACGGGCACGATCCAGTTGCCGGAGGGCACGGAGATGGTGATGCCGGGTGACAACGTCACGATGACCGTCGAGTTGGGCAAGCCGATCGCCATGGACGAGGGCCTGCGGTTCGCCATCCGGGAGGGTGGCCGCACCGTCGGCGCCGGCCGCGTCACCAAGATCCTGAAATGATCGCTCGAACCCGTCGCGTCGAGAACCGATTGGCCGAGCGCAGCGAGATTGAGTAAGGAGACCACCTCATGCCCAAGTCGGACAAGCGGGTCAAGATCACGCTCGAGTGCACGGAGTGCAAGCGGCGCAACTACATCACGATGAAGTCGAAGATCAACGATCGCGAGCGCATCGAGATGAAGAAGTACTGCAGCCACGACCGGCGCCACACGGTGCACAAGGAGACGCGCTAGCCCCAAGGCGCCGGCGGCTCGCCCGGCGATCGGCGGCGATTGACCGCTGGTAGCCTGGCATCCCCGAACCGAGGGCAGTAGCTCAGCTGGAAGAGCATCGGTCTCCAAAACCGACGGTCGGGGGTTCGAGTCCCTCCTGCCCTGCCCACACCCACGAAACCCCATGTCACTCGACGATCTCAACCGCGAACAGAAGCGGCACCTGCGCCGGACCGGCGCCCTCGACGAGAAGGGCGCGCCCAAGCGCGTCCCCCGCCAGGCGCCCAACCGTCGCGAGCGGGTCGGGCCCCGCCAGTACCTGGGCGAGGTGCGCGACGAGATGCGCAAGGTCGCCTGGCCGAAGCGTCCCGAGGTCGTGCGGTACTCGATCGTGGTCGTCGTGACGGTGATCATCTACACGGCGATGGTCGGTGGCCTGGACGCCCTGTTCAACGTGCTCTCGGGATGGTTGTACGGATGACGAACGAGTTCCCGCAGGATGTGACGGGCCGCAGCCCGGTTGACATCGCCGAGATCGAGACCCCGGACAACCTGCCGACGGGCGACGTCGACGTGCTCGAGGAAGCCGATCCGGCCGCCGAGGTGCAGCTGGAGGTGGTCTCCGACGAGGTCGCCGAGGACACCGAGGCAGCCGAGGTGGAGGCCGATGCGGACGCCGCGGCCGTCGTCGATCCCGACGCCGATGCCGTGACCCTCGCCGACGGCGAGCAGGAGGTCGACGACGCCGAGCAGACCGACGACGCCGAGCAGATCGAGGACGCCGAGCAGGTCGAGGACGCCGATCAGGTCGAGGACGCCGAGCAGGTCGAGGACGCCGAGCAGGTCGAGGACGCCGAGGACGTCGTCGTCGACGACCCGTGGACCCGGCCCGGCGAGTGGTTCGTCGTGCACACGCAGTCCGGCTACGAGAAGAAGGTCACCGCCAACCTCCATGCCCGCATCCAGAGCATGAACATGGAGGACAAGATCTTCGAGGTCGTCATCCCCATGGAAGAGGTGGTCGAGTTCAAGGGCGGCCGCAAGCAGATCGTGCAGCGCAAGGTCTTCCCCGGCTACCTGCTGGTTCGCTGCCGGATGGACGACTCGTCCTGGTACTGCATCCGCAACACGCCGGGCGTCACCGGGTTCGTCGGTCAGAGTCGGCAAGGTCAGAAGCCGACGCCCCTGTCGCGGCGCGAGGTGCGGACGTTCCTCGCCGCCAAGGGCGACGGGGCCGAGCAGGCCGCAAGGGCCAAGCCGCGGCTCGAGTACGACGTCGGCGAGAGCGTGCGGGTGCGCGAAGGGCCCTTTGCCGACTTCTCCGGCGAGATCGCCGAGATCAACGCCGACCACATGAAACTCAAGGTCCTGGTGAACATCTTCGGGCGCGAGACGCTCGTCGAGATGGACTTCAGCCAGGTCGCCAAGCTCTAGCACCGGAAAGCACCACGCCCCCATGGCCAAGAAGCGCGTCGCCGCCCTCGTCAAGATCCAGATCCCGGCCGGGAAGGCCAGCCCCGCGCCGCCCGTTGGCACGGCACTGGGGCCGCATGGCGTGGCGATCATGGACTTCGTCAAGGCCTACAACGCGGCGACCGAGTCCCAGGTCGGCACGATCGTGCCCGTCGAGATCACGGTGTTCGAGGACCGCACGTTCTCGTTCATCCTGAAGACCCCGCCGACCCCGGTGCTCCTGCGCCAGAAGGCCGGCCTCGACAAGGCGGCCAGCGAGCCCGGCAAGCAGACCGTCGGTCGCGTGACCGAAGCCGACGTCGCCGAGATCGCCCAGATCAAGATGCCCGACCTCAACGCCTACGACCTCGAAGCGGCCAAGCAGCAGGTCCGCGGCACCGCCCGCTCCATGGGCATCGAAGTTCGGTAGACGATTCCGTTGATGGCTCGCTCCGCTCGCCGGGTGGTGAATCGCTCGCTGCGGGCGGGGGCCAAACCGTAAAAATCAAATCCACGCCACGACCGGGACCACCTCGCCCGGCGGGCTCGACCAACGAGGGAGACACGCCATGCCCGGCAAGAAGCTGACCGACGCCCACAAGGGCTTCGACCGCGATCTGTTCTACAGCCCGTCCGAGGCGCTCGGCCTCGTCAAGCAGCTGGCCAGCGCCAAGTTCGACGAGAGCGTCGACGTGGCGGTGCGGCTCGGCGTCGATCCGCGCAAGGCCGACCAGATGGTGCGCGGCACCGTCGGTCTGCCGTCCGGCACCGGCAAGGACGTGCGCGTCGCCGTGTTCGCCACCGGTGAGGCCGCCGCCGCGGCGCGCGAGGCGGGCGCCGACCTGGTCGGGTCCGACGACCTCGCCGCCCAGGTCGAGGCGGGCAAGTTCGACTTCGACGTGGCCATCGCCACCCCCGACATGATGCCGCTGGTCGGCCGGCTCGGCCGGGCCCTCGGCCCGCGTGGCCTGATGCCCAACCCGAAGACGGGCACGGTGACCACCGACGTCGGCCGGGCCGTCAGCGAGTTCAAGGGCGGCAAGGTCGAGTACCGCACCGACCGCTACGGCAACATCCACGTCCCGCTTGGCAAGGCCAGCTTCGAGCCGGCGGCGCTGGAGACCAACTTCCGCGCCGTGCTCGACGAGCTGAACCGGGCCAAGCCGGCCTCCGCCAAGGGCCGGTACCTGCGCAAGATCACCGTCTCATCGACCATGGGCCCCGGCGTCCACGTCGACGTCAACCGCCTCAAGCCAGAGGTCGCCCCCGCTGGCACAGGCAATTAGCACGTTCTGGCCGTAGCAACCGACCGGATCCAGCCGTTTCCGACGGCCAGTTCAGTACTGCGGCCGCTGATTCAACTGAATGAACTGGCCGTCGGAAACGGCCGGATTTCATCCGGTCGGTTGCTACGGCCAGAAGACGGCGGTCTAGATCCTCAAGTACCGCAAATGCGGCGTTGCGGCCGTTGAGGCCGATCACGCTGCCGGCGGGGTGGGTTGCGGCGCCGCAGAGGTAGACGCCGTTGCCTGGGGCCCGGGGGCTGAAGCGACGCCACCACATCTGGTCCGGGGTGCACTCGCCCTGGAAGATGTGGCCGCCGGTCAGCCCGATGCGCGCTTCGATGTCGGGTGGCCCGAGCACCTCGACGTGCTCGACGACGTCGTCGATGTCGCAGTACCGCCCGATCAGGCCGAGGATGCGCTGGCCGATCTCGTCGCGACGGTCGTCCCAGGTGCCGTCGGCCAGCTCGTACGGGGCGTACTGCACGAACGCCGACATCGTGTGCTTGCCAGGCGGAGCCACCGTCGGGTCGTAGGCGGTCTGGAAGTACAGCTCGGCGAAGCCCGGGGACGGGATCCCGCGCGTGCAGTCCTCGAAGGCCTGCTGGGCGGCCTCCATCGGCACGGCGATCGACACCGGCGCCCGGTTCGGCCAATCGTCGTCGGGGAGGGCGGTCCAGCGGGGCAGGCGCGACAGGCCGCAGTTGAGCTTGACCACGGGGCTCGTCGTCCGCCAGTCGGCGACCCGATCGGCGAAGCCACGCTCGATCGACGAGCCGAGGAGCCCGGCCGTGACCTTCGGGTCGGCGTTGGAGACGATCGCCCGGGCGTGGACGACCTCGCCGCCCTCCAGCACCACACCCTCGCCCGGGCGGATCTCGGCCACCGGGACGCCCGACGCCAGCACTGCCCCGGCTTCGGCCGCCGCCTCGGCGATGGCGAAGGAGATGCGGCCCATCCCACCTTCGACGTAGCCCCACGCCATCGGCACGCCCTCCAGCGTCCCCTGGAAGTGCATCAGCTTGATCGACGCCGTGCCCGGATCGAGCGGGCCGGCCCACGCCCCGATCACCCCTTGGCCGTAGAGCGCCTGCTGCAGCCGAGGATCGTCCACGAACTTCGTGACGACATCGGCGATGGACGTCTCGAACAGCGCGTCGACCAGCTCCGGGTCGTGGCCAAGCGCGTCGCGCAGCTCGTCCTCCGTGGGGGAGTCCCCGACCCACGTGTCGCGGGGGTGCTCGCGCAGGGCCCGGCGCATCCGGTCGAAGAAGTGCTCGTACTCGAACTGGCCCTTGATGTCGGCGTCGGAGAAGCCGTTCTCGCGCATGCCGGCTGCGGTGCGCTCGGGGTCGAGGAACTGCCCGTACCAGGTGCCGTCGTCGAACGGGCACCAGATCCCCGGCTCGGCGACGAACACCTTGTACCCGTGACGGCGCAGGGCCAGCTCGTCGATCACACGCTGGTCGAGGAGGCCGACGACGTAGGCGCACGGGCTGACCCGATACTCGGGCTCGGCGAACGGCTGCTCCAGCGTGCAGGCGCCGCCGAGCCGCTCGCGGCGCTCGAGGACGAGGACCGACTGGCCGGCCTGCGCCAGGTACGCAGCGCACGTCAGGCCGTTGTGGCCACCGCCGACGACGACCACATCCCACGTCTGGGCGGCCAGCTCGGCGATCGGCGCCGGCAGCCCGACCTGGCCCAGCGATCCCTGGATGTCGACACCGCGGCTGCCTGTTCGCTCGCCCACTCGAGCCGCGGCCTGTGTCACCGCCCCGGACGCTCGCTCACTCATGCGTGCATGGCGGCGGCGAACCGCTCGAGGTTGGTCGCTGCCCGGTCGAGGTCGTCAGCGGTGTGCTGGACGGTCAGCGTCCACTGCTCCATCTTCCCCCAGGGTGGGAGGAAGACGCCGCCGTTGTGCTGGTACAGCCAGTGGGCGTGGCCGTATCGGCCGTCGTAGCGGGTGAAGTCCCGGTAGTTGCGGATGCGCACGGGCGAGAAGACGATGGCGCCCTTGGCCCCGTAGGCGCTGACGTACCCCGGGAGGTGATGGCGGCCGAGCGTGTGGTGGGCCCGGGCGACGAGCTGCTCTCGCAGGTCGTCGAGGTGGGCGTAGGCAGCCGGGGTCAGCACGTCGAGCAGCACGGCCTTGGCCGCGGCCATCGTCAGCGGGTTGCCGTTGAACGTGCCGACCTGGTCGTAGGTCCCGTCGGTGATCACGCCCATCACCTCAGCCGTGCCACCGACGGCGCCGCACGGGATGCCGCCGCCGAGCGCCTTGGCCAGGCAGATGATGTCGGGCACGACGCCGAAGCGTTCGGTGGCCCCGCCCGGTGCGATGGTCAGCCCGGTCTTGACCTCGTCGAACGTGAGCAGCGCGCCGTGGGTGTGCAGCATCGTGACGAGGGCGTCGAGGTAGCCGGGTGGCGGCGGGACCACGCCGATGTTCATCATCACGGGCTCGATGATCATCCCGGCGATGCGCCCCGGGTTGGCCAGCAGGACCCGGCGCACGGCGGCGAGGTCGCCGAACGCGACGACGTGCGTGGTCGTGACGACGTCGGGCGCAACGGCCACGTGCTCGGCGACGGAGTGCGGCCGGTCGGCCGGTCCGGCGGCGCCGAGCTCGGGGTAGACGGAGACCTGCACGGCGTCGTGGTGGCCGTGGTAGCTGCCCTCGACCTTGATGATCTCCGTCCGGCCGGTGACGGCGCGCATCAGGTGGATGGCGGTCATGGTGGCCTCGGTGCCCGAGTTGGCGAAGCGCCACAGCGGCAGGCCGAACCGCCGCGCCAGCTCGGCGGCCACCGGGATGATGTCGGGGACGGGCTGGGCGAAGTGCGTGCCCTCCGTGACGCGCCGACTGACCGCGGCGACGATGGCGGGGTGGGCGTGGCCGGCGATCGTCGTGCCGAAGCCACCGTGGAGGTCGACGTACTCGTTGCCATCGACGTCCCAGACGTGGGCGCCGGACCCGCGCTCGATGAACACGGGGCACGGCGGCGCGTCCTGCCACGACGAGGCGACCCCGCCCGGCAGGTGCGCCGACGCCTCAACGTGCAGCTCGTGCGAACGAGGGGTCCGGGCCACGAGGGCCGCCTCCTGCGTCGCGATCAGGCCGTCCAGGACGTCACCGGTCGAGACCGGGCTGACCAGGGCCATGAGGTACCAGCTCCTTACTGACTCATGAGTCAGCAAGGAACCGTAGCACGCCTCAGCCGTCTGGGTGAGCGAACAGGACGGATGCGCCCTGTTCGCTCACGCAGAGTCCGGCCCGGTCACGAAGGGTGGGCGGACGGCGGGTCAGCGGGTCCAGGTGCCGGCCCGGTAGGCCATCGCGACCAGGCGGGTGAACTGGGCGACCGCATCTTCCTCGGTGGACAGCGGCCCCTGGCGATAGCCGCGAGAGGCGACGCCGCGCTGCACGCCCTCGCAGGCCGCCCAGTCCTGCCGGTTGGTGAGGTCCCAGAAGTCGACGGCGAACGACGGGTCGAACCCGTCACGCGCCACGTCCTCCGGAGCGAACAGCCACTGGCACTCGACCTCGCTCCGCCCGGGCGCCACCGGGTCGATGCGATGGGTCATCACGTAGTCGGGGTGCAGGCTGATCAGCACGTTGGGCAGCACCCCGAGGTAGTCGATCCGCCGCCGCGCCAGCTCGTCCAGCCCGCGCAGCGGCCCGGCTGGCGACTCGCCCGTCAGCGACATCGTCACCGCATGCGGCATCAGGTCCTGCCACCCACCGACCCAGAAACCATCGTGGCCGAGGGCGTTCTCGCCGCTCGTCGAGGGGCTCACGGCGCACAGCTCGGGGTGGATGTTCGGGCAATGGAAGCACTCGTGGTAGTTCTCCACGATCAGCTTCCAGTTCGTCGCCAGCTCGTAGCGATGGGTGGCGCCGACGACCAGGCGCTCGGGCTCGTGCCCCGCCACCCGGTCCTCGATGCCGGACAGGAACGACCCGAGCGGCGGCGCGTCGCCGCTGGCGTTGACCATCACCCACCCGTGCCAGTCCTCGACGGCCACCGGGACCAGGCCGTGCTGCGCCCGGTCGAACCCGTCGGGCGCGTCGAACCGGGGTGTCGACAGCAGCGTGCCGTCCAGCCCGTATCGCCACCCGTGGTACGGGCAGTGGATCGATCGGTGCGTGCTCGTCGCCCCGCACGGCGCCAGCTCGTGGGCGCGGTGTTGGCACGTGTTGTAGAAGCCGCGCAGCTCGCGGTCCTCGCCGCGCACCAGCAGCACGGCGTCATCGCCCACCGTCACCGCCCGCCGTGTTCCCACGGCGGCGAGGTCGGACGACCGCCCGGCGCACACCCACGCGCCGGCGAACAGGTGGGTGCGCTCCCAATCCAGCACGGACGGGTCGAGGTAGGCCGCAGCCGGCAGCATGCTCCCGCTGCCGGACGGGTCGAGCACCGGGGCCAGGTCTGCCGCATCGACCGGCGCCGCCGACGTCCATGGCGTTCCCCGGCCACGCAGGCCGCTGCCGCCGCTCGCTCGCTGGCGCTCGCTCGCTCGCACAGGGGCGACAACGCCTCGTCTGGCGGTCATCGCCCGATCCGCCACCGTCGCATCCGGCGTCGCCGTCGTTCGTCGGCGAGCACGCGCCGCGTGCACAGCAGCGCCGGGATGCCGGTCACGCCGCCGCCGCCGTGCGTCGCCGACGAGCACTGGTACAGCCCCCGGATCGGCGTCGTGAAGTCGGCGTAGCCCGGCGCCGGCCGCATGTGGAACAGCTGGTCGGGCGTGAGCTCACCGTGGAAGATGTTGCCACCGATCAGGCCGTACTCGTGCTCCATCTGCCACGGCCCGATGACCTGGCGGTGGATCACGGACTGCTTGAAGTTCGGCGCCAGCTCCGTGTAGCCGTCGATCACGCGGTCGGCGTACTCCTCCAGCTCGGCATCGTGCGGTTCCTCTGACCACGTCGACGGGACCCACTGCGTGAACAGCGACATCACGTGCGTCCCGTCCGGGCACAGGGTCGGGTCGAGCGTCGACGGGATGACGCCGTCGGAGAACGGTCGCGCCGCAGCACGACCCTCCCGGGCGTCCTGGAACGCCCGCTGCAGGTAGTCGATCGAGTGGCACAGCTCGACGGACCCCGTGAACCGCTCGTGCGGCGCGGTGCCCGGCCAGGCCAGGAAGTCCGGCAGCTCCGACAGGGCGACGTTGACCTTGACCGTGCCCGAGCGCGACCGCCACCGGCGCAGGTCGTTGACGAAGTCGCTCGGCAGCTCGGCCGGGTCGAGGTGGCGCAGGAACGTGATCTGCGGGTGGGTGGCGGCGACGACGATCGGCGCCCGCAGCTCCCGCCCGTCACGCGTGACGACGCCGGCGACCCGCCCGTCGGACACCGAGATGCGCTCGACCGCGGCGCCGGTGCGCACCTCGGCGCCGAACGACTCGGCGGCTCGGCGGATCGCCGCCGCCACGGCGCCCATCCCACCGATCGGGTAGCCCCACGACCCGAGGTGGCCGTCGCCGACGTCGCCGATCGTGTGGTGCATCATCACGTAGGCGGTCCCGGGCTCCTCGGGGCCGGCCCAGGTGCCGATCACGCCGTTGATCGCCAGCACGCCCTTGATCTCGGGCGACTCGAACCACTCGTCAAGCACGTCGGCGATCGACATCGTGAACAGCCGGGTCGCTTCGGCCGTGCCCCGCACGTCGAGCCCGCGCAGGCCCCACGCCATGCGCAACTGGTCGAGCAGGTCACCGGGTCGGTGCGACCCGACGCGCGGCGGCGTCCGCAGCAGCAGCGGCGAGAGCACGTCGGCCACGCCGCGCAGCCACGCCTCGTAGTCGCCGAGGCGGGCGGCGTCCCGGGTCGAGAACTTGGCGACCTCGTCGACGTCTCGTGACGCCTCGTCGTGGGCGAGCAGGTAGCGCCCGTCCGGGAAGGCGATGAAGCTCGGGCCCATCGGCTCGACCCGGTAGCCGTGCTCCGCGAGTCGAAGCTCGCGGATGATCGTCGGCGGCATCAAGCTCATCACGTAGGACAGTGCGGTGACCTTGAAGTCGTCGCCCCACGGCGTCTCGGTGACGGCCGCGCCGCCCGTGACGTCCCGGGCCTCGAGGATCACCGTGCGCAACCCCGCCCGCGCCAGGTAGGCGCCGGCGACCAGGCCGTTGTGCCCGCCGCCGACCACGATGGCGTCGTGCTGCTCGCTCGTGGGCACCATGGTCGTCACCCCTTCGTCCGGCGCGGCGCCACGTCGGCGTCTGCGATCCGCTACTGTAACTGACTCATCAGTCAGTAAGTGACTGCTGCGTGCCGTCGGACGGCGAATGGGGAGGTCGAGCCATGACCCGTGGCGCCGGCCAATCTTCCTGGCCACCGCCACGTGGCTGTTCATCCTCTGGGCGATCGTCCCCGTGCTGATCGCCATCCAGTTCTCGTTCAACTCGGGACGCTCGCGGCAGCGCGTGGCAGGGCTTCTCGTTCCGCTGGTGGTGGGGTGACCCGACGAGCTCGCTCTTCCGCGACTCCGACCTGCTGTCGGCCATGCGCAACAGCCTCGTGCTGGCCGCCCTGACGATGCTCATCGCCACCCCGCTCGGCGTGGCGCTGGCTCTCGGCCTGTCTCGGTGGCGCGGCCCGGGTAGCCCGCGGCTCCAACCTCCTCATGCTGATCCCGCTGTCGACGCCGGAGATCGTCATCGGCACGATGCTGCTCGGGCAATCACGTTCTCCGTCTCGTACGTGGTGGTGATCGTGCGTGGCCGGCTGTCGACGATCGGCCGCGACCTCGAGGAGGCGGCACAGGACCTCGGCGCCACGCCGTTGCAGGCCGTCCGCACGGTGCTGCTGCCGTTGCTCGGCCCCGCCGTGTTCGCCAGCCTGATGATCGTGTTCGCCACGTCGATCGACGACTTCGTGATCTCGGCGTTCCTGTCCGCCGATGCCTCGACGGAGACCGTGCCGATCCAGATCTACTCGACCGTGCGCGGGTCGCCGACGCCGGCGCTCAACGCGATGGCCACGGCGATGCTGCTCGGGACGACGATCGCCATCGTGCTCGCCGTCGTCGCGCTGCGCGTCTTCCGTCGTGGAGAACGAGGCTCGGCGGTCGAGGACTTCGCCCGGATCGAGCTCTGACCCCGTCGGCCGGCAGTCCGCCAGAGCGGAACGCCGGGGTCAGGCGGCCGGGTCGAACGCTCGGAAGTCGACCAGCTCGTCGCGACGCACGACGAACGGTGTGGTCCCGTCGCAGCGGTCGAGGATCACGAAGTCGTCGGCGGCCAGCAGCACGAGCGCAGTGATCGCATCGTCCCCGGCGGCGAACTCGAGCACGTCACCCGTCACCACGGTGCGGTCCATCACGGAAGTGCTCATCTCGACGTTGCTCCTTCGTCCAACTCTTCTGATGTCTCAACGTTGCAGTCCCGGCATCGGTTCCCCGCGTTGCAATGACATCCGTCACGCCACCGTGCGTTCGAGGAGCAGGCGGACGGCGGCGAGGTCGGTCCCGGGGTTGAGGAGGGCCAAGCGACCAGCCGGCCGTCCGGCCCAGGTGGTCGGCGTGACGAAGGCCAGCCCGTCGGCCAGGGCGTCGGCCGCCCACCGGTCCCAGTCGGCGCGGGACCACCCGTCTCGCGTGAAGAGGACCACGGACAGGTCGGGCTCCATGACGAGGTGCAGCGGTGGGCCGAGTTGGCGGACGAGCTCGGCCGATGCACGGGCGAGCTCGACGCCGGCGCG
Organism: uncultured Acidimicrobiia bacterium; assembly: GCA_963739975.1. Lineage (GTDB taxonomy): Bacteria > Actinomycetota > Acidimicrobiia > Acidimicrobiales > Ilumatobacteraceae > JALZMG01. The sequence continues at coordinate 393,219 of CAVUCK010000018.1, forward strand.
CACCGCCGACGCGTAGACGTCGGTGCCGTGGACGAGGAGGCTGAACCAGAGCGGCAGGCCTCTCGCTCGCCGAGTGAGGTGGAACGCGAGGTCGGACGGGTTGACGTGCTCGTCACCGAAGGCGTCGAGGTAGCCGGCGAGCTGGCGGTGGGTGCGGCTCGCCACGACGGGATCCCGGTAGAGCAGGGCGGCGCAGTCGAGCGGGGAGAAGAGCCACTTGTGGGGGTCGATGACGAGCGAGTCGGCGCGCCCGATGCCGGCGAAGCGGGGCAGCAACTCGGGCACGCCGAGGGCACCGCCGCCGTAGGCGGCGTCGACGTGCAGCCAGGCGCCGTGTTCGGCACACAGGTCGGCCACGCCGGCGAGGTCGTCGATGGCGCCCGTGTTCGTGGCACCCGCACTGGCCATCACGATCCCGACGTCGCCTTCGTCGAGGTGCGGCCGGAGGGAGCCGGCAGTCAGCCGACCGCGGTCGTCCCCGTCGACGAGGACGACGTCGAGGTCGAGCAGCTCGGCCGCCTTGACGACCGACGAGTGGGCAGACTCGGCGCAGGCCATCCGCACGCGGGCATCGGTCGTCCAGGCCCGGCGCCACACGTCGCGACCGACGGCCAGGCCGCTGAGGTTGCCGGCCGATCCGCCCGAGACGAAGCAGCCACCGGCCTCGTCAGGCAGTCCGGCCAGATCAGCCAGCCAGGCGAGGACGGCGTCCTCGGCGGCGACGGCGGCGCCGGCCTCCTGCCAGCTCTCGCCACTGAACGACCAGGCTCCGACCACGGCGTCGAAGAGCGCCGCCGTGGTCGCCGGCGCGGCCGGGATGTAGGCCAGGAACCGGTCGTGGTCGAGGGCGACGTTGTTCGGCAGCAGCACCTCGTCGACGATCGCCAGCGCGGCGTCGACGCCGATCCCCTCGGCGGTGATGGCGGCGACGCCGGCGACGTCGTCGGTCGTCGGCGTCCGCCCCAGCGGCGCACCGGGCTGGAAGTGCTGGCGGATCCGCGTCGCCAGCTCGTCGGCCAGCCGTTCGTGCTCGGCGGACCACCCGTGGAGCGGCAGACCGAGATTCCGTGGCGCGATACCCGTCATATCTGGCGGGGATCCTTGCTCAGAATCGGTTTGTCAGGTGGGGAGGGCGCGGAGGGCGGTGGGGGGGAGGGTGACGGTGACGGGGGTGCCGGGGGGCCAGGTCGGCGGTTCGTCCCGGTTGGCGGTCAGCGACTGCAGCGTCTGGCCGTCGGGCAGCCGGACGTGGACCTGCGTGATCGAACCGACGTAGACGACTCGGTCGACCATCGCCGGGAGGCCGTTCGGGCCGACGTCGGCGCCCTCCACCACCTGCGCCCGCTCGGGCCGGATCACCAACTTGACGGGTCCGGCGGCGGCGTCGCCACGGGCGCGCAACGCGAATGCCCCGACGTGGACGTCCTGGCTGCCGTCGCGTGGCGCCTCGGCCACGGCGTCGAGCAGGTTGGCCACGCCGAGGAAGTCGGCGACGTACGCCGTCGCCGGGCGCTCGTAGACGTCGACCGGAGCACCGACCTGGGCCACCCGGCCGGCGTCCATCACCGCCAGCCGGTGCGACATGGTCAGCGCCTCCTCCTGGTCGTGGGTGACGTAGACGAACGTGATGCCGACGTCTCGCTGCAGCGCCGCCAGGTCGCCCTGGAGGTCCTTGCGCAGCTTGGCGTCAAGGGCGCCCAGCGGTTCGTCGAGCAGCAGCACCTTGGGCTGCAGCACCAACGCCCGGGCCAGCGCCACTCGCTGCTGCTGGCCGCCGGACAGCTGTGACGGTCGGCGCTGCTCCAGCCCGCCGAGGCGGACCAGCTCGATGGCCTGGCCGACCGTGCGCTGGCGGGTCGCCTTGTCCGGACCGCGCTCGCCGGCGCGCCGCCACCGCAGCCCGAAGGCGACGTTGCTCGACGTTCAGGTGGGGGAACAGGGCGTAGGACTGGAACACGGTGTTGACCGGACGGCGGTGCGGCGGTACGGCGACGAGGTCCTGGTCGTCGAGCAGGATCCGCCCGCTGGTCGGTTGCTCGAAGCCGGCGATCATCCGCAGGGTCGTCGTCTTGCCGCACCCCGACGGCCCGAGCAGGGAGAAGAACTCGCCCGGCTCGATCGTCAAGTCGACGTCGGACCACGTCGGCGAACTGCTTGCACAGCCCGGCCAGCTCGATCCGGCCGCCGTGGTGCTGGGTGAGCGGGACACCGGCCATGGCGGGCCCATTCTCGCTGGCCACGGCCGATTGCATCGGCGGAGGCTACCCGCGAACTGACTCATGAGTCAGTAAGATGCCAGGGATGGGCGGCGATCGACCGGCGGACCACCCGGTCGAGCTCCGGGGTGCCCCGCTCGAGCAGGCGCGGACCCTGCCCGGGCGGTGGTACGCCGACCCGCACCACCATGGCCTCGAGCTGGCGACCATCTTCGGCCACCAGTGGGTCGGCGCCGGCTGCGCCGACGATGTGGCCGCGCCCGGCTCGTACCTGGCCACCCACGTCGGTGAGGTGCCGGTGCTCGTCACCCGCGACGACGCCGGCGTGCTGCGCGCGTTCCTCAACGTCTGCCGCCATCGTGGCTCGCCACTGGCCGACGGATGCGGGACGGCCCGGGCGCTCTCGTGCCCGTACCACGCCTGGCTGTACCGCCTCGACGGCTCGCTGGCGCGGGCCGGCGGCGTCGGCGCGCCATCCGGTTTCGACGTCGCCGACTTCGGGTTGCGTCCGGTGCAGGTCACGACGTTCGCCCGTTCGCTCCTCGTCAACCTCGACGTTGCCGCCGCGCCGTTCGACGCCGGGCCGTTGGCCGCCGGACTGGCGCCGTACCGACTGGACGGCATGGAGCTCGGCCAGCGCAGCCGCTACGAGCGGCGCTTCAACTGGAAGGTCCTGCTCGAGAACTACTGCGAGAACTACCACACGCCGTTCATCCACTCGCAGCTGCCGACCGGCGGCTACGACTACCCGATCGAGGTCGCCGGCCCGGCGGTCATCGCGTGGGACCGCCCGCTCGATCCCTGTGGTCCGTCGCAGCGGGCCCTCCACGACCACCGCCCCGGCGAGCCCGGGTGGGCCGCCGTCGCCGACGTCCCCGCCGACGCCTCCTTCAACGACGGCACGTACCTCGCCGTGTTCCCCAACACCGCCATCTCGTGCTTCGCCGGGTTCGCCGCCACGTTCCGGCTCGTGCCGACCGGGCCGGCGACGACGCTCGTCGAGCGCGAGTACTACTGGCACTCGGACGTGCCGCCCGAGCGGCGTCGGGCCGACGTCGAGGCGACCCAGCTCGTCGTCGAGCAGGACCTGGCGATGTGCGAGACGCTGCAGCGCACCTACCACGCCGGCCTGTCCGCCGACGGCGTGCTGTCGACCGAGCACGAGGCCGGCGTCGCCCACGTGCACCAACTGCTGCTGGCCGCGTTGGCCGACTCGTCCGGCCACACTGCGTGACGTGGCGTCCCGAACCCGCGTCCGCCCCGAGGTGCGGCGCCAGCAGATCATCGAGGCTGCCCACCGGGTGACCCTGGCCCGCGGGCTCCACGACCTGCGGATGAGCGACGTGGGTGACGAGCTGCACGTCAGCAGCGGGCTGATCCACTACCACTTCGCCACTCGCGACGAGCTGATCGAGGCGATGCTGCGCGACACCGCCGAACGCGAGGTCCGATCGGTGGCGACGGCGCTGGACCGGGTGGACACGGCCGAGGAGAAGCTGGCGACGCTCGTCGAGATCTACCTGCCGTCGGTCAAGCGCGACCCGTCATGGGTGATGTGGATCGACGCCTGGGGGGAAGCGCTGCGCGACCCCACCGTTCGGCGGATCTCCGAGGAGCTCGACGCGGCGTGGGTGCAGCTGATGACCGACGTCATCGCCGAGGGCGTCGCCGCCGGGGTCTTCACGACCGACGACGCGGCGGCATCGGCATGGCGGCTGTGCGCGGTGCTCGACGGGCTGGGGCTGCAAGTCGTGCTGCACCACGGGACGATGACCCGCGCCCAGATGCACGAGCACGTGCAGCGGGCGGCGCGCGCCGAGCTTGGCTCCGAGCTGCCGACCGGCTGACCAGCTCGGCACGACCGTCCGACTACCGTCGGCGCCGGGAGGGGACGCGATGCCGCCACGGTGGCTCGAGCTGACGGCGTGGGTGTCACTGGCTGCAGGCGTGCTCTGTGCGCTGGCGATCCTGGTCGACATCTTCGTGCGTGGGCTATCGCCAGCGGATGGGCGTGATGGAGTGGGTGTGGCCGATCACCGCGCTGTACCTCGGGCCGTTCGGCCTGGCCTTCTACTGGCTCGTCGGGCGGCGCAGCTCGCCCAAGTACGAGGGCGCGCACGGTGCCCGACAGTTCCCCTACTGGGTGCGCGTCGGCGTGTCCTCGACGCACTGCGGCGGGGGCTGCACGCTCGGTGACATCCTTGCCGAGACGTTGATCTTCGCCCTCGGGATCACGCTGTTCGGGTCGGCGATCTGGGCCTCGTTCGCCTTCGACTACGGGTTCGCCCTCGTGATCGGCATCGCCTTCCAGTTCGCCGCGATCCGGGCGATGACCAGGCTCACGTTCGGGGCCACGATCGGGCGGGCCGCCAAGGCCGACGTGCTGTCGCTGTCGGCGTTCGAGATCGGCCTGTTCTCCTGGATGGCCCTGATGTTCTGGGTGTTCTTCCCCGATCCGCACCTCGAGCCGAACCGCGCGTCGTACTGGTTCCTGATGCAGGTGGGGATGGCGATCGGTCTGCTCACGTCGTATCCGATGAACCACGTCCTGATCCCACGAGGCATCAAGGAAGCGATGTGAGGCCGGTCGCACGGTCGGAAGAGTTCACCCAGCGTTTCACGTATGCTCCCGACCGGGCGGCTCGAACACACCTACTTTCGCATCGATGCCCACTCCGACTCGCGCAGCTCCCCGACGCCTCGCCATGCTCGTCGCGTTCGCGGCCGGTCTGGCCGTCCTGCCGACGGTCGGCGTGGCTCGGGCCATCCCCAACCCGTCCTCGACGGTGTTCATCAACGAGCTGCACTACGACAACGCCAGCACCGACATGGGCGAGGCGATCGAGGTCGCCGCTCCGGCGGGCACCGACCTGACCGGCTGGTCGCTGGTGCTGTACAACGGCAACGGCGGCGCGTCGTACGGCACCATCCCACTGAGCGGCCTCGTCGCCGACCAGGTCGACGGCTACGGCACCGTCAGCGTTGGTGCCGCCGGGCTGCAGAACGGGTCGCCCGACGGAATCGCCCTCGTCAATGGCACGACCGTGGTCCAGTTCCTCAGCTACGAGGGCGCGTTCACGGCGACGAACGGTCTCGCCAACGGCCTCACGTCAACCGACGTCGGCGTCAGCGAGCCAGACAACACGCCGACCGGCCAGTCGCTGGCCCTCACCGGAGCCGGCTCGACCTACGGCGCCTTCGCGTGGTCCGGGCCGGCGACGGCCAGCTTCGGCGCCGTCAACCCCGGGCAGACGTTCGCGACAGGGCCCGGCGCGACGCCCGTCGCCACCTGCCCCGCGACCCTGGCGACACCGGCCGGCACGGCCAACTCGGCGGCGGTCTCGGCGACCGACGCCGACAGCCAGGTGGTGTCGGTCGCCATCGTCTCGGCACCGGTACCTGGGATCACCGTCACCGATGCCGGCGATGGCACGGGCACCCTGCTGGTCGCCGCCGACGCGCCGGCCGGGATCTACGACGTCGTGATCGAGTTCGGCACCGACGACGTTCCGCCGGAGACCACGACATGCACCGTGCGTGTCACGGTTCAGGGGGCGCCGATGATCACGCCGATCTCGGCGATCCAGGGCGAAGGCACCACGAGCCCGATCCTCGGTGCAGCCGTCACGTCGCAAGGGATCGTCACGTCGCTGTTCGAGCGCCAGGACGTCGCCGACGGCTTCTTCCTGCAGGAGGAGGATGCCGACGTCGACGACTCGGCGAGCTCGTCCGAAGGCATCTTCGTCTTCTGCCGTGGGCAATGCCCCGCCGTCGCCGTCGGCGACCTGGTGACGGTGGGCGGCAGGGCGGCCGAGTTCTTCGACATGACCCAGATCGACGCCACGTCGGCGGCGGGCGGCCAGTTCGACGTCGTCTCGAGCGCCAACCCGCTGCCCACCGCGACGCCCGTCGACCTGCCGGCCGGCGGATCGACCAAGGCCTTCGCCACCTTCGAGCCGGTCGAGGGCATGATCGCCACGTTCCCCGACACGCTCGTGCTCAGCGAGTTCTTCGAGCTGGCCCGCTTCGGCCAGGTCGTGCTCACGGTCGACGAGCAGCCCTACCAGTTCACCCATGACAACGCGCCGAGCATCGAGGGTTTCGCCGCGTTCCAGGCCGACCTCGCCACGCGCCGGATCATCCTGGACGACGACAACAACGACCAGAACGACGCCGTCAGCAACGGACCGGACGAGCCGTACCCCCACCCGTCGCCCGGGCTGTCGACGACCAATCGGTTCCGGACCGGCGACACGGCGACGGGGCTCACGGGCGTTCTGCACTGGTCGTTCGCCGGGGTGACCGGCACCGACGCCTGGCGGATCCGCCCGATCGACGGCATCGACCCGACGTTCACGCCGGCCAACGAGGTGCCGCCCACCCCGCAACCGGTCGGCGGGATGCTGCGCGTGGCGACGTTCAACGTCCTCAACTACTTCACGACGATCGACACGACATCGTCCGGGAGCAGCGGGCCGTGTGGGCCAGTCGGTGGGCTCGACTGCCGGGGCGCCGACTCGGAGGTCGAGCTGGCGCGGCAGCGAGCCAAGATCGTCGCCGCGCTCGCGGCGATGGACGCTCACGTCGTCGGGCTGGTCGAGATGCAGAATGACGATGGAACGTCGACCGAGGACCTGGTCGACGCGCTGAACGCGGTGACGATGCCGGGCACCTACGACTACGTCGACACCGGGACGATCGGCGGCGACGCCATCAAGGTGGCGCTGATCTACCAGCCGGCGTTCGCCAGACCGGTCGGGCCGTTCCGCATCCTCACGTCGGCCGAGGACCCGCGCTTCATCGACAACCTCAACCGTCCCGCGCTGATCCAGACGTTCGCGGAGGGCAGCACTGGCGAGCGGTTCACCGTCGCCGTCAACCACCTCAAGTCGAAGGGTTCGCCCTGTCCAGGCGACGAAGACCCCGCTCGGCGCGACGACGGGCAAGGCAACTGTGCCGGCGTGCGGACCGCCGCCGCCGCCGCGCTGGGGGACTTCCTGGCCACCGACCCGACCGGCAGCGGTGACCCGGACTTCCTGATCCTCGGCGACCTCAACGCCTACCGGCGGGAGGACCCGATCACGACGCTGACCGGCGCCGGGTACACCGACCTGATCGAGCAGTTCATCGGCGGCGAGGCCTACAGCTTCCTGTTCGACGGCCAGCTCGGCTACCTCGACCACGCCCTGGCCACCCCGTCGCTGGTCCCGCAGGTCACGGGTGTCACGGAGTGGGCGATCAACGCCGACGAACCGGTGCTGTTCGACTACAACGATGCCGTTCGCGACGTCGGCGAGGCGCCGTTCGAACGAGAGTCGACCCCGCCCGACCTGCACGTGCCGGACGCCCGCCGCTCGTCGGACCACAACCCGCTCGTCGTCGGGCTCGACCTCGAAGGCACGCCCGACGTCCTGACCATCGATCGGGCACAGATCGCCGTCAACGCCAGCGGCGGCCGCCTCGTGCTCGACGCCACCGTGTCGGGCGAGACGTTCGTCAACTGCCCACAGCTGTCCCTGGCGATCGACGGCACCGCCGTGGTGGGGGCGGCCACGGCGCCGATCGGGGAGACCTCGCGCTGCCGGGCGGCGGGCCAACAGGGGGAGCTGACGTTCGACCGGGCGACCGGCGCGCTCCGTGTCAGCATCGGGCTGCCGTCGGGGTTCCAGCTGGTGGACGACTCGGTGCGCTTCGACATCACACTCGCTGGTCAGGTGTTCTCGGCCGTGGCCGAGGTCACCGGGTCCCGCCAGGGCGCGGTCTGGCGGTATTCGACCTGACCAGCGGTAGCATCGCCGGCCGACAAGTCCAGAACGGTTGCTCGCCGTAGACCGTTGGTCCCGCCGCCTCCCGGGGTGGTGGGGTAATGGGAGCCCTCCCGCCAACCGAGGTGCACACTCCCACGACACAGGCGTCGTCGGTGGTCGCTCCTTTGCCCGAGCGGCCACGTACGAGTGAGAGGAGGTGCACCAGTGGACGACCCTCGTCCCGAGAAGGTGGCGATCGTCGATGAGATCGCCGGCAAGCTGACGAGCGCCACGGCCGTGTTCGTCACCGAGTACCGGGGGCTGAACGTCGGCGCGCTGGCCACCCTGCGTGGATCCCTGCGAGCCACCGGTGCCGAGCACAAGGTGTACAAGAACACGTTGGTCCGGTTCGCCGCCGACAAGGCCGGGCTCGGGATCCTGACCGACCTGCTCGTCGGCCCAACCGCCCTCACGTTCGTTCCGGAGGATTCGGTCGCCGCGGCGAAGGCGCTGCGCGACGCCGCTCGCGCCAACCCGCGCCTCGTCGTGAAGGGTGGCTCGTTCGGCGACCAGCCGCTGAGCGCCGCCGACATCACGGCGCTCGCCGACCTGCCGTCGCGTGAGGAGCTGCTGGCCCGCTTCGCCGGTGCCCTGCAGGCCCCGCTCGTCAAGACCGCCGGCCTGCTGCAGGCCCTGCCCCGCAACCTGGCCTACGGGCTGTCGGCGCTGATCGACCAGCGCACCTCGGCCGAAGCCGCCTGACCCTCGATCCCCACCCACCCCTGTTTGAAAGCGAAGTGACGAAGATGGCAACCAAGGAAGAGATCCTCGATTCGATCGGCGCCCTGACGGTGCTCGAGCTGAAGGACCTGCTCGATGCGTTCGAGGAGCGCTTCGGCGTGACGGCCGCCGCCCCGGTCGCCGTGGCCGCGGCCGCCCCCGGCGGCGGCGCAGCGGCCCCGGAGGTCGAGGAGAAGGACGAGTTCGACGTCGTCCTCACCGGCGCCGGCGCCCAGAAGATCCAGGTCATCAAGGCCGTGCGCGAGCTGACCAGCCTGGGCCTCAAGGAGGCCAAGGACCTCGTCGACAGCGCCCCCAAGCCGGTCCTCGAGAAGGCCAACAAGGAGACCGCCGAGGCCGCCAAGGCCAAGCTCGAAGAGGCCGGCGCTTCCGTCGAGATGAAGTGATCCCGTTCTGGCCGTCGGAACCGACCACTGTGAGTCGGTTCCGACGGCCAGTTCGGGATTGCTTGACATCGCGGCGCGGCGTCTTTACCCTCTGGGCCTAACGAAGTCCCGGCCCGGGCGTGTTCGCTCGGACGCTGGTTGATTTCGTGCGCCCTTCGTCGCTAGCATGCACGGTTGCCGTGCGTCTGCTGCCCCCCTCGCTCCACCGAGGTCCTGCTTCAGCGCGTCCCCTCGCCACCCGCGACCCCCAGGAGTGATCCGTGGCCCCTCGTTCCACGTCCCGTGAGCGCTATTCCTTCGCCAACCTGGTCGAGCCGCTCGAGCTGCCCGACCTCATCGCCATCCAGCGTGAGAGCTTCGAGTGGTTCCTGAACGAGGGCCTCGCCAACACG
>CAVUCK010000019.1:0-444806 GCA_963739975.1 uncultured Acidimicrobiia bacterium
GGCGCGGCGGCAGGTGGTATGCGGCCGGCCACCAGCTACGATGTTCAGCCGGTCTGTTCGCAGACCGGCCGTTCCGTTCGTCCGTTGCCCAGTCGGTCGCCACAGTGTGCCAGCCCGGGCCCAACCACCCGTGAGGAGTTCGTCCTGCCCAAGCCCAAGGAAGACGCCATCGTGCTGGAAGGCACGATCTTGGAGTCGCTTCCCAACGCCATGTTCCGCGTGGAGCTCGACAACGGCCACAAGGTCCTGGCGCACATCTCCGGCCGGATGCGGATGAACTACATCCGGATCCTCCCTGGAGACAAGGTGCAGGTGGAACTCACCCCGTACGACCTCACCCGAGGCCGTATCACGTATCGCTACAAGTAGGCCAGCCCATGAAGGTCCGACCCAGCGTCAAGAAGATGTGCGAGAAGTGCAAGGTCATCCGCCGGCACGGTCGCGTCATGGTCATCTGCGAGAACCCGCGCCACAAGCAGCGCCAGGGCTGAACGCAACACTCAGGAGACACGGAGCACCACTCGATGGCACGAATCGCCGGAATCGACATCCCCCGCGAGAAGCGGTTGGAGATCTCGCTGACCTACATCTTCGGGATCGGCAAGCCGACGGCGCAGCAGCTCTGCACCGACCTCGGCCTCGACCCGAACACCAAGGTGTCGGCGCTGACCGAGGAAGAGGTCAGCCGGATCCGGGCCTACGTCGACGAGCGGCTGCGCATCGAGGGTGACCTGCGCCGTGACATCCAGCAGGACATCAAGCGCAAGGTCGAGATCGGGTGCTTCCAGGGCATCCGCCACCGCAAGGGCCTGCCCGTGCGCGGTCAGCGCACCCACACCAACGCCCGCACGCGCAAGGGTCCGAAGCGGACCGTCGCCAACAAGAAGAAGGCCCTGAGGAAGTAGCGATGGCCAAGCCGAAGCCCGCAGGTCGTCGCCCCCGCAAGCGCGACCGCAAGAACGTCACCACCGGCGTGGTGCACATCAAGAGCTCGTTCAACAACACGATCGTGTCGATCACCGACCCGGAGGGGAACGTGATCGCCTGGGCGTCGTCGGGCGGGGTGGGCTTCAAGGGCTCGCGCAAGTCGACGCCGTTCGCCGCTCAGCTGGCCGCCGAGCGGGCCGCCAAGGCGGCGCAGGAGCACGGGCTGCGCCGGGCCGAGGTCCAGGTCAAGGGCCCGGGCTCCGGGCGCGACACCGCCGTCCGCTCGATCCAGAACACCGGCATCGAGGTCACGTCGATCAAGGACGTCACCCCCGTGCCGCACAACGGCTGCCGGCCGCCGAAGCGCCGCAGGGGTTAGTCATGGCTCGCTACACCGGACCGAAGGTGCGCCTGTCGCGCCGCCTCGGCACCAACATCTTCGAGAACGAGAAGGGTCGCCGTGCCCTCGAGCGCCGGCCGTTCCCGCCCGGCGCCCACGGCCGCACCCGCCGCCGCAACAGCGGCAGCGAGTACCTGGTCCAGCTGCAGGAGAAGCAGAAGGCCAAGTACATCTACGGCGTGCTGGAGCGCCAGTTCCGGCGGACCTACGAGGAGGCCAACCGCCTCGCCGGCCCGACCGGTGAGAACCTGCTGCGCCTGCTCGAGCAGCGCCTCGACAACGTGACGTACCGCGCCGGCTGGGCGTCGAGCCGCCCGCAGTCCCGCCAGTTCGTCAACCACGGGCTGATCCGGGTCAACGGCAAGCGGGTCGACATCCCGAGCTACCGCGTGCGCAAGGGCGACGTCGTCACGCTCGCACCGCGGGCCCGCGACATGATCGTCATCCAGCACAACATCGACACGCTCGACCGCTCGCTGGTCGGCTGGCTGGAGTCGGGCGACGGTGGCAAGCAGGTCACCGTCCGCGACCTCCCGCAGCGCGACCACATCGACGTCCCGGTGCGCGAGCAGCTCATCGTCGAGCTCTACTCCAAGTAATCCCCTCTCTCTCACGTACGGAAGGACTGGCCTCACATGCTGGTCATGCAGCGTCCCACCATCGAAGCCATCGGCGAGCCGACGGCCAATCGGCAGCGCTTCGGCGTCGGCCCGCTCGAGCCCGGCTTCGGCCACACGCTCGGCAACTCGCTGCGCCGCACGCTGCTGTCGTCGATCCCCGGAGCGGCGATCACGATGGTCCGCTTCGACGACGCCCTCCACGAGTTCGACACCATCCAAGGTGTCGCCGAGGACGTCAGCGACATCATCCTCAACCTCAAGGACGTCGTGCTGACGTCCGAGTCGAGCGACCCGGTGACGTGCCGCATCGACGCCCGCGGCGCCGGTCCGGTGACTGCCGGCGACATCGAGTGCCCGGCCGACGTCGAGGTCCTCAACAAGGACCTGCCGATCGCCACGCTCAACGCCAAGGGCCGACTGGCCATCGACCTGACCGTCGAGCAGGGCCGCGGGTACTCGTCGAGCGACCGGGACACCGAGACCCGCACGATCGGCGTCATCCCGATCGACGCCATCTACTCGCCGCTGCGCCGGGTCACGTTCGAGGTCGAGCCGACCCGCGTCGAGCAGTCGACCAACTACGACCGGCTGGTCCTCGACATCGAGACCGACGGGTCGATCACGCCGGGCGAGGCCCTGGCGTCGGCCGGCGCCACGCTGCGCTCGCTGGCCGAGCTGGTGGCGTCGATGAGCGAGGAGCCCCAGGGCCTCGAGCTCGGTGACGTCGTCGACGCCGGTGCCAGCTCTCCGGACCTGGACCTGCCGATCGAGGACCTCGACCTGTCCGAGCGGCCCAGCAACTGCCTCAAGCGGGCGCAGATCAACACCGTCGGCGAGCTGCTGACCAAGACCGAGGACGACCTGCTGAACATCACCAACTTCGGGCAGAAGAGCCTGGACGAGGTGAAGCAGAAGCTCGACGAGCGCGGCCTCACGCTGCGCGGCTGAGCGGACGACCATGCCGACCCCACGCAAGTCCCGTGCCTTCGGCGGCAGCGCCGCCCACCAGCGGCTGATGATGGCCAATCTGGCGGCGTCGTTGTTCGCCGCCGAGGCGATCGTCACCACCGAGGCCAAGGCGAAGGCGCTGCGCCCGATCGCCGAGAAGCTGATCACCAAGGCCAAGAAGGCCCAGGGTGAGGGCCCGGCCCGGGTGCACAAGATCCGCCAGATCCAGGGCTACCTCGGCGACCGGGAGATGACCCACAAGCTGGTCAACGACGTCGCCCCGCGCTACGAGACGCGCAACGGCGGCTACACGCGGATCCTCAAGCTCGGCGCCCGCCAGGGCGACGCCGCCGAGATGGCCCGCATCGAGCTCGTCTGATCGTTTACGTCCGGATCTTGGTCGCACGTGTAACCAAGATCCGGACGTAAACGACCGCAAGACTGCTCGAGTGGCGCGTGTGCGGTTGACCGTTGCGTATGACGGGGCGGGGTTCCGCGGGTTCGCGCCGAACCCCGGGGTGCGCACGGTGCTCGGTCGAGCTGACCGGCGCCCTCGAGACGATCGCCCGCCAGCCCGTCGCGCTGACCGGCGCGGGACGCACCGATGCCGGCGTCCACGCCTGGGGCCAGGTGGTGTCCGGCGATGTCCCGGCCGAGCTCGACCTGCGCGACGTCACGCGGCGGCTGAACAAGCTGCTCGCTCCCGAGATCGCCGTGCGCGAGGCGTCGTGGGCCGCCGGCGACTTCGATGCCCGGTTCTCGGCGTCGTGGCGGCAGTACCGCTACGACGTCTGGAACGCGCCGACGCCGAACCCCTTGCTGGCCGGTCGAGCGTGGTGGGTGGCCCCGCCGCTGGCCCGCTGGGCGATGTCGGCGGCGTGCGACCCGCTGCTCGGCGAGCACGACTTCGCGTCGTTCTGCCGGCGGCCCAAGGTCGACGACGGGGAACCCGAGCCGTCGCTGGTGCGGCGCGTGTTCGCCGCCGGCTGGACCGAGGTCGCCGACGAGCCGGCCCACCTGCGCTTCGAGATCCGAGCCAACGCGTTCTGCCATCAGATGGTCCGCTCGATCGTCGGGACCCTCGTCGACGTCGGGCTCGGCAAGCTGACGCCAGGCGACATCCGACCGGTGCTCGTCGCCCGTGATCGAGCCGCCGCCGGCCAGGTGGCCCCCCCGAGTGGCTTGACCCTGTGGGAGGTCGGCTACCCGACGGCGTGAGGTGAGCGGAAGTCGAGGGCGGCGAGGGCGTCGACCTCGTCGGTCATCGATCGACTCAGGCGCAGCAGCAGGTCGCCGATCTCGTCCTCGGTCCAGTTCTGGGCAGCGATGGCGTCCGTCGCCTCGAACAGCTCGGCGGACAGCGCGTCGCGCCTCGCTTGGTAGCTCGCCAGCGCCGTCGCCTCGTCCTCCTCGCCGCGCAGCCACGCGGTGATGGCGCGCGCCAGCAGTTCGGCGTCGCGCAACGCGTCGGTCAGGCCGTGGGCGCTGATCGGGTCCTTCCAGTAGCCGGCGTCGCCGACCAGCGCCCAGCCCGGTCCCCATGACCGGCGGACAAAGCCCGGACGCCCTCCGAAGGTCCGCACGCCCGTCGGTGCGGTCGCCGCGTCCAGTCGACCGGCGAGGTCGCGATCGGCGTCGGCAACGACGCGGCGAAGGACCGCCATGCCGCCCCGGCCGATCCGCCGCGGCGTCGACGCGGCGAAGACGCACGCCTGCCCGCCGTTGGTCGGGATCACGCCGGCCTGGGCGGGCGGGCTGAAGATCCACTCGTAGCCGTCGGTGCGGAGGTCCGACCAGTACCCGTACACGACCGCGCATGCGCCGGTGCCGTGGCGCTCGAACTCGGCGCCCACTCGGTCGGCGACGGTGGACCGGACGCCGTCGGCGCCGACCACGATCACTCCGTCGATCTCGAGCCGGCGACCGCGCTCATCCGTCGCGACGACGCCGGTGACCCGTCCGGTCGGCCCGCGCACGACGTCGCCCACGGTGATGCCGTGGCGGACCTCGGCGCCGGCGGTGATGGCGGCATCGACCAGCAGCCGGTCGAGGACCGTGCGGCGTGGGGCATACAACGCCTCGATGCCGTACGCCGGCTTGACCGGGATGGCGATCCGCTGCCGGGCGAACGTGAACGTGGCCAACCGCACGGGCGGCGTCCCCGCGGCGATGACGTCGTCGAGCAGTCCCCACCGATGGAGCTGCAGCACCGCCCCGCGCATCAGGGCGTGGGTCGACAGCGTGTCGGCGCCGTACCTCCCGCGCTCGAGCACGACGACGCGCAGGCCCTGGCGGGCGAGGAGGATCGCCGCCGCCGCCCCAGCCGCCCGCCCGCCGACGACGACGACATCGACATCGACATCGCTCCTCACGATGCCGCCGCCCGCGCCCGGGAGACCCGACCGACGAGGTGGTCGGCGACCATCGCGGCGTCCCGCCCGACACCGTGGATGAAGTCCGAGCTGCGGAAGTGCTGGAACCGCTGGCCGAGGACGTACAAGCCGGGCCAGGACGTGACGCCGCGCACCTGGCCGATCTCCCCGGCGGAGTCGAGCACCGGCACCCGCAGCCAGGGGTACGTGCGGCGATGTCCGGTCGCCCAGACCACGGTGCGGATCCCCCGGCGGCGCAGGTCGAGCCGCTCGACGGGCGGATCCAGCCGGCAGGGCGGCGGCGGGTCTCGTTCGAGGACCTCGGCGTCGAGGCCGTTGGCGGAGATGTGGCGATCGATCTCGCTGAGGATCCGTCGCAGCCGAGCATCGGCACGCGTGGCCGTGGCGTTGAGGTCGGCGGCCAGTGCGACACGAGCTCCGTCGATGGCGGTGACCCGTCCGGTCAGCTGCACACCGGTGGCCTGCAGCGCCGGCAGGTCGAGCGTTCGCCGGTCGGTGCGGCCGACGAGCTGCAGCGATGGCCGCCGACGCGCCCGCTCGGGGTCGGCCATCTCGTCGATCGTGTGGTCGAGGTTGCCCATGCGGTCGAGCCACCAGAGGATGTCCATGCCCCGATACGTGCGCGGCAGACGCGTGTGGCCCCCGACGGCCACGACGACGTCACGGCCATCGTCGTTGAGCTCGGCGGCCAGCTGCACCCCGGTCGCCGATGCGCCGACGACGAGGACGCCGCCGGCCGGCACGTCGGTCGGGTTCCGGTACCGGTCAGGTGTGACCTGATGGAGGTGGCTGGCGAGGTGCCCGGCCACCGACGGGACGGCGGGTCGATCGCACCAGCCCGTCGCGATGACGACGTTGGCCGCCGACCACGGACCGCCGTCCGTCTCCACCCGGAAGCCGAAGCCGTCGGCAACGAGCGCGGTCACGGTGGTGTGCTCCTCGACCGGGGCCGCCGAGGCCGCGGCATAGCCCCGGAGGTGGACGACGAGCTCGTCCGCTGTCATGAAGCCGTCGGGATCGGGGCCGCGGTAGTGCCAGCCCGGCAGCCTGGTCATCCAGTTCGGGCTGAGCAACCGCATCGAGTCCCAGCGCTCGCTGCGCCACCGTTCGGCGAGCCGCCCGCGCTCCAGTACGACGTGGTCACGGCCGCGCTCGCTGAGCCAGTGGCTCATGGCCAGGCCGGCTTGGCCCGCGCCGATGATGACGGTGTCGACCGATCGCATCGAAGGTCTCCGCACCGGTGGCTGGCCGAGCCCGAGGGGCCCGACCAGCCGTGGTGGCGCAGTTCAGCCGGCGTCGACCTCGATGGCGACGGGCACGCCGTTGGTCATCACGTCGTAGACGGCCGAGCGTTGCGTCGACCGCTCGACGACGTCGCGCAGCTTGGCGGGATCGTCACCGCGCAGCCGGAAGCTCACCTTGACCTGCTGGTAGCCGTTGCGCACCTCGTCGGACAACCCGAGGATGCCGAGCAGGTCGATGTCGCCCTCGACGGTCGAGCTGACCTCGTCGAGGTTGACGCCGCGGGCGGCGGCGATGTTGGCGATGCCGGCGGTGAGGCACGCGGCGAGGGCGTGGAGGAGGTACTCGACGGGCGTCGGGCCCTGGTCGGAGCCGACCAGCACGGGCGGGTGGTCGGCGTCGAACACGAACGGCTGGCGGTGCGTCATCTCCTGCATGGCGCCGTGGAAGTCGTGGATCGTCGTGCGGTTGTGGGTGCCGCTGCACCACGTGTTCGTCGCCCGGAACTGGAACTTGGCGATGTCGTGGTTGCCCTTCACGGCGTCGAGCGTGGCGAACAGGGTGGCGGTGTCGACGCCGTTGCGCACGGGGTCGGAGGTCATCGTCGTCATGGCGGTCACTTTCGGTAAGATCGTTCGGTCGATCGACCGAATCGCAAACGAGGATCGCAGATGAACCGCCCGTTGTCAAGGTCTTTACTTGCCGAGCGCAGACCCGTAGTGTCTCGGTCGGTCGATTGAAACGAGGAACTGATGGTGGCGGACCGGAACACGCGAGCGGCGATCCTCGACGCGACGCGCGAGCGGTTGCTGTCCGACGGCTACGCCAACCTGTCGACGCGCAAGGTGGCCGCCGAAGCCGGCGTCCCGCTGTCGCAGCTGCACTACCACTTCGGCTCGAAGAGCGGTCTGATCCTCGCCCTGCTGGAGGCGGAGAACCGGCGGCGGCTCGAGCGACAGGGGCAGATGTACGCCGAGGATGCTCCGCTGTGGCAGCGCTACGAGCAGGCGTGCGACTTCCTCGAGGACGACCTCGAATCGGGCTACGTCCGCGTGCTGCAGGAGATGATCGCCGCCGGGTGGTCCGACCCGTCCGTCGGCGTCGCCGTGCGCGAGCTGCTGGGTGGCTGGTACGAGCTGCTCGCCGACGTCATGCGCCAGGCCGAGTCCGAGCACGGCCCCCTCGGGCCGTTCACGGCGGAGGAGCTGGGCACGCTCATCGGCAACGCCTTCATCGGGTCCGAAGCGCTGCTGCTGCTCGGGTTCGATCGCCAGACCCTCCCGATCCGGTCGGCGCTGCGCCGGGTCGGTGCGCTGCTGCGGGCGTGGGAGGAGGCGCGATGAGGGCGAGCCTGCCGCTCGAGGAGGGCGTCGTCGAGCGCGACGGCGTCGAGCTGCACTACGAGGTGCACGGGACCGGCGCCCCGACGCTCCTGCTGCTCCCGACCTGGTCGATCATCGACTCGCGGTTCTGGAAGCTGCAGCTCCCACACCTGGCTCGGCGCCATCGCGTCGTCACGTTCGACGGCCGGGGGTCCGGACGGTCGGGCCGGCCGTCCGGCGCCGAGGCGTACACGCACCACGAGTTCGCCGCCGACGCACGCGCGGTGCTCGACGCCACCGGGACGGACCGAGCGGTCGTGGTCGGGTTGTCGTGCGGCGCGCTGTGGGGCATCCAGCTCGCCGTCGATCACCCGGAGCGGGCGATCGGGCTGGTCGTCATCGCCCCGGCAGTCGCCTTGGCTGCCGAGCTCCCCGAGCGACAGGTGTTCCCGTTCGAGGAGCCCTTGACGCACACCGCCGACTGGGCGAAGTACAACCGGCACTACTGGGAGCGCGACTACCGCGGCTTCCTCGAGTTCTTCTTCGGGCGGATGTTCCACGAGGCCCACTCGACCAAGCAGATCGAGGACTGCGTGGACTGGGCGATGGACGGCGACGCGGCGACGCTGGTCGCCGCCACCCGTGGGCTCGCCGCGTGCTCCGTGGAGCGGTTCGTCGACGTCTGCGCCCGCGTCGCGTGTCCGACCCTCGTGATCCACGGCGACGAGGACGCCATCCGCTCGTACGCCTCGGGCGCCGCGCTCGCCGATGTCACCGGCGGGTCGCTGGTCACCATCCACGGTGGCGGCCACGGACCGCACGCCCGTGATCCCGTCATCGTCAATCGCCTCATCGAGGAGTTCGTCGACATGGTCCACCCCGCCCCCACCAGGCGGACCTGGGTCCGTGCGGCGCGCCGACCGAAGCGGGCGCTCTACCTGTCCTCGCCGATCGGCCTCGGCCACGCCCTGCGCGACGTCGCCATCGCCGAGGAGCTGCGTCAGCACCACCCCGACCTCCAGATCGACTGGTTGGCCCAGCACCCCGTCACCAAGGTGCTGGAATCTCGGGCCGAGCGGGTGCACCCGGCATCGGCGTGGCTGGCCAACGAGTCGGCCCACATCGAGGACGAGGCGGCCGAGCACGACCTGCACGCGTTCCAGGCGATCCGCCGGATGGACGAGATCCTCGTCAACAACTTCATGGTCTTCAACGACGTCGTCACCGACGAGCACTACGACCTCGTGATCGGCGACGAGGCGTGGGACGTCGACTACTTCCTCCACGAGAACCCCGAGCTCAAGCACTACGCGTTCGCCTGGATGACCGACTTCGTCGGCTGGCTGCCCATGCCCGACGGTGGCGCCGCCGAGGCCGCCCTGACCGCTGACTACAACGCCGAGATGATCGAGCAGCGAGCTCGTTACCAGCGCCTGCGCGACCGGTCGATCTTCGTCGGCGACCCAGACGACATCGTGCCGGACACGTTCGGGGATGGCCTGCCGGAGATCCGCCAGTGGACGGAAGCCAACTTCGAGTTCGCCGGCTACGTGACCGGCTTCGACCCGGCCGAGCTCGCCGATCGGGAGGCGCTGCGCGACGAGCTCGGCTACGGGCCCGACGAGCAGGTGTGCATCGTCACCGTCGGCGGGTCCGGCGTCGGTGGTGACCTGCTGCGCCGGGTGATCGACGCCGCGCCGCGGGCCCGGCGTCTGGTCGACGACCTGTGCATCGTCGTCGTGACGGGCCCTCGGCTCGACCCACGAAGCCTGCCGCGGCGCAAGGGCGTGTCGTACCGGCGCTTCGTGCCCGACCTCTACCGCCATCTCGCCGCCAGCGATCTGGCCGTCGTGCAGGGCGGCCTGACGACGTGCATGGAGCTGACCGCCAACCGCCGACCGTTCGTCTACGTACCCCTGCGCCACCACTTCGAGCAGAACTTCCACGTCAACCACCGGCTGCAGCGCTACGGCGCCGGCCGGCGGCTGGACTACGACGAGGCGGCCGACCCCGACGGTCTGGCCAAGGTGATCGCCGACGAGATCGGTCGCCCCGTCGACTACCGACCCGTCGAGACGGGTGGTGCGGCGCGGGCCGCGGCGTCGATCGCCGAGTTGGTGTAGTCGCCATCCCGAGCGTGAGGTGAGCGGTGAGGGGACAGCGTCCCCTCACCGCTCACCTCGAGGCAGCGGAGCGAGCCATCGACGCGGCCCGGTGACGCCGGACGCGCTCGCGGGTGGCGCACGTGGGCGAGCAGTGGCGGCGGCCGCCACCGCGGCCCTCGTCGAGGAAGCACCGAGCGCACCCGGCGGCGGCGCACACGCCCCACGGAACGCCAGGCCGCTCGACGAGGCGCAGCGCCAGCGCCATCGCCGCCGCCGACGCCAGCCAGTTGGCCCAGGTGTCGTCGACGCGATCGACGTGGACGTGCCAGTCCCATCCCTGATGGCGCACGAGCTGTGGCACCGCGCCGTGCCGCGCCAGCAGCTCGTTGAGTCGTTCGGCCGCTTCGTCGCGGTCGGTGGTGGCGAACACGGTTCGCAGCTCACGGAGCACTGCGGCGAACTCATCGGCCTCGCCGTCCAGGCCGGTGAGGTCGGTCTCCCCGTGCTGGTGCAGGACGGCGGGGATGTCCGCCGGATCGGCGTTGACGAGATCGACGGCGCGTCGGGCCGCGTCGTGGCGTAACGTATCCATCGCTTGAACACGTTACACCTGCGGATCGTGGTGGCAGGATCGCTGGCTCGACTGGCGACTGAGGGCGCCGGACTGGCGATGGTCGTCCTGTCCATCGACCGGACCGGCTCGGCGACCATGGCGGGGGTGCTGCTGGCCTGCGCGACGCTGCCCCAACTCGTGACCGGGCCGCTGGTCGGCGCGGCCCTCGACCAGTCCCGCCGCCCGGGCCTGATCCTGGCCGGAGCGGTGGCGGCGAGCGCCCTCGCGGTCGGCGCGCTGGCCGCCGATCGGTCGCTCGGTCCGCTCGCCGTCGCGGCCGCGCTGGTCACCGCCGTGACCCAGCCGGCCCTGACGGGTGGACTGAGTGCCAGCTTCGCCCTGGCCGCCCGCCCGTCCGATGCCGCTCGGATCGCGTCGTGGGACGCCGTGGCCTACAACGTGGCCGGTCTCGGCGGCCCGGCGCTCGTGACGGGTCTCGCCGCGTGGTGGGGCGCAACCGCGGCGACGGCCGCACTGGCGGTGGCGATCGCCCTCGCCCTGCCGGCCGTCGTCGGCCCGTGGCCCGTGCAGACCGGCAACGAGCGGCGCACGACTCGAGCGACATTGCTCGCCGCCGCCCGCCTGATGGCGACGCGCCCGCCGTTGCGATCGGTCACCGCCGCCACCTCCGTGGCCTTCCTCGGGGTCGGCGGCTTGGCCATCGCGGCCGCCGCCGCCGGACGGTCGACCGGTGGTGCCGGCACGGACGCCGGGATCGTCGTCACGGCGATCGCCGTCGGCGCCCTTGCCGGTTCGCTGGGGTGGACGCGACGGCGCCCGGCGACTCGCCCGGCCCGGGACGTCGCCGTGGCGACCGCCGTCACCGGGGTGGTGCTCGTCGCGATGGGCTTCGCACCATGGCCCGTCGCCGTCGCCGGAGCGGTCGTCGTCGGGGTGCTCGACGCCCCCGTGCTCGTCGGGACCTTCGCCGCCCGGCACGCCGAGAGCCCCCTCGAGCTGCGGTCGTCGGTGTTCACCGTCGGCGCCAGCCTCAAGCTAGCGGCGTCGTCGCTCGGGGCGCTGGCGGCCGGGTCGCTGCTCGGCACGGCAGCCACCGGTGCCGGCTTCGTCGTGATCGGTGCCATCCACGTCGTCGCCGCCGTGCTCGGCGCAGCCGCCGGCCGCGATCGCGCGGCACGGCGGGGCACCGAAGTGCCCCGCCTCGCTGCTGGTCGCCGCTCCGACGCCAGCGTCGTAGATCGGTGAGCTGTGGAGACCGATGCTCGCTCGTTCAGCTCACAGTTCGCGTCAACTAGGAGGTCTGCTCCACCGTCCAGACGATGTCGAGTCCGCCGTCGACCCACGCCGTGTCGAACCCGGTGCCGCCGTTGACCTGGTCCTGCTCGCCGGTGAAGGCCCACAGCTCGTCGTCGCCGCTGTCGCCCTGCAGGTAGCTGTTGCCGCCGCCCGCCTCCAGGTGGTCGTTGCCCGGCCCACCGAAGAGCCAGGCCGTCTCTCCGCTGCCCTCGAGCGTGTCGTGGCCGCCCTCGCCGTAGGCGATCAGGTTCATCACGCCGCTGGCGTAGATCTGGTCGTCGCCCTCGCCGAGCCATGCCGTGGTGGTGCCGGCGTTGAAGCCGGCCTTGACCTCGTCGTTGCCGCCGTAGGCGTAGATCTTCACGCCGACGTGGCGGCTGACCTTGAACACGTCGTTGCCGCACGTTCCGTGCAGGGTCTGGTTGCTGGCCGTGGCGTAGATCGTCTTGCCGACGCACGAGTCAGCGGCGGCCGGGGCGGCGACGGCGAAGGTGGCGCCGACTGCCGTGGCCAGGCCGGCGAAGACGGCGAGCTTGCGGGTGGTGGTGGTGATGTTCATGTCGATCCCTTGTCTCGTTGTGTTGTGGTGACGAGGACCACCATGACGAAACGTCGGGCCGGGGTCTTCAGGGTCGGACCCTGAACCTCGGCGTCGGCGCGACCCCGAGAGACCATGCGACGACCCCCGAGGTTCTACGCTGGCCCCCGGTGGGCTCGGTCGACACGGGGGACCTCTTGCTCGAGCGGGGGGCCGAGCAAGCGGCGCTCGAGGCGGCGCTCGACCGCACGGCCGGTGGCACTGGCTGCGTCGTCGTGCTCGAGGGTCCGGCCGGGATCGGCAAGACGCGGCTCGTCGAGACCGCTCGCCGTTCGTCGCTCCAACGGGACTTCCTCGTCGCCCGCGCGTCCGGGGCGAGCCTCGAGCAGGAGTTCTCCCTCGGGGCGGTGCGCCAGCTGTTCGAGCCGATCGTCGCCGCCGTGCCGGATGCCGACGCCCTCTTCGTCGGGGCTGCCGTGGTCGCCGCGCCGCTGTGCGGTCGTCCGGCCCCGCCGGGGTCGAACGGCGATGCCGCGCCTGGCGCCGTGCTGCATGGTCTGTACTGGCTGACGGTCGCCCTCGCCGACCGCGGGCGCCCCCTGGCCCTCGTCTGCGACGACGTGCACTGGTTCGACGGCCCGTCGTTGCGGTTCCTCGCCTACCTGGCGAACCGGATCGCCGAGCTGCCCGTGGCGCTGGTCATCGGCACCCGCCCGCCGGCGCCGGGCCCCGACGGTGAGCTCCTCGCCCGGCTCATCGCCGGCGAGGCCGTGACCCGCGTGCGACCGGCGCCACTCAGTGACGCGGCCGTCGCCGAGCTCGTCCGCTCAGGGCTTGAGGAGCGCGCCGACCAGGTCTTCTGCGATGCCGTTGCCAAGGCCAGTCGAGGGAACCCGTTCCTCGTCGGCGAGGTCGTGCGAGCCACCCGCGCCGCCGGCGTTGCGCCGAACGCGGCCAGCGCTCGGCGCCTCACCGAGGTGCGCGCCGAGACGTCGGTGATGTCGCGGCTCGGTCAGCTGCCGAGCGACTCGCTCGAGGTGGCCCGGGCGGCGGCGATCCTCGGCGCCGACGCCCACCTGCGCCACGTCGCCGCGCTGTCGGGCCTGGACGTGGACGCCGCCGGCATGGCCGCCGACACGCTCCTGCGGGCCGAGATCCTCGGTCCGGAGCGACCGCTCGGCTTCGTCCATCCGCTCGTCGCTTCGGCCGTGTACCGGGACCTGCTCCCCGGCGACCGGTCGGCGCGGCACCGGCGGGCGGCGGCGCTGCTCGTCGCCGAGCACGCGCCGCCGGATCGGATCGCCCGTCACTACATGGCCACCGAGCCGAGCGGGGACGAGCAGGTGGTCGAGGTCTTGGTGGCGTCGGCCCGTTCGGCGCTCGCCCAGGGAGCAACGGACGTCACGATCGCCCAGCTGCGGCGAGCCCTCGCCGAGCCGCCGACCCCGGCCCGCCGCCTGGGAATCGTCTTGAACCTCGGCTCGGCGGAGTCCTTCCTGCTCGACGCCGGGGCGATCGACCACCTCGGCGAGGCGATCGGCGCGATCGCCGACGCAGGTGTCCGCGTGCTGCTGGCGACGGCCCGAGCAGTCGCGCTCTGCGTCGATGGCCGCCCGGCGGAGGCGGTCGCATCACTGCGGGCGCTCGACGGCGAGCTCGCCGATGATGCCGACCGGCGTCTCGAGCTGCTCGCCGCCTACAACTTCGTCGGCGCCACCGGCCCGACCGCGGCGCCGCTCGTCGGCGCGGAGATCGCCGAACTGCTCGGCGCCGTCGGCGTCGACGACGATGCGCCGCCGGGGGTGCTGGGGGTGCGGGCCTACATCGGCGCCTGCTCGGGGGAGGACGTCGACGACGTTGCCGCGCTGGCGCTCCGGGCGCTGTCCTCCGTCGGCGATGACGATCCGATGCTGCCGATGTGGTTCCACCTGCCCCTCGCCGCGCTGGTGATGGCCGATCGGGACCGCGAGGCGGCGGCGATCATCGAGCAGCGCCTCACCGCGGCGCGCCGCCTCGGTGCACCGGGCCAGGTCAGCATCGCTCTGTTCCTGCGGGCGATGGTCGCCTTCCGGGCCGGCGATCTGGACGACGCCGAGGCCGATGCGCGGGTGGCGCTCGATCAGTGCCTCGACTACGGCCTCTCGTACGTGCTGCCAGGTCCGCTGGCGATGCTCGTGGACGTGCTGCGCGAGCGCAACGATCTCGCCGGCGCCGAGGCCGTGCTGGCCGATCACGGGTACGGCGACGGCGACGGTGACTCGCTGTTCCACCTCTTCCTGCTGTTCGCCCGGGCCCGGTTGCGAGGCGCCCAGGAACGGTGGGACGAGTCGCTCGCCGACGTCGAGCGGGGGTGGACGCGCAGTCTCGAGACCGGGATCCGCTCGCCCAACCTGATCGCGTGGCGCGCCAACCGGGCGTTCGCGATGATCCTTTCGGAGCGCCAGGGCGACATGGAGGCCGAGGCACGCATGGCCCTCGACGAGGCGGAGGCATCGGGATCGCCGCGATGTCGAGCCGAGGCCCAGCGGGTGCTGGCGATGACGGGCGCGGCCGGGGGCAAGCAGCTGGTCGAGGAGGCCGGTGCGACGTTCGCTGGACTCGGCGCCCGGCTGGAGGAGGCCAGGACCCGGATCGCGTATTCGATGGCCCGCGGCGTGGTCGGGACACCGGCCGCCGCCGACGCCCTGGCCGAAGCGCAGCGCCTGGCGGAGCGCTGCGGTGCGACGCGGCTGGCCATCCTGGCCAGCGCCCGGTTGCAGGCCCTCGGCGTCCGCCGCCGCCTCCGGCCGGTGAGCGGGGTCGGCGCGTTGACCGCCAGCGAGCGACGGGTCGCTGGGCTGGCCGCCGACGGGCGCTCCAACAAGGAGGTCGCCCAGGCGCTGTTCGTGACGGTGAAGACGGTCGAGACCCATCTCGCCCACACGTTCCAGAAGCTCGGGATCTCGACGCGCACCGATCTGGCCGGCGCGCTGTCGGAGTGAGCGAGCGAGTCTTCGAGCGAGCGAACCATCAAGCACGGTCTTCGGCTCGCTTGGTGCACCCCAGCATGCTGGATCGCGTCGAACATCGACAGGGTTCACCAATGAGCCGGAGAGCATGATGGAGCGGTGACGACGGTACGCCATCCCGGTCGCTCGATCGCCGGCGCGGAGATCGTCGATCAGCTGCGCAGCGCGGGTCATTCGGTCGGTCGGACGCGGGCCGCGGTGATCGATGCGGTGCGCGAGCAGGACGGGGCCTTCACCGCCGACGATCTCGCGGCCGCCGTCCCCGAGGTGCACGTGGCGACCGTGTACCGGACGTTGGCCTTGCTCGAGGAGATCGGCGCCCTGCGTCACGTCCACCTGTCGCACGGGCCGGCGATCTACGAGCGGGTCACGGCGGCCGACGTGCGCCACGTCGTGTGCGAGCGCTGCGGGCGCCACCTCGCGGTGCCGAGCGCGGTGTTCGCCAGTGCCCGCCGTCGGCTGGCCGCCGAGTTCGGCTTCGTCCTCGACGGCTCGCACTTCGCCTTCGTCGGTCGCTGCGCCGATTGTGCCGCCGAGCCGGAGGAGCCGGTCGCCCACCGCCACCATTGAATCTGCGACTCGTTCGCATTTATGGTGTAGCGACGGCGGCGTCGGAACGGAGGCGCGGATGCCCCGGTTGGTCGGCATGCACATCCCGGACGGGTTCATCGACGGGCCCACGTCGCTGCTCGCCGGTCTCGTGGCGATCGCCGGTGTGATCCTGTGCCTGAAGCGGACGGCGGTGACGCTGGAGGATCGCGAGATCCCCGTTGTCGGACTCGCCGCGGCGTTCGTCTTCGCCGCCCAGATGCTCAACTTCCCGGTCGCCAGTGGCACCAGCGGCCACCTGGTCGGCGGCGTGCTGGCGGCGGTGCTCGTCGGGCCGTGGGCGGGCGGGCTGGCGATCACGGTCGTGCTCGCCGTCCAGGCGCTGCTGTTCGCCGACGGCGGGCTGTCGGCACTCGGGCTGAACGTCGTCAACATGGCCCTGGCCGGCTCGTTCGTCGGCTACGCCGCGTTCGCCCTGCTGCGCCGGGTGCTCGGCAACACGACCCGGGCGGTGACCGTCGCCTCCGGCATCGCCGGGTTCCTCGTGCCGCTGATCGCCAGCTCCCTGTTCGTCCTCGAGTACGCGATTGGCGGCAACGACGCGGCGACGGTGGGCACCGTGGCGACGGCGATGCTCGGCGTCCACGCGCTGATCGGCATCGGCGAGGGCGTCATCACCGCGCTCGCCGTCGGCGCCGTGATGCGGATGCGGCCCGATCTCGTGTACGGGGCCCGCGGCATCCGGGCCCCGGTCGTCGCCACGCCGCTCACGGCGGTCACGTCGTGAAGCGGGCGTCGACCCTGGCCGTCGTGGTCGTGGGCGTCGCCGTCGCGGTGCTGCTCGTGCTGGTGCTGGCCCCCAACGCCAGCCCGAGCCCGGACGGGCTGGCGAAGGTGGCCGCCGACACCGGCATCGACGCCGGGGCCACGGACTCGGCGACCGCAGGCGGGCCGTTCGCCGGCTACGGGGTGCAGGGTGTCAACAGCACGTACGTGGCCACGTGGATCACCGGCCTCCTGGGCGTCGTCGCCACGTTCGTCGTGTGCGCCGGGCTGATCCTGATCGTGCGTCGCGCTCGGCGACCCTCCCGCCGGTCGGCGCCGGCGGCCAACCCGGGCTGACGTGGGCGGCGCCCACCGGCTCCTGCGCCTCCATCACGCGGGGCGGCTGCACCACCTGCCGGCGCAGTGCAAGGTGGCGGCGACCCTGCTGTTCGTGATCGCCGTCGTCGTCACGCCACGCGAGCAGTTCTGGGCCTTCGCCGTGTACGCCCTCCTCGTCGCCACGGTGGCGGTGATCGGCTCGGTGCCGTTGCCGTCCGTCGCCCGCCGCCTCGTGATCGAGGTGCCGTTCCTCCTGTTTGCCGTGTTCCTGCCGATCGTCGGCAGGGAGCCACGCGTCGACGTGCTGTGGTTCAGCCTGTCCGAAGCGGGCTTGTGGGCGGCGTGGAACATCGTCGCCAAGGCCACGATCGGGCTCGCCGCGTCGATCGTGCTGGCGTCGACCACGTCGGTCCCTCAGTTGCTCGCCGGTCTCGAGCGCCTGCGCGTCCCCCGCACGATGGTCGCCATCGCCGGGTTCATGGTCCGCTACGGGGACGTGGCGGCGGATGAGGTCAGACGAATGCGCATCGCCCGGGAGTCACGGCTGGGTCGCGGCGGGCGCCTCGGACAGGTCAGGGCGTTGGCAACGACGGCCGGGGCGCTGTTCGTGCGCTCGTACGAGCGCGGCGAGCGGGTGTACCTGGCGATGGAGTCGCGCGGCTACGCCGGCTCGATGCCGGTGCGTGGCGTCGCTGCGTCGGCGGGCGACTGGGGCGTGTGCCTGGCGTGGCCCGTGCTCGCCGCGGCCGTCGCGGTGGTGGCGACGGTGGCCGCATGACAGCGGAACCGGCCATCGAGGTGCACGCTGTCGGCTACGCCTACCCGGACGGTCAGGTCGCGCTCGACGACGTCGAGCTCGTCGTGGCGGCGGGCGAGCGGGTCGCCGTGCTCGGCCCGAACGGCGCCGGAAAGACGACGCTCGTCCTGACGTTGAACGGCGTCCTCAGACCGCAGCGGGGCACGGTGCGCGTCGGCGGCATGGTCGTCGGGAAGCCGCACCTGGCCGAGGTGCGCCGTCGGGTCGGCATCGTGTTCCAGGATCCCGACGACCAGCTGTTCATGCCCACCGTCGGCGAGGACGTGGCGTTCGGACCGGCCAACCTCGGGCTGCGTGGAGCGGAGCTCGACGCCCGGGTGGCCGAAGCGCTGGCTGCCGTCGGCATGGCAGACGTGGCTGACCGGTCGCCGCACCACCTGAGCTTCGGCCAGCGTCGGCGGGTCGCGCTGGCGACGGTGCTGGCGATGCGCCCCGACGTGCTGGTCCTCGACGAGCCGTCGTCGAACCTCGACCCGGTCGCTCGGCGTGAGCTGGCCGAGATCGTGCTCGGCCTCGACGTGACCGTCGTGCTCGTCACCCACGACCTGCCGTACGCCATGCAGCTGTGCGACCGGGCGGTGATCCTCGACGAGGGCACGGTCGCCGCCGACGGCCCGATCGGCGCGGTCCTGGCCGACGAGGCCCTGATGTCCGCTCACCGCCTCGAGCTGCCCTACGGCTTTACTGTCCTCCATGAGTGAGTACCGGCCGCCGCTGGAGGATCTGCGGTTCGTCCTCGAGCACGTCACCGACCTCGGCGCGCTGGCCGCGCTGCCGGGCTACGAGCACGCCGATCCGGCGACCGTGACCGGACTGCTCGAGGAGGCCGGACGGTTCTTCGCCGAGCAGTTCGCCCCGCTCAACCGCATCGGCGACGTGCAGCACAGTCGGCGCAACGACGACGGCTCGGTCACGACCCCCGAGGGCTTCGCCAAGGCCTACCGGCGCTACGTGGAGGCCGGTTGGCCGTCCGTGCCGTTCCCGCCCGAGTACGGCGGCGGCGGCTTCCCGTGGCTCGTCGCCGTGGCGATGCAGGAGATGATGACGGCGGCCAACATGGGCTTCTCGCTGCTACCGCTGCTCACCCAGGGTGCCATCGACATGCTGCTGCACTACGGCAGCGAGGAGCAGCGCGAGGTCTACCTGGCGAAGATGGTGACCGGCGAGTGGACGGGCACCATGAACCTCACCGAGCCGCAGGCCGGTTCGGACGTCGGAGCGTTGACGACGAGGGCCGTGCCGGCCGACGACGACACGTGGCGGATCACCGGCCAGAAGATCTTCATCACGTACGGCGAGCACGACCTGGCCGACAACATCGTCCACCTCGTCCTGGCCCGCGTGCCGGACGCGCCGCCGGGGACGAAGGGCATCTCGTGCTTCATCGTGCCCAAGCACCTCGTCGGTGACGACGGGTCGATCGGGGAGCGCAACGCCGTGGAGTGCGTTTCGATCGAGCACAAGATGGGCGTCAACGCCAGCCCGACGTGCGTGATGTCCTACGACGGTGCCGTCGGCTACCTGATCGGCGAGCCCAACCAGGGCATGCGGTACATGTTCAAGATGATGAACACGGCCCGGCTGTCGGTCGGCCTGGAGGGCATGGCGCTCGGCGATCGGGCCTACCAGCAGGCCGTCGAGTACGCCCGGGAGCGGGTGCAGGGTCGGGGCGCGGCGATCATCGATCACCCGGACGTGCGCCGGATGCTGCTGACGATCCGGTCCCACGTCGATGCCGTGCGGGCGCTGGTGATGGTCAACGCCGAGAGCCTCGATCTGGCCAAGGCCCATCCCGACGAGGCGGTGCGGGCGGAGCGCCAGGAGCTGGCCGACCTCCTCACCCCGCTGACCAAGGGGTGGGGGACCGACATCGGCGTGGAGCTGACGTCGCTGGCGCTGCAGGTCCACGGCGGCATGGGGTACGTCGAGGAGACCGGCGTCGCCCAGCACTACCGGGACATCCGCATCGCCCCCATCTACGAGGGCACCAACGGCATCCAGGCGATGGACCTCGTCGGTCGCAAGCTCGGGCTGCGCGGCGGCATGGCGATGCGCGACTTTCTCGGGCGCATCGAGGGCACCGTCACCGCAGCCACGGCGGCCGGCGGTGACCTGGCCACCATCGGCGAGCACCTGGCCGGCGCGCTGGCCGTCGCCCGGGAGACGACCGAGTGGCTGCTGGCCAGGGCCGCCTCGTCGCCGGCGGACCTGCTGGCCGGCGCCACGCCGTACCTGCGACTGATGGGCGTGCTGACGGGTGGCTGGATGCTCACTCGTGGCTCGCTGGCCGCCCACGCCCTGCAGGCCGGGGACGGCGGCGGGTTCGCCGCGGAGTTCCTCGAGCAGCGCCTCGTCAGCGCCCGTTTCTTCGCCGCCCAGGTATTGCCGCAGGTCGCCGGCCTCGCCCCCGCCGTGACCGCCGGCGCCGCCGACCTCCACGCCTACCAGCCCTGACCATCCGAGGGTTTCGCGGCACCCGAGGGTTTCCGGCGCCCCTGCCGGTCCGCAAACCCTCGGATGCGCGCAAACCCTCGGATGGGAGGACGGTGGGGCGGTGGCGGGGCGGCCGGTAGCATTGCCCGGTTCCCGTTCGAGAAGGTCGCGTCTGCATGCCCACGTACACCCCGAAAGCCAGTGAGATCGAGCGTGCCTGGCACGTCGTCAACGCTGACGGCCTGGTGCTCGGCCGGATGTGCACCGAAGTCGCCCGCATCCTGCGCGGCAAGCACAAGCCGACGTTCGCGCCGCACCTCGACGGCGGCGATCACGTGGTCATCGTCAACGCCCGCAAGGTCGTGCTGACCTCGGGCAAGGCCGAGCGCGAGCGGGTCTACCGCCACAGCGGGTACCCCGGCGGCATCAAGTCCAACAGCTATGGCGAGCTGCTGGCCCGCAAGCCCGAAGATGCCGTTCGGCGCACCGTCAAGGGCATGCTGCCGAAGGGCCCGCTGGGCCGCCAGATGCTGACCAAGCTCAAGGTCTACGCCGGCCCCGAGCACCCCCACGCCGCCCAGTCCCCCGAGCCGCTCGACCTGACCGCGGCTCGCGCCCGCTGACCCGGAGACACCAGATGGCCCCGCCGCTCACCCAGACCACCGGCCGCCGCAAGGAGGCCATCGCTCGCGCCCGCCTGCGTGAGGGCACCGGCGTGATGACGATCAACGGTCGACCGTTCGATTCGTACTTCACGACGCCGGCCCACCGCATGGAGGCGATGGAGCCGCTGCGCGTCGCCGAGGCCACCGAGCGCTTCGACGTCGACGCCTCGATCACCGGCGGCGGCGTCAGCGGGCAAGCCGGCGCGCTGCGCATGGCGCTGGCCCGCTCGCTGGCCGACCTCGATCCCGAGCTGCGCGCCACCCTCAAGAAGGCCGGTCTCCTGACCCGCGACGCGCGGAAGAAGGAGAGCAAGAAGTACGGCCTGAAGAAGGCCCGCAAGGCACCGCAGTTCACGAAGCGCTAGTCGGCTGACGGCGCGCGTCGCACGGCACGCCATGAAGTTCGGCACCGATGGTGTCCGCGGAGTCGCCAACACCGACCTGACCGCATCGTTCGCGCTCGACCTCGGTCGTGCCGCGGCACGGGTGCTCGGCGGCTCCGAAGCCGTCGTCGGGGGCGACACACGGGTCTCCACGGCGATGCTCGAGGCGGCGTTCGTCGCCGGGCTGGCCAGCGAGGGCGTCGCCGTGCACCGGCTGGGCGTGGTGCCGACCCCGGCCGTGGCGTTCGAAGCGGATCGCCGTGGCTGCCTGGGGGCGATGATCTCGGCGTCGCACAACCGGTACCAGGACAACGGCATCAAGCTGTTCGACCGTGGCGGGACCAAGCTGTCCGATGCCACCGAACAGCGCATCGAGGCCGAGGTGGTCGATCAGTCCCCGCCGACGGGCGAGCCCGCCCAGCTGGTGGACGTCGAGGACTCGGCGGCGTACCGCCAGCACGTCCTCGACGTGCTCGAGGGTCGTTCGCTGGCCGGACTGCGCATCGTCGTCGACGCCGCCAACGGCGCGGCCAGTGGGATGGCCGGGGCCGTGCTGTCGGCAACAGGCGCCGACGTGATCACGATCCACGACACCCCGAACGGCCGCAACATCAACGAGGGATGTGGGGCCACCGACACCGCGTCGCTGGCCGCCGCGGTGCGCACCCATCGCGCCGACCTGGGACTGGCCCTCGACGGTGACGCCGACCGGCTGCTCGCCGTCGATGCCGCCGGCCAGCTGGTCGACGGCGACCACGTCATCGCCATCTGCGCGCTCGACCTGCGCCGGCGGGATGCCCTGCGCGACGACACCGTCGTCGTGACGGTGATGACCAACCTCGGGTTCCGGCTGGCCATGGAGTCGGCGGGCGTGAAGGTCGTCGAGACCGCCGTCGGCGACCGCTACGTGCTGGAGGCGCTCGACCGTGGGCGGTACTCGCTGGGCGGCGAGCAGAGCGGGCACGTGATCTTCCGTGACGTGGCGACGACCGGCGACGGCCTGCTGACCGGCCTCGTGCTGGCCGACGCAGTGCGAAGGTCCGAGCAGCCGTTGGCCGACCTGGCGGCGGCGGCGATGACCCGCCTGCCGCAGCTGCTCGTCAACGTGCCCGTCGCGGCGCGGATGCCCGACGCCGCAGAACGGATCAGCGCCGAGATCCGCGCCGCCGAGGACGCGCTCGGTGACCATGGGCGGGTGCTCGTGCGACCGAGCGGCACCGAGCCGCTGGTCCGCGTCATGGTCGAGGCGCCGACCGAGGACCAGGCCCGCACGACGGCCGAGGACCTCGCCGCCGCCGTGCGCGCCGCCGCCCGCTGATTCCCGAACTGGCAGTCGCGATCGCGTCACAACGGCCGATCACGACGGCCAGAACGAGTACAACTGCGCCGTGACCAGATGGTGTCGGCGTCTGGCGCTCGCCGCCGTGGCGTGGGCATCGTGGCCGCACCATCGTCGGCGTCGGCCGACGTCGTCGCGCCGGACGAGGATCCGACCGAGCTCCTCGAGACGTTCGCACCGGTGCTGGCTCTGCGGGCGCAGGACGCCGCCTGCGGCGAGGGCGAGCCGTACTACCCGATCGCGGTGGAGAACGTGCTCGGGCGCGCCGACGTCGGGCTGCGCGACGGCGAGGACGACGTGGTGATGCAGGCGCCGGACGCCGCCGACCTGGCGGTCGGCGAGGAGGACTGGGCGCTCGACTTCCCGGGCGACGCGCTAGATCCCGGCTGCGGGTACGAGCGCTGGTTCGACTCGATGGAGGCCGAGCCGGTCGTCTACGGCCGCGTCGGCGTCGACGGCGACGTGCTCGTCGCCCAGTACTGGCTGTACTACGTCTACAACGACTGGAACGACCGCCACGAGAGCGACTGGGAGATGATCCAGCTGCTCTTCGACACGACGAGCGTCTCCGAGGCGTTGGAGATGGGGCCCGGCCTGTACGCCTTCGCCCAGCACGAGGGGTCCGAATACCACTTCCCGGACGACGCCATCGAGCTCGAGGGAACGTCCGAGACGGCGGGCACCAAGCTCCGCCTGATCGATCGATCGCCGGTCGTCTACGCGGGGCAGGGGTCGCACGCTGCGTACTTCGATCGCTCCATCTGGTTCGGCAAGAGCGGCGCGACCGGTTTCGGGTGCGACGACACCAGTGCGCCCCTGGTCGAGCTGCGGCCGCGGGTCGAGGTGCTCCCTGTCGTCGCCCCGACGGAGGGCGAGTTCGCCTGGCTGGCGTTCCCCGGCCACTGGGGCGAGCGCCGCCCCATGTTCAACGACGGCCCGACCGGTCCGGCGTTGAAGGAGCAGTGGGACGAGCCGGTCGCCTGGGTCGAGGAGAAGGGTCGGCCCGACGCCGTGCCGGTGCCGTTCGGTGGCTCCCCGGCGACGGATGCCTTCTGCAACTTCAGCCAGGAGATCTCGCAGGCGCTGCTGCAGTTCCTGGATCACCCGGTGCGCTTCGGGTTGATCGCCGTCGCCGTGATCGCCGCCCTGGTGTTCATCGTCCGGCGGTCGTCGCAGGGCTTGCTCGCCGCGTCGGCTCGGGCGTACGGGCGCAACGCGTCCCAGCTGCTGCAGATCGGCGCCGCCCTGGTCGTGGCCGGCGCGGCGTCGCTGCTGGTGCATGCCCTGATCGTCCGCGTGACGCCGGTCGGCGACGTGTTCGACGTGCTCGGCGAGGACTCGCCGTGGGCGCTACCGGTGATCGTGGCGACCGTGGCGATCGTGGCGTTCCCGATCATGGCGTGGGTCATGGCGGCGTCGATGGAGGTGGTCGTCGTCGACGCCGGACGGCGTCCGCCGCGGGGCGCTCGATGGTGGCTGCCGAGTGCCGCGCTGGGCACGTTCCTGACCGCGCTGCTGCTGGTCATCGCCCTTGGCGCGACGTCGGCGCTGGTCGTGCTGCTGCCCGTCGCCGCGCTGATCGCCGCCCGGTGGCTCGTGGCGCCAGTCGTCTGCGCAGACACCGGTGTGTCGGCGATGGCCGGGATGCACCGCAGCGCGGCCTTGCTGCACGGCCACCGGCTGCGCTCGATCGGGCTGATGGTCACGCTGGTGCTGATCCTGGCCGTGCCCGGCTTCGTCGGCGCCATCCTGCTGATCGTGACCGGCATCAGCTTCGCCGTGGCCAGCGTCGTCGTCGTGGTCGGCGCCGTGGTGCTCGTCCCGTTCGTCGCCGTCGTGATCACTCGCTTCTACCTCGCCCTCCTCGAAGGCCCCTTGGGTTCGGGTTCTGACGATGATCCGATACGGAAACCCGTACCGGATCCGGCACAGAACGTGGAGACGACGTGACGACAGAGCTGGCGACGGTCACCGCGACCGACCTGCTCGGGATGTACCGCAGCGGCGAGGCGTCGCCGGTCGAGGCCGTGGCAGCCGTGCTGGCGCGGATCGAACGGCTCGACCCCATGCTGAACTCGTTCTGCCTCGTAGCCGGCGACGAAGCGATGGACGCTGCACGGGCCAGCGAGGTGCGGTGGCAGCGCGACGAGCCGTGCGGCCCGCTGGACGGCGTGCCGACGTCGCTCAAGGACCTCCTGCTGACGAAGGGTTGGCCGACGCGGCGCGGCAGCCACACCATCGATCCAGAGCAGGCGTGGGACGTCGATGCGCCGGTGACTGCCCGGCTGCGGGAGGCCGGCGCCGTGCTGGTCGGCAAGACCACCACGCCCGAGTACGGGTGCAAGGGCGAGACCAACTCGCCGCTGACCGGGCTGACCCGCAACCCGTGGGACCCGCGCAAGACGCCCGGCGGGTCGTCCGGCGGGACCGCAGCTGCCGTCGCCGCCGGCATGGCGCCGCTCAGCGTCGGGACGGACGGGGCAGGGTCGGTGCGCATCCCCGCCGCGTTCTGCGGCAACGTCGGCCTCAAGCCGAGCTTCGGGCGGGTCCCCGCCTACCCGCTGTCACCGTTCGGGACCGTCGCCCACCTCGGCCCGCACACGATGAGCGTGGACGACGCAGCGTTGATGTTGAACGTGCTGAAGCAGCCCGATCCGCGGGACTGGACGTCGCTGCCGCCCGACCCGACCGACGTCCGCGACGGGCTCGACGACGGCGTGGCCGGGCTGCGCATCGCCTACTCGCCGACCCTCGGCTACGCGACGGTGCACCCGGAGGTGGCGGCGGCGGTGGAGGCTGCGGTCCACCGCCTGGCCGACCTCGGCGCGGTCGTCGAGCAGGTCGACCCGGGATTCGCCGATCCGTTGGAGATCACCACGGGGTTGTGGTTCACGGGCGCGTGGACGCTGTGGAACACGTTGACCGTCGAGCAGCAAGCGGTCACCGACCCCGACTTCGCCGCCCAGGCCGAGCTGGGATCACGGCTGTCGAGCTTGGACGTCCAGCGGTTGGTGCTGCGGCGCGGCGAGCTCGGCTCGGCGATGCGTCAGTTCATGACGGCGTGGGACCTGATCGCCACGCCGGCGGTGGCCGTGCCGGCGTTCGACGCCCTGCCGGCCGGGCAT
Organism: uncultured Acidimicrobiia bacterium; assembly: GCA_963739975.1. GTDB lineage: Bacteria > Actinomycetota > Acidimicrobiia > Acidimicrobiales > Ilumatobacteraceae > JALZMG01. The sequence goes on from CAVUCK010000019.1 coordinate 25,789, forward strand.
CGGCCGATGACACCGGAGTCGATGCTCGGGTGGACGCCGTTCTCGTACCCGTTCAACCTGACCCAGCAGGCGGCGATCACCGTGCCGTGCGGGTTGACGGCGGCCACCGACGACGCCGCGCCATTGCCGATCGGCCTGCAGCTCGTCGGGCCGATGTTCGCCGACGCCCTCGTCCTGCGCGCCGCGCACGCCTACGAACAGGCCGTCGGCCCGTTCCCCCGCCCGAGCTCGGCCGTTCCGTAGCGATTCTGGTGTCAGATCTGACACCAAAGTTGGTAAAGAACGGGTTGGCGGGAGGTGTAGAGGATGGCGGCCTCGGTTCGATTCTTGGAGCCGGTCTTGCGCAGGATGGCGCGGAGATGGTTCCCCGCCGTGTGCGGGCTGATGTACAGCCGGCGGGCGATGACTCGGTTCGAGCAGCCCTGTGCCACCAACTCGAGCACCTCGCGCTCACGCCGCGAGAGATCGCCATCGAGGGTTGGCACCCGGTCCACGGGCCCAACTCTGCACTGCGCCGATCACGGGCCGATCACGACGCCAGATCGTCCGCTCGTGGGCGATCGACGACGTACACCTGACCGACGTCGCCACCGCTGTGTCGGCAGTGGTCCCATGCCGTCGCTGAAGCTGATCGCCGACCCACCGACGAGATCCCGTGCGTTCTTCGAAACGAGGACCTGCCCCCGACGGGCGGCACGGGCGAGCCGGGCGGAGATCGAGATGGCGGGACCGTCGACCGTCTCAGTGGTGATCGTGCACGCGCCCGAGTGCACACCCGCCCGGCCCGCGCCGTGCTCGGCGACGGCGGCGACGGCGTAGCGCACGGCGCGCACGGGTCCAACGAACGAGGCGACGACGTGCTCTGCACCGTCCTCGATCAGGCGACCTCCGTAGTGCTCGGGCGGCGGCGTGGGGTATTTGGTGCCAACTCGGCGCAACGTGACGACGGTCGTGAACGCCGTACCGGCGTCGACGGCGACGGCCTCGGCCAGGAACGACTCGATGTTGTCGGTGATCGCATCGACCGCCTCGGAGAACCAGATGAGGTGGTCGGCGGTGTCCAACTCGACCAGCTTGGCGCCGGGGATGTGCGCCGCGGTGTAGCGGGCGATGGCGATGGGAATCAGCCGCTCATGCGCCGGGTGCAGGACCAAAGTCGGCGCGGCGATCAGCGGTAGCGCAGCCCGGACGTCGATCGTTGCCAACGTCCTCAGGTAGGCGTTCGCCGCACCTGGGCTGGCCGAGCGCCGTTCGTACTGCCCGAACTGGGCGCAGAGTTCGGGATCGTCGCCGACGCTTGGACAGAAGATCTCGAGCGACTTGCCGGTTCCCCAGTCCGCCTCAAGGCGGGCGGTGGTGATTTCGAGGTCGTGGAGTGTGCGGGTTGCGGGGTAGTCGGGGCCATCCGCCAACGAGCGCGGCGTGGCCGCGTAGAGCACGAGGGGACCGGTTCGTTCGGGATACATCGCGGCGAAGAGCATGGCGATCGCGCCGCCCGCCGACACGCCGAGGACGGCCGGTCGCCGCATGCCGACGGCGTCGATGACCGTTCGCACGTCCTCGACCCAGTCGTCGACGCTGATGTGTGCCGGCCGGTCGGAGAGTCCCATGCCGCGCTTGTCGAACACGACGAGCCTCGTGAACGACGCCAGGCGACGCATCAACCGGCCGGTCCAGGCCTCCCACCAGTTGTCGAGCTCCGAGATGTAGCCGGGCACGATGACGAGGTCGAGCGGGCCATCACCGGCCACCTGATAGGCCAGGCTGACCCCGTCGGAGGTCTTGACGTAGCGAACGGGCGGCGGAGTCAGCGTCACCTCCGCCTCGAACGGGTCGGGGATGATCCGGCGCGAGGATGACGTGTTCGCCGTCCAGTCGAGCTCGGGACGCTGGTCGAGCACGGCCACCTCCAGGGCACGCAGCGCCGGACCCGGCTCGACACCCAGCTCTTCGCGCAGGTGACGCCGAATCGCCGCGCACGCTCGAAGGGCCTCGGCTTGACGTCCGCAGCGATACAGCGCCACGATGCGCTGCTGCCAGAGACGCTCGCGCAACGGGTGGGCGGCCACCAGCGCATCGAGCTCGGGGACGAGTCGGTGATGGCAGCCATCAGCGAGCTCGGCGCTGATGCGATCTTCGACGGCGGCCAGCCGCAGCTCGTCGAGTCGTGCCGCCTCGACCTCGAGCAGCGTGCTGGCCTGCACGTCGGACAGCGCCTCGCCTCGCCACAGACCCAGGGCGTGGCGGAGCAGGGTCGCTGCTCCCAACGTCGTCGTCCGCACACGAGTCGGCCTGCTCGACGAGCTCGGCGAAGCGATCGACATCGAGGGCGCCTGGCGGCAGGTGCAGCCGATAGCCGGGAGGGACGGACTCGACGAGGCCCGACCCGCCGGCGACGATGCCGAGCTGTTTGCGGATCTCGGCGATGCGCACCTGCAGGATCCGCCGTCCTCGGTCGGGCGCCAGCCCCGGCCACAGCTCCTCGACGAGTCGATCGGCGGCGACGACGCGGTTGGCGCGAACCGCCAGGGAGGCGAGCACCGCTCGCCCCTTCGGTGATCGCGGCGTGACGTCGACACCGTCGATGACCACTCGCAGCTCGCCGAGCAGGGCGACGTCGACCCCCACCGGGGCAACCCTAGGACGATCGATCGTGTGGCCTGGTCGAACAGCCCGGTCATGGGATCCGACAGGGACGAGTGCGAATGACGCGATCTCGTCAGTGACACCACAGCGCACCGTCCGTACGTTCGGACCGGGCGACGACGGCGGCCCGCCCGGGTCACTCGCCCACGTCCCGAAGGAGGACACCGTGCGAACCACGCCCATCTCCGAGCGTCGGGCCCGGCGCCGGCATCACCGTGTGCTGCCCATCGTGATCATCGCGGCCGTCAGCGCGCCGCTGGTCGGTGCGAGCACTCCCGTCGCCGCGTTCGGCGCGGCGGATGGCGACCCAGTGGTCGCGTGGAACGCGATCGCCGGCGAGGCCGCCATCGCGTCGTGCATCGCACCGAGCAACGACCCGCTGCACGAGTCTCGGATGTACGCCATGACGCACGTCGCGATCCACGATGCGATCAACGCCATCGAGCGGCGTTCGGAACCGTACGCCTACCACCCGTCGTCGCTGGTGCCGTCGGCCTCCCCCTCGGCGGCCGTGGCGACGGCGGCCCACGACGTCCTGGTGCCGGTCATCGAGGACCTGCCCGACATCTTCCCGCCCGAGTGCATCGCAGCCGGGGTCGACGTCGTCGAGACGGCGTACTCCGCCGCCCTGTCGGAACTGCCCGCCGACGCAGCGAGGGACGCCGGCGTCGCCCTCGGACAGGCCGCCGCGGATGCGATCCTTGCCCAGCGGGCGCAGGACGGCTCGGACACCCTGATGGTCGACCCGAACTACCCGCAGGGTGACGAGCCAGGAGAGTACCGGTTCACCCCCGGCACCCCGTTCGCCTTCGCCCCCGGCTGGGGCGAGGTGACGCCGTTCGTGCTCCGTGACTCCGAGCAGTTCGGCGCCGGTCGTCCGTATCGCGTCACGAGCAACGAGTACGCCCGTGATCTCGACGAGGTCAAGCGACTCGGCGGCGACGGTTCGGCGACGAGCCCGAGCGACCGCACGCCGGACCAGACACAGATCGCGCTGTTCTGGGTCGAGAGCTCACCGCTGGCCTGGAACCGGATCGCCAGGTCGGTGGCGACGGCGCAAGGCCTTGATGCCTGGGACAACGCCCGGCTCTTCGGCCTGCTCAACCTGGCGATGGCCGATGGCTACATCGGGTCGTTCGAGGACAAGTACTCGTACAACTTCTGGCGACCGGTCACGGCCATCCAGCTGGCCGCCGACGACGGCAACCCCGATACCGAGGCCAACCCGGCGTGGATGCCGCTCGTGACGACGCCCCCGATCCCGGACCACGACTCGGCGCACTCCGTCGAGGGAGCGGCGGCCGCAGAGGTGTTCCACCGGTTCTTCGGGACCGACCGGGTGTCGTTCGAGGCCTGCAGCCTGACGTTGCCGGAGGGCCAGCGGTGCGGCGACGCCACGCCCGTGCTGCGCTCGTTCGATCGGTTCTCGGAGGCCGCCGCCGAGAACGGCGAGTCCCGGATCCTCGTCGGCTTCCACTTCCGCCATGCGGTCGAGGACGGTTTGGATCATGGACGGCGGATCGCCGGCCGAACGGTGTCCCAGTTCCTCTCGCTGGCGGGTTGACCGGCTCTGAGCGATGAGCGATGAGCGGTCAGCGACCGCTCATCGCTCAGATCGGCGGCCCAGCTCGTGTCGCGGCGGTGTCCGGTCAGTCGTCGAAGGTGAGGCCCATGGGGGTGACCTTGGGCAGGTCGCCGGTGGCGACGATGGCGCGGGCCAGGGGCGTGAGGGCGGTGGTCAGGCGGTCGAGCTCGTCGTCGGTCAACGCCGCGTAGGCCGACAGGGCGATCTCGTCCGTCTGCTGTTCGAGGTGCCGCTTGAGGGCACGACCCTCATCGGTCAGCTCGCCGGCCCCGGTCATCAGGCCACGCTCGCCCATCACGTCGGCGAGCTGCTGCCACTCCGTGTCGTCGTAGTCGCGCGCTGCCGCCAGCAGGGCCCGTGGCGTGTTGCCGGCCGCCGCCTGGAACACGTTGGACTCCCGCCCGGACAGGCCCGCTGCGGTCAGGCAGGCCACGTGGCCGTCACCGCGGTGCTCGCGCAGCAGCGTGGCGGCCTGCCACAGGGCAGCGACGGGATCGTCCGGCCACGGCTGGGCGGCGTTGGCGGCGAACAGGGCCCGTCCCTCGACCGGCGCGGCGCGCGCTGCCCGCCCGGCCAGTTCCACCGGCGCCGCCAGGTCGTCGGCGAGCTCCCCGAACGCTCGCCGCAGCGCGGCGACCGACCCGTCCATGCGGGCCCGCAGCGCGACCTCCGGACCGGCGTAGCCCCACGCATCCGGCAGGGCCTTGGCCACCCGGCTCGGCGCGAAGTTGTAGAACAACGCCGTCACGACGTCGGCACCGACCGCCCCGAGCGGTGCCGCCCGCCCGGCGAAGTAGCCCATCCAGAACCCGCGGTACCCGGCTGCGGCGAGCGCGCCGATCGGCTCCGGCGCGAAGTAGGTCACGGCGTGGATCGGCTCGAGCCGCTTCCACACCGCCCGGGCCATCGCTGCATCGCGTGTCATGGACGGAAGTGTGCTGTGGGACGCGGGTCAGCGACGAACGAGGTCGGCGTCATCCGGCTCCCGGCCGTGCACGTACCACGCCGCCAGCACGCCGCCGACGGCCCCGAACACGTGCCCCGTCCACGACACCCCGGGGCGCGGGAGCAACCCCCACAGGATCCCGCCGTAGAACAACAGCACGATGACACCGCCAAGGATCCACAGGATGCGGCGGGCGAAGAAGCCGCGAGCGACGAGGTACGTCAGGTACCCGAAGACGAGGCCGCTGGCGCCGATGTGCACGGTGCCGGGCGACGCCAGGAGCCACGTGCCGAGCCCGCTCGTCAACCCGATGATCAGCGAGACCTGCAAGAACCGCCCGACCGATCCGACGGCGATGACCGCGCCGAGGACCAGGAACGGGATCGTGTTGGCGAACAGGTGGCCGAACCCGGAGTGCAGGAACGGCGCCAGGGCGACGCCGAACAGCCCGCGCAGCGAGCGCGGCCGCACACCCCAGCGATCGAGGTCGGTGCTCGGTAGCAGATCGATGACTTCGACCGCCCACATGACCGCCAGCAGCGCGGCGACGACCGCAACGGGCCGGAACGCCTCGGCGGCGCGGGGTTGGTCGGGTGGCGCCAGCTGGTTCATCGCGAGGTCTGGTGGCGGTCGCGGCGGATCGTCGGCCGCTTGCCCTTGATCGTGCTCTGCTTGATGGCGGCGATCACCCGGTCGGCGGCGGACTCCGGCACGTCGACGGTCGAGAACCGGTCGGTGATCTTGATCGGGCCGATGTCCCGCCCGGGCAGGTCCGACTCGTTGGCGATGGCGCCGACGAGGTCACCGGGCCGGATCCGGTCGTTGCGGCCGAGACCGATGAACAGTCTCGTCTTGCGGCCACCGTCGACGCCGCGCAGCGCGCCGCCCGGCTGCCCAGGCGTCGCACGACGCGCCGGGCGCTCGGAGCGGTCCGGTCGTGCGGCCCGGTCCTTGGCCACGTGCTGGGGGATCTCGGCCTCGTCGACGCGCACCTCGTCGTGGGCAAGGCGGATCGCCGCCAGGGCGATCTGGCGCGGGTCGTACTCGTCGGCGAGGGCGTCGACGACGGCATCGAACCGGTCGTCGGGCGGTGTGGCCAGCGCCTCCCGCAGCGCCTCCGTCGTCAGGGCCAACCGCCGCGATCGCAGGTCGGCAACGCTGGGCACCGGCTCGACGGCGATCGACCGGCCGGTGGCCCGTTCGATGTTGCGCAGGAGGCGGGTCTCGCGCGGCTCGGCCAGCGTGATGGCCACGCCCTCGCGGCCGGCGCGGCCGACTCGCCCGATGCGGTGCACGTAGGCATCGGGTGCCGATGGGACGTCGTAGTTGATCACGTGGGTGAGCAGGTCGATGTCGAGACCACGGGCCGCCACGTCGGTGGCGATCAGCAGCTCGGCCGTCCCGGTGCGCAGGCGACCCATCACACGATCACGGCCCTCTTGGTTGAGGCCGCCGTGCAGCGCCTCGGCCCGGTAGCCGCGCCCGTTGAGCGTCTCGGTCAGCTGGTCGACCTCCGTGCGCGTCCGGCAGAACACGAGCGCCGCCCGAGGCGCCTCGACGTCGAGCACCCGCCCGAGCGCCGCCGGCTTGTGGGCTCGGGCGACGACGTGGGCCCGCTCGACGATCAACGGCGCGTCCGTGGCGCCGGTCGGCGTCTGGTCGATCTGGATGCGCACGGCGTCGCGCTGGTGGCGGGCGGCGATGCCCCGGACCCGTGACGGCAGCGTGGCCGAGAACAGGACGGTCTGGCGCTCGACGGGCGCCCGCTCGAGGATCGCCTCGAGGTCCTCGGCGAAGCCCATGTCGAGCATCTCGTCGGCCTCGTCGAGCACGACGATGCGCAGGTCGTCGAGCGAGAGGGTGCCGCGTTGGAGGTGGTCGAGCGCCCGCCCGGGTGTCGCCACGACGACGTCGACGCCGTCGCGCAGCGCCCCGAGCTGGCGGCCGATCGGCTGGCCGCCGTAGATCGGCACCACGCCGGCACCGACACCCCGGCCGTAGCGGTACATCGCCTCTGACACCTGGACGGCCAGCTCGCGGGTCGGCACCAGCACCAGCACCACCGGCGCCCGGCCGCGCTGGCGGCGGCGATCGAGGTCGGCGATGACGGTCAGCGCGGGCAGGGCGAACGCCGCCGTCTTGCCGGTGCCCGTGGCCGCCTGGCCGAGCACGTCCCGACCCGCCAACAGGTGGGGGATGGCATCGCGCTGGATCGGCGACGGCTCCTCGTAGCCGAGCTCCGACAGCGCAGCCATCAGCTCGGGGCGCAGGCCGAGGTCGGCGAAGGCCTCGCTCATCAGCGGGCGCCCGTGCGCTGGAATCGCCCTGGTTCGACCTCGACCGCCTCGGCCCGGCGCAGCATGCGCTGCACGTGGAGGTCGGCGGTGCGCCGCTCGACGGCGTCGGTGAACGAGTGCTCGACGTGCGGCCGGTAGACGAACCGGTGGGCGGCCATCTCGTCGAGGGTGCGCGGCTCGACGAGGTACTCGAGCATCGCCGTGTGCCGGCGACCAATCACCGCGGCAAAGCCGTCGAGCAGTCGGACGAACTCGTCGCGGCCCTCGATGATGCCCTTGTGGTGGAACGTGACGTAGAAGTCGGCCTGCTCGTCGCGCACCCTGGCCAGGCTCGCCTCGAAGTCGTCGAGATCGCTCCACACGTCGCCGTAGTAGGGACCGAAGCCGGTCAGGTCGATGTCGCTGAGGAAGAACACGCCGCCCGAGATGCGCAAGCCACTGTGGCCGCGCGTGTGGCCGGGCAAGTGGACGGCTTCGACCGTCGTGCCACCGAGATCGAAGACGTGGCCGTCGGTGAACCCCACGGCGTCCGGGCGCGGCACGTAGTGGAAGGACTCGACAATCTCGGTGGCGAAGGGGTGGTCGATCGGCAGCCCGTACACGTCCATCAACCCCTGGAGGCTGTGCACACCGGGCAGATCGTCGTCGTGGACGTGGACACGAGCGTCGGGGAACGTGCCGTTGCCAGCCAGGTGGTCCTCGTGGCTGTGGCTGTTGATCACGGCATCGATGGCCACCGGGGCCCCGCCGCGCTCGGCGACGGTGATCGACGGGTCGATGATCACCGCCTCGCCGCGTCCGCGCACGACGAGCGTGTTCCCCGTCGGGTAGGCGCCGTTGGCCGGCCCGACGAGCACCGTGACCTCGTCGGTCAACCGTCGCTCGAGGTCGCTCCAGTCCACCGCCAGGACGGTATCGGTGGCCGGAGCCCTCCTGGGTACCGTCGGTGCGATGGTGGACTACGACCCGTTCGGGCCGTCGACGTTGGCCGACCCGTTCCCCGCCTACGCCGAGCTGCGGGCGACGTGTCCCGTGCATCTCTACGACGGATTCGAGCCGGCGTTCTTCACGCTGTCGCGCTACGCCGACGTGGCCGGCGCGCTGCGCGATGTGCCGACGTTCTCGAGCATCCACGGGCAAGGGCCGCGCTGGACGTCGCAGGGCGGGCTGTTCACCGATCCGCCGGCGCACACGGCGTTCCGCCGCCTGCTGCAGCAGGCGTTCACGCCGCGGGCGGTGGCCGAGATGGAGCCGTTCGTCGCCGCCCTGGCCGATGAGCTCGTGGCCGCCGTCGCCGCCGACGGGTCGGCCGATCTGCACGAGGCGCTGGCCGCCCCGCTGCCGACCATCACGATCGCCACCATGCTCGGCGTCCCGCCCGAGGACCGCCACCGGTTCAAGGCGTGGTCCGACGCCATGGTGGCGTCGATGGGCAGCCAGGATCCCTTGGCCTACCGCGACGAACGGGCCGAGCTGGAGGCGTACCTGTTGGAGCACGTCGACCACCGGCGGCGGTTGGTGACCGCCGGCGAGCCGTTGCCCGACGACCTGATCAGCGCGCTGGTGCGGGCCGAGGACGGCGGCGCCGTGCTGACCCCGGCCGAGATCATGGGTTCGATCGTGCAGTTGCTGGTCGGCGGCAACGAGACCACGACGTCGCTGATCACCAACGCACTCGTGCGGCTGATGGAGCGTCCGGCGTTGCTGGCCCAGGTCGCCGCCAAGTCGAGCCAGTGTGAGGGAGCCGCGGAGCGCGAGCGAACGTCGAGCCTCGTCGATGCGGTGGTCGAGGAGAGCTTGCGGTTCGACGCTCCCGTGCTCGGCCTGTTCCGGACGACGACGGAGCCCGTCGAGCTGCACGGGGTCGAGGTCCCAGCGGAGGCGAAGGTGATGCTGCTCTACGGCTCGGCCAACCGGGACGACGAGGTGTTCGCCGATGCCGACGAGTTCCGCCTGGACCGCCCGCCAGCGCAAGCCCGCCGGCACCTCGCCTTCGGGCTGGGCGTGCACTTCTGCCTCGGCGCCGCGCTGGCCCGGCTGGAGGCCCGCCACGCCCTGCGGGCGGCCATCGTGGGCCTCCCGGGGCTGCGGCCGACCGGGGAGTCCGAGCGGATCGCCCCGTTCCTGCTGTGGGGCCGGCGCACGCTCCCCGTCGCCTGGGACCCACCCGCCGCCAACCCGTGATCAGCCCATCCGAGTGTTTGCCTGCATCGGAGTGTTCGGCGCAGGTCCCCCGTGCGCCAAACACTCCGATGCACTGAAACACTCGGATGGGAGGGGGTCGGGTCAGCTCGGGATCGGGGTCTGGGTGTAGAGCGCCAGGCGCCACTCGCCGTCCTGGCGGACGTACACGCTCGTCATCGCTGCCACGACCGGCGGGTCGTCGCCGTCGCGGTGCGCCGTGCCGCGATACACGAGCGCCGCGCTGTCCTCGCCGATCGGCACGACGCGCACGTCCTCCAGGTCGTAGGACGCCCACGGCGGCGACTGGCCGAGCGCGTCGACGACTTGCGCCCGGTCCATGACCATCCCGTTGGCCAGCACCATCACGCCGTCATCGGTCATCACGCGGCCGTAGAAGTCGGCGGCGTCGCCGCCGCTCAAGGCATCCCAGCCGGCCCGCTCGATGGCTTCGAGTTCCGATGCATCCATGCCGGCACGCTACGTGGCTCGCCCGGATCGGCGGCCAGGGAGCACACTGGCGGGCGGATCGAACGAGGAGTCGCCGATGAAGTTCACGTGGTTCAACCTCATGCCGTGGCCCGACCTCCCGACCGACTTCCGTCAGTCGCACCGGTCCGTGTGGGTCGACATCCCCAGCTCGCTGTTCGACCCGGCCCGGGCCAACGCCGTCTACCACGAGTACATGGACCAACTCGAGTACGCCGAGGAGGTCGGCTTCGACGGCATCGGCGTCAACGAGCACCACCAGAACGGCTACGGCATCATGCCCAGCCCGAACGTCATCGCCGGCGGTCTGGCCCGGCGCACCAGTCGGGCGGCGATCTGCGTGATCGGCAACTCGATCGCCCTCTACAACCCGCCGATCCGGGTGGCCGAAGAGTTCGCCATGCTCGACTGCATCAGCGGCGGGCGCTTGGTCGCCGGGTTCCCGGTCGGCACGCCGATGGACACCAACTTCTGCTACGGCCAGATCCCCGCCCTCACCCGCGACAAGTACGGCGAGGCCCATGAGCTGATCATGCGGGCGTGGGCGGAGGACGAGCCGTTCGCCTTCGACGGCAAGTACAACCAGCTGCGCTACGTCAACTGCTGGCCCAAGCCGATCCAACAGCCACACCCACCGATCTACATCCCGGGCGGTGGGTCGATCGAGACCTGGGACTTCTGCCTCGACCACGACTACAACTACTCGTACCTGTCGTTCGGCGGGTACCTGGCCGGCAAGCGGCTGCTCGACGGCTACTGGGACCGAGTGGCCGAGCACGACAAGGACGAGTCGCCGTACCGTGCGGCGTTCGCCCAGATCATCTGCGTCGCCGACACCGATGCCGAGGCCGAGCGGCTGTACGCCGACCACGTCCTGTACTTCTTCAACCGCTGCCTGCACGTCTACCCGGGGTTCTCGGACCCACCGGGATACCGGACCGTCGAGACGATCAAGGCCGGCGTGCTGGATCAGCTCCGGGCATCGATGCAGAAGCTGTTCGCCAACATGACATGGGGGAAGCTGGTCGAGGACGGCCACGTCATCGCCGGCAGCCCGGCCACGGTCATCGACCGGATGAAGGACCTCATCACGACGCTGCGTGTGGGCCACGTGTTCTGCCTGATGCACAACGGCGACATGCCGGACTGGAAGACCCGCCACTCGACGAAGCTGTTCGCCGAGCAGGTCATGCCGCACCTGCGGGCCATGTGGCCGGACTGGGACGGCGACGACCGCTGGTGGATCCACCCGCTGGAGGAGCGGGTCCGGCCGGAGCGGTCGATGGCCGATGCCCGTCGCGACGCCGTGGTGCCGTCCGAGGTCGCCGGCGACTGAGTCGATCGCCTCGCTCGCTCCGGCAACGCGTGATGTGAGCGATGAGCGGTCAGCGACCGCTCATGTCTCATCTCACCGGGAGCCGCTTGTGGTCAAGGGGTCAACGACTCCTCCCACTCCCTGATCCGCCATGATCCGACGACGCCACCGTGGATGAACGGATCGTCGGCGACGAACTCCTCGGCCGAGGCCATCGTGCGGAAGATGCCCATCGCTCCGGGCGGATCGAAGTCGGACCAGGGTCCGATCAGCAGCAGGTCGCCGCGGGCGTGGAAGTCGGCGATGCGCGCCGAGTGTGCGGCGTAGTGGAGCGGCACTCGCTCGGCGGCGTCAGGTGCCGCCTCGTAGAAGAGCACGAACTTCGGGGAGGCTCCTTCGCCATCGGACATGAACCGAACCGTACGTCGCGCCGGGTGGGTGCGACACTCGGACGATGACCGCCGGCACCACTCCATCCATCGAGTTCGGGACCGACGTGCGAGCGGTCACGACCGCCCGCGGGATCACGTGCGACGTCGTGGTGGTCGGTGGCCCGTCGGGCGCCCCGGCCGTCGTCGCCTTCCATGGGCTCGGCGGGCACCTCGCCGGGGAGCCGACGCTCACCGCCTTGGCCGCCACGCACCAGGTGTTCGCTCCAGTGTGGCCCGGGTTCGGCGCCCACTCGGGGGAGGTCCTGCTGGAGGACATGCTCGACTTCGCGCTGCACGGTGCCGACGTCGTCGCTGCGCTCGGCCTCGATCGCCCGCACCTGTACGGCCACTCGTTCGGGGGGATGATCGCCGCCGAGATGGCCGCCCTTGCGCCAGGTCTGTACGGCGCCGTGGCGCTGGTCGCGCCGGCCGGTCTGTGGCTCGACGAGCAGCCGATCGCCGACGTCTACGCCATGCTGCCGTTCGACTTCCCCGGCCTGCTGTTCCACGACCCGGCAGCCGGAGCATCGATGCTCACCGGCGGCGTCGACTTCGAGGATCCGGCAGCGATGAACGCGTTCCTGGTCGCCAACAGCCGCCGGCTCGGCACGGCCGGCAAGGTCCTCTTCCCGATCCCCAACCGCCGACTGGCCAAGCGCCTCTACCGGCTGTCCAACCCGACGGCCATCGTGTGGGGAGCCAGTGACCGGCTGATCCCGCCGGTCTACGCCGACCGGTGGCGAGAGCTGGTCCCGCAGGCCGTCGTCACGATCGTGCCCGACGCCGGGCACATGGCCCCGTACGAGCAGCCGGCGGCCGTCGCCCTCGCCTGCTCGCAGTTGTTCTGAGGATCTGGTGTCAACGCTGACCCCTGAAAGCGCTTGAGAACCGTGGCACCGGCTCGGTCTTCGTCGCTGCTGTGGGCGTTCGGGGCGTTGATGGCGTTCCTCGGCGCCGGGTACGGCGTGCTGTTCACGATGCTCGACGACTTCCGCGACGAGTACGGCATCGGCGAGTCGGCGCTCGGGGCGGTCATCGGCATCGGGTTCTTCGCCGGGTTCCTCTCCCAGCTGCTGATCGCCCCGCTGGCCGACCGGGGCCACGCCCGCCAGCTCGTGCTGGCCGGGGTGGCACTCAACGTCGTCGGGCTGGTGGTGATGGCGTTCTCGACCAGCTTCGTGCCGCTGCTCGCCGGCCGGTTCGTGATGGGCATCGGCGTCGGCATGGCGATCCCGTCGATCCGCCGCATCGTGATCCTCGCCGAGCCCGACCGGCTGGGGAACAACCTCGGCCGGCTGATCGCCGTCGACGTCGCAGGGTTCGCCGCCGGTCCGGCGATCTCGGCCGTGCTCGTCGGGCCCTTCGGGATCCCCGCGCCGTTCCTCGTCATCGCCGCCGCCACGCTCGTCGCGCTGCCGCTCGTCGCCCGGACGTCGGTGGCCGAGGCGGTGGTGCCGGCGCAGCAGCGCTTCGCCTTCGACCTGCTGCGGATCCGACCGTTCGCCGGCGCCGTCACGCTCGGTTGCGCCGTGTGGCTGATGATCGGCGCGTTCGACGCGCTGTGGGCCGTCGTGCTCGACGACCAGAACACCGACGAGTGGATCTCCAACCTCGGCATCACGCTCTTCGCCCTGCCGCTGATCCTGTTCGGCGCTGCGGGTGGACGCCTGGCCCAGCGCGTCGGTCCGTTCCGGGTCGGGACGTTCGGTCTGCTCGGCGGCGCCTTGTTCATGCTGCTGTACGGCTTGGTCCCGAGCGGCGAGGCGATGTTCGCCGTGGCGATGGTCCACGCCGTCAACGACGGGCTCACCGTGTCGAGCACGGGCGTGGCCGCCGGCATGGTCGTCCCGCCCGAGCGGCAGGCAGGCGGGCAGGGCGTGCTCGGCGCCTGCTCGACGCTGACGGCCGGCGTCACGGCGCTCGTCACTGGCGTGCTGTACGAGCACGCCGGTCGCACCGTCGCCTACGGCGTCGCCGCCGCCGTGATGGTGATCCTCGTCGCCGTCGGTGCCCGGCTCGCCCGTCCGGCGTGGCGGATGCGCGGCGGCGCCGATGTCCCGCCGAGCGGGATCGAGGAACTGGTGCGCTGACCCGTCAGCGACCGTGGTGGCTCGTGCGGACGATGCAGCTCTGCGTGCCGATGCCGAGCAACGTCCCGTCCGGTCGCCAGAGGCGGACCCGCCCGTGGCCGATCGACCGGCCGAAGCCCTCGGCCTCGATGTCCAGCAGCACCCATCCGTCGTCGGTCGGGGTCGGTGGCGCGTCGACGACGATGCGCACGGTGTTGTCCAGGCTCGTGCCACCTGGCGGCCGGCCGAGCGCCAAGGACACCGCCATCGGCACGATGTCGGCGACGTAGCCCTGCGACGCCGGCGTGCCGATCGGCCAGCTCGGGATCCGGCACCACAGGGCGACCCGGCCGTCGCTCACCAGTGCCTCGTTCTCGGGTGGGATGCGCCGATCGAGCTCGTCGAAGAACGATCGACCGGACGGTGCCCACGACACGTCGAGGGGTGGGCAGTCGTCGGCGGCTGACACGGTCGGGGGGCCGCCCCACGCGGTGACCTGGCCGGTCGGTCGGTCGGTGTGCGCCGTGGTGGCGTGGAGCACCGTTCGCTCGCCGACCGACCCACGGACGTGGGTCTGGCTGGTCGCCCGCCCCTCGGCGACCACCTCGACGGCCAGGTCCACCTGCTCACCGGGCACGGCGTTGGCCACGTACTGGGTCGTGATCCACACGAGGGGGCGACCCGTCACGGCCTCGGCGGCGGCGACGCACGCCGCCAGGCCGGTGCCGCCGTAGAGGAACCCGAACGGCGCGCACAACCGCTCGACCACTGCCAGCGTGGCGCGCGGGGTGTCGGGGTGCAGCCGCAGCCCGAGGAACTCGACATCGGCAGCTCGACCTGGCAACGGCACCGTCAGATCCTGCCGTGCCGAGGGACGCACCACTACGGTCGCCGGGCGTGCGGGTGGCCGTGATGACGAGGGAGTACCCGCCGGAGATCTACGGCGGTGCGGGCGTGCACGTCGACTTCCTCGTCCGTGAGCTGCGAGGGCTGGTCGACGTGGAGGTGCTCTGCCTCGGCGCCCCACGGCCCGGCGCGACGGCCTTCTCCGAGGGCGATCCCCGCTTGGCGATGGCCAACCCGGCGCTGAGCATCTTCTCTGCCGACCTGGCGATGGCGGCGGCGGCCGCCGGCGCCGACCTCGCCCACTCCCACACCTGGTACGCCAACCTGGGCGGGCATCTCGCCAAACTGCTCCACGGGACCGCGCACGTCGTGACGTCGCACTCGCTCGAGCCGCACCGGCCGTGGAAGCTGGAGCAGCTCGGCGGCGGGTATCGGCTCTCGTCGTGGGCCGAGCGGACCGCCTACGAAGCCGCCGACGCCGTGATCGCCGTGAGCGCGGCGTCGCGGCGGGACGTCCTCGCCAGCTACCCGGCGCTCGACCCGCACGCCGTGCACGTCGTGCACAACGGCATCGACACCGAGCTGTACCGCCCCGACCCGGGAACGGAGGTGGTCGAGCGCCTGGGCGTCGACCCCCGACGCCCGTCGGTCGTCTTCGTCGGCCGGATCACACGTCAGAAGGGCGTGCCCCACCTGCTGCGTGCCGCCCGTCGCTTCGACCGGGCTGCGCAGATCGTCCTGCTGGCCGGTGCCGCCGACACGGCGGAGCTGGCGGCCGAGACGGAGGCGGCCGTCGCCACGCTTCGGGCCGAGCGCGACCACGTGGTGTGGGTGTCCGAGATGCTTCCGCGGGAGGAGGTCCGCCAGGTGCTGACGAACGCCACGGCCTTCGTCTGCCCGTCGATCTACGAGCCGCTGGGCATCGTCAACCTCGAGGCGATGGCGTGCGGCACGGCCGTCGTGGCCAGCGACGTCGGCGGGATCCCAGAGGTCGTCGCCGACGGCGCGACGGGGCTGCTGGTCCACTACGACGAACGCGATCCGGAGGCGTTCGAGCAGGCGCTGGCCGACGCCGTGAACGAGCTCGTCGGCGATCCGGCGCGAGCGGCAGCGATGGGTGAGGCCGGTCGGCAGCGGGCGATCGACGAGTTCGGCTGGGACGTCGCCGCCCGCCGCACCGTCGACATCTACCGCTCGGTGTTGGCGTGACCCGGCACGTGGATGCACCGGGGGGCCGGCGGTGGACCGTGCGGCGCAGCCTGCTGCGGGGTCGCGACGGGCGCGGGCGTCGCTGGCGCTGGCGGGGGCCGGACGCCGGTTGGCTCGAGGTCCTGCGGCTCACCGAGCTCGCCGACCTCGGTGAGATCCCGATCGTCGGGGCGATCGTCCTGGTCATCGTCGCCATCCCGGTCGTCGCCGTGCTCCTCGCCTTCCTTCCCTTCGTGGTGCTCGGCGTCATCGAGCTGATGCTCGTGGCCGCCTTGTTCGTCACCGCCGTCGCCGCCGCCACGTTGCTCGGCCGACCGGTCCTGGTGCGCGCCGAGGACGCCGCCGATCCCGAGGGTGGGCTGTACCTCTGGGCGGTCAAGGGCTGGGACGCCAGCCGGAAGGCGCGCGACGCCGTGACCGAGGCGCTGCGCACCGGCACCGAGCCCGAAGCGGCGGTCGGACCCGAGGCGGTCCTCGTCGCTCGCCACGCGCCGCGGTGACCGCGGTCGTCCGCTACAACACGGGCTGGACCGCCAGGATGCGGCCCGGGTCGGCGTCGGTCGCCAAGTAGAGACGACCGTCGACGGGGTTCTCGACCGCCGTGCGCAGCCGCTCGCCGGTGTCGAGGACGGGCCCACCGCCGTCGGTTGATCCGTCGCTGATGCTGAACAGCCGGAGGTGCCGTCCCTTGAGCATGGCCACGGCCAGCTGACCGCTGCGGTCACCCCAATCGGCGTCGGTCACGACGTCGGAGCCCGATGGCGCGATCGTCGACCCGCCGGACTGCCAGAACGGCGCCATCACGTCTGGGAGACGGGTGTCGGTCATCGGGACGCCCTCGTTGTAGGTGCACCCGGGGTTCCAGCCGCCGTTGCCGCCCGAGCGCAGCCGGGTGATCTCGTCGTCGCGATCGGGCCCGTGCTCGGTGAGGAAGGCAGCCCCGTCGCCGCGGAAGCTGATGCCCTGCGGGTTGCGGAAGCCGTAGGCGTAGATCCGCCCATCGAAGCCGCTCCTGGAGATGTTGCCGGCCACCGCGGCGCCGTCGGTGTTGACGCGCAGCACCTTGCCGCCGAGCGATTGGCCGTTCTGCGACGTGTTGCACAGCGCGGCGTCCCCGGTGGTGATCCACAGCGCGCCCTCGGGTCCGAAGGCCAGCCGGCAGCCGGAGTGCCGGCCGCTGGAGCGAGGGATGGCCGTCACGATCGCTTGCTTGCCGGCCAGGGCGGTCAGTCCCTGGTCGACCGTCCAGCGCACGACGCGCACGTCGCCCGCCGTCAGGTAGCAGGTGTAGATGCGCCGGTTGGTGCCGAAGTTCGGGTCGATGGCCAGGCCCATCATCCCGCCCTCACCACTGGCGACGACGTCCCGGTCCTGCGGGTTGACGTTGAGCGGGCGGAGCGTGCCGTTGGTCAGCCGGACGCTGACATCGCCGGCGCGCTCGGTGACGAACATGGTGCCGTCGCCGAGGAAGGCGATCTCCCAGGGGTTGTTCAGCCCGGCCTGGGTCCCGATGACCTCGCTGACCCGGTACTCACGGGGGACACGGCAGGCCACGCTGGTCGCGCCGAGCGCCAGGACGGCCAACCCGGCGAGGCCGAAGCGGCGGGCACGCCAACGGGATTGGGCTGAGGGCACGGTTCGATCTCCTGTACGTCGGGCGGGATGAGCGGTGAGTGGTGAGGGGACGCTGTCCCTTCACCACTCACCTCACGGGTGGAGACGCGGCATCACATGGGTGGCGACGTCGCGCAGCGTCTGGTCGCGGGTGGCCAGGGGCGGCAGGATCATCACCTGGCTGAGCCCGGCCTCGCCCAGTTCGTCGAGGCGGTGGGCCAGGTCGTCGGCCGTGCCGACCAGGCACGAGGCCTGGATCAGCTCGGCGGTGACGAACGGCCACTCCTCGTCCAGCACCCAGCAGTTGTGGCCCTGGTGGATGCGCTGGTGCAGGCGCTCGGGGTCGACCTGGTCGAGGATCGCCACGTAGTCGTCCCAGAACGCGAAGCCGGGGTGACGCTCCGGACGCCCGGCCTCCTTCCACTGCTCGTAGACGTAGTGCAGGGCGGCGATGGCGAAGGCGCCGCACTCGGCGCGGACCCGGTCGCTGTCGACGGCCTCGCCGGGTTGCAGCACCACCATCGTGGTCAGCGTGCACGTCATGAACGCATCGCGATCGAGGATGGTCCCGGCCTCCTCGGCTGCCGCGTCGAGGCGGGCCCACGTCCGCTCCAGGGCATCGACATCCGGGTGGATCGACATCACGAGCCCGTCGCCGTGGCGCACGGCGGCGGCCATCGCCCGGGGGCCGAACCCGGACACGTACAAGGGGATGCGCGGCTGGAAGGCCACGAATCCCTGGTCGGGCATGAGGTGACGGATCGGACGGGTGCCTCCCCGGAAGGCGACCTCGGCCTCCTCACCGTCGAGCAGCTGGCGCAACTCGACGAGGTAGCGCTCGAACTCGGCGATCGGCATCGGCTTGGCGCCCATCACGCGCATCGCCGTGTTGCCCGTGCCGATGCCGCAGAACACGCGCCCCGGCGCCAGGCGGTTGATCGTGGCGTGGGCGGCGGCCGTCACCGCGCTGGTGCGGGTGCCGGCGACGGCGACCCCGGTGCCGATGCGGATGCGCTGCGTGCGCAGCGCGGCGAGCGCCATCGTGACGTAGCAGTCGGACCACAACAGCTGGCTGTCGGCGATCCACAGGTCGGCGTACCCGAGCTGGTCGGCCAGCACGAGGTGCTCGACGTCGTCGACCTTCGACGCCACGCACACCCCCAGCTGCACGCCGAGCACGGTAGATCCCATCCGAGGGTTTCCTGCATCCGAGGGTTTCGTGCGCCCCGTCCGGTACGGAAACCCTCCGGTGCTCCGAAACCCTCGGATGGGTCTGGGTCAGGGGCGGAGGAAGTCGGTCAGCAGGGTGGCCAGCTCGACGGGGGTGTCGCCTTGCACGCTGTGGCCGGCCTCGGCGACGTGCTCGACGCGGGCATTGGGGAGGCGGCGCAGCAGCTCGGCCTCGTCGGCGTCGTCGACGACCGATTGCGGGCGCATCCCGCGCACCAGCATCACAGGGACCGTCACGGCGCCCAGCACGTCCCACAGCGCGGCACGTGCCGCACTGGCAAAGTCGTCGGCGCCGTCCGCGCCGTCGGCGGCCTCCTCCTCGATCAGTGGCTGGTCGTGGCGGCGGTACCGCCAGACCCACGACCCGTCGTCCTGCTGCACGGCGTTGTGGAGGATCCCCCGGCGCAACGACGACTCGGTGCGCGTCGGGTTGTGCTCGATCGTGCGGGCCAGCAGGTCGTCGAAGCTGGCGAAGGTGGCCGGGCCGCGGATGAAGTCGAGGATCGCCTTGGCCTTGCCGCCGGTGACCCCGGGAGTGATGTCGACCAGCACGAGGGAGCGCACCAGCTCCGGCGCCTGCCCGGCCAGCGCGATCGACGTCATCCCGCCCAGCGACATCCCGACGACGGCGGCAGCCCGCGGGGCGAGCTGGCGCACCGCCACGGCCAGGTCGGCGGCGAGGAGGGCAGTGCGGTCGGCCACGCCGCCGCTCGCCGTCGCCACGCCGTCCGAGTGCCCGTGACCCGGCAGGTCGATGGCCACGAGCGGTCGGTCGAGGGCGAGCGCCACGGTGTCCCACGTGTGGGCGTTCTGTGCCCCGCCGTGCACGAGGACCAGCTCCGGGTCGCCGTCCTCCCACACCAGCGCGCTCAGCCGGCGGCCGTCGGGCAGTGGAACCGACTCCCGCCGCACCGTCGGCGGCCCGTCGTACGGGATGCCGTACTCGGCGGCGTTGTCCTGGAAGTAGGCGAACTCGTCGTAGTCGACCCGCTCGGTCATGCCCGGGAACGTAGGTGGTCAGCCCGGCACGACCAGCAGCGCGGTGCCGTCCGGCCCGATGTCGAACGACGCCCCGTCGGTGACGCCGATGCCGAGCGGCCCGATGGTCCGCACCACACCGGTCGCCGTGTCGTCGATCACCACGAGCGTTCCGGTCGACGCGTCGATGCCGTAGACCGGTGTCGCCAAAGGGCGCGTATCGTCGGGCGGCGCCGGTTGAGCCAGCGCGATGACACGGGGAGTCGTCGCCGCGTTCGGATCGTCGGCGCCGTACGCCAGCGAGGCGCCGACGACGGGCTCCTCCGTGGCGGCGTCGACCTCGACCGTGCCGGTCGCCGCGTCGACGCGGAACTGCTGCCCCGTCGCCACGGCCAGCTGCACGACGCCGGACTGAGTCTCGATCCCGACGCCCGGGTCGGTCAGCGGTGGGTTGATCCCGCCCCCCACCGTGGTCGCCTCGCCGCTGATCGGGTCGATCACGTACAGCACGCTGGCGTCGCTGACGGCGAGGAGGGGAACGCCGCCTGGGTCGCCATCGATCGCCACCAGCGTCGAGCCGGCGGCGACGCCGGTGATCGGCACGGCGGTCACCGTCGCCGGATCAGCCGGGTCGAAGGTGATCAGCTCCGGGGCGTCGGTCAGGCCGTAGACCTGGCCGCTGCCGTCCGGCGCGTACGTCAGGCCGAGGACGCCGAGCTCGGAGCCGATGGCGCCGAGCGGCGTCGTCGCCCCCGTGGCCAGGTCGACGGAGAACAGCTGCGACCCGGCGACGACCTCCTCGTCGACCGGCGGGGTCAGCACGGTGTCGATCAGGTGGACCGTGGCGTTGGCGGTCTGGATGTCGGCACACACCACCGTGGCCGCGCCGTTGACGAGCAGGGCGTCGCCGTCCTGGGTGAACGACAGCTCACCGCCGAGCGACGGCACCGTGCCGACGGAAGTGAGATCGGCGGCGCCGAGGCGTTGCTCGTCCACGACGTGGAGGGCCAGCAGCGCCGTCAGCTGGTCCGGGTCGGCGAGCAGCGCGTCGAGATCGGCGACGGCCTCGAAGGCCGAGTCGACCGGGGCGAACACGGTGAACGGTCCGTCGGCGCCGAGCACGCCGTCGAGCCCGGTCGTGCCGAGCGCTTCGGCCAGCGTCGCCAGCTCGTCGATGGCCGCCACCGCCTCCGGCGCCAGCCGGTCAGTTGCGTTCTCGACCCCGCCGCAGCCCGGCCCCGTCGGCCCCGCCTGGGACGTCGAGGTGGACGCGTCGGTCACCGGCCCAGCAGTTGTCGCCGCTGCTGTTGTCGCCACCGCCGTCGTCGTTGACGCCGCCGTGACCGCCGCCGATGTCTGCGGCGTCGTCGTCGAGGGCGCCGTCGTGCCGTCACCGCTGCACGCCGTCGCCGCCAGCGCCGCCACGACGAGCGACGCCACGGCTCGAGCCTTCATCGCCCAAGTTTGCGCGCGTTCCCTCGTGCCGTACCGTCGCGCCGGTGCTGACCGTGCCCCCCGTCACCGGTGCCGCCGACCTGACCGCTGCGTGGTTGACGGCCGCCCTGGGCACGGAGGTCGTGGCGCTGCGGACGGAGCCCGTCGGCACGGGCCAGGTCGCCGACACGGTCCGCCTCTTCGTCGAGTACGCGGTGACCGGCGCGGGCCCGCCCACGCTGATCGCCAAAGTGCCCGCCGCTGAGGAGGCCAGCCGCACCGGCGCTCGCCTCACTCGCACGTACGAGATCGAGGCCAGCTTCTACCGAGACCTCGCCCCGAGCCTCCCCGTGCGGGCGCCGCACTGCCACTACGCCGCCCACCATCCCGAGACGGACGCCTACGTCGTGGTGCTCGAAGACGTGGCACCGGCGATCCAGGGTGACCAGATGGCCGGGTGCGCGGTCGACGAGATCGCCGCCGCCGTCGACGAGCTGGCGTTGCTGCACGGTCCCCGCTGGGGGGACGACTCGCTGCTCGACATCGACTGGTTGCACCGCGCCACGCCCGAGCAGCTGGAGGGCACGATCGCCCTCGTCGGGTACACGGTGACGCCGTTCCACGAGCAGTACCGGGACCTGGTGGCCGGGCAGACCATGGACGTCCTCGACGAGCTGACCCCGCAGCTCGCCCCCTATCTCCGGCACCGGCCCGAGCCCTGGACGATCGTGCACGGTGACTTCCGGGCCGACAACCTGCTCTTCGGCGGCCCGCGAGTGGTCGTCGTCGACTGGCAGACCGTCGGCGTCGGCCCTGCCGCGGGCGATCTGTCCTACCTGCTCGGCGCCAGCCTGACGGCCGACGTGCGTCGCCAGCACGAAGCCGAGCTGGTCGACCGCTACGTCGGCCGACTCGCCGAGCAAGGCGTCACCGTCGGGCGTGACGAGATCTGGGACGGCTACCGACGGTGGGCGTTCGGCGGGTTGATCATGGCCGTCGCCGCGTCGGCGCTGGTGCGGCGCACCGCCCGCGGGGACGAGATGTTCGTGACCATGGCCGACCGGCACGCCCAGCAGGCGATCGATCTCGACTCGCTGGCGTTGATCGGCGAATGAGCGAGCGAATCATCATTACGGTCTTTTCGGTCACTGGTGCCCCATGAACTGGGTGCTGATGCACCCGTCGCACGACTCGATGATGCACCAGTGACGGCGCGGCGACCACCGGTCGCGTCGTATCGGGTGCAGCTGACGCCCGAGCGCGGGTTCGAGGCCGTCGCCGGCCGCCTGGACCGGCTGCAGTCGCTCGGCATCAGCCACCTCTACCTGTCGCCGGTCACCGAGGCCGTCCCCGGCAGCACGCACGGCTACGACGTCGTCGACCACGCCCGGGTGCGTGACGAGCTGGGCGGCCTCGACGGGCTGACCGCGCTCCTCGACGCGCTCGCCGAGCGGGGCATGGCGGCCGTCGTCGACCACGTCGCCAACCACGTGTCCGTCGAGCGGCCCGAGCTGAACCCGCACTGGTGGGCGCTGCTGCGCGACGGTCCCGGCAGCGCCGCCGATCGCTGGTTCGACATCGATTGGGAGGCCGGCGCCGGCAAGGTGCTGCTGCCCGTACTGGACGGGCCGATCGACGCCTTGGACGTGACCACCGAGGGCTCGATGCTGCGCGTCGGCGCGCTGACGTTCCCGATGGCGCCGGGCACCGAGCACCTCCCGGCCGGCGCGGCCTTGGACCGCCAGCACTACCGACCGATCCTCTGGCGCCAGCCGGAGCGCAACGTGCGGCGGTTCTTCACCATCGACCAACTGGTGGCGGTGCGTGTCGAGCACGCCGAGGTCGCCGCCGCCGTCGACACCGTCCCACGGCTGCTGCTCGGCCACGAGGCGTTCGACGGCGTGCGCGTCGACCACATCGACGGCTTGGCCGACCCGGCCGCTTACCTCAACGGGCTGCGCGAGCTGGTCGGTGACCGCTGGTTGGTCGTCGAGAAGATCCTCGCGCCGGGAGAGCACCTGCCGTCCTCGTGGCCGGTGGACGGCACGACCGGCTACGAGCACGCCCGTGTTCTCGAGCACGCGTTGCTGGACACGGAGGGCTGGACCGACCTGGCACAAACGTGGGCCGGACGGACCGGTGACGCCCGCCCGTACCGGGAGTGGGAGCTGGAAGCCCGGCGCGAGGTGCTGGCGGCCGGCCTCCGCCCGGACCGGGACCGGGTCGCGACGGTCGCCGGGCGAGCCCTCGGCGACGCCGGTCCGGACGCCGTTCGTGAGGCTGTGACCGAGCTCAGCGTCCAGCTGCGCCGGTACCGCACGTACCTGCCCGACGACCCGGACGGCCGAACGGCGCTGGCCGCCGCCGCCGCAGACGCTGCCGCGGCACCGCTCGCCGAGTCGATCGCCCACGCGATCGCCGATCCATCGAACGACGCCGCCGAGGATCTCCGCACGCGCTGGCAACAGTTGACGGGCCCGGCCACGGCGAAGGGCGTCGAGGACCGAGCGTTCTGGCGCTACGTCCCGCTGGCGTCGCTCGGCGAGGTCGGCGGGTGGCCCGAAGCCCGGCCGGACGCCCGGGCCGAGCTGCACGACGAGCACGCTGTCGTTCAGCGGCGGTGGCCGCGGGCGATGCTCGCTGGCACGACCCACGACGTCGCCCGGTCCGAAGACGTGCGGGCGAACGGCCTGGCGCTGGCCGCCGCTGCGCAGCAGTGGCGTCGTGTGATCGACGAGTGGCTGAGCACCGAGGACTTCCCCGACCTCGACGTGCCGATCCAGTGGCTGGCCCTGCAGACCGTGGCCACGACGCCCGAGCTGACGGCTGACCGACTCGCGGCGTTCCTCGTCAAGGCGGCCCGGGAGGCCGACCTCCACACGGCGTGGACCGCGCCCGTCCCGGTCTACGAGGCCCGCCTCGCCGCGCTGGCCCGCGACCTGCTCGTCTGGCCCCCGATCGTCGAGCTCGCCGCCCCGCTGGACCGCGCCGGCCGGGCGATCGGCATCGCCATGCTCGCCGTGCGCTGCACGGCGCCCGGCGTGCCCGACGTGTACCAGGGAACGGAGGCGTTCCGCGCCCTGCTGGTCGATCCGGACAACCGGACCCCGCCCGACGAGGACGCGCTCGACGCGCTCGTCGCCCGGGCGGCTGGTCTCGACGGCCCCACGTCCTGGGCCGAGCCGACCGCGCCGGCGGCGCGTGCCGTGGTGCTCCGCCGGCTGCTCGCCATGCGCCGGGCGTTGCCCGAGGTGTTCGGCGGCACCGGCGGCTACGCCGCCGTCGACGGCGACGGTGCGGTCGCATTTGCCCGCCTCGACAGGGTTGGCGAGTCGCAGGTGGTGGTGGCGATCGGCCAGCCGGGCGTTGAGCCGGGGACGATCGAGCTCCCTCCCGGCGAGTGGCGCAGCGTCCTCGATGACGACATGCCGCCCGCCGCCGGGCGGTTGGAGGTCGGCCGCTGGCTCGACCGGTTCCCGGCCGTCGTGCTCACTCGTTGACGCACCCGTTCTGCGTGAGCGAAGAGCTCAGATCCGCACTGTTCGCTCACGCAGAAGGAGGAACGCTCACGAGCAGCACGGCCGTCGGGCCGGCGACACGCAGGGCGCCCTCGGCGAGCTGCGCCGGCGCACCGTCCGCACCCCAGCGCCCGGCGCCGGCGTCGAAGGCGACGGTCAGCTCGTCGGCCTCGGCGACGGGCACCTCGACCGGGCCGTCGCCGAAGGCCAGCACCAGCACGGCCCGCTGTCCGCCGATCGACCGATCGACCGTGATCACGTCGCCGTGGCGCTCGACGACCTGTCCGGCCCTCGCGTCGTGGACGACCCCGTGCTGGCGGCGCAGCGCCAGCAGCTCTGTGTAGGCGGCGAGGATCGAGCGGTGTGGCTCGTTGGCGGCGATCGACGGGTCGAGCACGGCGCCGGCGAACGTCGCCGGGTCGGCGGGGTCGGCGCCCGCCTCGGTCCATTCGATGCCGGCGAACTCCTGCCGGCGACCGTGGCGGACCGATTCGATCAAGTCGGGGTCGCCGTGGTCGACGAAGTACGGGAACGGGCGCGGCTCGCCGTACTCCTCGCCCTGGAAGAGCAGCGGCGTGAATGGCGACAGCAGCACGGTGGCGGCGGCGACGAGCCGGCGACGCGAGTCGAACGGCGGCCGGGTACCGGCGGGCGTGTTGCCGACGTGATCGTGGTTCGACGTGAACACGACGAACCGCTCGGCGTCGACGTCGTCGACGGGCCGCCCGTGGTGCCGGCCGCGAAACGTCGAGTAGCGACCGTTGAACACCCAGCGGTGGGCGAGCGCGTGGGCCAGATCGGCCACGCCGTCGTAGTCGACGTAGTAGCCACGGCGGTCGCCCGTCAGGGCGACCCGCAGGGCGTGGTGGACGTCGTCGTTCCACGCCGCATCGGAGCCGAAGCCGCCGCCCGCCACTGGACGGACGTGGTCGGGGTTGTTGGCCGCGCTCTCGACGAACGTCAGCACGGTCCGGCCGGCCGCCGCTCCGGCGCCGTGCACGGCGTCGATCAGTTGCTCGAGGAACGGCAGAGCCGTCGGGTCGAAGATCTGGTCGATGGCGTCGATGCGCAGGCCGTCGACGTGGAAATCGGTGATCCACCGGACAGCGCTCTCGATGAGGGAGCGCCGGACCTCGTCGCTGCCGGCCTCGGCGACGTTGAGGCCATCGCCCCACGGCGTGCGGTGCGTGGCGGTGAAGTACGGCCCGTAGCGCGACAGCACGGCGCCCTCGGGACCGATGTGGTTGTAGACGACGTCGAGCACGACGGCCAGGCCGCGCCCGTGGGCGGCGTCGACGAAGCGGGCCAGCGCCTCCGGTCCGCCGTAGGAGTGCTGGACGGCCGACGGGAACACGCCGTCGTAGCCCCAGTTGCGCTGGCCCGGAAAGGCGTTGACCGGCATCAGCTCGACGGCCGTGACGCCGAGGGCGGCGAGGCGATCGAGCTGCCCGATCGCCGCGTCCAGCGTCCCCTCGGGCGTGAACGTGCCGACGTGCAGCTCGTACAGCACCGTGTCGGCCAGGGCGACGCCGCCCCAGCCCTCGTCGCTCCAGCCGAACCGGCCGGGGTCGACGACGGCCGACGGACCGTGCACCCCGTCGGGCTGCCACCCCGATGCGGGATCGGCCAGTGGTTCGCCGTCGTCGAGGCGGTACCGGTAGCGGTCGCCGTGTCCGACGTCGTCGACGACCGCCACCCACGTCCCCCGCTCGTCGTCGCGCCGCAACGGCGCATCCCTGCCGTCGTCGAGCACGACCGTCAGCGCGCCCGCCGCCGGCGCCCAGACCTCGAAGCGGCAGGTGCCATCCGACTGCGGCGTGGCTCCCAACCGGTTGGGTGGGCTCACCGACTCTCGATCATCTGCACCACGGCGCCGAGCGGCCAGCCGACCCACGCCGGTCGGATCGATAGCTCCCAGCGCACCTCGTACAACGCCTTCAGCAGGACGTGGGCATCGAGCAGCAACTGCCGGTCACCCTCGTCGCTCGGGACGAGAATTGCGCCGGACGGATCGGCGGTCAGCCGGGCGAGGTAGGTGCGGCGGTAGAGGTCGGACATCCGCTCGGTCCAGTCGCGCCGCCAGTGCTCGAACGTCGCCTCCTGGCCCTCGCCCAACCGGCCGCGTTCGATCGACGTGGCGACTGCGACCCGCCCGGCGTAGTCGAGGGAGCGGATGATGCCGGCGGCATCGCTCAGCGGCGACCGCTTGATCGAGCGTTCACCGATCGGCCGGCCGGGCTCGCCCTCGAAGTCGATGAACACGACGTCGTGGCCGGTCCACAGCGCCTGACCGAGGTGCAGGTCGCCGTGGACCCGGATCCGTGACGCGTCGAGCTTGCGGGTGCGCAACACGTCGAAGGCGCCGAGCAGCTCGTCGGCCCGTTCGAGAACGAGGTCGGCGAGGGCGCCGTCGTCGGGCGTCAGTCGGGCGCGGTTGCGGCGGACCGTGCGCTGCGTCTCGCGCACGGAGGCGCGTAGGCTCTGCAGGATCGACCGCTGATAGAGCAGGGAGAACGGCTCGGGCTCGAACCCCGTGGCGCCGCCAGCGAGGCCGAGGTGCATCTCGGCGGTGCGCTCGGCGAGGATGCCCGTGACCGCACCCATCACCGCGTCGTCGGCCGCCGCGTCGGGCTCGGACACGAGCCGCTCGACCTCGCGGGTCAGCAGGTCCTGGCTCCACTCCCACAGGTCGGCCTCGTTGGCGACGACGTCGTGGACCACGACGACGTTGGCCGGCGCGTCTCCCGTGAACCGCACGTCGAGCGAGCCGGCGACGCCCGGGACGTTCTCGAACCCCATCGCCCGCAGGTGGAGGGGCAGTGTGACGTCGGGGTTGTCACCAGGCGTGACGCGCCGGATCAGCTTGGCGATCAGGCGGTTGCCGAGGATCGCCGACGAGTTGGTCTGCTCGGCGCTCAGCACGTGCACGTCGTAGGGGTCGTCGGCGAGCTTGGTGAAGCCCGGCCGGCGCGGATGGCCGATCGCCGTGGAGCGGCGGCCCCGCTTGGTGCGCCGCCGCAGGGCCGCGCCGGCGACGATCCCGGCGCCCTCCGGCACCGCCATCGCATCGATGAGGGCGCCATCGTCGAGAATGGCGATCAGCGAGCCCGGTCGGCGCTGCTCCAACTCCTCGGCCTGCCCGGGCGTGGTGTGCAGCAGCGGTACGGCGTAGAGGTGGTCGTCGCCCTCGGTGAACGAGGCGCGGACGATGGCCAGGGCGACGGTGTCCGCCAGCTCGACCACGTCCTCGACGATCATGTCCCGCAGCACCGCGCCCTTCCCGACGAACCACCGCCGGTCGGGGATCCAGCGCCCGAGCACACGACCGAGCGTCGCCCGCCGGCGCAACGCGTCGCCCCACGTGCCGGCCAGGCGCTGCGGTGCGATGTCCGGGGTGAGGTCGGTCGCCGGGTCTGCGCCGTCGATGGCGAACCAGAAGAAGCCGTGGGGGGCGAGCGTCACAGGATACGGGCGGTCGCCGATGACCCCGAAGCGGTTGTAGCCGAACACCTCGACGGGCGTGGCGCCGCCGAAGCGGCGGAGGTCGAGCTCGACGTGTTGGGCCAGGCGCGACAGGTTGGCAACGCAGAGCATCGGCTGCTCGCCGTCGAGCTGGCGGACGAACGCCAGCACGTGGTGGTTGTCGGGCTCGAGGAACTCGATGGTGCCGCGACCGAGCACCGGGTGGCGCTTGCGGAGGGCGATCAACTGGCGCATCCAGGCGAACAGGGACGACGGGTTGGCGGTCTGCGTCTCGACGTTGACGCTCTCGTAGTGGAACCCCTGCTCGGTGATCAGCGGGAGGTACATCCGGTGGGGGTTGGCGCTGGAGAACCCGCCGTTGCGGTCGGCCGACCACTGCATCGGCGTGCGGACGCCGTTGCGGTCACCGAGGTAGACGTTGTCGCCCATCCCGATCTCGTCGCCGTAGTAGATGACCGGCGTGCCGGGCAGCGAGAACAGCAGGGCGTTGAGCAGTTCGATCTTGCGCCGGTCGTTGCCGAGCAGCGGGGCCAGCCGGCGGCGGATGCCGAGGTTGATGCGCATCTCCACGTCGGTGGCGTAGGCCCGCAACATCAGGTCGCGCTCCTCGTCGGTGACCATCTCGAGGGTCAGCTCGTCGTGGTTGCGCAGGAACGTCGCCCACTGCCCGCCCTCCGGCGGCTCGGGCGTCTGCTCCATGATGTCGACGATCGGTGTGCGGTGCTCGAGGCGCAGCGCCATGAACAGCCGAGGCATCACCGGGAAGTGGAAGTTCATGTGGCACTCGTCGCCGTCGCCGAAGTAGGCGGCGGCGTCCTCCGGCCACTGGTTGGCTTCGGCGAGCAGCATGCGGTCCGGGTAGCGGTCGTCCATGTGCTTGCGCAGCCGTTTCAGCACCTCGTGTGTCTCGGGGAGGTTCTCGCAGTTCGTGCCCTCCCGCTCGCACAGGTAGGGGACGGCGTCGAGGCGCAGCCCGTCGACGCCGAGGTCGAGCCAGAAGTCGAGGACGTCGATGACGGCCACCTCGACGTCGGGGTTGGCGAAGTTGAGGTCGGGCTGGTGGGAGTAGAAGCGGTGCCAGAAGTAGGCGCCGGCCACGGGATCCCAGGTCCAGTTCGAGGTCTCGAAGTCGGAGAAGATGACGCGGGCGTCGGCGTAACGGTCGGGGTCGTCGCTCCAGACGTAGAAGTCGCGTGTCGTGGAGCCGGCCGGGGCGCGCCGGGCCCGCTGGAACCACGGGTGCTGGTCGGACGTGTGGTTGACGACCAGCTCCGTGATCACGCGCAGGTTGCGGGCGTGGGCGGCGGCGAGGAATCGCTTGAACGAGCGCAGGTCGCCGTAGTCGGGATGGATCGTGCGGTAGTCGGCGATGTCGTAGCCGTCGTCACGCAGCGGCGACGGGTAGAACGGCAGCAGCCAGATCGCCGTGACGCCGAGGTCGGCGAGGTAGTCGAGGCGCTGGGCCAAGCCGCCGAAATCACCGATGCCGTCGCCGTTGGAGTCGGCGAAGGCGCGCACGTGGGCCTCGTAGATGATGGCGTCGCGGTACCAGTCGTGGGGCCCGGCGAGACGGGTGGAAGGCGTGGCGCGTGCGCCGCGATGGCCGCGACTCATCGGCGCGCCTCCCAGCGATCGCACGCGACCGAATTCGTTCCGACGAGCGTGCGCCGATGAGCCAGTCGCCGCAAAGCCGGCGACGAAGAACCGTAACGACGGTTCGCTCGCTCGAAGACTCGCTCGCTCATTGGTGCACCCTGGCGCCATTCGACGGATCACACGTAGAGCCGGTGCACCAATGAGCCGAAGACCGTGCCTGATGGTTCACTCGCTCGAAGACTCGCTCGCTCACGACGCCGGCCGCACGGTGAACAGGTGCATGGGCGTCATGGCCGGGTCGAGGTCGACGAAGTTCCAGGCGCCGTGCCAGCGGAACGCCGCCCCGGTGAGCTGATCCTCGAGGTCGTAGTCCGAGTCGTAGGGCAGGCCGAGCCGGGCCAGGTCGATGTCGACGAACCCCGACTGGCGGGCCGCGGCGTCGACGTTGGCGACGACGAGGATCGGCGCGCCGGCGCCGGCCGGATCGGTCTTGGAGTAGCAGAGCAGTGCGGGGTTGGCCGTTTCGTGGAAGTGCAGCGTGCGCAGGTGGGCGAGGGCGGGCTGGGCCCGGCGGATCTCGTTGAGCCGGGTGAGCAGCGGGGCGAGGCTGTCGGGTCGGTCGAGGTCCCACTGGCGCAGCTGGTACTTCTCGGAGTCGAGGTACTCCTCGGACCCGGGGCGCACGGCGGTGTGCTCGCCGAGCTCGAAGGCGGGGCCGTAGACCCCCCACGACGGCGACAGCGTGGCGGCGAGGGCGGCTCGGACGGCGAACATCGCCCGACCACCGGTCTGCAGCTGCTCGGTGAGGATGTCGGGGGTGTTCGGCCAGGCGTTGGGTCGGAAGAAGTCGACCGTGCGGGTGGACAGGTCCTCGAAGTACTGCCGCAGCTCCCACGACGACTGGCGCCACGTGAAGTACGTGTACGACTGGTTGAAGCCGACCTTGGCCAGCCGCTCCATGACGCGGGGCCGGGTGAACGCCTCGGCGAGGAAGATCGCCTCGGGGTGCTCGGCGCGGATCGTGGCGATCGCCCACTCCCAGAAGGCGAAGGCCTTGGTGTGCGGGTTGTCGACGCGGAAGATCGAGACGCCGGCGTCGATCCAGAACCGGAAGACGTCGGCCAGACCGTCCCACAGGCCTCGCCAGTCGGCGCTCTCGAAGTCGAGCGGGTAGATGTCCTGGTACTTCTTCGGAGGGTTCTCGGCGTACTGGATCGTGCCGTCAGGTCGGTGGGCGAACCAGTCGGGGTGCTCCGTCACCCACGGGTGATCCGGGGTGCACTGGAAGGCGATGTCGAGGGCCAGCTCGAGCCCCCGCTGGGCGCACTCCTTGACCAGCCGACGCAGGTCGTCGACCGTGCCGAGCTCGGGGTGGATGGCGGTGTGGCCACCGTCGGCGCCGCCGATCGCCCAGGGGCTCCCGGTGTCGTCGGCGCTCGGTGTGACCGTGTTGTTGCGGCCCTTGCGCTGGGTCACGCCGATCGGGTGGATCGGCGGGAGGTAGAGGACGTCGAAGGCCATCGCGGCGACGTGATCGAGGCGGTCGATGGCGTCCGTCAACGTGGCGTGGCCGGATGCCGGTGCGAGGGTCGAGCGGGGGAAGAACTCGTACCACGAGCTGAACCGGGCCAGCTCCCGGTCGACGTGGAGCTCGAGCGTCGGCGACATGGCGACGGGATCGCGAGGACCGGTGCGCCAGAAGAGGGGCTCCAGCAGCTCGGCCGCGCCGTGCTCGGGCTCGACGTCCTGGAGGTCGGGGACGTGGCCGTCGTGGTGCGGCACGGCGTGGTCGTCGGGAAGGTGCCCGAGGGCGCGGGTGTCGCCGTGGTCGAGGCGATCACGGAGGTCGGTGAGGGCGCGAGCGTCTGACCCCTTGGCCTGCGCCAGCGCCTCGGTGACGAGGCGGGAGCCGATCTGCAGGTCGACGGTGACGTCGACGTTCATCTCGGGAGGTGCGGCGAGCTTGAGCTCCATGGCGTGCAGCCACGTGCCGAGGTGGTCGAGCCAGCCGACGACCTGGAACTGCCACCGGCCGAGGCGGTCGGGGACGAACGTGGCGGCGAACCGGTCGTTGCCGAGGGCCTCCATCGGCACCTCGGACCAGCGCCCGCGCGGCCCGGACCGGTAGCGCAGCGCGGCGGCCGCCCGGTCGTGGCCGTCGGCGAACACGTCCGCAGTCACCGTGACCGGTTCGCCCACGGTCGCCTTGGCGGGGAACGCGCCGCCGTCCACCAGCGGCGCGACCACCTCGACGACGGCCCGGCTCGGTCGCTCGGCCGGCAGCGGCGTGCTGCTGCGGGCGGTCGATGGCGTCGATGGCGTCGATGGCATCGCCGATGCACCCTAGGAGCAATGCGCCGCCCGGACTCGGCCGTCGCCCGCCCGTACGCTCGGCGGCTGTGTCCGCGGCGCCGGCGATCGTGCATCTGATCGGGTTCCCGGGGGTCGGCAAGTACACGATCGCCAAGGCGCTCGCCCGGCTGGCCGGGGAGGATGGCGGCCGGTTCGTCGTGGTCGACAACCACCACACTGCCAACGTCATCTTCGCCGTGCTCGATGTCGACGGCGTGCAGGTCATCCCCGACGCGGTGTGGGACCACGTCGGCGTGGTGCGCGAGGCCATGTACCGCGCCATCGAGGAGCTGTCGCCGCCCGACTGGACGTTCGTGTTCACCAACGTGCTCACCGCGCAGGAGCCTCGCGACCGTCCCATCGTCGAACGGTTGGCGCTGCTCGCCCGCCGGCGGGGTTGCTCGTACCTCCCGGTCCGCCTGTACTGCGCACCGGACGAAGTGCTGCGCCGCGTCGTCAGCGCCGACCGTCAGGAGCGGATGAAGTGGCGCGACGCCGACGGCGTCGGACGGTTGATGGCCGCCCGCACGCTGATCGACCTGGCCGGTGTCGATGACGTCGACGGTCTCGACGTGCTGGACGTGCTCGACCTGGACGTGACCACGCTGGCACCGGGCGGCGCGGCGAGCCGGATCCTCGACCACGTGCGGTCGAGGGCTACGAGCTGAGCGCCTCGACGTCGAACGGGCCGTCGAAGATCGTCACGAACCGGCACGGCTGGCCATCGGCCGGTGCGTGGTGCATCGGCTGGCCGGCCGGGAAGTGGCAGTAGGAGCCGGGTCCGATGACCTGCCCGTTGGCCTCCAGCCGCCCGTCGAGCACGACGATCGTGTGCGCCGCCGTGTGCCGGTGCTGCACGGCGCGGAGTCCGGCCGGGTACTGGATCAGGTAGTGCTCGGCGCCTGTCGCAGGGTCCTGGTGCAGCAGCCGGACGCCGATCGGTCGGTCGTAGATCACCGGTTGCGACTCGTCCAGTTCCAGTCCGAGCAGCCCATCGACGATGACTGCGACTTCCTCCACCTCGCCGAGCCTAGGACGGGGCCGTCCCACGGTTCTTCTGAGGATTCGGGCCCATATTTGGGCCCTGAAAACGCGCCGCCGACGCCGCCCACTTCGCCGAGTACGGACTGCCGTCGCAGTCGCCGTTCGTCGCCGCCTGTGCCGCCGGGCATTCCGCCGCCGGGCCGGACGGAGACAGGACGCCTACGACGCCGGCTACGCCGCCGAGCGTGTGTACCAGTCGGCCTTCCTGGTCCAGCAGCTCCAGCTCACCGGCTGATCACCAGGCGAGGGTGTAGGTCACGGCCATCGAGCCTCCGGGCGGCAGCAGCTCGACGCCGGTCCGTTCAACCCCCGAGGCGGCCATGGCGAACCCGTTGTTGACCATGGTCACCGGCTCGACGCACACCCATCCGGGCTCGCCGCTGTAGACGACGACGTGGCCGACCGGTCCGTCCCACGACAACGTGAGGTCGCCGATCCGGGCGCGGGCCGCGGTCAGCCCGGTGAAGCAGCGGTCCATCGGCGGGGCCAGCCGGGAGCTGCGCAGGTCGTCGGTCGGCGGCACCGGCACCGGTGGGCCGCTCGGCAGCGGGTCGTCACCGGGCCACATCTCGTCTGCCGGGACCTCGACCGGCGCCACCGCGAACCACGGATGGATGCCGATGCCGACCGGAACCGCCTCGGCGGCCCGGTTGACGATCGAGATCCACTGGTCGACCGACGACGCACCGCACGTGATCTGCTGCGTCGCGTCGATCTCGTAGCACGCGCTGGCCACGTGGACGTGCAGCTCGACGGCGTGCTCCGACGACGCCGTCACCGACCAGGCGGTGTCGGCGGCCAGCCCGTGGATCGCGCTGCCGTCGGGCCAGTTGATCGGGAGGTGGCAGACCCGGTCGCCGAGCGGCAGGCGGCCGTCCGGGATCCGGTTCGACCACGGCACCAGCGGATACCAGCCCCAGCTCGCCCAGCCCTTGTCGGCGTGGTCTGGACCCCGCAGCAGTTGGCGATCGCCGAGCGTGATCTGGCCGATGCGCCCGCCAGCGTCCGGGTGCACCTCGACGCGCGCTGGTGCAGCCTCATCGGTCACGAGCGTGACGATGCTCACGAACCAAGCTCCTGGCGGAACGCGGCGAGCAACGCGTCTCGAGCCGCCGATGGCGGAGCCTCCGTGGGGCGTTCGTGGATGACGGCCGTCACCAGGCGCAGCTGAGCGAGGTACTCGGTGCAATGCGGGCAGATCGACAGGTGCTCCTCGAGCTGGGCCCGATCGTCGTCGGCCAGGGCGCCCTCCATCCACTCCGTCACCGTCTCGACGAACTCGACGCAGCGCACCTGCGGCTGGCGCATCACGCCACTCCGGCCGTGAGGTCGGGCTCGAGCGCGGCGCGCGCCCTGCTGCGGGCGCGGTGCAGGAGCACGCGCTGGTTGGCCTCCGAGATGTCCAGCAGCTCACACACGTCGGTCGACGTCATACCCTGCACGTCGCGCAGCTCCAACACGGTTCGCTGCGCCGGGGGCAGCGCGGCGATCACCGCCGACAGGCGCTCGCCGAGCTCGGTGGCCAGCACCCCGGGCTCGGGGAGGCGATCGGCCGACGGGGGCGCGGTCCAGAAGCCGGCCCAGCGGCCGTCGGGGACGAAGCGATCCGGGTCGACGGCGGGCTCGTCGGTGCCGACCGCGGCGAGCGACGAGAACTGCTTCGTACGGCTCTCCCGCTCGCCCCGGGTGCGAGCCCGGTTGACGAGGATGGCGACGTTGACGCCCTCCTGCCCGAGGCGCACGGCGATGGCCTGCCCGATCCCCGAGCTGCCTCCCGTCACGATCGCCGTCTTGCCCTGCAAGCCGTTCATCCGGCCCTCCCTCGTCGTTTCGATGACGAGGGACGGTCCTGCGAGCGGTCGCTGCGTTACAGCCGCCGGTGCGTGGGGGTCAGGTCGTGGCCGGCGTGGTCGTCACCGGGCTCCACACGCCGAGCAGCTCGGCGGTGAGGGCGCCGGCGATGCCGTCGGCCTCCAGCCCGTTGAGCCGTTGGAAGTCGCGCACGGCGCGTTCGGTTGCCGCGCCGAACTGGCCGTCGGGAGCGATCGATGTGCCGCCGGAGCTGACCTGCGCCAGGCGCTCCTGGAGACACCGCACGTCCTCGCCGCTGCTGCCGAACTCGGCCGGCGCGCCCATCGAGCACGTCGGCGCCACGGTGAGGTCGTAGGTGATCGCCGGCAGCGTCGTGCTCGGCGCGATGGCGCGCGCCGTGATCGGGATCACTGCGGTGGTCGGAGCGACGGTGGTGGGCGGCGTCGTCGGCAGCGTCGTCGGCAGCTGGGTGACGAGCGCGAAGGGGGTCGTGGCTGATTGGGCCTCGTCGTCGCCCGAGCACGCGGCGAGTCCCAGCGCAAGGACGAACAGGCGTCGGCGCACGGGCGGCGCCTACCGCAGCAGGCGAGCGCGGAAACTCGCCATGATGGGGAGATGGCGTCCTATTCGCTCAACGAGGCGGCGGTGGCCAACGCTCGGCGGCTGATCGACGCCCGGCAGTACGTGCTGGACAGCGATTGGGGGGAGGTGCAGCCGAAGGCGGAGGCCCAGAACGCCTACCTCGAGTCGCACTCGTGGGAGGAGTACGCGGCCTGGCACCTCGGGTTGACCGAGGGTGCCACCGACGGAACGAAGGCCCGCTACGCCTTCGTGTACGGCGACCTGCGCCGGGTCCACCGCAGCGGCCTGATCGCCTGCGTGTACCGCGCCAGCGAGTGGCGCCACAAAGCCGTCGAGCTCGCCGCCCACGACCTCCTCCAACACCTCGACGCCACCACCGCCTGACCCCTGCAAATCGGTTCTCAAGCGTTTTCAGGGCCCAGATCTGGGCCCGAAGTCTCAGAAGAACGCCGTGCGGCCGCGTTGGCCGAGAGCGACGAGGCGGCGCCAGGGGCGGGGGAGGCGGTTGTGGGCAGGGTTGAGGGCGCCGGCGGCGATCACGGCGTCGAGCACCGGACGGCAGGCGTCGGCGCGCAGCTGACGGCGCACTGGCGATCGGTTGGCGTCGCGCCAGGTCTTCATCGCCGGCAGGCCGACGGTGGCGTACACGCCGGGGTGGACGAGCTGGCTGAACATCACGGCGATCAAACGCGGCGCGACGTGGCGCAGCGCGAACCGATCCCGCCGGTCGGCCGTCTCCCACACCTCGCCGAGCCGGAGCCGGGCGAACGACAGGTGGCGGGCCTCTTCCATCCGGTGGTACCGGTTGACGTCGCGGATGAACGGGTCGGTGTCGGGGTGCTCGGAGGCCAGCTTCTGCAGCAGGTCGGGCATCTCCTCACCGGCCAGTACGAGGGCGTGGAACGTCGCCGGCATCGTGATGACGCGCCGCACCACCCGGCGCAGCAGCCGCTCGGCGATCGTGCCCCGGAACGGGTTGCGCGCCGTCGGGGCGCATTGCTCGAGCAGCCGGACGAACAGGCGCTGGTGACGGGTTTCCTCGCCGACCTCGTGCAGCAGGTAGGTCACCCGCGGGTCGGTCAGCTCGGGCGTGCGCAGCACCTC
This sequence comes from uncultured Acidimicrobiia bacterium, assembly GCA_963739975.1. GTDB lineage: Bacteria > Actinomycetota > Acidimicrobiia > Acidimicrobiales > Ilumatobacteraceae > JALZMG01. The sequence goes on from CAVUCK010000019.1 coordinate 62,550, forward strand.
GAGGGCGAAGCCGGCCTCGAGCACGGCCTCGAAGCGGATGCCCGACTCGGTGATCGACGCCACCTCTTCGCGGGCCAGCGTGCGGCGCTGCTCGGGCGTCAGGTCGAGGTCCAGCCCGGCGATGCTGAGCAGCTCGTCCGGCAAGAGCTGGCCGTCGCCGATCGATCCGGCAACGTCACGGTCCGGTTCGACGACGCGCCGGCCGGAGGCCGTGTTGAGGCGGTCGACCTTCGCCGTGCGCGCCGCTGGCGGGGTGCTGACGATCATGGTTACCGACGGTAACGAATCGCCTCGTCGTCGTCAAGGCTGCGGCGTCACGGGGCGACCGAGCGCGCCGAGGCCACCCCACAGCAGTTCGGTCAGCCCGTCGACGACCGCCGTCCGGTCGAGCTCGGGGCGTTCCTGCGCCCACCAATCGCCGGCGGCGTGGACCATGCCAACGATGCCGACGGCCCACAACTCGGCCGGCGTGGTGTCGCGCCCGGAGGCGTGCAGCGCCCCGCCGACGAGCTCCGCCACCTGGACACTGACCTGGGCGACGAAGGCCGACGAGATCTCGTTGCCCGAGCGGGCGTCCTGCTGGACGAGGAACCGGTACAACTCGGTCTCCCGCTCGACCAGCGAGAGGTAGGCGTCGATCGTCGCCCGCAGCACCGACCCGTCACCCGCCCGCCCGTACGTCGCCAGCGCCGCGCTGATCGCCGCGCCCAGCTCCTGCTGGAAGCGTTCCCCGATCGCCGCCACCAACCCCCGCCGATCCCCGAAGTGGCGGTACAGGATCGGCTTCGTCACCCCGCCGGCGGCGGCCATCGCCTCCATCGTCGCCCGCGGGCCGTCCTCCCGGACCACCGCCGTCGCCGCCTCCAACAGCGACTTCCGCCGGGTCGCTGCGTCGCGTGTCGCCGCTCGTGGCACGCCCGCTTGCTAGCAGGCCGGCCGAGGTTCTCCACCCATGATCGCTGCTCATGATCTCGCGGGTCATGGACGGCCCCTCGCCGGTCGGCCAGGCTGGGGCGGCCGAGCACGACGACCGAGGAGCCGTGATGACGACCGAGCCGACCCCCGACCTCGAGGCGATGGCCGCCCTGATGCCGTTCACCGTCGCGCTCGGCGTGCGCCTGGTCACGGCCGAACCGGACGAGGTCACGGCGACCATGCCCTGGCGTGCCGACCTGTGCACCACGTTCGGGGCCCTCCACGGTGGCGCGGTCATCGGGATGGCCGACAGCGTCGGCGGCATCTGCGCCTTCCTCAACCTCCCGGCCGGCGCCACGACGTCGACCATCGAGTCGAAGACCAACTTCTTCCGCGGCGTGCGCGAGGGAGCGCTGCACTCGACCACCCACCCCCTGCACGTCGGGCGCACGACGATCGTCGTGCAGACCGATCTCCACGACGACCGAGGCAAGCGCGTCGCCCAGGTGACCCAGACGCAGGCCGTGATCACCGGCTGACCTCGCCGACGCGTCGTACCCTGCGCGCCGTGCCACGTCGGATCGGCGTCTTCTGCGGGTCGAACGCCGGGAGCGACCACCGCGTCGTCGACGTGGCTCGCCGCCTCGGCGCGGCGATCGCTGACGCCGATCTCGGCCTCGTCTACGGCGGCGGCCACGTCGGATTGATGGGCGCCGTCGCCGACGCCGCCCTCGAGCACGACGGCGAGGTGATCGGCGTCATCACCGACCACCTCGTCGGCGCCGAGATCGCCCACGCCGGTCTCACAGCGCTGGAGACCGTCGCCACGATGCACGAGCGCAAGGCGCGGATGAGCGCGCTCTGCGCCGGCTTCGTGGTGCTGCCCGGCGGGTTCGGCACGCTCGACGAGAGCCTCGAGCTGCTGACGTGGAACCAGCTCGGCCTGATCGCCAAGCCAGTCGTGTTCCTCGACGTCGACGGGTACTTCGCTGCCCTGTTGGAGTTCTTCGATCACGCCGTCGCCGCCGGCTTCGTCCGCTCCAGCCATCGCGCCCTGGCCCAGCGGGCGACGAGCGTCGACGACGCGGTGCGCCGCGCCACCGGTCCGGTCCCCGCGACGCCGCACAAGTGGCTCGACCGCGACACGGCACCGCCGACGGCGAACTGACTGGAGCTCGTCCGGCGCGGTCGACGAGACTGAGGCCGTGGGTCACCGCACGACCGCTGAGCTCGAACAGCACCTCGACCACATCCGCAGCTCGCCGATCGGGGCGGGTCGGCTCGAGCTGATCGTCCGCCGCCCCGCCAAGGCGGACCGCGAAGTGCTGGCCGTGGCCGAGCTGGACACGGAGGTCGGTCTGGTCGGCGACAACTGGAGCACGCGCGGCAGCCGCGAGACCGCCGACGGCACGGCCCACCCACTGCGCCAGCTGAACATCATGAACGCCCGATCCGCCGCAGCGATCGCCGGCGACATCGATGACTGGCCGCCGGCCGGGGACCAGCTCTACGTCGACCTGCACCTCGGCAGGGAGGAGCTGCCGCCCGGGACCCGGCTGCACCTCGGCGACGCCATCGTCGAGGTCACCGACCTGCTGCACCCGGGATGCGCCAAGTTCACCGCCCGGTTCGGCATCGACGCGATGCGCTTCGTCAACTCGCCCGTCGGCCGGGCCCTCAGCCTGCGCGGCATCTGCGCCCGGGTCCTGGTCGGCGGCACCATCCGCGTCGGCGACACGATCGACGCCGTGGTGCCAGCCGCCGTCACTGCGGACTGACGTCCACGCCGGCGGGCAGCGCCACCTCGAGCAGCTCCAGCTGACCCGAGCACGCCACGAGGGCGTGGTCCACACCGGGCGGCACGACCACCGCGTCGTCGGCCCGCAACGACCGATCGGGCCGGCCGGCGACGCGCAGCACGGCCGTCCCGCCGAGCACGAACCAGAAGCGCAGCTCGCCGCCGTGCCGGCCGGTCGGTGACGTGGCGCCGTCTTCGACGGCGCGCATCACCCGGACGCCGGCAACGCCACCGGTCGCCACCCCCACGCCGGTGTCGCGGACCTCGAACCCTGGCCACGTCGGCCGCCAGTCGGCGTCCGACCCGCGATCGTGGACGAACCGCTGCCCCCCGAAGTCGCGCTCCGGCCGCTCAGCCACGGTGGGCAGCGCCAGCTCGTGGTCGACGTACGTGGCGTGGACGGCGGGCGTGGTCAGCTCGATCACCTCGACTCCGGGCGAGCTCTCCAGGACCCGGTGGCGGATGTGCGGTGGCTGCACGACGCAGTCGCCGGCGTGCATCACGAATGGTGGTCCCTGGTCCTCGTAGACGACCCGCACCCACCCACGCCGGCAGAAGATCAGCTGGAACCGCACATCGTGGTGGTGCACGTAGTCCGCCACCGGCCCGCCGCCCGGGATGGTGATGTGCGAGGCGATGAAGCGGCCACCCTCCCGCTCGGGCAGCAGGTCGCGGTAGTGCATCCCGGCCCTGCCGACACTGCGTTCCCCGGCCACAGCAGGCCGTTCGTGGCCGCTCGCTCGCTGGCGCTCGCTCGCTCGCACCCGTGGACGGGTTCACCGTGCCGACACCATGGCGTTCGACGCGCACGTCGACGCCGTGCCCGTCGAGGACCGCCACGGTCGGATCGTCGGCCGGCATCGTCATCTCGAGGCGGAACCCGAGTACGCCGAGCGAGCCGATCGTGGCGTCGAGGTCGGCGCACGAGACGTCGAGCTGCACCATCGGCACGGTACCGGTCGGCCATCCGCGCGATCGTCATGAGCGATGCGCCACGTCGACGTCGCCGAGCGCCGCCAGCGATTGCTGGTCCGCCACCACCTGGCCCGGCCGGCGGCGTCGATCGAGCAGGTGGCAGGCGACCTCGTCGGGCTGCATTCGTCGGACCCGGCGACGGTGTACCTCAGCGTGTGGGCCCGGATGGAGCCGTTCACCGTCGCCGACCTCGAGGACGCGCTCTACCAGCGGCGCAGCCTGCTGCGTCTCCTGGCGATGCGCCGGACCATGTTCGTGGTGCCCGTCGAGCTGGCGCCCGTGCTGCAGCGTTCGTCGACGGACGCGCTGGTGGCGGGGGAGCGGCGCAAGCTGGTGGCGCTGCTGACCGACGCCGGCATCAGCGACGACATCGAGGCGTTGATCGCTCGGCTGGAAGCCGAGACGCTGGCGGCGCTGGCCGAGCACGGCCCGCTGCCGGCGAGCAAGCTGACCAAGCTCGTGCCCGACCTCGCCCGTCAGGTGGAGATGGCCGTCGGCAAGCCCTACGCCGGCACCATCGGCGTGTCGACGCGGCTGCTGTTCATGATGTCGACCGAGGGCAAGCTGGCCCGTGGTCGTCCGCTCGGGTCGTGGATCTCCAGCCAGTACCGCTGGGCCCCGATCGGCGACTGGACGGGCGAGCTGGCGATGATCCCGGCCGCCGACGCCCGCGCCGAGGTCGTCCGGCGGTGGCTGCGGACGTTCGGCCCGGGCACGATCGAGGACCTCGCCTGGTGGACGAAGTGGCCCAAGACGCAGGTCCGGGCGGCGCTCGCCGACGTCGGGGCGGTCGAGGTGACCGTCGACGGGCCCGACGGTACGGCGACGCCGGCGTGGCTGCTCGCCGACGACGTCCATCTGCCCGACGTGCCGATCGATCACCCGACCATTTCCCTGCTGCCAAGCCTTGACCCGACGACCATGGGGTGGCGGGAGCGGGGGTGGTACCTCGGTCCGCATCGCGAGGTCCTGTTCGATCGCAACGGCAACGCCGGGCCAACGATCTGGCTCGACGGTCGCGTGGTCGGCGCCTGGAGCCAGCGTCCCGGCGGCGTCGTGGCGACCCGACTGCTCGAGGCCGTGCCGAGGCGGGTCGAACGGTCGATCGAGGCCGAGGCGGCGCGGCTGACGGCGTGGATGGACGGGACGCGCGTCGTCCCCCGCTTCCCGACGCCACTCGACAAGGAGCTGGCTGGCCGCTGACAGCCGGCCGAGACGTCACAGCGAACCGTGGTCGATCGTCTTGGTGGCATGGAACGATCACGCGCCTCACACACCACGGTCGTCGTCGGCGGTGGGCTGGCCGGCCTGACCGCCGCCGCCACCATCGCCCGGGCCGGCCGAGCCGTCACCGTGCTGGAGGGCGGGGAGCACCTCGGCGGTCGGGCCCGCACCCGTCGCCGCGACGGGTTCGACCTGAACCTCGGTCCCCACGCCCTCTACCGCGCCGGCGGCGGCCTCGCCGTGCTCCGCGGGCTCGGCGTCCCCGTGCGCGGCCGGACACCCAACCTGCTGAAGGCCGGCGTGTACGAGCGGGGCGCGGTGGTGTCGGCGGTGGCCCACCTGCGGGCCAACGTGCGCGACCGGATGCGGGTCACCCGGGCCATGACAGGGCTCGGCGCCCGCGCTGCCGCGGCGTGGTCCGGGCGACCGGCCGCCGACTGGATCGATGGCGTGACCGATGACCCGGCTGGTCGAGCTGTGCTGGCCTCGATCGTGCGGACCGCCACCTACACCGCCGATCACGAGCTGCTCGACGCCGGCGCGGCCACGGCCCAGCTGCGGGCGGCGGCGCACGGCGTGCTGTACCTCCACGGCGGGTGGTCGTCGCTCGTCGAGGGGCTGGCCGACGTCGTGCGGGCCAACGGCGGGGAGATCCTCACGCGCTCGACCGCAGCCGTCGTCGACCACGATGACGATGTGATCCACGGCGTGACGCTGGCTGACGGCAGAGCCCTGCCGGCGGCGGCCGTGGTGATCGCCGTCAACGACCCGTCCGGCGCGGCGCGGCTCCTCGACGGCGAGGCGGCCCGGCGGGTCGACGCCGCAGCCGCAGCGGCCGTCCCGGTTCGCATGGCCCACCTGGACGTCGCGCTGCGTCCCCTCCCGCAGCAGCGGTTCCCCAACGTGCTCGGTCTCGACGAGCCGGTGTTCATCAGCGTGCAGAGCTCGGTGGCCGACGTCGCGCCGGCCGGCGGTGCCGTGATCAACGTCGGGCGCTACCTCCGGCCCGGCGAGGAGACCGGCGACCACCGCGCCAGCCTGGAGCGCGTGCTCGACGCCGCTCAGCCCGACTGGCGGGACCACGTCGTCGACGCCCGGTACGTCCCGCGGTCGATGGTCGTCGGCGACCACGCCCGGATGGCGACGGGTGGCCCTGCCGGCCGCCCGACCGTCGCCGTGGCCGGTGCCGTGGACGGCCTGGCGATCGCCGGTGACTGGGTCGGACCGACCGGCACGCTGGCCGACGCCTCGATCCTGTCGGGCGTCACGGCCGCCGAGCGGGTGCTCGCCGTCGACGCAGATCGCCAGCTCGCCCAGACGTGATTGCGTCCGTCACGGCGTTCCCCGGCCACGCAGGCCGCCGCTGGCCGCTCGCTCGCTGGCGCTCGCTCGCTCGCACGCGCGACCGGGTTCAGCGGTGAAGACCGACGCCTTCGAGGCGGCGCGTCCGAAGCTGATGGCGATCGCCTACCGGATGCTGGGCAGCGTCGTGGAGGCCGAGGACGTGCTCGGCGACGTGGCGCTGCGTTGGGCCGCCGCTGACCAGTCGTCGATCGACGTGCCCGAGGCCTGGCTCGTCACGGTCACCACGCGGCGCGCTCTGGACGTGCTGCGGTCGGCCCGGCTGCAGCGCGAGTCCTACCCGGGGGTCTGGTTGCCCGAGCCGGTGGCCACCGATGACGGTCCGGGCGACGCGCTCGAGCAGCGGGAGACCCTGACCATGGGGTTCCTGCTGCTGCTCGAGCGGCTGACTCCGATCGAGCGGGCGGTGCTGGTGTTGCACGATGTCCTGGACTACCCGTACGCCACGGTCGCCGAGGCGGTCGGCCGGTCGGAGGCGGCGTGCCGCCAGGCGCTGCACCGGGCCCGCCGCCACGTCACGGTGCCGGTCCAACGGTCGCCCGCCGACCGGGCGCGGGCCGAGCGGATCGCTGACGGGTTCCTCTCCGCCGTGCTCGGCGGCGAGGTCGACGCCCTGCTCGCCTCGTTGGCCCCCGACGTGGTGATGACGAGCGACGGCGGCGGGGTCGTCCACGCCGCCATGCGTCCGGTGCGTGGTCGGGACCGCGTGATGCGACTGCTCGCCGGCCTCGGCCGTGGCCTCGGCGACGACCCGTTGATGACGCCGTGCCGGATCAACGACGAGCCCGGCCTCTTGGCCTACACCGCCGCTGGCTGGGCGGCGGTGGTGGTTTCGAGCGACGACGAGCATGTGACCGAGATCCGCCTCGTCGTCAACCCCGCCAAGCTGGAGCGGCTGCTGGCGTCGTCACCGGAGGTCGCCGCCGGCCGCCCCGGGCCCTGGGAGAGCGCCGGCCGCTTCCGCCATCGCGGTGGCCGCCCCGTCTGACCCGTTCTGGCCGTAGCAACCGACTCACAACGGTCGATCTCGACGACCAGAACAGGTCGGGCTTCCGTTTCCGGCTGCTCGGAGCACCCAGGCGGGCATGGGACCTCTGCGTGCTGTGGTCGGGGTGGTGATCGCCGTGTCGGCGGTCGGGGCGGTCGCGACGCCCGCGCTGGCGGCGCGGATCGCCGACGAGTGGGAGCCGGGCGTTCCCGAGGCTGGACTGGGCGGCGACTTGCGGGTCGACGGCTACGGCGTCTCCGGGCTGGGCTTCTACCGCGTCGAGTTGGACGATGGGAGTACGGCGTGGTCGGTGTGTGTGCAGGCCGACCTCGGCCATTCGCTCACGGCGGACTATCAGCTGCGCCCCCCGGCCACCATCAGCGCGGAGCTCGACTACCTGCTGTGGCGCTACGCCTCGTCCCCGGAGCGACTTCCGGGTGACGCCGAGGCGGCAGCGATCAACGTGCTGGCCTGGAGGTTCGCCGACGCCCGGCGCGGCGACGGGACGGCGGTGTGGCAGGGGAATGAGGTCGACGTCACGGTCGACGGGGTCGGCGCGCTGGCCGAGGTGCAGGCGGCGGTCGTCGAGATCGGCGCGGAGGCCACCAGGCGGCGCGGGCCGTGGTCGCTCGACGATCTGGTCGTCGCCGACGCCGTTGCGACCGTGCGTCTGAGCGGGCCGGGCGGCCCGATCAGCGGCGAGCCGGTGGTGTTCACACCGACCGGCGGCGCGCCCGTGACGGCGAGCACCGACGATGCCGGTGTGGCCACGGCGCCGGTCGGCGACGCCGCCGAGGTCAGCGCCGGGGCGACCGGGCCGGGCGCGACGGCGGCGCTGGAGGCACCCGGCTCGCAACGCCTCGTCATCCCCGGACCGGGGCGTCCCACCACGATCACGGTGACCGTCCCGGTGCCGGCGACGACCTCCACGACCGTGCCGCCGACGACGACGACCGTGCCCCCGACGACGACCACGACCGTGCCGCCGTCGACCACAGCGGCGTCGACCACCACGAGCCCGCCGACCACGACGACCGCGCCGCCACCGACGACGACGTCGACCACCACCGGCCCGCCGACCACGACGACAGCGGCGCCGACCACGACGAGCCCGCCGCCACCGACCACGACCGTCGCGCCACACGAGAGGCACCGACGACGGCACCGACCACGACCACGACGACGCCCCTCGCCCCGGCGCCGACCGGGCCGCCGACCGCGTCTGGTCCGCCGCCCACGCTGGTGCGCACCGGCATCGACGGTCGATCCGTCGGCCGCATCGCGTCGTGGCTGGTCGCGCTCGGTGGCGGCCTGGTCCTCGTGGCGACGAGCGCGTGGCGGATCAACGGCGCCGGGCGGCGAGCAGGCGGGCCACGTCGTCATCCGTCGTGGTCGAGAAGTCGTTGTACCACTGCCCGACGGCGCTGAAGTTGTCGGGCTGCAGTGGGCAGATCAGCGCATCGGCCGACTGGGCCACGAGGCGGCACGAGTCGGGCGCCCCGACCGGGACGGCGGCGATCACCGTGGCGGCGTCGGCGGACCGCACGGCGTCGAGCGCGGCTCGCATGGTGGCGCCGGTCGCCAGCCCGTCGTCGACCACCACGACGATGCGGCCGGCGAGCACCGGCGCCGGGCCCTCGCGGCGGAAGCGGGCCTCCCGCGCCACCAGCTCCTCGTGCGCCAGTCGAGCCTGCGCTTCGACATCGCGGCGACGCAGCTGCAGCCGCTCGACCAGGTCGTCGTTGAGCACCATCAGCCCGCCCGAGGCGAGCGCGCCGATGGCCAGTTCGCGATGGCCAGGAGCGCCGATCTTGCGCACGGTCAGCACGTCGAGCTCGCAGCCCAGTCGGTCGGCGATCGGCGCGGCGACCGGTACGCCGCCTCGGGCGAGCCCGAGCACCGCGGTCGCGGTCGGGTCGGGGCCGACGTGCTGAGCGACGAGCTCGGCCAACTCCTCGCCCGCCTCGTGGCGATCGCGGTAGCCGCGCTGCGCCGCGGTCATCGGCCAGCCATCCCCTGATCCATCCTGGACACCATGGTCGCGCGCCTCGGCGATACCGTCGCGAGAGCATGACCAGGCGCCCATTGATCGGGCTGACGGGACGTCGCAAGCGCGGTGGCGACGTGCGCGGCTTCCCAGGCAGTCTCGCCGACGTCGCCATCGACGTCTACGTCAACGACTACGCCCGGGCCGTCACCGCTGCCGGCGGCCTGCCCGTCCACCTCCCGATGCACGTCGATCCGACGGAGTTCGTGGGTCGGCTCGATGGACTGCTGCTGTCGGGCGGCGCCGACGTCGACCCGGCGCTGTACGGCGCCGCGGCGGAGACCGATCTGTACCCGCCCGAGCCGGCGCGCGACCGGCTGGAGCTCGGCTTCGTCGAGGTGGCGATGGCCGACGACGTGCCGGTGCTCGGGATCTGTCGCGGGCTGCAGCTGCTCAACGTGTGGGCCGGCGGGTCGCTGTACCAGCACGTGCCCGAGCACGCTCGCTACGACGTGGCGCCCGCCGATCGGGTCGACGAGTTGACCGTCGAGCACGGCACGCGGCTGCACGACTTCTACGGGTCCCGCCACACCGTCAACTCGCTGCACCACCAGACCGTCGACAAGGTGGCCGAGGGTTGGGTCGTCGCCGCCCGCAGCGCCGACGGCACGATCGAGGCGCTGGAGTGGCCCGGCCACGACGTGGTCGCCGTGCAATGGCACCCGGAGCTGTTGCCGTCGAGCGCCACCGATCCGTTGTTCGCCTGGCTGGTCGAGCGGGCTGGCGCCCGTCGCCCGGTGGCGCCATGAGCGGCGGAGCTGTCGTCGGCGCCGCGTTGGTCGCCCACGTCCCGACGATGGTGCTCCCCGAAGACGTTCGCCGGGAGCTCAACGACGGCCGGGAGATCAGCCTCGTGCCCGGACTGCACCGGATGAAGGCCGAGGCGCTCGATCGCCTGCGCCCGGACACCATCGTCGTGTTCGACGCCCACTGGCACACGACGGTGGAGTTCGTCGTCGCCGCCCACGATCGGCGCGCCGGCCGGTACACGTCCGAGGAGCTGCCGCGGGGGATGTGCCAGATGCCGTACGACTTCCCCGGCGACCCGGAGCTGGCCCGGCTGATCGCCGAGGAGGTCGACGCGGCCGGTTCGTGGATGACGCCGATCGACGACCCGTACCTGCCGATCCACTACCCGACCACGAACCTGCTGCCGTTCCTGCAGGGAGCCGAGCGGTGGGTCAGCGTGAGCACGGCGCAGACGGCCGAGACGGACGACTTCCTGCTCGTCGGCGCAGCGCTCGGCAGGGCCATCGAGCGCAGCGGTCGGCGGGTCGTGCTGCTGGCCAGCGGCGCCATGAGCCACACGTTCTGGAAGCTGCGCCAGTTGCGCGCCCACGAAGCCTCGGACCCGGCGCACATCCGCACGCCGGAGGCCCGCCAGGCCGACCTCGAGCGGCTGGCGTGGCTGGAGGCCGGCGACCACGCCAGGGTGATCGACACGATGCCCGAGTTCCTGCGCCACAAGCCCGAGGCGATGTTCGGTCACTACCTGATGATGGTGGCAGCGATCGGCGGGCGGGACTGCGTTGCGCCGGGTGTGCGATACAGCGACTACGAGAACTCCATCGGTACCGGCCAGGTCCACGTCTGGTTCGACCGCCCGCCCACCGGCTGGACGCACTGACTCATCCTCAGGGGTTCGGCGCACCCGAGGGTTGCGGACCGGCAGGGGCGCCACGTAACCCTCGGAGGACACCTGCTCGCTAGTCGTCCGGGAGCAGATCGCCGGGCGGCTCGGGGAGGGTCGGGGCGGTCTCGGTGCCGTCGGCGAGCGCGCTGACGACGGCGTTGGAGAGGGCGGGGGCGACCGGTGTGCCGTCCGGCGCCAGCGTGAGGGTGGCGACAGCGATGACGGTGGTCCCGGTGTCGGGGTCACGAGACATCGCCGTGTTGTAGCCGGTGATCTGGCCGCCGTGTCCGTAGTACGTCCCGAGCCGGTCGATCCCGTAGCCGTACCCGTACACCCCCTCGGCCTGCGGGTAGTCCGGACCGATGCCCTGGATGCTGTCCATGCGCAGCAGTTGCATCGCCGGGTCGAGCAGCGTCCCACTGACGAGGGCATCGATCCAGATCACCAGGTCGTCGGCGGTGGAGATCGCCGAACCGGCGGTCCAGGCCCACGACGGGTTGATGTCGGTCCAGTCCTCGGGGAGCAGCGTGCCGGCGGCCGCCTGCGCCTGTTCGTCCTCCGGCAGCGCTTGATCGAAGCTGCCGTAGTGGTAGCCGCGGAGGAACGGCGACGGCAGCGAATCGTCGTCGGGCCCGGGCAGGAAGGTGTCGTCCATGTCCAGCGGGTCAAAGAGCCGTTGCTCGAACAGCTCCTCGGCGGTCTGCCCCGTCAGCTCCTCCATGACCAGCCCGAGCAGGATGTAGTTGGTGTTCGTGTACTTCCAGTTCGTGCCGGGCTCGAAGTCCGCCGGATGGGCGAAGGCGACGTCGAGCAACTCCTGTGGCATCCACACCCGCTCGCGCTCGGCGTCGGACGTCCGCGCCCAGTCCTCGTCGTCGCTGTAGTTGTACAGGCCGCTGCGCATGGCCAGGAGCTGGGCGATCGTGATGTCGTCGCCGCCCGGAACGTCGGGGACGTACTTGCTCACTGCGTCGTCGAGCGCGAGGAGCCCTTCCTGGACGAGCTGCAGGATGATCGTCGCCGTCATCGTCTTGGTGACGCTGCCGACGCGGACGTGGTCCTGCGGGGTGACGGGTTCGGTGCCGCCGAGCTCCGCGCTGGCGAAGCTGAACGTGGCGTCGCCGAAGCGAGGCGACCGTACGACCACGATCGCCGCCGGCGCCGTGGTCTCCTCGACCACCCGCTCGAGCGCCGCCTGGACGTCGGCTGCGTACGCCGGCAGTTCGGTCCCTGTCGGCGTGGATGCCGTCGTGTGCACCGGCATCGTGGACGGGCTGGTGCTCGACGTCGACTCGCAGGAGGTGGCCACCAGCGCAGCGATCAGTGCAGCGGACAGCACCTGCAGTGAGAGGCGTGGTGGGGCGACAATGCGACGGACGCTCATGATTGATCTCCCCCGGTCCGGCGGCCGACGGAGCGGCCCGCGTCCCGTCAGCGTTGCACCCCCATCTTCCTCCTACCCAGCAGACGGTCGTCAAGTCGACGGTCCGCTCGCCCGGCGAGGAAAGCGGGTTGGACTTGCAGGACCTTGTCCTGTTGCCAGGCGTGGAAGAACGCGGTGATGTAGTTCATGCGATCGCGCATGACGGTCCAGTCGGCAGACGCCGACCCTCGTCCGTCGTCGGCGCTGCGGCCGTGATGCGCCCACACCTCGATCGCCGCTGGCTCGGTGAGCTCCTGCAGATCGCCCGCCCACATGCGGCCGTTGCGCGGCCGCAGCGGCTTGCCCACACCGAGCGACTGGTCGCCAACGGGCACCTTGATGGCGAACTCGGTGACCAGTCGTTGGCCGATCGCTTGCGCCGAGTAGGCGACGACCTGGACTGCACCTCGGAGGTACGGGAGCCTGCCGATCCCGTCCCCCTGGACGAACCGGGAGACGCGAGCGAATGCGGCGTCGAGGTAGGGCTGCAATCCGGCCTGCTCGCTCACGGTGACCATCACGTTGGCGGCAAAGATCAACTCGCTCTTTCGCTTGGCCGTCTCCGGCGAGTCCTTGTCGAGCTTCATCGCCTCGAGGTACAGCCGAAATGCTGGTGCGAGCGGCGTCTGATCTTGCCATTCGACCGGGACCGACCGGGTGGTGACCGGGAGCCGGTCGAGGAAGTCCTGCTCTTCGGACTCCGACCAATCAGACCGTTCGCCGAACTCCGCAGCGAGGTCGGCGAAGGCCACGCCGAGCTCGGCGTACACCTGCCGATTGCCTTCGGTGAGGTTGCGGCGGGTTTCGAACAGCACGTCGTCGTAGAACGACGGCGCAAGCCGTCGAGACAGGCGCAGCAGTCGCGACTTCTCGGTCTCCTCTTCTCGCACGATGAGGCCGACCGCCCCGCTCGCCCAGGCTGCGGACGTCGCCCAGTCGGCGTTGGCGTCGCCGAGTCGCCGCCGCAACCGTTGTCCGATGGCGTGGTAGCTGCGCGTGATGTCGTAGTTGCGGGCGCCGCGCTCCCCGGCCGGGCTGTCGGCGATTCGACGGACGATCTCTGGGTCGCTGTAATCGATCGTCGATGCTCGCGTCATCGCGTCGCCCGTCCCTCTCGCCGCCGTGTGCGGCAAACGCTAGGCGATCGCCGCGAGCGGGAGCATATGATTTTGTGTGGTGACGCAACTTGGGGCGGGGCTGCAGCTCCTGACCCTGCTATTCACCGACACGGTCTCGTCGACCGAGCAGCTGATCAGACTCGGCGGACACCGGGGTGACGAGCTGCGCCGCGAGCTCGACGACCTGGTGATCGGCGAGATCGAGCGAACCAACGGGAAGGTCGTGAAGTCGACGGGCGACGGCATCTTCGCCGCCTTCGGTGCACCGAGCGAAGCGATCGCCGCGGCGATCGCCGTTCAGCGGTCGCTTGCTCACCGCAACCAGGCGACCATCGAACCGGTCTCGTTGCGGGTCGGGTTGGCGACGGGCGAGGTCGTGGTCGAGAACAACGACGTCTACGGCCGAGCGGCCAACGAGAGCGCCCGCATCACCGCGGACGCGGGGGCCGGCGAGATCCTCTGCTGCGGGGTGACCCGCCAGTTGGCCGCCTCGCGATCGACCTGCCCGATCGAGACGGTCGGCGAGGTACTCCTCAAGGGGTTCGACGTGCCGTCGTCGCTCTACCGGATCCACTGGACCGAAGTGCTCGAACCGCTCGTGCCGCTGCCTCCGGCCCTCGCCCGGCGGCCATCCTTCGTCGGTCGGACCGCTGCGCTAGCGGCGGCGTCCGAGTTGTGGGCAGCGACGACAGCGACACGGCGACCGCACGTGGTTGTGCTCGGTGGTGAACCCGGCATCGGCAAGACGAGTGCCCTCGCGGAGCTGGCCAACGAGCTGTTCCAGGCCGGGGCCACGGTGTTGTACGGGAGGTGCTCGGAGCATGACATCGACTCCCTACGACCGCTTCCGCGAGGCACTGGACCACTACCTGCGGGCCCGCCGGGACACGGTCGCCGACGAACTGGGTTCCGGGGCGCGCGAACTCGTCCGGCTCGTGCCGGAGCTCGCCACCGTTGTCGGTGAGCCCCCGGACGCCGTCACCGATCATCGCGTCGCCACCGCCGCGCTGTTCGACGCCGTGGCGCAATGGCTGGCGACGGCCAGTCGCCTCCGTCCGGTCCTCTTCGTGATCGACGACGGCGAATGGCTCGACCGGCAGACGGCCGCGCTGTTGCGTCGACTCGCAGACGAGGCCGAGCTCGGGCCCCTCTTGTTGATCGTCGCCCACCGCGACCACGAGCCACGGGAAACCGGTGAGGTCTCGAAGCTGGTGACGTCGCTGCGGAGCGCAGCTGGCTCGTCGCTCACCGTCCGCCTCAGCGGGCTGACGATCGAGGAGACCGCCGAGCTCGTCAAGCAGCTCGAGCCGGCCGCCGTCGGGCGGGCGGAGCAGCTGCACCACGAGAGCGGCGGCAACCCGCTGTACCTCGGCGAGCTGCTGCCGCGCTCAGCGGGGAGCGAACGATGGAGCAACCGATGAGCCCGGCGGGCCCGACATCGCCGGGTTGGTGCTCAGGCGGGTCGATCGACTCCCACCAGAAGGCATTGAGCTGCTCGAGGCGGCGGCGGTCCTCGGCAACGAGTTCGATCTCCCGGCGATCCAGCAGGTGCTCGAGTGGTCGATCGACGACACGTGCACGGAGCTCGACAACCTTGTCCGCACGAGTTGTTGCGCGAGCAGGCATCGCAGCAGGTGCGCTTCGAGTTCGCCCACGCGGTGGTGCGCGAGCAGCTGTACACCCGGCTGACGAAGGTGCGGCGGTTGGCCAGCCATCGCCGCGCCGCCGGTGCTCTCGAGCACCTCGCTGCGTGCGGGCAAGCCGTCCCGGCCCGCGACGTCGCGCGGCATTACGTCGAGTCGGCGACTGCGGGCGAGCTCGACCGGGCGCTCATCTGGTGTCGCCAGGCATCGGCTGACGCCACGAGCCGACTGTCCTACGAGGAAGCTGGTCGTTGGCTCGACGCCGGTCTCGATCTCTTCGGCCGCATGCATCCGGCCGAGAACGCCGAACGGCTCGAGCTGCTGATCCAGCGGTCCGTCGCCGCACAGCGCGCCGGCGAGAGGGGAACCCGCCGCAGGTTTCTCGAAGCCGCCCAGACGCCCGGCGCCTCGGCGACACGGGCGGCCTCGTACAGGTCGCACTGGCCTTTGATCGTGGCTTCTTCGCCGCGCTCGGGCATGCCGATCGACCGCGGATCGACCTGCTGCGCGAAGCCCTGGCAGCCACCGAATCGCCGAGCGAGCGGGCCTGCCTCTTGGCACTCCTGGCGTCCGAGCTCACATGGGACGACCCGGACGGGGACCGATTCGGCCTCAGCGACGAGGCGCTGGACTTGGCTCGGCGAACCGATGATCGCGCCAGCTCGTGCGCGTGCTGAGCCTGCGGCCACCGACGATCTGGAGTCCGGACACCCTCGACCAGGTCACGGCGAGCGTCGCCGAGCTCGGCGTGCTGACGATGGACGACGACGATCGCGTGCTCAAGGGCCGGTACCTCACATACCGCTTTGGAGCGGCGGCCGAGGCGGGACACTTCGACGGGCTCGACGGCCTGGTCGACGAGCTCGACGAGACCGCCTGGTTCCTCCGCCTTGCAACCGCGCTGTGGCATGCCTCGCTGCTGCGCGCCAACCTCGCCCTGTTCGCCGGTCGGCTGGCCGATGCCCGCACGCTTGCCCAGGCGAGTCTCGACTGGGGGCAGCGGGCGGGTCAACCCGAGGCGATGCTGTTCTTCGCTGCTATCGAGCTGGAGGTGCGCCGGCTGTGCGGGGGATTGGACGAGATGCTCCCGCAGCTCGAGATGGGTCGGCCGGGCGCGGCGGCCGGCGGCTACTCGGTGACCCGGTTCCTCTACGAGGCCGGCCACGCGACCGCTGCACGACGAGGACTATGCCGCGGCGGTGCGGGCACCGTGGAGCGTGCCGCGGACGGTCAGCGGCGGCTCCAGCATGGTCAACCTCGGATACCTGGCGGCGCGGTTCGAAGATGTGCAGCTGGCTCCGCACCTCTTGACGTTGCTCGAGCCGTACGACGGGCGGTTCTTCCAGGCGATCACAACCCACCACGTCACGGAGCACTATCGGGGGTTGCTGGCTGCGACCGCAGGGCGTCACCAGGAGGCCGCCGATTCGCTGCGCCGCGCCGTCGACGCGCAGGACGCCGCCGGCGCGCCGATCTTGGCCGCGGAATCGCGACTCGAGTGGGCCCGCCTGTCGCTCCTCGACGGCGAGTGGTCGGGTCCGCAACCCACTGCGCTCCTCGACACCGCCATCTCGGTGGCGGACGACTGCGGCGCGAGTGCATTGGCGAAGCGGGCGGTCGAGCTTCGGAGCAGGGTGTGACTGCGGACCCATGGCCGGACCACCGGCTGGACGAGCTCCGGCGCCTGGGCGACCCGGATCTCGATGGCCGGCTCGACGACTTGCGGGCGATCGATCGGGACGCGGTCGAAGAGCTGTTCGAGGACTTCGTCAGATCGCAGCTCGAGGTCAAACCAGACCGGTGGCCACCCGCCGTGCTCGATTGGTGGCGGCAGGAGCCAACGGCCCCCGCGTGGCTCGACGAGCAACAGCTGACACGAGCAGTTGCAATCTTCGAAACCTGGTTGCCCGAGGTGCTGGCGAGCTACCTGCTCGCCTCGTTGCCGACGGCGTACGCGGGCGCCAAGGGCGCGCGTGTGCTCACGAGGATCAGCGCGCTGTCCGCGCCGAAACCACTCATCCGGCGGGTGCTCGAGACGCTGCTCTTCACACTGCGGGTGAACGAGCGCGCCGGGCTGCGGACTGCGGGACAGGGCGTCGAGCT
Source organism: uncultured Acidimicrobiia bacterium (assembly GCA_963739975.1). GTDB lineage: Bacteria > Actinomycetota > Acidimicrobiia > Acidimicrobiales > Ilumatobacteraceae > JALZMG01. The sequence goes on from CAVUCK010000019.1 coordinate 79,779, forward strand.
GGCCCGCAAGACGCGGCTCTTCCATGCGCTGGTGCGCATGATGGTCGCCGACTTTCAGTTCGACATGCGGGCGCCCGGCAACGTCGGTGAACCGTGGGATCCCGAGGCCGGTGAACCCATCAACCAGGAGGACCTGCTCGGGACGCTGTGGACCTTCGCGCTCACACCGCTGGAGATCCTCGACCGGGCGGGCGCTCGCTTGTCGCCGGACGACAAGGATTCGGTGGTCCACCTGTGGTGCGTGGTCGGCCACCACCTCGGGATCGGCGCGGACGCGTCACCGTCGCTGCTGCCGATGGATCACGCAGCGGCCGCAGCGAGTTGGAAGCGGATCCAGGAGCATCAGTTCGCCCAGAGTGCCGACGGTCAGATGCTCACTCGAGTGCTCGTCGGTTGCTGCAGGGAGCTGATCCCGATCCCGCCGTTCAAAGGCCTGCCCGAGGCCGCCATGTATGACAACCTCGGCGAGGGACTCGCCGGGGAGCTGGGCGTGTCCGCTGGCGGCTTCGCCCGTCACGTTGTGCGCCTCACCGGGGCCTTCTACCGGTTGTCGTTGCGCATCCCCGGTGGGCGTGTGCTGCGGGCGCCGCTGCGTCACCTGCTCAAGCGGTTCGTGCTGAAGTGGCTCCGTCAGGAGCGGTCGGCGACTGGGCGATGCGTCGACTTGCCAGCGGAGCAGCGTCGGTGCCTCGTGCCGATGTACGTCCGGCCGAAGTCGCGCCAGGAGGTGGCGTCAATCTGAGCTGCTGCGGTCGAGCGCCGCGCGAAGTCGGCGGTTCTGCACGGCGATCCCGACGTCGTTGACGCGGAGCGGCAAGGCGGCGAGGGCCAACGGGTACCGGGCGACCTTGAGGAGTAGGCGCACCGGAAGGGAGAACTGTTGGAGCTCGATCGGCGCTGGCGCCGCCACGCCGGCTGCTCGACAGATCGCTTGCGCCGCCAGCAACGCGCTGTAGACAGCGCCCTCCATGCAGGCCAGGTCGACCGGGGTGGCCGTGTGGTCGCCGATCAGGTAGAGGCCGGGGATGCCAGTACCGGTCGGCTCGACGCGCTTCGAGTTGGAGCCCACGTTGTTGGCGAACAGCGGCGCGTCGAGGTGCTTCATGGCAACAGTGTGTTCGTCGTCGACATCGGAGCGATCGAAGGGGAAGTACCGCCGCACTTCGCCGATCAGCCGCTCCTTGAAGGCGACGTCGCTGAGGTAACGGATCTCGACGGTGTCCCCAGCCACGAGTTGAATCACCGTCGGATGGTCGGCGGCGGCGTACTCGGGCCAGACGGAGGTGATGTCGATGCCGGTGACCTCGTAGCGCGAGTCGCGAAGGATGAAGTGGCGCGGAGGCAACGTCGGCAAACGCCGCTTGAGGTGCAGATCGAGCACGGCGAGTGGCACCGCGTCGAGGTGCTGGACGTCCTTGAGCTTGGCGTCCGTCTGGACCAGCTGCTCGAGGACGCGCGGGCTCCCCTGGGCCACCGCCTTCAGCACTTCGACCGGCAGTGCAGATACGACGATGGCGTCGTCATCCTCGGGGACGCCATCGGCGATCGGGACGATGCGGCCGTTGGCCCACGCGATCCCCGTCAAGGTGCGACCGAGATGCAACGTCGCACCGGCGGCCTCGGTGGCCCGTACCAACGGCTCGATGAACGTGGTCTGCATCGGACCCCGGAGCGCGTTCCAGTTCGGCTCGCCGAACACGGGGAGCCACCATTGGAGGTTGCGTTGCATCGTCTCGGCCGACGAGAGGTATGCGGGGCTGCCCAGTGCCTTGCGGGAGATCTCGCGGAGTCGGTTGGCGGAGTTCTCGCCGGTGTAGATGCGCCCTCGAAGGAAACCGTGCAAGCTCAGGTCGCTGAGATATGACGAGCTGCGACTGATCAGATCGAGGCTGGCGACCATGGTGCGATCGAAGCGGCGCTGCTTGATGGGCCGGCCGCGCGGTTCGTTCGGCCACACCTCGTAGAAGTCCTTCGATCGCCAGAGATCGATGCCGAGCACGTCGAGCAAGTGGTTCGTGTTGGCGTACCACTCCGGGAAGATGTGGAACCCGTGATCCACCCATCGACCGCCGGGGCCGCGCGTCGATCCGGCCTTGCCGCCGAACTGGTCACTGGATTCCCACACCTCGACGGGAACCCCGGCGTGGGCGAGGGCCTTGGCGCAGACCAGCCCGGCGAGACCGCCGCCCAGGACGATCACCTTGCGCACGGGCCTCACCCGACCCGCGTGGTACGGGACCTGCTCCTGCGGGACACCACCGATCACTGTACTTCTCGGACCTCATCTGGGCGTGGACGTCTCGAAACTGGGAACCCTCCGCGCCCGGAAGCACAACGAGGCGCAGTCAGGACGTCGTGTGGTCGGCGATCTGGAGCGTCTTGAGGTCGCTGTGGAAGTCGAGCGCGTAGTCGCCGCCCTCGCGGCCGATGCCGGAGATGCCGATGCCGCCGAAGGGCGCGGTGAGGTCGCGGACGAGGAACGTGTTGACCCACACGATGCCGGCGCGGATCGCCCGGCCGACCCGTTCGGCCCGCTCCTGCGACGACGTGTAGACGATCGCCGACAGGCCGTACGGCGTCGAGTTGGCCAGCGCCACGGCCGCGGCCTCGTCGGCGAACGTCTGCAGCGTCAGCACCGGGCCGAACACCTCGTGCTGCACGACCTCGCTGTCGTTGGACCGCGGTTCGATCAACGTCGGCTCGACGTGCAGCGTGTCGCCCACCCGGACGCCGCCGCGCACGATCGTGTCGCCGGCCGCTCGCGCCCGGTCGACGAAACCGAGCACCCGCGCCACGTGATCCGGATGGATCATCGGGGCGATCGTGGTGTCCGGGTCCCGGCTGTCGCCGAGCACGTGGGCGTCGACGTAGCGCTGGAAGCGCTCGACGAACTCGTCGCGCGCCGAAGCCTCGACGAGCAGCCGGGTCCCGGCCAGGCACACCTGCCCGGCGTCGTCGTACTGCCCGGCCGCCTTGCGCGCCGCGGCGTCGAGATCGGCGTCGGCGAACACGACCAGTGGGTTCTTGCCGCCGAGCTCGGCGGTGAACGGCACGATGTTCTCGGCCGCCGCCCGCCCGATGTGGCGGGCCGTCTCGGGCGAACCGGTGAAGCTGATCCGCCGCACCCGTGGATCGCCGACCAGCGGTGGCCCGACCTCCTCGCCGATGCCTTGCACCAGGTTGAACACACCAGGTGGGAACCCGGCCTCGACCGTGAGGTCGGCGAGCAGCGAGCACGACAGCGGTGACCACTCGGCCGGCTTGAGGATCACGGTGTTGCCGGCGGCGAGCGCCGGCGCCACCTTCCACGTCGACAGCATGAACGGCGCGTTCCACGGCGTGATGATCACGGCCGGCCCGGCGGGCATCCGCACGACGGTGTTGGCCGTTCCCTTCGAGGACCAGTGGCGCTCCGCGTAGCTCGCCGCCAGGTCGGCGTAGGTGCGGAAGTTGACGGCGCCACGGGCGACGAGGCGCAGGCGCATCGACTCGTGGAGCATCCCCATGTCGACGGTCTCGACGATGGCGATGTCTTCGGTGTTGGCGTCGATGAGATCGGCCAACCGGTGCAGCAGCTCGCTGCGGCCGGCCGGACCGAGCCCGGCCCAGGCCGGGAACGCATCGACGGCGGCGCTGACGGCGGCGTCGGCGGTCGCCGCGTCGCCGCGGGCGACGTCGGCCAGCTTCCACGACCAGTCCAGCGGTGACCGATCCTCGAACGTCGACGGCGACGACACCCGCTCGCCGCCGATCAAGTGGTCCGGCGAAACCTGGACGCCCTCCACGAAGGCCACATCCGTGGGTTTCATGCGGGGCATCCCTGCAGCTGACCCTCGGATGCGGCAAACCCTCGGATGGGGATCACGGGTCGTCCAGCGCGGACTCGTAGTGCCGGGCGCCGGGGCCCTCGGGGGCGCGCACACCGCGATGCTCCCAGTCACCGCCGAGGGCGGTCGAGCGCACCTCCTCCGACTCGGACGGCTGGGCGCCGACGTCGTCGCGGATCGGCGTCGGGCCGACCACGATGCGGTTGGTCAGCGCGCCGAGCCCTTCGACCTCCACCGTCACCACGTCGCCGGGTTCGACGGGCCGCGAGTTGGCGGGTGTCCCGGACAGCACGAGATCGCCGGGCACCAACGTGATCGTGCGGGCCAGGTCGGCGACGAGGTAGTGCATGTCCCACTCCATCTCGTCGGTCGAGCCGTCCTGGCGCACCTCGCCGTTGACCAACGTGCGGATCCCCTTGCCGCGGAAGTCCCACCCCTCGACGAGCGCCGGGCCGACCGGGCACAGCGTGTCCGAGCCCTTCACCCGCAGCATCGACCCGGCGTCGGTGTCCCGGAAGTCGTGCAGCCCGTAGTCGTTGGCGATCGTGTACCCGGCGATGTGGTCACCGGCGTCGGCCGGAGCGACGTTGCGGCACGTGCGACCGATGACGATGGCGATCTCGCCCTCGTAGTTCAGCCACCGGCAGCGGTCCGGCCGCACGACGTCACCGCCGTGGGCGTTGAGCGCCGTGATCGGCTTGTGGAAGTACGTCGGCGCCGGCGGGAGCTTGGTCATGAACTCCCGGACCCGGCTCTCGTAGTTGAGGTGGACGCAGAGGATCTTCGTCGGCTCGACGGGCGGGAGGTGCACCGCCTCGTCGACGCCGACCGCTCGTCCGTCGCCGGCAACGAGCACGTCGCCGCGCCGCTCGACGTCGACCGGGTAGCCGTCGAGCAGGATCCGTCGCCGCTCGATCGGTGCCCCCATCGCCGCTCGACGCTACTTGCGGTGCCACTACCGTCGGCGCCCGTGGTGAGGAGCGCAGATCTATCGGTCGAGCAGAAGGTCGAGCTGCTGGCCGGCGCCGACGTCTGGCACACCGCCGCCTTCGACGATCCGGCGGTGCCCGCCATCCGCATGTCCGACGGGCCGGCTGGCGTGCGCGGCACGTCGTGGACCGGTGCCGCCTCGGCGTCGTTCCCGTGCGGCGTGGCGCTCGGCGCGACCTGGGACCCGGACCTCGTCCGCCGCATCGGCCACGCCCTCGGGCGCGAGGCCCGCTCGAAGAGCGCCCAGGTCGTGCTCGGACCGACCGTCAACCTCCACCGCACGCCGATCGGCGGGCGCAACTTCGAGTGCATGAGCGAGGACCCGCTGCTCACCGCCGAGTTGGCCGTGGCGTACGTGGAGGGCCTCCAGGCCGAAGGCGTGGCGTCGTGCATCAAGCACTTCGTCGGCAACGACACCGAGTTCGAGCGGATGACGATCTCCAGCGAGATCGACGAGCGCACGTTGCGCGAGCTCTACCTCGTGCCGTTCGAGGCCGCCGTGCGGCGGGCCGGCGTGCGGGCCGTGATGAGCGGGTACAACCGACTCAACGGCACGTTCTGCGGTGAGCACCCGTGGCTGCTCAACGAGGTGCTGCGCGGCCAGTGGGGGTTCGACGGTGTCGTGATCAGCGACTGGTTCGGCTGCCACAGCGCGGGTCAGTCGCTCGTCGCCGGCCTCGACCTCGAGATGCCAGGCCCCGCCCGCCAGCGCGGCCAGCACCTGCTCGACGAGGTGCGCGCCGGGCCGGTGACCGAGCACGACCTCGACGTCGCCGTCGGTCGCCTGCTCGCCCTGGCCGAGTGGACCGGCGCTGCCGACGCCGACACGGCCGAGCAGACCGCCGACGACCCCGAGACCCGCGAGGTGATCCGCACGGCGGCGACTCGGGCGATGGTGCTGCTGAAGAACGACGACGCCGCGCTGCCGCTGGCAGCCACAGTTCCTCGCGTCGCACTGATCGGTCCCTACGCTCGGTTCGGGCGGATCCAGGGCGGCGGCAGCGCGCGGGTCAAGCCGGACCACGGCCGCGGCCCGTTGGAGGCGCTGGCCGAGCGGCTCCCCGACGTCACGTTCGAGACCGGCGGGTCGATCGCCAAGTACCTGCCGACGATGCGCGGGAACTTCGCCGTCGCCTTCGAGGACGAGTCGGGGGCCACGGGTACGACCGACGTCAGCCGTCTGGCCTGGTATTGGGACAAGCCGCCGACCCCCGGTATGAGCGCGACGCGGTTCAGCGCCCGGATCACGGGGACGTTCCAGCCGGACCACGCCGGCGAGTGGGAGATCGGGCTGCGCGCCGTCGGCGAGGCCCGCGTCGCACTCGACGGCGAGACCGTCGTCGAGCTCGCCGAGCCGCAGCGTGGCGGCGCCTTCTTCGGCATCGGCAGCCCCGAGGTCCGCGGCACGGTCCAGCTGGAGGACCGCCCGTACGAGGTGACCGTCGACTACCCGCTCGGAGAACCCGACCTCGTCCGCGGGCTCGTCGTTGGCGCCAGGCCGATGCCGGAGGGCGACCACCTCGAGCGGGCCGCCGCGCTGGCCGCCGGAGCCGACGTGGCGATCGTCATCGTCGGCACCGACGACGACTGGGAGACCGAGGGCGAGGACCGCACGTCGCTGGCGCTGCCCGGTGATCAGGACGAGCTGGTGCGCACGGTCGTCGGCGCCAACCCACGGACAATCGTGGTGCTCAACACCGGGTCGCCGGTGACGATGCCGTGGCTCGACGACGTGCCGGCCGTGCTGCAGATCTGGTTCCCCGGCCAGGAGATCGGCGACGCCTTGGCCGACGTGCTGCTCGGTGACCAGGAGCCGGGCGGCCGCCTGCCGATCACGTTCCCCCGCCAGCTGGAGGACACGCCGGCGTTCGCCCACTATCCCGGGACCGACGGGCGGGCCGAGTACGGCGAGCGGTTGCTCATCGGGCACCGCTGGTACGAGCGTCAGGACATCGAGCCGCTCTTCGCGTTCGGCGATCGGGCTCGGCTACACGACGTTCGAGCTCGACGCTCCGGTGGTCGAGGGCAGTGCCGGGAACGGCGCCAGCGTCGAGGTCACGGTCAAGAACACGGGCGCTCGGGCGGGCTCGGAGGTCGTCCAGGTCTACGTCGAGCCGCCGGAGGGTGACGACGACCGGCCGCGACGGCAGCTCGCCGGGTTCCGCCGGGTCGACCTGCGCGACGGCGGCGAGGAGCGGGTGCACATCGACCTCGACCGGCGGGCGTTCTCGTCGTGGATCGACGGCGACTGGGTCGTGCAGCCCGGTGAGTACACCGTGCTCGTCGGGCGCTCCTCGCGAGATCTCCAACCGGTGGCCCGCATCGTGTGAGCCGAGGTTCCGCTGACAGGCGCCAGTCGATCGGGTCGCGACCGGCTGCGGCGAGCGCCGCGTTGGCCCGGGAGAACGGGCGGGAGCCGAAGAACCCGTTGTGTGCCGAAAGCGGCGACGGGTGGGCCGACTCGATGATCGTGTGCCGCGTCGTGTCGATCAGCGCCCGCTTCTTGCGGGCGTGGCTGCCCCACAGCACGAACACCACGTGGTCGTCCTTGGCGGCCACGGCGCGGATCACCTCGTCGGTGAACGTCTCCCACCCGTGACCCTGGTGGGAGGCGGATTGCCCGGCGCGGACGGTCAGCGTCGTGTTGAGCAACAGCACTCCCTGCACGGCCCAGGCCTCCAGGTTCCCGTGGTCGGGCGGGGCGATGCCGAGGTCCGACTGCAGCTCGCGATGGATGTTGGCCAGTGACGGCGGGATGCCGACGCCGCGCCGGACCGAGAAGCACAGCCCGTGGGCCTGGCGTGGCCCGTGGTACGGGTCCTGCCCGAGGATCAGCACCCTGGTTTCGGCGAACGGCGTGAGATGCAGGGCGGCGAAGACCTCCTCAGCCGGTGGGTAGACCGTCGTGCGCTGCCGCTCGGCCGCCACGAACGCCTGGAGCTCCGGCCAGTACGGCTTGGCCAGCTCGGCGCGCAGGATCGGGTTCCAATCCGTGGTCGGCATCGCCCGGCCATCTTGGCCGGACCAGCGACCAGCCGACGATGGCGGTGACGACGTACAGCAGCGATTGGCTGTTCAGCAGCACGGTGAGGTCGACCCGGTCGACCAGCAGCCCGGCGACGAGCGCACCGAGGCCCTGGCCCACCGCGCCTGCGGCCTCCAGCGTCCCGACGCCAAGCCCCAGGTAGCCCGTCGGGGAGAACCGCTGGGCGCCCGTCGTGACCCCGACCGTGCACGTCACCGCGAACGGTCCGGCCAGTGCCATCACGGCGACGTAGACAGCGATCGTCGTGGTCACGGCGGGGAGGTTCCAGGTGACGAACCCCCAGGCCGCCATGCCGCCGAAGCCGATGCCGAGCAGCGCGGCCACGGACGCCCGCCGCAGCCACCGGGCGACGAGCAGACCGCCGAGGATGCCGCCGACGGCCTGCATGCCGCGGATGATCCCGACGTCGGCCTCACCGCCACCGAGCCGCCGCACGACGAACACGAGGAACAGCACGACGAACATTCCTTGCGCCGCCTGCGAGATCGTCATCGTCGCCAGCAGCGCCGGGAACGGTCGATTGCGCCACAGCACGCCCAGCCCGGCCATGGCGCCTCGCCCGTCCGCTCCGTGATCGGTGGACCTGGGCCGCGAGCGAGTGTCAGCGCGAACCGCGGCGGTGGCCAGGGCGACGACCAGGAAGCTGACCCCGTCCACCAGCACGACGGCCGGCAGGCCACCGACGGCGACGACGATGCCGCCGAGCGGCGATCCGACGAGCCGAGCCACGTTCTCGCTGGCGGCGCGGGCGGCGTTGGCCGCCGTCAGCTCGGTGGGGTCGACGACGCGCACGAGCAACGACGCGTTGGCCGGGTTGTTGAACCGCGTCAGCACCGACTGCGTGGCCGCCACGACGAAGGCCGGCCAGGTCCGGTCGGCCGTGACGGCGAGGAGCGGCAGCAGCGCGGCGGCCTGGGCCACGTTGGTGACGACGACCGTCCGGCGCAGGTCCCATCGGTCGACGAGGTTGCCGAGGTGCGAACCGAGCAGCGCCGTGGGGACGAGCTGGGCCAGGATCAGCAGGGCGGTGGTCAGGCCCGACCCCGTCTCGACGAGGACGTAGGCGGGCAGCGCCACCATCAACAGCCAGTCGCCGGTGTCGTTGACCAGCCCGCCGGCCCAGATGAGCCGGAAGTCCCGATGGCGCCAGGGGCCGCGGCTCATGACACCGGGCGGGGGAAGGCGTGAAACGTCACGTGCACGGTGCGGGCATCGGCTGGCGGATCGGAGCGGGTTGCCGCCAGGTACGGGCGCAGCAGGGCGTCGACCTCGGCGGTGATCGAACGCAGCTCGGCGGCGTCGACGGCCAGCCCGTACGTGTTGAACTCTGCTGCGTCTTGCCACTCGTCCGGCAGCGCGAGCACCCCGTCGAGGAACCGCTCGGTGAGGTCGCTGCTCGCGGCGACGTTTGCGCTGACGGCGCCGAAGATCGCCGTGCGGGTCACGACGTCGTGCGTGCTGGGTGAGGGGCCGATCGAGTAGCCGGTGGCCACCGCCCGCCACGGTCGGTCCCGGGCGTCGCCCTCGCGGTCGGCCCGTTCCACCAGTCCGAACCGCTCGAGGTGGCGGAGGTGGTAGCTGCAGGCCGACGGCGACACGCCGGCGAACGGGGCGCACTCGGTCGCCGTGCTCGGACCCACCTCGAGCAGGTGGCCGAGCAGGCGCACGCGCACCGGGTGGGACAGCGCAGCGAGCACGCGCACGTCGGTGATGACCTGACGCTGCTCCGGTCTCGGCGGCCGACGTGAAGGCATTCCTTCACGATTCCACCGAGTCGACCGATTGTCAAGGGTTTCCTTCAGACTTCGCGCTGAATCAGGGCAGCTCGTCGAGCCAGCGCAGGACGGTTGCCCACGCCTCGCCGGCCGGATCGATGACGACGAAGTGGTCGCCGTCGACGACTGCCAGCTCGGCATCGTCGCCCGCAGCGAGTGCGGCTTCCACGAACGCCTCGCTCTGACCGAGCGGCACGATCGGGTCGGCCCGGCCGTGGACGGCGCGGATCGGCACGCTGAGCGGGAGGCGGTCAATCGGGCTGGCAACGGTGTACCGGTCGTCGACGACGGTCGGTTCGCCGCCCAGCAGGGCCTGCGCCGCCCCGCCCCCCAGGCCGTCGGCGGCGGCCTGGCGCAGGTCGAGGACCCCGGCCTGCGGGATCACCGCGGTCACGGCGACGACCGGGTCGTCTCGCGTCGCCGCCCACGCCGCCAGGTGCCCACCGGCGGAGTGGCCGATCGTGACCACGTGCGCCAGATCGAGGGGCGCGTCGACATCGGCCAGAGCGTCGATGGCCGCGCGCACGTCGTCGAGGGTCGCTGGGTAGCCGCCGCCGTCGCCGATGCGCCGGTACTCGACGTTCAGCGCCGCCCAGCCGTTGGGGGGCAACGTCTCCGCCAGCGGCCGGCCGAGCGAGAGGTCGTACTGGCTGCGCCAGAACCCACCGTGGATCACCACCGCGACCGGCCACGGGCCTGGGCCGGCGGGCACGGTGAGCTCGGCGAACTGGGCGTGGTGGGCCCCGTAGCGGATCGCGCGCACTGGGAGAGCATCGCCCCCAGCTGGGCTCGGGGACGGGGATGCGACCGGTGTCGCGTCGCCGCCTGACCGGCAGCCGGCCAGCCACACCGCGGTGGCGACGGCGCCGACCAGCACGTCCCGACGTCCCGCCACGGGCGGCAGTCTCTCGCGTGTGCCGCACATCGGCGTCCGCGTACTGTCGAAGGGTGATCGATCGCAGCGCCGTGTTGAGCGGGTTGGACGCCGTGCCGCGGGCCCGGTTGGCGACGCTGCCCACCCCGCTGGAACGGGGCCCCGGGCTCCCTGGAGGTGCTCGGCTGTGGGTCAAGCGCGACGACCTCACGGGGTTGGGGGCGGGTGGCAGCAAGGCTCGCAAGCTCGAGTTCCTCTGCGCCGAGGCGCTCGGTGCCGGGGCGCGATCGCTCGTCACGGTCGGCGCCGCCCAGTCGAACCACTGCCGGATGACCGCCGCCGCCGGAGCCGTGCTCGGGCTGGAGGTCCACCTCGTGATGTCCGGGAACCGGCCGGCCCGCCTGACGGGAAACCAGCTGCTGGCCGAGCGCTTCGGTGCCCAGTTGCACTTCGTGGGCTGCCCGCCGCACCACTGGGGTGAGCTGGAGATTGCCAGGGAGCAGCTCACGGGCGAGCTGGTCGCGGCCGGTGCGGCACCGCACGCCATCCCGATCGGCGGGAGCACGGCCATCGGTGCGCTCGGCTACCTCGCCGGCTACGTCGAGCTGGCGGAGCAGTGCGCCGCCCGCGGCGTCACGCCGGCGGCCATCGTCCACACGTCCTCGAGCGGCGGTACCCACGCCGGTCTGCTGGCGGGCCGGGCGTTGCTGCGGGCGCACGGCCAGGAGCCGCTCCCGGAGGTCCTGGCGATCGGCGTGGCCAAGGGCGTGGTGATGGGCTCTCCCGACGTGCGGGTGCTGGCGGGGGCGGCGCTCGTGCTGATCGGCGCCGACCCCGCGCTGGTCGAGCACGACGACGTGCAGGTCGACAACCGCTGGATGGGCTCCGACTACGGCGTCCCGACCGCCGCCGGCGCCGAGGCGATCCGGTGGGGTGCGGTCCACGGCGGGTGGGTGCTCGACGACACCTACAGCGGCAAGGGCTTCGCCGGACTGCTCGGCAACGCCGCCAGCGGCCGGTGGCGACCGGGCAGCGACGTCGTCTTCCTCCACACCGGCGGACTGCCGGGTGTCTTCGCCGCCCCAAACGGCACCGGCTGAGCACCTGCGTCCACGGTTCTGCGTGAGCGAACAGTGCGCAGGCGGCGTTTTCGCTCACGCAGAGATCGGCGCCGGGCTCTGGGTGAGCGAACAGGTCGAATCCCTCGTGTTCGCTCACCCAGACGGCGAGTTCACGTCGGCGCAGTGAAGCGTCGCAGGCCGGTGCGCAGGAACTCCGTCGCCGTGAGCCGGCCGGCCTCGCCCGGGGCGACGTCGGCGGCGCGCAGCACGGCGCCGAACGGAGCGTTCCAGTACTCGGGGTCGCCCGGTCGGTCGGCCGACTGCGGGCCGACGTAGAGGTACGGATCCGGCTCGAACCCGTCACCGGGCGAGGCGCCGAGGTTGACCGGCGTCGCTGCGACGGTCACCGCGCCGCCGACGTCGAAGTGCTCGGGCCACAGCTGCTGCGTCGTGGCCGTCGTCCGCCACGGACCCGTGCCGGTCACGTGGTCCATCACCTCGACGCCGAAGGCCCACCACGCGCCGAGCCGGCGCACCTCGGCGGCGTCGACAGCCAACGGGTCGTCGACCGGCCACAGCGGTGGCGTGTCGCCGCCGGCCGAGAAGTCGGCCGACAGGTCGGCGCCGACGAGCTCGGCCGCCCCGGCGAGCGTCGAGATCGGTTCGACCCGCGCCTCGCCGCCGCGCTCGTGGACCAGCAGGTCGCCGTCGATGCGGACGACCTCGACGTCGTCGCCGAACGCCGGCGTGGCGACGCCGCCGGGTGACGGCCGCAGCCCGAACCGTCCCGTGACCTCGAACCGCCGGCGGGCGAGCACGTGGACGGCCAACTGCTGGAGCGCTTGGCGCGTCATCCGTTCCATCCTGATCCAGCGCTGCGGGGCGCGCCACTAGCGTGGCCAGCATGTCGGAGATCCTGGACGTCGACCTCCTGGCCTTCGAGCGTGGCTCGTCCAGCCAGCGCCGGGCAGTTGTCGAGGGCGTGCGGCGGAGCCTCGAGACCGGCTTCGTGTACACCCGCCACGACCTGTCCGAGGCCCTGCTCGACGAGGCCTACGGGATGCTCGTCGAGTTCTTCGGCGCCGCACCCGAGGACAAGCAGCGCTGGGTGCAGCCAGGTGCCAACGGCCAGACCGGCTACACCGGCCTGCTCGTGGAGACGGCGGCGTCCAGCGACCAGCCGGACTGGAAGGAGATGCTCAACTGGTCGACGCCGATCCCGGCCGGCCACCCGCTGCGCCGCCGGTTCCCGCACGCCTACCCGGAGCAGCTGCTGCCGGAGGACACGGTGCCGGGCATCACCAAGGTCCTCTACGAGTTCCACGACACCATCGCCGACCTGCAGCGGCGGTTCCTGCGCGTGATCGCCGAGGGCATCGGCTGCCACGAGTCGTTCTTCGACGAGATGGTCACCGACGGGCCGACGCTGACTCGGGCCATCCGCTACCCACCGATGCAGCTCGTCCCGGACAGCGGCGACTACGAGTGGGCCGGCCAGCACGGCGACATCAACCTCATCACGGCGCTGCCGCGAGCCACGGCGCCCGGCCTGCAGGTGCGCGTCGACGACGACTGGGTCGACGCCGTCGCCCCCGAGGGGCAGGTCATCATCAACACCGGGATCATGCTGGAGCGGCTGACCAACGGGCAGATCCCGATCGGCTGGCATCGCGTCGTCGCCGCGCCGGGCTTCGACGGCGAGCGCTACAGCGTCGTGCAGTTCTGCCACCCCCGGCCGTGGACGGTGCTGTCGCCGGTGCCGAGCTGCGTGACGCCGGAGCACCCGCTGCGAGTCGCCTCGATCACCGCGTCCGACGCGTTGGACGAGGTGCTCTACCAGATCAACCTCGTCGAAGACGCCCGGAGGGTGTGACGTGGCCCGCCGGCAGACCGGCAACCGGCGCGTCCGCACCGTCTGGAGCGACCTCAACGGGTTGACCCACGGCCGCTACATCCCGTCGAACAAGTTCGACCACGCCACCCACCACGCCGTGACGACCCTGGCGATGAGCCCCGAGGGCGAGATCCTGCCGATCGAGGGGTACGCCGCCGACGTCGGGTTCCCGGACCTCGCCGCGGTGCCGCTGGCCGACACTCGCCGCCCCGGGTGGGAGCCCGACACCGATGTCGCCGTGTGCGAGCTGCGCTACCAGGGCGGGCCGCTCCCGATCTGCCCGCGGGCTGCGCTGGGTCGGGCGATCGACGGGTGGCGGGCGATCGGGTTCGAGCCCCAGCTCGGGTTCGAGCTGGAGCTGTACCTGCTGGAGGCCGACGAGTCAGCGGTGGGCGGCTGGCGGCCGGCCGGCGGCCCCGGACACCGCGTGTACGGCGTGGGGCTCGGCGGCGACCCGACCGGTCTGGCGCTCGAGTACTTCGACGCCGTCGAGGCCATGGAGATCGGGCTCGAAGGCGTGCTCTCCGAGTTCTCGCCCGGCCAGCTAGAGGTCAACCTCACCTACGGGCCGGCGATGGCCGCCACCGATCAGGCCGTGCTGGTCAAGGAGATGACCCGCGAGCTCGCCGCTCGGCGCGGCTACCTGGCCACGTACCTCGGGCGGCCCGACGCCATGGCGGTCGGTTCGGGGCTGCACGTCAACTTCTCGGTCGTGCCCGTGTCCGGCGGGGCCAACGCCTTCGCCGATCCTGACCGCTCGGACGGCCTGAGCACCCTGGCTCGCCAAAGCATCGGCGGACTGCTCGCCCACCACGAGGCCGTCGCCGGCCTGTCGGCGCCGCTGGTCAACAGCTACAAGCGCCTGATGCCCGGCCTGATCGCCGGGTACTGGGCCAACTGGGGGCTCGACAACCGGTTCAGCACGTACCGGGTGCCGTCCGAGCGCGGCGCGGCGACCCGCATCGAGAACCGCATGCCGTGCGGGACGGCCAGCCCGTACCTGGCGGCCGCCGCCACGCTCGACGCCGCCCTGCTCGGCGTCGTCGACGGCGCCGACTGCGGCGACCCGCAGCTCGGCGACGCCGACGCCGCGCCGAACACCGATCGCCACACGCCGCACACGCTGGCCCAGGCGCTCGACGCCGTGGAGGCCGACACGGTGCTGACGGATGCCATCGGCCCTGAGGTCATCGCCGCCTACCTCGCCCTGCGCCGCCACGAGGTCGCCCGCTGGGAGGCGACGGGCCAGGACTGGGATCCCGAGAAGATCACCGCCTGGGAGCTCGACAACTACCTGCGCTTCTACTGACGAGGTGAGCGGTGAGGGGACGATGTCCCCTCACCGCTCACCTCACGCCCGAAGTACGGTCGCCGCGGGTGTCCTTCCTCCGACGACGCGATCTGGCGGCGGTCGCGACGCTGCTGGGCGCGGTCGCGGCCTGCAGTCCCGACACCCCGACGGCGACGCGCTCGATGAGCGTCACGACGACGGTCGAGACCACCGTGGCGGACACGACCGTCGTCGACACGACCGTCGTCGACACCACCGACGTCGACACCACCGACGTCGACGACGACCGACGAGCCGACCGACCCCACCGACGAGATCACCACGACGACCGTCGACCCGACGGCCGAGGCGTTCCAGTGGCGCGACGTCGGCGGCGGTGTGCAGGAGGGCTTTCTCGACGTACCGCTCGACCACAACGACCCCGACGGCGAGCAGCTGTCGCTCTACCTCGTCCGCCGCCGGGCTCCCGAGGAGACCCGTATCGGCTCGCTGCTGGTGAACCCCGGCGGGCCCGGCTCGGGTGGCACGTTCCTCGCCGCCGCCGCCGACCAGATCTATGGCGAGGAGCTGCTCGCCTCGTTCGACATCATCGGCTGGGACCCGCGGGGCACCGGCGAGTCGGAGCCGTTCCTCGATTGCGTCGACGAGTACGACCCCTACTTCGGGATCGAGACGGGTGCCGACACCCTGCAGGAGGAGGCGGTCATCCAGGACGCCGCCACGCAGTTCGCCGCCGGCTGCGTCGAGCGCTCGAGCGCACTGCTCGACCACATCACGACCGTCGACGCCGCCCGGGACATGGACGCCATCCGCGTCGCTCTCGGCGAGGACGAGATCTCGTACTTCGGGTTCAGCTACGGCACGCGACTCGGCGCCACCTGGGCCACGCTGTTCCCAGACACCGTGCGGGCGGCCGTGCTCGACGGCGCCATCGACCCGACGACTGGGCGCGTGCAAGGCTTGATCGCCCAGGCCGGTGGGTTCGAGCGCACGCTCGGGCTGTTCCTCGCCGACTGCGCCGCCGACGCGACGTGCCCGTTCAACAACGGCGGTGATGCGGAGGGCGCGTTCGACGCCCTCCTGGCGACCCTCGAGCAGGCCCCGATCCCGACCGCCGAAGGCCGCCCGGCGCTGGTCGACGGCGTCTTCGAGCTCGGTGTGGCCCAGGCGTTGTACGCCGAGGCGCAGTGGCCCGAGCTGGCCAGCGCGCTGGCCGCGGCGCAGCGCGGCGACGGGTCGGCGGTCCTGGCGCTGTACGACCAGTACTACGGTCGAGGACCGGACGGCACGTACGCCAACGACCTCGAGGCCTACTTCGCCATCACGTGCGCCGACGACCCGGCCGTAGGAGGCCTCGAGGCGGCGCTGGCCGAGCGCCCGCAGTTCGCCGCCGCCTCGCGGATCGGCTTCACCCAGGCGTACGAGCTCGTCGTGTGCGCGTCGTTGCCGGCACCGACGGCGGAGGTGTTCGAGATCACCGGCGCCGGCGCAGGTCCGATCATGGTCGTCGGCAACACCGGTGACCCGGCGACCCCGTACGAGGGCAGCCGGGTGATGGCCGAGACGCTCGAGGACGGCTTCTTCGTCAGCGTCGAGGCCAACACCCACACCGCCTACGGACTCAACGCCTGCGTCGACGCGGCGATCGAGGAGTACCTGGTCGACCTCGTCGTCCCAGTGGGCGAACTGAGCTGCTGACGCCCAGCGCTCCGTCAGGAAACCGCCACCTCGATCGGCAGCCGCTTGATCCCGGCGATGAAGTTGCTCCGCAATCGGTCGATCGGACCGGTGATGCGGGCGTCGGCCAGGCGGGGGAGCAGCTCCTCGAACAACACCTTCAGCTCCATCCGCGCCAGCTGGGCGCCGAGGCACAGGTGCGGGCTCTGCAACCCGAAGGCGACCTGCGGGTTGGGCGAGCGGTGCAGGTCGAACGTGTACGGATCGGCGAACACGTCCTCGTCGTAATCGGCGGCGACGAACCAGATCACGACCTTGTCCCCGGCCCGCACCTGCCGATCCCCCAGCGTGGTGTCGACCGTGGCCGTGCGGCGGAAGTGCATGGTGACCGAGCCCCACCGCAGCACCTCCTCGACGGCCGAGGCCACCACGGCGCCGTCGTCGCGGCCGATGGCGTCGCGCAGCTGGCTCATGGCGTCTGGTCGCTCGATCAGCGCCTTCATCCCCGCCGTCATCGTGTAGCGCGTCGTGTCGTTGCCCGCGGCGACGAGCAGCGTGAAGAAGTTGTTGAACTCGTGCTCGCTGAGCTCCTCGCCGTCGACCTTGGGCCGCAGGAGGTCGCTGATCACGTCGTCGGTGGGCGTCGCCCGTCGCTGCCGGGCCTGTTCCTGGGCGTAGCGGAACAGCTCGATGCCGGCCGGGCTGCGGAACGGCATCAGGCGGAACTCGTCCGTGTCGACCAGGCCGACCGGGTGGGTGGTGAACTCTGGATCGGTGTTTCCGAGCAGTGCGTCGCCGCGCTCGACGAGCCACGGCCCGTCGTCCTCGGGCACGCCGAGCAGCGTCCCGAGCATCCGCATCGGGAGCTGCTTGGCGATCCGGTCGACGAAGTCGAACGACGGCCCGGACGCCAACGCGTCCTCGACGACCGACCGCGCCAGCACGCGGATCGCCTGCTCGTAGGCGTAGACCTCGCGCCGGCTGAACGGCTTGGACACGAGCCGCCGGTACGCCGTGTGCTGCGGCGGGTCGAGCTCCATCATCGTGCGCCGGGCCGCGGTCTCCTCCTCGTCCATCTCCTCCAGGCGGATCCCGCTGCCGCTGGAGAAGCGCTCCACGTCACGGCTCACGCCGAGCAGGTCGGCGTGTCGGGTCACGGCCCAGAACCCCCGCCCGCCGGCGTGATCCTCACCCCACCAGCTCACCGGATCGTCCCGCCGCAGGCGCCGGAACGTGGCGTGGGGGACACCGGCGACGTAGGTGTCGGGGTCGGCGATGTCGGCGTCCGCCGGGCCCAGGTCGCCGTCGGGTGCAGGCCCGCTCACCGTGCTGGCCGTTCGCTCGCACACTCGGGCGTGCCGGTGTGCAACCGGCCCGGACGCTCGCTCACACTCGCTCAGCCCCGCTCCAGGGTCGTGCCGGCCCGCCAGTTCGTGCCGACCTCCTGCCAGTAGCCGCCGAGCACCTCGATCGGCGCCAGCCGGGTCAGCTCCTCGACGGGCGACTCGTGGAACTCGACGGTCGCATCCCCCGAGTACACCGGCCCGACCTCGACGTCGTACCCGCGCATCGTGACCAGCTCGTGCAGCGAGTCGGTCCCGTCGCTCTCGATGGCCGGGAAGACCCGGTGGTGGAGCATCGGGTGGCCGTTGACGAAGCCGGCGGTCTCGGCCGTGCCGGTGATGGTGAACGTGGCGTCGATCAACCGTCGCCCCGAAGCCGAGCACGTCGCGCCGAATCGGCCACCGGGCTTCAGCCGCGGCCCGGCGACGCCGACGTTGACCGGCCGCGTGACGTACAGCTCCCCGAGCTTCTTCGGATAGCCCTGGTGGTACCCGCGGACCATGGCGAAGTCCCGGTCGACCCAGATGTAGGCGCACCGGCTGTACGTCTCGCCGCGGTACGAGCAGCGGACCACGACGAACGTCTCCAGGTATTGGGAGCGCACCGGGTCCAGCAGCTCTTCGTAGGAGTCGCTGCAGCTCTGCCAATCAGCCCAGATCACGGCCACGGCGCCCGGATCCTCCTCGGCCGGTTCCAAGGGCGGCGGCAGCAGCTCGGCGACGGCCGCCGGGTCCGCCCGCAGCTCGATGGTCAGCATCGTGCCGCTGTAGTGCCACGGCGGTGGCGGGACCAAGGATGAACGCCCCGTCGACGTACGTGGGAACATGAACCCACGTCGGCCGTTCAAGGCGGCCGCACCAGCACGTGACCTGTGGCCGCGGCCATGGGCGAACCATACCGTTGTCGAAGAACGCCGAAGAGACCGTTGGACCCGCAGCAGCCACACCACAACTTCCCACCCCCGGTCCCGGACGATCGCCGAGGCAGCGACGAGACGGTGCCACTCGCGCCGCCGGCCAAGCCACCACCCGTGATGCTGGCGATCGACATCGGTGGCACCAAGTTCGCCGCCGGGCTGGTCTCACCCCAAGGTGACCTGGTCGACCGCTCGGTCGTGCTCGTCGAGGACGACGTCGGCCCCGAGTCGCACTTCAAGGCATTGGCCGGCATCGTCGAGCAGCAACTGGAGGCGACCGAGCGCCATCGCGTGCGGGTGACGGCGGTCGGCATCGGATCGGCCGGCCCGATCAAGCCGAACTGCGAGACGGTCTCACCGGTCAACCTGCCAGCGTGGCGGGAGTTTCCGCTGCGGGCGCGGGTGCGTGAGCTGACCGGCAAGCGCGTCTACGGCGACCTCGACGGCAAGGCGTTGGCGCTGGCCGAGGGCTGGCAGGGCGCGGCGAAGGGCTACCAGAACTACTGCGTGCTGACGGTGTCGACGGGCATCGGCGGGGGGATCGTGATCGACGGCGAGTTGGTCGATGGCGCCTCGGGCAACGCCGGCCACGTCGGCCACATCATCGTCGACCCGAACGGGCGGCGCTGCGGGTGCGGAGCTCGCGGGTGCCTCGAGGCCGAGGCGTCCGGACTGGCGATCGAGGCGATCACGGGGCGCTCGCCCACTGAACCGACGTACGAGATCATGCAGCGCACCGGCCGGATCGTCGGGCGCGGGGTGGCGTCCCTGTGCAACCTCCTCGACCTCGAGCTGGTGGTGGTCGGCGGCGGGGTGGCGCTCGGGTTCGCGGCGACGTTCTTCAACGCCGCCCAGGAGGAGCTGAGCACGCAGTGTCGCCTGCCCTACAGCCGCCATGCCCGGATCACGCCGACCCGGCTCGGCGACCGCGGTCCCCTGATCGGCGCCGGCGCCGTGGCGGTGCGCGGCATGCAACGCGAACGCGCCGCAGGGCAGCGGACAGCCGTCGGCTGATTCGGCGCGCCCTACTGTGTCGCCGTGACCAAGATCCGCAGCACCAGCTCCGACCGGGTGCGCGACGTGCGCGGCCAGGGCGGGGGAGGCGGTGGTTTCGGGATCCCAGGACTTGGCGGCGGCGGGATCCCGATGAAGGCCGGCGGCGGCCTGATCGGCCTGCTGGTGCTGGCGGCGGCCATCTTCTTGCCCCGGCTGCTCGGCGGTGGGCAGGCGGCGGTCGGGACCGGGGCGGCCGGCGGCGCCACGGAAGACCAGGTCGGCCCGGTGCAGTGCGTGAGCGAGCTGGAGCAGATCCTGTGCGGGGCGTCGGACGACGTCCAGGACTACTGGATCCTCGACTACCCGACGGCCTTCGGCGGTCAGTACACGGAGACGGACACCACGTTCTTCTCGGGCTCGGTCAACACCGGGTGCGGGCAGGCCACGTCGCAGGTCGGGCCGTTCTACTGCCCGGCCGACGGGTTCGTGTACTTCGACCTCGACTTCCTCACCCAGCTGCAGGACCAGTTCGGCGCCGAGGGCGACCTGGCTGCGCAGTACATCGTCGCCCACGAGTACGGCCACCACGTGCAGAACCTGCTGGGCATCAGCGACGACGTCAACCGCCGCTCGCAGCAGGACCCGAGCCGGGCCAACCAGTACTCGATCGCCCTCGAGCTGCAGGCCGATTGCTTCGCCGGCGCGTGGGCTCGAAACGCCGAGGATCGGGCGCTGCTCGAGGACGGTGATCTGGACGAGGCGCTGGGCGCCGCGGCGGCCGTCGGCGACGACCGCATCCAGCAGCAGACCCAGGGTCGCGTCAACCCCGAATCGTGGACCCACGGCTCGGCCGAGCAGCGCGTGTCCTGGTTCCGCCGCGGCTTCGACACCGGCGACCCCGCCCGCTGCACCACCTTCCAAGAAGTCCTCTGAGCAGCTTCGTACGATCGTTTTGGCACGTTGACGGCCATCACCATCTGGGCGCCGAGGTTCTCAAGTTCGAGAACCTGCGCGCCCAGAAGGGCGATTGAGAACGTCCGCGCCCAGATGGCAGGCGGCGCAACATGTCGGTCAGCCGCCGAGGAAGCGGTAGGCGCGCTCGACGGGGCCGGTGCCGAACCGGCGGTGGTACCAGGCGGCCAGGGCGATGGCCACGGCCCAGTAGCCGGCAGCCAGCGCCAACGCCGTGTCGAGGCCGGTCGGACGGACCCAGCCGAGCCAGTCGACGATCAGGTTGAAGACGAGGGCGTGGGCGACGTAGAGCGTCAGCGTCATCGCGCCGGCGTTGCGCAGCAGCTCGACCGGCAGGCTCGACGTGTAACGCTCGGCCAGCCAGGACAGCGCCCCGAAGGCCATCAATGCGGTGCCGAGCGCGCTGGCGACGTACAGCACGCCGCGGCCGTAGGGGTCGGTGCTGGCCAGCTCGGACGCCAGCGGCCCGGCCGGCACGGACGCCGACACGAGCGTGGCCGCGCCGAAGAGCGCCATCCCGCCACCGATCGCCGCCCGCCGCCACCAGGCCGCCCCCAGCACCCGGCCGAGCACGATGCCGGCGCAGAAGAACGCCAGCCACGGCAGCAGGGGGTGGGTGCCGTTGACGAACAGGTCGGTCACCCACTTGACCGGGCCGGCGTCCGGATCGAGCCACCAGCTGACCGTGTCGTCGTCCAAGCGCTGCTGGGTGCGCAGCCAGTGCAGGCCGGCCCCGGCCAGTGCGGCGGCGAACCCGACGGCCAACACCCATCGCGAGCGCATGGTGAACAGGGCCGCACCGATGACGAACATGGCGCCATAGAACGGCAGGATCGTGCCGTTCCAGATCGTGTCGAACCAGAGGCCGAAGGCGTAGAGCACGACGCCGCGGCGGGCCAACGTCAGCCGCTTGGCGGAGACCGCGGCGGCGTTCCCGATCGATCGGCGCGTCAGCAGCGTCACGCCGACGCCAGCGACGAGCACGAACGTCGCGGCGAAGCGCGTCGACAGCGGTCCCGCCCACGGATCGAACAGGTCCTCGACTGGTGAGCTGCCGACCGGTCCACCGCGGATGATCAGGTACCCGTGGTAGTTCATGACGACGACGCCGATCAGGGCCACGGCGCGCACGACGTCCGGTCCGGGCAGCCGGCCCGACCGTGCGGCGATCGCCCTCGGTGGTGCCGTGCGCACCTCGCGGTTCATGGGTGCACCCTGTCGTCCGTGCGAGCGAGCGAGCGCCAGCGAGCGAGCGGTGACCATCGGCCTGCGTGGCCGGGGAACGCAATGACGGTCATCGCCACACCACCTCGTCGACGAGCGTGGAGATCAGCGGCCGCTGCACGTCGACGCGCTGGCCGACAGCGGGCACGGGATCATCGCTCGGGACGGCGACGACCGACGTGTGCATGTGGGGCGGCTCGAGCATCGCCAGCCGGCGCTGCTGGAAGTGGAACGGACTCGACCCGTCCGACAGCGGATGCACCCCGTGGGCGGTGCCGGCGCCGACCATCACCAAGTGGCCGTCGGTCGGCACGGGCACCTGCCGGTAGCCCGCCACGTCACCGAACCGCACGGGTCGCACGTCGAGCACGTCGGCGCCGAGGTGCAGGGCCTGCTTGTCGCCGTGCCACAGCGCCGTCCCCATGCGGATGCGGAACCGGTGCTCCGGCCAGGCGTCGCGCAGCGCCTCGTAGCCATCCAGGGAGAGGTGGCTGACCCACACCTCGTCGGCCGGGTCGAGCAGCTCGAGCCAGCGCCCGACGTCGTCGAGGTGCTCGTCGTCGGTCCCGGCGATCGGCGGGTGGACGCTGAACCCGACGATCTCGAGCCCGGCGGCCCGGGCGGCTCCCGTCACGTCGCCGAGCTGCTCCGGGTCGGCGCCGAACCGGCGCATGGACGACGCCAGCTTGATCAGCACCCGACCTCGCCACCCGGCCAGGGCGGCGACGTGGAGCGTCGATCCGACGGTCAGCACCGGCAGCATCTCGTCGGGCGGCCGCAGGGTCGGGGTCAGCACGACGGCGGTGACGCCGGCCGGGACGGCGTCGAGCTCGTGGACCGTCCCGACGGCGATCGTGTCGGCCAGCCGGCTGGCCCGCAGCGCCAGCTGGCGACGCCCGAAGCCGTACCCGTTCCCCTTGACGACGGGCACCAGGCCGGGAGCATGGCGGACGATGCGGTTGAGCTGGTCCTGCCAACGCTCGCCGTCGACGGTGAGACGCAGCGTCACAGCTCGACGGTAACGACCGCTCAGGTCGTCTCGCGGGCAGGGAACGCCGGGAAGGCGGGCACCAGCGGTGCCGGGTCGCGCTCGGCGAGCGCTCCCTTCCAGACCCCGACGCCGTAGACGAGGTCGTCGATCAGCCGGGGGATGCCTCCGGCCGACAGCGCCGGGAGCGCGCTCAGCGCGGCGACCCGCCGCATCCGCCTCGACACCAGGGAGCCGGCGACCAGGATCGGCCACCACGCTCGCCTGGCCGCATCGGCGAGCAGTCGACCGGCGTGCAGGTGGCCCGACATCGTGAGCCGGATCGACTCGCTCGCCGGGAGCATGGGCAGCTTGCGGACGAGGGCCGCGGCGGTGCCGGCGGCCAGCCCGGCGGCCGCCACCGGCCGCCCGGCCGCGGCGATGCCCCACACGCCGGCACTCCAGGCGCTGATCCGCACGGGTGCGACGGCGCGAGGGTGTTTGCGGGCCAGCGCCGCCGCCGACGACCCGTACGCGATGCGCTGGGCGACGAGGCCACGCCACGTGCCACGTGGCCGGTGCAGCACCTCCGCCGCCGGCTCGTAGCGGCACCGCCAGCCTGCCTCGACCAGCCGCCAGACGGCGTCCACGTCCTCGCCGAACCGCAGCGCACGATCGAAGCCCCCGATCGAACGCAGCGCTTCCGTGCGCACGACGATCGCCGCCGCCGGGACGTAGCTCAGCCGGGTGCCGGGGGCGATGCGGCCCGGCTCGACTCCGAGGTCGAGCGGTGAGTTGGTCTGCTCGTACCGCGCGAACCGACGCGGCGCCTGGCGCGCTGGCGACGCGCGGGGCGACGAGGGCGACGCGCTCGTCGGCGAAGTGGAGGAGCAGCGGGTCGAGCCAGCCGGGCTCCAGGCGGACGTCGCCGTCGACGAACGCGACGAGTGGTGTGACGACGGCTCCGAGCCCGACGTTGCGGGCGACCGCCGGGCCGGCGTTGGTGCGCAGGCGCAGCACCCTGGCGCCCTCGACCGGGCCGATCGGCGGGTCCGACGCGTCGTCCACGGCGATGACCTCGGCCACACCGGGACACGCTCGCACCACCTCGGTCAGCGCCGTCTCGCCGAGCAGGTAGGCCGGCACGACGACGCTGACGTCCGACGGCTCGTACGGCGACGACGTCGGGTGGGGGTTGATGGCACCGGCGTCGAGCAGCCGGTCGACGAGCCCGGCGACGGCCGTCGAGGCGGGCACTTCCTCGCCGGACGCGATGCGCTCGAACGCATCGAGCCCGGCCGGGGTCAGCCGGAAGATGCGCAGCGGCGACCCGCCGATGACGACGTCCCGACCCGGGATGCGGCGGGTCGACGGGTCGAGCGAGTAGCCCGTCATCGCCCGCCGGACCAACGGTCGAAGGCAGCGACCAGGTCGGCGGTCAGCTCCTCGAGGACGGCGTGCCCGACCGCTGCCGAGGCGCTGGTCGGATCGCCGAGCACCCCGGTCCGGCTGACCGCGATGACGCCGCCCGCCCGCAGGCGGGGCATCAGCGAGGCCAGCGGCGCCGTCTCACCGGGGCCCGCTCGCTCGTGTCGGACGAGCTCCGGGACCAATGCCAGCAGGATCGACGTCTCGGTCGCGCCGGCATGAGCATCGCCGCCGGCCGACGTCGGCCACCACGCCAGCACGTCGCGACCCTCGGCGTGGAGGGTCGCGGTGGCCGCATCGACGGCGGTGCGGTTGCCGCCGTGCCCGTTGACGAGGACCACGCCCGACGCCCAGTCGGCGGAGCGGACGAGCTCGACGACGAGGCCGGACATCACCTCGCCGCCGACCGACAGGGTGCCGGGGAAGCCAGCGTGCTCGCCGCTGGCCGTCACCGTCAGCGTGGGCGCGACGACGGTGCCCGGGCGGGCGGCCACCAGCCGGGTGGCCAGCGCCTCGGCGATCAACGTGTCCGTGCCCAACGGCAGGTGCGGCCCGTGCTGCTCGCACGACCCGACGGGCACGACGACGACCGGCGGCGCGGTGTCGACGTCGGGCCACGTCAGATCGGTCAGCCGCACCACGGCGACGGTAACGGCTCATGTACGACCCTCGCAGTGGCCGGTGACGCCCAGCCGGACTGCAGCA
The DNA here is from genome assembly GCA_963739975.1 of uncultured Acidimicrobiia bacterium. Classification (GTDB taxonomy): domain Bacteria; phylum Actinomycetota; class Acidimicrobiia; order Acidimicrobiales; family Ilumatobacteraceae; genus JALZMG01. The sequence goes on from CAVUCK010000019.1 coordinate 104,766, forward strand.
GGCGCTCGGCCATGAGCCAACGACCGCAACGATTGCTTCGCTCGCTCGAAGACTCGCTCGCTCAGTGGCGGCGTCGTCTGCGTGAGCGAATCGTCAGCTGGGCGCGACGAGTTGCTGGCGGATCGACGCCGTGTCGAAGTAGACGCGTTCGCAGATGATCCGGTCGCCGCCGTCCTCGAACAGGAACATGGCGAGCATCCGCGACCTGAACGACGTCCCGAGCTCGGCGTGCGTGCCGAGCAGGTCGAACTCGACGACCACGCCATCGTCGACGTTGCGCAGCACGCTGTTCTCGTTGCGCTGGTCCGGGAAGTCCGCCCGCGAGCGGGCGAAGTAGCCGCGCACCTCGTCCTCGCCGTCGAACACCTCGCCCGTCGCCATCAGCTCGTACCGCGGGGTGGCGAACGTGGCGATCGTGCGGTCGAAGTCCTGGACGTTCTCGGAGTCCATGTGCTCGCGGACGACGGCCAGCCGCCGGTGCTCCAGGTCGACGCTCACCTCCGAGACACTACGGGCGGGCGCCGTCGAGGTAGCCCCAGCCGTGCAGTGCGTCGAGGATGCGTGCCGCGGCGGCTGGAGGATCGAGCGTCACCACCTCGCCGGACGCGGCCGGCGCGGCGCCGAGCACGGTGAGTGCGCGGACCCGGGCCAGGGCGTCGCCGGCGGGCATCGCCATGACGCGTGCCCGCGGTCGGTAGGGCTTGATGGAGCGCGGTTGGACGACCGGCCCCGCCGGGCCCGGTCGGACCTCGATCGGCGCGGCCCGGGCTGCGACCTCGGCGCCGAGGGCGGCCCGGCGCAAACGGGCCACGGAGCCCTCGACGGACAGGACGGCCGGTGCCGTGAGATCGAGCAGTTCGCGCCGGCCACCGTCGAGGCGGCGCACGGCTCGCACGCCGGATCCGTCGGCGGTGGGCTCGACTTCGACCAGCCCGAGCGCCTGGGCTGCTCCCAGCTCGGCGGCGACGAAGGCCGGCACCGAGCCGGAACCACGGTCCGCCGATGCGTCGCCGCAGACCACCCAGCGGGCGTCGTCGGCGACGCTGGCGACGGCCGCCGCCACCTGGGCGCTGGCGAGGTCGGCCGGCGCGTCGACGCGCACCGCGTGGGCGGCGCCGACGGCGAGGCAATCGCGCAGCGCGCGCTCGGCCGATGGCCCGCCGACGGTGACTGCGGTGACCGCGTCGTGGGTCGCCTCGGCGAGGCGCAGGCCGACCTCCAGGGCGGCGCGATCGGCCTCCGACACGTCGGACCATCGGGCGTCGCCGGCGATCCACTTGCGGGCGACGACGATCACGAGCGGCGGAACACCACGCCGTGGCCGCCCTCCGGGTACGACCAGGAGATCGCGCCCTCCTCGTTGCACACCAGGTAGCACGTGCCGCACTCGAAGCACTGCTCGTAGTTGAAGAGGATCCCGCCGTCGGCCGTCGGCACGAACAGCTTGGCCGGGCAGGCGACGATGCACTGGCGGGTCGTGCAGTCCTGGCAGACGCGGCCGTCGACGACGATGTGGGCCTGCTCGGCGACGTCGAAGCGGGTCGTGCCGATCATCTCGTCGAACTGCGTCCCGGCGAACGTCGGCCGTCGCTCGATCACCCGAACGTCCTCCACGCCGTGAGCGCGTCGCGGACGAGGTCGCGGCGGCGCACGCCGGACCGCTTGCGCTCGTTCGTCAGGATGCGCCGCAGCCCCGGCTTCGGCCGGGGGTTGTCGACGCGGAACATGGCCTCGACGGCGTTGGCGACCATCGGTGGGTACAGGTGCTGGACCCGATCGGACAGCACCAGCTCGGGGGCCCGGCGCAGCTTGCGGTGGTCGCGCAGCACGAAGTTGGCGGCCAACCTGCGCTCGTAACCGGACAGTCCGGCGGTCGACACGTCGCCACGGGCCAGCGCCTCGTGGGCGGCCTGCGCCGCGGCCATGCCGCTGGCCATCGCGAAGTTGACGCCCTCGAGCCAGATGCCGGCGGCTAGGCACATGGCCGCGGCATCGCCGGCGACGAGCAGACCATCGCCCGCCAGCTGCGGCATCATCGCCACGCCGGCCTCGGGGATCAGGTGGGCCGAGTACTCCTTCACTTCGCCGCCTTCGACCAGCGGAGCGATCGCCGAGTGGGCCTTCAGCTCGGCGATGATCTCTTCCGGGCGGCGCTGCTGGGCGGCCAGCGCCGGCAGCTTGAGCACCACGCCCACGGCCACCGTGTCGAGGTTGGTGTAGAGGAACGCACCGCCGTTGACCTGGCCGGTGCCGCCGACGATCTCGATGTCGACACCGTGGCGGTCGCGCACGTTGAAGCGCTCGTCGATGACGTCCGCGGACAGGCCCAGCGTCTCCTTGACGCCGAGCGTGTAATGGTCGGCGTCCGTCGCTCCCTCGGCGAACAGGCCGGCTTCCTTGGCGAGGAAGCTGTTGACGCCGTCGCAGGCGATCACGACGTCGGCGCGGACGTCGCTGTCGGGCCGGTCGGTGCGCACGCCGGTCACCGTCCCGGCGGGGTCACGCAGCAGCCCGGTGACGGTGGTCGAGCACACCAGCTCGGCACCGTCGGCCTCGGCCAGGCCGGCCAGCCAGTGGTCGAAGTCCGGGCGCAGCGCGGTGGCGCCGTTGTACGGCGGACGCCCCCAGGCCTCGGTGCGGAAGTCGACGCTCAGGGCCTGGGTGGCGGTGAGCAGCATCGTCGAGCGGCGGGTGATCCAGCGCTGCACGGGTGCCGACTCCCACCACTTCGGGTGCAGGTCGTCGAGGATGCGCGGGTAGACGACGCCGCCGTACATGTTCTTGCTGCCGGCGAACGGGCCGCGTTCGAGGAGCAGCACCCGGCGACCGGCGCGGGCGAGGACGGTCGCCGCGCACGAGCCGGCCGGACCGGCCCCGACCACGACGACGTCGTACTGCTGGTCAGCCACGGACGAGGCGCTCCAGCTCGTCGAGCACGGCGTTGGCGTCGGCGACGATCGCCAGGTCGGCCAGCTGCATCATCGGGCAGTGCGGGTCGGTGTTGACGCTGACGATGTGCTCGGGGCTTCCGAGGCCGGCCGTGTGCTGGACGGCGCCGCTGATGCCGAGGGCGACGTAGAGCGCCGGGTCGACGACCACGCCGGTGGTGCCGATCTGGCGCTGGTGGGCGGCCCATCCACGATCGGTGATCACCCGCGTGGCGCCCATCGACGCGCCGAGGGCGCCGGCCAGGGCGGCGAGCTGCTGGAACCGCGCCTCGGTGTCGAGGCCGGCGCCGCCGCCGAAGATCCGCTCCGCCTCGGCAAGGTCCATCGTGGTGACGTCCGGCGGCAACACCTCGACCACCGTCGCGTCCATCCGAGTGTTTCCCTGGATCGGAGTGTCTGGCGCATGGAGGACCCGCACGTGGCACTCGGATGCCGGGTCCGGGACGACCCCGCGCACCCCGGGCTGCAGCGTGACGACGACCGGACCGCCGACGTCCACCTCGTGCATCGTGGTCCCCCGGGCCAGCTCGGCGTGGGTCGGCGTGATGCGCATCGCCCCGGTGAGCAACGTCCGGCCGAGGGCGTGGGCCAGCCGGGGGGCGAGGTCCCGTCCGTCGGGCGATGCCGGCAGGACGACCACCGGCTCGGCGTCCACCAGCGGGGCGAGGGCGTCGGCCCAGCGTGCCGCAGCGAAGGGCCCGAGCTCCAGCACGGCGACGTCGCGCCCGATCCCGCCGAGCTCGTCGGCGGTGGGCGACGTCCCGGCGAGCAGGGCCCGACCGGCGCACTCGGCGACTGCTTCGGCACCGCCGGCGGGCAGCACGCCGTCGCGCACCGGCACCACCGCCAACATGGCACTCAGGGTACGAGCCGCCCCCGACGGGCCGCGCATCGCCGCCGCGATGAACCGGCGACGCACGAGTCTCGCCTACGGGAGCCAGGGCATTGACGCTTCGGCCCCCGATCGCAGCGAGCAATGGACCGATGTCGAGCGCCAGCGAGACCAAAGGGCACGTCGAGCGAAGCGAGACCTACGGCAACGGCGCGGGGCCCTTCTCGGCGGGCTTGCTGCGGACGTGGCGGATGATCTCGATGACCACCGTGATCGTCAGCGCGGCGGCGAAGGCGAGCAGGAAGGCCAACGTGTGGTTGTCCTGGAACGTCCGGCCGAACACCGCCCCCAGCACGGCGGCGTACGTGGCCCAGATCACCGCGGCGATGGCGATCCAACCGGCGAACCAGGCCCGCGACTGAGCCGTGATCCCGCAGGTGATCGTCAGCAACGACCGGCCGCCGGGCACGAACCGGGCCGTGATCAGCAGCAGCCCGCCGCGCTCGCGGATCTGGTCGTGTGCCCAGTCCAGCCGTCGCCGCGTCTTCTCCCGGCGCTCGGCGCGCCGGTTGAACCACGGCGCCCACCACCGGCCGATGGAGTACGCCATGTTGTCGCCGCAGAACGCCCCGAGCGCACCGGCCAGGATCACCAGGACGAGGCTCTGGTCGCCGGCGCCGGCGGCGACGCCGCCAATGATCACCGTCGTCTCGCTCGGCACGATCGGGATCACCGAATCGAGCAGCGCGATGCCGAAGATGACGAACAGGAACCACCACTGGCTGGCGATGTCCTCCAGCCAGTCCGTCAGGTTGGACAGCCAACTCACTGGTGCACCATCGAGCGGTGCGACGGGTCCAGGTCGTTCCACCCCACGGGGCACCAGCGAGCCAGTCGCCGCAAAGCCGGCGACGAAGAAGCACCGTGATGATGGTTCGCTCGCTCGAAGACTCGCTCGCTCATCCGACGAGTTCGACCGCCCGCTGGCGGGCCGGCACGTTGGCCCCGGCGCGGTCGCCCTCGATGACGGCTGCGTGGGCCCGGCGCGGGGCGACGCAGTCGCCGACCCGCTCGACGGACACACCGGCGCGGCGCAGCTCGTGGTACAGCCCATCGGCGGGCACGGCGGCGATCGCCAGCACCAACCAGTCGGGCGTCCGCTCCTGGTTCTGCCCCGTCGGGTGGTGGAGCAGCGTCAGCGTCGTTCCGTCGAAGCCCATCGGCACGAGATCCGTCGACTGCACGATGCCCTTGGCCATCGCCCGCATCCACCACTGCTCGAGGTCCAGGGTGATGCCGAGGTCCTGGCCGACGACCATGCCCGGCGTCACGATCTCGACCTCGCAGCCACGATCGGCGAGCAGCTCGGCGACCGAGGTGGCGTGGTGGAAACCGATCTCGTCGACGACGACGACGTGGCCGGATGGACTGGCCGCACCGGTCAGCACATCGCGGACGTCGCAGGCGTTGGCGACGTCGGGTGCCAGCCACCAGGGGCTGGCCGGGGTGGCGCCGGTGGCGACGATGACGTGCGTCGGCCGGCGGGCGAGGACCCGGTCGGCGGACGCCTCGACGCCGTACTCGACGGCGACGCCGAGCCGTCCGGCTTCGGCGACCTGGTTGCGGATCATGTCGCCGAGCTCGGCCCGGTTCGGCACCATCGCCGCCAGTCGCACCTGCCCGCCCGGCTGGGCCTCGCGCTCCCACACCGTCACGCGGTGCCCACCCTCGGCGGCGCTGATCGCCGCCTGCAGCCCGCCTGGCCCGGCCCCGATCACGAGCACCTCGTTCTGGCCGTCGGAATCGACCGTTGTGAGTCGGTCGGGACGGCCAGGACGGGATTCACGGCCGGTGCGCGGGTTCTCGATGCAGCCGAGCCAGCGGTTCAGGCCCATCCGACCGACGCACTCCTGGTTGCAGGACAGGCACAGCCGGATGTCCTCCGTCGTCCCGGCCCGGGCCTTGGCGGCGAAGTCGGCGTCGGCGATCTGCCCGCGCACGACGCCGACGAGATCGCAGTGCCCCTCGGCCAGGGCCCGCTCGGCCTGCAGCGGGTCCTTGAACCGACCGACGCCGACGACGGGCAGGTCGACGGCCTCCCGGATCGCCGACGGGATGAACAGGGCGTAGCCCGGCGGGACGTGCATCGACGCCTCGATCATGAACAGCGTCGCCGTGGCCACCCCGATCGAGGTGTTGATGTAGTCGACCTGGCCGCCGGCCTCGACCATCCGGGCCACCTCGACCGCCTCGTCGATCGTGGTCCCGCCGTCGATCAGCTCGTCACCGCAGAGCCGCACGCCGAGGGCCAACCGGTTGCCGATGACGTGACGGACCGCGGCCACGATCTCGCGCAGCAGGCGGGCGCGGTTCTCCAGGCTGCCTCCGTAATCGTCGGTCCGGCGGTTGGTGGCAGGGGACAGGAAGCCGCGCACGATCGACGAGTGGCTGCACTGCAGCTCGATGCCGTCGAACCCGCCCTCGGCGCAGTGCTCCGCGACGGTGGCATAGCCGGCGACGATCTCGTCGATCTCGGCCTGGGTGACCGCCTTTGGCACCTCTCGGAACAGCGGGTCGGCGACCGGTGACGGGGCCCACACCGGCAGCCGGGTGTACATCGACGACGCCTGCCCGCCGTTGTGGTTGATCTGGGCCAGGATCGGCACCCCGTGGCGGTGCACGGCCTGGGTGATCCGGCGGTACCCGGGGATGACGTTCGGATGGAACCCGTGGATCAGCTTCTCGTAGGGCCAGTCCGTTGGGTGTGTGGAGTGCTCCTCGGTGACGATCAAGCCCGTCCCGCCGGCCGCCCGGGCGGCGTAGTAGGCGGCGTGCTGCTCGGTCGGCAGCCCGTCGCGGGCGTAGTTCGTCAGGTGGGCCGAGAACACGATGCGGTTGCGCGTCGTCACCGGCCCGAGCGCCAGCGGCGTCCACAGGTACCGCGGGCTCACGGGGCCGAAGGCTAGAGCGCCATCCCCGTTCTGGCCGTCGACATCGACTGCTGTGAGTCGTTTGCGTCGGCCAGAAGGGCTACTGCAGGGCAGCGAGGCGGCGGAAGGAGGCGTTGCGCGACCGCAGCTGCTCGAAGGGGCCCTCGTCGACGATGCGGCCCTCGGCCATCAGCACCAGGCGGTCGGCGTCGCGCACGGTCGACAGGCGGTGGGCGATCGTGATGATCGTCAATCGGCCGCGCAGCGCCCGCAGCGTCCCCGTGATCTTGGCCTCGGTGACCGAGTCGAGCGCCGAGGTCGCCTCGTCGAGCACGAGCAGGCGGGGTCGCCGGTACAGCGCCCTGGCGATCCCGAGCCGCTGGCGCTGACCGCCCGACAGGCGCACGCCGCGCTCGCCGACCACGGTCTGCACCCCGTCCGGCAGCTCGGCCACCAGGTCACCGAGCTGGGCGAGCCGAACCACCTCGTCCAGTCGAGCCTGATCGATGTCCTCCGCCCGGTCGCCGAAGGCCAGGTTCTCAGCGATCGTGGCGTCGAGCAGGAAGATGTCCTGCGGCACCAGCCCGATGCCTCGCTGCCACGCCGCCCGCAGCTCGCCGATCGGCCGGCCATCGACGAGCAGCTCACCCGTGGTCGGGGGGTGCAGGCCCATGATCACGTCGATCAACGTGCTCTTGCCGGCTCCCGATGGGCCGACCAGCGCCACGGTGTCGCCCGGCGTCAGCTCGAGGTCGATGTCGACCAGGGCGTCGACGTCGGCGCCCGGGTAGCGGAACGACACGTCGCGCGCCACCAGACCCGAACGGAACACCGTGGCCGGGTCGACGGCGACCGGGTCGGGCGGGGTCGCCGGCAGCGCCAGCGCGTCGAGCACGAGCTGCAGCGCCGGGAGCCCGCCTTGGAGCGCCTGGTTGCTGTTGGAGATGCGCACCAGGCCGGGCAGCAGGCGGAACCCGGCGACGGCGAACAGCCCGATCGAGGCGACCACCGAGCCCGACCCCTGGAGCACGGAGACGGCCATGATCATCAGCCCGATGCCCACGACGAAGGCGAGCTCGAAGTACTGCCGCGGCACCTCGGCGAGGAACTGGATCTTGCGCTTGGTGTCCGCCGACTGCTGGCGCACCTGCTCCAACCGCTCGACGAAGTGGTCCTCGTGGCCGCCGAGCTGGATGGGCTTGATCGCCCCGAACGCCTGCGCCGCCTCCTTCAGCACGTCGGCGTTGTGCTGCTGGAAGCGCAGCCCGACGCGCCGGCTGCGGGCCGAGACGACACTGGCCATGATGCCCAGCGCCAGGGCGAAGTAGCCGAACAGCGCCAGCGCGGCCAGCGGCTCGCTGATCGCCAGCAGGACGACGGTGCCGAGCGCCACCACCAGCTCAACGGCGATCGTGATCAGGCTGACCACCACCCGGCTGTACGTCTGGTCCACGCTCAGCGTGAGCGTGCGCAGCAACTGGGTCGAGTTGGTCCGCAAGTGGAACTCGTACGGCGTGGCCAGGTAGCTGCGCAGGAGGCGGGCCGACGTCCGTGCTTCGTCCTGGAAGATGCGCCCGAAGATCCACCAGCGCACCACCAATGTCGCCACCGCCCGCAGCACGAAACACCCGAAGGCGACGAGCGTGAGGATCAGCACGACGCGGTCCGGATCCGTCGAGCCGGTCCAGCCGACGATCTCGGCCGACAAGCCCTGGTCGGGGAGCGTGCCGTCGGCGAGGATGGTGAGCAATGGGATGATCACGATCAGCCCGGCGACCTCGATGAGGGCGATGCCGATCGACGCCACCACGGCCAGCAGGAGGCGCCGCTGCAGCATCGGATCGAGCACCCCGCGGAGTGCGGCCATTGCATGGAGCAGGTTCCGTGGACCGGAGACCGTGGCTGTCACGCCCGCCATCCTTGCCGACGACCCTCCACCGAATCGGGGCACCGCTGTGGTAGACAACGCGGTCGGTCGGGCCGGCAGTGGACGCCGCCCGTCTCGCGGATCGTGGAAGGAGGTGCTGTGCCGACAGTCGAACTCGACCTGCAGCACCTGATCGCCGTCGAGCTCGACGGCATCGCCGACATCGCGCTGCGTGACGAACTGCGCGGCGCGATCGCCTCGACGTCCGCCGGCGATGCGCTGGACTCGATCGCCGACTCGTTCCGGCGGGTGACCGCGCTGACCCCGGGAGCCGAGGACTTGGCGTGGTACTTCCGGTCGTGGAGCATGACGAACCACAGCGCGATGTGCGTGTCTGGACTGGGCAACCGGATCACCATGGAGCTGCGCGACGGCACGCCTGCCGACGCCTCAGCGATGGTCAACGCGTTGGTCAGCCTGCATCGCATCTGCGACGAGGACCTGGGCGTGGGCACTGGGCTGCTCCACGCCGACCTCTTCTACGCCATGGCGACGCGTCTGTGCGGCGACGACGAGTGGCAGTCCAAGCGGTTCCTGACGCCGGAGGCTGAGGCCTTCAAGCAGTGGAAGGACCGCTGCAACCTGATCGACGCCGACCTGCTGAGCGGTCTGCTGGCGACGCTCGTCCACGAGATCTACACCCATGCCGAGGTCGAGTTCCTGCGGCCGCTGTTCGACGGGTGGCTCGTCGATCACGACTGGTCGGACGACGATCGTCGCCGGGCCCTTCTATGGATCCAGGTGCACTGCGACGGCACGGAGCTGGACCACTTCCGGCACGCCACGGACGCCTTGACCTCGTACATCGCCGGCAGCGGGCGGCGGCCGGCGACCGGAGCGGTGCGGTCCGTCGTCGACTCCTACCTCGAGCACAAGGCGGCGGCCATGTCCTCGATCGTCGACCGGCTCGACCAGGCCGAGCGCCGCGCCATGCAGCTGGCTTTGTGATGTGTCGCCGGATTGGCCGGGTGCCTCGTCGATCGGATGGCGCCGCTGACTGCGTTGCGCCTCGACTGGGTGGGTTCCAGCCGTCGTCGTCGCGCCTTGCCAGCGACGCCCCCGACTCGACGATCCACCCCACCAACTCGACGACGCACCACTGAGGACGGGCCGGTGGCGCCGGCGTTGGCCGTGCGGCCGGTCGATGCGGCGCAGTACCGACGCGATCACGCCGCCCTGGCCGACGCGCTGCGGGCCGGCGGTCCTCGACTCACGTGGTATGCCGAGCGCACCGCTCCGTACCCGCTGACCATCTCCGAGCGCGACGTCGCCGCCCTCGACCGTCTCTACAAGGTGATCGCCGCGGGCATCTCGGCGACGGTCGAGCACTACCTGCACGACGTCCGGCTGCAGGATGTGCTGGCGTTGCCGCCGCCGTTCGTCGAGCTGCTCCGCCGGGCCGACCGCCAGCCGTTCCGACCCGGCGCGCTGCGTCCCGACTTCCTGCTCGACGTGGACGGCGTCCCCAGGGTCTGCGAGGTGAACGCCCGGTTCCCGACCAATGGGTTCATGTGCAGCTACTACACGAACCAGGTCGTCGAGCGTCTCGACCACCTGGCCGGGGTTCGAGCGCGCGCCGTGCCTGGCCTGCGCTGCACGCTCGATGCGCTCGTGTCCCGGTTCGAGCCCGGCCCACTGGTCGTGCTTCGAGACCGTGAGGGCGGGACCGAGATCTTCCTCCTGATCGAGGAGCTGGCGCGCCGCGGCATCGAAGCTCGCGCCCGGACGCCCGCCGAGCTGCGCGTCGAGCGCGGACGCATCCTCGACGCAACCGGACCCGTCGAGCAGTTCATCCTGGAGCTCGAGCGCGACGAGCTGCTCGATCTCCCCGCCGGCCTGTTCGACGCCCTCGCCGCCAGCCCGCGCACGTTCAACGACGTGCGCACGCTGATCCTCGGACACGACAAGCGGATGCTGGCCGTGCTCGGGGAGCCGTCGCTCATCGGCGACCTCGTCGCGGCCGCCGACGCCGAGCTGCTCGCCGCCCACGTGATCCCGACGTTCAACGCCGGTGACCGATGCGTCGCCGCCGACCTTCGCGCCGATCCCGCCGGCTGGGTGCTGAAGCGCAACAGCTCCGGCCGCGGCGTGGACCTGCTGGTCGGGGCGGCGTGCGACCCGGCGCAGTGGCGCCACGCCGTCGAGCACGAGGCGCACGACCGCGCCGCGCAGCGCTTCGTCGATCAGCTCGTGCTGACCATGCCGATGCTCTGCGCCGACGGCGAACTGGTCGACCAGGCGGTGCACGTCGTCGGGTTGCTGCCGGGCTTCGACGGCCGGCCGTTTGGACCCGGGCTCTTCCGCGCCTCCGCCGAATCGGTGATCAACGTCGCCGGTGACCGCGGTGTGCTCGTCCCGACGATGATCGCAGTGTGAGCGAGCGTCCAAGGTGATGTCCCGATCCGACGGCGATCTCAAGCGAGCGAACGATCGTGCTGCAGTGAGCGAGCGTCCAAGGTGATGTCCCGATCCGACGGCGATCTCAAGCGAGCGAACGATCGTGCTGCAGTGAGCGAGCGTCCAAGGTGATGTCCCGATCCGACGGCGATCTCAAGCGAGCGAACGATCGTGCTGCAGTGAGCGAGCGTCCAAGGTGATGTCCCGATCCGACGGCGATCTCAAGCGAGCGAACGATCGTGCTGCAGTGAGCGAGCGTCCAAGGTGATGTCCCGATCCGACGGCGATCTCAAGCGAGCGAACGATCGTGCTGCAGTGAGGACGGAGGAGCTCGAGCGGCTCTTCCAAGAGGTGCGCCATTCGCCGTTCCTCGCCGGGCACGCCGATCGCTACCAGCACTTCGCCGAGCTGCCGATCATCGGCCGGGCCGAGCTGGGCGACCTGATCGAGCGCAACTTCGACGTCCATCGCGAGCGATCCGGCGTCTACCTGCTGCGCACGGGCGGCACGCTCTCCGATGCGCTGCTGGTGCCGATCGGGATCGACGAGAACCGGGCCCAGCGCCAGGCGATGGCCGACCACTTGCGCGCCGCCGGCGTGTTCGCCCCGACCACGGTGGCTGTCAACCTGTTCAACTACAAGCACCTCTACCGGTCGGCGTCGATCTTCGACGATCTGCTCGAGCGCTGCGATGCCACGTCGATCGGGCTCGGCGCGATCACGCCCGACGAGTTCGTCGTCAACTTCTGCCACCTCCTCCGACCCGACACCGCGGTCGGCACGCCGTCTCGGCTCTACCAGCTGGCCGCCCACGTCACCGAGCACGGCATCGACCTGTCCATCCCCCACGTCGTGTTCGGCGGCGAGGTCATGTCGGCCGACTACCTCGACGAGCTGCGCCGGGGGCTCGGCGTCGAGCGGGTCCACGCCGTGTACGCCTCGGTCGAGAACGGGTCCTGGGGTTACTGCGACTTCGACCGTGACGGGACCCGGTATCGCGTCGTCGAGGAGATCGTGCACGTCGAGGTCGAGGACCCCGACGCCGACGGCGTCGGCAACATCGTCGTGACGAACACGATCAAGCGGCGCTTCCCGGTGCTGCGCTACCGCAACGGCGATCGCGGCCGCCTGGTCACGGTCGACGGGCACCTCCACGTCGAGCTCGAGGGTCGCGGCAGCTACACGTTCCGCGTCGATCACCGGTCGATGTCCGAACGCGACTTCGCGCCGGTCGTCGCAGGCGCTGCGGCGTACCAGATCCAGCTCTCGTTGAACGCCGAGCGACAGACGCGCGTCGACGTGCTGCTGGTCCCGGGGACGCAGACGGCGACCAGCGATCTCGATCGGCGACGGCGGGCGCTGGCCGCCGTGCTCGACGACGGGCCGGTCGACCGCGACGTGCGCTTCGTCGAGAGCCGCCAGCTCGTCACCAGCTCGACCACGAACAAGACCCCGCTCGTCGTCGACCACCGTCAGATCCCGAGGATGTGATGGCGGTCGCCGCCCTCGACTCCTCACGATCGAGCCGGGCCGGGGGCGGGCGCGCCGAGCACGAGACCTGGTGGACCCGGACGGGCTACGCGCCGCTCGACGGGCGAGTGCGGGCCGTCTTCTACGCCCTCGTCCTCGTCCTCGGTGCCCGCTTCTTCGCCATCACGATCCCCGCCGCCGTGCGTGACGTGCCGGCGGAGCTGTACGACCGGTCAGGGCTGCTCGGGATCGTCGTCGACGATCGGGCTACCGCGCTGTGGCTCGTCGAGCTGCTGCGCGTCCCCGTGCTGGCCGGCCTGGCACTGGCCATGGTCGGACTCGGCGGCCGGCTCCCGCAGCTGATCGCCGGATGCGGTTCGTTCGTGATGCTCGGCGCCTATCTCGGTGGCACGGGCAGCGGGCACGGCTGGTACGTGGCGGTCTTCGCGATGATCGTCCTCGGCCTGACCCACCGGCCGGGGGCGTGGTCGGTCGACGCGGTGCTGTCCCGCCGCTGGGCCCGCTATCCGTTCGCTCGGCGACCCGACCACAGCGCGACCGGGCTCCGACTGATCCTCCTGTACGCCGTGTTCACGTTGGTCGCCGGCGGGGTGGCCAAGCTCGCCGACGGCGGCTGGCGCTGGCTCGACGGCCGGTCGATCCAGTGGTACCTCGCCGAGCACGGCGCCCCGAAGGGCGCCGTCGGTTCGACGCTGACGGAGTGGATCCTGGACTACGGCTGGCTCGCCGTGGCGGTCTCCGTGTTCACCATCGTCGTCGAGCTCGGCGCCGTCGTCACGCTGTTCGCGCCCGGCACCCGGCTGGTCTACTTCGCCGTGCTGGCGCCCGTGTTCCACCTCGGCATCGCCGTGCTGATGCTTCCGGAGTTCTTCCCCCAACTCGTCACGTACGTGCTGCTCGTCGAGTGGGCCCGCCTGGACTGGCGCCGGCCGTTCGCCCTCCGACCGAGCCCGGCGCCGGACCACCGAACGACGACGCGCCTGACGGCGCTGGTGACGATCGTCGTCGCTGGCGTGCTGGCGACCAGCATCGTGGGGCGCATCGAGTGGTACCCGCTGACGAACATCCCGATGTACAGCAGCTACGTCGATGGCGAGGAGATCAGCGGCATCCCGATGTCGACGTTCGGCGACGAGCGACTGCTGTGCGCGGCGGCCGACCAGCTGCGCTCGCCCTCCCGCCCCTGGTACACGCCGATCCACATCGGCGACCGGCTCGGTCTCCGCCAGGGCTCGAGCGCCGACGACGAGTTCGGTGCGCTGGCCGAGGGTGCGCCGGGTGGTCCGCAGTACTGGCGCGACCAGCTCGCCGATGGGCTGCTCGACGACCTCGCCTGCGCGGGCGGCATGGTGGCGTTGGATGACGGCCGAACCCGCCGCGTCCTCGACGCGCTGCACCGAGAGGTGGGTGCCGGCGTCGACCTCACGCTGAGCTACCGGCTCGCCGATGGTGATGTCGACCTGCTGACGGCGCGGAGCGACCCGTGATCCCCGTCACCAAGCCGTTCCTGCCACCGCGCCAGGAGTACGAGGCGCTGCTCGACGGGATCTACGAGCGGTGCTGGCTGACCAACAACGGGCCGCTGGTCCACGAGCTCGAGGCGGCACTGGGGGAACGGCTCGACGTGCGGCCGCCGCTGTTCGTGGCCAACGGCACCGTGGCGCTGCAGCTGGCGATCAAGGCGCTGGGCATCGAGGGCGAGGTGGTGACGACCGCATTCTCGTACGTGGCCACCACGAGCGCACTCGTATGGGAGGGGTGCACGCCCGTCTTCGCCGACATCGAGCCGAGCACGTTCACCATCGATCCGCAGGCCGTGGACGCGGCGATCACGCCGCGCACGTCGGCGATCGTCGCCACGCACGTGTTCGGCACGCCATGCGATCTCGACGCGCTGGCGACCGTCGCTGGCCGTCGTGGGCTGGCGCTGGTGTACGACGGCGCGCACAGCTTCGCCACCCGCTACCGCGGTCGGTCCGTGTTCTCGTTCGGCGACGTGACCACGTGCAGCTTCCACGCCACCAAGCTGTTCCACACCGTCGAGGGCGGCGGCCTGTTCACCGGGGACGCCGCGCTCCGGGCGACCATGGAGCGGATGCGCAACTTCGGCCACGTCGACTACACGACGTTCGACGGCGTCGGCATCAACGCCAAGGGCTCGGAGCTGCACGCCGCGATGGGCCTGTGCAACCTTGCCCACGTCGACGCGTTGCTGGGCCGTCGCCGGGCGATCTACGACCGCTACGCCACCGGCTTGGCGGCCCTCGCCCGGGCCGGCCGGGTCGTGCTGCAGGGCCAGCGCATCGGTGCAGAGGTCAACCACGCGTACGTCGCGGTGCTGTTGGAGGATGCCGCCCGCCGGGAGCAGGTCCACGATGCGCTCGTGGCCCGCGACGTCCACCCTCGGCGGTACTTCTCGCCAGGCCTGAACCAGCTCGACTACGTCAAGCCGATGGTGCTCCCGGTCGCCGACGACGTGGCCGCCCGCGTCCTGTGCCTGCCGACGTTCCACGACATGACCGACGACGAGATCGACCTCGTCACGTCGATCGTGGCGGACACGCTCGAGCGGTGAACGTCCTCCTCAGCTGCGCGGGTCGGCGGTCGTACCTCGTCGACTGGTTCCGAGCGGCGGTAGCGCCCGGCGGGCGTGTCGTGGCCGTCAACTCCATCGCCGAGTCCACGGCGATGGCCGCCGCCGACGAGGCGTACGTCTCCCCACCGCTGGCCGACGCCGGGTACGTCGAGTTCCTCCTCGACGTCTGCCGGCGCGAGGACGTCGGCCTGATCGTTCCGGTGTTCGACCTCGAGCTGCCCGTCCTGGCCGCCGCCGGCGACCGTTTCCGCGCCGACGGTGTCGTCGTGGCGGTGTCGTCGGTAGGCGTGATCGACGCCTGCCAGGACAAGCTGGCCACCGCCGACATCGCGGCGCGCGCCGGACTGGCCGGCGCGCCGGCGACGCTTGACCCGGCGGAGGCCGTTGGTTGGCTCGCCGACGGTGTCGGGCAGGTGTTCGTCAAGCCCCGCCGCGGGACGGGGTCGATCCTCACGTGGTCGACGGACGACCCGACCGAGGTCGCCGTGCTGCAGCGCAAGGTCCGCCGTGACCTGGCGGCCACCTACCTCGATGGTGAGGCGATCGTGCAGGCGGGGCTGTCCGGCATCGAGCACGGGTTGACGGTCGTCAACGACTTCGACGGTCGGATCCACGCCGTGCTGGCCAACCGCAAGCGGGCGATGCGGGCCGGCGAGACCGATGTCGCCGAGACCGTGGCCGACGAGCGACTCGACGCCGCCGGGCGAGCCCTCGGCGAGACGCTGCGCCACGTCGGCGCGCTCGACGTCGACGTCTTCGTCGACGGCGACGTCGTCACCGTGCTCGACCTCAACCCGCGCATCGGCGGCAACTACCCGTTCTCGCACCTCGCGGGCGCCGACCTGCCCGCCGCCTACGTCGAGTGGGCGAACGGCGAGGTGGCGCCACCCGAGCGGTTCCTCGTCCGGCCCGGCGTCGTCGGCCTCAAGTCGATCGGGCTCGTCAGCCTGGAGCACGCCCGTCGCGCCGGTGATGGACGAGGGATGTGAGCGAGGGTCCGACGCGCCGCCAGATGCGGTGACGCTGGCGGAGCAGTTCGCCGGGCGCCGCCACGGCGTAGGCCGCAGCCTGCACGGCGTGGCCGGCGGCGGCCCGCGGATGTCGGGCCCGCAGCTCCTCGACGGCCAGCTTCCCCGTGACGCCGGCCAGCTTGGGATTGGTCAGCGCCCGCTGTTCGGCGGGGCCGAGGTCGCGGATGGCGAGGTACAGGTTGCGTGTGCTCTCGGCCAGCCGGAGCCGCTGGCGGTAGGCCGCCGATTGGCTCAGCCCGCCGGGGTGCTTGCGATGCACCGCCATCTCCCGATCGATGAAGTACGTCGTGCCGTGGAAGCTGGCGATCGCCCGCGTCAGGTAGTCGACGCTGAGTGTGCGGCACGACCACTCGAGGAAGCGATCGCCGTCCAGGTCGACGTTGCGCATCACCACGGCACACGTCGGGGTCCCCGGATCCCAGATCACATCCTCCGTCGAGAGCCGGGCGTGGTCGGCGGCGGTGTACTGCCAGGCGTCGGGATCGCCGGACGTCCACTCGACGGCCACGCGGTGGATGACGACGGCCACGCCGGGATCGGCGCGCAGCACGTCGACCTGGCGCTGCAGCTTGGTCGGGTCGGTCCACCAGTCGTCGCCCTCGCAAAACGCCAGGAGGTCGCCGCGCGCCGCCATCCGGGTGAACCGGCCGTTCAGCCGCTTCACCGCCAGCACTCCGCCGGGGGGCAGCTCCAGCTGGGTCAGTGCTCGGTCGCGCAGGAACAGTCGGATGACGTCGGGGTGGGCGTCGGCGTACTCGATGCAGATGTCGCGCGTGCCGTCGACGCTGCCGTCCTCACCGATCACCACCTCGAACGCGAAGTCGGTCTGCTGGGCCAGGATCCCGTCGAGGCACTCGCGTAGGAAAGCGGCGTGCTGGTACGTGATCACGAGCACGGAAACCACTGGACGGACGCGATGGACGGCCCGGTCGGCCGAGCCGTACTCGATCTGGGCGGCGTACCGGCGCGCCACCTCCGCCCCGAGGTCCACGGTCATCCCGTTCTGGCCGTCGGAACCGACCGCTGTGAGTCGGTTCCGACGGCCAGGTCCAGGCGGGCGACGACCTCGGTGCCGTCGAGCTCGCCGGTCGGGACGAAGCCGAGCTTGCGGTACATCGGTTCCGGCCCGCCGCGGTCGGGGACCCAGCTGACGCCGAGCGAGGCGTGGCCGTCGTGGCGCAGCTGCTCGATCAACGCCGTCACGGCCCGCCACCCGATCCCGCGCCGCTGGTGCCGACGATCGATCAGCAACCGCCAGAGGTAGGCCTCCTGGTGCTGCTCCGTCCGCTCGGCGAGCATCATGAACCCGACGAGCCCGCCGTCGGCCTCGATGCCGCGCATCCAGGGCACGACCGGTGCACCATCGACCACCTCCGGAGCCAAGGCGTCGGCGAACGAACCGGCCATCGGCGCGACGAACCGCTCCTGACTGCGATGGGTGCGCAGGCGTCGCAGGTCGTGCACGTTCTCCGGCGTGACCTCGATCAGGCGGACCTCGGTCGGCGCCAGCCGAGACCTGCCGCGCCACGCGTCGTGGGCCTCGGCCGTCAGCGCATAGCGGTCGTCGTCGCACCACTCGCCGTCGGACCACACCGCCGACACGGCCGTGCCCTCGAAGTCGAAGCCGAGGCGCTCCACGACCCGTGCCGACGCGACGTTGCGCGGGTCGAGCGACGCCTCGACGCGGTGCACGTCCCAGCCGTCGAGCAGCCGGTCCACGACGGCGCCGACCGCCTCCGTCGCCATGCCCGAGCCCTGGTGCGCTGGCGCCAGCGTGTAGCCGATCGTGGCGATCTTGCCGTCGCCGCTGAGCCCGACGGCGACGTCGCCGACCAACCGGCCGTCGTGCTCGATCGCCAGCTGGATCCATGCTCCGGCGGTCGGCGCGCTCGGTTGCTCGGCGATCAGCCGGAGGGCCGAGTCGAGCGGGTACGGAGCGGTCCAGCTCTGGTACCGGGCGACGGCGGGTTCGGACCGATAGGCGGCGAACGCCGGCGCGTCGGCGGCCGTCATCGCCCTGATCCGCAGCCGGTCGGTCTCGATCGGCAGGAACGACACGAGCCAGATCGTAGGGACCCGGCCCGGTGGTCGAGGTCGCGTTGGCGGGCGTACGCTCGCGGGGATGCAGGTACGGGTCGACGCCGAGAAGTGCCAGGGGCACAACCGTTGCTACGCCTTGGCGCCCGAGCTGTTCGACGTCGACGACTACGGCCAGGCCGTTGTCATCGGTGACGGCACCGTCCCGCCGGAGCTCGAGGAGCAGGCCCGCCTGGCGGTGGCGAACTGCCCCGAGTACGCCATCACGACGTCCGAGACGGACGAGACGGGAGCTTGACGTGACGGACACCATCGAGCACGGGGCCCACCCGGGGGACGGCCCCGGGTACGGCGCGCCGGCGGGCATCTACGGTCCCGTGGAGGACTGGGCCGCCGATCTCGATCATGCCGACCCGGCGTACAACCCGCGGGCCCCCGAGATCTGGAGCGAGCTGCGCGAGTCCGGGTGCCCGGTGGCGCACAGCGACCGCTACGGCGGCATGTGGGCCCCGATCACCGCAGAGCTGGTGCGCGAGGTGGCCTACGACACGGACAACTTCACCAGCCGGTCGGTGGTCGTCAGCACGTCGACGATCGAGGCCGTGGCACCGATCGGTGGCGCCCCGCCGATCACCAGCGACCCCCCGTTCCACCAGCTGGCCCGGCGCCTCCTGCTGCCCCCGTTCGCCCCGAAGCAGATCGAGCCGTGGGAGCCCGAGGTGCGCAAGCTGTGCCGGCAGCGCCTGGACGACATGGGTGCGATCACGCCGGGTGAGACCGTCGTCGACGCCGCCCAGCAGTACGCCCAGCACATCCCCGTCAACGTGATCGCCCGCATGCTCGGCCTGCCGGTGGAGGACGACGAGCAGTTCCGCACGTTCGTCCACAACTCGCTGGAGGGCGTCAACCTGCCGCCAGAGCAGCGCCAGAAGAACTTCGAGCTGCTCGACGCCTACCTCGACCTGCACATCGAACGCCATCGCGCCGAGCCCCAGAACGATTTGATCTCGTACCTGCTCGACGCCGAGCTGGGCGGTGAGAAGCTGAGCCCGGACCACGTGCGCGGCTCGATCGTGCTGCTGCTGCTGGCCGGCATCGACACCACGTGGAGCGCCATCGGGTCGAGCATCTGGCACCTCGCCACGCACCCCGCCGACCGGGAGCGCCTCGTCGCCGAGCCCGAGCTGATGCCGACGGCGATCGAGGAGCTGCTGCGCGCCTACGCACCGGTGACGATGGCCCGCATGGTGGCCAAGGACCACGACTTCCACGGCTGCCCGATGAAGACCGACGAGTGGGTGCTGCTGCCGTTCCCGGCGGCCAACCGCGACCCCGAGCTGTTCGATCGGGCCGACGAGGTCGTCCTCGATCGCCTGGAGAACCGCCACGCCGCCTTCGGTCTCGGCATCCACCGGTGCCTCGGCTCCAACCTGGCCCGGCTCGAGGTGCTCGTCGCCGTGGAGGAGTTCCTCGGGCGCTTCTCGGACTTCGAGCTGGCCGGACCGGTGCGCTGGAGCGTCGGCCAGATCCGCGGCCCCCGCCAACTCCCCGTCCGCATCCTGTAGCCACCCGCCGCGCCACCACCCATCTGGGCGCGGAGGTTCTCAACACCGCATCCGGGCGCGGACGTTCTCGAAATCGAGAACGTCCGCGCCCAGATCGTGGTCAGCCGGTGGCGACGGGCGCCCGCAACAGCTGCGTGGCGTGCTCCGGGTCGGGCTCGATGCCGGGGGTGTCACGGCACAGCTCGACCATGATCCCGTTGGGGTCGACGAAGTACACCGAGTGGCACCAGCCGTGGTCGATGTCCATCAGTGGCTCGATGCCCTCGGCGGCCATGCGGGCGCGCACCTCGTCCTGGCGGGCCTGGTCGGCCTTGAAGGCGACGTGGTTGACCCACACCGGCAACCCGTTGCCCACGGAGATCTCGCTCGACCAGCCATCCCGCTCCCCGACACCCTTGATGTCGAAGAAGGCGATGCACGTGCCGTCGCCGAGGTCGTAGAAGACGTGGCGCAGGTACGCCCCGCCCTCGCGCGGCTCGAACTCGGTGTGCACCAGCGGGAACCCCATCAGGTCCTCGTAGAAGTGATGCGTCGCCTCGACGTCACGGCAGGCGTACGCAACGTGATGCACGCCGACCGGTGCGGCGGTCCCTTCGGCCATGTTCGGGCCCCTTCCCCTCGGCGGACGTCGACGACGCTACCGAACGGGGTGCCCTTCATCCCGAGGTGAGCGGTGAGGGGACGGCGCCCCCTCACCGCTCACCTCATCAGGTCACGGCCGAACGAAGCCCTGGTTGGGGTTCCCGGGGATGCACGACGACCAGCCCTTGTGGTCGCCCTCGTTGTGGTCGCCCGATCCGTTGGCCTTGGCGTGGGTACCGAAGTCCGAGTTGCCCGGTCCACCGCTCTCGGTGCAGTGGGCGGCGTTGGCGGTGCCGCCGGCGGCGAGCGTGGCGGCGGCGATGGCCCCTGCCCCGATGACCATTGCGATCTTCTTGCGCATGTCGTGCTCCATTCGTTGCGGGCCGCGAGGGATCTTCCCCCGGCGAGAGGAGATTCGGACCCGCATCCGCCGCGGATTGGGCCGCTCACCTCGTCGGTCGGCGGTCGGCGGTCGTCGGCAGGTGGATGGTGAACACGGCGCCGGTGGGGCCGTTGGCGCCGTCGAGGCGGCCACCGTGGGCCTCGACGAGCTGGCGGGCGATGGCCAGGCCGAGTCCCGTGCCGCCCGAGTCGGCGGCAGCGTGGAAGCGGGCGAAGACGCGGTCGGGCTCGCTCCCGAGCCCCGGACCCGTGTCGGACACGCGCACGACGACGGCGCCGTCGCCGACTTCCGAGTCGACCGTGACCGAGCCGCCCGGCGGGGTGTGACGCACGGCGTTGGTGAGGAGGTTCCCGAGCACCTGGCCGATGCGCATCCGGTCGATCGACAGCTCCACGCCGGTGATCGGGCCGGCGCGGCGGACCTCGACATCGCCGGCCGCAGCCGTCGCCGAGATCGCCGCCACGGCGTCGTCGAGCACGACGTCGATCGGCACGAGCTCACGGTGCAGCGCCAGCCGCCCTGCCTCCCCGAGCGCCAGGGTGCGCAGATCCTCGACCAGGCGGTCCAGCGTGCGGGTCTGCTCGCGGAGGAGCAGTAGGTGGGCGTCGTCGCGCGGGTGGATGCCGTCGAGCTGGGCCTCGACCTCCGCCTGCAGCACCGTCAACGGGGTGCGCAGCTCGTGGGTCACGTCGGCGAGGAAGCGGCGTCTCGACTGCTCCGCGGCGTCGAGGCGCCCGGCCATGTCGTTGAACGCCGTGCCCAGCGTGCGCACCGAACGGGGCCCGCCGGGCCGGACCCGCGCTGCGTAGTCGCCCCCGCCGATGCGCTCGGCGCCCTCGAGCACGTCGCTCATCGGTCGGGCCAATCGCCGGTAGGCGATGAACGTGGCGACGACGGCGGTGCCGACGACGGCGAAGAGGACGCCCGGTGGACCGCGCCGATCCCCGCCACCGTCGTCGGCCCAGCTCCGGCCGATGACCCCGAAGACCACCGCGCCGGCGATCCAGATCCCCGAGATCACGAGGGCGACGCGGAGGAACCGCCGGCGCCACCATCGGGCGTCCTCAGGCATCGGCGGGCACCAACCGATAGCCGACGCCGTGCACCGTGACCAGGCGGCGCGGCCGGTGCGGCTCGTCCTCGATCTTGCGGCGCAGGTTCTTCACGTGGGCATCGATGGCCCGGGCGCCGGCGTCGACGGCCACGCCGTGGATCCCCTCGAGCAGTTGGTTGCGGGTGAAGACCCTCCCCGGCGCCGTCGCCATGCGGGCGAGGAGGTCGAACTCGGTGGCCGTCAGCTGGACCGGCCGGCCGCCGACCTCGACGAGCCGCTGGCCGGGATCGACGACCAGGTCGCCGACGGCCACGGCCCGCCCCTCGTCCTCGTCGCCGACACCCGTCCGGCGCAGCACGGCCCGGACACGGGCCAACAGCTCACGGGGGCTGAACGGCTTCGTCACGTAGTCGTCGGCTCCCAGTTCGAGGCCGACGATGCGGTCGGTCTCGTCACCTCGTGCGGTCAGCACGATGATCGGGACCGACGACGATCGCCGGACCGTCCGGGCGACGTCCAACCCGTCGACGCCGGGCAGGCCGAGGTCGAGCACGATCAGGTCCGGGAGGACCGAGCGGAACACCGCCAGCGCCTCCTCACCCGATCGAGCGCTCGACACCCGGTACCCGGCGTCGACGAGGTAATCCCGGACGATCTCGACGATCGCCGGCTCGTCGTCCACGACGAGGACATGGGTCACTGGAGCTCCGGTTCTCCGATGCGAGCGAGCGAGCGCCAGCGAGCGAGCGGCCAGCGGCGGCCTGCGTGGCCGGGGAACGCAATGACGTTCACGAGGGGATCATGCTCCCGGTGGCGGCGTCGGGGCGTCACCCTCGGTCGGCGGGGCCGTGGGCGCGGCGGGGACGGTCGCCACCGGCACGTCGGCGACATGCTGGCGGTGGTGCCAGTCACGCAGCTCGGCCTCGCCGCGGGGGCCGCCGTTCCAGCGGTCACGGCGTGACCGGAACAGCAGGATCGCGCCGACCACGACGAGCGGGAAGAACAGGAACCCGAACCCGGGCCCTCCTCCCCAGCGCCCATGCCAGCCGTCGACGACGACGGTACGGGTGCCGGCTTCGTCGACGACGATCTCCCGCCCGACGTCGCCGACACCGTCGTCGTTGACGCCGATGCGGTAGGCGACGCCGGCCACGGCGATCAACGCGGCGACCGCCAGCAGCGTCACACCGATGCGCGCCAACCAGGTTCGATTCATCTCATGCTCCTTCCAGTGGGGACGCCCACCACGCTCGGCGCGCGGTGTGGAGGAGTTGTGAACGTGGCGCGCAGACCTCGTGCGCGGCCGTGCTCACCCGTCCCTCACCTGGACTTGCCACACTGGATGGGCGATGGCTGCCGCCCACACCCTGATGCTGGCCGAGGACGATCGGGCCGTGCGCGAGTCGCTCGTGCGGGCGCTCGGGCTCGAGGGCTACGACGTGATCGCCGTCGGCAACGGCGCCGAGGCGCTCGACGCCGCCAACCGCGGTGCGCCCGATGTCATCGTGCTCGACGTCTCCATGCCGATCGTCGACGGGCTGACGGTCTGCAAGGTCCTGCGCGCCGACGGCAACGACGTCCCGATCCTGATGCTCACGGCGCGCACGGAAACCCGTGACCGAGTGGCCGGGCTCGATGCCGGGGCCGACGACTACCTGCCCAAGCCGTTCGAGCTGGACGAGCTGCTGGCCCGCCTGCGGGCGCTGCTGCGCCGGGCCCGGCCCGACGAGGCGGGGACCGACGTCCTGCGCCTGGCCGACCTGCGCCTCGACCCTTCGGCTCGCCGGGCCTGGCGCGAGGACCGCGAGCTGGAGCTGTCGAAGACCGAGTTCGACCTGCTGGAGCTGCTCGTGCGCAACCAGGGCGTCGTGCTCGACCACTCGACGATCTACGACCGCATCTGGCACTACGACTTCGGCCCGGACTCCAAGAACCTGGCGGTGTACATCGGGTACCTGCGGCGCAAGACCGAGGCCGGCGGCGAGCCCCGGCTGATCCAGACCGTGCGCGGCGTCGGCTACGCGGCGCGCGAGTCGGCGTAGGCAACCCCCATGAGCCTGCAGTGGCGGGTGGCGACGGCGCTTGCGGCGGTGGCCGCGGCGGCGACCATCTCCGTCGGCATGATCTCCTACCGCGCCACCGACGCCCGCCTGCTGGAGGAGGTCGACCGGTCGCTGCAGCAGGCCCTCGGGACGATCGTCGCCACGCCCGCCGTCCTCCGGGCGCCGGAGAGCGGCCTGGAGGTCTACGTGGTCCAGATCGTCAACGCCGCCGGCGTCGTGACCTCTGGATCCAACGTGCCGCCCGGCCCCGGTGTCGAGCGGGTGCTGGGCGACGGGAAGGAGCGCAGCTTCGACACGATCGACGGGCCGAGTGGCGAGCTGCGGATCCTCACCGACAACCTGCTCGACGGCGCCATCCAGGTCGGTCGGTCACTGGACGAGAACGACCGCGTGCTGGGCGATCTGCGGCAGCGGACGATCTGGGTCGTCGCGCTGGTCACGGCGGCGGCGGCGGTCGTCGGGTGGCTGATCGCACTCACCGTCACGGCGCCGCTGAAGCGCCTGACGCGGGCGGCGACGGACGTCGAGCAGTCCGGACGGCTCGACGTCGAGGTCCCGATCGCCGGCCGTGACGAGGTCGGGCAGCTCGGGGCGGCGTTCAACGGGATGCTCGGGGCGCTGGCCACCTCGCGGGCCGACCAGCAGCGCCTGGTTGAGGACGCCGGCCACGAGCTGCGCACACCGCTGACGAGCGTGCGCACGAACGTCGCCGTGCTGCGCCGCCACCCCGACCTCGACGATGCGACACGCCAGCGCGTGCTCGACGACCTGGCGACCGAGACGGAGCAATTGGTCGGGCTCGTCGAGGAGATCGTCGGGCTGGCCCGTGGAGCCGTCGAGGATGCTCCGGCCGAGCCGATCGTCCTCGGCGACCTGGCGCGTGAGGTCGCCGCCCGCGCGGAGCGTCGGCATGGGCGAGCGGTGGTGGTCGAGGCCGACCACTCCGTGGTCGAGGCGCCGTTCTCGAACGCCGAGCGGGCCGTCTCCAACCTCGTGGACAACGCGGCCAAGTTCGACCGCACGGGCGGCCCCATCGAGATCGACGTCCACGACGGCGCCGTGGTCGTCCATGACCGCGGCCCCGGCATCCCGGCCCAGGAGCACCTACGGGTGTTCGACCGCTTCTATCGCGCCGACGATGCTCGGTCGCTGCCGGGCTCCGGCCTGGGGCTGTCGATCGTGCGCGACGTCGCGGTCCGCAACGGCGGATCGGTGATCATCGCCGACCGCCCCGGCGGGGGCGCATCCGTCGGCTTCCGCCTCCCGCGTTCTGACGAAGATCCGGTACGGGAAGCCGTATCGAACGCGCCACAGAACCGGTGATCTGTGCCAGGGTGCAGCGCGTGACGAGCTACGTGGTGGGCCTGGACGGGTCGGACCACGCCCGCGCCGCCCTCGAATGGGCCCGCGCCGTGGCGGGGGTCGACGAGCAGATCTTCGTGGTCCACAGCTGGGAGGTCCCGATCACTTCGGGCTACGAGGCCGTGGCACCGATCGACGCCATGGACGTCGAGGGCATGGCCCGTCAGTTCCTCGACGAGGAGGTGGGGGAGTGCGCCGACCCACGGCTGATCGGCCGGCTGGTCACGGGTCATACCGGCCGCAGCCTGGTCGACGTCGCCGAGGAGGTCGGCGGCGACGGCCGTGGCGCGGTCACGATCGTCGTCGGCCACGGCGGCTCGAGCAAGGTGTCGCTGCTGATCGGCTCGACCGCGCAGTACGTGATCCATCACACCGCGGTCCCGGTCGTGGTGGTGCGTGGCGAGCTGCGGCTTCCCGTCCGTCGACTCGTCGTCGGCGTCGACGAGGAGCGCCGCGCCCACGCCGACGCGCCGTCGTTGGCCGCCGTGCGGTGGGCCATCGGACTGCCGGGCGTCACCGAGGTGCAGGTGTCGCACGCCGATTTCGTGCCGGGTGTCGCCGCCGGCCCCGTGCGCGAGCCCGGGGTCGAGTCCGACGCCGAGATCGCCGTCGACGATTCGGCGCTGCGGGCCGTCATCGACGAAGCCACCGGCGGTTCAGGGGTGGCGCCGAACGGGGCCGCGATCGTGCCGATCGTCGCCGCCGGCACCGGAGCCTTCGCGCTGATCGAGGCCTCCCGGGAGGTCGATCTGGTGGTCATCGGGACGCGCCGTCGCCGCGGTCTCGTCGAGCTGATCGTCGGCTCGACCGGGCTGGACGTCACGGCGCACGCCCATTGCCCGGTCGCCATCGTCCACTGACGGCGCCCGCCGGCGCGAGTCCGTCACCACCCGCGCACCCACTTCCTAGAGTGGCCTCGAAATGCCCGACATCCCCCTTGCCGGCCTGGCGCCGGCCGAGACGCCGAACGAGGCGGCGACCGACGGGCTGAACCCGGACCAACTCGACGCCGTCGTGCACCGCGACGGCCCGCTGCTGGTCGTCGCCGGCGCCGGCTCCGGCAAGACCCGGGTGCTGACCCACCGCATCGCCCACCTCATCGACCAGGGTGTGCACCCGTCCCAGATCCTGGCCATCACGTTCACCAACAAGGCCGCCGACGAGATGCGCCAGCGCGTCGCCGCGCTGGTCGGGCCGGTCGCCCGCACCATGTGGGTCAGCACGTTCCACTCGGCGTGCGTGCGGATGCTGCGGGCCAACGCCGACCGGCTCGGCTACCCCCGCCAGTTCTCGATCTACGACCAGGCCGACGCTGTTCGGCTGACCGGGTACGTGGTTCGTGACCTGCACCTCGACGCCAAGCGCTTCACACCCCGTGGCGTGCACGGCCGGATCAGCCTGTGGAAGAACGAGGTCGTCGACCCCGACGGCGCCGAGGCCCAAGCAAGCAACATCTTCGACCGCAAGCACGCCGAGATCTACCGCGAGTACCAGTCCCGCCTGCACAAGGCCGGCGCCATGGACTTCGACGACCTGCTCGTCAACACGGTGCGCCTGCTGCGCGACCACCCCGACGTGCTGGAGCACTACCGCCAGCGGTTCCAGTACCTCCTCGTCGACGAGTACCAGGACACCAACCAGGCCCAGAACGAGATCGTCCTGCTCCTCGCCGGCGGCCACCACAACGTCACCGTGGTGGGTGATACCGACCAGTCGGTGTACCGCTTCCGCGGTGCCGACTTCCGGAACATCCTGCAGTTCGAGGAGGCGTTCCCCGAGGTCACCACCGTGGTGCTCGACCAGAACTACCGCAGCACGCAGACCATCCTCGACGCCGCCAACGCGGTGATCGCCAACAACGCCGCCCGCAAGCCGAAGAACCTGTGGACCGACGCCGGGCGCGGCGATCGCATCGTGCGCTACCACGCCGAGGACGAGGGTGACGAGGCCACGTTCATCGCCTCGACGGCCCGCCACCTCCACGACGACGACACCATGAACTGGCGCGAGGTGGCCGTGCTGTACCGCACCAACGCCCAGAGCCGGGTGGTCGAGGAAGCGATGATGCGCCTCGGCGTCCCGTACAAGGTCGTCGGCGGCACCCGCTTCTATGACCGCCGCGAGGTCAAGGACGCCATGGCCTACCTGCGCGCCGTCGTCAACCCGGCCGACGAGGTCAGCGTCAAGCGGGTCCTCAACGTCCCCAAGCGCGGGGTCGGCGACGCCAGCATCGCCAAGCTCGACGCCTTCGCCGCCGCCGAAGGGGTCGGCTTCCTGGAAGCCCTGCGGCAGGCCGACGAGGCCGGCGTCACGGGTCCGGCGGTACGCGGCATCGCGTCGTTCGTCGAGTTGGTCGACGAGCTCGGTGCGATGGTCGTCGCCACGGCAACGGGTGACGACGATGCCGATCCGGACGAGCTGGTCGGGCCGGGCGAGGTGCTGCAGGCGGCGCTCGACCGGTCGGGGTACCTGGCCGAGCTGGAGGCCGAGGACACCGTGGAGTCGGCGGGACGGCTGGAGAACCTCAGCGAGCTGGTCGGGTCGGCGCGCGAGTTCACCCGGCTCGACGAGTTCCTGGAGCAGGTCTCGCTCGTCGCCGACACCGACGACATCACCGACGACGACCAGGTCGTGCTGATGACGTTGCACTCGGCCAAGGGGCTGGAGTTCCCCGTCGTCTTCCTCGCCGGGGTCGAGGAGGGGATCTTCCCCCACACCAGGGCCTTGACCGAGCCCGACGAGCTGGAGGAGGAGCGGCGGCTGGCCTACGTCGGGATCACGCGGGCCCGGGATCGCCTCTTCGTCACCCACGCGTGGACCCGCAGCCTGTACGGCTCGACGCAGTACAACCCGCCGTCGCGGTTCCTCGACGAGATCCCCGGCGAGCTCGTCGAGTCGCGAGGCAACGTGTCCGGGCGCTCCTCGTACGGTCGCCAGAGCCTGCGGCCGCGCTCGGACTGGGGCGCGCCGCCGCCGTACCGCCGCCGACGGGGCGAGGACCGGTACGACGACGAGCGCACCGACGCCCACCGGGAGCGGGTGGTCGACGCCGCGCTGGCCGCCGCCCGGCGCCCCGCCGCCCAGCCGTCGGACGCCCACGACCTCGGGCTGGCGATCGGCGACGACGTCGAGCACCCGGCGTTCGGCGAGGGCGTGATCATCGACCTGCGCGGCCACGGCGAGTCGGCCGAGGCCACGGTGAACTTCCCCGGCGTCGGCACGAAGCACCTCGCCCTCGCCTGGGCACCGCTGCGCAAGTGTGCTCGCTGAAGCGACGGTCCCGCTTCTGCTTCAATCGCGTCCGATGAGGGCGGCGATGCTGATCGAGAGCCTGACCGGGAACACGTGGCGCGCCGGCGAGCGCATCGCCGCCGACCTCGAGCAGGAGCGCTGGACGATCACCGGCCTGACCAAGCTCAAGACGCCGGACTACGCCGCCATCCAGGACGCCGACATCGTGCTCGTCGGGACCTGGGTGCACGGCTTGTTCGTCGTCGGCCAGACGCCGTGGGCGCTGGCCACCATCTCCAACCTGCCGGCGATGCGCGGCAAGCAGGCGGCGGTCTTCTGCACGTTCGCCCTCAACCCCGGCCGCAGCCTCGACAAGCTCACGGGCGCCGTGGAGGCGACGGGCGCGTCGGTCGTCGGGGGCATGGCGCTGAGCCGCTCGAAGCTCGAGGCGCACAGCGAGGAGTTCGCCGCCCGCCTGATCGCCGCCACCTCCCCCGCCTGACCGGGCGTCGCCGCCAGCGGCTAGAGCACGACGACCTTGGTGCCGATGCCGGCCCAGTTCCACATCCACTGCGCATCGGCGGTGGACTGGCGCACGCAGCCGCCGGACAGCGGCTGGCCGAGCTGGCTGTCGGACTGGATCGGCACGCCGTACTTCGTCGGGATCTCGTGGAACCCGATGCGGCCGCCGTTCGGTCCGTAGGCGAACCGGACCATGTAGCGGAACTTGACGTCCGGGTTGGCCGACGAGTACGTGTACATCGAGCGGGAGTACACGCTGTAGGTGCCGGCGTACGGCTCGTAGGTCCGACCCGAGACGCGGTGGGTCTTGACGACCTGCCCGTCGGCCTCCACGGCCCACACCTGCTGCTGGGCGCGCGAGTAGACGACGCGCCGGCCGGTGCCGGAGTTGGCCGGCAGCCCGGAGGTGTTCGGCGGCGGGACCGGAGCGCCGCCCCAGATGCCGAGCTTGGCGGCCGTCGACGCACCGACGACGCCGTCGGGGGTGACGCCGCTGAGGCCCTGGAACCACATCAGGTTGTCGCGATCGACGGTGCTGATCGAGCCGTCGACGGTGACGTTGGTGAAGCCGCGGTTGTACAGCGCCTGCTCGACGCACGCCGCTGCCGGGCCCGTGCTGGCGAGCCGGACCGTGACGGTGATCGGGCAGCTCACGGTCGTCGACGGAGGCGTGCCGCCCCAGACGCCGAGCCGTGTGGCCGTGACCGCCCCGGCGACACCGTCGGTGCCGAGGCCGCTCTGGCCCTGGTACCACATCAGGTTGTCTCGGTCGAGGGCGCTGAACGAGCCGTCGACGCTGACGTTGCGGTACCCCAGGCTCGACAGCGCCAGCTCGACGCACCAGGTGTCGGCGCCGGTGGTGCCGAGTTGCACGGTGGTGGAGATGGTGCAGCCGACGGCCGATGAGGTCGTGGCCGTCGCCGCGGCGGCGGCCGGGGCCGTCGGCGCAGGAGCGGCGGGTGCCGTCGTGGCCGGTGCGGCCGTGGTGGTGGTCGTGGTCGTGGTCGTGGTCGTGGTGGTCGTCGCCGGCGGCACGGTCGTGGCGGTTGTGGTCGTGGTCGTCGGCGGCTCGGTGATCGTGGACACCGGCGCCCAGATCTTCAGCCGTTCGCCAGTCGGCGGATCGACGACGCCGTCGGCGACCAGACCTTCGGCGGTCTGGAACGCCTTCAGGGCATCGACGCTCGCCTCGTCGAAGACGTCGTCGGGCAACGCCAGCTCGTAGCCGAGCGCGACGAGAGCGTCCTCGACGCACCGGGCGTCGGGACCGGTCGTGCCCAGCTCCACCTCGGTCGAGATCGTGCAGTCGGGCGGCGGCCCGATCGGCTCGGGCACGGCCGCGGCCGACGAAGCGGTCGTGGTCGTCTCGTCGGGTGGCTGCTCTTGCCCGTGCGCCGTCACTCCCGGGACGAGCACGGCCGCGCCGAGGGCGATGCCGAGCAGGCCGCGCCACCGCCGCCCCGGAGCTCCTTGCTGATCCCCACCATGGCTCAACATTGGCCGAACAGTAGAGGGCCACCCGCGTTTGGCGTACCGGTGCGTCCCACCGTCCGTTCAGCCAGTCGTGGACGTCGTGACCTCGTCGTTCGGACGCAGGTCGATCAGCAGGCGCTCGTTGTCGAGCACGATCGGCACGACCCCGGCGGCCGGCTCCAGCTCCGACACGTCGAGCTGGCGGCCATCGCAGTCCTCGAAGGAGCTCGTGCCCCTCACCTGGGTGACTTCGCACGCCGAGTCCCGACCGGCCGGGAATCCCCAGTACACGATCCACCCCCGCGTCGGGTCCTCACCACGGTGGTCGACGACGAGCGTTCGTTCGCCGCTCGTCGTGTTGAGGTCGGGCAGCACGATCGGACCCTGGGCGGCGATCGATTCGGCGAACCGCTCGACAGATCCGAGCTCGAACTCCGTGGGTGCCAGGCGTTCGGTCGAGTCGGCGTCGCCGCCGGCGATGAGCACCGCCATCCCCCACGTGGCGAGGAAGATCAGCCCGAGCACCGCGGCGCCGCCGACGACGGGCACGACGGCGCGCGCCAGCGGCGAGCGCAGACGGCGCGGCCGCGCCGGGGGCGCGGCCGCTGGGGTGGTGGATGGCGCGGCGGACCGTGCGGGCACGCCCTGCAGTCTGGCTGCGGGTTGGCTGCCTGCAACGGTCACCACCTAGGGTCCGCGACGCCTGAGCCCAGGCCGAGCCGATCGCGCCACCCGAGGAGACCAGTGGACCTGTTCGAGTACCAGGGCAAGCAGTACTTCGCCCGCTACGGCATCCCGGTCAGCGCCGGTGGCGTCGCCGAGACGGTGGACGAGGCCGTCGAGCAGGCCGAGGCCGCCGGCTACCCGGTGGTGGTCAAGGCCCAGGTCCAAGTCGGCGGGCGGGGCAAGGCCGGCGGCATCAAGCTCGCCAACGACGCCGCCGAGGTCCGCATCCACGCCGGGAACATCCTCGGCATGGACATCAAGGGCCACACCGTCGAGCGGGTGTGGATCGAGCACGCCTCGGACATCGCCGAGGAGTACTACGCCAGCTTCACGCTCGACCGGGCCGCCAAGCAGCACCTCCTGATGCTGTCGGCAGAGGGCGGCGTCGACATCGAGGACGTGGCGGCGACCAACCCCGACGCCATCGTGAAGCTGCACATCGATCCGGTCGACGGCCTGTCCGTCGAGACCGCCCGCCAGGCGGCCGTCGACGCCAAGATCCCCGACCGGGCGGTCGACGGCGTGGCGGCGATGCTGGTCCAGCTGTACCGCTGCTTCACCGAAGGTGACTGCGACCTGGCCGAGATCAACCCGTTGATCCTCACGCCCGACGGGGACGTGCACGCCCTGGACGCCAAGGTCAGCCTCGACGGCAACGCCGCGTTCCGCCACCCCGAGTGGGAGGAGTACGGCAGGACCGAGGTGCTCGACGACCGGGAGCAGCTGGCCAAGGAGAAGGGGCTGCAGTACATCGGGCTCGACGGATCGGTCGGGATCATCGCCAACGGCGCCGGGTTGGCGATGAGCACGCTCGACGTCGTCAACCAGGTCGGGGGCAAGGCGGCCAACTTCCTCGACATTGGCGGCGGCGCCAACGCCGACGTGATGGCCGCCGCCCTCGACGTGATCAACCACGACGAGAACGTGCGCTCGATCTTCGTCAACATCTTCGGTGGGATCACGCGTGGCGAAGAGGTGGCCAAGGGGATCGTCGAGGGCCTCAGCCGGGTCGAGCTGCGGGCGCCGATCGTGATCCGCCTCGACGGGACGAACGCCGAGGAGGGTCGCCAGATCATCCTCGATGCCGGCATCCCGGCGTCCCAGCTGGTCAGCAAGCCGACGATGCTCGAAGCGGCCCGTGAGGCCGTGCGCATCGCCAACGGTTCAGAGGGAGGCGCCTGATGCGTTTACGTCCGGATCTTGGTCGACCGTGTAACCAGCATCCGGACGTAAACGACGCGGGAGGGACGTGACGTGGCGATCTTCGTCGACGCTGACACCAAAGTGCTCGTCCAGGGCTTGACGGGCGGGCAGGGGAAGTTCCACGGCCTGCGCAACCGTGACTACGGGACCAAGATCGTCGCCGGCGTGACGCCGGGCAAGGGCGGACAGGACGTCGACGGCATTCCCGTGTTCGACTCGGTGGCCGAGGCCGTCGCGGCGACGGGGGCAACGGCGTCGTTCGTCGCCGTGCCGCCGAAGGCGGCGCCGGTCGCGATCCTCGAGGCCGCCGAGGCGGGGATCGGGTTCGTGGTGTGCATCACCGAGGGCATCCCGGCCCAGGACGAGGCCCGAGTGTTCAACACGCTGGTCCGCGACTTCCCGGCGACGCGGCTGCTCGGCCCGAACTGCCCGGGGATCATCAGCCCGGGCAAGTGCAACATCGGCATCACCCCGTCGGACATCGCCGAGCTGCCGACGCCCGCTGGTCCCAACGTCGGGATCGTCAGCCGCTCGGGAACCCTGACCTACCAGGCGCTGTACGAGCTCAAGCAGAACGGCATCGGCGTCTCGACCTGCGTCGGCATCGGCGGAGACCCCGTTCCCGGCACGAGCTTCGTCGACTGCCTGGCCGAGTTCGAGGCCGACCCCGAGACGCACGCCGTCCTCATGTTCGGCGAGATCGGTGGTTCGGCGGAGGAGGAGGCGGCGGAGTTCGTCAGCGCCAGCGTGTCCAAGCCGATGGCTGCCTACATCGCCGGCGTGACCGCACCAGCCGGCCGCAAGATGGGACACGCCGGGGCGATCGTCTCCGGCGGCAAGGGCACGGCCCAAGGGAAGATGGACGCCCTCGGCGCCGCCGGCGTCCAGGTCGGGCAGAACCCGACCGAGGCCGGCGAGCTGCTGGCGGACCGACTCCGCGCCGGCTGATCAGTCGGGCGGCGGGGGCGGGGGCGGGGTGCCGCCGGCCGCGCGGCGGCGGCGGCGGTGCAGCGCCACGGGCGGGCGGCGGCGGTGGCGCGACGCTGCCACGATCGGGCCGGTCGAAGGCATCGCGCAGCTTGTCGGTGTCCGTCAGGTCGCTCAGCTGGCCGCCCGACTCCGTGAACTTCATCACGGAGCCGGCCAGCGCGACGGCCGCAGCGATGAACGCCACGAACATCCCTGAGCCCCGATCGAGATCGACTCCTAGCACCTCACCGCCACCAAGGATCAGCCGCAGCACCATCAACAGCGTGGCCAGCCCGGTTGCGGCGAGAAGGATGAGCGGCCACGGGGCGCTCGCGGCCTTGATCACGTTGGCGGCGAGCAACAACGTGATCACGCCGGCCGCAACGGTGAGGAGCCACGCGAGGCCACCGGTGAAGAAGTAGTCGAACGGGCCGTTTCCGCCGCCAAGATCCTCGATCGTGGCCCAGTCGAGGAACAGGCCAAGGATCAGCATCACGACTCCGCCGCCGACGATCAGCCAGTCGGAGACCTTGAACTTGCTGAGATCCACGTACACCCCCTGGGGTTCGCTCCGCAGCTGGCCTGCGGTCGCGACGACGGTAGCTCACCCCTGCGCCGGGTCGAGGGGATCGCCCTTCGCGGTACCCTCCGCGTCGTGCCCACGGCGCTGCTGTCCGTCTACGACAAGGCTGGCGTCGCCGACCTGGCCAAGGGGTTGCACGAGCTGGGCTGGCGACTGCTCTCCAGCGGGGGGACGGCACGCACCATCGCCGACGCCGGCCTGCCCGTCACCGATGTCGCCGAGCTGACCGGCTACCCGGCGATCCTCGGCCACCGGGTCGTCACGCTGCATCCGGTCGTCCACGGGGGGCTGCTCGCCGACCCGTCCGACCCCGAGCACCGACGCGATCTGGAGGCCCACGGCATCGAGCCCATCGACCTCCTGGTCGCCGGCCTCTACCCGTTCTCCTCCGACCCGAGCGTCGAGCTGATCGACGTCGGCGGTCCGGCGATGATCCGCGCTGCGGCCAAGAACCACGCTCGCGTCGGCGTGGTGATCGACCGGGCCGACTACGACCCGGTCCTCGACGAGCTGCGCGCCGACGGTGCGCTGTCGGCGGCTACGAGGCGGCGTCTGGCTCGGGGCGCGTTCGCCACGACCTCGGCCTACGACGCGGCCATCGTCGACTGGCTCGCCAGGGACGACGGCGTCGCCGGCGACGTCGACGGCGTGCTGCCGGCGGTGCTCGAGTTGCGCCTCGACCGGGTGCAGGAGCTGCGGTACGGCGAGAACCCGCACCAGATCGCCGCCCGGTACCGCCAGCAGGGTGCGTCGTCGTGGTGGGACAGCGCGGTGCAGCACGGCGGCAAGGAGCTGAGCTACCTGAACGTCTTCGACACCGAGGCGGCGTGGCGGCTCGTGCACCGCTTCGACCGGCCGGCGTGCGTGATCGTGAAGCACGCCAACCCGTGCGGGGTAGCCGTTGCCGACGACATCACCGCGGCGTACCAGCAGGCCAACGGCGCCGACCCTGTCAGCGCGTTCGGTGGCATCGTCGCCCTCAACCGCCCGGTGCCGGCGGCGCTGGCGATGGCGCTCGCCCCGGTGTTCACCGAGGTCGTGGTCGCCCCGGGCTACGAGGACGACGCCCTGGTGACGTTGACGGCGAAGACGAAGCTGCGGGTGCTCGGCGCCGCGCCGCCGGGCCGCCCGTCGCTGGACGTGCGGACCGTCGACGGCGGGTTGCTGGTGCAGACGGGCGATCCTGTCGAGATCGACCCATCGTCGTGGTGGGTCGTCAGCTCGGTCGAGCCGACGGCCGAGCAATGGGACGACCTGGCGTTGGCGTGGACGGTGTGCGCCGCGGTCTCGTCGAACGCCATCGTGTACGCCCGCGGCGGGCAGACCGTCGGCATCGGCGCCGGCCAGCAGAACCGCCTGGACTCGGCGCGCATCGCCGCCTTCCGGGCCGACGGACGCGCCGTCGGCGGCGTGTGCGCCAGCGACGCGTTCTTCCCGTTCCGCGACGGTCTCGACGAGGCCGTCGCGGCGGGTGTGCGGGCCGTGATCCAGCCGGGGGGCAGCGTTCGCGACGCCGAGGTGATCGATGCCGCCGACGAGCACGGCATCGCCATGGTCTTCACCGGCCAACGCCACTTCCGACATTGAGCCGAAACCTCATCGGAGGGTTTGGGTGCACCGGAGGGTTTGCGTACCGGATGGGGCGCCGGAAACCCTCCGGTGCTGCGAAACCCTCGGATGGATGGCGGCGCTTTCGATGACCTGCCCACTCCGGCGGGTCCGGATAGCGTGCCATCCTGCGTATGTCCCGGGTGTCCGATCTCCTTGCCGCGGGGCGGACGTTCTCGTTCGAGTTCTTCCCACCGCAGACCGACGGCGCTCAGCTGTCGCTCGGTCGCGCCATCGCCGAGCTGGAACCGCTGGCGCCGAGCTTCGTCTCGGTGACCTACGGCGCCGGCGGCAGCAGCCGCCAGCGCACCCGAGAGGTGGTCACGTGGGTGCGTCGCGAGACCGGGATCACTCCGATGGCCCACCTCACGTGCCAAGGACACCGGCGGGACGAGATCGCCGAGATCCTCGCCGACTACCACGACGCCGGGATCGAGAACATCCTCGCCCTCGGCGGTGACCCACCCACCGATCGCGCCGACGCCCGCCCCAGCGACTACGCCTACGCGTTCGACCTCGTCGAGGACATCGCCGGCGACCGGTTCTGCATCGGTGTGGCGGCGCACCCCGAGCTGCACCCGCGCTCCCCGGACCGCGCCACGGATCGGCGCTTCCTCGCCGCCAAGCTGCATCGCGCCGACTTCGCCATCACCCAGTTCTTCTTCGAGGTCGAGCACTACCTGCGCCTGGTGGAGGAGCTGGCCGACCTCGGGGTGACGAAGCCCGTCCTGCCCGGAGTGATGCCCGTGACCAACGTCGGCCAGGTGCGTCGCATGGCCACGATGAGCGGCGCCGAGGTCCCTGCATGGCTGGTCGAGCGCCTTGACGGCGTCGAGGACCCGGCCGAGGTGCGCCGGATCGGCGTCGACGTGGCCTCCCGCCTGTGTGCCCAACTGCTCGAGGCCGGGGCGCCCGGCCTGCACTTCTACACCCTCAACCGCAGTACGGCGACGAGGGAGATCTACGCCAACCTGGGCATGCCGACGGTGACCACGTGACCGTCATTGCGTTCCCCGGGCACACCACCCGCAGCCTGCGCAGCTGTTGGCCGCTCCCTCGAGAGAGTTCGGTCGCTCGCACCCTCGAGAGAGTTCGACCGTGACCGCTACCGACGAGACCGTGGTCATGCCGGTGCCGCCGGCCCCGGCGGCGGCCGCACCGACGGTGCCGATGGCCCGGCCACGCGAGCTGCCGCCGCCGAAACCGCCGATCAGCGCCGTCCCGTACCTGCCGGGACTCGACGGCATGCGGGCCATCGCCGTCGCCGCGGTGATGGTGTACCACGCCAACAGCTCGTGGCTGCCTGGCGGGTTCTTCGGCGTCGAGGTCTTCTTCGTGATCAGCGGCTACCTGATCACGCTGCTGCTGATCGGCGAGCACGAGCGCACCGGCCAGGTCAAGCTCGGCCAGTTCTGGCTGCGCCGCGCTCGGCGCCTGCTCCCGGCGTTGTTCGTCCTGTTGATCGGCGTCACGGTCTACACGACCCTGTTCCGCCAGGACGCCCTGGGCCAGCTGCGCGGCGACGTCGTGGCCGCGCTCACGTACGTCACCAACTGGTATCAGATCTGGGTCGGCCAGGGGTACACGGCGTCGGGCGACTTCGCCCCGCTGCGGCACCTGTGGAGCCTCGCCGTCGAGGAGCAGTTCTACCTGATCTGGCCGCTGGTCATGGTCGGGCTGATGCGCCTCGGCCGTCGCCGGCTGCCCGACCTCAGCCGTTACCTCTTCTTGGCGGCGATCGGCGTCACCGTGCTGATGGCCGTCCTCTACTACGAGGGCCCGATCGGCACCCCCGAGGTCACGCCCGACGCCTACTGGCTGATCGGCGAGCGCC
The DNA here is from genome assembly GCA_963739975.1 of uncultured Acidimicrobiia bacterium. Taxonomy (GTDB): domain Bacteria; phylum Actinomycetota; class Acidimicrobiia; order Acidimicrobiales; family Ilumatobacteraceae; genus JALZMG01. The sequence goes on from CAVUCK010000019.1 coordinate 142,133, forward strand.
CCATCTCGAAGACCGACACGCTCTACCTGGGCACGATCACCCGCGCCGGCGGCCTGCTGCTCGGCGCCGGCTTCGCCATGGTGTGGCGGCCCGTGGCGATCATGCGCGGTCCGATCCAGCACAAGGGCCGGCTGCTCGACGGGCTGGCCCTCGGTGGCCTCGTCGGCCTCGGCGCGCTGTGCTGGTTCGTCTACCTGATCGGGCCCGACGGCGCCGATCCGTGGCTGTTCCGCGGCGGATTCTTCCTGTGCGGGCTGGCGACGCTCCTGATGATCGCCGCCGTCACCCATCAGCGGGCGTGGTCGGGCAAGCTGCTCGGCAACGTGGTGCTGCTGTGGATCGGCACTCGCTCCTACGGCCTGTACCTGTACCACTGGCCGATCTACCAGGGCATCCGGCGGGTGGCCGGCAACCCCTTGACGTTCCCGCAGTTCGTCGGCGCCATCGCCGCCGCCTGCGTGGTCACCGAGCTGTCGTACCGGTTCGTCGAGACGCCGATCCGCAAGGGCGCGCTGGGGCGGATGTGGACGCAGCTGCGCTCGTCGGGCGACATGGCGCAGCGGCGGATCATCGTCACCGGTGCGGCCGCGCTGGCCGCCGTCGCCGTGCTCGCCGGCACGAGCCTGGCAAAGGCCGAGCTGCGCCAGAACAACATCGAGCGGGGGATCGAGGAGGGCCGGCAGGTCGCCGTCGACTTCGAGGACGTGTTGGCCGGCAACGTGTCGACGACACCGCGGGCGACGACGACTGATGCGCCGACGACGACGGCCGCGCCGACCACGACGGACGCGCCGTCCACGACGCAGGAGGTGACCACCACGCCGCCGACGACGGCAACCGGCGAGACCACCGTCGCGTCGACGGCGGCCGAGCCGACGACCACGTTGGCGCCCGAGACGACGCTCCCCCCGACGACCGCAGCACCACCACCACCACCACCACCACCGGCGGGACCGATCTTCGCCATCGGAGACTCGGTGATGCTCGGCGCGGCGGGCAACCTCACCGCGCAGGGCATCACCGTCATCGCCGACGAGAGCCAGCAGGTCACGGCTTCAGTGCCATTTGTGGAGCAGATGGCTGCAGCCGGCCAGTTCGGCGGCGCGGTGGTCATCCACCTCGGCACGAACGGTCCGCCCAGCGACGAGACGCTCGACGCCTTGTTCGCCCCGCTCGCCGGGGTCCCGAAGGTGGTCGTGCTGACGGCCTACGCCCCACACGCCGACTGGATCCCTGAGACCAACGCCAACCTCTTCGAGGCCGCCCAGCGGTTCCCCAACATCCGCATCCTCGACTGGGGGACCCTCGCCCCGCAGTGCCAAGGCCAGTGCTTCTGGGAAGACGGCTACCACATCGCCCCGGACGGCCGGCGCTACTACACCGACCTCATCCTGCAGGCCCTCGCGGCCTGAGGCTGGCCGTGCCCTCCTGCCTACGCTCGGCGCCATGAGCAACCCTGCGTCGCCTGTCCGTGTGGCCGTCACCGGTGCTGCCGGTCAGATCGGCTACAGCCTCCTGTTCCGCATCGCCTCCGGCTCGATGCTCGGCCCCGAGACGCCGCTCACCCTCCAGCTGCTGGAGATCACACCGGCGCTCGGCGCGCTGGAGGGCGTGCGGATGGAGCTCGACGATTGCGCCTTCCCGCTGTTGGCCGACGTCGTCTGCACCGACGACGCCGACACGGCGTTCGGCGACGTCGACGTCGCGCTGCTCGTCGGGGCGATGCCGCGCAAGGCCGGCATGGAGCGCTCGGACCTGCTGTCGGCCAACGGCGGCATCTTCAAGCCGCAAGGCGAGGCCCTCTCACGCAGCGCCAGTCGCGACGTCAAGGTCCTCGTCGTCGGCAACCCGGCCAACACCAACGCCCTGATCGCCCAGGCCAACGCCAGGGACCTCGACCCGCGCTGCTTCACGGCGATGACCCGCCTCGACCACAACCGGGCCCTGAGCCACCTGAGCAAGCGCCTCGACGTGGCCGTGACCGAGATCAAGAAGCTGGCCATCTGGGGCAACCACTCGACGACGCAGTACCCCAACGTCTTCCACGCCGAGGTCGGCGGCCGCAGCGCGGCGGAAGCGATCGGCGACCAGGAGTGGGTCGAGAGCGAGTTCATCCCGACCGTCGCCAAGCGCGGCGCGGCCATCATCGAGGCCCGCGGCGCGTCGTCGGCCGCCTCGGCGGCCAGCGCAGCCGTCGACCACATCCGCACCTGGGTGGACGGCACGCCCGAGGGCGACTGGACGTCGATGGGCGTCACCAGCGACGGCAGCTACGACGTCCCGGAGGGCCTCATCTTCAGCTTCCCGGTGACGTGCGCGGGCGGCGACTACTCGATCGTCCAGGGCCTCGAGATCGACGAGTTCAGCCGCCAGCGCATCGACGCCACCGCCGCCGAGCTCATCGAGGAGCGGGACGCGGTCCGGGAGCTTGGACTGCTCTGACTCGCCACCGCCCGCTCCGAGACTCCGCTAGCTCGGCTGGGCGGGCAAGGCGACTGGCACACCCGCTCGTTCGAAGCTCACGGTTCGATGGCCTCGCTCGATCGAACGGGGACTTGGCACTGGTCCCCCGGGGCAGCTGTGCCGACAGCACGGCACCGAGCACCGCGCACGCCGCGCTGAGCAGGAACACCGGCGTGAACGATCCGGCGGCGTCGGCGACCAGCCCGCCGACTTGGGGAGCCGCCGCCTGCGCCACCCCGAACGCCAGGGTCGCCGTGCTGTAGGCCGGGCCGTAGGTGGTGGCGTCGGTCGTGTCGACGACGTACGCGGCGATCGCCGTCGGGAGCCCGGAGAACATCAGGCCCACGCCGATGCTGCCGATCAACACCCATGGCTGCTGCCCTCCAAGTACCGCCAGCGTCGACGCGCCGAAACCGACGAATGCACCGATCAGGGTGGCCCGCCGCCCGATGCGGTCGGACAGGGGCCCGAGCAGGATCCCGCCGAAGATCGCCGCGACGCCCGTGGCGGCGAACATCGCGGACGCCTCGCCGGCGTCGAAGCCGGCGTCGTCCTCCAGCCGGGCGACGAGGAACGCCAGCACCAGGAGGTACATGAAGCCGAACGCCGCGTACGCGCCCGTCAGCGCCTTCCAGCTGGGCACCTGCCGGAGTGCATCGAGGCCGATGAACCCACCGCCGGTCCGGGGCTCCGGCGCGGCGCGTTGGGCTGGTGGTCCGTCCCGTACGGGCCGTCGTCCGTCGCAGCAGGACCACCGTCGCCACCAGCACGATGACGGCGATCACCGCCTCGACTCGGTACACGCGGCGCCACCAGCCGTCGTCACCGTCGTCGCGCAGCACCTCGGCCAGGCGCCCGGCGAAGACGATCCCGACGCCGATCCCGACGCCGATCAACCCCGTGGCCAACCCGCGCTGGCTCGGGGCCAGCACGCTCGATGCGACGCGCGGGGACGGGATCCAGATGGCCGCCCCGCCGAGACCCATCACGACGAGCGCCACCGCCATCACGGCGCCGTGGGCGGCCCACGACGCCAGCAGCAGGCCGGCCGTGGAGAGCACGAGACCGACGGCCATCAGTCGCACGAGCGGCAGGCGGGCCGAGATCGTCGCCACGATCGCCGTGCCGACCAGGTAGGCGCCGACGTTGGCCGTGCCCAGCAGGCCGGCCGTGGTGTTCGACGACAGCAGCTCGTCGCGCACCGCCGGCAAGACGACGCCGTACGTGAACCGTCCGAACGCCTGGGCAACGCATGCCGCCGCGGCGACCAACAGGAGCACGAGCACGGTGGATCGACCTGGTCGCGTGATCGTCGGGAGCAAGCTCGCCAGGCTGGCACCATGCCGCCGCTGCCCTCCAGACGGAGCAGCGGTAGGGTCCCGAGGGGAGGGGAAAGGGGATTCCGATGCCACTCGCCGACGAACGGACCACCGACGACATCCCGCTCGGGGCGAGCGACTTCTGGGCCCGACCGCTGGACGAGCGCGATGCGGCGTTCGCCACCTTGCGCGCCGAGCACCCCATCGCGTTCCACCCCGAGTTGGACGTCTTGGAGGGCCGGCCCGAGGGTCCCGGGTTCTGGTCCGTCACCCGCTACGAGGACGTGCGAACGGTGAGCCGCCAGCCGCACATCTTCAGCTCGTCGCGGGGCATCACCCTGGCTGACGAGGCGCCGGAGACCCGGGACTTCTTTGGCTCGATGATCGTCCTCGACGACCCCCGCCACTCCCGCCTGCGGCTCCTCGTGCAGCGGGGCTTCACGCCGAAGACCGTCGCGGCGATCGACGAGTCCGTCCGGGTGCGCGCCCGCAACCTGGTGGCGGCGGCCGCCGAGCGGGGGGAGTGCGACTTCGTCGAGTCGTTCGCCGCCCCGCTGCCGCTGCAGATCATCTGCGACATGCTCGGCGTCCCGGCGGCCGACGAGCCGGCCGTGTTCGAGTGGACCAACGTGATCCTCGGCGCCGGCGACCCCGAGTTCGGCGGGTCGTTCGACGCCCTCTTCGGCGCGGCCATGTCGATGTTCAACTACGCCCAGGCGCTCGGACAGGACCGGCTGGACCACCCTCGTGACGACCTCGTGTCGACGTTGATGCAGGCCGAGGTGGACGGCGATCGGCTGTCGCCGGCCGAGTTCGGGTCGTTCTTCATCCTCCTCGCCGTCGCCGGCAACGAGACGACGCGCAACGCCATCAGCTGGGGGATGAAGCTGCTCACCGACCATCCCGACCAGCGCCGCGCCTGGCAGGCCGACCTGGACGGCATGACGCCGGCGGCGATCGAGGAGATCGTCCGCTGGGCCAGTCCGGTGATCCACATGCGGCGCGTGGCGATGGAGGACACTCGCATCGCCGACCAGGAGATCGCCGCCGGCGACAAGGTCGTCATGTGGTACTGGTCGGCGGACCGCGACGAGACGGTGTTCGTCGACGGCCATGCCTTCGACCTCACCCGGTCCAACGCCAAGGCGCAGGTCGGCTACGGCGCCGGTGGCCCGCACTTCTGCCTCGGCGCCAACCTCGCCCGGCGGGAGATCACGATGATGTTCCAGGAGATCTTCCGATGGCTGCCGGACCTGCAGATCACCACCGAGCCGGACCGTCTGCTCTCGCCGTTCATCAACGGCATCAAGCGGATGCGCTGCCAGTTCACCCCGGCGTCGGTGCCCGTCGCTACGTGACGAGCGGGACCAGAACCGCCTCCAGCAGCGGGGCCAGGCTCTCGGCGGCCGGCGGTGTCAGGTGGTTGCGGTCGCGGTAGACGAGCACGTCGCCCATCACCACCGGGCACGCCTGGTCGGTGCACAACCAGTCGGTCGGATCGACGGCGTGGGCGCCGAACTGCTCGGCCAGCTCGGCCTCGATCTGCAGGCGATCGGGGCGCTCGGCGTAGCTGCGCTGGCTGACGCAGGCGCTGACGGCGCTCATCGCGCCGGCGAGGCACTGCGGGATGTCGGCGTACTGGGTCGGCGTGTCGCCGAGGATCAGGGTCTGCGGCGCCAGGTCGCCGAGCGTCGTCAACGTCGACGTCAAGCCGTTGCGCCACAGCGTGTTCTCGCCGTACGCCGATCCGTCGGGCGCTTCGTAGTGGTACGCGGTGAGGATCGTCAGCGCCGGCCGCTCGGCCGTGATCCTGGCCAGCGCCTCGTTGCGCCACGGGTCGCAGTCGGGCGAGGCGCCACGGCGCAGCGGCTGGTCGGTGGGCGGGCAGCCCTGCTTGGCGAAGAACAGCAACCGCCATCCCTGGTCGAGCGAGATCTTCTGCAGCGCCGGGAACCAGTGGGCGGCGTGGGAGTCGCCGAGGATGGCCACCGTGACCGGCGACGACGGATCGCCGTAGACACAATCCGGGAGGTACTGCTGCCCCCGTTCGAGCACGCAGCCGTCGGCGTAGACGGCCGGCTGGTCGTCGCGGGCGCCCATCAGGCTCGGGCGCAGGTTCGACGGGACCTCCTGGGTGGCGAGACCTTGGGTGAGGAGCTCTTGCTGCGCGTCGATCAGGGCCTGCAGCGCCGGATCGACGGGAGCCCCGGGGGCGATGGTGGTCGTCGACACCGCCGACGAGGTCGTCGGGGCGATGGTCGTCGACCCGACGGCGGCGTCCGGCGCGACGGGCACCACGAGGTCGGGCAGCGTCAGGCTGGCCGCCTCCGTCCCGCCCGTCGTCGAACGAGGCGACGGCGAGGAACAGCGTCGCCAGTAGCACGGGGATGGCGAGGATCGACGCCCCGGCGAGCAGGCTGCGGCGGGGCCGGCGGGCCAGCCACGAGGAGTGGCGGACCGGGTCCTCGACGAGCCGGTACGACAGCGCCGCCAGCACCACCGACCCGCCGACCACCGCCAGCCGCTGAGCGACCGACAGCGGGCCCCACTCGACGGCGACGAGGACCAGGGCCGGCCAGTGCCACAGGTAGATGGCGTAGGAGCGCTGCCCGATCCACAGCAGCGGGGCGCAGCCGAGCACGGACCGCAGGCCGGCAGGGGCATCGGTCGCGCAGCCGGCGGCGATGACGAGCGCGGTGCCGAGGACCGGCGCCGCGGCGGCCACGCCGGGGAAGGTCGTCGATGCGTCGTAGCTGACGGCGGCGACGACGATGATCGCCAGCCCGGCGGCGGCCATCGGCGCCACGACGGCGCGTGGGATCCGCCGCAGGGACGTGAACGAGATGGCCAGCAGCGCGCCGGTCAGCAGCTCCCACGCCCGGGCCGGCAGTGAGTAGAACGCCCACGGCCCGTTGCTGTCGGTCAACCAGACGCAGGCCACGGCGCTGGCCGCCCACGCCGCCGCCATCACCATCGTCAGGTCGTGGCGGAACCGGCGCGCCGTCCTGGCCAGCCACCAGATCACGACGGGCCACACGAGGTAGAACTGCTCCTCCACGGCCAGTGACCAGAAGTGCAGCAGCGGGGACTTGGCCAGTTCGGCGTCGAAGTACCCGCCGTCGCCGCCCGCCTCCCGAGCGGCGAAGAGCAGGTTGATGACGAACCCGCACGCCGCCACCGCTTCGCGGGCGAGGTTGCCGAGCAGCAGCGGGTCGTAGAGGAACTGGGCGGCGAGCAGCGTCGCGACGATCACCAAGCACGACGCCGGCAGCAGGCGCCGGGCCCGGCGGGCCCAGAAGTTGGGCAGCGACACGGTGCCGGTGCGCGACACCTCCCCGAGCAGGAGGGACGTGATCAGGAACCCGGACACGACGAAGAACACGTCGACGCCGATGAACCCGCCGCCGAAGGGCCCGAGATCGGCGTGGAACAGCACGACGAGCACGACGGCGATCGCCCGCACGACCTTCGATGTCGGGGCGGAACCCCGTCGGGGGGAGCGAGAAGCGCTCCGCCGTGCTCGGTCTCGGGGGGTGGGCGATCAGCGGGTCGACCTGGCGGAACACCCGCTGCGGTGCGATCGTCCCCGTCATCCAGCCTTCCTCTGCCCAGCGCCGTGCCGGCGGTCGGGGAGAAGCTACTGGAGCGGCGTCCGCCTACTTCAGGAACTTGCTCGTGGTGTTGTCGGCCAGGATCTTGCCGCCGGTCTGGCACGTCGGGCAGTAGTTGACCGTGTACCCGGAGTACTCGACGGCGCGGACGGTGTCGCCGCAGATCGGACACGGCTCGCCGGCGCGGTGGTGGACACGCCCGGGCCGGTCCTTGGACGAGCTCATGTCGTCGCGGGTCCGCTCGTACTCGAGCCCCTCGGCGACGGACTCGCGGATCGCCGTGACCACCTCGGCGGCGTCGTCCGGACCGAGCTTGCCGGTCATGGCGAACGGTGAGCGCTTGGCGCGGTGGCAGATCTCGTTGGCCAGCCGCCGTCCGAGCCCGGCGATGCAGCGCTGGTCGCGCAAGAAGCCGTGCAGGCGCATCGACTTCGCCCGGAACCGGGTCAGCAGCTCGTCGGGCTCGATGCGGTCGGCCTCGGGCCCGAGGTGGTCGAGCGGCGGGCCGTCGACCACGCCGTCGCTCGGCACGCACCAGATGCCGGCCTTGCGCTCGGTGCCCTGCTCGGTCAGCAGCAGCGCCGGTCCGTCGTCGTCGAACACGAACCGGGCCTGACCGCCACGCGGCTTGAGCGCCTGCTTGGTGTCGACGAGCAGCCGACCGCCCTGCATCAGGTGGACCACGAACGTGACTGGGTCGAAGCGCACGAGCAGGTACTTGCCGCGCCGCCCGACGTCGACGAGCGGATGACCGTACGCCCCGTCGGGGGCTGGGACGGCCGTCTTCAGCGCCGTGAACGTCAAGGGGGTGAAGCGGCGCAGGATGCGGCCGGCGTCGGCGGCGGTCAACCGTTCGGCGTGGGCCTGGACCTCGGGCAGCTCGGGCACGGCGTCAGCGTTCCGTCAGCGGTAGTCGGTCCGGCCGCGGACCTCGGCGAACACGGCGTCGAGCGCGCCGAAGACGGGTTGGGCGGCGAGCAGGCGCTGCTGGTCGCCGAACAGCCGGATGTGGCCGTTGACGAACGCTTCCTGGGCGTTCAGCTCGTTCGTGGCCACGGCGACGGCGGTGTCCCACGTCTGCTCCATCCGGACGTGCTCGGGCTCGGCCGGACCCGGCCCGAACCTGGCTCGGCCGTCGGCGATCTGCAAGTGGTAGGTGACGGCGCCTTCCGGGCCCTCCGTGACGACCTGGGTCAGCCCGATCTCGTGGTCGGCGGCGAGGCGGCCCAGCTCCTCGTCGTCGTCGACCACGCGTCCCAGCTCGTCGAGCCAATCGAGGCTGAGGTAGCGGATGCCGTCGGTCGCCACGCCCGTAGTCTGCCCGAGGTGACGGTCCGCCGGTCGGACGAGGTCGACGCCGCCGACGACCGGCCCCACCCGGACGCTGGCGTGGAGGAGTGGGTGTTCACGGCGTGGCTGCCGGGTGGGGTGGCCGGCCTCGTCACGGCCTACCGCCGTCCCTCGGCGACGGCCGGGTGGTACTGGTCGGCGTTGGCCCGCCGGGACGAACCCCTGCTGCACGTGGGCGAGTGGGACGTGCCGGGTCGAACCGACCCGCTGCTCGTGAAGGCCCACGGGCTGTGGGCTGACCACGTGTGCGAGCGGCCGATGGAGCAATGGACCGTGTCCAACGAGACGTTCGCCGTCGCCCTGGACGACCCCGTTGAGGCACTGGGCCGTGGCTACGGCACGCCGAGCGCGATGGCGTTCGACCTCGAGTGGTACGCCGACGGGCCGGCCGTGCGCTGCGCCGGCGGCTACGTCCAGGACGGCGTCGTCCACGGCCTCGTCGAGTTGGGTGGCGGCCCGCTGTCGCTCGCCGAGGCGCCGGCCCGACGCTGGCACCGCTGGGGTGCGACCCTGCCGCCGCTCGATCTGGCCGAGGCGTACGCCCACACCGGCGTCCGGGCGATGTGGCGGTTCCCGGACGGCTCGGTCGCCGACTGGTTGCTCACACCGGATGGCTGGCGCCGGCGGCCGGACGGCGGCGCAGCACCACCCGTCGGACCAGCAGGCCGAGGCTGATCAACACCGCCGCCACGGCCAGGAACGGGGCGATCGCCGCCAGCACCAGCGCGGCGGTGAACAGGCCGGTGGTGAACGCCCCCCACCCGGCGGCGAGCGCATCGACGACGCCCGGATCGTCGGTGATCTGGCCGATCGCCGTCAGGGTCACGCGTGGCGTGGTCGTGATGTCGACCGTGAGCGTCGACATGGCCACCCGGTCGTCGAGCTGGCGTTGCCCGGCGAGGAGCTGTTCCAGCTCGGTCTCGCGCGCCGTCAGCTCGGCCTCGAGGCGGACGATGCCGTCGATGTCGACGGCTTGAGCGAGCAGCGCTCGCACGCGCTCGACGCTGGCCCGCAGGTTGGCGATGCGGCTGTCGAGGTCGGCGAGCTGCTCGGTCACGTCCTCGGCCAACTGGTCGAAGGAGGTCAGGGTGCCGACCTCGTCGAGCGCGTCGGCCATCGCCGGCAGCTCGCCGGGTGGGACGGACAGCACGAGTGTCGCCCGCGACTCGTCGACGTCGTCGGGGGCCGCGGAGGCCGGGTCCGGGTCGTAGTCGACGTCAGCGGCGGCGACGCGGCCACCGCGAGTGATGACGATCGTGGTCAGCCGGTCGACGGCGGCGCGCACGTCGTCGGTCTGCACGCTGGCGTTGGCCTCGATGGCGATCTGCTGGCCCGGCAGCTGGGCCGCCGGCGCCACGATGCCGCTGCTGGCCGGGGGAGCTTGTCCAGTGGCGGCGTCCAGTTCGGCCTCGGCCTCGGCCAGCTCGCCGCCGCCCGCCACGGTGGTCGCCGCCCCGCCCGCCAACTCTTCGCCGTCGGCCACGATGGTTGCCGACGCGCTGTCCCCGCCGCCTGCGTCATCTGATGCCCGGCACCCGGCGAGGGCGACGAGGACCATCGCTCCTCCGGCGAGCAGGTGGCGACGCGTGTGTGGATGTGGGCTCCCCATGGGGGGTGGGACGCCCGAGCGGGCTCCGCGGTTCCCGTGACGGCGCCACCTACCCTCGTCGGCTCGTGCGGTACGACCGGGACATCCTCGACGAGCCGGCGCGACGGTCGCCGACCTACCCCGAGGTGGACGTGGCGGTGGGCCTGGTCGTCGAGGATCGGTCGAGCGGGTTCTGCGGCGACGTCGTGCGGTGGTCGATCGAGGCGGTGACGCTCCGCGACCGCCGCCAGCACCAGCGTCACTTCGGCGTGGAAGCCGGGCGGGTTCCTGCTCGACGGCCGCCCGGTCACGCTGCGCCGTCCGGTCGTGGCACCCGACGTGCGACCGCGGGTCACGGCGTCCGGGTCGGTCGGCGGTGGCTCGCAGGCGGCGCAGGTGGCCGCGGCCAGCCGCATCTGGGTCGAGGGTCGCCACGACGCCGAGCTGCTGGAGCACGTGTGGGGCGACGACCTGCGGGAGGCGGCGATCGTGGTGGAGCCGATGCACGGCATCGACGACCTCGTCGCCGCCGTCGCCGCGTTCGGGCCGTCGACGACCCGCCGGCTCGGCGTGCTCGTCGACCACCTGGTCCCCGGGACCAAGGAGTCGCGGCTGGCGGCGTCGGTCGCCGGGCCGCACGTGCTGGTGACCGGTCACCCCTTCGTCGACGTGTGGGCCGGGATCCGGCCGCAGGTCGTCGGGCTCGACGAGTGGCCGGACGTCCCGCACGGCGAGCCGTGGAAGGACGGCGTCTGCCGTGGCCTCGGCGTCGACCCGGCTCGCTTCTGGCCCCAGCTGCGCAACCGGGTCACGACCTACGCCGACCTCCGCCCCGAGCTCGTCGGCGCCGTCGAACGCCTCCTCGACTTCGTCACCTGACGTTCCCAGCTCACGGTCCGACATCTGGCGACCCGTCGCGCCAGAAGTCGGACCATGAGGCTGTGACCGGCGGCTGGGGTCGGTTTCGGGTGGCGGAAGCAGGGGCGGATAGCGTTGCCGGCATGGCGCAAGCGGTCACGCGGGGGCCGGTCTCGGGCACCGCGACGGCGGCACCGGCGCGACGGCGCAAGCCGTTCCTGCTCGACTTCTACTCGACCGCCGTCGGCAAGAAGTACGTCATGGCGATCACCGGGATCATCGGGATCGGCTACGTGGTCGTCCACATGGTCGGCAACCTCAAGATGTACCTCGGGCTCGTCACGGAGAACGGCGAACGGGTCTACGACCTCGACGTCTACGGCGAGTTCCTGCGCGAGCTGCTCGTCCCGATCTTCCCCCGGACGGTCGCCCTGTGGCTGCTGCGCTCGGTGCTCATCGCCGCCCTGATCCTGCACGTCCACGCCGCCTACTCGCTGACCCTGATGAACCGCCGGGCTCGTCCCGTCGGCTACCAGTCGCCGCGCCATTACGTGGTGGCCAACTTCGCCAGCCGCACGATGCGCTGGACCGGCATCATCGTGCTGCTGTTCCTGTTCTGGCACCTCGCCGACTTCACGTGGGGCTGGTTCAACCCGGACTTCGTGCGCGGCGCCGTGTACCGCAACGTCGACGCCAGCCTGTCCCGCCTTCCCGTGGCGATCCTGTACATCGTGGCCAACATCGCCCTCGGCATCCACCTGTTCCACGGCACCTGGAGCCTGTTCCAGTCGATGGGGTGGAACAGCCCGCGCTTCAACGCCTGGCGGCGCGGGCTGGCCACCGGGCTGGCGACGATCGTCGTGGTCGGCAACGTGTCCTTCCCGATCGCCGTGCAGGCCGGGATCGTCGGCATCTAGGCATCCAGGAGGACGGCGATGACGGACACCCTCGAGCACACGACGAGCACGAGTACCAGTACGAGCACCGTCCTCGACGCCAAGATCCCGCCGGGTCCGCTGCCCGAGAAGTGGCAGCGCTTCATCGCCGACAGCAAGCTCGTCAACCCGAACAACAAGCGCAAGTTCAAGGTGCTCGTCGTCGGCACCGGTCTGGCCGGGGCCAGCGCGGCGGCGACGCTGGCCGAGCTCGGGTACCAGGTCGAGGCGTTCACGTTCCACGACTCCGCCCGGCGGGCCCACTCCATCGCCGCCCAGGGCGGGATCAACGCGGCGAAGAACTACCGCGGCGACGGCGACAGCGTCTACCGCCTCTTCTACGACACCATCAAGGGCGGCGACTTCCGGGCCCGGGAGGGCAACGTCTACCGGCTGGCCCAGGTGTCGGGGAACATCATCGACCAGGCCGTCGCCCAGGGCGTGCCGTTCGCCCGGGAGTACGGCGGGCTGCTCGACAACCGCAGCTTCGGCGGGGCGCAGGTCAGCCGCACGTTCTACGTCGGCGGCCAGACCGGCCAGCAGTTGCTGCTCGGCGCCTATCAGCAGATGTCGCGCCAGGTCGGCATGGGCAACGTCAAGCTGTGGACCCGTACGGAGCTGGTCGACATCGTCGTGATCGACGGTCGCTGCGCCGGCATCGTCACCCGTGACCTGCTGACCGGCGAGGTACGCTCGCACGCCGGGCATGCCGTGGTGCTCGCCACCGGCGGCTATGGCAACGCCTTCTACCTGTCGACCAACGCCATGAACTGCAACGTCACGGCGGCGTGGCGGGCCCACCGGCGGGGGGCGCTGTTCGCCAACCCGTGCTACACGCAGATCCATCCGACGTGCATCCCGCAGTCCGACGACCTGCAGTCGAAGCTGACGCTGATGTCCGAATCGCTGCGCAACGACGGGCGGGTGTGGGTGCCGAGCAACCCGGACGACGATCGGCCGGCCAGCCAGATCCCCGAGGGCGAGCGCGATTACTACCTCGAGCGGCTGTACCCGAGCTTCGGCAACCTGGCGCCGCGTGACCTCGCCTCGCGGGCGGCGAAGCGGGCCGTCGACTCGGGTCGCGGCGTCGGCCCGAAGAAGAACGGCGTCTACCTCGACTTCGCCGATGCCGTCGGCCGGCTCGGCAAGCAGGTCGTCGCCGAGCGCTACGGGAACTTGTTCGAGATGTACGAGCGGATCACGGGTGAGGACCCGTACGACCTGCCGATGCGGATCTACCCCGCCTCGCACTACACGATGGGCGGGCTATGGGTCGACTATGAGCTGATGACCACGGTGCCCGGCCTCTACGCCGCCGGCGAGGCCAACTTCTCGGACCACGGGGCCAACCGCCTCGGTGCCTCGGCGCTCATGCAGGGCTTGGCCGACGGCTACTTCGTGCTGCCCAACACGATCAGCAACTTCCTCGCCCCGCTGCTCAACAAGCCGATCCCCGGGCCCGACCACCCGGGCTTCGCCGCCGCCGAATCGGCCGTGCGGGCGCGCTTCGATGGCTATCTCGCCGTGGGTGGCACTCGGTCGCCGGACTACTTCCACCGCGAGCTCGGACGGATCATCTGGGACTACTGCGGTATGGAGCGCACCGCGCAGGGCCTGGAGAAGGCCCTGTCCGAGCTGCCGGCGCTGCACGCCGAGTTCAAGAAGGACCTGTGCGTGACGGGCAGCGGCACCAGCGTCAACCAGACCCTCGAGAAAGCCGGCCGCGTGGACGACTTCTTCGAGCTCGGCATGTTGATGTGCCGCGACGCCCTGGAGCGCGAGGAGAGCTGCGGCGGTCACTTCCGCGCCGAGTACCAGACGGACGAGGGCGAGGCCCTGCGCGACGACGAGCGGTTCGCTCATGTCGCGGCGTGGGAGTGGACTGGCGACCCGTCGGACGCCAAGCGCCACCAGGAGGACCTGCTGTACGAGTCCGTCCACTTCCAGACCCGGAGCTACAAGTGACCGACACGTTGAGCCCGGTCGAGGATCGCCGCGAGTCCGAGGACTACCGCGTCGTCCGCAACATCACCGTGAAGGTGTGGCGGCAGGCCGGCCCCGACGCGCCGGGCCAGTTCGAGTCGCACCACATCGACGAGATCAGCCACGACGCGTCGTTCCTCGAGCTGCTCGACGTCCTCAACGAGCGGCTCGTCGAGAGCGGCCAGGACGCCATCACGTTCGAGCACGACTGCCGCGAGGGCATCTGCGGCTCGTGCGCGCTGATGATCAACGGGCAGGCCCACGGCCCGCAGCTCGGCACGGCGTCGTGCCAGCTGCACATGCGCAAGTTCGCCGACGGGGCCGAGATCGTCGTCGAGCCGTGGCGGGCCAAGGCCTTCCCGATCATCAAGGACCTGATGTGCGATCGCCGCGAGCTGGATCGCATCATCGAGGCGGCCGGGTACATCACGTCACCGACGGGCGGCGCCCCCGACGCCAACCTGACGCCCATCCCGAAGCCGGTCGCCGACGCCGCCGAGCACGCCGCGCTGTGCATCGGCTGCGGCGCCTGCGTGGCGGCGTGCCCCAACGGCGCCGCCAACCTGTTCACCGGGGCCAAGGTCGCCCACCTCAACCTGCTGCCACAGGGCCAGGCCGAGCGGTACCACCGTGTCGAGGCGATGGTCGACGAGATGGACGCCCACTTCGGCTCGTGCACGAACCACGGCGAGTGCGAGGCGGCGTGCCCCAAGGAGATCTCGATCGACGTCATCGCCCTCATGAACGCCGACTACCTGAAGTCGAAGTTCAAGAACCGCCGCACGTCCGCCCGCCACTGACGTTTACGTCCGGATATTGGTCGCGCTGGTAACCAGAATCCGGACTTAAACGATGATGCGGGCGCCGGCGCGGCGGGTGGCGGTGATCTCGGCGCCCGATGCGTCGCGGGCGCTGAGGGCGACGCCGAGCAGCAGGTCGCCAGGCTCATCGGGCACGAGCAGGTCGAGGCGACCGACTCGCGCCACGGCGTCGGCGTCCACATCACCCCGGAAGGCCCACTGCCGGCGGCCGGTTCGCCACGTGCAGGTGACCGACACGGTGGCGTCGACGAGCGCCGACCGCAGATCGTTCACGACGTGGACGTCGAGCTTGACCTGATCGCCGGCGACGACCTCGGCGGGCAGCGGATCCGTCACGACGATCACCGGCCGGCACACGTCGACGACCGTTGCCCACGCCCGCTTCGGTGACCGCTCGTGGTCGAGCACGGCGGCCGAGATCATCGGCGCGGGGTCGGCCAGGGCCGAGAACGAGAACCCGCCGACGGGTCGGTACTTCATCCGGCGCAGCGTCTCGATGTGGTGGCGCAGCACCTCGGACTGGTAGCGCTGCGTCGCCGCCTTCCACGACCCGAACGTCGGGTGGTCGGCGGGCGGCACTCGCTCCAGCATCACGTCCAGCGCCAGGCCGTGGTGCTCGCGCAGACCCTCCCAGTCGAGGTTGGGCCAGGCCGTCACATCGACGAACGAGGGTGCCGAGTCGGGCACCGCCTGGGCTCCGAACTCACTGATGAAGCGCACGCGGTTCGGCACCAGCCGTGCCCGCTCGGCCAGGTCGCCGATCTCGCCGCGGTGCCACCCGAGCCACAGGTGCGAGTCCGTGCCCGACAGCGTCGGCAAGTGCGGCCCGACGCCACTGTGGGCGACGGTCGGGCGGGTCGGATCGGCATGCTCGAAGGCCCGCTTCAACCACCGGTCGAGCACCGTCTTGTTCCACGACGGCAGCTGCTCGGCGAGGAACCGCCGCAACCGCCGGTCGGGCGCGGCGACCTGAGGGGCATCGGCGACGGGCTCGTCGTGAGCGCACCACTGCACGATCGCCGGGTGGTGGCCGAGCGCGTCGACGGCCTCGCGCGCCTGGAGCACGGCCTGGCGGCGCACGCCCCGGGCGTACCCCCACTGCAGCGGGAAGTCCTGCAGCAGCAGGAGGCCGACCTCGTCGGCGGCGCGATACAGCTCGGGATGGGCGATGTGGGCCTGGACGCGCAGCGCGTCGAGCCCCGCCTCGAGGGCCAGGTCGACGTCCCTTCGGACCTCCTGCGGTGTGGCGTCGGCGAGCCCCGGGCGGGTGGGCAGGAGGTTGGCCGACTTGAGGAACAACCGCTCGCCGTTGATCGAGCAGATCCAGTCGTTCCACGCCACCTCGCGCAGCCCGGTGCGCCGTGACCGCCGGTCGCTGACCTCGCCATCGACGAGCAGTTCGACGTCGATGTCGGTCAGCGGCTGGGCGCCGAGCCGCCGCGGCCACCACAGCGCCGGGCGGTCGACGTCGAGCGACCACTCGATCTCGTTGCTCCCGGCGGCGACCGGGTGCTCGGTCTCGCCGACGACGACCCCGTCGGCGGTGGTGCGGACGCGCACCGTCCTGGGCGCATCTGCGTCGAGCCGAGCGTGCAGCCGGAGGTGGGCGCGGACCTCGTCGGCGTCGCGACAGAGCACGCGCAGGCGGTCGAGCTTGGCCGGCCCCGTGTCGTACACGAGGACCGGCCGCCACAACCCCCCCGGGTTCCAGTCGTGGTCGAGGGCCTCGGAGTGCTGGAACAGTCCCGTGATGTTGCGCCGGCCGGTCGTCCCCCGCTCGGGGTGGCAGGCGACCTCGATGGCCAGCACGTGCTCGTCGCCGAGGCCCGACAGCGTCGTGATGTCGAAGCTGTGCGGGAAGAAGTAGCCCTCCGGGTCCCCGAGGTAGGCCCCGTCGAGCCACACGTCGGCCTGGTAGAAGACACCGTCGAGCGTGACCCAGCGGCGCCGGCCGGCCCCCGGTGGTGGCAGGGTGAACGCCGTGCGGTAGAGGATCGGCCCGTCGCTCGTGGCGAGCTTCGGGTGGCTGCGCCAATGGCCCGGGACGATGACCTCGGGCCAGCTGCTGTCGTCGACCTCCGGCCCGGTGCCGATGCGGCGCAGCTCGTCGTCGGCCTCGATGGCCCGCCATGGGCCCGGGAGCTGCACGGCGCGGAGGTTAGCGATGGCGCCGGTCGACGACCGCCCGGCGTCGCCGGGGCGTACGCTCGCAGCGTGGACGAGCGCCACGAGGGTGGGGACCAGCCCGGCATCGAGATCGAGCTGTCCCCGACGGCGTCGACGGCCCTGCCGCGCTCTCCGCGCCGTGCCGGACGTCGTCACGCCGCCCTTGCGGTCGTCGCCGTGCTCGGTGCGGCGATCCTGATCTCGGGTGCCGGCGGGCGATTGCGCGCCGGCGAGCTGGGCCCGTTCGCCGGACCCGAGCTGGTCGACGAGGCGTCAGACGACTCGGCGAGTGGCGGACGGATCCGAACCCGTGGCGCCGACTGGACGATCGCCCGGCACTTCGGCGGCTGGTCGGCCTATCCCGGCAACGACGAGGTCGTCGGCGACGACGAGCTGGACGGCGACGACCTGCTGGCCGACGACGAGTACGTCTACTCCGACGAGCTCGCCAGCAGCGAGGGCTACGACGACGAGACCGAGTACGTCGACCAGTTCAGCGGCAGCGGCGCGATCACGTACACGCGTCCGTTCCCCGCGCCGGCAGCTCGACCGGCACGATCACCACCAGATCGTCGGGCACCACGACACCGACCACTCCGCGCACGATCCCGCGCCCGCCGAGCCCGACGACACCGCGGGTGACGGTCGGGCCGACGTCGCGAGCGCCGACGCCAACACCAACGCCAACCGCACCGCCGACGGGCACGACCCAACTGCCGGTCACCAACCCGCCGGCGACCAACCCGCCGGCGACCAACCCGCCGGCGACCAACCCGCCGGCGACCGATCCGCCGGCGACCGATCCGCCGGCGACCAACCCGCCGGCGACCAATCCGCCGGCGACCGATCCGCCGGCGACCGATCCGCCGCCGACCACGCAGCCACCCACGACCCTGTCGGCGACGACCACGACCGCGGCGTCGACCACGACGAGCACGTCATCGACGACGACGACGACGCAACCGGAGACCACGACGACGAGCTCGACCACCACCTCGACCAGCACCACGAGCACGTCGAGCACGACGTCGACGACGCAACCAACGACGACGACCACGCTGCCGTCGTCGAACACGCTCGAGGTGCTGCGCGCCGATGCTCGGTTCAGCGTCTTCGTGGCCGCCATCGACGAGTTCGGGCTCACGGACGAGCTCGATGGCCCGGAGCCGGTCACGGTCCTCGCGCTGACCGACGACGTCCTCGCCACGTTGGCGCCGCTCGACGAGGCGCAGCTGCGCCTGCACCTGCTGGCCGCCGCCTGGACCCGACCCGCATTGCTCGGCCAGCAGACCATACCGACCATCGACGAGGGTGTGGTGCTCACCGTGGACGCCGTCGCCCAGCCGCCGACCGTGGGCGCAGCGGTGCTCCTCGACGACGACCTGCCCGCGAGCAATGGTCACGTGCTGGTGGTCGGGGGCTTCACGACGGCGGCCCCGTGAGGATCGCCGGTAGGTTCACCTGATGGGACCCCGACCCGCCACGATCGGTCAGCTGCGGGAGGCCGGTTGGGAGTCGCGCCCGGTCAAGGAGGAGATCCGCTCCAACGCGGTGGCCCGCATCGCCGCCGGCGAACCGCTCTTCGCCGGCGTGCTGGGCTTCGAGCACACGGTCCTGCCGCAGCTCGAGAACGCGCTGCTCGCCGGCCACGACGTGATCTTCCTCGGCGAGCGCGGCCAGGCCAAGACGCGCATGATCCGCTCGCTCACCGGGCTGCTCGACGAGTGGATGCCGATCATCGCCGGCAGCGAGATCAACGACGACCCGTACGCCCCCGTCTCCCGCCACGCCATGGACCTGGTCGCCGAGCACGGTGACGACACGCCACTGACCTGGGTGCACCGCGACGACCGCTTCGGCGAGAAGCTGGCCACGCCGGACACGTCGATCGCCGACCTGATCGGTGAGGTGGACCCGATCAAGGTCGCCGAGGGCCGCTACCTGTCCGACGAGCTGACGCTGCACTACGGGCTGGTGCCGCGGACGAACCGTGGAATCTTCGCCATCAACGAGCTGCCCGACCTCGCCGAGCGCATCCAGGTCGGACTGCTGAACGTGCTCGAAGAGCGCGACGTCCAGGTGCGCGGCTACAAGATCCGCCTCCCGCTCGACGTCGTGCTCGTGGCGTCGGCGAACCCGGAGGACTACACCAATCGGGGACGGATCATCACCCCCCTGAAGGACCGCTTCGGCAGCCAGATCCGCACGCACTACCCGCTCGACGTCGAGACGGAGATGGCGATCGTCGACCAGGAGGCCCGGCCGACGGCCGTCGGCGGCGTCGACGTCCACGTCCCGGCATACCTCTCCGAGGTGATCGCCACGGTGAGCCACCTGGCCCGGGCCAGCACGCACGTCAACCAGCGCAGTGGCGTCAGCGTGCGCCTGTCGGTCACCAACCAGGAGATCGCCGCCGCCAACGCGCTGCGGCGGGGGCTGCGCGCCGGCGAGCGCGTCGTCGTGCCTCGCGTCGACGACCTCGAGGCGTTGGCCGCCAGCTCCGGGGGCAAGATCGAGATCGAGTCGCTCGACGAGGGCCGTGACGGTGCGATCTTCGACAACCTCGTGAAGGGCGCCCTGCTGACCGTGTTCAAGGCCCGCGTCGCCCCGGACCAGACGCGTGAGATCGTGACCGCCTTCGAAGAGGGCGCGGTCGCCCACACCGGCGAGGACGTCGCTTCGGCCGATCTGGCTGCGTTGGTCGAGCAGGTGCCGGCGCTGCGCGCTCCCGTGCGGGTGTTGACCGGCGGCGACGAATCGCCCGCCGCCGTGGCCGCCGCGGTGGCGTTCGTGCTCGAAGGGCTGCACCTCTCCAAGCGCCTGAACAAGGACACCAGCGGCGCCCGGGCGACGTACCGCGGCCGCTCGTAGGCTCGCCGCCGCCGGGCTACGTTTTCCGGCACATCACGGCAACAGGGGGTGGCGGAATGCGACGTGCACGATCGGTCTTCGTTCTCGCGCTGGCGGCGGCTGCCCTCGTCGTCCCGGGCGGCGGAGCGGCGGCTCGACCAGACGACCAGTACGTGGCGCTCGGCGACTCCTTCACGGCCGGGCCGCTGATCCCGGTCCAGGTCGCCCCGCTCGGGTGCCTGAAGTCGAACCGCAACTACCCGAACGTCGTGAACCCGACGCTCGGCGGGGCGACGTTCACCGACATCAGCTGCAGCGGCGCCGCCACCAGGGACATGTTCTCGGCCCAGCCCGTCACGGGTGGCTCGAACCCCGCCCAGCTGTCGGCGCTCTCGGCGTCGACCACGTTGGTCACGATCGGCATCGGCGGCAACGACATCGGGTTCACCGAGATCATCCAGAACTGCGCCACGCTCAACCCGTTCTCCACGCCGTGCCGTGACCGGTACACGGCGGGAGGCGTCGACGAGATCAGCCGGCGGATCAACGTGACGGCGCCCAACGTCGCTGCGGTGCTGGCCGAGATCCGGCTGCGCTCGCCGGACGCGCGGGTCTTCGTGGTCGGTTACCCGCAGGTCCTGCCGGATCGGGGGTTCGGCTGCTGGCCGACCCTGCCGATCGCCTATGGCGACGTCAGCTACCTGCGGGCGAAGGCCAAGGAGCTGAACCAGATGCTGCGCACCCAGGCGGCCAACGCCGGCGTGACCTACATCGATACGTACGCGCCGAGCGAGGGGCGCAGCGCGTGCGCGTCGCCGACGTCGCGCTGGGTCGAGCCGCTGGTGCCGGCGAACCTGGCCGCCCCGGTGCACCCCAACGGGCGGGGGATGGCGGCGATCGGTGCGATCGTCGCCGCTGCCGTGAGCTGACCGCGCACCTGGCCAGCCGTCCTGGCCGTCGCAACCGGCTGCTGTGAGTCGGTTGCGACGGCCAGTTCGTCAGATGAAGGGGGTTCTCGTCCAGAGCTCGCCGGTGTCGTTGCGGGCTGGCTCGGTGGGGACGCCGCTCAGCTCGAAGACCTCGATGGCGCCGGGGAAGCCGGCCAGCTCGACGGCACCGTGCGGCGTCGCCACCACGCCCTCGGGAAGCCGTTCGAGTCCCATCGTCGGGATCAGCACCTCGTAGGCCTGGGCGATGTCGCACAGGCGGGCGGCCATGTTGACGGCCGAGCCGATGTAGTCGTCGCCCTCGAACAGCAGGGCATAGCCCGTGGCCAGCCCGGCCCGCAGCGTGAGCGGCGAGCACACCTCGACGGCCTTGTTCTCCAGGTCGAGCGTGAAGGCGATGGCATCTGCTTGGTCGACGGCCACGACCATGCAGCCGTCGCCGAGCCACTTGGCGATGCGCACGCCACGGTCCGAGGCGACCTGGCGCACGATCGTGCGGAACGCGCTGAGGATCCGCCCGGCGGCGTCGTCGCCGAACGCGGCCGTGTAGTTCGTGAACCCCGAGAGGTCCAGGAAGACGAAGGTGCGAGGAACCCGCATGGCCCCAGGTTACACGGTTGTCACCGTAGTGCTCGCGATTGCAAGCACTTCCCGAGCGCGTTTGTGCGGCAGTGATCGGCCGCCGCGCGCCGGCGCACAAACGCGGGTGGGTACCCTCGGGTCATGGCGAGCCGGTTCACCTATTCGCGGTGGGACGGGACGCAGCAGGGCTTCGAGCTGGACGGCGATGCGCTGTTCGAAGAGCTCACCGACGAGCTGCTGTACCACGGCGACGTGAACGCCGCGCTGCGCCGGATGATGCACCAGGGGCTGCGCGACCGCAACGGCGAGCGGATGCAGGGCGTGCGCGAGCTGCTCGAGAAGCTGCGCCGGGAACGTCAGGAGCGCCTCGACCGCTTCGATCTCGGCGGGGTCTACGACGAGATCGCCCGCGAGCTCGACGACATCGTCGACGAGGAGCGCCACGCCATCGACAACGCTCGACGCGAGGCGGAGCGACTGGCGGCGCGCACCGGCGACGAGCGGCGGGCCGAGACGGCTCGGGACTCGGCGGCGGAGCGCAACCTGCGCCTCGACCTCCTGCCGTCGGACCTGGCCGGCAAGGTGCGCGAGCTGCAGGAGTACGGCTTCGAGTCGGCCGAGGCGCAGCGCCGGTTCGAGGCGCTGCTCGACCGCCTCCGCCAGCAGCTGGCCAACCAGCTGTTCGAGCAGATGAGCGGCGCCATGCAGCAGATGACGCCGCAGGACCTGGCCCGCATGAAGGACATGATGGCGGCCCTGAACGAGATGCTCGAGCGGCGCGAGCGGGGCGAGGACCCCCGGTTCGAGGAGTTCATGGAGCAGTACGGGGACTTCTTCCCGGAGAACCCGCAGACCCTCGACGAGCTGCTCGAGCAGCTGGCCCAGCGCATGGCGGCGATGCAGGCGATGCTCAACTCGATGACGCCTGAGCAGCGGGCGCAGCTGCAGGAGCTGTCCGACCAACTGCTCGGCGACATGGATCTGCGGTGGCAGATGGACCAGCTCGGCGGGCACCTCCGGTCGCTGTTCCCGCAGATGGGGTGGCAGCAGAGCTACGACTTCTCGGGCCAGGACCCGCTGGGCTTCGGTCAAGCCATGCAGACCATGCAGGACCTCGGGGACCTGGACCAGTTGGAGCATCTGCTGCGCAACGCCTCCAACCCGGGTGCGTTGGCCGAGGCCGACCTCGATCGCGTGCGCGACCTGCTCGGCGACGACGCCGCCCGCTCGCTCGACCGCCTGGCCGAGCTGACCCGGCTGCTCACCGAGGCCGGCCTGATCGAACAGCGCGAGGGCCGGCTGGAGCTGACGCCGCGCGGGCTGCGGGCGATCGGCTCGAACGCCCTGCGCGACCTGTTCTCCAAGCTGACCAAGGACCAGGTCGGCCAGCACCAGGCGCACCGCCAGGGGCACGGGCACGAGCGGACCTACGACACCAAGCCCTACGAGTTCGGGGATCCGTTCCAGCTCGATCTGCAGCGCACGATCCGCAACGCGCTTGGTCGGCGCGGCCGAGGTGTCACCGGCACGCCGGTGTCGCTGCAGCCGGACGACTTCGAGGTCGAGCGCACCGAGCACCTGACGCGATCGAGCACGGTGCTGATGCTCGACCTGTCGCTGTCGATGCCGATGCGCGACAACTTCCTGCCGGCCAAGAAGGTCGCCATGGCGCTGCACTCGTTGATCTCGACCCAGTTCCCGCGCGACTACCTCGGGCTGGTCGGGTTCAGCGAGACGGCCCGCATCCTCGAGGCGTCCCAGCTCCCGGAGGTCAGCTGGGACTTCGTGTACGGCACGAACATGCAGCACGGCTTCACGCTGGCCCGCCAGCTCCTGTCGCGCCAGTCCGGGACGAAGCAGATCATCATGATCACCGACGGCGAGCCGACGGCGCACGTCACGGCGAGCGGCGACGTCTTCTTCAACTACCCGCCGGTGACCGAGACGGTCGAGGCCACGCTGCGCGAGGTCTTGCGGTGCACGCGCGACGGCATCCGGATCAACACGTTCATGCTCGACGCCACCAGCTACCTGACGGCGTTCGTCGAGCGGCTGACGGAGATCAACCGAGGCCGGGCCTTCTTCACCACGCCGGAGGATCTCGGCGACTACGTGCTCGTCGACTTCATCGAGCACAAGCGCCAGCAGGCCCGGGGCCGGCGCGCCAGCTGACTCACCGGCGACGTCCCAGCGTGATCAACATCCGCCCTTGCGCGGATGTGATGTGGTATGCGACAATCCCATCGATGTAATTACGGAGCTGTACCTCAACCAGCAGCATCGGCAGCTCCGGTGCATCACGCAGCGCACCATTCTCAGCTCGGGACCACACGGCAGGGGGTCCTCCCGCATGTACGACTCGTTCGACGCAGCATCCGATCCGGGTGACCACGGTTGGCAGGACCGCGCCAACTGCCTCGGGGTCGATCCAGACCTCTTCTTCCCGGAGCGGGGCGCGTCGACGCGCGAGGCGAAGGAGGTCTGCCGCGGTTGCGTCGTGCGCGAGGAATGCCTCGAGTTCGCGCTCCAGAACGGCGAGAAGTTCGGCATCTGGGGCGGCCTCTCCGAGCGCGAGCGCCGCCGCATCCGCCGCCAACGAGCCCAGGCCGCCCGCAGCGTCCTCGGCGCCTGACGATGATGGCCTCGCTCGCTCCGAAGACTCCGCTCCTCACCGTTGCTGCAGATCGCCGGGCTGCCGCGAGCTCGCTGCGCTCGCGAAGCCGAGCACGGCCGGCCTCACCATCCGTGCTCGCTGCGGGACGAACGCTCGGGAACTGGCAGGTCACCTAGAAGTTGGGGTGGCGCGGATCAGCGCCGTCGGGGACTCGTTAGGCTGCGTCCATGCCTAGTGGCCCAGAGTGGATCATCGTCCTCGTCGTGGTGCTGGTGATCTTCGGCGGCTCGCAGCTCCCGAAGCTGGCCCGCAACCTCGGCAAGGCGCAGAAGGAGTTCAAGGACGGGCTCACGGAGGGCGAGCGCGAGGCTCAGCAGAAGGCGGCCGAGCAGAAGGCGGCGGCGATCGATCCCGCCGTCGACACGACCGACGCCCGTCCCGAGACCTGACCCCGGTGCGATGAGGCATGAGCGGTCAACGACCGCTCATCGCTCACCTCGCCGTCGGCGTCAGCCGGTTGCGACTTCGAGGCGTCGGCGCTTGAGGATCCGCCGCCGCTCACGCTCGCTGCACCCACCCCACACGCCGTGGTCGATGCGGTGCTCGAGCGCGTACTCGAGGCACGGCTCCGTCAC
The DNA here is from genome assembly GCA_963739975.1 of uncultured Acidimicrobiia bacterium. Classification (GTDB taxonomy): domain Bacteria; phylum Actinomycetota; class Acidimicrobiia; order Acidimicrobiales; family Ilumatobacteraceae; genus JALZMG01. The sequence continues at coordinate 166,855 of CAVUCK010000019.1, forward strand.
CGGGCACGTGGCGCAGATCTTGCGGGCCCGGTCGACGCCCACCCCATCGCTCGGGAAGAACGTCGCAGGGGCGTAGAGCCGACAGTTGCCCGTCGCCATCCAGGCGGTCGCGGTGTCCTCCGCTGACGCCGTCGAGTCGTAGTCCATCGCTGCTTCCTTGTTCGAGACCGGTCGCGTGTTCACGATCCGACGACCGCCGCCACGCAGAGGTTCCCGATCGTGGGTAAGAAGCAGTCAAGATCCCGCCGTGCGTCATCCATGCTTCACACAACTGTAACGTTGCGCCCGGCTGGTGCGACGGTCGCCGGTAACCTCGCCGACCATGACCGATGTGGTGCTCGACCAACCGCCCCGGGCCCACGCCCGCATCGTGTACCTCGGCCCGGTGTCGCCGCACTGGGAGGTGTACGGCGACTGGGGTGAGCGCCAAGTGCTCGAGGAGTTCCGCGCCCGGGTCCTCGCCCGCCTTGTGCTCCTCCCGCGCGACGATCCGCAGTTCCGCCGCAACCGCGAGCGGGTCAACCGCGACGCCGAGCGCGAGCTGATCTCCATCGAGTGGGACCTCGGCCGTCCCGACGAGGAGTAGTTCTCGACCAGTGCCGCGTCAGCGCAACGTTGGCGACGCGGCGGCCGAAGCAGCAGCCGGCTTCATCGCGACGCCGATTCGTGCTCGTGCCGCTGCGACTCACCGTCCTGACGTGGGCGGCGGGTTGCCTCGGCGCCGCGTGGTCTCGTGCTCCTTGACGAGCGCCGTCATGTTGCGACGGAAGACGGCGGCGACGTCGTCAGGGCTCATGGGGCCCGGCGTCCTCCCGCAGCTGGAGGAGCCGGCCGGTCCTGCTGTGGGGTACGGGTATGCATCGATCCTGCTCCTTGTTGGTCCGGGGTGGTGTCCCCGGTCTCGACCATCGTGAAGGGCGGCTCGATTCCTGGGGATCGGGCGACCGGTGGATCAGCTGGAGGAGCGGCCTGTCCACCGATCTGTGGACAGCCAGTCGACGACCGCGGCCGGCCCGCCTCAGCGAGCGCGCGGTGAGCGGTGAGGGCACTCTGTGCACCGATCTCTCACCGCACCGGCCGGTCGCTGCGGGCCACATCGAGGGCGGTATGCGAACATGACCCGGTGGAGTTCGCCGGGCATCGGTTCATCAACCGTGAGCTCAGCTGGCTGACCTTCGACGATCGCGTCCTCCAGCTCGCGGAGGAGGCCGGGATCCCGTTGCTCGAGCGGGCCAAGTTCTGCGCCATCACGACCTCCAACCTCGACGAGTTCTTCCAGGTCCGCGTCGCCGCCCTCAAGGACCAGGTCGCGGCGGGCATCGAGGAACCGACCCCTGATGGACGCAGCGCCACCCAGCAGCTGTCCGAGATCGCCGAGCGGGCCGGCGCCCTGGTCGCCCACCAGGAGCGCGTCTACCTCGAACAGCTCGTTCCGGCGCTGGCCGAGGTCGACCTGGCCGTCGTCGGCTGGAGCGACCTCGACGAGGCCGACCAGAAGCGGCTGACCGAGATCTACGAGCAGCGGATCTTTCCGGTGCTCACGCCGCTCGCCGTCGACCCCAGCCACCCGTTCCCGTACATCTCCAACCTGGCGCTGTCGATCGCGGTGATGGTCGCCGACCCGGAGAACGAGGATCGCCGCTTCGCTCGCGTGAAGGTGCCGACCGTGTTCCCCCGGCTGCTGGCCGTCGACAGCACCCGGTTCCTGCCCGTCGAGGACCTGATCATCGCCCAGCTCCAGTCGCTGTTCGTCGGGATGGTGATCGAGGAGTCGGCGGCCTTCCGGGTCACCCGCAACGCCGACCTGACGCTGGAGGAAGAGGAAGCCGACGACCTCCTCGAAGCAGTCGAGGTGGAGCTGCGGCGGCGGCGCTTCAACCGTGCCGTGCGCCTCGAGGTCGCCGAGACGATCAGCGACGGCCTGCTCGACCTGCTGGTGCGCGAGCTCGAGGTCCAGCCGACCGACGTCTACCGCCTGCGGGGCCCGATCGACCTCCGCTTCCTGTGGCAGCTCCACGGCCTCGATCGACCCGACCTCAAGGACCGGCCATGGCCGCCGATCACGGCCGGCCGCATCGCCGTCGCCGAGGAAGCCGATCGCCCGCTGTTCGCCGTGATGCGCGACCGGGCGATCTTCGTCCACCACCCCTACGAGAGCTTCACCACGAGCACCGAAGCGTTCATCGGTCAGGCCGCCGACGACCCGCGGGTGCAGAGCATCAAGATGACGCTGTACCGGGCCGGCGGGGACAGCCCGATCATCCGCAGCCTGATCCGCGCCGCCGAGCGGGGGGTGCAGGTCGCCGTGCTCGTCGAGCTGAAGGCCCGCTTCGACGAGGCGACGAACGTCAGCTGGGCCAAGCAGCTCGAGCGCGCCGGCGTGCACGTCGTCTACGGCATGGCCGGCCTGAAGACGCACTCGAAGTGCGTGCTCGTCGTGCGCGACGACGGCGATCAGCTGCGCCGCTACTGCCACATCGGCACCGGCAACTACAACACCAAGACCGCCCGCCTGTACGAGGACCTCGGCATCTTGACGTGCGATCTGGACGTGGGTGCCGACGTGGCCCGCCTGTTCAACCACCTCACCGGCTACAGCCGGGGGGATCGCTACCAGGAGCTGGTGGTGGCGCCGCGCGACCTGCGGCCCCGGCTCCTCGAGCTGATCGAGCGGGAGACCCGCTTCGGCGAGCAGGGTCGGATCACGATCAAGGCCAACTCGATCGGTGATGCCGAGATGATCGAGGCGCTGTACGCGGCGAGCGATGCGGGGGTCACCGTCGACCTCGTGATCCGCGGCATCTCGTGCCTGCGGGCCGGGGTGCCCGGGCTGTCGGAGCGGGTGCGGGTGCGCAGCCTCCTCGGCCGGTACCTGGAGCACAGCCGGATCTACCGCTTCGACCACGGCGACGTCGACGACGAACCGCTCTACCTGATCGGGTCGGCCGACCTGATGCCACGAAACCTCGACCGCCGCGTCGAGGTGCTGGTGCCGATCGAGCACCCGAAGCACCGCGACTGGCTGGACCAGGTGTTCGAGTTCCAGCTCGCCGACGACATCGTGCGCTGGGAACTGCAACCCGACGACGACTGGGTCCGCCGTGGGCCGGACGCGTCGTTCGAACCCCACGCCCAGGAGCGCATGTACCGCTGGGCCGTCGAGCGCCAAGCCGTCCCCAAGCGCTGACGTACTCAAATCGCCAACTGGGCGCGGACGTTCTCGAAATCGAGAACGTCCGCGCCCAGATCGGTGCGGAGCGCGGGGTCAGTCCGGCACGGTGACGACGCCGACGACGAGCGGTGTCCTTCGCCGGCCCGTCGGGCGCCGTTCACCGCCCGTTCACCGTCACCGGGTCAGGCTGTCACCTGCGCTGCCTACGGTCCGCGCTCGGAGCTGCGGACAGCTCCCATCGACACACCCACGAACGGAGTTCAAGAGCGTGAACACCTCCACCGCTCGGCGTCGTGCCCTGACCGGGGCGATCGCCGGCATCCTCGTGCTCGCCGCCTGTGGCAGCGACGACGACGAAGGCACCGAGACCACCGCGGCGAGCGCCACGCCAACTTCAGCGAGCACCGGCGTCGAGACGACGATGGCCACCGAGGAGTCGATGGCCGATACGACCACGGCCACCGAGGAGTCGATGGCCGACACCACCGAGAGCGGAACCGAGGGCAGCACGCCGTCGAGCGGGAGCATGGAGATGGCCGACGGCGACGTGTTCGTCACGGGGTCGTCGACGGTCGAGCCGATCAGCATCCGCGTCGGTGAGCTGGCTGCGGAGATGTCCGGCGGCGGGCTCGCCGTCACCGTCGAGGGCCCTGGCACCGGCGACGGGTTCGCCACGTTCTGCGCCGACGGCGCCGACATCACGGACGCCTCGCGACAGATCAACGAGGAGGAGATGGCCGCCTGCGCAGAGGCCGGCGTCGAGTACGTCGAGCTGGAGGTCGCAATCGATGGTCTGACCGTCGCCACGAACCCCGCCAACGAGGCCATCACCTGCCTGGACATCCCGGCGCTCTACGCCCTCGTCGGCCCGGAGTCGGAGGGCACCGCCAACTGGAGCGATACCGCTCCGCTGGCCACGGAGCTGGCGTCGGCCTACGCCGACGCGCTCCCCGAGCTGCCCCTCGACATCTTCGGCCCGGGTGAGGAGAGCGGCACGTACGACACCTTCGTCGAGTTCGCCATCGCCGACCTGGCCGAGGAGCGGGGACAGGAAGAGGTGACCCGTGCGGACTACGGGTCGAGCGCCAACGACAACCAGATCGTCAGGGACATCGAGACCTCCGAGAGCTCGCTGGGATGGGTCGGCTACGCGTTCTACGCCGCCGAGGAGGAGCGCATGAAGGCGATCGAGATCGACGACGGTGACGGGTGCGTCGCGCCGTCGCCAGAGACGATCGGGGACGGCTCGTACCCGTTCTCGCGCAGCCTCTACATCTACGTCAACACGGCCAAGGCCGATGAGAACCCGGCGGTCGCCTCGTACGTCGACCTGTACCTGTCGACCGAGGGCCTGGCCACGGTGGCCGAAGCCGGGTACATCGACCTGCCCGAGGAGCGGATCACCGCCACCCAGGACGCCTGGGCCGGGCGCTGACGCCTCCGGACGTCACTAGTCTCGTGGCCGGCCGCATGCTCCCCCCGTGCGGCCGGCCACGAGTCCCTTCACCCTCGGGAAGGACCTGCTGATGACCCTGACGGTGCACGACCTGCGCGGCAGCGCCAAACAGCGCAACCGCGAGCGCATGATGCGCATCGTCTTCCTGCTGGCCGCCGCCGCGTCGATCGCCGTCAGCCTGCTGATCCTGATCGCGTTGGTGCGCGGAACGATCCAGTTCTTTGGCAAGATCGACTGGGACTTCGGCCTGTTCACCGACACGGGGTGGTTCCCGCGAAGAGAGCGGTTCGACCTGCGGACGATCGTCGTCGGCAGCGTGGTCATGGGCGGAGTGGCGATGATCGTCGCGATCCCGCTCGGGCTGGGGACGGCGATCTACCTGTCGGAGTACGCGCCCCGCCGCGTCCGCAGCATCGTCAAGCCGGTGATCGAGGTCCTCGCCGGCATCCCCTCGGTGATCGTCGGCTTCTTCGTCCTCAACTTCATCGCTCCCGAGCTGGTCAACAAGGTGTTCGGCCAGCCGGAGGGCGCCAAGTCGATGCTCGCCGCCGGGCTGGGCATCGGGATCCTCGTGATCCCGATCATGGCTGCGGTGTCCGAGGACGCCCTCAGTGCGGTGCCGAACGCCCTGCGCGAGGCCAGCTACGGCTGCGGGGCGCGCAAGTTCAACACGGTCGTCTCGGTCGTGCTCCCGGCGGCCGTCTCCGGCATCGTGGCGGCGTCCATCATTGCTGTCTCTCGAGCGATCGGCGAGACGATGGTCGCCACCATGGCTGCCGGGCTCGACGGATCGGGCCCGTTCACGGGCTACAGCCCGCTGAACATCGGGATCTCGATGACCGGGGCGATGACCAACGCCGCCGGCGGCACCGACAACACGGCGGGGACGGCGGCGTTCGACGTGCTGTTCGTCGTCGGGCTGCTGCTCTTCCTGATCACCCTGCTCCTCAACCTCGTCGGCGACCGCTTCGTGCAGCGGGTCCGCCAGAAGTACTAGGCGCACGAAGGCATCCCATGGGTCTCCTCACTCCAGCCATCGGCGGACGCACCGCACGTGACGTCGTGGCCGCCCGGCTGACCTCGCGCGACCGTGACGTCAAGGGCATCGTCCTGCTGATCCTGCTGCTGCTCGCCGCCGGGCTGACGATGCTGGTGCTGTTCGTGCTGCTGACCCAGATCGTCGTCGAGGCGATCCCGGTGTTCCAGGCGCAGGGGTTCGACTTCATCACGGGAACGATCGGCTCGGACCCGGCGACGCAGGGCATCTTCCCCGGCCTGTACGGCTCGATCTTCATCGGCTTGGGGGTGGTCATCGTGGCAATCCCCCTCGGGATCGGGGCGGCCATCTACCTCGAGGAGTACGCGTCCGCTCGCAACCGCTTCACCCGCCTGGTCCTCGTCAACATCCGCAACCTGGCGGGCGTCCCGGCTGTCATCTACGGCGTGCTCGGCCTGATCATCTTCGTCCAGTGGCTGTCGCCGGTGACCTCCGGTGAGACCGTGATCACCGCCGGGCTCACGATGGCCGTGCTGGTCCTGCCGATCGTCATCATCACCTCGATGGAGGCGATCCGGGCCGTCCCCCAAGGGCTGCGCGACGCTGGCTACGGCGTCGGTGCCTCGCGCTGGGAGGTCACCCGCGACCACGTGCTGCCGTACGCCGCGCCGGGCATCCTCACGGGTACCGTGCTGTCGATCGCCAGGGCGCTCGGTGAGGCGGCGCCGCTGATCCTCATCGGCGCCATCACGGGCCTGCTGCCGCGGACCGGGCTGACCGAGAACTTCACGGCGCTGCCGATCCTGATCTTCAACTGGACGGGTCGTCCTGACCAGCCCGGTGCAGAGATCAGCTGGTCGAACGCCGCCGCCGCCGCCGGCCTCTCGTTGCTCGTGCTCGTGCTGTTCTTCAACGCCGCGGCGATCCTGCTGCGCAACCGGTTCGAGAAGCGGCGGGTGGGAACATGATGAACGCCGATGGGAATGGTGACACTGTGACCGAGACGACCACGACCCCGAGGATCACCATGGCCGACGCCGCTCCGTTGGATCTCGCCGACGAGGCTGCCGATCATCCCAAGGCACCAGGCACCCAGCACGTGGTGTTCGACGTCGACGAACTCAGCGTGCTCTACGGCGACTTCCGCGCCGTGCGCGACGTCACGATCGACGTCCACCAACACGAGATCACGGCCTTCATCGGCCCGTCGGGGTGCGGCAAGACCACCGTGCTGCGCTGCTTCAACCGGATGAACGATTTCATCGAGATCGCCAAGGTCGAGGGGAGGATCGGCTACCACGGCGTCAACCTGTACGACCCGGGGGTCAACGCCACGGAGGTACGACGGCGCATCGGCATGGTCTTCCAGAAGCCGAACCCGTTCCCGAAGAGCGTGTACGACAACGTCGCCTACGGTCCGCGCCTGGCGGGCATGAGGAAGAAGGGAGAGCTCGACGCCGTCGTCGAGCGGTCGCTGCGCGGCGCGGCGCTGTGGGACGAGGTCAAGGATCGGCTCAAGGCGTCGGGTCTCGGTCTGTCGGGCGGCCAGCAGCAGCGCCTGTGCATCGCCCGGGCGATCGCCGTCGAGCCCGAGGTGATCCTGATGGACGAGCCGTGCTCGTCGCTGGACCCGATCGCCACCGCCCGCATCGAGGAGCTGATGCAGGAGATCAAGACGAAGTACACGATCGTCATCGTCACCCACAACATGCAGCAGGCGGCGCGGGTCAGCGATCGCACGGCGTTCTTCACCACGGAGATCAACCCGGAGAGCGATCGGCGGACTGGTCGGTTGGTCGAGTACAACCCGACGTCGAAGATCTTCTCCAACCCCGACGACGAGCGCACCGAGCAGTACGTCACCGGCCGGTTCGGGTAGGTGGGGAGATGACGAACATCCCCGACGCCGTGGTCCAGGAACCGGAGGTCCACCGTGACGTCCGGTCCGAGTTCCACCGCGAGCTGGACGACATCCGCCAGGAGATCGCCCGGCTGTCGGCCGGCGTCACCGAGAGCATCCCCCGGGCGACCGAGATCCTGCTCGGCCAGGACCTCGAAGGCGCCGAGTACGTCATTCGCGCCGACGACGAGGTCGACGCCCGCTCGGTCGAGCTGGAGGAGCGGTGCTACCGCGTCCTCGCCTTGCAATCACCAATGGCCAGCGACCTGCGCCAGATCGTTGCCGCCCTGCGGATCATCGCCGAGATCGAGCGGTCGGCCGACCTGTCGGTGAACATCTGCAAGGCGGCGCGCCGGATCTACGGCCATCGCCTCGACGCCCGGCTGCGCGGGATCATCCAGAAGATGGGTGACCAGGCCCAGCAGCTCTTTCGCGAGGCCACCGAGTCCTATCTCGCCGGCGATGCCGTGCGGGCCGCGGCGTTGTGGGACATGGACAGCTACCTCGACGACCTCCAGCGGCAGTTCGTCTCGGCGATCTTCGAGAGCCACTCCGGCGACAAGATCGATCTGCAGGTGGCGGTGCAGCTGGCCGTCGTGGCCCGCTTCTACGAGCGCATCGGCGACCACGCCGTGAACATCGGCGAGCGGGTGCGGTTCTTGGTCACCGGCTGGATGCCCGAGCACGAGGGCGCCGCCCGCTTCGCCAACCGGGCCGCGGCCAGCGACCTGGAGTGAGGTGACGATCGCCGTCGTCGTCGCCGCCGCCACCGTCGGGGTGGTGGCTGGTGCTGTCGGCGCGTGGCTGCTGGCCCGCCGTCGTGTCGCGCCAGCCACCACGCCGGGGGTGGTCCCGCCGGACCATGCGGCGCACGTCCCGTCGTGGGACGCCGTGATCGACCGGTTGACGCTGGGCGTCGTCGTGACCGACGACGCCGGGCTGATCCAGTACCGCAACCCGGCGTCGTGCTCGTTGGCCGGCACGCATCTCGGTCTGCTGGTCGACGCGGCGATCGAGCGTCTCGTCGGCCGGGCGCTGCGCGGCGAGTCGGCACGCGAGGACCTGGAGCTGTATGGCCCGCCGCGCCTTGCCGTTGTGGTCACCTCGTCGCCGCTGGACGGGGGTGGCGCGATCGCCACGATCGAGGACATCAGCGAACGCCGTCGCGTCGACGCCGTGCGCACTGACTTCGTCGCCAACATCAGCCACGAGCTGAAGACGCCCGTCGGCGCGCTGGCCGTACTCGCCGAGACGCTGATCGACGAGGACGACCTGACGGTGGTGCACCGTGTCGCCGGAAGGATGGTGGACGAGGCGATGCGCGTCTCGCGCACCATCGACGACCTGCTGGAGCTGTCGCGGATCGAGTTGGGCGAGGAGCCACGGCTCGGCGTGGTCGACGTGGTCGCAGTGGTCGAGGAGGCCGTCGATCGCACCCGCCAGCTCGCCGAAGCGCGCAACATCGCCGTCGACGCTCTAGAGCTGCCGTCGAGCGTGCGCGTCGACGGCGACCGCCGCCAGCTGGTCTCGGCGCTGGGCAACCTGCTGGAGAACGCGATGAAGTACAGCGAGCCCGGTTCGAGCGTGCAGGTCAGGGCCCGGGTCGAGGGTCCGTGGGCCGAGCTGATGGTCGCCGACAACGGCATCGGCATCCCGACCGCCGAGCACGGGCGGATCTTCGAGCGCTTCTATCGGGTCGACAAGGCGCGCAGCCGCGACACGGGCGGCACCGGGCTGGGACTGGCCATCGTGCGCCACGTGGCCACCAACCACCGTGGACACGTGCTCGTCTCGTCGCAGGAGGGCGAAGGGTCGACGTTCGTCCTGCGCCTCCCGCTCGCCGAGGCGCCGGTCGAGGTGCCCGCCGAGTACGACCACCCCGCCGATCGGAGCGTCACGTGAGCAGGGCCTTGTGAGCACACCCACGGTCCTGGTCGTCGAGGACGAGGCGAGCTTCGTCGAGGCCCTGACGATCGGGCTGCGCCGGGAGGGCTTCCACGTCGAGGTGGCGATGGACGGCTTCGAGGCGCTGGAGCGCTTCGACATCGTCAAACCGGACGTCGTGCTGCTCGACGTGATGCTGCCGCGCATCAGCGGCATCGACGTGTGCCGCCAGCTGCGCAAGCGCACGCAGGTGCCGATCATCATGGTCACCGCCAAGAGCGCCGAGATCGACACCGTCGTCGGGCTCGAGGTCGGCGCCGACGACTACGTGACCAAGCCGTATCGCCTGCGCGAGCTGGTGGCGCGGATGCACGCCGTGCTGCGGCGAGCGCGGCTCGACGACACGGAGGAGCTGGGCCCGTCGGCGGTGACCGTCGGCGACGTGTCGCTCGATCCGGACGAGCACACGGTCAGCATCCACGGCGACCCGGTGGCCCTGCCGCTGAAGGAGTTCGAGCTGCTCCACCTGCTGCTGGCGAACGCCGGCCGGGTCCTGCCGCGAGACACGCTGATCGACCGGGTCTGGGGGAGCGACTACGTCGGCGACACCAAGACGCTCGACGTCCACGTCAAGCGGCTGCGCTCGAAGATCGAGCCCGACCCGTCCCACCCCACCCACATCGTCACCATTCGCGGCCTCGGGTACAAGTACGAACGGGCCTGACGGGCGGCCGGGATCACGTCGGGCTGGAGAGGCTGAGCGACCGTCCGCCGCGGAAGATCGTGACCGGGCCGTTGTCGCTGACGACGGCGATCGTCGTCGACGGATGGTCGTAGCTGAAGCGGTGGGCCGAGCGGTGGCGCATCCCGCGGTCGCTGTCGACGTTGCGTTCCGCCTCGGTGCTGGAGCGCAGCCCGACGCCGAGGTACGCCACGTTGCCGTCCGCCGTCACCAGGGTCGCCAGGTCGTGCTGTTGGAGCGAGGCGAACAGCGCCGGGAAGTGGCGGCGGTTGACGATCGACAGGTTCGGGGCGTGGAACTTCGTGGCGACGTCCATCGACGACCATTGGAAGCCCTGCTCGTGGACGACGATCGTGGCGCCGATGCGGCTCGGCGAGAGCCAGTGGATGACGAGGTCGAGCAGTCCGTGGGCCACGTCCGGGCTGAGATCCGGAGCGCACTGGCGCAGCTCCGCCAGCAGTGCAGCGGCGGTCGGGCGGTCGGTCCACGTCTGTCCGTCCCACGCGATGACCCGGCGTTCGGCGAACAGGCGGACCTGCCCGAACATCAGTGTGCGTTGCACGATGCGGGCACCGGTGACCTCCTGCAGGTCGACCAGCTCGGCTTCGTATTGCACGGGGCGGTCGAAGCACACGAGTACGGGACTGTCGTCGTAGCGGTTGACGACGAACGCCGAGCGTCCGTCGGCGAACGTGCGCGCCATCTGGCGTGGCATGCCGTCCAGTGCGACGAGGTCGGCGATCCCGTCGGCGTTCGTGATGTCCGCGCCGGGTGGCATGGAGAACGAGCCGTACAGCGGCCGGCGACCCTCGAACATCGGGATCCGTCGCGCGTAGTCGAGCTCGTCGAGCAGCAGGTCCTGGACGCCGGCGTGCTCCTCGAGCTTGACGCCGTCCTCCTCCAGCTCCTCGGCCAGCCGGCGGGCGGAACCGGAGAGCAGCTCGGACGACATGGCAACGACGCTACCGAGACCTCCGCCCGGCGCGGATCGACGTCAGTCGCGATCGGCGTACCTGGCGAACTCCTCGGCGCCGGACCACCGCGAGTACGTCGGCGACTGCGGCCACCCGGCCGGCGAGTCCTGCCACTCCTCCTGACGCCCGTAGGGCAGCAGGTCGATCAGTGGGAACGTGTGGCTCAGCTGCTCGGTGCCTCGCCCTTGCGTGTTGTACGTCCGGTAGACGGTGTCGCCCACGCGCAGGAAGACGTTGACCTGGAAGCCCCCACCAGGCGGCGCACCCATGTCGGTGCCGAAGGAGCTCCCGGCCGACGAGTACCAGGTCATCCGGTTGCCGACCCGAGCCCGGTAGGCGAGGGCCTCGTCGATCGGGCCCTGGGTGACGATGACGAACCGGGCGTCGTAGCCGTCGAGGAACTCCAGCCGCGTGAACTGGCTGGTGAACCCGGTGCAGCCCGGGCACTGCCACTCCTCGCCGGGGAACCACATGTGGTGGTACACGATCAGCTGACGCTTGCCGTCGAACACGTCGGCCAGCCGCACCGGTCCGTCGGCTCCCTCCAGCGTGTAGTCGGGCAGCTCGACCATCGGCAGCCGCCGGCGGGCGGCGGCGATGGCGTCGAGCTGGCGGGTCGCCGCCTTCTCCTGGGTGCGCAGCTCATCCATGGCGGTCTCCCAGGTGGTCGGGTCGACGATGGGCGGGACGGCGACTGGCGCAGTGCCGTCGTTGTTCGTCGATGCTGGCATCGGTCTGCTCCTCTCGGACGGCGCGTCCGCCGTCGGTCTCGCAGAGGGAGACGACTGTCGGGTCACGTTCTCATCGGTCGCGCCGCGTCATCCGCCGTCCGGCTGGCTCCGGAGGAACGACCGGACGTCAAGCAACGGGTTCTCCTCAGGTTGGTGTGGGTCGTCGTGTCCCACCGCCCACGACCGCGCCGAGTCCCACCGACATGTCGCGCTCGCAGGTTCTCAATCGGCCTTCTGGGCGCCCAGGTTCTCGAACTTGAGAACCTCGGCGCCCAGATGTTGATGGCCGTCGATGGGTCACGCCCAGGTGGGACCGCCGGTCGAGGCGTGGCAAACGCCAGCGAGCCGGGAGGAAGCCCTCGGGGGTTTCGGGTGCTGTCGTTGCACCGCACGAACCCAGCGCTGTTCCAGACCGGTGGCGTGCCCGTGATCGTGCCCGGGGTCGGCGCGGTTCCTGCGACGTGGTGCGACCACATCTGACCGACGGCGTGGCGATCAGCGCCCGCCCTCGCTGACGAGGGCGCCCGCTTGGTAGACGCGCCGAACGCGTCCGCCAAGGTCGCCGAGATCGAGGGCGTCGCCGGCGACCACGACGACGTCGGCGACCTTCCCGGGCTCCAGCGTCCCGGTGGTCTCGGCGATGCCCAGCAGCTCGGCTGCGGTGCGGGTGGTGGCGACCAGCGCCTCGGCCGGCGACATCCCGCACTCGACCATCAGCGGCAGCTCGCGCAGGTTCTGCCCGTGCGGCGTGACGCCGCTGTCGGTCCCCATCGCCACCTTGACTCCGGCGCCGATCGCCTTGCTCACCGAGGCGAAGTGGGCATCCATCACCATCTTCGTCTTCTCCACGGCCTCGGGTGGTACCGCCATCCCGGCCGCGGCAGCCTCGAGCACGCCGCGTGGCGCGATGAGCGTCGGGACCAGGTAGGTGCCGCGCTCGAGCATCTGACCGATCGCGTCGTCGTCGAGGTAGATGCCGTGCTCGATGGAGCGGATGCCGTTGCGGATCGCCGCCTTGATCCCGTCGGTCGCCTGGGCATGGGCCATGACGAACCGTCCGGCCGCAGTGGCCTCCTCCACCAGGACCGCCAGCTCCGAGTCGCGGAAGTGACCGTGGCGCGGGTCGTCCCGCGGTGACAGCACCCCGCCGCTCGTTGCCACCTTGATCACGTCGGCTCCGGCCCGAACGAGCTCGCGCACCTTGCGCCGCATCTCGTCGGCGCCGTCGACGATGGACGCCGGGTGGCCGGGGTGGGGCACGAAGAACGCCGGCATCTGGGCGCCGCACACCTGCCAGTCGTCGCCGTGCCCGCCGGTCTGGCTGAGCATCGAGATGGAGATCTGCATGCGTGGTCCGGCGATCAGCCCACGCTGCTGGGCGGTCTTGATGCCCAGGTCGGACCCGCCGGCCTCGCGGACCGTCGTGATGCCGATGTCGAGCGTCGCCCGCATGTTCTCGGCCGCTTCGTAGAACCCGAGCGAGAAGGGGCGGCGCACGGAGTACATCGGGTCGAGCTGACCGTTGATCATGAAGTGGACGTGGCTGTCGATGAAGCCCGGCAGCACCGACGTGCCGGTGCAATCGATGCGCTCGTCGCCATCGAGCCCGGGCCCCACCGCGACGATGAGCCCGTCCTCCATCACCACGTCGGCGACGGCCGGCAGCGCGCCGGAGCCATCGAACACGGAGCCGCCCTGTAGCACGACACGCGTCATGCGGGGACCCTACGCGCCTCCTCGTCGGCCACGCGGCGCGGACCGTCAGCGTTCGAGGGGTCGCGCCGCGGCCAGCCCGAACGGTGCGTCCACGCAGCGGATCTCCGCAGTTCGCGCTCACCGTTCAAGCCATCGGGCGGGTGACCTGACCAGCCTCCTAACGTGTTCCTCCCCATGGCCGAACCCGATTTCTCTGCCCTCGCCGCGTTGCACACGCTCGGCGACGACCCGATCCCGGACGTCGTGGTCGACCTCGCCGGTGGCCGCCCCGCCGACCTGGTGTGGCGCAACGACCTGGGTGGTCTGACGTTCCGCATCGACGACCTGTTCGTGAAGTGGAACCCCCGTCGTACCGGCATCGACCTCGACCTCGAACGGGAGCGCCTGGAGTGGATCTCGGCCCGCCACCCGGCGCCCCGTGTCGTCGACTCCGGCTGCGATGACGAGGCCCAGTGGCTGGTCACGGCCGCCGTTCCCGGCGCGCCGGCCGTCGGCGACACCTGGCGGGCTCGTCGCCCGGACGCGATCCGGGCGATCGCCGTCGGCCTGCGGGCCATCCACGCCATCGGCATCGAGGACTTCCCGCCGCACTGGTCGACGCAGGTGTGGGTCGGGCGCCAGCCGCATTCGCTCGGGCCCCGTCCTGCGCTGGAGCATCCGGTGCTCGTGCACGGCGACGCCTGCGCGCCGAACACCCTCATCTCCGCCACCGGAGAATGGACGGGTCACGTCGACTTCGGCGATCTGGCCGTGGGCGACCGCTGGGCGGATCTGGCGATCGCATCGCTCAGCCTGGACTGGAACTTCGGTGAGGGGCACCAGGCGGAGCTGTTCGAGGCCTACGGCGTGGCTCCCGACGAGTCGCGAATCCGGTACTACCGAGCGCTCTGGGAGCTCGAATCCTGACGTCAACCCGCATGATCCGTCTCGCCGCGCTCGGCGGCGTCGTCGGTCCAGCCGCCTTCATCGGCGCGTGGGTCATCGGCTCGGCGGTGGCGCCCGCGTACTCGGCCGTGGATGACCCCATCAGCCGGTTGGGCGCGGTTGGCGCCGACACCCGACCGCTGATGACGGTCGGCTTCGTTGCCTTCGGGATCGGCGTGCCCCTGTACGCCGTGGCGTCGAGGGTGTTCGTCGGCGGGCTGGGATGGGTCACCGCCGCGGCCACCGGGTTGGCCACCCTCGCCGTCGCCGCGCTGCCGCTCGATCGTTCGCCGACCGTGGACACCTGGCACGGGATCGCCGCGACGACCGCCTACGTCGCGCTGGCCGCCACGCCGATCTTGTCCGCTCGTCGCCTTGGCGAGCGGGGACGACGACGCTTGGCCCGACTCGGCATCGTCTGCGCGTCCGTGACGACGACATCACTGGCGCTGAGCGTCACCGGACTGCCGACCGGGTTGTTCCAGCGGATCGGGTTGACCGCCGGTGACCTGTGGATCATGGCGGCGGCGATGGCCGTCGGCCGGCAGTGATCCGCGACGTGAGCGAGGATCGCGTCGCCGACGCCCGTACCGTCACGGTCGGTCGACCGCCTGGGTCGGCCGCGAGAGACAAGTTGGTTACGCCATGCAAGGCAAAGTGAAGTTCTTCGACAACGACCGAGGTTTCGGGTTCGTCTCCCGGGAGGGCGGCGAGGACGTGTTCGTGCACGTTTCGAACCTGCAGCCCGGCACGACGCTCGCCGAGGGTCAGACGGTCGAGTTCGAGGTCGGCCCCGGACGAAAGAGCGAGGAAGCCAAGAACGTCCGCACCGTCTGACACGACCGGATCCACGCAGGAGCCGCCGAGCACGTCTCGGCGGCTCCCGCCGTTTTCGGGGCCTCCTCGGCTTTGGGCGGGCGGGCCGCGCGTCCTGCCGTTTCGCTCGATCTGGGCGCGGAGGTTCTCGATTTCGAGAACGTCCGCGCCCAGAAGGCGACTTGAGACGCTCCGCGCCGAGCGGGCCGCCCGCTCGCGAGCCGGCCAGCGCCGCGGCGACGGCCTGGCGGCGGGTGTCGGCTGCGGTGTCAGCGCCGCCAGCTGTGGTCGGTCCCGTCACCGTGATGTCGGAGCGCCGAAGCCCTCGGTGAACGCCTCGGCGGCCGCCCTCGCCGTGTCGCCCCGGGTGTAGATGACCAGCGCGTCGAGCGTGGACTCGAAGAAGCGGGTCACCTCGCGAGCGCGCCTCGCGCAGCCGCGATCAGCTCGGCGAACACGGCATCGCGCAGGGAGTCCCGACCCTTGAGGTAGCCGATCGTGCCCGCCACCAGCACGGACGCAACGCTGACGACGAGCAGCATCGTCAGCAACTGCGATTGGATGCTCAGTCGCCGCCACAGCCGCCAGCGTCCCAAGCGACGTGGGCGCACCCCGCTCTTCGATGGCACGCGATCTGTTCCGACGTCAGGTGCTTCGGCATCACCAGCTCCGGCCCCGGCATGCTGCTCGTCGGGCTGCGCTGCCGGCCGGTCGTGCTCGAGCCTCGACGGGCCGTCGTCGATCACCG
The DNA here is from genome assembly GCA_963739975.1 of uncultured Acidimicrobiia bacterium. Classification (GTDB taxonomy): domain Bacteria; phylum Actinomycetota; class Acidimicrobiia; order Acidimicrobiales; family Ilumatobacteraceae; genus JALZMG01. The sequence goes on from CAVUCK010000019.1 coordinate 182,915, forward strand.
TCGCGCACCCTCGGGGATCAAGGTGTCCGGCAAACTCGGGGACTGTTGAGTCCACGCACCCTGGCCGACGGCACCGTGTTGCACTGGTGGAAGCAGACGATCGCCGTGCTGGTGGTGTACGGCCTGTTCGAGCTGACCCGCAGCCGGGTCGTCTCCGGCGCCGAGGCGGCGTTCGAGAACGCGCTGCGGATCATCGACTGGCAGCAGGCCCTGTGGATCAACCACGAGCTGGCGATCCAGCAGTGGTCGCTGGACTGGCAACCGCTGATCACCTTCAGCAACTACTTCTACGCGACGACGTACCTGCCCGTCACGTTCGGCACCCTCGTGTGGTTGTACCGCCGGCGATCCGACGCCTACCTGCTCTGGCGCAACACGCTCGGGCTGATGACCGGCATCGGGTTGATCGGGTTCGTCACGTTCCCCCTGATGCCGCCGCGCCTGCTCGACCTGCTCGGTGACGGCCGCAGCTTCGGCTTCGTCGACACGTTGGTCGAGTTCCCGACGTTCTGGAACGTCGACGCCGAGGCGACTCGGACGGTGTCCAACCCGTTCGCCGCCATGCCCAGCCTGCACTGCGCGTGGGCGATCTGGGTGGCCGGCGCCGTGTACCCGAGGACCCGCAGCAACGTGGCCCGGGTCGTCGTCGTGCTGTACGCGCTCGTGACCGTCTACACCGTGGTGTCGACGGCCAACCACTACTTCCTCGATGCGGTCGGAGGGCTCGTCGCGTTCCTCGTCGCCCTGCTGCTCGCCCGCCTCCTCGCTCGCGCTACGGCAGCAGCCAGAACGCGTCGGTGAGCCCGACCCCTTCGAGGATCGCCTGGTTCTGATCGCGGCTGTGTGGTCGCCAGTCGAGGTCGAGGCGGTCGCCCCACCACGCGTGGGCGAGAGCGCACAGCTCGATCGCCGTCAACGTGACTCCGGCTCGGCGCCCGTCGAGCCACCGGGCGATGTGCTCCTCCGACCGGAAGAGCCGCATCGCGCTTCAGGTGAACACGATGTCGTCCCACCACGCCGCTGCGGGCACGAGGCAGTGGAACCGCAGGTCCGGCACATCGGGGGCACGATCTCGGACCTCGCACATGAGCGCTTCGCCACAGTCCGGGCAGACCGTCTCGATGCGGCCGTCGACATCGAGCGCAGCGCAGATCCCGAAGGCGTCCCACGCGCAGTTGGCGTACCAGGTCCGGCCGGCGGCGTGCACCAGGAACGGCGTCGCCACGGCGGAGAACGGGTTGGCCATCCTGATCTCGCCGGTCTCCGCATCGAGCACGAGCGCGTGGTCGAGCGCCAGCCGTTGCCATGAGGCCCGAAGCTCGTCGATCGGCATGCCAAGAGCGGCGGCGACCTCGGTGCTGGTCGGCACTCGGCCCTCGACGGTGATCTGCTGGTAGGTGGCGTTGCGGATCGCCAGATCGCCCGGCTGCACGCGACGCAACGTACCGACTTGGCGGCACGTCGCGAGGCTTCTTGGCGGCGACCGGCGAGCGGCTCACCCGTCCGGCGAGCGCTGCGGCGTGCGAATCGCACCTGCATCGGCCTGGTCGGCGCCATCGGTGGGCGGTCGGAACTGACCGGGGTGGATGAACCCGACCGCGTACCGACTGAGCTGCAGGACGTGACGTCGCACGGTCTCCAGCTGTCCGGGATGCTCCGCCGTCGCCAACTCGGCCGGTCGGACCGCCACCATGATGATGGCGACGATGGTCAGCAGGATGCCGCTGATGGCGACCGAGACCCAGACGGACGTCGTTTGGGAGATCAGGGCCAGGGTGATCCCACCGATCGGAGCGACGACGCTGACGACAGCGGCGTAGAGCGACAGCATCCGCCCCTCCATGGCCGCCGACGACGAGAGCTGCAGCGTCGTCGACAGCACCGCCTGGGCCAGCGCCAAGCCGAGCCCGATCGGCACGAGCAGCGCGACGACCGCGATCTGCCGGCCGAACCCTCCCAGCACGCCACCGAGGAGGCCGATGATCACCAGCGACAGCCCGCAGCTGAAGATCGCCGGGGTGAGCAGTCGAAGTCGCGGTCGGCCCTTCGCCAACCGGTGCAGCACGGCGGCGACGAGTCCGCCGCCCAAGCTGTAGAACGCGGTCACCAGGCCGAGGACGTGAGCCCCCTCGCCCAATTCGTCAGCCACCGCAGGCAGCAAACTGGCGATCGGGACGGCGAGCAGGGTGAGCACGGCGATCACGACCATGGCCAGGCGCACCGGCGGCTGCGTGCGGGCATAGCGCACGGTGGCGCCCAGTCCGCCAGGACCTGGGTCGGGCCGCTGCACCTGAGGGTGCGAAAGGCGACGGCCGATCACGATGATCAGCGGCACGAACGTCAGCGCGTTGAACAGGAACATCCAGCTCGGACCGGCCCACGTGATGACCAAGCCTCCGCCGACCGCGCCCACGATCCGGGCGATCGCAGCGCGGCTCGACAGGAGCGCCACGGCGCCGCCGAGTCGGTCACTGGGGACGAGTGCCTGCTCGAACTCCTGCCACGCCGGGTATTGGATGGCTGCCGCCAGGCCGGAGAGGAACGCGGCGACGGTCAACCACAACGGGTTCAGCCACCCGCCGATGTCGAGCAGGGCGACGCCGGTCCAGATGACGATCTGGGCGAGGTCGGTGAGGATGATGGTCCAGCGGCGGTCGTGGACGTTCGCCGAGCGGCCTGCCCACTGGCCGAGGATGGCGGCCGGCAGGCCGTAGGCCGTCGCCACGATGACGGTGTGGATGATCGAGTTGGAGTGCCCGTAGGAGACGTAGGCCGTGGCCAACAGCGCGGCCGACGTCCCAAGGCTCGACAGGGTGTAGGTGTTGAGCACGGGGGCGAACCCCGGCAAGCGACGAAGGGGGATCGGCGTCTCGGCCACCACCGGGCATCATCGCTCATGTCTGAACGTCGTGTCGCAGGTGGTGATCGTCGAGGTGAGATGATCGGTCGATGCCGGCCGGCCTCCCAGTGCTTCGCGCTGTCGTGCTCGACGCGACCGACGGGCGCGCCGTCGCCGAGTTCTGGCGTGAGCTGCTCGGCTTCTCCTACCGGCCGGGCGACGAGGCACCGGCCCCGGGGCAGCCCGACCCGCAGGGGGAGGACTGGCTCGTGCTCCGGGATGGCGACGGTCAGGCGCGCCTGGCCGTGCAGCGCGTCGCCGAGCTGCCAGCGTCCACGTGGCCGGAGGCGGAGGTGCCCCAGCAACTTCACCTCGACCTGACCGTCGGAGACGTCGAGGCGCTGGCGGTCCAGCGCGACCGGGCGCTCGCGCTCGGCGCGACGGTGCTGCGCGATCGGTCCACCGATCCCGAGGAGCCGCTGTACGTGTTCGCCGACCCGGCCGGCCACCCGTTCTGCATCTTCGTGTCGCCGGACCACCCCGGCTGACGGCCCACGATCGCTCGGACCGTCTGGCTGAACCTCAATCGCCCATCTGGGCGCGCAGGTTCTCGAACTTGAGAACCTCGGCGCCCAGATGGAGATGGCCATCGGTGGCCCGGGCGGCGCCGTTCAGTGCCAGTCGCTGATCGGGACGTCGTCGGGCGACGGGGATCCGGCGCCCGTCTCGATCAGGGCCTTGAGGCTGAGGAGGAAGACCGCCCACTTGGTGCTGCAGTGCGACAGGAACTCCACGGGCTCGGCCCAGCCCTCGTGGGTGAAGCGCACGATGGTGAAGCCGTCGCGGTGGGAGAGGCGCCAGTCGATGGTGGTGCCGATCCACTCGGGGGGCCCATCGGTGACTCGCCACCGGACCAGCTCGCCCGGCGTGAGCTCGAGCACCTCCATGTCGAACCCGCCCTGGGGGAATCGGAACTCGATCTTGCCCCCCAGGCCGGGGTCGCCGTGGGTGTCGGTCGTCCACCAGCCGGAGAGGCCGTCGATGGTGGTGAGAGCGGCGTAGACGTCGTCGGTGGACGACGATCGGACGCCGATGCGGTGGTGGATGTCGGTCATGTTCTTCTCCTCGTCGGTTTGGGTGACTGCTGCTTCTGGCGTTCGAGGTCCTCGGCGATGCGGGCGATGCGGGCGAGGCGGCCGTCCCAGCTGGAGCTGACGTCGGCGAGTTGCTCGGCGGCCTTGGCCAGTTGGGTGTCATCGACGCGGTAGCGGCGCTCGCGACCGGAGGCGGCACCGTGGACGAGGCCAGCCCGGTCGAGCACGGTCAGGTGCTTGGCCACGGCTTGGCGGGTGACCGGCAGCCGGTCGCTCAACGAGGTGGCCGTGCCGGTTCCATCGACCAGCAGGAGGTCGAGCATTCGGCGCCGGGTCGGGTCGCCCACGGCCGACCACAGCTGGTCGTCGATGGCGGCGGTCACGATGCCACCTCGACCGTGGCGGCGTAGGCGGCGAGGCGCGGCAGGTAGTGGTCCCAGCCCTCGCCGTGCTCCCGGTACTGCTGCTCGAGGACGGCGACCTCCCAGCCCTTCTGGCGGAAGCCCGTCTCGGTCATCCGCAGCTGGGTTCTCCCGCCGCGGGCGGACAGCTCGAACGTGACGAGCAGCGAGTTGCCGTCATGGGCGTCCTCGCCGTCCGGCGAGACCCACCGGAACGAGAACAGCCGCGGCGGCTCGGCCTCGACGACGGTGATCTGGGGGATCTGGGCGTCGCCTGACGACCGGTCGCCGAACACGAGCTCGCCGACCGCGCCGGGGGTTGGATCGACCACTGCCTCGTCGGGCCACCACTGCGTCAAGTGCTCGGGACTGGTGATGACCTCGAACACGGTCGCCGGCGAGGCGTCGATCTCGATCTCCCGCTCGATCTTCCCGTACTCCATCTGGTGTCCTTTCATACGCAACTTGTTGTTGCGTATGAGTGTGCCCGAGCCAGCAAGAAAACGCAACCATCAATTGCGCGTTGTGCGACAAGGTCGAACCCAGGTCCGAAGCGAGCCTGGGAATCAGCGCTGGTGGACGAATCGCCGCGTCCGCCGATCGGTGGACGTCCGCCTCCCCGTGCGCATCGGTCGATCGGCCGATACCGGCCACGCCGCGCTTCGCTCACGCTCGAGCCATGGAGCGCCGACAGATCATCAACCCCGAGCCGACACCGACGACACGGCTGACCGACTGCCCATGCGGCCGTGAGCCCACGCATCTGATCTCGTCGCAGGGCCACGTCGCATACCACCGGTGCGCGTGCGGACGGGCAGTCGCGGCGTTGGTGCGCCGCACCTCCAGCGGTCGACGCGCGCTGGCCGTTGCGTAGTCGGCGGCGACGCCGTCGGTCGTCGGACTGCTACTGCAGCGTCTGGTCGAGCCAGTCGAACGTCGCGGTCCAGAACACGATCGAGCCCATCCCCTCGCAGTGGCCTTCGGCCCCCTCGTTGCGGAGAAATCGACGGAACGTCTTCGGGCTCGTGAGGGCGTCGAACAGCTGCTGACCCTGCCCGGTCGAGACCAGGTCGGTCTCGTTGTCGGTGACGAGGCTGGGGCAGGTGACCTTTGGCGCCTGCTCGATGCAGTTGTAGCGGCGCATCTCGCCGGCGTACGCGCGCGGCGTCGTCAAGCCGTGGGTGGCCATGCGCGCTTCGAAGAACGCCTTCACCGCCGGGTTCTGCAGCAGCGCGTCCCATTGGGCGTCGGCCCCCGGGTCGTCGACCGTCTTCCACAGCTCACCGAACCGCTGGGCGAGTGAGGCCGAGATGTCGTACTGGCCCGGGTCAGCCACCATCGCCGCCAGTCGCGGCTCGTTCGATGCGCCTCGTGGCGCCAGGAGGCCACCGAACGACCGGCCGACGAGTACCAGCCGGTTGGGATCGACGTTCGGCTGGGCCAGCACGAGATCGACCATTCCGGGGACCACGTTCTCCCAGTCCGGCCGCATCGGTTGACGGCGCTTGTAGAGCACCTCGCCGGTTCCCGGACCGTCGAGCCCGGCGAAGGCCCAGCCGCGGTCGATCGCCGGGTACACCGCGGAGTACGTCTCCTCGGCTGTGCCGTCGTAGCCACCGATGTGCAGGATCGTCGGGAACGGACCTTCGCCGGCAGGTGCGAAGAGGTACCCGGGCGTGTCGCCCTCCAGGACTGCGCCGGATTGGGCGAGGTGCGGCAACGCCGACCGGAAGGCCTTGACGCTGGCGGCGTACGCCGTCGTGAGCTCGTGGCCGTCCAGGTCGTCGCGATGCCAGAAGAACGCCTGGCGGTAGTACTCCGCGGCTCGGAGGTGCTGGCTGGCCGCGCTGACCGTTCGGCCGGCAGCCAGTGCGTCATCGGCCTGCTTCACCAGCCCGTCGGCGAAGCCTGACCACGCCGCGTACCAACTGTCACGGTCACCCGGTGTGATTTGCGACGCGATGTACAGGCACTCGCCGACGTTGGCCATGCCGGCGTCGCACTTCCCGACGGTGCGCTGCAGCTGACCATCAAAGCTCTCGTCGTCGAAGAACAACTTCACTACCGACCTCCAAGGTTTTTCCGGCAGGCATCGTGACACGTCGGCTGTCGATCGCTCCACCCTGCAGTCCATCCACGATCCGGACCGGCTCATTGTCGACGCTTCGCGGCGGACGCCGAGCTCGACGTCAGCTCGCTACGCGCCGAGCTGAGCGAGGTCGCGGTTGGCGTAGCGGTTGTGCCAGAACGCTTCCTCGAACACGGTGTAGAGGCACTCCCGCACGGGGTTCGTGCCGTTCTCGAGCACGTCGACCGGTCGTGAGAAGTCGTTCGGCGACATCGATGCGAGGTAGTCGCCGAAGCGCGTGGCTCGATCGGCGCGCACGGCGAGCGCCTCGGAGACCGACGGCGCCAGGTCGGCGTCGAGTCCGGGCCACGGGAAGTCGACGGATCCGCTGTTCGGCAGCCCGCTCGGATGGAAGCCGGCCCCGAGGATCGGAGCGGTGAACCACTTGTCGATCGCGAACACGAGGTGGCGCAGCGTCTGGACGAACGACCACTCGCCGCCGACCGACTCGTGCAGCGCCGGTTCAGGGAGCGCTCGTGCCCGGGTGATCGTCGTCGCCCACACCGCTTCGAGCGCCGCCCACGCCGCCCGCATGCCCTCCTGGTCGGTGGGCCGGAGCATCGCCCGCAGCGGGTACCACGGGTCGCGCTCGTTGACGAAGGCCGTCACGTCGACGCCGTTGACGACGACGGTTTCGACGAGCGCGTCGATGTTCACGTTGACCAGCCAGGCATGGCTGATCGTGGCGTTGGTGAGGTTCACGTCGCGGAACGTGGCGCCGCTGAGATCGGCGCCCCAGAACACCGCCCCCGTGAGATCCCCCTCGAACTCTTCCGGCATGCTGCCTCCTATCGCAGGCTGGTCAGCCCGCCGTCGACGACGAGGGTCTGCCCGGTGACGTACGCCGATTCGTCCGACAGCAGGAACACGGCGGCGTAGGCCGTCTCCCATCCGGTCCCCTGCCGGCCCAAGGGCACGGGAGTGCGCGAACGCGAGGGCCGGCCGCGGGACGCGGCTCGCCCGAGCGGCGTGTCCATCAGGCCTGGTGCGACGATGTTGGCGCGGACGCCGAGCCGCTCGCCTTCGAGGGCGACGTGGCGCATCAGCCCGCCGAGGGCCGCCTTGGACGCGTCATAGGCGGGGATGCGGCTGCCGGGCTTGATGGCGGCCACCGAGGAGATCAACACGATCGAAGCGCCCGTGTCGAGCATCGGGAGCGCGGCCCGGACCGTCAGCATCGCGCCCCGCAGGTTCACGGCCAGGATGGCGTCCCAGCGCTCCGGCGTGGCCTCGGCGAGTCCGAGCCCGGCGGCGATGCCGACGTTGTAGACGACGCCGTCGAGGCCGCCGAGCGCCGTGCTCGCGTCAGCCACCATGGCGTCGACGTCCGCAGGCTGCGCGACGTCGGCGACGAGCGCCGTGGCCTCGCCAGCGACGTCGACGATCGACCGCACCGTCTCCGCGGCCTGGTCGCCATCACGGTCGGCGGCCACGACGCGAGCACCCTCTCGTGCGCACAACACCGCGGTTGCCCGGCCGTTGCCGATCGGCGGGTCGGCGACGCCGTGATCGCTCTGGCCCGCGCCGACGACCAGGATCCGCCGCCCGCGCAACCGGCCACGGCCGGGTGCCTCGCCGCGCGACTCGGCGGGCAGCGCCGGCGCCGGATCCATCGAGTGCTCCGTCATCCTCCCTCCTTAGCGGATCCGTCAAGATCATCGCGTGCGTCTCGGCAGCGCGATCGGTCTGGGGACGGCGCCGCTTGGGTCGATCGAGGGTGGTCCGCTGTGGTGGGGTCCGCAGGACCGGGCGGTCGCGGTGGCGACCGTGCGCGCCGCCCTGGACGTCGGCATCGACTGGGTCGACACGGCGCCGTTCTACGGGTGGGGACGGGCCGAAGAGATCGTCGGCGAGGGCATTCGAGGCCGACGCGACGACGTGAAGGTCCTCACGAAGTGCGGGACGATCCGGCGCCCCGACGGTTCGTGGGGCGAGGACGGCTCACCGGCCGCGATCCGGACCGGCCTGGACGAGAGCCTTGTGCGCCTCGGCACCGAGCACGTCGACGTGCTGCAGCTGCACGATCCTGATCCGGACGTTCCCGTCGAAGAGACCGTCGGGACGATCGCCGAGTTGGTAGCGGCGGGCAAGGTCGGCCACATCGGGTTGTCCAACCATTCCGTCGACCTGCTGCGGCGGGCCCACGCCACGGCGCCGATCGAGGTCGTGCAGCACCAGTGGTCGATCCTCCACCATCCGCCGACGACCGACGCAGCGCGCCGGTGGTGCTCGGAGGTCGGCGCCGCCTTCCTCGCGTGGGCACCGCTGGCGTCGGGGTTCCTCGTCGACGGGTTCGACCCGCACGCCACTGATCCTGGCGACCTGCGTCGTCGGTTGCCCTGGGCGTCCGGCGACGGGGCCGAGCAACTGGCGATCGTCCGCGCCGAGGCAGCGTCAGCAGGGCGGTCGCTGCGCGACCACGCGTTGGCATGGGCGACGGCTTCGGCGTACGTGATCGTCGGCGCCCGCACGCCCGCCGAGGTTCGTGCGCTGGCGACCTGAACCCGCGCCGATCGCAGCGCGATGAGCGATGAGCGGTCAACGACCGCCGATCTCTCACGTCGCTGGTCCGAACCGCGCCGATCGTCCCCCTCGTAGTCTGAGCTGGCGTGACGGCGGTGCCGATGTCGAAGTTCCGGCGCCTCGCCATCACCCATGCGGCGATGATGGGCGGCGACGCGGCGATGCTCGTGGCCCTCGCCGACTCGCTGTTCTTGTCGATCGACCCGAGCGCCGCCCGCGGTCGGGTGCTGCTGTTCCTGATCGTCAGCTTCGCGCCGTTCCTGGTGATCGCCCCGCTGGTCGGGCCGATGATCGACCGCGCCGCTGGCGGGCGGCGGGCCGTGATCCAGCTGATCGCCGCCGCCCGCATCGGCCTGGCCGTGGTGATGGCGATCTCCATCGACAACCTGGCGCTGTTCCCGCTCGTGCTCGTCGCCCTCGTCCTGCAGAAGGCCTACCTCGTGTCCAAGCAGGCGCTGGTGCCGTCGGTCGTGCGCACGGAGGCCGAGCTGGTCGAGGCCAACTCCAAGCTCGGCGTCATCGCCGGACTGACTGGTGTCGTCGCCATCCTTCCCGCCGCGCTGTTGCAGCTCACGCCGTTGCGCGGCGCTGGGACACTCGTGTACTCGGGTCTGATCTTCGCCGCCGCCCTGGTCAGCGCGTCACGCCTGCCGGCCGACGTCGTGGCGGCCAAGCCGGAGCAGGCCGCCGAGCGGCGGCAATTGCACTCCCGGCGGCTGCGGCTGGCGGCCGCGGCGATGCTGATGCTGCGCGCCGGCACCGGGTTCCTGTTCTTCCACCTCGCCTTCTGGCTGCGGACGCAGCCCGGCGGGTCGCTGTGGTTCGCCGTGGCCATCGGCCTCTCGGCGTTGGCCACGATGGTCGGCAACTCGTTCGCGCCGGCCATCGCCCGCCGCCTGCGCGAGGAGCTGATGCTCGTCGGCGCGCTCGGCCTGGCGGCGGTCAGCGGGGTCATCGCTGCCGTGCTCGGCGGCCCGGCGGCCGGCGCCTTCCTGGCGGCGATGCTCAACCTGGCCGGAGCGGTGGGCCGCCTGGCCTTCGAGAGCATCGTCCAGCGCGACGCGCCCGAGGCCAACCGGGGTCGCGCCTTCGCCCAGTTCGAGACGCACTTCCAGTTCGCCTGGGCCGTCGCCGGCGTGATCCCGGTGATCGTGGTGATCCCCGGCGCCATCGGGTTCCTCGTCGTCGGCCTGGTCAGTGCGGCGGCACTGGTCAACTTCGTGATGGGCTCGCGTTCGATGGGTGCCCCACCCATTCGCGCCCGGCAACGGTCGCGGGTTCGTCGGCCGAGGGGCCTGCCGCCGCCGCTTCCGGGGTCGAGTCAGCCGTCGTAGAAGAACGGCTCGTGCAGGCCGACCAGCGCCCGCTGGCGCGGCGTGACCGCCCGCTCGATCGCCTCCGGCGTCAACTGGTTGACCTCCGTTGTCGGTCGGAGCCGCTGGGCGATGTCACGCCGGCCGTAGTGCACCTGCAGGAAGCACCGGCCGTCACCACCCGTTGCGGGAGTCCCGCGATGCCAGACGTCCGACACGAACAGGGCAACATCGCCGGCGTCGGCGGCGAGGAGCACCGGCGGACGCCCGTCGTCGGTCAGCTCGGGATCGTCGGCCTGGTGGCGAGCGGCCAACCGGCCCGATCGATGGCTGCCCGGCACGACGGCGGTCGGGCCACACTCGATGGGGCAGTCCTTGACCATGATGTGGGCGCCGATGGCGAACACGGGAGAGGGGATCCGGTCGTCCCACTCGACGCCTTCGGGCCGGGGGACGTGGGGTCGCGCCGTCTCGGCCCAACTGCCCGTCGCCACACGCCGGATCCGGTCGATAGCGACGGCCAGAACGAGCGCGCGTCAGTCCTCCAATCGGGCCAGCCAGAGCCCGGGAGCATCGAGCTCGTTCGGGGTCGGGATGGCGTCGGCGCGGCGCAGCAGCGGGCTCAGGCCGTCGTCACCGGCCCGATCGACGACGCCCTGCACGAACGCCTTGCCGCGCGCCACCTGGTCCTCGCCGATGCGGATGCCGAGCAGCTGCTCGACGAACGAGTCGCTGGCCGACGTCTCGACCCGCCGGCGGCGCACGGCCTCGGCGATGCGCAGCGCGCTGCCCCCGACGATGCGCACCGCCACGGCGTCGACGATCCAGTCGACGTACCCGACGACCACTGCGACCACCGTGTCGAGCTGCGGCCGCAGCGCCTGCTGCGCCGGGGACGTGACGGCGCCGAGCAGCACCTCGGGGTCGCCAAGGGCCCGCTGCAGCGCGGCCATCGGGTCTGACGCGCCGCTGTCCAGCTCGCCGAGGCGCTCGACGACGGCGTTGGGGTCGGGACGGAACCCGCCGACGTGCTGGCGCACCAGGTCCGACAGCGTGTCCCGGACGTGGGGGGTCGTCAGCAACACGTGACCGGCCAGCTCGTGGGCCAGCACCCACAACCGCATCTCGTCGGTTGGGATCTCCCAGTCGACGCTGAACTGGTCGATGTTCGACGGGATCAGCGTCACCGTGGCCGGCTGGCGGGGGATCGGCAGGTCGTGCACGCCGAACGCCCGCGTCGAGAGACGTCCGACCATCGAGCCGACGGCCATGCCGAGCATCGCCGGCGCCATCATCTTCGACAGCCCAGCCATCATCGACATCATCGGGTCGCCGGCCAGCTCCTCGTCATCGGCGGCGCTGGCCGGCGGCGTTCCGAGGGCGGTGGCGAGGTCCGTGAAGAGGTGGCGGTAGGCCTCGAGCGTCGACTGCGCCCACTGGCCACGCGTCGCCACCTGCGGTTCGGGCGCTTCGGCCTCGGAGCCGACCACCTGGGCCACGTGGTACCAGGCGATGCGGGCCAGGTCGCCCAACGCCAGGCGCACCGCCGGGTCGACGTTGGCCTCCGCCGCGCCACCGGTGGAGCTGAGCTGGGCGAACTGCCGTGCCGCGTCCCAGTTCAGCGGGCCCTGGTTGGCCAACGCCTTGGCCAGGTCGCCGAACATCGGCAGGCTCGAGAACGGATCCTGCGGATCGTCGGCCATGTGTCGATGCTATTGGCACCGTTAGCGTCCGACTGATGGCGCTCGACCCGGTGGCCGCACCGCTGCGGGTCCACGTCACCGGGGCCGAGGCGAACCTGGGGACCAGGGTCCTTGCCCTGCTCGGCGCCGACCCGGCGGTCGAGGACGGCTCGGCCGCCGACTGCGACGTCGTGGTCCACCTCGGCGCCGGAGATCACGACCTGCGGGCCCGCCGGCGAGAGAGCGTCAGCGAGGGAGCGGCGGCGATGCTCGAGGACGCCGACCGGGGGCGGGCGACGCACATCGTCATCGTCTCGTCGGCGATGGTCTACGGGGCGTACGCCAACAACCCCGTCCCGCTGACCGAGGATGCGATCCTGCGACCAGACGTCGAGTTCGTCTTCGCCCGCCAGCTGGCGACCGTCGAGACGATGCTCGACCGGTGGCGTCGCCAGGCTCCGGGACGCACGGTCACCGTCCTGCGCCCCGTGATCACCATGGCCGCCGACGGGACGTCGTCGCTGGCGGCCGCCCTTGCCGCCGGGCTGGGCCAGCGCTTCGGCGAGGACGACCCGCCGGCGCAGTTCCTCCACCTCGACGACCTGGCGTCGGCGGTCGCGCTGGCCGCCACGGCCCGGCTCGACGGTGTGTTCAACGTCGCCCCGGATGGCTGGGTTCCCGCTGACCGGGTGCGGGCGCTGACCGGGACCGGGCCACGCGTCAAGCTGCCCGACCGGGTGGCCGAGGTGATCAGCGCGCTGCAGTGGCAGTTCCAGCGCGGCCCGATCCCGCCCGGGCTGCGCAGCTACACCCGCGAGCCGTGGCTCGTCGCCAACGACCGCCTGAAGGCGCACGGCTGGCGGCCGAAGGTCACCAACGAGCAGGCGTACGTCGAGGGGACCGAGTCGCGCTGGTGGACGATGATCACGCCCAAGCGGCGCCAGGAGCTGGCGCTGGCCGGCGTGGGCCTCGGCGCCGCCGCGCTCGGCTGGCTGGCGTTCAGTCTGTTCCGCCGATGGCTCCGCCGTCGCCGATCGGTGTCGTAGCGACGACGGTCGACGGGGGCACGGGCGCGGTCGACGGCGGCGCGGTCGTCGGTGGGGTCGTCGTCGGTGGGGCGGGCCCGGTCGTCGCCGTGGCCGTCGTGGTGGTCGTGGGGGTTGCGGTGGTCGTGGTCGTCGTCACCGTGGTCGTGGTGGTCGTCGAGACCGTGGTCGGCGTCGTCACGCTGGTCGACGGGGGAGCGGTCGTCGACGTCACCGGGCTGGCCGGCACCGTCTCGACCGGCAGCATCCATCGAGCATCCGGCTCGCCGGTGGCCAGGCCGAGGAGCCGGCCGCCCTCGTCGAGGACCGGAGTCCCCTCGGCGACATCCACGTTGGCCAGCTCGCCGATCTCGACGGCGACCGGTTCGTCGTCGTCGAGCAGGACGACCGTGTCGTCGCCCGACGGATCGGCGCGCGACATGTCGAACGAGTCGGTTTCGATCCCCTCCGGCAGCGAGACCAGCGTGACGTCCTGGGTGGTGCGCACCACCGAGACCTGCACGATCTCACCGCTGGCCAGCTGCACCCGGACGCGCTGGCCCGGCGCGCCGACCAGCGCGGCGGCCGTCGTGACGCCCCACCCGTCGTCACCGATCGGCGTGACGAGGGGCAGTTGGTCGCCCGTCGCCGCCGGCGCCGCCCGCAGCCCGAGCGCGGTCGAGCTGGCAGCGATCGGCGACGCCGACCGGCGAGGCGTCATCGTGATGGCCAGGACACCGACCAGGAGGAGGCCGAGCGTGGCGGTGGAAGCGATCAGGACCCGGCCGGCGCGCGTCGTCGGTTCGTGCGCGGGGGGACCCAGCTCCGACGGGTGGCGCCACTCGCGCTCGTGCGGCGGCAGCGGTCCGTGCTCCACGGGCCGGGAGCGTAGTCACGGGTCTCGGCGCCGGACCGTCGGGTCGGCGCTCGGGTGACGAGGGCTACGATGCGGCCCGTGCAGGCACCCGCGAACGGCGACGATTGGCTGGTGCTGACGCCCCACCAGCTGTCCGTCGGTGAGGTGTACGACTGGGCCGTGCGGCCTGGTTGCGGGGCCGTCGTCCTGTTCAGCGGCACCGTCCGGGACCACGCCGATGGCCGTGACGGGGTCGAGCACCTGGTCTACGAGGCGTACGAGGCCGAGGTCGTCCCCCGATTCGCCGAGCTCGCCGCCGAGCTCCGCCGGCGCTGGCCCGACACCGGCCGGGTGGCGTTGATCCACCGCCTCGGCCAGCTGTCGGTCGGGGAGTCGTCCGTGCTCGCCGTCGTCTCCGCCCCGCACCGCGCCGAGGCGTTCGAAGCGGCGCGCTTCGCCATCGACACGCTGAAGGTGTCCGTCCCGATCTGGAAGCACGAGAGCTGGCGCGACGGCAGCGCCTGGGGCACCGGCGCCGCGCCGATCCGCGCGGTCGGGACGGCGACGTGATCTGGGTCGTCGCCGCCGTCGTTGCCGCCATCGTCGTGCTCGCCGTCCTGGTCGTCGTACTGCGCCGCCGACGCGGCGACGGTGTCGCCGAGTTCCGCCGGCACATCGGCGCGCTGTCGCCGGAGGCCCGCCGACCGGTCGTCGACCGGGTCCAGCAGCTCGACGAGTCCACCGATCGCCACCCTGACCAGGGGCGTGATGCCTGACACCTTGACGGTTTGGCCCCCGATCGCACCACCCGCAGGACCATCCAGTCGAGCGACAGCGAGACACGGCGCCGCTTCGGCGCCATCAGGTCGGTGTCCGTAATGGCTCGTGATCTTGCGATCGACCTGGGGACGGCCAACACCCTCGTCTACATGAAGGGCCGCGGCATCGTGCTCAACGAGCCGTCGGTGATCGCACTCAACCGCCAGACCGGAGAGGTGCTGGCCACCGGCCGCGAGGCGTGGGCGATGATCGGACGGACACCGGGGTACATCGTCGCCGTCCGGCCCCTGCGCGGCGGGGCGATCACCGACTTCGAGATCACCGAGCGGATGATCCGCCTGCTGCTGCAGCGCGTCGGAGTCAGCCGGTTCACCCGACCGAAGGTCGTGATCTGCGTGCCGTCGGCGATCACCGAGGTCGAGCGGCGGGCGGTGACCGATGCGGCACGGCGGGCCGGCGCCGCCGACGCCAACCTCATCGAGCAGCCGATGGCGGCGGCCATCGGGGCCGACCTGCCGATCGACGAGCCGGTCGGGAACATGGTCATCGACATCGGCGGCGGCACCAGCGAGACGGCCGTGATCAGCCTCGGCGGCATCGTCGCCCTCGAGGCCGTGCGCGTCGGGTCCTTCGACATCGACGCGGCGATCCAGAACTACGTGCGCCGCGAGCATGGGATCGCCATCGGCGAGCGGACCGCCGAGGAGATCAAGGTGGCCATCGGGTCGGCCGACCCGACCGAGGAGGAGACGCAGGCCGAGGTGCGTGGGCGCGACCTCATGACGGGCCTGCCCAAGACCGTGCTGCTCGGCCCCGAGGAGATCCGATTCGCCGTCGAGGACGTGGTGTCGTCGATCATCGCCTCTGTGGTGCGATGCCTGGCCAAGGCGCCGCCCGAGCTGTCCCAGGACTTCCTGGTCCGCGGGATGTACCTGGTCGGCGGCGGCGGCCTGCTGCGCGGGTTGGCCTCGCGCATCCAACGCGAGACCAAGGTCCCGGTGAAGCTGTCGAACGTCCCGCTGGAGGCCGTCGTGCTCGGCGCCGGCCACGTCATCGAGCACTACGAGGCGCTGCGCGGCATGTTCATGGGCGCCCGCCGCTGACCTGTGACGTTCATGGCGTTCCCCGGCCACGCCACCTGCAGCCTGCGCAGTCGCTGGCCGCTCCCTCGCTGGCGCTCGGTCGCTCGCATGGGTCAGATGACCTACCTGTGACGGACCAGTCCGCGCTCGACGACGGCATCCGGCGCATCCGCGTCGAGCTCGGACTGCCGGCCGGGTTCCCACCCGAGGCGGCGCTGGGCGCGGTCGTCGCCGCCCGCGAGGCGGTGGACGGGCCGGACCGGGTCGATCGCACCGACTGGCCCTTCATCACGCTCGACCCGGCCGACGCCATCGACCTCGACCAGGCCTTCACGATCGAGCGCTCCGGCGGCGACCTCCTCCTCCACTACGCCATCGCCGATGTCGGGGCGTTCGTCGAGCCGGGCGACGCCGTCGACGAGGAGGCCTGGAAGCGCGGCGTGACGGTGTACCTGCCCGACCAGAAGACCCGGCTGTACCCGGCCGCGCTGTCCGAGGGCGCGGCCAGCCTGCTGCCCGACGGGCCGAAGCCGGCCGTGGTGTTCACCGTGAAGGTGGATGGCGCCGGCGAGGTGACGCTGCAGGAAGCCCGGCGATCGACGATCCGCAGCCGTGCGAAGCTGGCCTACGACACGGTGCGCCCGGGCGACCTGCCCGCCGGGTTCGACGAGCTGTCCCGACGCATCGAGGCGGCTGAGGACCGGCGCGGTGCGCCACGCGTCGAGTTCCCGGACCAGGAGCTCGAGCACGTCGACGGGGGATGGGTGCTGCGCATCACCCACCGGCTGGAGACCGAGGACCAGAACGCGGCGATGTCGCTGGCCGCCAACCTCGCCGTCGCCGACGCCCTGCTGGCCGCCAAGACCGGCCTGTTCCGGGTGATGGCCGAGCCGGGCGCCCGGTCGATCGAACGCCTGCGCCACAGCGCCCATGCGTTCGGGCTGGCGTGGCCGGCCGACCAGTCGCTGGCCGACTTCCGTCGGACGCTGGACCGGACCGACCCGCGGGGCAACGCCTTCCTCGTCGCCGTGCGGCGCGCCGGCGGCGGCGCCAGCTACGAACCCCTCGACCGCGATGGTGACGCAGCCGGCGCCGACCGCCCGCCGTGGCACTCGGCGATGGCGGCCACCTACGCCCACGCCACGGCGC
This sequence comes from uncultured Acidimicrobiia bacterium, assembly GCA_963739975.1. Lineage (GTDB taxonomy): Bacteria > Actinomycetota > Acidimicrobiia > Acidimicrobiales > Ilumatobacteraceae > JALZMG01. The sequence continues at coordinate 199,787 of CAVUCK010000019.1, forward strand.
CGCTGCGCCGGCTCGCCGACCGCTACGTGATCGAGGCCGCCGTCGCCGTCGCCGCCGGTCGTCCCGTCGACGAGCGCGTCGAGACGGCGTTCGCCGAGCTGCCGAAGGTGATGGCGCGCGCCGAGTCGGTCGCCAACCGCGCCGATCGCGCCGTCATCGAGCTGGCCGAGGCCGTGATCATGACCGGGCGGGAGCACGAGGTGTTCGACGCCGTCGTTGTCGACGAGGACCGCCACGGCACGCTCGTCCAGCTCGTCGACCCGGCCGTGCTGGCCCACGTGCACGCTCACCGGGTGGACCCTGGCGACCGCCTCCGGGTGCGCCTGCACGCCGTCGACGTCGTCGCCCGCACCATCGAGCTGCACCGAGTGGAATGACGACGTCGAGCGATGGCTCGAAGGCTCGAATCGTGAGCGCGAACGGCGGGGATCGGCTGCGTGGACTCACAGTTCGGACTGGCCACGGCGCGACGGCCGACTGGCAGCACCGATCATCCAGCGAGTCGCTCAGTTCGCTTGAGCGGCGTGTCGGACCATCGTCCAGGACTGTCCGTGCTTCTCGACCGGGACGAAGCCGGTCGACTCGTACAGGCCACGCGCTGGATTGTTCTCGGCGACGCTGAGACTCATGGCTCGGTATCCCTGCGCAACGCTGGCCTCGATGAGGTCGATGAGGAGCCGTCGTCCGATCCCCTCGTGCCGTCGGGAGGCGATGACTGCAATCGACAGTTCGGGCACATCCTCAGCGACGAAGCCATAGCCATGGTTCGCCGCTGTATACGTCCGATACCAAGCCGCGCCCACCGGTCCGTCTTGTTCAGCAACCAGTCCATGGTCGCCGTGCCTCGGCCATCCATCCAGGTACAGCGCGTACCGCGGATCGTTCATCACCTGCTCAGCGGTCGGTGTCGGCTTGTCAGGCCGCCAGACTGCGGCCTCACCAAGCATCCTCGCGAGAAAGGTGAAGTCCTCAGCTCCGGCCGGTCGACACCGAATGTCGTTCACCCTGGTCAGTCCAGCAGCCCCGTCAACCGCGTGAGCGACGAAGCCAACGTTGCCTGCCAGCGCTAGCTGGCGTCGGCGCGCAGGATCGAGCCGTCGCCGGAGAGGACGTAGACCTCGCCGGCGGGGCCCTCGACGACGGCGGTCGGACCGCCGACCCGCCCGAGCTCCAGCGTGCGGCCGGCGCCGAGGTCGGCGCCCTCACCGAGCACCTCGGTCGCCCACACCTGCCCGCCGCAGAAGTCGGCATAGACCACCCAGCCGTCCAGGGTGGAGCCGTTGCGCACCCGGATGCCGCCGCTCACGGAGCAGCCGCCGGTGTCGCTGTGGGTGTACGTGAGGAACGGCGCGACGTGGCCGTCGGCGGGGACGTCGCCGTTGAAGCGCTCGTTGCCCTCGAAGGCGCTCCACCCGAAGCTGAGGCCGCGCCCGGCATCCCGGCCGTCGACCGCCGGCGCCACGTCGATCTCCTCGATCTCGTCCTGGCCGACGTCGCCGATCCACAGGTCGCCGGTGAGCCGATCGAACGACAGCCGCCACGGGTTGCGCAAGCCCGTCGACCAGATGCGCGGGTCGGCGCCGGCGGTCGTGACGAACGGGTTGTCGGCGGGGACGGTGTAGGGCTCGCTGCCGGTCGGCGTCGGATCGACGCGCAGGATCTTGCCGAGGGGCGTCGTCAGGTCGAGCGCCCGTCGTTGCGGGTCCTCGCGCGACCCGCCATCGCCCATCCCGATGTACAGCAGGCCGTCGGGACCGAACAGCAGGTCGCCGCCGTTGTGGTTGGAGTACGGCTGCTCGATGGTGAACAGCACGCGCGCCTCGTCGCCGTCAAGGAAGCGGCCGTCGGCCGCCACCGGGTACTCGGAGATCGTGGTCGTCCCCTCGAGGTCGGTGTAGTTGACGTAGGCGACGTCGCCGGCCGGCGAGAACGCCAGCCCGAGGAACCCGCGCTCGCCGCCGGCGTCGGTCAGCGACGTCGCGTCGAGCACGGTTGTCGAGGCGCCGTCGGCGAGCCGCACGATCGTGCCCCGCTGCTCGACGACGTACAGGCCCGGGTCGCCGGCCCGCCACGCCAGGTCCGTCGGGTTGTCGGCGGTGCCGATCTCCGTGAACACGACGACGGGGTCCACCTGCGGCGTCACCGTCGTGGTCTCGGCACTGTTCGCGGCCGGCTCCGTGGTTGCCGTGGTGGCCGTGGTCGTCGCGACGCCCGTCGTGGTTGCCGGGACGCCGGTCGTCGTCGGCGCTTGCGGCGCGACGGACTCCTCGGTCGAATCGTCGCCGCCGCCACCGCATGCGGCGACGGCGACCAGGGCGAGCACTGGGATGAGCAGTCGGCGTCGCTTCACTGACCGACCCTTGCCAGGCCCTCCTGGACGACGCTGACGGCGAGCAGGCCGTCGCGGGTGAAGATGGACCCGCCGGCGAGCCCGCGCGCCGAGCCGGTCGAGAACGCGTGTTGGTCGTACAGCAACCAGTCGTCGGCGCGGAACGGACGGTGGAACCACATGGCGTGGTCGAGGCTGGCCATCTGCATGCCCGGGCTGTCCCACGCCAACCCGAAGGGCAGCACGGTCGTGTCGAGCAGCGTCATGTCGCTGGCGTAGGTCACGATGCAGGCGTGCACGACCGGGTCGTCGGGCAGCGTGCCGGCGGCCCGCAGCCACACCCGCTGGCTGTCCGACGGCGTGCCCTTGCGGCTCAGCGGGTCGCCGTCGACGTAGCGCACGTCGATCGGGCGGGCCCGGTCGTACATCTCGCCGAGCTGATCCCGGTATGGCGCCATGCGGGTGTGCCAGTCGGGCAGGGACTCCGGGTCGGGGAGCCCGCCGGGGATGGCGAGTTGGTGGTCGGGGCCAGGCTCGACGCCGTGGAAGCTGGCCTGCAGGTTGAAGATGGCGCGGCCGTGCTGGATGGCGACGACCCGCCGCGTGCTGAAGCTGCGGCCGTCGCGCAGCCGATCGACCTCGTACAGGATCGGCACCGTGGGGTCGCCGGGCAGCAGGAAGTAGGCGTGCAGCGAGTGGACCAACCGGGAGGTGTCGTCGACGGTGCGGGCGGCGGCGACCAGGGCCTGCCCGGCGACCTGACCGCCGAACACGCGCTGGCGCGACTCGTCGGGAGAGCGACCACGGAAGATGTTGACCTCGATGGGCTCCAGGGCCAGCAGGGTGACGAGATCGTCGAGCGCCGTCTGCATGCGGCCGTAGTTCTACCCTGCCCCTCGATGGAGGCATCGGCAACGTGGCGACGCCAGGCGCTGGCCGCCAAGGGCTTCATGCCGGAGGAGGAGGGCGACGCGTTGCACCGCGCCGCTCTCGAGGCGGCCGACGCCGTGCCGACCGCACCGTTCGTCGAGGTCGGCTCGTACTGCGGCCGGTCGACCATCTGGCTGGGCGCAGCGGCCGAGGCCGCCGGGACCGTGGTGTTCGCCGTCGACCACCACCGGGGATCGGAGGAGAACCAGGCCGGCTGGGAGTGGCACGACCCGTCGCTCGTCGACGCCCGGATCGACGAGATGGACACGCTGCCGACGTTCCGGGCCGCCGTCCACGACGCCGGGCTGGAGGAGCGGGTCGTCGCCGTGGTCGGACGGTCGGCGACCGTGGCCCGCTACTGGACGACGCCGGCGGCACTGGTGTTCATCGACGGCGGCCACGGCGTGGAGCCGGCGCGCGCCGACTACGCCGGCTGGGCGCCGCACGTTGCGCTCGGCGGATCGCTGGTCATCCACGACGTGTTCCCCGACCCGGCCGACGGCGGCCGCCCGCCGTACGAGGAGATCTTCGTCCCGGCGCTCGAAAGTGGCCGATTCCACCTCGCCTCCGCCACCGGCTCCCTGCGCGTCCTCACCAGGGTCGACTGAGCAGGCCACGGCCACCAACATCTGGGCGCGGACGTTCTCGATTTCGAGAACGTCCGCGCCCAGAAGGGCGATTGAGAACGTCCGCGCCCAGTTGCGCCGCGGCGCGGGATGTCAGCCTCAGGTTGCCGCGTGGCCCTGCACGATGGCGATGACGCCGGGGACGATCAGCAGCCCTGCCCCGATCAGCAGGGCGACGCGGACCCGGTGCACCTTGAACAGGCTGGCGATGCCGGCGAAGAACAGGGCGACGGCGAGGAAGACCGCGGCGAGCTCGAACTTGTCGCCGGCGTCGTCCACCTCCTGGGCGGCGGCGAACTGCTCCTGGGCCAGCGTCGCCAGCCGCTCGGCCTCGGTCAAGCTCTCCAGCTGGTACAGCGACGGATCGAGGGGGGAGACAGGCTGGGTGTCGCTGGTGTCGGCGTCCCAGGCGTCGACCGCGGCGGCCAGCTCCGGCGTGAAGAGCGAGTCCCGGAGCCCAAGGCGATCTCCTCGTTCCCTCGCTCGACCTCCAGGGCGTACTGCAGGAACGTCGCCGAGTCCGACGAGAACTGCTGGTTGCCCGCCTCGTAGAAGAAGTTGGCGTCGGCCGTTGTGGTCGTCGATTGCGTGTAGCCCTTCAGGGCGTCGCCATCGGTCAGCGCGGCGTTGTACGCGGCCCACGCCGTCAGCACACCGGCGACGCCCAGCAGGATGGCGGCGACCAGCTCGATCCGCGCCGAACCCCGGTCGTCGTCAGTCTGAATCGTGCCCGTCTCACTCATTCCTGTCTCCCTCCGAACAGCTGGCGCAAACTAGTCGCGCCAGTGGTCAACGCGCACGCACCGACGCGTCACCGTTGGCCGTCCGGACGGTGATCGAGCGACCGCTCGACGAATCGATCGGTGCGTCCTCGATCCGCTCCCCGTTGTCGGTCTCGACGTCGAGGCGGTACGCCGTTCCGTCGTCTGGCACGACGACCTCGACCGACCCGTTGTCGGTCGTCGCCGTCACCGCCTCGGGCGGCGTGGCGAATGACAAGCTGACCCGCCCGTTGTCGGCCTCGGCGTCCACGGTCGGCGACCGCAGGTCGACTCCCTCGATCGGGCCGTCGTCCGTGCGGAGCACGAGCGCCAGGTCGCGCGGCACCTCCAGCGTGTAGTCGACGGCGCACCAGTCCGAGCCGAAGTTCGGGCACGACGCCCGCAACCGCAGCGTGTCGCCGACCACCTGCTGGTCCTCGCCGGTCCGGCGCAGTCCCTCGCTGATCCGCGCCCGCACGACCACCTCGTCGGTGTCGGACGCCGTGACCCGCACCGCACCGTTGCCGGTAGCGACGTCGAGCGTCGTCAGGCCGGCGGCCGGGTACGACACGGTCTCCGTGCGCTCCTCGTGGGCGAGCAGCGTCACGACCTGGTACGCACCGGCCGTCAGCGCGCCGATGAACAGCACCACACCGACGATCCACCACATCACCCGCACCTCAGCCTCCGATCCAAGCGAGCACGGCGAGCACCCGGCGGTGGTCGTCCTCGGCGAGTGGCAGATCGAGCTTCGTGAAGATGTTGCTCACGTGCTTCTCGATCGCCTTGTCCGTCACGTAGAGCGCCCGGGCGATCGCCGGGTTGCTTCGCCCTTCGGCCATCAGCGCCAGCACTTCGCGCTCGCGCTTCGACAACCGCTCGAGGGGGTCGCGCCGGCGGGCCCGGGCCAGGAGCTGGGCGACGACCTCAGGGTCCAGCGCCGTCCCGCCGTCGCCCACCCTGCGCACGTCGTCGAGGAACTCGGCGACGTCGGCGACCCGGTCCTTCAGCAGATAGCCGACGGCGCGGCTGCCGTCGGCCAGCAGCCGGTGGCGTAACGCTCCTCGACGTACTGCGACAGCACGAGGATGGCGACCTTCGGCCAGCGCTTGCGGATGGTCATCGCCGCCCTGATCCCGTCGTCCGTGTGCGTCGGGGCATCCGCACGTCGACGATGCACAGGTCGGGCTGGTGGCGCTCGACGACAGTCATCAGCTCGTCGGCGGCGCCGACGGTGGCCACGACTTCCTCGCCCGCATCGATCAGGATGCGGGTCAGCCCGGCGCGCAGCAGCTCGCGCGCCGCGCCGAGGTTGGCGGCCAGTGCCACCAGGCGCTGCTGGGCGCCGTCGTGGAGGTCGCGCTCGATCCGTCGCCGCTCGGCCTCGGCACTGTCGACCGCCGCCGAACGGCTCGTCTCGCGGCGCGTGATCCGGGCCGCGCTGCGCTGCTCGGCGGTCGGCCCGAGCAGGCTGCGGGCCATCGCCAGCTCGACGTTGACGACGCCGCGCGTCACCCACGGTGCGACGACGGCGAGGCCGACGGCGCCCACCAGCGGGGCCGCCCACGCGCCGAGACCGGGATGCAGCTCGAAGAGGTAGAACTTCGCTGAATCGCCCGGCATGGCGTGGACGACTGCGGCATCGCCACGAGGGCGACCGATCCGCCCCATGCGGCGACGGTCAGCGCGAAGCCGAGGGCGCCGACCGGGAGGGCGGCGACGTGATGGCCGAGCTCGCGCCAGCGAGCGCCGGTGCGGACTCGTTCGTGCAGCCGTGACAGCCACCCCGGCGCGGTGAGCGGAGGAACCGGGTCACCCGATGGCGACGCCGGTCAGCGCCGTGGCTCGGGAGCGCTGGAGCCTCGCCAACCCTCGCGACGTGACGAACAGCAGCCAGGCGACGGGCAGGGCGAGCACGAACGTGATGAGCAGACCCGCCGTGACCGAGGACAGCGTGACCACCGCCGTGAACGTGATGATGCCGAGGGGCATCGACGTGAGGGCGAAGCCCGCCTCACCCACGAGGCGGCGCAATGGGCGCCACGGCCGCAGCACGTCGAACATCACAGTGCACAGCGTGCGCCGTCGGAGCGCCGGATTCCATGGCGCCCACCCGTGTGACGGAGCGGGGGTGGTCCCCACCAATCCGCGGCCGGGCCCGGCCCGAATGTGGATCGGTGCGATTCGACATCGACGACTACCGACGGCGCGCCGACCGCCTGCGCTGGGACGACCTCGACCTGACCGCGTTCGCCGCCGACCCCCTGGACGACGAATCGCTGCGGGCGATCGAGTACATGCACGACGTCGAGCACCACACCATCTGCTACTTGCGCGACCTCCTCGTGACGCCGGCCCACGCCGACCCCGACGTCACGGCGTTCCTGTCGTGCTGGGCCTACGAGGAGCTGTGGCATGGCGAGGCCTTGGGCGAGGTGCTGGCCGCCCACGGCCGGCCGGCCGGCACGGCACGCGTCGGCAGCCTGCGCCAGCGGCTGGGCCTGCGCGATCGGATGCGCCCGTATCTGTCGGCCGCCGGGTCGGCGCTCGTCGGCGACCGCATCGTCGCCCTGCACATGACGTGGGGCGCCGTCAACGAGTGGACCACACAGGGCGGGTACGCCCGGCTCGCCCAGCGGGCGCATCATCCGGTGCTCGGCGAGCTGGTCAGGCGGATCGCCCGCCAGGAAGGCCGGCACATCGACTTCTACGCCTCGGAGGCCCGCCGCCGGCTCGGTCAGAGCACGGGCGCCCGCCGCCTGGTTCGTTGGGCCTTGGCCCACCTCTGGCGACCCGTCGGGTCCGGGGTGATGCCGCCGGCCGAGACGGACTTCGTGATCCGCCACCTGTTCGGTGGTCCCGAGGGCCGGACGTTCGTCGAGCGGATCGACCGCCGGATCGAAGCGCTCCCCGGCCTCGAAGGACTCGGCCTGATCGCCGCCGCGGTGGGCCGGCGAGCGGGCGACGAGGGCACCGTGGCGAGAGCGGTCGCGGCCTAGATCGTGATCGTGCGGGAACCCCGAGCCTGTCCGGGTGGGCCATGACGGAACCTCTTCGGAGGTGGCCCACCCGGACACTCGGACTCGCTGCTCACCCGCGGACGGGCACACTGAACGGATGGCGAGCAGCCGATCGCACGCCGCGCCGTCGTTGTCGGTCGACGATTACCCGTTCCGCCACCACGTGCGAGTCCGGTTCGCCGAGACGGACTTGATGGGCGTCGTTCACCACAGCCGATACTTCCCGTACCTCGAGGAGGCCCGGGTGGCGTACCTGCGCCACCTCGGGCACCCGTACCAGGAGTGGCAAACAGCAGGGTTCAACGCCGCCGTCTTGGAGGCGTGGATGCGCTTCCGCAAGCCATTGCGCTTCGACGACGAGTGCGACGTGCACCTGGTGCTCGCCTCGGCGACGCGCACGACGTTCGAGATGGCCTACCTGCTCACGGTGGCCGGTCAGCCAGTGGCGACGGGCGCCACGGTGCATGGGATGGTGACCGCCGACGGGCGACCGGGCCGTCTCCCGTCCTGGCTGAGGGAGCTGGCCCAGTCGCCCGTGCGGTGAGAGGTGAGGGGACTCCTTCCCCTCACCGCTCACCGCGTTGCGGTGTGGCCGCGCGTCAGCGGGCGGGGTGGCGGAGCATGGCGTCGATGCGGGCGACGCGGGTCAGCGCCGGCGGGTGGGAGGCGGCGAGGCGGGCTCGCCAGCCGACGGTGCGACGGCCGCCACCCAGGCTGATCACTCGCCGCAGCGCCCGTGACAGCTCCCGCCCGTAGCCCATCCGCACCGCCCGGCGGTCGGCCTGCAGCTCCGAGCGGTGCCCGACCAGGTTGCCCAGCACGTCGGAGGCGTACAGGGCGGCGACGAACGGCAGGGACATCACGTTGAGCACCGCGGCGACGACCCGTCCGAACGCCGTGAACCCGCGCGACTCGGCGGCGAACGCCTCGGTCGCCGCGGTCGCGACGTTCTGCAGGAAGAACCCGATGCGCGCCAGCAGGACCACCGGTAGCGACAGCCAGTGCCGGATGGTCAGCGCCACGGTGTGCATCCCGAGGTGGTGGCTCAGCTCGTGGGCCAGCACGCCGGCCAGTTCCCGCCGCGTCAGCTCGGCGACGGCGAACGACGTGACCACCACGAGGTGACCACCGCAGGCGTAGGCGTTGAGCTCGGTACTCGGCAGCACCCGCAGCAGGTACCGCTCGGGGGGCAGCCCGTTGGCCTGGGCGAGGGCGCGCCACAGCGGGAAGATCCGTTCGACCTCCTCCGGCGTCGGACGGCGGGCCCCGAACAGGGGCGTCAGCACGAGTGCCTGGATCGGGCGCAGGAACAGCAGCACCGAGGCACCGACGTAGCCGGCGGCGAACCACCAGAACGGGACGTCCCACACCACCCGCACCGCCAACCAGATCACCAACAGCGCCAGGACGCAGAAGGGGGCGATGACCAGTACGGGCCCGATGGCCGCGACGGCCGCCGTCTCCACCTGGCGGCTGCGGCGGCGGGACGGCATCGCCGCCGAGATTAGGGATCCTCCAGCGAGTAGAAACGGGAACCATGGATCCGCCCGTGCTCCCTGGCGCCGAGCCGTGGTCGCACAGGGCGGCGGAGCCGGGTGCCGCCGGCGCCTTGGTCCTGCACGGGTTCACTGGGAGCCCGGCCACCGTGCGCGGCCTGGCCGAGGCGCTGGCCGGCGGCGGTCTGAACGTCGAGCTCCCGCGGCTTCCGGGGCACGGCACCACCGAGGACGACCTGGTCACGCGCACGTGGGCCGACTGGAGCGCCGCCGTCGAGCAGGCCTACCAGGACCTGGCAGCGCGCTCGTCCTGCGTGGTCGTCGCCGGGCTGAGCATGGGCGGCTCGCTCGCTCTGTGGTGCGCGCTGGCGCACCCGGAGATCGTCGGGTTGATCTGCATCAACCCCGCCGCCGAGCCGCCGCCCGCTGATGTGCAGGCCATGATCCACGAGTTCGCCGCCGAGGGGATGGTCGCCATCCCGGGGGACGGCAACGACATCGCCGACCCCGACGCCCACGAGATCGGGTACGCCGACACCCCGGTTGCCCCGCTGATCTCGCTGATCGACGACGGGCTGGCGCCGCTGTCGACCCGCTACGGCGAGCTGACCCAACCGTTGCTGCTGTTCACGAGCCGTCAGGACCACACGATCGAACCGGCCCAGAGCGACCGTCTCGCCGCCAGCTACGGCGGGCCGGTGGACCATCGCTGGCTGGAGCGCAGCTACCACGTGGCGACGCTGGACTTCGACCGTGACGTCGTCTTCGTGGCCGCTGTCGAGTTCGCCCGCAAGGTCACCGCGGCCTCGTGATCGCCGACATCCCCAGCCCGTCGTCGGGCACCTGGACGATCGGTCCGCTGTCGCTCAACGCGTACGGGTTGATGATCGCCCTCGGCGTCATCGCCGCCGTCTGGCTGTTCGGCCGGCGCCTCGAGGCGAAGGGCATCGGGACCCGCGACGACGCCAACGCCATCGCCATCTGGGGCGTCGTCGCCGGCGTGATCGGCGCCCGGCTGTACCACGTCGTCACGGACTGGCAGCTGTTCGAGGACGACTTCGGCCGAATCTTCAGGATCTGGGAAGGTGGCCTGGGGATCCCGGGAGGGATGCTGGCCGGCGTCCTGGTCGGCGCGTACGTCGGCCACGTACGGCGCGGGATCCCGCTCGGCCCCGGCCTCAACGCCGTCGCGCCGGCGCTCCCGCTGGCCCAGGCCATCGGCCGGTGGGGCAACTACTTCAACCAGGAGCTGTTCGGCGGCCCGACCGACCTGCCCTGGGCGCTCGAGGTCAGCCCCGAGACGGCGATCGAGGCGGGCTACGAGCCGGGAACGACCTTCCACCCGACCTTCCTCTACGAGTCGCTCTCCAACCTCGCCCTGTGCGGGCTCCTGCTGTGGATCGACAAGCGCTTCAACCCGGCCGGCGGTCGCTTGCTGGCAATGTACGTGTTCGGCTACGGCGTGATCCGGTTCTGGGTCGAGGGGTTGCGGATCGACCCGGCCGACGAACTGGGTGGGCTGCGCTGGAACCAGTGGGTCGCCCTGGCCTGCGTCGTCGGCGGCGCCCTGTACCTGATCGCCACCCGCGACAAGCCCAAGGAGATCCTGATCGCGCCCTCCGAGTCGGACGAGCTCGCCGAGGAGCCCGACGAGCCCGACGAGGCTGAGCTGCTCGACGACGACGAGCCGACGGACGACGAGCGCAGCGTCGACAGCCGCGACGACGACATCGAGGACGCCGAGCTCGTCGAGGACGGCGACGTCAGTGCGCCGGTCGATGACGCGATGTGGGCCGATCACAGCGATGCGCCGCGTCGCGATCCGACTGACTGAGCGCTCAGATCCGGGCGCCGGAGGCCGTGTCGAACACGTGCAGCTTGCGCGGGATCAAGCTGATCCAGTCGCCGGGCACGTTGGCGCTGAGACCCTCGGCCCGAGCCACCACCTGGGGGGCAAGCAACGAATCGCCGCCCGCCACCGCCGAGTCGTCCGTGCAGTAGAGGAACGACTCGGAGCCGAGCTCCTCGACGACGGCGACGGTCACGTCCAGGCCCGATTCCGAGGAGACCTGCCAGTCCTCCGGACGAACCCCGAGCGTGACGTCGTCGGAGGTCAACGCCCGCCGTTGCTCGGGCGTCAGGGGGACGGTCAGGCTGCCGTGCGTGGCTCCGTCGTCGCCGACCTTGGCGGCCAGCAGGTTCATCGCCGGCGAGCCGATGAAACCGGCCACGAACACGTTGACCGGCGCCGTGAACAGGTCGCGCGGTGCGGCGCACTGTTGCAGCACCCCGCGGTCGAGCACGGCGACACGATCGCCCATCGTCATGGCCTCCACCTGGTCGTGGGTGACGTAGACGGTGGTGACGCCGAGCCGGCGCTGCAGCGCGGCGATCTGGGTGCGGGTCTGCACGCGCAGCTTGGCGTCGAGGTTGGACAGCGGCTCGTCCATCAGGAACACCTGCGGCTGGCGGACGATCGCCCGGCCCATGGCGACTCGCTGGCGCTGGCCGCCCGACAGCTTGGCCGGCTTGCGCTCGAGCAGCTCCTCGAGGTCGAGGATCTTGGCCGCTTCGCGCACCCGCTCGGCGCGCTCACGGCGCGGCACCCGCTTGACCTTGAGGTGGAAGCCGATGTTCTCGGCAACCGTCATGTGCGGGTAGAGCGCGTACGACTGGAACACCATGGCGATGTCCCGCTCCTTGGCTGGCACCCTGGTGACGTCGCGCTCGCCGATGTGGATCGACCCCTCGTCGACGGGCTCCAGCCCGGCCAGCATGCGCAGCGTCGTGGACTTGCCGCAGCCCGACGGGCCGACCAACACGAGGAACTCGCCGTCGCCGATGGCCAAGTCGAGGTGGTCGAGTGCCGGATGGTCGAGACCGCCGTATGTGCGCGTGGCGCCGGTAAACGTCACGGTGGCCATCTGGCGGCCAAGCTAATACTGCAGTCGTGATCGAGCTGCACACCCCAGTCGAGGACGACCTCGACGCGATGTTCCGGCTCGACGGCCAGGTCTTCGCCGAGCCGTGGAAGCCTGAGAACCGCCAGCGGACGGAGCAGCTCATGGAGCTCGACCGGTTCCGCATCGCCGTCGACGGTCAGCGAGTCGGTCAGCGCGATGGCCGACGCCTCGTCGGGATGGCTGGGTCGTTCACGCTGGAGATGACGGTCCCCGGAGGCGGCGCTGTGCCGACGGGCGGGGTCACGTTCGTCGCCGTGGCGACGACGCATCGCCGCCAGGGCCTCCTCACCCGGCTGATGGAGGCGATCCACCGCGACATCGACGACCGTGGCGAGCCGCTGGCCGCCCTGACGGCCAGTGAGGCCGGCATCTACGAGCGGTTCGGGTACGGCGTCGCCACGATGCGCCGGATCACCAAGCTCGACCGCCGGCGGGCCCAGCTCCGTCCCGAGCTCCGGCCGCCGCCGGGTGCCGTGCGCGCCGTCGAGTGGGACGATCCGGCGCTCCCGGCCGAGTTGGCGTCCAGGTGGGAACGGGTCCGGCGGCTGCGACCGGGTGAGATCTCCCGCTCGGTGACCTGGTTGGAGACGCAGATCGGCGATCGCACGGCCGACGCCACGTGGGTGCTGCACGACGAAGGGTTCGCGTCGTGGAAGGTCACGTCGAAGTGGAACGACGGCCACCCAGCCCACGAGCTCGAACTGCACGATCTGGCCGCGGCGACGCCCGCCGCCCACGCCGCGCTGTGGGAGGCGGTGCTGTCCGTCGACCTGGTCGGCCCGATCCGCTCGCGGGTGCTGGCGCTCGACGATCCGCTGCCGCACCTCCTCGACGATCCGCGGGCGCTGCGCACGGTCGAGCTGAACGACTTCGTGTGGTGCCACTTGCGCGACGTGCCGGCGTGCTTCGCCGCTCGCCAGTACTGGACCGACGACGAGGTCGTGATCGAAGCCGAGGGCACTCGGTGGGCCATCGGCGGCGGTGGGTGCCGGCGGGTCCGCCGCCGCCCGGACCTCGTCGCCGATCCGTCCGCGCTCGGGCCGTTGCTGATGGGTGTCGCACCGACCGAGCTCGCCGCCCGCCGCCGCCTGAGCGCCCGGACGCCGGAAGCGCTGCGCCGTGCCGATGCCCTGCTCACCGCCCACCCGGCCCCCCACGGAATGTCCGGGTTCTAGCGAGGCCACGAGGCGCGCGAGCGAGCGGGCACTTCATGCGGCGGGTGGGCGCCGACGCCGGTGACCCGTCGACGACCATCGCCATCTGGGCGCGGACGTTCTCGTTTCCGAGAACGTGCGCGCCCAGAACGGCGATTGAGAACGTCCGCGCCCAGATGGCGGGCAAACTGCGGAGACCCCGATTTGTTGACGACCCGTCCCACTGACGACCTCGTCACGCAGCATCGGCCAGCCACCCAATTGCGTCGCCTCCAGCACCGCCTGGCTCCCTAGGCTCGATCCGATGTCCGAACGCATCTCCACCGCCGACGTCGTGCACGTCGCCCGGCTGGCTCGGCTCGGCCTGACGAGCGAGGAGATCGAGCGCACGACGGCGCAGCTCGGCGCCATGCTCGACCACTTCGCCGACATCGACGGCCTGCAGCTCGGCGCCGTGGAGCCGATGACCCAGCCCTACCCCTTGGTCAACGTGCTGCGCGAGGACGAGGAGCGGCCGTGCCTCGACCGCGACGAGGTCCTCGCTGCGGCTCCCGAGGCCGTCGACGGGCGCTTCAGGGTGCCGCCGATCATCGGGCTCACGACATGACCGTCAGCGAGATCGCCGCCGACGTGCGGGCTGGTCGGCGCACCGCTGGTGGCGTGCTCGACGAGCACCTCGCCGCCATCGACCGCCGAGACGGCGAGCTGCACGCCTTCAACGTGGTGCTCGCCGACGAGGCGCGGGCCGCCGCCGATGCCGTCGACGCCACCGTGGCCGCCGGTGGGGACCCGGGCCGGCTGGCCGGGGTGCCGGTGGCGCTCAAGGACAACATGGTCACACGTGGGATCCCGACGACGTGCTCGTCGCGGATCCTCGAGGGATGGCGCCCGCCGTACGACGCCACCGTCGTCGAGCGGCTGCGCGACGCCGGTGCCGTGCTGGTCGGCAAGACCAACCTCGACGAGTTCGCGATGGGGTCGAGCACGGAGAACTCGGCGTTCGGCCCGACCCGCAACCCGCACGACCCGAGCCGGGTACCAGGCGGGTCGAGCGGGGGCAGCGCGGCGGCGGTCGCCGCCGGGTTCGCCGCCGTTGCGCTGGGCAGCGACACCGGCGGCTCGATCCGCCAGCCGGCGGCGCTGTGCGGTGTCGTCGGCGTGAAGCCGACCTACGGCGTCGTCAGTCGCTACGGGCTCGTCGCCTTCGCCAGCAGCCTCGACCAGATCGGCCCGTTCACCACGACCGTCGCCGACGCCGCGCTGGTGACCGAGGTCATCGGTGGCCACGACCCCAACGACTCGACCTCGATCCCGCGCCCGCCGCCGGCCATCTCGGCCTCACTGCTCGACGGCGTCGAAGGCGTCAGGGTCGGGCGGATCACCGACCTGCCCGAGGGCGCGGACGCCGATGTCCTGGAGCGGGTGGAGGCGGCGTTCGACGCGTTGACCGATGCCGGCGCCAAGGTCGTCGACGTCGAGGTGCCGGCGTTCACCTACGGGCTCACGGCGTACTACCTCATCGCCCCGGCCGAGGCGTCGAGCAACCTCGCCCGCTACGACGGTGTCCGCTACGGGCTGCGCGTGGCTGCCGCCGACACCAACGCCATGTACATGGCGACGCGCGAGGCGGGTTTCGGCGACGAGGTCAAGCGGCGCATCATGCTCGGCACGTATGCCCTGTCCGCCGGGTACTACGACGCCTACTACGGCAAGGCGCTGAAGGTCCGCCGGCTGATCGCCGATGACTTCGCCCGCGCCTACCAGCACGCCGACGTGCTGTTGACGCCGACCTCGCCGACGGTCGCCTTCCCGCTCGGGGACAAGACCGAGAACCCGCTGGCCATGTACCTCTGCGACACGTACACGATCCCGTCCAACCTGTCCGGCGACCCGGCCATCAGCGTGCCGTTCGGTGCCGGCGCCGGTGGCCTGCCCGTCGGCGTGCAGGTGCTGGCGCCCACGCTGGCCGAACCGCTGATGTTCCGCGTCGCCCAGTCCCTGGAGAATGCCGCGCCATGACCACCGCCGAGCCTGCCCACCGTTTACGTCCGGATTCTGGTTACCCGGGTAACCAGAATCCGGACGTAAACGGGTGGGAGACGGTCATCGGGTTGGAGGTGCACGCCGAGCTGGCAACGGCGACGAAGCTGTTCTCGTCGTCACCGAACCGGTTCGGTGACGAGCCGAACACCAACATCGACCCGGTGACGCTCGGGCTGCCGGGGGCGCTGCCGGTGCTCAACCGCCAGGCCGTTGAGCTGGCGATGCGCATCGGGCTGGCCCTCAACTGCCGCATCCAGCCGTGCACGTTCCACCGGAAGAACTACTTCTACCCGGACATGCCGAAGGCGTACCAGATCAGCCAGTACGACGTGCCGCTCAACGTCGACGGCTGGCTCGACCTCCCCGACGGCACGCGCATCGGCATCGAGCGGGCCCACCTCGAAGAGGACACGGGCAAGTCCACCCACCTCGGCGGCAGCGGTGGGCGGATCCACGGCAGCGAGTCGTCGCTGATCGACTTCAACCGGGCCGGCGTTCCGCTGGTCGAGATCGTCGGGAGACCGGACCTGCGCTCGTCCGAGCACGCCCGCCAGTACGTCGCCGAGCTGCGGGCGATCCTGGTCGCCATCGGCGCCTCCGACGCCAAGATGGAGGAGGGCTCGATGCGCGTCGACGCCAACGTCAGCGTGCGTCGACCGGGCGAGCCGTTCGGGACCCGCTGCGAGATCAAGAACCTCAACTCCGTCCGCTCGGTCGGCCGGGCCATCGACTACGAGGCGCACCGCCAGATCGACCTGCTCGAGGCGGGCGAGACGGTGCGCCAGGAGACGAGGCATTGGGACGAAGGCGACGGCCGCACGCACACGCTGCGCACCAAGGAGGACGCCGACGACTACCGGTACTTCCTCGAACCCGACCTCGTCCCGGTCGTGCCGGACCCCGGGTGGGTCGAGCGCGTTCGGGCGGCGTTGCCCGCGCTGCCGGGCGCCCGGCGGCAGGGGCTGGCCGAGGCGACGGGCACGGCACCGACCAGCGAAGCCGTCACGGTCGTCGTGGAGCGCGGCCAGGACGACTACGTGCTGGCCGTCGGCTCCGCCGGTGGCGACGTCGGGCGAGCCGTGATCCACGTCAAGGAGGCCTTCGCCGGCCAGGGCGCCGAGCCCGCGGTCCCGGCGGCCGACCTCGCCGCGCTGACGCTCCTCGAGGTCGGCGGCCAGCTCACGGCGACGCAGGCCAAGCAGGTGCTGGCCGACCTGGTGGCGTCGGGCGGCGGCGACCCGGCGGCCATCGCCGAGGCCAAGGGCTTCAAGGCGATGGCGGCCGATGCGCTGGAGGTGATGGTCGACGAGGCGGTCGCCGCCAACCCCGCGGCATGGCAGAAGTACTGCGACGGCGAGGACAAGGCGATGGGCGCCCTGGTCGGCGCGGTGATGAAGGCGTCGAAGGGTCAGGCCGACGGCGCCGCCGTCACGGCGTTGTTGCGCAACCGGCGCCGCTGAGTCCGCCGCTCAGCGACACCGGTTGCACGGCTCCCGCACGACCCATGACGCCAGCGATCCGATCGCTGGCCATCACGTCCAACTCGAGCTCCACCGTGCTCGTCCTGCTGACGACCAGGATGCGCCGATCGGTGACACCGACCAGCACCAGTCCTGGCCCGAGCGCATCGTTGCTGCAGGTGCTGGGGACCGCGACCCGAAGCTCCTCGGACCGCTCGAGGAGGCCGAGCAGCTGCTCGGCCTCTTGCTCGAGGTCGACCATCAGCCAGTCGGCTGCCCATCGACCCCGCTCCTCCGCCAGTCGGGCTCCAGCACCCATGCTCTCGTCCTGCTCCCTCCCGTTGGTCCGCCACCGGTACTCTGCGCTGACTGGCCCCGAGCCGCATCGGGGAGACCCCGTGCAGTCGTCCATCGATGTCCACGAACCGCTCGCGAACCCCGTCCCTCGCCGGTCGTGACGACGCGCTGGCGGCGATCCAGGACCTGGTCGAACGCGCCGAGCTCGGCGCCGGCGGTGGCCTGACCCTCGTCGGCGAGCCGGGCATCGGCAAGACGGCGCTGATCGATCGCGCCGTGGCCGTGCTCGGTGGCAACCCGAACGCCCGGGTCGTGCACCTGCGCGGGGTCGAAGCCGAGCTGGAACTGCCATGGTCGTGCCTGGCCGCGCTGCTCGACGGCATGCTCGGCGGTCTCGATCAGCTCGCACCGGCGCGTCGAGAGGCGCTGGAGGGAGCGCTGGCCATGGTGCGCACCCCCACACCCGTCGAACCCTTCGCCGTCGCCCTGGCGACTCGCGACCTGCTGATCGAGGCGGCCGAGGTCGGGACCGTCGTGATCTTCGTCGACGACCTGCCATGGGTCGATCTGCCGACTCGTCGAGCCCTCGCGTTCCTGGCCCGCCGCCTGCAGTTCGAACGCATCGCCATCGTCTCCGCCCGCCGCGCCGGCACGGACGACTCGACGGACACCGGACCGGCGCTCCTGCTCGACGCGGTCGGCGACGACATCGCCCACGAGATCCTCGTCGACATCGGCGTCACGAGCGCCGACGTCCGCCGGACGCTGATCGCCGGCTCCGGCGGCGTCCCGCTGGTGCTGGTCGAGGCCGCCCACCTGCTCGACGACGACCAGCGGGCCGGTCGAAGCGACCTCCCGGACCCGCTCCCGATCGGGCCATCCGGGCAGCGCGTCGTCGACGCGCTGCTGGCCCGGCTCGACCACCGGTGCCGCGCCGCGCTGGTCGTCGCCGCCGCCGACCCAGGGGGCGACCTCGATCACGTGGTGCGGGCGCTGGGAGCGAGATCGCTCGACCTCGCCGACCTGGAGGTGGCCGAGGACCACGGGGTCGTCATGTTGCATCGCGATCGCGTCACGTTCCGGCACCCGCTGATGCGCTCGGCCGCCTACCACGACGCACCGCGTGCCGACCGGCGCGCTGCCCACCGCGCCCTCGCCGACACCGTGCCCGAGCGCTCGGCGTTGCGCGCCTGGCACCTCGCCCGGGCCGCCGTCGGACCGGACGAGGGGGTCGCCGCGGCACTCGACGAGGCGGCCGAGCTGACGGCGCAGCGCGGCGCACCGACCACGGCGGCACGGTCATGGGAGCTGGCCAGCCGGCTGTCGCCGCGACCGGCGGACCGGGTGCGTCGCCTGCGACTCGCCGCGTCCGCCCTGGTCGACGCCGGGATGACCGGGGCCGCCGGACGGCTACTCGATCAGTCCGACGCGATCGTGGACGCCGATCCGGCTGCCGACAGCCTGGTCGAGCGGACCCGACGACGTCAGCTGAGGTGCCGGCTCCCGCCGTCGAGTGGGGGCATCGCCGAGGCGGCGGCGAGCCTGCGCAAGTCGGCGGACGAGGTCGCCGGTGAGGTGCCGAGCCTGGCCCTGGACCTGCTCGTCGAGGCGCTCGCCGCGTACATCCGATCCGGCGCGCTGGCCGACATCGCCAGCGCCGTGGACGAGGCGGTGTTGCTCCGTGAACGCGTCGACGACGAGCGAGCCCGCCGCATCGACGTCATGCTCGGTGCCCTGCAACTCTCGCTCGGGCAGCTCGACGGCGTCGAGCGCCTGGAGCGCTACCACGACATGATCGGGCCCGATCGGTCGCCGGGTGATGCCATGTTCCTGGCCGAGCTGGTGGCGCCGACGCTCGGCTTCCTGCGCCGCTCCGACGAGTCCGATCGCCTGCTCGCCGAGCTCGAGACGGACCTGCGGACACGGGGCGCGGTCCGACCGTTGATCAGCGTGCTGGGGTCAGAGAGCCTGGCTCGCTACGGCCGCTCCTTTCCCGCCTGCGTGCACGCCGCCGACGAGGCCATCGCGCTCGCCGAGGCGAACGGGACGCCGGAGCTGGCCTCGCTAGCGGCCTGCACGCTGTCCCTGGCGGCAGCGGTGATCGGCGATGCGGAGATGAGCCAGCGGGCGGCCGCGCTGCTCGAGGACGTCCCCGAACCGGAACGCCGAGCGGTCGGGCCCATCGGCGAGGCGTACCTCGCCTACAACACGGGGAGGTACGCCGACGCCGACGCCCGGTACCGCCAGATCGTCGAGCTGTCACCGATCGGGGTCGGGTTGGTGCGCTGGGAGACGGAGTGGATCGAGACCCTGCTGCGGGCCGGACGGCGCCAGGACGCACTCGGCGTGCTGGCCGAGCTGGAGGCCGCCGTCGGCACCAACACCCTGGTGATCCACGGCATCAACCGGACCCGGGCGATGCTCGCCGACGACGACGACGAGGCGTTCGCCCGCTTCGCCGAGGCCGCCGCCGACGCCGAGCGCTTCGGCAACGCGTTCACTCGCGGCCGCGTCGACCTGGTCTGGGGCGAGCGGCTGCGCCGAGCTCGGCGCCGGTCAGAAGCGCGCGCTCGACTCGAGCGGGCCGTCGAGCAGCTGCGCAGCTGCGGCGCCACGATCTTCGCCGAACGGGCGACCGTGGAACTGCGCGCCGCCGGGGGCGTGGTGGACGACGACGACCGGACCAGCGGGCTGCTCACGGCCCACGAGCTGCAGGTCGCTCGCCTCGTCGTCGGTGGGCTGTCCAACCGCGATCTGGCGGCCCGGCTGTTCATCAGCCCGCGCACCGTGGAGGCCCACCTGACATCGATCTTCCGCAAGCTGGGGGTCGCCAACCGCCGCGAGCTCGCCGCCCGGGCGCTCGGCGACGTGTCGCTCCAGCCGTAGAGGCGTTCCTCGGCCACACCACCTGCAGCTGGCGCTCGCCCGCTGGCGCTCGCTCGCATCGTGCGACGGGTGCACCCGTCGCGGTCAGGGAATCGGTGCGGGCTGGGCGCCCCGGATGAGGCGGCCAGGCGTGGCGCCGGTCGACTGTCCGTCGGCGCGGATCTCGGTGCCGGCCACGAACGTGTTCAGGTAGCCCTCGGCCCGCTGCAACAGCCGGCGGCCCCCGGCGGGGAGGTCGTGGTGGATCTCGGGCCGGTGCAGGCCGAGGCGGTCGAAGTCGATCACGTTGACGTCGCCGCGATGGCCGAGCGCCAACACCCCTCGGTCGAGCAGCCCCACCGTCTGGGCGGTGGCCTGGGTCTGCTTGTGCACGAGCTGTTCGATGGGCAGCCGGCCGGTCGGGCGGTCGCGCCCCCACCACTGCAGCAGCGTGGTCGGGAAGCTGACGTCACAGATCGTGCCGACATGGGCGCCCCCGTCGGACAGGCCGGCGACCGACGCCGGGTGGGCGAGCTGCTCGCCGACTGCGGCCAGCGATCCGTCGACCCAGTTCAGGGTGGGCAGGTAGAGCAGGGCGCGGCCGTCGTCGTCGAGCAGCAGGTCGTAGGCCACCTCCGCCGCCGGTCGCCCCTCCCGCGCCGCCCGGGCGGCGACCGACGTCGCCGGGTCGGGCTCGTAGTCGGGCGGGTCGCCGAGCGGGAACATCAGGTCGAACTTGGCGATCAGCCGCCCGCCGATCATCGACACGTCGCGGTCGACTCGCATGTGGTCGAGCAGCGCCCGGCGCACCTCCGGCCGGCGCAGCTGCGCCGCCCGGGCCGGCGCCGGCAGGTCGCGCAGCGGCGCCCACTCCGGCGCCAGCATGAACGGGTTCAACGTGGCCTCGAAGCCGAGGAGCAGTCCGACGGCCCGGGCGCCGACCTGGCCGCGCATCGTGACACCCTCGGCGGTGGCGCCGGCCATCCGGTCGAGCAGCGTGCGCCAGGAGTCCGGTGCGAATGGGCTCTGCACGACCGAGATCGAGATCGGCCGGCCAGAACGCTCGGCCATCGTCCGCAGCAGGTCGAACTCGTGGTCGAGGTCGGCGAAATCGCTGACCACCTGCAGCACGCCCTGGCCGATCGAGCCCAGCGCCTCGGCGATGCCGATCAGCTCGTCGGCCTCGGCGGTCAGCGTCGGGGTCAGCTCGCCGCGGCTGCTGCGGTGGTTCATCGTCCGCGAGGTGGTGAAGCCGAGCGCGCCGGCGGCCACGCCCTCCTTGGCCAGTTCGGCCATCGCCGCGATGTCGTCGGGGGTCGCCGGTTCACGGTTGGCGCCGCGCTCGCCCATCACGTGCAGGCGGACCGCGCCGTGCGGCACCTGGGCGCCGAGGTCGAGGTCGCGAGGCCGCTGGGCGAGGTCGTCGAGGTACTCGGGGAACGACTGCCAGGTCCACGCCAAGCCCTCGTGCAGCGCCGCGCCGGGGATGTCCTCGACGCCCTCCATCAGCTCGATCAGGCGCTCGTGGTCGGCCGGCCGCACGGGTGCGAACCCGACGCCGCAGTTGCCCATCACGACGGTCGTGACGCCGTGCCAGCTCGACGGGGCGAGTTGGTCGTCCCAGGTCGCCTGCCCGTCGTAGTGGGTGTGGATGTCGACGAAGCCGGGCGTCACCAGCGCGCCATCGGCGTCGATCTCCCGCCGGCCGCGACCTCCGACCCGGCCCACCTCGGTGATGACGCCGTCGTCGATTGCGATGTCGGCCGTGCGGGCCGGCACCCCGGTGCCGTCCACCATCCGGCCGGCGCGGACGACGAGATCGTGTGTGGCCATAGGTGCACCATGTCACAGATGCGAGCGAGCGAGCGCCAGCGAGCGAGCGGCCAGCCCGGCCTGCGTGGCCGGGGAACGCAGTGACGGCGTCAGGTCTGGGCGATCACCTGCTGGGCGATGGACATGGCCTGGTCGATGGGGATGACGAAGCCGATGTTCGACGCCGCCACGCTGCCGCCGCTGCGGGCGACGGCCGTGTTGACGCCGACGACCTCGCCGTCGGCGTTGACCAGCGGCCCGCCGGAGTTGCCGGAGCTGATCGCCGCGTCGGTCTGGATCAGGCCGGTGAGCTGGCCGTTCTGGGTGTCGATGCTGCGGTCGAGCGCCGAGATGATGCCTTGCGTGACGGTCGGGGTGCCCTCCAGGGCGAGCGCGTTGCCGATGGCGATGACCTGGTCACCGACGGCGACGTCGGCGCTGGCCAACGTGGCCGGCACGATCCCGCTCGGGTCGTCGAGCCGCAGCACGGCGACGTCCTGGGCGGTGTCGCCGCCCAGGACCTCGGCCGTACGCGCCTCGCCGTCGATGTTCACGGTGACCGACGACGCCCCGGCGACGACGTGGGCGTTGGTGAGGATGTGACCGTCGGCGTCGAGGATGATCCCCGTGCCGGCGCCCTCGCCCTCGACCTGGAACGGCCCTTGCTGCTGGACGACGGTCGAGGTGATGGCCACCGTCGACGGCTGCACCTTGCTGACGACCGCCGCCACGTCGATCAGCGGCCGTCCGCCGACGTCGACGACGGCCCCCGGATCGGCGGCCGCCGGTGCGGCGTCCGCCCCCGCACCAACGGTCTCCGTCACCCGCGCGCCCGCCACGTAACCGGCCAGCCCGCCTGCGGCGATGCACACCGTCACCAGCGCACCAGCCGCGATGGCACCGCGGCGGCCGCGCCTCGCGCTGTGGGCGCGAGGCGCTACGCCGCCCGAGGCCATCGGTGCGGTGGGTGGTACCGACGGCCTGGGTCCGCCGGCAGACGCCGAAGGAGGCCCTTGCACTCGGGGGTGGGGAGTGCCAGGGCGTGTGATCGGTGTGGGGGGGTCGAACACGGGGCCGAGGCTGGCGGCGGGGGGTCAGACGACACCGGGAGACCGGTGAGAACTCGGTGAGTAGCTTGCGGGGATGACCACGGATCAGCCCGTCGACGTCAAGCCGCGCTCGCGCGAGGTGACCGACGGGATCCAGAAGGCGGCGTCACGGGCGATGCTGCGGGCGATCGGGTTGACCGACGAGGACCTCACGAAACCGCAGATCGGCATCGCCAACTCGTGGAACGAGATCACGCCGTGCAACATGACGCTGCGCGCCCTGGCCGAGGACGTGCGCCGGGGGATCCGCACCGCCGGCGGGGTGGCCATGGAGTTCGGCACGATCACCGTCTCCGACGGGATCTCCATGGGCCACGAGGGGATGCACGCCTCGCTGGTCAGCCGGGAGCTGAGCTGCGACTCGGTCGAAGCGGTCGTCTTCGCCGAGCGCCTGGACGGGTTCGTCGGCATGGCCGGCTGCGACAAGAGCATGCCGGCGATGCTGATGGCGTCGGCCCGCCTCGACCTGGCCAGCATCCTCGTCTACAACGGCTCGATCCTGCCCGGGCAGCACAACGGCCGGGCGATCGACGTCACGACGATGTTCGAGGCGATCGGCGCCGTCGCCGCCGGCACGATGACCGAGGCCGAGCTGGGGGAGATGGAGCGCGTGGCGTGCCCGGGGGAGGGTGCCTGCCCCGGGATGTTCACGGCGAACACGATGAGCTCGATCGGCGAGGCCATCGGCATGAGCCTCCCGGGCTCGGCGTCGCCGTCCGCCATCGACCCGCGGCGCCACCCCGACGCCGAGGCGGCGGGGGCGGCGGTCGTGCGGATGATCGAGCTCGGCATCACGCCGCGCATGATCATGACCAAGCCGGCGTTCGAGAACGCCATCGCCATCACGTCGGCGCTCGGCGGGTCGACCAACGCTGTCCTGCACCTGCTGGCCATCGCCAACGAGGCGGGGGTCGAGCTGGACCTCGACGACTTCAACCGCGTCGCCGCCCGTGTTCCGCACATCGCCGACATGCGCCCGGGCGGGAAGTTCCACATGGTCGATCTGGACGCCGTCGGCGGGGTGCCGGTGGTCCTGCGCGAGCTGCTGGAGGCGGGGCTGCTGCACGGTGACGTCCTGACGGTGACCGGGCGGACGATGGCCGAGAACCTCGCCGAGCTGGACCCGCCGGCGCCGGACGGCGTCGTCGTCCACCAGCTCGATGCCCCGATCCACCCCGAAGGCGGCATCAACATCCTGACCGGCTCGCTGGCGCCACGGGGCTCGGTGGTCAAGGTGGCGGGGCTGAACGAGGACCAGCTGCAGTTCGAGGGGCCGGCGCGGGTGTTCGACGGCGAGGAGGCGGCGATGACCGAGATCCTCGGTGGCCGGATCCGACCCGGCGACGTGCTGGTGATCCGCTACGAGGGCCCGAAGGGCGGCCCGGGCATGCGCGAGATGCTCGCCGTGACGGGTGCACTGAAGGGGGCTGGGCGCGGCGCCGACTGCGCGTTGATCACCGACGGTCGCTTCTCGGGCGGGACGTGGGGGTTCTGCATCGGCCACGTCGCGCCGGAGGCCGTCGACGGTGGCCCGATCGCGTTCGTGCGCGACGGCGACACGGTCCGCATCGACGTGCCGAGCAAGTCACTCGACCTGCTCGTCGATGCCGCCGAGCTGGCGAGGCGCCAGGACGGCTGGACGCCGAACGCGTCGCGCTACACCAGCGGGGTGCTGGGCAAGTACGCCAAGTTGGTGCAGGGCGCCGAGACCGGCGCCATCACCAACGTCTGAGCATTCCGTTTACGTCCGGATTTTGGTTACCCCGGTAACCAAAATCCGGACGTAAACGGGGTCAGCGGCGCCAGCCGGCGGCGTGGAGGCGAGCGGTAAGGGTCTGAGCGACCATCGGGCCACGCGTTGTCACGTCCTCCCAGGTGTACTCGAACACCGCCTGCCCGAGATCCTGCAGCTCGTTGCGGCGCTGCGCGTCGCGAGCGCGTTCGGCGGGGGAGCTGTGACCCTTCCGCCCGGAGACCTCCACCACCACGGCGTACGGCTCGAAGTAGAAGTCGACGCGGGCGATGGCCCGGCCGTCTCGACGATGGATCACTTGCGGGGTCGGGCGCGGCAGACCGGCCAAACGGACGAGCTCGAGGAAGCGTCGCTCGAGCATCGTGTGACCGCCGCTGTCCACCAGGAGGTGGTCGAGGAGGCGAACGCCCCATTGACCCGATGAGCGCAGCGCGCTCGATGCGCTCGCAGAGCACGAGCGGTGAGGTGGCACCGCTGCGGACCGCGCTGTCGATCGCCGCCTCCAAGCGGTACCGGCTGACCCGCAGCCGAGCCAGATCGATGATCGTTCGCGTCGCCGTCACGACGCGGAACGGACCGACCTGGGTGCGATCGATCTCCGGCAGCGTGTCCGTCGTGTGGATGCGGAACGGCGCCTCGACGCCTCGCCGATGGCGCAGGACCGTGAACTCCACGGCGCCGTCGACCGAACGGTCGAGCTCGTGCAGCCGGGCCGCAGCATCATGGCTGACCCACGACTCGGGACCGAGGCTGAGCAGGCCTGTCATGAGGCTGCGCTCCCAGGATGGTGGTGCGCCGGCGACGGCCAGCACTCGCGGTGCAGCGATGATCAGTACGCCGTGACGCCGATGGGTGCGCACCGTCGAGCGTGACACGCCGTGGTTGGCGAGCTGGTCCTGGGAGACCACCCCGAACTGCGCATTGGTGAGGCGAGCGATGACAGCGTCCATACCCTCCCTGGGCGCGGCGTCCGCCGGAAAGGGGAAGCGTTTTGTTTACGTCCGGATTTTGGTTACACCGGTAACCAGAATCCGGACGAAAGCGTCAGTAGCGACGGTCGCCGCCGCCGCCACCACGGGGGGCGCGGGGGCGGGCTTCGTTGACGGTGATCGAGCGGCCACCGAGGTTCTGGCCCGTCAGCTCGTCGATCGCCTTGCGGGCGTCCTCATCGCTCATCTCGACGAAACCGAAGCCGCGGGAGCGGCCGGTCTCGCGGTCGGTGATGACCTGGGCGGAGGTGACGATGCCGACGCGACCGAACATGGTGGCAAGCTCGTCGGACGTGGTCGAGAAGGGCAGGTTGCCCACGTACAGGTTGATGACAGTTCCTCCGTCTAGCGGCCCGCCTCGGACGGCGGCGACGGAGAGCGTACCTCGTCCGCACCACGTGCGAACGTGAGCAGGGCCCGCCAGCCGACGAGCAGGATGCCGAGCGCGACGGCGGCGACCACGATGAACGCCGTCGCCGTGCTGCGGTCCCACACGGTGCGCCGCAGCAGCAGTCCGCCGGCCACCGTGATGGCCCAGAGGACCACCCCGGTCATCGCCGAGAGCGGCGCCATCCGCCCGGCCACCACGACGATCCACGCCACGCCGAGGGCGACCAGGAACGGAGCGGCCGTGCCGAGCACCGACACCACCCCGCTGCCGCTGTCGTGGCTGCGCCGCCCGAGGCTCACGAACAGCACCACGGCCACTGCGTCAACGGCGACGGCGACCATGATCGCCCGGGAACGCACGCCCCGGGAAGGTATCAGCGCGCCTCGTACACTCGGCGGCGATGGCCCATCGGTACGCCCCGAACGAGCGGCTGACAACGCCGCTGGTGCGGGAGGCGGGTGAGCTGCGGCCGGCCTCCTGGGACGAAGCACTGGCGCGTGCCGCCGACGGGTTCCGCACGGCGCGCGACGAAGCCGGTCCATCGGCCGTCGGGTTCTTCTCCTGCTCGAAGTCGACGAACGAGATGAACTACATCGCCCAGAAGTTCGCTCGGGCGGTGATCGGCAGCAACAACATCGACTCGTGCAACCGCACTTGACACGCTCCCTCCGTGGTCGGTCTGGCCACCGTGTTCGGAGCCGGCGGCGGCACGTCGTCGTACGCCGAGATCGAGGACACCGACGTCATCGTGATGTGGGGCTCGAACGCCCGTGACGCCCACCCGATCTTCTTCCACCACGTGCTGGCCGGCGTGCGCAACGGCGCCCGGCTGTTCGTCATCGACCCGCGCCGCAGCAGCACGGCCCAGTTCGCCGACGTCTGGCTCGGTCTGCACGTGGGCACGGACGTCGCACTGTCGAACACCATCGCCAGGGAGATCATCCACGCCGGGCTGGCCGACGCCACGTTCATCGAGCGGGCCACGACCGGCTTCGACGAGTACGCCGCCTCGGTCGAGGACTGGACCCTCGAACGCGGCGCCGAGGTCACTGGCGTCGCCGTCGACGACATCCGCCAGCTGGCCCATGCGCTGGGCCGCGCCGATCGGGCCCAGATCTGCTGGACACTCGGCATCACCGAGCACCACAACGGCGTCGACAACGTGCTGGCGTTGATCAACCTCGCCCTGCTCGGCGGCCACGTGGGCCGCCACGGCGCCGGGCTCAACCCGTTGCGCGGGCAGAACAACGTGCAGGGTGGCGGGGACATGGGTGCGCTGCCCAACAGGCTGCCCGGCTTCCAGGACGTCGAGGACGACGCGGCCCGGCGCAAGTTCGAGTCGGCGTGGGGCGTCGAGGTCCCCGCCCGCACCGGCTGGCACCTCACCCAGATGTTCGCTGCGATGGCTCGCCGCGACCTGCGGGCGCTGTACGTGATCGGTGAGAACCCGGCCCAGTCCGAGGCCGACGGCACGCACGCCATCGCGCTGCTGCGCGGCCTCGACCACCTCGTGGTGCAGGACATCTTCCTGACCAAGACGGCGCAGCTGGCCGACGTCGTGCTGCCGGGCTCGGCGTCGTGGTGCGAGAGCAACGGCACGGTCACCAACTCCGAGCGTCGTGTGCAGCTGGTCCGCAAGGCGCTCGACCCGCCGGGCGACGCGCACGACGACGTGCAGATCCTGATCGATCTGGCCGGCTGCCTCGGCCACGACTGGGACTACGGCCCGGCCGACCATCGGTCCGAGCGGGTCTGGGACGAGCTGCGCTCGCTGTCGCCGATGCACGCCGGCATGTCCTACGCCCGGCTGGGCGAGCTCGGCGGCATCCAGTGGCCGTGCTTCCACGAGGACCGGCTGGAACCGACCTGGTTGCACGGCCGATTGTGGGCCGAGGACCCGGCCGAGCGCGGTCGACCCGCCCCGTTCAGCGTCGTGATCGACGATCCGCCGGTCGACAAGCTCGACGACGAGTTCCCGCTGCGGTTGACCACCGGCCGCCACCTCGACTCGTACAACACCGGGGTGCAGTCGGCGGGGTACCGCAGCCCGAACCGGCGGGGCGAGACGATCGACCTGTCGCCGCAGGACGCCGAGCTGCTCGAGGTCGCCGAGGGTGAGGTGGTGCGGGTGTCGTCGCGTCGAGGTCAGCTGGAGGTGCCGGCACGTGTCGACCCGGGCCTGCGTCCCGGGTTGGCGTTCATGACGATGCACTTCCCGGACGAGGTCGACACGAACGTGCTGACGATCGAGGCCACCGACCCGAAGTCGGGGACCGCCGAGTTCAAGGCCACGGCGATCCGGGTCGACAAACTGCTCGCGTGGACCTGAAGATCGCCAGCGCTCGACCGAGCGACGAGGAGCGGTCAGCGGTCGATGCGGTCCTCGCCACCGTGGGCGCGTCCCGCCCGCAGCTGCTCGCCGCGCTCCATGCCGTGAACGATCGCGTCGGGTGGATCAGCCGGGGGGCGATCAACCACGTCGCCGCCCGGTTGGACGTGGCGCCGGCGGACATCTACGGCGTGGCCACGTTCTACGCGCTGTTCTCGCCCGTCGAGCGGCCGGCCCGCCAGGTGCACGTGTGCGTCGACCTGGCCTGCCGGGCCGCCGGCGGCCTGCTCGACGCCGACCTGCCGGTGGGCGCCCACCCGTCCCCCTGTATTGGCGTGTGCGAGCGGGCGCCGGCGGTGCTGGTCATCGAGGCCGGCGACCCGGCCCGGCGGGCCGTCGCCGCTCCGGCCACGGCGGCCGACGTCGCCGAGCTGGTGGCCGGGGCCTGGCCGGCCCCGGAGTCGCCGGCCGACGCGTCCGTCGGGGCGGCGATCGACCTGCTCGGGCGGATCGGTCACGTCGATCCGGCCAGCATCGACGACTACCGGGCGGCGGGTGGCTACGAGGCGCTGCGCCGGGCGATCGAGATCGGCCCCGCCGAGGTGATCCGCGAGGTCACCGAGGCGCGGCTGGTCGGCCGCGGTGGCGCGGCGTTCCCGACCGGCCGCAAGTGGGATGCCGTCGCCCACCAACCGGCCCAGCCGCACCACCTCGTGTGCAACGCCGACGAGTCGGAGCCCGGGACGTTCAAGGACCGGGTGCTGATGGAGGGCGACCCGTTCGCCGTGATCGAGGCGATGACCGTCGCCGCCTTCGCCACCGGGTGCGCCCACGGGTGGCTGTACCTGCGCGGTGAGTACCCGCGCTGCCACGTCGCGCTGGAGACGGCGATCCGCCAGGCCCGCCATCGAGGGTTCCTCGGCGACGACGTCATGGGCGCCGGCTTCGCCTTCGACGTCACGATCGTGCGCGGCGGCGGGGCGTACATCTGCGGCGAGGAGACGGCGATCTTCAACTCGATCGAGGGGTACCGGGGCGAGCCGCGCAACAAGCCACCGTTCCCGGTGGAGGTGGGGTTGTTCGGCCTGCCGACCGTCGTCAACAACGTGGAGACGATGGTCAACGTGCTGCCGATCCTTCGCGACGGTGGCGCCGCGTTCGCCGCCCGGGGGACCGAGGGGTCGACGGGCACCAAGCTGTTCTGCGTCTCCGGGGCGGTCGAGCGACCGGGCGTGTACGAGGTCGAGTTCGGCGTCACGCTGGGCGAGCTGATCGAGCTGGCCGGTGGTCTGCGCGCCGGTTCCGAGCTGCAGGCGATCCTGCTCGGCGGCGCCGCCGGCACGTTCGTCGGTCCCGACGCGCTGGACCTGCCGCTGACGATGGAGGGCGCCCGAGAGCGGGGCGCCACGCTCGGCTCCGGCGTGGTGCTGGTCCTCGACGACTCCGTCGACCTCGTCGACCAGGTCCAGCGGATCGCCGCGTTCTTCCGTGACGAGTCGTGCGGGCAGTGCGTGCCCTGCCGGGTCGGCACGGTGCGCCAGGTGGAAGCGGTCGCTCGCCTCGCCGGCGGCACCGGGGGCGTCGACGATCTGGCCGTGTTCAACGACCTGGCGGCCGTGATGCGCGACGCCAGCATCTGCGGCCTCGGCCAGACGGCGCCGAACGCCATCCAGTCGGCGATCGAACGGTTCGGGCTGTTCTCGTGAGCGCCGACGTGACGCTGACGATCGACGACCGGACGGTCACCGTCGCCGCCGGGACGACGATCCTGCAGGCCTGCCGGGGGCAGGGGACCGAGGTCCCGACGCTGTGCTACGGCGACACGATCACGCCGAAGAACGCCTGTCGCGTGTGCATGGTCGAGCTGGAGGGCTCCCGGGTGCTCGTGCCGTCGTGCTCTCGCCGGGTCGAGCCCGACATGGTCGTGCGCACGGACACCGCGCGCACCCGGCACAGCCGGCGGCTGGTGCTCGAGCTGCTCGGGTCGTCCGTCGACCTGTCGCTGACCGCCGACGTGGCCCGGTGGAACGAGGAGTACGGCGCCGACCCCGCCCGCCTGGGCACGCCGGAGCAGCAGCCGGTCAAGGTGGACAATCCGCTGTACGTGCGGGACTACGCCAAGTGCATCCTCTGCTACCAATGCGTCGACGCCTGCGGCGAGCAGTGGCAGCAGACATGGGCCATCGGTGTCGCCGGCCGAGGCTTCGAGGCGACGATCTCCACGGAGTACGACGTCCCGCTGACCGATTCGGCGTGCGTGTACTGCGGCAACTGCATCCAGGTCTGCCCGACCGGCGCGCTGATGTTCACGTCCGAGCACGAGATGCGCGCCGCCGGCACGTGGGACGAGGAGCGCCAGGCCCAGACCGACACGATCTGCCCGTACTGCGGCGTCGGGTGCACGCTGACCCTCCACGTCCAGGACAACGAGATCGTCAAGGTCAGCTCACCGCCGGACAACGAGGTCACCCACGGCAACCTCTGCATCAAGGGTCGCTTCGGCTTCCAACACGTCCAGAACCTCCCCGACCCCCGGCGCCGGAACGACCGTCAGGCGTAGGTGCGGACGAGCTCGAGGACGGCGGCGGCATCGGGTCCGCTGGCGCGCAGGGCGGTGCGGGCGGGGTCGACGCGGCGGGCGGCGACGAGGCACAGCTCGGCGCCGGAGCCCTCGATCACGGTGACCGGCGTGTCGTCGGGGACGAAGTCCCACCGCTGCCCGCTCGGGCCCACGAGCTGGAAGGCGACCGGGCCGGCGAGCTGCCGGCCGGCGCGCCCGAACGCGTACGGCAGGGTCCGCCACGCCAGGCGGGCGATGTGCTCCAACCGATCGGTCGGCACCTGGTCGACGCCGATCGCCTCGGCGACGTCGCCCGTGTGGATCCAGCACTCGGCGAGCCGCGTCGTCGCCAGCGTCCGCATGGACAGCTGACCGGCCACCCACTCGACGCGTCGGTGCGGATCGCCGGCGGCCAGCTCCGCCCGCACCGCCGCCGCACTCCGCCGCCACCGAGCGGCCACGTCGGCGGGAGGCCGGCCGCGCTCCTGCTCGACCATCGCCGCCGCGCCGTCGTCGACCGTGCCGACCGCGCCGGCCGCGTCTCGGCGACCGCCCAGCACGTCGGCGAACTCGCCGTGCACGCTGGCCAGCGCCAGCTCGTCGGTCTGGGCGAGGTGGAGGACGACGTCGGCGACCGTCCACCCCTCGCACCGCGTCGGCGCCCGCCACGCCGAGTCGTCCAACGTGTCGAGCAGCTCGTCGAGCTCGGCGTGCTGCTCGCCGAGCGCGGTCACGATCCCTTCCACCACTCATCCCCCCACTTCGAACGTCATCCCGGCGTGGGCGAACCGCTGCAGGTCGTCGACCCCGAACACGCTGGCCGGGGTTCCGTAGCCGGCGGACGGTCCGTCCATCGCGGCCAGCGCCAGGGCGGCCTCACCGACGATCGTCGCCGTCGACTTGTACCCGGGGTGACCCTGCGCCTCGACCACCACGTCGGCAGTGTCGCCGTTCGCCGTCACGGCGTGCACGTCGATCCGGTATGACCACTCGTCAAGGGCCTCGGGTCGCGGCCCATCGCCGGGCGCCGGCCCGAGCCGCGCCATGGCGCCGGCCAACCGGCGGCGGACGGCACCTGGCAGCCGGCCGGTGCCGGCGATCACCTGCTGGCCCGTGGCCAGCATGGCTGCCGTCGCCGGGGCCAGTCCGGGCACGGTCGGACCGGGCAGCATCGCCGCGGCCACGGATCCCTCCCGGTAGCGGAAGTCGGGGCCGAACGTGGTGTCGCCGGCGAGGCGCAGCAGCGCGGCGCTGCGGTGGACGACCGGTGGGTTGAGGAACGGCGTCGGGAACAGTGGCGCCAGCCACGCGCCGGTGCCGCCGTGGCGGCGCGGACGCAGGTCGTACCGACTGCCGCTGGAGGATTCGTCGACGTCCAGCGCGTGTGGATCGGCCGGCCGCCCATCGCCCCCGCGGATCATCTCGACCATCGAGGCGAACGTGCCGCCGGAGACGGCGTCGGCGATCCCGGTCATCCGGGCCGTCGTGGTGATGGCGACGGCGGCGTCGACGTCGACGACCGGCGATCGGTGCCGGGCGTGGGCGGTGCGGGCGGCGAGGCACGCACCGAGATCGAACGGCAACGACTCGAAGCCGGCACTGGGCACGATGGCCGCGCCGCTGGACTCGGCGACGGCGTGGTAGCGGTCGATCATCCGGCGCACCCAGTCGATCTCGCCGGTGAGATCGAGCTGGTGCACGCCCGCGCTGGCGCAGGCCGCGTGCACCGGCTCACCGAAGCGGGCGTACGGGCCGACGAGGTTGGCGACGACGCCCGCCGAGCCGACCATGGTGTCGATCGACGCGGCATCGGTCGTGTCGGCGATCAGGACCGCGTCGGGCGTGGCGTCGACGGTCGCCATCGTGCGCTCGATGCGCGCCCGGTCCCGACCGGCCGCGGCCCACGTCAGGCCCAGGGCAGGGGCACGGATGCTCAGGTAGCGAGCTACCTCCCGACCGGTCACGCCCGTCGGCCCGAACAGCACCACGTCGTAGACAGCCACGGCTCGCTCAGTTCCCGCCGAGCGTCAGCCACGCTCGGGCCAGCGAGGAGGGCTCTGGCGCGTCGACACGACCCCAGAGGGCGAGCAGCACCGTCTCGGTGGGCGCGGCCACGTCGATCGTGTCCGGCGGCTCGATCGTCCGGACTCGCCCGGTCGATGCCTGCAGGACGCGGCCGAGATCCGTCAGCTCGATGATCATCGGTCGCTCCGGTGGGTCGATGCCGTCGCGGGCGACGAGGCGGGGGACGATGAGCTCGAAGTACTCGGCGATGCCGTCGGCGGCCAGGTCGGCATCGATCGGGGTGTGCTCGCCGGTGACCGACTCGGCGTCCCAGCGGTGCACGGCCGTCTCGTGGGCCTGCCGCCGGGGCCACACGGCGGCGACCCGCTCCGTCGGGAACGGGTGCCAGGTCGCTGCCGCCGGGTCGAGCCCGCCCAGCGTGTCGACCAGCGCCGAGACGCCGTCGTCGATCCAGTCGGCCAACTCGTCGTCGGACGGCGGCCGTTCGAGCTCGTCGGCGTCGGGTCGCTGGCCCGTCGCCGCAGCTCGGCGGGCCCACCGATGGATCCCGCCGAGATGGTGGGCGAGGTCGCGCATCGTCCACCCGGCACAGGCCGGCACGGCGGCGTCGAGTGGCGCAGTGCGGACGACGGCGGCGAACCGAGTGCCGTCGGCACGGACATGGGCGACGTGATCGATCAACAGCGCTACTCGGCCAGCGGTCGGTAGTTGACGTAGAGGACGCCGTTCTCGAACGACTCGGCGGCGGCCAACGACAGTTTCCCGGGCGCCGCGCCGTCCTCGAACAGCCGCGGCCCGGTCCCCAAGGTCAGGGGGTACACGAGCAGGTGCAGCTCGTCGACCAACCCGTCGGCGAGCATGGCGCGAACCAGGGTGGTGCTCCCGCTGACGTACAGATCGCCGACGTCGTCCTTGAGGGCGCGGATCACCGCTGGGTCGTACGCCCCGACGATCTTCGAGTCCCGCCACGTGCCCGTCTCCAGCGTCCCGGACACGACGTACTTCGTGGTGTCGTTGAAGAACGGTGCGCCCGGGTCGTCCTCCACGGTGCGCGTCGACCACGCCGGTTCGAACATCTCGTACGTCGTGCGGCCGAGCAGGATGCCGTCGCACCGACTCGTGAACCTCCCGATCACCCGCTCCATCCCGGGGACGAACCCGTACTCGAACGTCCAGGTCGGCGCATCGACGACCCCGTCGAGGCTCATGAACTCGTGAACGTGGATCGATCCCATCTCGGTACCTCCTCGGTGTGCGTGTTCAGCTCCGGCGATAGGTGCTCGGGGTGACACCGACCTGGGCGACGAAGTCACGTGTGAAGTGCGCCTGGTCGTACCACCCGTGCGTTGCGGCCAGCTCGGTGAGGCTGCCGTCGTACCCGCCGTCGAGGGCGGTGACGACATCATGCATCCTGTAGCGGGAGAGGACCCATTTTGGACCGACGCCCACGTACCGAGCGAACAGCCGCTCGACCTGGCGGCGACCGAGCGCGTGACGCTCCTCCAGCTGGGCCACGCGCACGATGCGGCGGTCGCGCAGCATGTCGTCGATCAACGTGAGCACGGTGGCGTAGGCGGGGTCGGGCTCGTCCGGCACGAGTCCCACCAGCGCCTCGTCGGCGGCGCGGGCCGCCGCCACCGGCGACGTCCCGGTCCGGATGGCCCGCAGCGCGTCGCACGTCGCCGCCGGCAACAGATCGATCGCCGGCACGACCCGGTCGGCCAGCTGGCGAGCGTCGAGCTGGCCCAGGGCGGCGAGCCCGCCGGGACGGAACTTCACCCCGAGCACCCAGCCCTGCTCGACCAGGTTCACGTCGAACCGACGGGTGACGACACCGGTCACCACCACGCGATCGGATCCGACCTCGCGGCGCGGTGCGCCGTGTTCGACGGTCACGTTGCACGCCGGGTGGGGCAGCGTGGAGCTCAGGTAGCTGGCGCCCGGCGGCAGCTCCCAGCGCAGGCACCAGTGGTTCTCGACCCACGGCGCCAGGACCGCGGCGCACGGCATCCGCTCGAGCTGGGCGTGGGCGGCGAGCTCCTCGGGCCGCAGGATCCCCGCCTCGGTCGACGTCGCGTTCGACGTCGCGTTCGACGTCGCGTTCGACGTCGCGTTTGTACTATCGCCCACCCGGCGAGCGTAGGAACAATGCGCCCATGACCACCCCGACACCGTCAACACAGTTGAGGATGATCACGCTCGACTGCGCCGAGGTCCGCTCGCTGGCCGAGTTCTGGTCCGGGTTGCTGGGCTGGAAGGTCGCCCACCAGCAGGACGAGTACGCCATGCTCACGGGTCCTGAAGGCGGCATCGGGAGCGTCGCCATCGGCATCGGCCAGGTGGAGGACTACCTCCCTCCGGCCTGGCCCAACGAGCACGGGGCCAAGCAGTTCCACTTCGACCTCGCCTGCGCGGACATCGCCGCCGCGGAACGACGCTGCGTCGAGCTCGGTGCCACCGTCCCGGAGCACCAACCCGGCGAGACGTGGCGGGTCCTGCTGGATCCGGCCGGCCACCCGTTCTGCCTCACCGACGCCGCCAACTGGGGGTGATCCGCAGGTCTGCGCATCGCCTACCGTTCGGGTGACGATCACTGAACGCCAGCACCAACGCTTCGCCGAGCTCCCCGACCGCAGCCCACTGCTGCTGGTCGATCTCGACGTGGTGCGCCAGCGCTACCTCGACCTCGTCGACGTCCTGCCCGGCGTCACGGTGTTCTACGCCGTGAAGGCGAACCCGTTGCCGGAGGTGCTGCGCCTGCTGGTCGAGCTCGGGTCGTCGTTCGACGTGGCGTCGCTCGGCGAGATCGAGCAGTGCCTCGCCGCCGGCGCGACGCCCGACCGGTTGAGCTTCGGCAACACGGTCAAGAAGGCGTCGGCGATCGCCGCTGCCCACGCCGCCGGCGTGAGGCGGTTCGCCTTCGACTGTGACAGCGAGCTGGACAAGCTGATCGCCGAGGCCCCCGGCTCGATCGCGTTCTGCCGGGTGCTGTGCGACGGGTTCGGCGCGGCCTGGCCGTTGTCGCGCAAGTTCGGGTGCACACCCGACCTGGCTCGGCGACTGCTCGAGCGCGCCGCTCGGGCGGGCCTGCGCGTGGGCGTCTCGTTCCACGTCGGTTCGCAGCAGTTCGACCCGGCGGCATGGGACCGCGCCCTCGCCGTGGTCGCCGACGTGCGAGCCGAGCTGCGCGCCGAGGGGGTCGATCTCGAGCTCGTCAACCTCGGCGGCGGGCTGCCCGGTTCCTACATCGAGGCGACACCGGCGATGCCCACCTACGGAGACGCCATCGTCGCCGCCGTCGATCGGCGCCTCGGTCCGTCCCAGCCAGCGGAGATCCTCATCGAGCCGGGTCGCCACCTCGTCGCCGATGCCGGTGCGCTGCGCTGCGAGGTGGTCACGGTGGGCCGGAAATCGGCCAGCGACGAGCATCGTTGGGTCTACCTCGACGTCGGCATGTTCTCCGGGCTCGCCGAGGTGATGGGTCAGGCCATCCGGTACCGGGTGGTGTCCGACCGGCCGAGCGCGGCGACGGGCCCGGTCGTGTTGGCCGGACCGACGTGCGACAGCGCCGACATCCTCTACGAGACCGTCGACTACCAGCTCCCGCTCGATCTGCGCCCTGGCGACCGCCTCTTCCTGCACTCGGTGGGCGCCTACTCGACGACGTACAGCACGATCGGTTTCAACGGTTTCCCACCGCTCGACGTGGAGGTCCTGCGCGGATGAAGGAGCACGTCGCCAGGGCGCTGTCCGCGGTGGCCGATGGGCGCGGTGTCGCCCGTCGCTACCCGGCCGGTTCGCTGCTGTTCGCCGAGGGTGATCGCGGGACCGACGCACTGCTGATCCGGGCCGGCACGGTTCGCATCGTCGCCGGCTCCAGCGCGATCGACGAGATCGGGCCCGGCGCCGTGCTCGGTGAGTTCGCCGCCGTGGACGGCCTCCCGCGATCGGCGTCGGCGTATGCGTCGACCGACGTCGATCTCGTCGCCATCGACGCCGTCACGGCGCTGCAGGCGCTGGCCGCCGCACCCGGCGTCGACCTGGAGGCCGTTCGTTCAGGGGTGCGAACGCACCGCCGGCGGACGCAGGAGCGGGCGGCGAACGCCGGCGGACTGCCCCTCGGCGCCGTCGCCGCCCATCTGGCCGCACGGATCGAAGGCGGGCCGGGGACGGTCATCGCCCTCGAACCGGGGACCATCGCCGCCGACCTCGGCGTCAGCCTCGAGCTGACCGCTCGTGCGCTCGACCACCTCCACCACGCCGGTGTCCTCTCGCTCGACCGTGGTCGAGTCGTCGTGCACGACCCCGGGGCTCTTGCGCACGTCGCCACGGACTGATCAACGAGGAGTCGTGGCGGCGACGGCCCAGGCGTGCGCTGACACGGTGAACGGTCCCGGCCCGAGCACCTCGTAGCAGCCGGCCCGCAGCAGCTCCCGCCGTGGCGGATCGAGGGAGGCAAGGTGCGCCCCGGCCGGGCCGACACCCAGTGTGTACGGCTCCCACCACTCCTCGAAGCGCTCGTACTCGACCGCGGCGGGCAGCACGGCGTCAACGATGCCGTCGACGCCGATGATGCCGGCGCGCTCGAACAGCTCGGCCAGGTGACCCTCGCGCGCACCGTTCAGTCCGCTCTCGTCCCGGGCGTCCGGGTCGATGGCCAGGGCGACGTGCCAGAACGCGGCGAGCGGCGAGCGTCCGCCAGCGTGGTCCCAGACGCAGGCGGTGATCGTGCCGCCCGGACGTACGACACGGCGCATCTCGCCCAGGCCGGCCACCGGGTCGGTCATGAAGTGCACGACGAGTTGGGCCAGCGCGACGTCGAACCGGTCGTCGGGAAACGGCAGGTCCTCGGCACTGGCCCGGCGGACGTCCACGCCGGCATGGCGCTGGCGGTTGGCGGCGACGAACGGCTCGGACGGGTCGACGGCGCTCACCGCGTCGGCGCCGAGCCGGTCGACCAGACCGGCCGTCAGGGCGCCGGGCCCGCAGCCGACGTCGAGGGCCGACTGGCCGGGCCGCACGCCGGCGAGGTCGATCATCGGGGCGACGAGCTGCGTGGAGTACCGGCCCATGAACCGGTCGTAAGCATCGGCGGCGACGGTGAACGACATCAGGTCAGCGTTGCTTCGGGCTCCCAGAGCTGCACGGGGTTGCCCTCCGGATCCGCCAAGTGGGCGAAGCGTCCGTTCGGGTACGCCTCCGAGTCGACCTCGACGGTGAGGCCGGCGGCACGGAGCTGTTCGACCATGCCGTCCAGGTCGGCGACCCGGAAGTTGATGCCCCACCCGGACGGGCCGAGGTGCGGGCTGTCCCAGTGCTCAGCGCCGAACGGCGCGAACACCGTCGGTCCCTGCTGCTGCTCCCAGACCGCGTCGTCGTAGGTGCCCGGGGGGTCCATCACGCCAAGGTGCTCGGCGTACCAGCGGCTCAGCGCCGGCGGGTCCTCGGCCTTGAAGAAGAAGCCGCCGATGCCCTGCACACGTTCCATGGGTTGAGCCTGCCACGACCGGGCGCTGGCCCTCGTCGTCGCCGTCGTGGCACCGTTGATCCGTGGGATCGCTCGAGCGTGCTCCGGAACCGGTGGACGGCGACGTGCGCGACGTGCTCGTTGGGTGGCTCGAGTTCCATCGAGGTGCGCTGCAGGAGAAGTGCGCCGGTCTCGACAACGCTCAGCTCGTGATGCGGTCGGCGCCGCCGTCGCCGCTGTCCCTGCTCGGCCTGGTCCGCCACCTCACGGAGATGGAGCGGGTGTACGCGGCGTGGGCGCTGGGACCGCCGGCCGAGCTGGTCTTCGTCTGGGGCGAGTACACCGACGACGGTCCCGAGTGGGACATCGAGGTGGATGCGTCGATGGTGGCGACGTCGATGCGGGCGTGGGCCGACGAGCGCGAGCGCGCCGACCAGCGCATCGCCGAGCACACCGCCCTCGACTCCATCGGTGCCGGCAACGGGCGGAGCCTCGGCTGGAACCTGCAGAAGCTGGTCGGCGAGTACGCCCGGCACAACGGTCACGCCGACCTGGTGCGGGAACGGATCGACGGCCGCACCGGCGAGTAGCGACCGTCAGCCGCGGCGTCGCTCCGTGAGGTGGATCGTCACCGTGTCGCCGGCCTGCTTGCCGATGACGGCTCGCACCGCGGCGGTGACCGGCAGCTTGTGGTTCCCGTCGCCGAGCGCCATGAACGCGCTCTCGAAGGGGTGCCCGTCGACCGTGCCAGCGACCTTGACGAGGCCGCGCGTTCCGAAGAGCTCGGCCGACCAGTCGGCGACGACGTAGGTCCACCCGCCGGGCTCGGGACTGGTGCGCAGCTCGGCCGTGAACGTCGTGTCCAGCGCGTCGTCGGTGCTCGGGCGGACGGCGGTGCGGCGGCTCACGACGACGCCTCGACGATGTAGAAGCGGTTGCCGTCCTGGTCGTCGAACGAGTACATCGGCGGGACGCCGTCCCACGTCAGCAGCTCGCCGACGGCGACACCCCGGCCGGACATCGAGGCGTGCTCGGCGGCGGCGTCGGGCACGACGAACCGGATGCCCGTGTCCGTCGGGTCCGTCGCCTCGGGGCCCGCCGTCAGCGCGAGGGAGGTCGTCGCACCGACGGGAGCGACCTCGATCCACCGCATGGTCGGGCTGATCGGCGCGTCGAGCCGCTTCTCGAACCCGAGCGTGTCGACGTAGAACCCGACGGCGTCGTCCTGGTCGCGCACCGTGATGCCGATCGTTCGAACGTCGGTGATGGTCGTCGTATGCATTTCAATCTCCTTCTGGATCACTGCTCGCCGTACATCAGCGAGCCGGGTGTGGTCAGGGTTTCGCCGGTCTCCAGCCAGGTCTTGAGGCCGGAGAGGATCATCGGCCAGCCGCCGTACAGCTCGGGCGGTGCGTCGTCGCTGAGCTCGTCGTGGGTCACGGTCAGACGGCAGGAGTCGCCGACCGGCTCGATCTCCCACGTCACCCGCGACGTGCCCTGGCGTTCGGCGTCCTCGCTCCACAGCGTGTGCATCGTCTGCACCAGGCGGTGGGGCGGGTCGACGACGAGGTTCTCGCCCTCGGCGAGCGGGCCGTCGGAGCCGGGATGGTTGAGGGCGTAGTGCGACCCCGGGGTCCAGTCCGACTCGACGCCGGCGCCGAAGTGGTACTTGGCCCGGATCGTCGGGTCGGTGATCGCCTCCCACAACCGCTCAGGCGAGGTGCGGATGTAGATCTCGAAGACCTTCTCCATCGTTCGCTCCATGGGGTGCTCCAGTTCGTGCTTCAGCCCGGACAGACCGGCGGCCCAGGACTCCGTGTACTTGCTCACCCACCGGTCATGGACGAGACGAATGGGGACGACGTTGAGGTAGTGGAACTTCTCGCGGCCCTGTCGCCGGCTGACGACCAGGCCGGCCTCTTCGAGCAGGCGGAGGTGCTTGGCGACGGCGATGCGGGTCATGCCGCGGCCGGCGGTGAGGGCCAGGAGGGTCTGGCCGTCCTGCTCGTACAGCGCATCGAGGAGGGCCCGCCGGGTCGGGTCGGCGAGGGCTCGGAAGACCGTCTCCACGCCCGTCACTATAGGAAACCATTTGGTTTCCTGTCAAGGGTCAGCCGGTGGGTCCGAATCGCTCCACGCGGATCCGTTCGGCCGGCACGCCGGCTTGCAACAGGACGCGGCTGGCGCCGTCGGCGAAGCGGGCCGAGCCGCACACGTAGACGGTCGCTGCGTCATCGATCGTCCCAAGGTCGGCGACGCCGAGCCGTCCGACGGCCCGCGTCGAACCGTCCGGGGCGCGGCGGGTGTAGATCACCGTGGTCTCCGGTCCGGGGAGCTCATCGGCGTAGTAGAGGTCGTCAGGGCTGCGGAGGGACACGACGAGACGGACGAGCCCGGCAGTGCCCGTCCGGCGGGCGTGGCGCAGCATCGCCATCAGTGGGACCACGCCGGACCCGCCACCCACGAGCACCGCCGGGGACGCACCGTCCCACACGAACCAGCCGCCGATCGGGCCGCGCACCTCCAGCTCGTCGCCGGGCTCGACGACGTCGTGCAGGAACGGAGACACCTCGCCGTCGGCGAACCGCTCGATCGTCAGCTCGATCGTCGGGTCGAGGTCGTCGCCGCTGGGAGGGCTGGCGATCGAGTACGAGCGCTGGGCCTGGTACCCGTCGGGCGCCGTGAGCCGCACGACGACGTGCTGGCCAGGACGGTGGCGGAGCGGTTCGTCGAGGCCGAGCGTGAGCGTGACCGCAGTCGGCGTCTCGGCCCGCCGGCCGAGGAGCCGCGCGCCGCGCCAGGGGCCGGCGGCCGGTGGGACAGTCGGTGAGTCAGTCACCCTGGTAGCGCTGTTCGAGCCACGGATCGCCGCGGTCGTGATAGCCGTTGCGCTCCCAGAATCCGGGCTCGTCGTGGTCCATCAGCCGGAGGCCGGCGACCCACTTGGCGCTCTTCCAGAAGTACAGGTGGGGCACGAGCAGCCGGGCCGGTCCGCCGTGGTTTGCGGGCAGCGGCCGGCCGCCGACGTCCCAGACCACCCAGGCCTTGGCGTCGGTCACGTCGGCGAGCGGGAGGTTCGTCGTGTAGCCGGTGTGGCTGAACGCCATCACGTGCGTGGCCGATGGCAGCGGCCGAGCCGTCGCCAGCAACGCGTCGACGGAGACGCCCTCGAAGTCGAGGTCGAACTTCGACCACGTCGTGACGCAGTGGATGGGGCCGTCGTAGCGCGAGGGTTCGACAGCGTGGATCTCGTCCCACGTCCAGGTCGTCGGCTGCTCGACCAGCCCCTCGATGCGCAACGTCCAGTCCGCCGTGGACAGGTCCGGCGTGACCTCGGCGTTGAGCACCGGCCAGTCCGTCCCGGCGTCGTACTGACCGGGCGGCAGCCGAGGATCCCGAGGCCCTCGGTTCCGGCCGAAGAACCCGCGTGTTGCCTTCGCCATCGACGCCGATCGTAGGAGGTGTTTCAGGAGGAGCTGCCCACGAACCACGGCTCCAACTGGTAGCAACGAGCGATGGTCACACTGTCGGACGCGCTCGCCACCTCGAGGGATCGGGCGACCGAGTTCACGCGCTCGCTGTTCGCCGAGGATCCGTGGACTGCGGAGCAGGTCGTCGAGTTGATCAACCTCCAGCGCAACGCGACCATCGCTTCGGTCAACGCCTCGGGACAACCCCACGCCGCCGTCGTGATCGCCGGCAGCGTTCGGGATGGCATCTACTTCACCGTCCACCCGTCGTCCGTGCTCGCCCGCAACCTCGCCGCCAACTCGCGCATCGGCCTCAGCGTGTGCGACCCGCGCCACGCCGTGATGGCGCAGGGCCGGGCGGAGGCGGTCGGGCTCGCCGCCGACCTCGGTCCGCTCGTCGCCGAGCTCGCCGAAGCGAGCACGGCCGGGCGGTTCACCCCGGACGGCTGGGACGGGTCGATCTACACCGTCGCCATCGCCCGCATCTTCGCCAGCTGAGCCCAACGCCATCGTGCGGTGTCAGCCGGTCGGGTCGCGTTGGCCCGACTGGCCGCCGGCCGCACCCGACGGCTCGCCGGACGCGCCAACGCCGATGGGTGCGGGCATGACGTTGCGCCATGCCGGCACCCATCGGGCCGGGAGCGGGTCGTTCGGCCTCAGCCGTACGCCTCACTCATCCAGACGTCGTCGGCGCAAGGTGGGCTCACGCCAACCTTGTTGAAGGCCGAGATGTACACCTCGTAGCTGTGACCTCTCGGCACGTCGAGGTCGATGCTGGTCGACGGGCTCCACACGTACGCCGTCGTGACGACCTCGTTGCTGAACCGCCGTCTCACGGTGACCTTGTAGAAGAGGATGGGCGTCCCGCCGTCGCTGGCGGGCTGGATCCACGTGATCCTCATCGTCCCCGGTGCGCTCACCACCATCTGGTAGGCGTTGCAGTTCCTCGGTGCACTCGGGACCGCCACCGGCGACGTGTAGGTGACCGGCGAGGAGTATGCACCCATGCCGACGCTGTTGAAGGCGACGA
Source organism: uncultured Acidimicrobiia bacterium (assembly GCA_963739975.1). Taxonomy (GTDB): domain Bacteria; phylum Actinomycetota; class Acidimicrobiia; order Acidimicrobiales; family Ilumatobacteraceae; genus JALZMG01. Next base: position 242,666 of record CAVUCK010000019.1, read on the forward strand.
CCCGGTAGTGCCAGGTCTTCCCGGGGGGTGGCGCGACGGTCCCGATCACGGTGGACGTCGGGTAGCCGATGTGCTCCCACGGCCCGCCGGCACTGGTCGCCCGCTCGACCCGGTACGAGGTGATCGGTGCACCACCGTTGGACGGGGGATACCACTTCACCTGCACCTGCCCGGCCGTATGCGGCGTGACGTGGAGGCCCCACGGCGATGCCGGAACGCCCGCCGGGACGGCACTCACGACTGTGGAGTACGGGCCGAAGCCGGCGGCGTTGTAGGCGCGGACACGGAAGTGGTACGTCGCCCCGTTGTTCAGGAAGGTGGCCAGGTGGTCCGGGGGGCTGTCGTTCACGACACCGACCTTCGTCCACGGGCCGTTCGGGCCCGACGCCTGCTCGACCTCGTAGTACTCGATGCTCACCCCACCGTTGAACGTCGGCGCCGACCACGCCAGGTACACGTTGTTCGAGCCCGGGGAGGCCCAGAGCCCGGTCGGCGCCGTCGGCACGGTGCGCGGGGTGGCGCTGACGACGCTGCTCCAAGGGCCCCAACCGGCGGCGTTGTGGGCGCGGACCTGGAACTGGTAGGTCGTGCCGTTGAGCAAGAAGGTCGCGCTGTAGCTGCGCGTCGTCGGGGAGGCGACGTCGACCCACGGACCGGCCGCGCTGAGCGCGGCCTGGACCTGGTACTGGTCGATCACCGCCCCGCCGTCGCTCGACGGTTCCAGCCACGTCAGGGTGACGCTGCCGTCGCCCGGCGTCGCCACCGGTGAGCTCGGCGCCGTCGGCGCGCTCGCCGTGATGCTGAGTGATGTGCCGTCACCGCTCGACCGAGCGGGCGGTACTGCTCCGCCGGCGCGAGCGGACGGGGTCGTGGTCGGCGGGGCCGGCGGGGTCGTCTCCTGATCCGGCGGTTCGGTCTCATCCGCCGCCGGTGGCGTCGGCGCATCGGTCGAGGGTGGAGGTGTCTCGGTGGTGGGTGGAGGTGTCTCGGTGGTGGGTGGAGGTGTCTCGGTGGTGGGTGGAGGTGTCTCGGGTGGGGCCGGCCTCGCCGTCGACGGGATCGTCGGCGGCGGCGACGCGTCGCCGGCGTGGGCGGCATCGACGGCGCCGAGGCTCACGGCGATCGTGGTGGCGACGAGGACGAGGCTGCGCCGGAGGGGGCGGTTGGTGGACATGGGTGGCTCGCTTTCACTTCGTGCAGGCACCGGGCTGGCACCCGCTGCGACGAAGGTGACGAACCGCCGCCGGGCCGGCATGAGTAGCCGCCACTCAAAGTCGACCCGACCGATCGTGAGTAGTCGCGCCAAGTCCCGCCGCCAAGAATCAGTACCGCGTACGGATGCTCGGCGGCTCGCCGGTGATCAGGCTGAGGATCGAACCGTCATTGAGGAGGACGAGCCATGATCACCATCCCCGCTGACGAGCTCCGGCCCGGCGACATCGTCGTCGACGGCGGACACCGCCGCCGGATCACGTGCGTCGATCGAGGTCCAGGCTGGGCCTGGCGGATCGCCCTCGACGGCACCGGCTGGGCCCTCGCCCTCGGCCGCCGCCCGATCGAGGTCCACCGGAACGCGACATGATCGGCCGCCGCTCGACGCCCGTCGCCAGCCGACGTCAGCTCAGGGCCTGGTTGAACGTCGCACTGTCGACGATCTGCTCGAAGCGGGTGACCTTGCCACCGTCGCTCACCTGCCACACGTGGGCGAACCGGGCCCGGGCGGTCTTGCCCGTCGCCCTAAACGTCCCCTCGTACCACCCCACCGTGACGACGGTGTCGCCCTCACCCACGAACGCCTCGGGTTTCACCGTGAACCCGTCGTACTGCTCGACCAGCGGCATGAACACCCGCTGCACGACCTCGTCGTGACCGCGGTAGGTGCCGGCCAGCGGAAAACCCTCGGCCTCGGTCCACTCGACGTCCTCGGCCAACGTGCCGAGCACCCCCGCCACGTCACCGACCTCGAGCGCGGCATACGCCGCCCGGACCGTGTCCGTGTTGCCCATCGCTGACGCCCTCGTCAGTTGCCCGTAGCGGGCCTCGGGCGACGCCGAGCCGATGTCCACGAGTGCACCGACATCACGCGAGAGATGACGGCTGACGGTGAGTGCGGCAACGGTCCAGGTTGGCGATGACCTCGGCCGCCACCGCGGCCCGTTGTGCCTGGATCACCGCATCCGACGGCGGTGACGGAGGTGGTTGGGCCGCGGCGCGTTTGGCGGGCGCGCGTTCGGCGGCCCGCCGCAGGTGAACAGGGATCTCGGACAACCCGCCGGGCGGGCGAGTGGTGGTCGGCCCGTGGTGGTGGACGCTGCGGTCGGGGCGACGCAGCTCGATGGTTCGATCGGGGTGGAGCTTCAGGGTGAAGCCGCCCTCGTGCACCAGGTGGTGATGGGTGCAGCACAGCGGGATCAGGTTCGACAGGTCGGTCGGTCCGCCCTGTTCCCACGGGACCACGTGATGGATCTGGCAGTCGTCGAACCTCACGGTGCACCCGGGATGGCCGCACGTGGTGTACATCGCCCGCAGGGCGCGTCGTTGGTGGCGAGTGGCGACCCGTTGCTCCCGGCCGACGTCGACGGCTGCCCCGTCGGCGTTCAGCACGACCGGGATGATCAACGCGTCGCAGCACAGCCGCCGCAGGGAGGCGACGGGCAGAGGAGTGCCGTCCGCGGTCTCAGCGATGCCGCGGTCGTGCAGGCCCGAACGCAGCGTGTCGAGGTCGATGAGCACGATCACCTCGGGGATCGGCCGGCCGGCGGACGTCGAGGTATCGCCGTGTTGACGCGTGATCAGTTCGACCAGCGCGTCGGCCTGCAACTGGTCGAACGTGAGACCAGTGTCCTGCTGCCCCGATCGGGCCGCGGCGACCGCTGCGTCCAGTGCTGCCGCGACCTTGGCATCGGTCTCGGCATCGAGCTCGAGGTGCGTGTGGCAGACCCCGGTCTCACGGTCTTTCCAGCGCCGCACCTTGCGGTTGCGGCGATTGCGTTCCACTTCCGACAGGCCGTCATCGGGCGACAGGAGCCGTTCCAAACGGCGCACGTCTCGACCGAACGCATCGACAGGCATCGCGGAGGCGTTGGCGATGAGCGCGGGCTGGAGGTCGGCCAGCTCGGCTCTCCCCGCGTCATCCAGCGATGCTGCGGCGTGGGCAAGCGCATCCACGTGCCCGGCCGAGAGCCTGCCGTCCGCCAACGCCTGGTGAACGTCCGGCAACAGGTCGCAGACCTGCGCTCGGCGGGCCGCCGCCGCGGCGTCACGAGCGCAACGTCGTCCGACGTTGGCCAGCACGTCGGCGGCGCCCGACCCTGCTCCAGCGGCGGCGAGATCGGTGGCGCGCTGGGCGAGGCGCACGTCGTAGGCGTCGAGCCACGACCGCACCCGTGCCGAGGTCGTGACCAGCGCGTCGAGCTCCGGGCGGGCACAGCACGCTGGATCGGCGCTGATGAGGTCACTCACCTCGGACAGGACCTCGTGTCGAAACATGAGATCAGTATATCGAACATCTGATTCAATTGTCAACTCTAAGTTCCCTGATGGAATCTCGCTCCGACCGCAGCCCAGCGACCCTCTGCCACCACGACGCCGTGATCGGCCGCCGCTGCCGTGCCGGGTTCACGGGCTCCAGCTGATCCTCGACGGACTCGCCGACGCGCTGAGCCGACCTGACGCGACGAGCCCCGACCCCGATCGTTCGGTCAGCTGCCGGCGAGGGCCACGCGCGTGTACTCGACCAGCGCAACGATCTCTTCGTCGGTCAAGCGTCCCGCGAACCCAGGCATCCCACCACGGCCCTCGGCGATGACCACGACCTGGTCGGCGGGATCGGGGAACGCGGCGACGACACGGCCACCGGACAGCCCGGGCCCGATCCCGCCGGACCCGTCGCCGCCGTGGCATCCGGCGCACGACCGCCCGTAGACGGCGGCGGCATCGATCCCGGGGTTCGCCGCCGCCGCCTCCGCCGGTTGCGGCGGTGGTGACGTCGGGTCGTTGATGAAGAGCAGCACGACCGTCTGGACGACCGCGACCACCACGAGCGCCTCGATCCCGTCGGCCACCCTGCGCAGGCCGATCACCACTTCACGCCGATCTCGGTGAAGAACCACAGCGAGCTCGTCGCCCAGACGAGCACGAGCACCGTGAACAACACCCCACCGACGACGGGCAGCGCCCAGCTCGGCATCCGCCGCGATCGCACAACGACGACCTTGGTGGCGAAGGCGCCGTAGAACGCACAGCCGAGCAGGGAGTGCCAGAACCGCCGCCCTCCGCCCGGTGCGGGGTCGAAGCCGAGCGACCAGAGGCAGTGGTAGGCGACCGGCAGCGTGACGAGGAGCACCAGGCTGCCGCAGATGCGGTGGGCCGGGCCGACCCAGGCCGGGGCGGGCGCCAGCGGCAGCTTCCCGTACATCCAGAGCGCGCCGACCACCTGCAGCGCGGCGAGCAGGAGCGCCAGCGTCGTGAGCCACGACTTGAGGTGCAGCGTGGACGAGAAGAACCAGCTGACCGTCGTCTCCGACGCCGGGTCGTGCAGCCGGCCGTAGGCGCCGGCGGCGACGGCGACGAGCGCGCCGACGAGGATCGCGCCGCCGAACGTCATCAACGGTGTTCGCGCCACCGGTGCTGACGCGTGACGATCAGCCATCTCCGTGCTCCCTCTCGCACCGCCCGCCGGTCCCTCTCCGACGGGCGGTGCCAACAGTAGCCCTGCCAAGGTTGGGCGATGGCCGGCACCGATCCCCAGGCCGATCCCGCGGCCGATCTCCGCCGCTACCTCCAAGTCGCCCGTGACTCGCTGCTCTGGAAGCTCGACGGTCTTTCCGACTACGACGTTCGTCGACCGCTGGTGCCGACGGGCACGAACCTGCTCGGCCTGGTGAAGCACGTCGCCAGCGTCGAGGCCGGCTACCTCGGCGACACGTTCGGCCGTCCCTTCCCCGAGAAGCTCCCGTGGTTCGACGAGGACGCCGAGCCGAATGCCGACATGTGGGCCACGGCCGAGGAGTCGCGCGAAGACGTCGTCGACCTGTACCACCGCGTGTGGGCCCATTCCGACGTGACGATCGAGACGCAGCCGCTCGACACCGTCGGCCGGGTGCCCTGGTGGCCCGACCAGCGCAGCGAGGTCACCCTGCTGACGATCGTCGTGCACATGATCGCCGAGACCAACCGTCACGCCGGCCATGCCGACGTGGTGCGCGAGCTCATCGACGGCACGGTCGGCCTGCGCGCCGACAACGGCAACCTGCCGGAGCGCGACGAGGCGTGGTGGGCCGCCTACCGCCAGCGCCTCGAGGACGTCGCCCGGACCGCCGGCCGAGGGTGATCGGCCTGCCGCCTCGTCACTGGGCGGCGACGATGGCCCCCAGGTCGAGCACGGCGGCGGCGTGCACGTCCGCCTCGGCGGCGCCGAGGGTCGGCCCGAGCTCGACGATGAAGGACGTCGCGTCCAGCGTCCGGCGCTGCCACGTGGCGGCGACGCCGGTGTAGGTCCCGCCGGTGATCGGCAGGATCGGCACGCCCGTGAGCTGCGCGTAGCGGTCCTTCAGCTCGCCCTCCAGCCCGTCACCCGGCGAGAGCCGGAAGAGGTCCTGGTGGTACCACAGCCCGAGCGTCGGGCGGATGGCCGAGACGAAGTCGACGATCGCCCGGGTCTCCGGCTCGCTGGCCGCCCCGGTGCCGGCGTACTGCGGATCACCGGGCTGCGCGATCGGTCCCCACTCGTGGGGGAAGTTGCGGTTGAGGTCGACGCCGGCGGCGTTGCCGCGCTGGCCGAGCGCCTGGCCGTCGGGGTTCATCGACTCGATCAGCCACAGGTCGACGCCAGGTGGCACGGGCGCGGTGGCGAGGCGTTCGACGATCGCCACGCCATCGTCCTCGTCCCCGTGGATCACGCCGATGACGAGGACCACGGTGCCGCCCGGCGTGCCCCGTTCGACGGCGACGATCGGCCGATCCTGCACGGAGCGCCCGATCTCGAGAACCTGCACGGCGTCGGACGCCAGGCCGACCAGACCGGACGTCTCGGTCGTGGTCGGTGCCGTCGTTGTCGTCGTGGTCGTCGCCGTCGTTGTCGTCGCGGTTGTCGCCGTGGTTGTCGCCGTGGTCGCCGCGGTGGTCGTCGCCGTGGTGGTTCTCGGGGCCTCCGCGCTCGCCCGCGTGGTGGTGCTCGGGGTCGCCGTGCTCGGTGGCGTCCTGGTCGGCGCACCGGACGGGTCGGCCTCGGGTGAGTTCGCGGCGCACGCGGCGAGGACCAGGGTCAGGCAGGCGGCGCGGATGGCCTGGCCGCGCCGTGTCACTCGGCGGAGAGGAACCCGCCGAGCGCGCCCTTGTAGAACACCAAGGGGACGTGGGGGTCGGCGTGGTGGTCGAGGTCGACGACTCGGCCAACGACGAAGTAGTGGTCGCCGAGCTCGACGCTGTGCTCCACGGTGCAGTCGATCCACGCCCCGACTCCCTCGATGATCGGGCAGCCCGTCGGCGAGTGGGTCCACACGACGTCGTCGAAGCGGTCGTCGCCGACGCCGCTCTTGGCGAACCGCCAGCAGAGTGATGCTTGGTCGTCGCGCAGTACGTTGACGCAGAACCGGTGGGCCGGCGCCATGGCCTGCCACGTGTCGCTGGCGATCTGCGGCAGGAACCCGACGAGCGGCGGGTCGAGGGACACCGACGTGAACGACCCGATCGTGAACCCGGCCGGTTCGTCACCAGCCAGGCCGGTCACGATCGTGACGCCGGTCGGGAAGTGGCCGAGCACCTTGCGGAACTGCGCGGTGTCGAACGGCGGCGCGGCCTTGCTCATCAGCTGCGATGGTAGGGGCGATGCCGGACGTCGACCTCACGGTGCGCAAGCGGGCGCTGCGGGTCGAGATGCGCCGCATCCGCCGAGCGATCACCGCTGATCCGGTCGATCGGCGCGACCGCTCCTCGCGAATCTGGGCGCGGATCGTCTCAATCGCCGATCTGGGCGCGGACGTTCTCGAAATCGAGAACGAGCGCGCCCAGATCATGCTGTTCGAGGGGCTGGCGACCGAGCCGGCCACCGAGTCGTGGTTCGAGTGGTGCGCGGCCCACGACGTCGCGGCGCACGCGCCGGAGGTCGACGGCCGCGACCTCGTCGTGATGCCGGGCCGCCTCGACCCGGCCCAGCTCGACGTGGTGGTCGTGCCCGGGCTGGCGTTCACGCCAGACGGTCGGCGGCTCGGCCAGGGCGGCGGTCACTACGACCGGTTCCTGCCCCGTCTGCGCCCGGACTGCATCACGATCGGTGCCTGCTTCGCCGAGCAGGTCGTCGGCGTCCTGCCGATCGAGCCGCACGACCGCCGGGTCGACCACGTCGCCACCGATCAGCCGATGACCCGGTGATCAACTGCCGGCGTAGTACTCGCGGCCGAGGTGGGTGATCTGGTCCTCGCCCATGATCCAGCGCAGCGTGTTCTTCAGCTTGGTCAGCTGGATGAACAGGTCATCCTCGGCGAGCAGCCCGGGCGCCGCCATCGGGCTCTTGTAGTAGAAGCTCAGCCACTCCTGGATCCCACCAAGGCCGGCGCGCTGGGCGAGGTCGGTGAACAGCACGAGGTCGAGCGCCAGCGGGGCGGCGAGGATCGAGTCGCGGCAGAGGAAGTCGACCTTGATCTGCATCGGGTAGCCGAGCCACCCGAAGATGTCGATGTTGTCCCACCCCTCCTTGTTGTCGCCGCGCGGTGGGTAGTAGTTGATCCGCACCTTGTGGAAGATGTTGCCGTACAGCTCGGGGTAGCGCTCTGGCTTGAGGATGTGCTCCAGGACGCCGAGCTTCGACTCCTCCTTGGTCTTGAAGCTCTCCGGGTCGTCGAGCACCTCGCCGTCGCGGTTGCCGAGGATGTTCGTCGAGTACCACCCGGACAGCCCGAGCATCCGGGCCTTGAGCATCGGCGCCAACACCGTCTTGATCAACGTCTGGCCCGTCTTGAAGTCCTTGCCGGAGATCGCCAAGCCTCGATCCGTGGCGAACTCGCGCAGGGCCACGGTGTCGACGGTCAGGTTGGGCGCGCCGTTGCAGAACGGCACGCCCTCCAACAGCGCGGCGTAGGCGTAGAGCATCGACGGTGCGATGGTCGGGTCGTCGGCGTCGATCGCCGCCTCGAACGCCTCGAGGCTGGCGTGGGCCGGACCGGGTTCGATGAACACCTCCGTGGAGGCGCACCAGATCATCACGACCCGCTCGACCTGCTGGGCCTCACGGAAGCGGTTGATGTCCTCGCGGATCGACTCGAGCATCCGTCGCTTGCTGACCGCGCCGAGCGTGTTCTCGGCGTCGATGTTCTTGACGTACCGACGGTCGAACGCCGCCGGCATCGGACGGACGTCGCGCAGCGCGTCGGAGATCTGCTCGACGTGCCGGCCGGCGTCCAGCACGCCAGCACGTTGCGCAGCGACGTAGGCGTCGTCGGGGAACGGGTCCCACGCCCCGAAGACGAGGTCGTCCAGAGCGGCGATCGGTGCGAAGTCGCGGATCCGCGGCGACCGGTCGTCGGTGCGCTTGCCGAGGCGGATCGTGTCCATCAGTGCCAGCGAGCCGATCGGCTCGGCCAGCCCTCGCTTCACGAGCTCGACGCCAGCGATCAGGGTGGAGGCGACGGCGCCGAGGCCGACGGTCAGGACGCCGAGCCGGCCGTCTGCCGGTCGCACGGTCGGCGAGGGAGGTGGGTTCACGGGCGCGAAGGTTAGGGGTCCTCGTTGACGCCGGGCCGTACCATGCCCGCCGATGACTGCGCAGCTGATGGACGGCAAGGTGTTGCGTGACGAGATCATCGTCGCGCTGCGCCAGGAGCTGGACGGACTCGGCTCGCCGCCGGTGTGCCTTGCGACGATGCTCGTCGGCGACGACAAGCCGAGCGAGGTCTACGTGCGCATGAAGCACCAGGCTGCCGAACGGGCCGGCCTGCGCTCCAAGCACGTCGGGCTGCCCGGCGGCACCAGCCAGGGCCAGGTCGAGGCGGCCGTGGCCGAGCTCGGCGCCGATCCGGCCGTGCACGGCATCCTGGTGCAGCTGCCGCTCCCAGACGGGCTCGACGCCGACGCCGTGCTGGCGCTCGTCCCGCCGGACAAGGACGTCGACGGCCTCACCGAGCTGTCGATGGGCCGACTCGTGCGCGGGGTGCCGGGCCTCGTGCCGTGCACGCCGCTCGGAGTGATCCGGTTGCTCGAGCGCTACGGCGTCGAGACCCGCGGTCGGCGGGCCGTCATCGTCGGCCGCTCGACGCTGGTCGGCCTGCCACTGGCGCTGCTGCTGGCTCGCAAGGGCGTCGACGCCACCGTCACGATCGCCCACTCCCGCACGCCGGAGCTCGAGGCGCTGTGCCGCCAAGCGGACATCCTCGTCGGTGCGGCCGGCCAGGCCCGGATGCTCACCGCTGACCACGTCAAGCCCGGCGCGGCGGTCGTCGACGTCGGCGTGTCGCGTACGGAGTCCGGCATCGTCGGCGACGTCGACCAGGCATCGGTCGCCGACGTCGCAGCGTGGCTCACGCCGATGCCCGGCGGGACGGGGCCGATGACGATCGCCTGCCTGCTGCAGAACACGGTGGTGGCGGCGCGCTTGCAAGGAGCGCTGAGCGGCGTGTGAGTACTTGGTGTGACGGGCGCTACGCGCTTGACGATGTGGTTACCGAGGAGTAGTCGCCGCCCACCAACCGCTTGTTCGGTGCGGACACTCCGGTGTCGGTTGGGATCTGGTCGATACCCGCGGACGAGTAGCGGACAGCCGGAGCGGGCAGCTCTGGTCTCAGACGGGCGGACACCCGATCATGCGACAAGCGGACGTCGCGGTGCGCGCGCGCACGCCCCTCGGGCGGGGGCGACCTTCACGGCAGGAACAACAAGACACGCGCATCCCCGCGCCGCGCCTGCGGCAGCGGGATGACGGGCCGGGATCCCCGAATTGCGGGAGGGGGCGCCGGCGCTACCGACGCGCCATGACCGTCACCTGCGGACGGCGCGTGTGGGTCTCCCGGATCATCGCCGTGCGAGCCATCGAGCTCGCCATGCTGGCTCGCGCCGTCGTCATGCTCGGGCTGGGCACGATCGTGCTCGACCGCGCCCTGCGCCTGTACCTCCACGTCGAGGACATCTTCTTCAGCTGCACCCTGGTGCTGCTGGTGCTCGTCGCGTGGCGGTCGATCTACCGCACCTGGTTGGCGACCCAGCGCAAGGCCGGCAACTTCCAGCGGCGGATGATCATCGTCGGCACGGACCGGCGCCGTCGACCTCGTCGCGCTGTTCCGATTCCATCCCGAGGCCGGCGTGCGCGTCGACGCCGGCGACGTGCTCGCCGACGCCGACGTGGAGGCGATCGTGCTGTGCTCGAGCGACATCGATCCGGCGCTGCGCTCCCGATCGCTCATCAACCGCTGCTCTACGTCGTAGCGCCGTCGCTGTCGCGCCTCCAGATCGGTGCCAAGCGAGCCTTCGACATCGCCGTTGCCGCGGGGATGCTGGTCGTGCTGGCACCGGTGATGGCGATCGTGGCCGCGCTGATCAAGCTCGAAGATCGCGGTCCTGTGCTGTTCCGCCAGCAGCGCGTCGGCCAGGGCGGTGGCGAGTTCGGGATGATCAAGCTCCGGTCGATGTGCATCGATACCGAGGCCAAGCTGGCCGCGTTGCGGGCGGACAAGGAGCGCAGCGGCCCGCTGTTCGAGCTGGACGGGGGCGATCCGCGGGTCACCCGCATCGGGCGGTTCCTCCGGGCGACGAGCCTCGACGAGCTGCCCCAGCTGTTCAACGTGTTGCGCGGCGACATGAGCTTGGTCGGCCCCCGGCCGGCACTGGCGTCCGAGGTCGCCGAGTTCGCCGAAGAGTTGCTCGCCGCCGACTCGCCCCCGGCCGGCGCCGGATGCACTCAAGGTGGCGTGATCTTCCGCGCCCGCCTCCGCATCCGACGCCGGCCGGGTGGGGTCGGTTGTCAACACCACCGGCGACCTGGCATGATGCTTGCGATGCGTCGCCAGTCTGACCTGACCCTCGTACTCATCCGGTAGCACGCCGGCCCACCGCCGCGCGTGCTCGTTCGACCTCCCAGCCGGGAGGTCGAAGCATTTTCGGCCCATTTCCACCCCGTTCCCGACCGGAGCACCCCATGCCGCAGCTCACCGGAGCCCAAGCCCTCATCAAGAGCCTCGAGCAGGAGTCGGTCGAGGTCGTGTTCGGCCTCCCCGGCGGCTGCATCCTTCCGGCGTACGACCCGCTGCTCGAATCGACGATCCGCCACATCCTCGTGCGCCACGAGCAGGGGGCCGGTCACATGGCCGAGGGCTACGCCCACGTGACCGGGCGGCCCGGAGTGGCGCTGGTGACGTCCGGGCCGGCGGCGACGAACCTCGTGACGCCGCTGATGGATGCGTTCATGGACTCCATCCCGATGGTCGCCATCACGGGGCAGGTGCCGACGAAGGCGATCGGCAGTGACGCCTTCCAGGAGTGCGACACGGTCGGCATCACGCGCTCGACGACGAAGCACAACGAGCTGGTGATGTCGGCCGAGGAGATCCCGCTGGCCATCCGCCAGGCGTTCCACCTGGCCTCGACGGGCCGGCCCGGGCCGGTGCTCGTCGACGTGCCGAAGGACGTGCTGCAGAACCCGATGACGTGGCACTGGCCGTCCGACGACGACGTGCTGGCGTCGTTGCCGGGGTACCGGCCGAACGTCAAGGGCCATCCGCGGATGATCAAGGAGGCGGCGCGGATGATCCTCGCCGCCGAGCGCCCCGTGCTCTACGTCGGTGGCGGCGTGCTGAAGGCGCGCGCCGCCGAAGAGGTGCGGGCGCTGGCCGAGCTGACGGGCATCCACGTCGTCACGACGCTGATGGCCCGCGGCGCGTTCCCCGACTCCCACCCGCTGGCACTCGGGATGCCGGGCATGCACGGCAACGCCACGGCCGTCACGGCGATGCAGCGCAGCGACCTGCTGATCGCCCTCGGTGCCCGGTTCGACGACCGGATCACGGGCAAGGTCGATTCGTTCGCCCCGGAGGCGAAGGTGATCCACGTCGACATCGATCCGGCCGAGCAGGGCAAGGTCCGCCGCCCGGACGTGCCGATCGTCGGCGACTGCCGCTACGTCGTCGGCGAGATCGTGCGCGTCGTGCGCGAGCTGCTGGACGGCGGCACGGTGCAGGCGGACACATCGGCGTGGCGCAGCAAGCTGTCGGGGTGGCGGGAGCAGTTCCCGCTGACGTACGAGCGCAGCGAGCCGGGACACGCACTGAAGCCGCAGTTCTGCCTGGAGCAGCTGCGCGACCACGCGCCGGTCGGCACGATCCTCGCTTCGGGCGTCGGGCAGCACCAGATGTGGTCGTCGCAGTACTGGAAGTTCGACGAGCCGTACACGTGGGTCAACTCCGGCGGCCTCGGCACGATGGGGTTCTCGATCCCCGCGGCGATCGGCGCCAAGGTCGGGCGCCCCGACCGCACGGTGTGGGCCGTCGATGGCGACGGCTGCTTCCAGATGACCGCCCAGGAGCTGGTGACGGCGTCGGTCGAGCGGATCCCGATCAAGGTGGCGCTGCTCAACAACAGCTATCTCGGCATGGTCCGCCAGTGGCAGGAGATGTTCTACGACGAGCGCTACAGCGAGGTGTACCTGTCGCCCGACACGCCGGACTACGTGCGCTGGGCCGAGGCGATGGGCTGCGTCGGCATCCGCGTCGAGGAGCCGGAGGAGGTCGAGCCGGCGATCGAGAAGGCCAACGCGATCAACGACCGGCCCGTCGTCGTCGAGTTCCGTGTGGATGCCGGCGAGAAGGTCTTCCCGATGGTCCCGGCCGGCCAGAGCAACGACGACCTGGTGTTGCCGGCCGGGCAGACGCCCGCCCGAGGTTTGCTCTCATGAGCGCGCGAGTCTTCGAGCGAGCGAATCATCATCACGGTCTTTTCGGTCATGGCCGAGTTCGTGTTGCGCTCCTGCCTGGCGTCACCGGTCACCGTGAGGTCCGCTCATGACCGCCACGCTCGACACGCACCACATCCTCTCGGTGCTGGTGCAGAACCGGCCCGGCGTGCTGGCCCGCATCGCTGGCCTGTTCGCCCGCCGGGGGTACAACATCTTCTCGCTCGCCGTCGCGCCGTCGGCCGATGACGGCACCAGCCGCATCACGATCGTCGTCGACGTCGAGTCGACCCCGCTCGAGCAGATCACCAAGCAGCTGTTCAAGCTCGTCGAGGTGCTGAAGATCTCGGAGCTCGAGCCCAAGCGGTCCGTCGAGCGTGAGCTGTTGCTGGCCACGGTGCGGGTGACGCCAGAGGATCGCGGCCAGGTCATCGAGCTGACGAACATCTTCGAGGGCAAGATCCTCGCCGTCGCCCCGGAAGCGCTGACCGTGAGCCTGGAGGGCCACCCTGACAAACTGGACGACTTCGAGTCGTTGCTGGAGGGCCACGGCCTCTCGGAGCTGCAACGCACCGGGCGGATCGCGCTGGCCAAGCTCGACCGCCACGCCCGCCTGAGCGCTGTCAAGACAAGGAACGGATGATGACCGCCAACGTGTACTACGCCGACGACGCCGATCCCTCGATCATCAGGGGCAAGAAGGTCGCCGTGATCGGCTACGGCTCGCAGGGCCACGGCCACGCCCTGAACCTGCGTGACTCCGGCGTCGACGTGGTCGTCGGGTTGCGCGAGGGGTCGTCGTCGATCGAGAAGGCGGAGTCGCAGGGGCTGGCGGTGCTGCCGATCGCCGAGGCCGCGGCGGCCGCCGACGTGATCATGATCCTTGCGCCGGACACGGAGCAGAAGGCGATCTACGACGAGCACATCGCGCCGCACCTGAAGGCGGGGGACGCGCTGGCCTTCGCCCACGGGTTCAACGTGCGGTTCGGGCGGATCACCGCGCCGGAGGGCGTCGACGTGATCATGATCGCCCCGAAGGGGCCGGGGCACCTGGTGCGGCGGACCTACGAGGAGGGTGGCGGGGTGCCGTCGCTGATCGCCGTCGAGCAGGACGCCACGGGCCGGGCGAAGCAGGTCGCCCTGTCGTACGCCGACGCGATCGGCGGGACCAGGGCCGGCGTCATCGAGACGACGTTCCCGGAGGAGACGGAGACCGACCTGTTCGGCGAGCAGGTCGTGCTGTGCGGCGGGCTGACGGCGCTGGTGCAGGCCGGGTTCGAGACGCTGACCGAGGCCGGCTACGCCCCGGAGATGGCGTACTTCGAGTGCCTCCACGAGGTGAAGCTGATCGTCGACCTGATGTACGAGGAGGGCATCGCCGGGATGCGCTACTCGATCTCCGACACCGCCGAGTACGGGGACCTGACCCGCGGGTCGCGCATCGTGACCGACGAGACCAAGGCCGAGATGAAGGCGATCCTCGAGGAGATCACGTCCGGCAAGTTCGCCGACGAGTGGGTCGCCGAGAGCGAGTCGGGGCGGCCGAACTACCACCGGCTGCAGCAGGAGGGCAAGGACCACCCGATCGAGCTGGTCGGCAGCCGGCTGCGGGCGATGATGCCCTGGATCGGCGCCGGCAAGACCAAGGTCGCCGACGCCAGCGGCGGCTGACCTGCCGCGATCGGTGAGCTGCGCGTGCGGATCTGCGCACGCTCAGCTCACAGTTCGCGTCACGGGCCGGGTCACCGGGCCAAAGCGGCAGTCCGCACCCGCTTCAAGAGCTCTTCGACCACCGTGATCGGCGAGCGGGCGAACTCACGAACCGTGCTCTTGTGCTCTTCGTCAGATCTTTGGTTGGACGTCCAACCAAAAGTCTGACCAAGAGGAAAATCAGGCGGCGGCGGTGATCATCTCGTCGTAGGCGGTGGCGAGGTCGCGCAGGGCTTGGCCGCCGTCGCCGGTGAACGACGCGCCGTGCATGACGGCGAGGGTGGTCGGCTGGAGGTCGGCGAGCATCCGCAGCGTGGCGCCGGTGTTCGGGGCCAGTGACGAGGCGTGGAACAGCTGCTCGGCGACGACGGCCGGCTCGACGATGTCGCCGGTCGTCACCGCAGCGGGTCGCCCGAACTGGCTGAACAGGTCGCCGCACAGCAACGTTCCTGTCGTCTCCTCGAACAGCACCTGGGCCTCCCACCCGTGGGGCACGTGGGGCGTCGAGATCTGGCGCACCCGCTTGCCGCCGAGGTCGATCACCTCGCCCTCGGCCAATGCTCGTGGCGGGCGGTCGCAGAGATCGTTGAGCGACACGTCGCATCCCAGCGCCCCGTGGGCAACCTCGCTCTGCGGCGCCGCCGCCAGCCACATGTTCATCGCCCCGCACTCGTCGGCCTCGACGTGGCCGAACGTGATCCACCGCAACGACTCGACCGGGACGACCTTGGCGACGGCCTCGGCGACGAGCGGGAACAGCCCGCGCATGCCGGTGTGGAACAGCAGCGGCTCCTCGCCGGTGAGCAGGAACTGGTTGAACGTGAAGCCGTCCGGCGTCACCTCCGGGACCCAGGTCGACAGGCGGTAGATCCCGTCGGCGATCTCGTCGACGTCGGTGGTTGGCATGGCGTGCATCGGCTCCATGCTCCCATTGGCGTTCAATTGATGCGAGAAGTGTTCACCCCGCGCTGAACGATCCACCGGATCCCGGCGCCCTCGTCCGGGAGGTACACGCAGTACGTCCCGGTGCGCACCCCACGATCGAGCACCGCACCGGCCGGCGGGACGGTTTCGACGAGCCTGGCGATCGCCGACCGCAGCGCCCGGGTGACGTTCAGTCGGGAGCGTTCGGCGGCCGACCCGGCGCGCCGGGCCCGGCCCCCGACGCCGAACGCCTGGGCCAACTGACGGACGAGCTCGTCGAGCTCGGCCTGCCGAGCCTCGGCAGTGTCGAGCGCTTCGGCCTCCAGCGCATCGGCGACGTCGGCGCGCAGCTCCTCGATCCGTCGGCGGTAGGCCGCGCGCGCCGCGCTGTCGAGCAGCGGCCCGGCGTCGCCGAGGGCTCGGCGATCGACCCCTGGCTGGACGCCCTCGATGCGGTCGACGAGATCGAGAGCGTGACGTTCGCGACCGGGTTCGGCGATCAGCTCGGCCAGATAGCGCAGACCCTTGGTGTCGGCGAGTCGGGAGCTGGTCCCGTCGAACGTCGCGGTCCAGCACGTTCCGTCCGTGCGCAACGTCGCCACGGCCGCCGGACGCTCGGGCGGGTCCCCGGCCAGCCGGGCCAACAGCTCGACATCGTCGGGCGCGAGGACGACGTCGAGGCCGGCCAGCGCGGCGCGGGCGGCGATCGCGTCTGCGGCGGCGCCGGCCCGGTCGCCGCCCGTCGACCGGTGACGAGCCAGGTCGACCAGCAGTGCGACGCGCAGCCACGGGAGCCGGCTGGCGTCGAGCGCATCAACCGTCTGCTCCAGCACCACGATGGCTTCGTCCCGGCGACCGCCGGCCGCCAGAGCCCGGGCTTGCGCCGCGGCTGCCCTACCGGAGAGCGACGCAACGGCGAGCTCGCCGACGCGGGTCGCCAGCTCGGCGCACGCCACACCTGCCGCGTCGACGTCGCCAGCGGCGAGTCTCGACGTCGACGATCGTCGTCAGCAGCTCCACGGCCCGCAGTTGGTCGCTGCCGACGGCGCGCAGGCCGCGGCGGGCGACTGCCCGCGCCAGATCGTGGTCGCCGCGCGCCAAGTGCAGGCGCGCCGCCGGAAGCAGCGCCTGAATGGACTGGTCCTTGCCGACGAGGAGCTGTTCGGCATCAACGTTGCGGCCCTGGCGGATCCGCAAGTCGGCGAGGGCGATGTCGGGATGCCAGCTGGACGAGCCGGTGACCGCCTCGAAGTGCTGGCGGGCGCGCTGCAGGACCTGCTCGGCGTCGGTCCAGCGTCCCAACTCCATGAGCAGCGTGGCATGGACGCTGTCGCAGTGGCCGGACAGGAACGCCGGTGCCGGTCCTGTGGCGCCGATCAGCCCGTTGCGGCGCAGCGTGTCGGCCCAGGCGTCGGCCCGGTCGAAGTCGGCGGCGTGGTAGCAGGCGGTGAAGAACGAGCACACCGACCGGGCGGCGTTGCCCAGATCGTCTGCGGGTCCGCAGGCCAGCGCCATGGCCTCGTCGAGCAGCGCCATCCCCTCCGTCACACGGCCCAGCTGCACGCGGGCCAGCCCGGCGTCGGCCAGCGCCTTGGTCTCCAGGTTGACGTCGCCGAAGCGTCGGGCCCGCTCGAGGGCCAGCTCGGCGGCGGCCAGCAGCTCGGCCGGATCGTCGACGTCGCAGCCCATCGCCGCGATCGCCACCCAACCCTGTTCGACGCACGGCTCCTCGTCGGCGAGCAGTCGTCTCGCCCGGGTGTACCACGCCCGGCCGGCGGTCATGTTGCCGAGCACGTAGGTGTAGGCGCTCCCCAGTCGCACGCACGTCATGGCCGCTCGGCGCGGCTGACCGGCGGCGGTGAACCCGCGCAGCGCCGTCGAGAGCTGCACGATCACCTGTTCGCCGTCGAAGCGGGCCCACGCCTCATCGGCCCGTTGGAGCGCCCGCTCCGCGTTGATGATCGTTCGCTCGCGTGGCTTCGCCGTTGGCTCGGTGCTTTGCCTGGGACGCTCGCTCACGACAGGACGATCGTTCGCTCGCTTGGCGCTGCCGTTGGCTCGGTGCTTTGCCTGGGACGCTCGCTCACGACAGGACGATCGTTCGCTCGCTTGGCGCTGCCGTTGGCTCGGTGCTTTGCCTGGGACGCTCGCTCACGACAGGACGCCCCCCACGGACCTCAGCTTCGCGCCAACTCCCCCGATCGCTCAGCAATCAAGGGATCGGAAGCTGAAGCGCCCGCCGTTGGCCGACAGCCACTGGTCGACCGCCTGCACGGTTGCCGATTGGTTCCCGCCGCCGTCGTGCAGGACGATGATCGACCCGTCCTGGGCCTTGTCGAGCTGCCGCTTGATGGAGGACACGGTCGCCGAATCGCTCCAATCGAGCGTGTCGATGGACCACATCACCGTCCTCATGCCGAGCGACGAGATGATCGAGCGGACCCTCGACGAGATGCTGCCGCCCGGTGGGCGCACGCAGTCCGAGCCGCGCCCCGTTGCAGCGGTGATGACGTCGTCGGTACGCAGGAGCTGATCGCGCACGCCGCTGTCGGACAGGGACGTGAGATCGGGGTGACTCCAGGTGTGGTTGCCGATCTCGTGGCCGCGTTGCCTGATCGCCGCAGTCGTCGATCGTCGGCCGTCGACGGAGCTCCCGATGACGAAGAACGTCGCCTTGGCACCGTGGCGACCCAGCACGTCGAGGACGGCGTTCGTGTAGCTCGACGGTCCGTCGTCGAACGTGAGGTACACGACGCCTCCGCCCCCGCCCGACGGGGCGCAGTCGCTCGGGCCGCACGGCCCGACCATGATCAGCGCCGACGAGAGCGCCACGGCTCGGGTGGCGCGTCCAGGGGAACCGCGGATCGCCCGGATCAGCCGTTGCACGACCGTCGTCTGCGTGACCATCTGCCAGCCCTCCCTCCGACCTGGCCCGCCGGCACCCAGCGTGGACCACGTACCGACGCGGCGCCAGGCCCCGGGCCGAGCTGGAACACGACCGCAACCTTCCGTCGGATAAAGGCGACCAGAACAGTCAGGATTGCGTCGAGTAGCCTCCGCCCGCATGAGCGAGCAATGGGGTTTCGAGACGCGCCAGGTCCACGTCGGGGGAGAGCCGGATCCGGCCACCGGGGCCCGCGCCATGCCGATCTACCAGACGACGAGCTACCAGTTCCGCGACACCGAGCACGCCGCCAACCTCTTCGCCCTCGCCGAGGTCGGCAACGTCTACACCCGCATCATGAACCCGACGCAGGCCGCGTTGGAGGCGCGGATCAACTCGTTGGAGGGCGGCTGCACCACCGCCATCGGGATCCCCGGCACGCTCGCCGTCGCCTCCGGCCAGGCCGCCGAGACCCTCGCCATCCTGACGTTGGCCGAGGCCGGCAGCCACCTCGTCTCGTCGTCGTCCCTGTACGGCGGCACCTACAACCTCTTCCACTACACGCTGCCCAAGCTCGGCATCGAGGTCACGTTCATCGATGACCCCGACGACCTGGACCAGTGGCGGGCGGCGGTCAAGGACAACACGAAGGCGTTCTTCGGCGAGTCGATGCCCAACCCGAAGAACGACGTCTTCGACATCGAAGGGGTCTCGGGCGTGGCCCACGACGCCGGTCTGCCGCTGATCATCGACAACACGGTCCCCAGCCCGTTCCTCATCCGTCCCCTCGAGTGGGGCGCCGACATCGTCGTGCACAGCCTGACCAAGTTCCTCGGCGGTCACGGCAACTCGATCGGCGGCGCCATCACCGACGGCGGCAGCTTCGACTTCGCCGCATCGGGCCGCTTCCCCGGCTTCACCGAACCCGATCCGAGCTACCACGGCCTGGCGTACTGGCCGGCGCTTGGCGCCGGTTCCTTCATCCTCAAGGCGCGTGTGCAGCTGCTGCGCGACATCGGCTTCGCCATCTCGCCGTTCAACGCCTTCCTCATCCTGCAGGGCATCGAGACGTTGAGCCTGCGGATGGAGCGCCACTTCGAGAACGCCCAGAAGGTCGCCCAGTACCTGACCGGTCAGGGCCAGGTGCTGTCGATCAACTTCGCCGGCCTTCCCGACAGCCGGTGGCACGAGCGGGCCAAGCGCCTTGGCGGCGGCAAGGGCTACGGCTCGATCATCGCCTTCGAGATCGAAGGCGGGCTGGAGGCCGGCAAGCGCTTCGTCGAGGCGCTGGAGCTGCACAGCCACGTCGCCAACATCGGCGACGTGCGCAGCCTGGTGATCCACCCGGCCAGCACGACGCACAGCCAACTGACGCCCGAAGAGCAGCTGGCGTCCGACGTCCACCCCGGACTGGTCCGCTTGAGCGTCGGCATCGAGACGATCGACGACATCCTCGCCGACCTCGAGAAGGGCTTCGCGGCAGCCAAGGCGTAACCCGAGCAGGGCGCCGCAGCCAAGGCCTGACGCCCGACCGACTACCGTCGCCCGGCGGTGGCCGGCGAGGGACAGGACGACGTCGGTCGCGCCGGCGACGCGATCGTGCGCTTCGATGAATCGGCGTTGCGGCAGTGGCCGTTGGTCGTGCGGGCGACGGTCGAACTCGTCGGCACGTTCCTGCTCACCCTCGTCGCCGCCGGTCCCGGTGTCATCAACGGCTACGTCGGCAGCACGGCGATCGGCCAAGCCGCCGCCGTGATCGCCCCCGGAGCGCTGGTGATGGCGTTCATCTACGCCTGGGGACCGCTGTCTGGGTTCCACGTCAACCCGGCCGTGACGCTGGCCTTCGCCGGCCGGGGCGTCTTCCGGCGGGCGTGGGTCCTGCCGTACCTCGCCGCCCAGCTCGCCGGCTGCCTGCTCGCCGGGGCCTTCCTCCAGGGCATGTTCGGCGACGTCGCCCTCGGCGGGACGTTCCCGGACCCGCGCGCCGGTGACGTCAGGGCCTTCGTCATGGAGATCGTGCTGACGGCGATCCTCGTGTCCGTCATCCTCAACACGGCGACCGGGTACCGCAGCATCGGTCACAACGCGGCGCTGGCCGTCGGCGCCACCATCGCCCTGCTCGGCCTGTTCGCCAGCCCGATCAGCGGGGCGTCGATGAACCCGGCCCGATCGCTCGGCCCGGCGATCGTCGGTGCCGAGCCCCAGGCGTGGTGGGCGTACGTGGCCGGTCCGTTGATCGGTGCGGCGATCGCCGTCGTCCTGATGGGAGCCCTGCGGGGTCGACCGAGCCGCCAGGAGCGCGCCGCCGCCGAAGGCCCGGCGCTTCCGGATACATGAGCGAGCGAGTCTTCGAGCGAGCGAACGATCGACACGGTCTTTTCGCTCATGGCCGAGCGCCTGCTGCGCGCTGGGCCGGCGTCACCGACCACTGCACGGTTCTTACATGAGCGGGTCGGACGCCGCCGACCTTCGCCGCCGGCGCCAACCGTGGTCGCGGCGCCGCGCCGCCGGGCAGGCCCTGCGCCGCACCACGCCGCGCTCGAGCCACGCGGTCTGGACGCCCCCTGCCGATCGTGTCGACCCCGTGACCCAACTCGAGCGCGCCGACCGCCGTCGGGCGCCGGACCTCGTCGCCGTCCGGGTCGCCCGCATGGCGGCGTCCCCGTTCAGCTACTTCCGCGGCGCCGCGGACATGATGGCCCGCGATCTGCTGGCCACGCCCAGGACCGGCGTGCGTACGCAGATCTGCGGCGACGCCCACTGCATGAACTTCGGCTTCTACGGGGCGCCGAGCGGCGTCGTCGTGTTCGACGTCAACGACTTCGACGAGACGGCTGCCGGGCCGTGGGAGTGGGACCTCAAGCGGCTGGCCGCCAGCTTGGTGCTCGCCGGGCGATCGAACGGCGTCGGGCGGGACGGCTGCCGCGACGCCGTTCGGCGGGCGATCGCTGACTACCGCGGGGTCGTCGACCGCACGGAGAAGATCGGCGTCCAGGATCTCTGGCGCGTCGTGGTCGACCAGCACTCGCCACTCGTGAACCAGGTCGGCCACGACGACCCGGTGTTCCGCCGTGGCTTCGTCGTCGCCCTGCGCCACCAGGATCGGTCCACGCTGCCGCGGTTGACGGAGGTGCATGGCGGGCACCGCCGATTCGCCGTGCGCCCGCCACTGCTCGTGCGCCTCGACGCGGCGCGGCGCCAGCAGGTGATCGAAGCGCTCGAGCGCTACGTGGGCACGACGCTCGTCGATGCCCGCACGATGCTCGGCGGGTACCACGTCGTCGACGTCGCCCGGAAGGTGGTCGGTGTCGGCAGCGTCGGGACGGACGACCTGGTCGCGCTCCTCGAGGGCGAGGGCGGCCACGATCCGCTGTTCATCCAGCTCAAGGAGGCCGTGCCGTCGGACTCCCGGGTGGCGCTCGGTGACCCGGCACCGGCTCACGAGGGTGAGCGCATCGTGCGCGGCCAGCGGCTGATGCAGGCGGTGAGCGACCGCCTGCTCGGGTGGACGTCGATCGGGGCCGTGCCGTACTACGTGCGGCGGCTGAAGGATCTCAAGGCGGCGATGCCGCTCGGCTCGCTCGTCGGCAGCACCCTGGACGACTACGGCTCGATGTGCGCGGCCATCCTGGCGATGAGCCACGCCCGCAACGGCGACCCCGCGTTGATCGCCGGCTACTGCGGCCGCGGTCGCCGGCTCGACGACGCCGTCGCCGAGTTCGCGCTGGCGTACGCCGACCAGGTCGAGCGCGACCATGCTGAGATCGTCGCCGCCGTGCGCTCCGGCCGCCTTCCCGCCGCTGATTCGGAGGACGATTCATGACCTCGCCATCATCCGCGAAGCACGGCCACGTCGGCCTGTTCGCCGCGGTCAGCATCGGCATCGGCGGGATGATCGGCGCCGGAATCTTCTCGATCCTCGGCGTGGTCGCCACCGTGTCGGGCACCGCGCTGCCGGTTGCCTTCTTGATCGGCGGTGGCGTGGCGCTGCTCGCCGCCTACTCGTACGCCAAGCTCGGTGTGCGCTACCCGAGTGCCGGTGGCTCGGTGCAGTTCCTCGTCCAGGGGCTCGGTGACGGCGTCCTGACCGGCGGGTTGAACATCTTCCAGTACCTGGCCTACGTGATCTCGATCGCCCTCTACGCCGCCGGGTTCGCCGGCTATGCGATGACGTTCCTGCCCGACGGCACCGGCTCGTTCGTGTCGCGGTTGCTGGCCGCCGGGATCATCGTCGTGTTCGTCGCCATCAACTTCCTCGGCTCGGCGGTGGTCGGCAGGGCGGAGTCGGTGATCGTGGCGATCAAGGTGCTGATCCTCGTCGGGTTCATCGTGGCCAGCATGTTCTCGGTCGACGCCGGCCGGCTGGCGCCGTCCGGGTGGCCCGGTGGTTCGGACATCCTCTTCGCTGCTGGGATCCTGTTCATCGGCTACGAAGGGTTCGGGTTGATCACCAACGCCGCTGCCGACATGGGCAACCCGAAGCGCGAGCTGCCCCGAGCCATCTACCTCGCCGTGGCGATCGTGATCGTCATCTACGTGCTCGTGTCGATCGGTGTCATCGGCAACTTGCCGATCCCGCAGCTCGAAGCGGCCAAGGACTACGCGCTGGCCGAGGCCGCCGAGCCGTTCCTCGGGCAGTTCGGATTCAAGCTGATCGCCGTGGCCGCGCTGCTGTCCACCTCGTCGGCGGTCAACGCCACGCTGTTCGGGGCGTCCAAGGTGTCGTACCAGATCGCCCGTGACGGGCAGCTGCCGAAGACGTTCACGCGGGCGATCTGGAACCGCCACGTCGAGGGTCTGTTCATCACCGGCGGGCTGGCCATCGTGTTCGTGATGGCGTTCGACCTCGGCCCGATCGCGATGATGGCCAGCGCGTCGTTCCTGATCGTCTACGCCTCGGTCAACGTCGCCCACCTCCGGGTGCGCGGCGAGACCGGAGCCAACGCCGCATTGGTGGTCGCCTCGATGCTGGCCTGCATCGTGATGTTCGTGCTCCTGATGATCTACGTGGTCGCCAACGCCCCGGCGGCGGCGTGGGTCGCGCTGCTGGCGACCCTCGTGCTGTCGTTCGTCATCGAGGTCGTCTACCGCCGCCGCACCGGCCGCACGTTCCAGCACCTCGAGCCCGACCCAGCGCGATCTGTGAGCTGAGTTGATGGCCTCGCTCGCTCCGAAGACTCCGCTCACTCGGCCTGGGCCGGGCAAGGCCGGCCTGGGGTCACATGCTCGCTGCGGCGTGGGCCAAACGGTCGGGTGAGCTGACCTGCCTCACTTCCGCTTGCTGTGCTCACAGATCGTCGTCGGGCGTCTGCTCGCGGAGGAACTCCTCGAACCGTGCGGCGAGGTCGTCGGCGCCGCGCAGCGTGGCTTCGGCGCGGCGGTCGTAGTCGGCCTCGAGCATCGAGACGTACGTGCGCAGCTGGGCGTCACCGGCGATCGCCTCGTCGTGCAGCGCCGCCCATCGATCGATCTGGTCCTGCAGGTCGGCGGTCAACGGAACGGACAGCACGTGGGCGAGGTGCGCCACGATGGCGCCGACGGCCAGCGGGTGCTCGGCGTGGCCCAGGTAGTGGGGGACGCCGACGCGCAGCGAGATCGTCGGGATCGCCCGCTGCTCCAGCTCGACGTGCAGCGCGCCGATCAGCCCCGTGACGCCCTGGTACGTCGGTGCCGACAGACCCAGGCGCCGGGCCAGCTCAGGTGAGGCCGTGCTGCCGACCACGATCGGCGGCCGGGTGTGGGGCACCGCATCGGCCATCGCCCCGACGGTGACGACTGCGGTGCAGCCGAGCGCTTCGACGACGTGGACCACGCAGCCGGCGTAGGTCCGCCAGGCGAGGTGCGGCTCGACGCCGCTGAGCACGACCAAGTCGTGAGCGGAGCCGGTCCGCACCACCTGGAAGTCGTTGCTCGGCCAGGCGACGTACCGGGTGTCGCCGTCGACCAGCTCCACCATCGGTCGCTCCTGCGTGAAGTCGTAGAACGGGTCCGGGTCGATCTCCCCGACGGTGACGGAGCCGTCCCACGGCGCCACCTGGGCCAAGGCGGTCGTGGCCACCCCGCCGGCGTCGAACCAGCCCGTCAGTCCGACGAGCAGGATCGGGCGGTGCAGCGGCTCGACGTCGCCGAGTGTGAGGACCTCCTCGACCGTCGGGATCACGGCGCCAGCACCTCGCCGTGGTGTTCGACGAGGTGGTCGATGCACGCCGTCAGGGCCTCGACGTCGCCGGGCTCGATCGCCGGGAACATGCCGATGCGGATCTGGTTGCGCCCGAGCTTGCGGTAGCTCTCGGTGTCGACGATCCCGTTCGTCCGCAGGGCCTGGGAGAGCTTGGCGGCGTCGATCGTGGCGGCGAGGTCGATGGTGCCGACGACGCTGGACCGCTTCGTCGGGTCGGCGACGAACGGCGTCGCCCACTCGCGGTCCTCGGCCCACCCGTACAGGTGGTCGGCCGACGCCCGTGACCGCTTGGCGCACCAGTCCATCCCGCCGCTGTCGAGCATCCAGCGCACCTGGTCGGCGAACAGCAGCAGGGTGACGACCGCCGGCGTGTTGTACGTCTGGTCGAGGCGGCTGTTGGCCAGGGCGATGCCGAGATCGAGCGATGCCGGCCGCCACCGAGGTCCGGCGGCGATGCGCTCGATGCGCTCGACGCCGGCGGGGGAGCAGGCGGCCACCCACAGGCCACCGTCGGCGGCGAAGCACTTCTGCGGAGCGAACTCGTACACGTCGACCTCAGCTGGGTCCCACGGCAGGCCGCCGGCGGCCGAGGTGGCGTCGACGGCCACCAGTGCGCCCTCGGTCCCGTCCGGTCGGCGCAGGTCCATGGCCACGCCCGTCGACGTCTCGTTGTGGGTCAGGGCGTACAGATCGACGGCGGGATCGACGATCGGGGCCGGGTGGTCGCCCGGCTCGCTGGCCACGATGCGGGGCCCGTCGAGGTGGGGCGCCGCGGCCGCGGCATCGGCGAACTTCGAGGAGAACTCACCGAACACGAGGTGCTCGCTGCGTCGATCGATCAGCCCGAACGTGGCGACGTCCCAGAAGACCGTGGTGCCGCCGTTGCCGATCACGACCTCCCAACCGTCCGGGAGGTCGAACAGCTCGCTCAGCCCGGCCCGGATGGTCCCGACCAGGCGCTTGACCGGCGGCTGGCGATGCGAGGTGCCGACGACCGTGCGCCCGGCAGCAAGCACGGTGTCGAGTTGCTCGGGGCGGACCTTGGAGGGTCCGCACCCGAACCGACCATCGGCCGGCAGCAGGTGGGCGGGGAGGAGCAACTCTCCGGGGGACGTCTCGCTCACTGTGCCAGCATGGCAGCGGATCTCCCGCCCGCCATCGAACCGTCAGAGGAGCTCGCCCAGTGCCAACGTCTCGCGTCTCGGAGCGCCTCGCCGGCATCGCCGAATCCGCCACGCTCGCCGTCGACGCCAAGGCCAAGGCGCTGCAGGCCCAGGGCGAGGCGGTCATCGGGTTCGGTGCCGGCGAACCCGACTTCCCGACCCCCGACCACATCGTCGCGGCGGCCGTCGCCGCCTGCGCTGACCCCAAGAACCACCGCTACTCACCGGCCGCCGGGCTGCCCGACCTGCGCGAGGCGATCGCCGTCAAGACCAAGCGCGACAGCGGGTTCGACTGCGCCGCCGGGCAGGTGCTCGTGACGAACGGTGGCAAGCACGCCGTGTTCACGGCGTTCGCCGTGCTGTGCGATCCCGGTGACGAGGTGATCTGCCCGGCGCCGTACTGGACGACGTACCCGGAGGCGATCACGCTGGCGGGAGGCGTGCCGAAGATCGTCGAGACGACGGAGGAGACCGGATTCCAGGTCACCGTCGACCAGCTGGAGGCGGCGTGGTCGCCGCGCACCAAGGCGATGCTGTTCGTCAGCCCCGACAACCCGTCGGGCGCCGTGGCCTCGCCGGGGCAAGTCGCGGCGATCGGCGAGTGGGCGCTGGAGCGCGGCGTGTGGGTGGTCACCGACGAGATCTACGAGCACCTGACGTACGGACCGCACGAGTTCACGTCGATGCCGGCGCTGGTGCCGGACCTCGCCGACCAGTGCGTCGTCGTCAACGGGGTGGCCAAGACCTACGCCATGACCGGCTGGCGAGTGGGGTGGATGATCGCCCCGGCCGACGTGGCCAAGGCAGCGATCAACTTCCAGAGCCACGCCACCTCGAACGTCGCCAACGTGTCGCAGCGAGCCGCGCTGGCTGCGGTCGCCGGTGACCTCGAGGCGGTGGCGATGATGCGGGCGGCCTTCGAGCGGCGGGGACGGGTGATGCACGAGCGGTTGTCGGCGATCGACGGTGTCACGTGCCTGGAGCCGCAGGGAGCCTTCTACTGCTTCCCCAACGTCTCCGGGTTGCTCGGCCGGGACCTCGCCGGGCGGACGTGCGCCACGACGCTCGAGCTGGCCGACCACGCGCTGTCGACGGCCAAGATCGCCTTCGTCCCTGGCGAGGCCTTCGGCGCCCCCGGCTACGCCAGGTTCTCCTTCGCCCTCGGCGACGAGGCGATCGAGGAGGGCATCACCCGCCTCGCCACCCTCGCCTCGTAGCGATCATGTTCTGGCCGTCGCAACCAGCCGCTGTGAGTCGGTTGCGACGGCCAGAAGCGGGTTCTAGACCCGTGACCAGAAGGCGGCCACGAGCTCGTTGAACTGCTCGGGGCTCTCCTGGAACGGCTGGTGGGCCTCGCCCTCGAGCACGACGAACTCGGCGCCGGGGATCGCCTCGGCGACGATCCGGCCATAGCGGGGCGGCGTGACGATGTCGATGTCGCCGGCGATGACGAGCGTCGGGCAGTCGATCTCGGGCAGCCGGTCCAGGGTGTCGTGGACCTTCCATGCCTCGAGCTGGCGGACGAACGCCTCAGGCGACTGCGGGAACGGGAAGGCCATCGCGTCTTCGATGATCGCGTCGACCATGCCGCTCTCGTGCGCCCGAGGCGTGTAGATGAACGTGAAGAAGGCTTCCATCATCGCCCGCTCGCTCGGGGCACCGTTGGGCAGCCAGGTCCACGCCTCCATGAACGTACGCAGGAACCGGTCCGGCTCGCGCCCACGTGCTGTCGAGGACGAGGCTGCGCACCAGCTCCGGGTGGCGCAGCGCCAGGTGCTGGGCGGTGGCCGCTCCGCCGGAGAACCCGGCGACGTGGGCGCTGGCGATGCCGAGCGCCCGCAGCACCTCAGCGGCGTCGTCGGCCATGTCGGCGACGGTGAACCCGTCGGGCGGGATCGGCGAGCGGCCGGCGCCGCGGTTGTCGAACGCCGTCATCCGATAGCTGTCGGCGAGGGCCTCCAGCTGGAACGTCCAGGCCTCGGCCGGGTCGCTGAGGCCGGCGATGAGCAGGACGTCGGGGCCGGTGCCGCGCTGGTCGACGTACAGCTCGACGTCGCCGGCGGAGATCATCCCAGTGGTGGTGGTGGTCTTGGTGGTGGTGGTCATGATGGGTTTCCTTCGTGCACGCCGCTGGTCGCAGCGACGGGTTGGATGAACGCCCGAGCGACGGCGACGTGCTCGGCCGGGTGCGTCAGGTGCGGGACGTGCCCGGCCCCGACGAACGTGTGGCGGGACACCACGGCCGTGGCGGCCAGGGCGTCGACGACGCCCGGCAACCAGCTCGGGCTGGCGTCCCCGTCGGTGAGCAGGACCGGAGCGACGATGGCGTCGAACGACGGCGGCTCCGCCCACTGCGAGTCGGCGAGCAGGTCGAAGATCGTGTTGGCGTTGGCCACCATCGTCCGGCGGGTGTCGTCGGGCAGGAGGTTCCACGCCCCCGGCCCCAGTGCGATGTCCTCGACGAACCGGGCCGCCGCCGCCTCGACCTCGCCCCGGCGGACCTCGGCGGCGACCGTGCCGATCGACGCGACGATCGGCCGGACCAGTTGGTCCAGGGCCGTGCCTCGCTCGGCTACCCCCAGCAGCGGGGGCTCGTGGGCGACGACGCTGCGCACCAGGTCGGGGCGGCGCGCCGCCAGGCCCAGCGAGATCGACGCGCCGTAGGAGCTGCCAACGAGATGGGCCGGCGCCAGCTCGAGCGCCTCGATCAGCGCGGCGAGGTCGTCCTCGTCCACCCGCCGCGGCACCGCGCCGGGGCCGCGCTCACTGCGCGAGTGGCCCCGGCGGTCGTACATCACGACCTGGTGGGTCCGGGCCAGCTCGTCGACCACGAGCGCCCAGGTCGTGTGGTCGCCCCAGCTTCCGTGCACCAGCACGACGGGCTCTCCGTCGCCGTGGATCTCGAAGTACAGCTCGCAGCCGTTGATCTGCCGTCGAGGCATCGCCCCTCCTTGCGGTCGGCCGCTCGTGTGGCGGCGTTGCTCCCAAGGCGTGAGATCGAACCTCACATCGTGATTGCGGCCGTTACGCCGTCGGTCGTGAGCGGCGGGACGTCCGCCGACGACCAAGGAGGAAAAGACATGAAGACCCGTGCATTGATCGCCGGCGGCATCGTCGCGCTGGGCGCGCTGCCGATCGGCGCCACCGCCTCGGCGGAGCCGAACCACGCCGACACCATGCGCCACATCTGCGTCTCCCACGGCGGCATCCCCGTGCCCCGTCCGGGCTGGTGGCACGCCCGTTGCCAGGGCAGCCGCCCGTCCAACGGTGCCGACGACGGACTGCGAGCAGCGTTCATGGTCTGCACGATGCAGCTCGACGGCGAGTTCTTCTCCGTCGCCACCGACGAGGCCGGGACGATGAACTGGATCTGCTTCTGACGATCCAGCCCGCCGCGGTTCTGGCCGTCGTGACCGGCCGCTGTGAGTCGGTTGCGACGGCCAGAAGCAGATCAGCGCCACCAGAGGGCGTAATCGGCGGCGAGGATGCTGGCGACCAGCAGGACGGCGCACTCGGCGACCTGCTCGATCGCGCCGAGCACGTCGCCGGTGATGCCGCCGAGCGTTCGGCGGGCGATGAGTACGACCACCACGGCAGCCGCCGCGGCGGCGGCCACCAGCGGACCGACCCACCATCCGGTGGCCACCGCACCGATGGCCGTCGCCACGGCGGCGGCACCGATCGCCCTCGACCGCCCGACGGCGGCGGCATACCCGGCGCCGAGGCCATCCGGCCGGGCCAGCGGCACCACGGCCATCGGCACCACCGCCGCGCCGCGCCCGAGGGCGTGGGCGCTGATGAGTCCGGCCAGGGCGACGGACGCCGGCAGCGACCCGACGATGACGACGCGCAGCACGATCGACCCGCACAGCGCGGCCACGCCGTAGGTGCCGTGGCGGGGATCCTTGAGGATCTCGAGCCGGCGTTCCGGGGTCGTCCCACCGGCCACGGCGTCGGCCAGATCGGCCAGCCCATCCTCGTGGAACGCGCCGGTCACCAGCACGGCGACGAGCACGCCGACGGCTGCGCCGACCGCCGGCGTCGTGCCGCGGCCGAGCAGGGCGACGATCCCGCCGGCGAGCGCTCCGACCAGAGCGCCGATCACGGGGAACCAGACCACGGCGGCGGCCAGGTCGGGGGCGCGGCGCAGCCGAACCGGCACCCTGGTCAGGAACTGCGTGGCGGCCAGGAACCCCCCGAGCGGGTGGTCAGCCATCTACGGCGGATGCGTCCACGGCCTTGCTGACAGCGGCGGCGACGGTCGACGCCAGATCGGGGTGGAACACGCTCGGGATGATGTAGTTGGCCTGTCGCTCATCGTCGGCGACGACGGCGGCCAACGCGTGGGCGGCGGCCAGCAGCGCGGTGTCCGGGATCGAGCGGCTCTGGGCGTCGAGCAGGCCGCGGAACACTCCGGGGAAGGCGAGCACGTTGTTGATCTGGTTGGGGAAGTCGCTGCGTCCGGTGGCGACGACCCTGGCGTGGCGCCGGGCCAGCACGGGATCGATCTCGGGGTCCGGGTTGGCGAGCGCGAACACGATCGAGTCGTTGGCCATCGATGCCACGTCGGCCTCGGTCAAGACGTCGGCGGCCGAGACACCGATGAACACGTCCGCCTCGGCGCAGGCGGCGCCGATCGAGCCGGTCAGCCCCCGCTGGTTGGTCATGCTGGCGATCCAACGCAGCGAGTCGTCGAGGTCGCCGCGATCGGCATGGACGATCCCGTGCACGTCGCCCACGACGATGTCGGTGGCGCCGGCCAGCAGCAGCAGGTCGATGATTGCGTGTCCCGCAGCACCCGCCCCGGACATCACGATGCGGACCTCCGGCAACGGCTTGTCGACGACGCGCAGCGCGTTGATCAGCGCCGCCAGCACGACGATGGCCGTGCCGTGCTGGTCGTCGTGGAACACCGGGATGTCGAGCAGGTCGCGCAACCGGCGCTCGATCTCGAAGCATCGCGGCGCGGCGATGTCCTCGAGGTTGATGCCGCCGAACACCGGCGAGATCACCTGGGCGGTGCGGATGATCTCCTCGGTGTCCTGGGTGTCGAGGCAGATCGGGAAGGCGTCGATGCCGGCGAACCGCTTGAACAGGGCCGCCTTGCCCTCCATCACCGGGAGCGCCGCGGCCGGCCCGATGTTGCCGAGCCCGAGCACGGCCGACCCGTCGGTCAGCACGGCGATCGTGTTGCGCTTGATCGTCAGCCGCCGCACGTCCTCGGGCCGCTCGGCGATCGCCCGGCAGACCCGCGCCACGCCCGGCGTGTAGGCCATCGACAGGTCGTCGCGCGTCTTCAGCGGAACCTTGCTGGTGATCTCGATCTTGCCCCCGAGGTGGAGCAGGAACGTCCGGTCGGACACCTTGCCGACGACGACGCCGGGCACCGCGGCGAGCGCGGTGGTGATCTGCTCCTCGTGCTCTGCGTCCGGCGCAGCGATGGTGAGGTCGACCTGCAGCAGGTCGCCGCGGGCCGCAGTGACGTCGAACGCCGTGACCATGCAGCCGACGGCCTCGACGGCCGACGTCATCAGGCTCGGGGGCAGGCCCTCCGACGGCACTTCCAGGCGGACGGTGATGGAGTACGAGGCCGACGGGATAACACCCACCACCGAAGACTACGAGGAGTGGACTTGACGCTTCGGCCCCCGGCCGCAGTGAGCGCATGAGTCGAGGTCGGCCTTGTCCGACCCAGGCCGAGGAGCGGAGTCTTCGGAGCGATCGAGGCCATCATGGTCTCCTACCCAAACCACTCGGTGAACGTCGGGACCTCGGTGATCCCGGCGCACGCCATGGCCACGAGGGGGACGGCGGCCATCGCTCCACTGCCCTCGCCGAGGCGCATGTCGAGGTCGAGCAACGGACGCTTCCCCAAACGCTCGAGCAGACGACGGTGGCCCGGCTCGGCGGAGCAGTGCCCGACGATGCAGTGGTCGAGCGCACTCGGCTCGATCATCACCAGGGGCAGCACCGACGAGGTGACCACGTAGCCGTCGAGGACGACGGGCATCGATCGGTGTCGGGCGGCGACGACTGCCGCGGCGATGGCCGCCAGCTCGGCGCCACCGACCTCGCGCAGCACCTCGATCGGGTCGGTCACCCCGGCGATGCGCCGCACCGCCTGCTGTACCGCCGCCCGCTTGCGGTCCAAGCCGGCGTCGTCGATGCCCGTACCGCGCCCGACCCACGCCGCCGTCTCGCCACCGGCCAGCGCAGCTGACAGGGCCGCCGACGGCGTGGTGTTGCCGATGCCCATCTCGCCGACGACGAGCAGGTCGCCGTCGAGGCGGTCGACGGCGGCGGTGGCGATGGCGACGATCTCCTCGAACCGTTCCGGGGACAGCGCCGCCTCGAAGCGGATGTCGCCGGTCGGCCGGGCGATGCCGACGTCGACGGCCTCGACCGTGGCGCCGGCGTGGCGAGCGAACGCGCTGATCGTCGAGCGGCCCTGCTGGTAGGCGGCGAACATGGCAGCGGTGACCTCGGGCGGGTAGGCGCTGACCGCCTCGGCCGCGGCAACGCCGTGGTCGCCGGCGAAGATCAGCCCGACCGGCCGCTCGACGCGCTGGCCGGTCCGTACGGTGCCAGCCGGCGATCCACTCGGCCAGCTCGTCCAGCCACGCCAGCGCGCCGCTCGGTCGCAGGATGGTCGCCGCCCGCTCGTGCACGGCGGCCGCAGCGGCGTGGTCCGGCGCCGGCAACTGGCGCAAGGCGAGGTGCAGCGAGCTCACGGCAACAGGGCGATCGGGTCGTCGAGGCGCACGGCCCGCCCGGCGACGAGCAGCAGCGTGCGGTCGGCCCGCTCGGCCCAGGCCTGGTTGACCAGGCCGAGCACGTCGCGGTAGCGCCGCCCGAGGTCGGTCTCCGGGTGCACGCCGAGCCCCACCTCGTTGGACACGGCCACGGTCGGTGCGTCGCGGGCGGCCGCCACCTCGGCCGCGGCGGCCGCCGCCGACTCGATCCGGGCGTCGGTGTCGCCGCGGTGCAGCACGTTGTTGACCCACAGGGTCAGGCAGTCGACGATCGCCAGACCCTCCGCCGCCCGCAGTGCTCCCTCGAGGTCGAGCGGCGCCTCGATCGTCGGCCACGGCGGTCGCTCGGCGCGATGTCGCGCGACCCGCGCCGTCAGGTCGTCGTCGAACGGTTCGAGCGTGGCGATGAACGTGACCGGCCCGTCGTGGCGACGTCCGAGCTCGACGGCCAGCGAGCTCTTGCCGCTGCGCGCCCCGCCGAGCAGCAGCGTCAGGTTGCTAATGGTCGACGCCTCGCAGGGCCCGGATCCCCTGCTCGTAGGCGTGCTTGATGCTGCGCATCTCGGTGACCGTGTCGGCGACGTCGATCAGCTCCTGCGGCGCGTCGCGGCCGGTGATCACGACGTTCACGTGCTCGGGTCGTTCCTTGATCGCCGCCACGACGTCGGCGACGTCCACCCAACCCCACGTGCACAGGTAGGTCAGCTCGTCGAGGACGACGAGCTGGTGCTCACCGGCGGCGATCAGGGCTGCCGCCTGGGCCCAGCCGTCTTGGGCGAGCCGAACGTCGTGGCTGAGGTCGTCGGAATCCCACGTGAAGCCGTCGCCGACGGCGAGCCAGTCGACGCCGAGCTGGCGGCCGACCTTCTCCTCGCCGACCTGCCACTTCCCGCTCTTGATGAACTGAACGACGGCCACCCGCCAGCCCCGGGCCACGCCGCGGACCATGATCCCGAACGCTGCGGTGCTCTTGCCCTTGCCGTCGCCGGTGTTGACCACGACGACGGATGGGGCGGTGCGCAGGCCGTCCGGACGGGGGTCCTCCGTGAGCGCTTCGGTCATCTCGGCACGGTAACGTGCGTCGGTCGCAGGACCCAGCGAAGTCCGGTGAGAGCCCGGCACTGACCCGCAACGGTGAAGCCACCTCGAGTGGACGAGTCCGGTCGCCTGGCCCTGCGAGCGATGACCAGACCCTCGAGGCAAGGGCGGTTCGCGGTGACGCGCCGAGCACTTGTCCTCCAGAAACGGAGGAACCGTGGCGACCAGGACCACGATGTTGATCGCCGGCGTGCTCGCCGGCGCCACCCTGCTCGCCGCGGCGTGCGGCGACGACGACCCGGCGTCCGACGACACGACGGCGACGACCGCCGCGGCGGACCCGACGACCACCACCGCCGCCACGACCACGACGACCACCCCTGCTCCGCAGCGCATCGTCTCGCTGTCGGCCACGGCGACGGAGATGCTCTTCGCCATCGGCGCCGGTGAACAGGTGATCGCCGTCGACAGCACCTCCAACTACCCGCCCGAGGCCGAGGCCGTCCTCACCGACCTGTCGGCGTTCGAGCCCAACGTCGAGGCCATCGCCGGGTACGAACCGGACCTCGTCGTGCACTCCGGAACCCCTGGGCTCACCGAGCAGCTCGAGGCGCTCGACATCGAGGTGTGGGAGGGGCCGGCGGCGACCACGTTCGGCGACGCCTACGCCCAGATCGAGCAATTGGGGGCGATCACCGGCCACGTCGGCGACGCCGCCGAGGTCGTGGCCAACATGCAAGCCGATCTCGAGGAGATCGCCCAGTCGGTGCCGACCAGTGAGGTGCCGCTGACCTACTACCACGAGCTCGACGACACGCTGTTCAGCGTCACGTCGTCGACGTTCATCGGCGAGGTGTACTCGTTGTTCGGACTGCAGAACATCGCCGACCAGGTCGAGGGCGACTCCGGCGGCTACCCGCAGCTGAACGCCGAGTTCGTCATCTCGGAGGACCCCGACCTGATCTTCCTCGCCGACTCGAAGTGCTGCGCCCAGAGCCTGGAGACCGTTGCGGCGCGCGACGGATGGGCCGACATGACGGCGGTCGTCGACGGCAACGTGTTCGAGATGGACGACGACATCGCCTCGCGCTCGGGGTCCGCGGGTGGTCGAGTACGCCCAGGTCGTCGCCGATGCGATCGAGCAGGCGCAGGTGCCGGCGGGCGGTGGCTGACAGCGCCCTGACCCTGGCGCCTGCCGCCGCCCTGACGGCGCGGCGACGCGGTCCGCCGTGGCTGGCGATCGGCGTCGGCGTCCTCGTCCTCTCCGTGCTCGTCGGCATCGTCATCGGACCGGCTGGTCCGGCGTGGTGGCGGGTGCCGCTCGAGCTGCTCGATCGGCTCCCGCTCGTCTCCATCGACAGCGGCGTGACGGACGCCGAGTGGAACATCGTGTGGCAGGTGCGGATGCCGCGTGTGCTCCTCGGGGCGCTCGTCGGCGGGATGCTGGCCATCGCCGGGGCCAGCTACCAGGGGGTGTTCCGCAACCCGCTCGTCGACCCGTTCCTGCTCGGCGTGGCCGCCGGCGCCGGCCTCGGCGCGACGCTGGCGCTCACCGTGTTCCGGTCGCCGACCGCGGGTTGGCCGTTCGAAGCCGCACCGCTGTTCGCCTTCGTCGTCGCCCTGGCCACGGTCTTCCTGACCTACTTCGTCGGTGCGTCGTTCGGCGGGTCGCGAGACGGTGTGACGCTCGTGCTGGCCGGCGTCGCCGTCGCCGCGCTGGCCACGGCGATCCAGACGTTCCTGCTGCAACGCAACATCCCGCTGGTGCGCGAGGTCTACTCGTGGATCCTCGGTCGGCTGTACACGGCCAAGTGGTCCGACGTGCGGATGCTGCTGCCGTACACCGTGCTGTGCGCGATCGTGCTGCTGCTGCACCGCCGCCACCTCGATCTGTTCCGGGTGGGGGAGGACGAGGCGTCGACGCTCGGCGCGCCGGTGGCCCGGGTGCGGCTGGTGATCGTCATCGCCGCCACGCTGGGGACGGCGGCCGCCGTGTCCGTGAGCGGGTTGATCGCCTTCGTCGGCATCGTCGTGCCGCACCTGGTGCGGCTGGTGGTCGGCGCGTCCTACCGGACCTTGCTGCCGCTGTCGCTGCTGTTCGGGGGCGCCTTCTTGGTCATCGCCGACATCCCGGGCCGGGTGCTGACCGACCCGGCCGAGACGCCGATCGGCGTCGTCACGGCGTTCCTCGGGGCGCCGTTCTTCATCTTCGTCCTGCGGACGAGGCGGCGTCAGCCGTGAGTGAGCGTTTGGGCCAGAGATCGGCGCGACGGCTCGGCGGTGCGAGCGAACAGATGTCAAATTGAGCTCGCTCGAGCTGCGCGGCGTGACGGTCACCTATGGCCGGCGGGTGGCGCTGGAGGCCTACGACGAGCGCATCGAGTCCGGGGAGTGGGTCGGCCTGATCGGTCCGAACGGGGCCGGCAAGTCGTCGTTGCTGCGGGCCGTGGCGGGCCTCGTCGATGCGACCGGCGACGTCGTCGTCGACGGCGCACCACTCGCCGGCCGATCGAGGCGGCGGCGGGCCCAGCTCGTGGCCTACGTCCCCCAGCTGCCCGTGCTGCCCGACGACATGTCCGGCTTCGAGTACGTGCTGCTCGGGCGATCCCCGTACATCCGCTACTTCTCGTCGGACGACCACCACGACCGCGACGTCGTCGCCGGGGTGTTGACGCGGCTGGAGCTCGAACCGTTCGCCGCCCGCCCGCTCGGCACCCTGAGTGGCGGCGAGCGCCAACGGCTCGTCATCGCCAGGGCCCTGGCCCAGGAGGCGCCGATCCTGCTGCTCGACGAGCCGACCAGCGCCCTCGACATCGGGCACCAGCAGCAGGCGCTGGAACTGGTCGCCCAGCTGCGCCACGAACGCGGGCTCACGGTCATCTCGGCGATGCACGATCTCACGCTGGCGGGCCTGTACGCCGACCGCCTGGTGCTGCTGCACGGCGGTCGCTGCGTCGCCACGGGCGGGGCCGACGATGTGCTCCGCCCCGACGTACTGGCGAGGTACTACGGGGTGCGCGTGCGCGTCCACCACGAGCCCGACGGCACGGTGGTGGTGATCCCGCGACCTCCCGCTGGGACGTCGGCGCCGACCGTGGCAGGCTGACGTCGCATGACGACCGAGGTGGGCGCGATCACCCTGGACGCCCGGACCACGCTGTTGGGCGAGGTGGCCGCGGCGCTCGGGTCGGCGGGGTCGCTGGATGAGGCGCTGCAGTCCCTGGTCTCGACGTTGGCGCCGGTCTACTGCGACAGCTGCGAGGTCGTCATGCCCGACGACGACGGCACCCTGGTTCGAGTCGCCGCGGGCCCAGCATCGGTGGCCGTCCGTCAGGGGCTGCCGATCCCCGACGTCGCCGACCATCCCGTGCGCCGGGTCATCGAGAGTGGACGGGTGGTGGCGATCGACATCGAGACGGAGCCCGAAGCGTTCGGGCCGCCTGACCTCCCGGGCACGGCCAGCGCACTGGGCGCACGGTCGGCCGTGATCGCCCCGTTGGTGGGACGCACCAGGCCGCTCGGCGCGCTCGCCGTCGCCAATGGCCCGAGTGAACGGCGCCTCGACGCCCTCGACGCGGCCTTCGTGCCGATCATCGCTCGCCTCGCCGCACTGGCCATCGAGAACCTCGAGGCGCTCGACCAGGAACAGATGGTCACCAACCGCTTGCGCGGGGTCGGCCGGGTGGCGGCCGCGCTCAACGCCGCCGACGACATCGACCGGATC
Source organism: uncultured Acidimicrobiia bacterium (assembly GCA_963739975.1). Taxonomy (GTDB): domain Bacteria; phylum Actinomycetota; class Acidimicrobiia; order Acidimicrobiales; family Ilumatobacteraceae; genus JALZMG01. The sequence goes on from CAVUCK010000019.1 coordinate 279,913, forward strand.
GGGGCGGCGCTCGTCGACGTGGCGGGCGCCGAGCTGGGCGCGACGACGGGTCTGCTGTACCTGGTCGAGGGCGACGACCTCGTGCTGGTGGCATCGAGCGGCTACCGCCGGGACCGACTCGAACGGTGGCAACGGTTCCCGCTCACCAGCGAGGCGCCCGCTGCCGAAGCATGGCGAGCAGGTACGGCGATCATCTGCGAGGACGACGCCGAGATCCTCGCCCGCTACCCGTACGTCGCCGAGGTCGAGGGGTTCGACGAGCATGCCATCCTCACCGTGCCGGTGATGATGGGCGCCGAACGCCTCGGCGCGGCCTTCTGGTCGTTCGACCGGCCGCGTCGGTTCACCCCCGACGATCTCGGGTTCCTCGACCTCGTGGCGGACCAGGTCGGCGCGGCGATCGCTCGTTTGCGGGCCGGCCGGTCGGTGGCCGAGCACGCCGAGCGGCTGACGGCCAGCCGCGCCCGGATGGCGGCGCTCGCTGGCGTCGGGGTGATCGGCACGGCCTCCGGTCGCGAGGAGCTCATCCTGGAGGCCAACCAGACCTTCCTCGATCTCATTGGACTGGCGCCGATCGGGCCCATGGGCGTCAGCTACGTCGAGCTCACGCCGCCGGAGTGGCATTCGGTCGACGAGGAGGCGGTCGCCCAGATGCGACGAACGGGCCGGCTGGAACCCTTCGAGAAGGAGTTCCTGCACCGCGACGGGACCCGAGTGCCGGTGCTGTTGGGCGGGGCCACGCTCAGCCTCGACCCGTTCGAGTGGATGGTCTTCGCGGTCGACATGCGAGCCAAGCGGGCAGCCGAGGTGGAAGCGGCGACGGCCAACGAGCGCTTGACCGAGATGCTCGCCGAGCAGCGGCGCATCGCCGACGTGCTGCAAAGCAGCCTGCTGCCGGCGTCGCTGCCGGCCATCGAGGGCATCGAGGTGCACGCCGAGCACTGGCCCGAGTCCGACGGGCTGCGGGTCGGCGGCGACTTCTACGACGTGTTCCCGATCAGCGGCGACCGGTGGGGGTTGTTGATCGGCGACGTGTGCGGCAAGGGCATCGAGGCGGCCGCCGTCACGGCCACGGCCCGCCACACCGCCCGGGCCGCGGCCATGCACCTACGTGGTCCCGACGCCGTGCTGCGGTGGGTGCACGAGGCGGTGCGCGAGCACCCGCTGGACACGTACTGCACGGTCGCCTTCGGCGCCCTGACGGTGGATGCGGCACGCGGTCCGGTGCTGGAGCTCTCGCTCGGCGGTCACCCGCCGGGTTTCGTGTGCCACGCCGACCGCTCGATCGACGTGCTCGGCCAGCCGGGCACGCTGCTCGGTCTGTTCCCGCCGACGCTGACCGCGACGAGCCACCAGCTCCGGTCCGGCGATGTCGTCATCCTCTACACCGATGGCGTCACGGACGCGCCGCAGGATGAGGCGATGGCCGAGGAGGAGCTCGGGGAGTGGCTGTGCGCCCACCGGGACCTCTCCCCGGCCGAGATCGCCGCCGAGCTGCGCGCCGAGCTGATGGCCCGCCGCCCCGCCGGCCTCCGCGACGACGTCGCCACCATCATCCTCAAGGTCCGCTGAACCGGAGCGTCGCCCGGCATCTGGGCGCGGAGGTTCTCAAACGCCCTTCTGGGCGCGGACGTTCCCGATTCCGAGAACCTCCGCGCCCGGATGGTCATGGCCGTTGACGTCGCGATCACCCTGTGTGGTCAGGGGCAGCCGGTGACGGTGTCTCCGGGGTCGGCGCTGCACGTGTCGGCGCCGGACCCACCCGATGCGGCGTCGTTGCCACTGACGCCGTCGGCGGCGTCGAGGTGATCGTTTCCGGAGTCGCCGAACAGTGCGTCGGCACCTGGGCCACCACTGACCTGGTCGTGACCGGAGCCGCCCTCGGCCCGATCGTCGCCGGAGCCGCCGTCCAAGGTGTCGTTGCCGTTGGAGCCCAACAGCGTCTCGTCGCCCGAGCGGCCGCGCATGACGTCGTCGCCGTTGCCGCCGTCGGCGCGATCGTTGCCGGAGCCGCCGTCCAAGGTGTCGTCGCCGTTGCCGCCCACCATGGTGTCGTCGCCACCGAGCCCGCAGATCACGTCATCGCCCTTCGTGCCGATCAGGACGTCGTTGTCGGGGGTGCCGGTGATCGTGCAGTCGGCCGGGACCCCCTCGGTGACGGTGATCGTCACGATGGCCTCACTGGCGGCGCCGGCTGGATCGACGGCCCGGTAGGTGAACGAATCAGTGCCGATGAATCCGGTGTTCGGGGTGTAGGTGAACGACCCGTCGTCGTTCACCATGACCACGCCGCCGGGGGGCGCGTTGGCCAGCACGGCGGTCAGCGGATCGCCGTCGGCGTCGCTGTCGTTGCCCGAGCACCCCTGGGGCGGGAACGGTCAGCGTCGTGTCCTCGGCGGTGCTGTCGGCGTCGGCGACGGCAACGGGTACGTCGTTGACCGGGTCGACGGTGAGCGTCACGGTCACCGGCGCGGAGTCGGCCCCGCCATCGTTGGCGCGGTAGGTGAACGAGTCGGGGCCGTGGTAGTCGGCGGTGGGCTGGTAGTCGAACGAGCCGTCCGAGTTGAGCGTGAAGCTGGCCGCGTGCGCCGGGGCGGAAGCGAGCACGGCGGTCAGCGGGTCGCCGTCGGCGTCGCTGTCGTTGCCCAACACCCCTGGGCCGGCGACGGTCAGCGTCGTGTCCTCGGGGCGCTGTACGGCGTCGGCGACGGCGACGGGTACGTCGTTGACCGGGTCGACGGTGAGCGTCACGGTCACCGGCGCGGAGTCGGCCTGGCCATCGTTGGCGCGGTAGCTAAACGAGTCGGGGCCGTGGTAGTCGGCGGTGGGCTGGTAGTCGAACGAGCCGTCCGAGTTGAGCGTGAAGCTGGCGGCGTGCGCCGGGGCGGAAGCGAGCACGGCGGTCAGCGGGTCGCCGTCGGCGTCGCTGTCGTTGCCGAACACCCCTGGGGCGGGAACCGTCAGCGTTGTGTCCTCGGGGTGCCGTAGGCGTCCGCCACCGCACTCGGCGGCGACGGCGGCACGGCCCGGTTGTAGACCGTGCACGTGACCGCTTTCGAGGCGAACGACGTGGCGGTGAAGCCAGTGGCACCGACGTTGGTGACCTCGACCGGCTCGACGTCGCCCACCGTGCGGCAGGTCGCGTTCAATCCGTCGACCTGCTGCAGCATGAAGCCGGGTTGCAGCGACTCTTGAACGGTGACGCTGCGGCGGAGCCCGGCCTCGACCGCGAAGTTCACCGCCCCGGAGTCGTCGGTGGTCGCTGACGGAGGCGTGACCTGGTCGCCTGGGGGAACCGAAGCGGCGAACTCCCATCCGCCGACGGGTGCGGCCCCGACCACGGACCCGGGCGGCGACGTGCTCGGCACGATCTGCTTCACGACTGACACGGTGCCGCGGCACGGTTCCTCGGCCCATTCCCGAAGCCCCTCCACGACGTCCACCTCACCCGCGAACTGGAAGTAGTCGCTGCCGGCGACGGGGCCGGAGACCGCGCCCAGGCTGGCCGGATCCTCCGCCGGCTGCGCGCCCGCCTCTATCTGCATGACGACGACGTGTGTTCCTTCCGCCTTGACCGCGTTGGCCGAGAGGATCGCCGCCTCCAGCTCCAAGAACCGGGTCACCCCGTCAGGGTCAGCAGTGCCGAGATCTGACGCCGTCGGCGGTCGATCGGTGATCAGGATCGCCTCATCGAACGCTCCCGGATGTTCGGCGACTCGCAGCAACCCGGCATCCCAGTTGGTCCCGCCGCCCGTCGAGCTGAGTCCTTCGATCCAGTCGGTGACGGCGTCCGCACCCGACGCCGTTGACACGACCGTCCGCGGTCGGTTCACGTTGTTCGGCCCCCCGGAGGGCGACGTGTCGGACAGCGTGAACAGCGCGATCTGCGACGGCGTACCGGCCAGCGCCTCGACGAGGCCCTGCGCCGCCATCTTCATCCTGACGAAGCCGTCGGCGCCGGACAACGTGACGCTCAGATCCAGGATGAGTGCGATGTCGCGTCCGCACTCGACCGAGGCCGGCGGATTGGTGCGGCTGGACTGCCAGATCCCCGACGATGCCAGCGGATCGGCGAGACCGCCGTCGGTCGTTCATGAACCGGTCGCCGGAGAAGAAGTTGGTGCGCGCCGTCATTCCGGGGGTGCGGAACCGATACGGGGCCAGCGCACGCGAGCTGCCGCCAACTTGCAGCACATCGACAGCGAACCAGCCGGACGGTGTACCCGTGCGCACCACCCAGAAGCGCCGATCGCGGTTGGGCCCGCCGACTTGGGTGCCGGGGACCACGAAGAAGCAGGAACCGGTGTCGTCTGAGACGCAGGTGGCCCACGGCTCGGCGACCGGCGTCGTCGGACCTTGCTCCCCGCCGTCGTGGAGCTGCAGGGTGACGCCGGCCAGGCCCGTCGCGATCCCAACGGCGTCGCGGTCGGCCCCGACGAAGACCTCGATGACCGACGTGGTGTCGGTCGGCGGGGGCGGCACCGCGCCCGCCGGTACCGCCAGGCCGGCGAGTGCGATGGCACTCGCAACGAGTGCAGCCGTGATGACTCGGACGGCCGACCGCTCGGCGAGGTATCCGTTCGGCATGCCAACGCTCCCTACTCGCCCCGCCGGCCCGCAGCGGCCACGCCCGAGCATGGGCCGCCAGACACGGCAAGTCAACCGTCAGTGTTCGGCAGCGACCGCAGCCAGCGAGACCATCAGCTCGGGCTCGAACCACGTGTCTCCGTTGAGGACACGGTCGGATTCGGTGGGGCCCCACGTGCCCCGGAAGTACGGGTAGATCGTTCCCGGGTCGTCGAGCGCCGGTTGGACGATCCGCCACGTCTGCTCGACGACATCCTGGCGGGCGAAGCGCCGCGGTGAGCCGTCGATGGCGTCGCGCAGCAACCGCTCGTAGGCGTCCTGGCGCTCGCCGAGCGCGGCGGCGAAGTCGACGCCGATGTCGACCTCCTGGCTGTCGAGGTGCGGCCCCGGCGTCTTGGCCTGCAGCGTGAACGTCACGCCGTCGCGCTTGCCGAGCCGGAACCGCACGAGGTTGCGCTTCGGCACCGGCCCGCCGGCCTCGTCGAACAGCAGCTGGGGAGGCTCGCGCAGCTCGACGACGGCCTCCGACACGCCATCGGTCAGCGCCTTGCCGACGCGCACGAACCACGGCACACCGGCCCACCGCCACGAGTCGATCATCAGCCGCACGGCGATGAACGTCTCCACGTCCGACTCGGCAGCGACGCCCGGTTCGTCCCGGTACCCGACGTACTGCCCGCGCACCATGCACGACGGGTCGACCGGCTCCATCGCCGCCAGCACCTTGGCCTTCTCGTCCTGCAGGAACGATGACTCCGGGCCGACCGGCGGCTCCATCGCCAGCAGCGACACGATCTGCAGGGCGTGGTTCTGCAGCACGTCACGCGTGGCCCCGACCGTCTCGTAGAACGCGCCCCGACCCTCGACCCCGATCTTCTCGGCCATCGTGACCTGCACGCTGCGCACGTAGTTGCGGTTCCAGATCGGCTCCAGCAACATGTTCGAGAAGCGGAACACGAGCAGGTCCTCGACCGCCTCCTTGCCGAGGTAGTGGTCGATGCGGAAGATCCGCTCCTCGGGGAAGATCGTGTGCAGCACCTCGTTGAGGTGGCGGGCCGACTCGAGGTCGCGCCCGAACGGCTTCTCGACGACGATGCGGCCCCGCTCGTTGAGCCCGACCGAGGCCAGCGCTTCGGCGACCGTCGGGAACATGTCCGGCGGGATGGCCATGTAGTACACGGCTGTCTTCGATCCGCATCGGTCGAGCGTCGCTTCGAGCTCCGCCCAGGTGGTCGTGGCCGAGTAGTCACCCTGCACCAGGTCCAGCTGCCGCAGCACGTCCTCGATCACATGAACCTCGGCGCCGTCGACGAACTCCTCGATCGACGCCTTGGCGTGGGCCCGGAAGTCGTCGTCGGTCCAGTCGCTGCGGGCCACGCCGATCACCGGCACGTCGAGGTGCCCGCGCTTGGCCAGCGCGTAGAGGGCCGGGAACAGCTTGCGCTTGGCCAGGTCGCCCGTCGAGCCGAACAGGACGAGGGCATCCGCCTTGGGCTGGCCGTTCATCGGTGCCCGCCCGAGCTGGCCGACAGATTGAAGGTTGATCGCGTCGCCGAGCACCGATGAACGGGTCGCCGCAAAGCCGGCGACGAAGAACCGTGCTGATGATTCACTCGCTCGAAGACTCGCTCGTTCATCGGTGCCTTCCCGAGCTGGCCGACAGATTGAAGGTTGATCGCGTCGCCGAGCACCGATGAACGGGTCGCCGCAAAGCCGGCGACGAAGAACCGTGCTGATGATTCACTCGCTCGAAGACTCGCTCGTTCATCGGTGCCTTCCCGAGCTGGCCGACAGATTGAAGGTTGATCGCGTCGCCGAGCACCGATGAACGGGTCGCCGCAAAGCCGGCGACGAAGAACCGTGCTGATGATTCACTCGCTCGAAGACTCGCTCGTTCATCGGTGCCTTCCCGAGCTGGCCGACAGATCGAAGGTTGATCGCGTCGCCGAGCACCGATGAACGGGTCGCCGCAAAGCCGGCGACGAAGAGCCGTGCTGATGATTCACTCGCTCGAAGACTCGCTCGGTCATCGACTGGTGTCCTCCTTCTTCTCGGCGTGCCCGCCGAACCCGGAGCGCATCGCCGAAAGGATCTTGTCGGCCATCTGGGCCCGTCCCCGCGAGCTGAACCGCCCGAACAGCGCCGCCGACAGGACCGGCGCCGGCACGCCCTCGTCGACGGCCGCCTGGATCGTCCACCGCCCCTCGCCGGAGTCGCTGACCCGGCCCTCGAACGTCGACAGCTGGGGATCGACGGCCAAGGCCTGCGCCGTGAGGTCGAGCAGCCAGCTCGAGATCACCGAGCCCCGCCGCCACACCTCGGCGATCGCCGCCAGGTCGAGGTGGTACCGGTAGAACTGCGGCTCGGCCAGCGGCGCCGTCTCGGCGTCGACCGGGTGGTCCTCGGCGCCGACGTCGGCCGTGCCGAGGATGTTGAAGCCCTCTGCGTACGCCGCCATGAGCCCGTACTCGATGCCGTTGTGGACCATCTTGACGAAGTGCCCGGCGCCGTTCGGCCCGCAGTGCAACCAGCCCCGCTCGGCCGTCGAGACCGCGGCGCCTTCGATCACCCGCTCGGGGGTGCGCTCGGCGGCGTCGACGCCGGGGGCCAGGGCGTCGAAGATCGGCGTCAGGCGGGCGATCGCGCCGTCTGGTCCACCGACCATCTGGCAGTAGCCGCGCTCCAGCCCGTGTGTTCCGCCGCTGGTGCCGACGTCGACGTAGTCGATGCCATGGACGCGGGCCAGCGGCTCGGCCCGTCGGATGTCGTCCCGGTACCACGAGTTGCCGCCGTCGATGATCGTGTCGCCGCGCTCCAGCAGTGCCACCAGCCCGGCGATCGTCGAGTCGACGTACGCCGCGGGGACCATGATCCACACGTGGCGCGGCGGCGCCAGCGCGGCGACGAAGTCGTGCAGCGAGTGCGTCCCCTCCATCCCCTCGGCGCCCAGGGCGTCGACCGCCGCGGCGTCGACGTCGTAGCCGACGCACTGGTGGCCGGCCTGTTCCAGTCGCCGCACCATGTTGGCGCCCATCCGGCCGAGTCCGATCATGCCGAGCTGCATGGGTCCCACATTGGCACGGGTCCTACGGTGGCTGCCCATGCTCGATCGTGACGTGGCCGGCGCGGCCGCCGCCCACCAGCGTCTGCTCGCCGTGCTCGACGAGGCCGCAGCCGGCGGGCGGCTCGATCCGGCGGCCCCGAGCCGCTTGCCGAACTGGTCGAGAGGCCACGTGCTGACCCACCTGGCGCGCAACGCCGACAGCATCGTGCGGGTGATCGAGGCGGCGGGGCGGGGCGAGGTCGCCGACCGCTACCCGGGCGGCGCCACCGGCCGCAACGCCGAGATCGACGCCGGGCGAGCCCGCCCGGCGGCCGAGCAGGTCGACGACGTCCGGCGCACGATCTGGCGGCTCGAGCAGACGTGGGCCGGCACCACCGCCTGGGACGGGCACAGCCGCGAGCCGTCCGGCCACGAGCTGGCGATCAGCGACCTCCCGGCGTTGCGGCGCCGCGAGGTGGAGGTCCACGTCGTCGACCTGGACGTCGGGGTGGAGCCGGAGGACTGGCCGGACGAGTTCGTCCGTTTGGAACTGCGGGCGATGGAGATGCGCTGGAACGCCCGCCGGCCGATGGGCATGACCGGCCTGCCCCCCGCAGCGTTGGAGGCGCCGCCTCCACAGCGCCTGGCGTGGCTGTTCGGGCGGCTCGACCTGCCCGGCCTGGAGCCGGCCGGCCTCATGTGAGCAGTCGCATCGCGGCCAGGGCCTCGGCCGTGTCCGCCTGGCGGTCGAGGCGCCATGCTTCGCTGCGCAGCTCGTCGGCGGCGTGCAGCAGCCGCTGGCGGTCGCGCTCCAGGGCCGCCCGACAGGCGTCGGCGCCCGGGCTGCGCCACGTGTCGGGACCGGCCCAGTGGATCACCTCGTCCAGCCCCACGGCGTCGACCTGGGCGGCAACCCGTCGCAGCTCGATGGCCCGCCGCCGCAGTTCCTCCGCTTCTGGATCCATGAGCCCTCCTCCTCACACCCCCTGGGTGTCACGAGGAGGCGGAAGCGGAACGAGTCGGATCTTGTGGTGCGGGAGCCCGGTGTCGCGGGTGACGAACCCGTCGCCGACGACCTCGAACCCGTGGCGGACGTAGAAGTCGAGCGCGCTGTCCCTGGCATTGGCCCACACCGCAGTGGCCCCGCCGGCGGCCGCCCGTTCCAGCCCGGCGGCGAGCAGCGTGGCGCCGATGCCGCGACCCTGCTGGCCGGCGTCCACCGCCATCCCGCGCAGCTGGACCTCGCCGTCGCCGGTCGGCATCCACGTCGAGATGGCCACCAGGCGACCGTCGGCCCGGGCGCCGAGGTGCGTCGTGTCGGGCCGCTCGTCGCCGGTCCACACGACGTCGCGCGATGGCGTGCCCGTGCGCAGGATCGCGGCCCGCAGCGGGTGGGTCTCGCCGCTCGTCAGCTCGACGATCTCGACGTGGCCCAGCTCGGCCATCCGCACCACGCGATCGGCCACCGCGGCGGCCTCGGCGGGGTCGTGGGTGACGAGCAACGACGTCGTGGCCGTCGCCCGCAGGATCGCCGCCACCTCGCCGGCCAGGCGGTCGTGCAGCTCGCGGTCGAGCCCGGTGAGCGGCTCGTCGAGCAGCAGGACGCGTGGTGCGGGCGCCAGCGAGCGGGCCAGCGCCACCCGCTTCGCCTCGCCGCCGCTGAGGTCGGTGACCCTCCGGTGCTCGAACCCGGCGAGCCCGACGATGCCGAGCAGCTCGGCCACGCGCGCCGAGCGAATCGTCGCCGGCCGACCCTGCATGCGCAGTCCGAACTCGACGTTGGCGGCGACGTCGCGATGGGGGAACAGCTGCTCGTCCTGGAACACCATCCCGACGCCGCGCCGGTGGGTCGGGACGGCGGTGACGTCGCGACCGTCCAGCACGACCCGGCCGTTGTCGGGCGCGATCAGCCCGGCGACGACGCGCAGCAGCGTGCTCTTGCCGCTGCCCGACGGTCCGAGCAGGGCCACGACCTCGCCGTCGCCGACGTGCAGGGAGGCCCGGTCGAGGACGCGCCGGCCGCCGTCGAAGCTGACGGTGACGTCACGGATGTCGAGCACTGGCGTCCATCATCGTCGGCAACTCGCGGTCGCCGGCGAGGTCCAGCGCCACGACGACGAGCACCGTGACCACGGCCAGGATCGTCGCCAGCGCGTAGGCCTGGGCCTGCACCACGTCGCCGGTTCGGCCCAGCAGCCGGGCGATCACGATCGGCATCGTCTCGCTGTCACGGCGCGACAGGAAGCTGGTTGCCCCGAACTCGCCGAGTGAGATGGCGGCGGCCAGTCCGGCGGCGAGCAGCAGGGGCCGGCGCAGGTGGGCCAGCGTGACCTCGCGCCACGCCCGGGTCGGAGACGCGCCGAGCGTGCCGGCGGCCTCGTGCAGCCGGGGGTCGATGCCCCGCAGCACCGGCAGGGCGATGCGCACGACGAACGGCACCGCGACCAGCGCCTGGCCGATGGGCACGATCAGCGGGGAGGCGCGCCAGTCGAACGGCGGCTGGTCGAACGTGATGAGGATGCCGAAGCCGATCGTGACCGCCGACGTAGCGATCGGCAGCATCAGCCCGGCGTCGAGCAGGCGGCCCAGGCGACGCGAGGCGGTGATGGCCAGGGCGGCCAGGGCGCCGATCGTCACGGCGAACACGGTCGCCAGCGCCGCCGTGCGCAACGAGTTGAGGATCGCCGAGAGCGGATCGACGCCGAGCCGAACGCCCGGTCGCACCTCGGCGTCGCCGAGGCGCTGCCATGCCGTCAACGACCAGCCGGCCCGGCCGCGCACCGATCGCAGGGCGAGCGCGATCAGCGGCGCGACGACGACGCCTGCCGTCGCAACGCCGGTGACCGCCACGAGCGCCCGTTGGCGGCCTGGGCGCGGGCGGATGCGGCGGGCCAGCGGCCGCAGGTCGAGCGCCCGGCTGTGGCGCCGCTGCTGCCAGGAGCTCCACCCGACCAGGATCCCGATGAGGATCAGTTGGGTGACGGCCAGCGTGGCCGCCGCGCCGATGTCGCCGAGTTGCGTCGCCCTGCGCCACACCTCGACCTCGATCGTCGAGGTGCCGGCGTCTCCGAGCACCCGCACGATGCCGAACGACGTGAACGTGAAGACGAACACGATGGCCGCGGCGGCCAGGATGGCCGGCCGCAGCAGCGGCATCGTCACCGCCCACCAGGTGCGCCACGGTGACGCGCCGAGCGTCGCCGCGGCGGCCTCGAGGTCGGGCGGCAGGTGCTGCCACACGGCTCCCACGGTGCGCACGACGACGGCCAGGTTGAACGTCACGTGGGCGGCGAGGATCGCCGGCACGCCGCGTTCCCAGCCGGCCGGGAGCAGGGCCAGGATGGCCGCGCCCATCACGACGGTGGGCAGGACGAAGGCGGCGGCCAGCAACCCGGCCAGCAGGCGGCGCCCCGGGAAGCGGAACCGGGCAAGCACGTACGCCGGCAGCAGCCCAGCGACCACGGTCAGCGCGGTGCTGGCCACGGCCTGCCACAGCGTGAACCAGGCGATGTCCCACGTCGAGGCCCGGCTGAACGTGTCCCGCACCGTGGCCGGTGTCAGCCCGCGGGCGAGCAGGGTGGCGAACGGCCAGAGGTAGAAGACGACCAGGAACAGGACAGGAACCGCCGCCACGGCGACGATCAGCCGCCGCGGCAACCGGTTCCGGTTCAGCGCAGGACCAGTTCGGTCCACTCGTCGATCCAAGCCTCCCGATTGGCCTCGATGGCGGCTGGGTCGACCCGCGCCGGCTCGGCGGGGATCACGGCGTGGGTGGTGAACACGTCCGGCAGCACGACGTCGCTGTTGGCCGGGTAGACGAACAGGTTCAGCGCGACCTCCTGCTGGAAGGCCGGTGACACGAGGAAGTCGACGAGTTGGCGGGCCTCGTCGCCGGCGTCCGTCCCGCGCAGCACGCCGGCGAACTCGACCTGGCGGAAGCACGTCGACTCGATCGCCGACGTCGTCGGCTCCTCGATCGGCGGGTCGGCGAAGACCACCTCGGCGGGCGGGCTCGACCCGTAGCTCACGACGAGCGGACGATCACCGTCACTGGCCCCCGAGAAGCGCTCGTAGTAGGCCTGGTCCCAGTCGTCGACGACCTCGACCCCGTTTTCCCGCAGCGCGCTCCAGTAGTCGGCCCACCCGTCCTCGCCGAACTCGGCGATGGTCGCCAGCAGGAAGGCGAGGCCGGGCGACGACGTCGCCGGGTTCTCGACGACGAGCAGGTCGCGATACTCCGGCGCGGTGAGCGCCTGGAGGTCGGCGGGCGGGTCGAGGTCCAGCCCGGCGAGCGCCGCCTCGTCGTAGTTGATGCACACGTCGCCGAAGTCGACGGGGGTGGCTTCGCCGTCGGGGACGAGCGCCCGCAGCTCCTCAGGTACGGCGTCCAGCCCGCCCGCCTCGTACGGCTCGAAGACCTCCTCGTCGACAACGCGCGACAGGAACGTGTTGTCCACGCCGAACATCACGTCGCCCTCCGGGTTGCCGGCCGTGAGCACGGCCTTGGACACCATCGTCCCCGCATCGCCGGCGGGCACCACCTCCACGGCGATGCCCGTGTCCTCGGTGAAGGCGGCCAGCGCGTCGTTGAGCGACGTGCCCTCGACGGGGAACGAGTCATAGGTGAGCAAGGTCACCGCCGACCGCTCATCGTCGCCGCCGCACGAGGCGAGCGCGGCGGCGGCCGCGACGGACGTGACGGCGATCAGGGGGGCGAGGCGTCTCATCACTGGGCTCCTGGGACGATGATGGTGACGACGCCGCGCTCCACTCGGATGGTGGCGGGCGGCGTGTCGATCTGGTTGCTGACGCCAAGCCCGACGAGCGACTCGAGGCGGTGGTCGGTGAGCGGCCAGCGGGCGCCGTCGACGGTCACGCCCTCGGCGACACCGTGCATGGAGAGCACGGAGAACGTGGTGCCCGCCGGCAGGTCGAGGGTCGTCGAGCCGGGACCGTGGACGACGAGCAGCCGATCGCCGCCCCACCACGCCTCGAGGTGGTCGACGCCGGCCAGCGCCGGCGCGCCGAGCGCGCCCAGCGCGGCCACTGCGTGGTCGAGGCGGTCGCCCTGGCCGGCGAGGAGGACGATGCGGGCGGGCTCCAGCTCGGCGGCGTAGGCGATGGCCAGCTCGGTGTCCGTCGCCGCCTTGTCGATCGGGTGGCGGACGACCGTCGTGTGCTCGGACGCCCAGGCCAGACCGAGCGCGGTGACCGAGTCGAGATCCCCGACGAGCACGGCCGGGTCGATGCCGGCGGCCCGGGCGTGGTCGAGGCCGCCGTCGGCGGCGACCACCACGGCGTCGGTCGGCATGGCCTCGATGGCGCGCCCGTCGAGTGGTGCCGATCCTGTGATGACGACGACCGTGCCTGCGGTCATGTGTTGCTCGCTCCGATCCCTCCGCCGGCATTACCCGGTTCAGGTTCTCGGGTCGGCCGCGGCAGCTGCCCTCTCAGCCCGCTGGTCCCGCGAGCTCCCCGTGCTGTTCGGCCGCCACTGTACCCGGCTGAAGGCGACCAGCCCCACGAGCATCAACACCATCCCCGGCACCTGGGCGAGGCGGATCTGCTCGCCCAGCAGGACGTAGCTCCATCCGACGGCCAGCGCCGGCTGGGCGACCTGGAGGACGCCGATCGTGCCCACGTCGACCTCGCGCTGGGCGGCGGCGATGAACCCGTGCGCCGCCATCCCGGTCAGCACGGAGAGCAGGGCGGCGGCGATCCACCCCTTGGTCGACAGCGGCCAGATGTCGTCGCCGGCCAGCAGCAGCGCCATCGGCGCGGCCGTCAGCAGCCCGATCGGCATCACCGTCGACATGAAGTCGACCACGTCGACGGTGGCCCGGGCCCGGCGACCGGTGAGCAGGTAGCCGACCCACGTGAACACGACGACCAGCACAAGGGCGTCGCCGCCGAACGTCGCCCCACCCTGGTTGCCGCCGAGGAACAGCACGATGGCCAGCCCGACGATGGTCAGCCCGCCCCAGGCAAGGGCGCGCGGGTTCGGTCGTTCGCCGAAGAAGATGGCGCCCGCCGGCACGAGGAACAGTGGGCTGAGGGCGGTGATGAACTCGGCGTGGGCGATGCTCGTGCGGTTGATGGCGGTGAAGAACAGCGTGATGTTGAGCCCGAAGAACAGCCCGGCCGGCAGCATTCGCCACCACGTCGCCGCCGACGGCGGTGGTGTGCCCTTCACCCCGCGCCGCACGGCGATCACCATCCACCACAGCAGGACGGCGCCGATCATCCGCCAGAAGGCGAGCACCGATCCGGGCGTGTCCGCCCACTTGACGATCGACGAGCTGCTGGAGAACGTGAGGACGGCGGCGAGCACGAGGACGATGCCGAGCGGCACCGACCTCACGTTGCGACGGCGCGGTAGATGTCCGGTTCGATGAACACGTGGCGGGCCGTGGGGACCGCGGCGCGCAGCGCTTGCTCGGCGCCGTTGATCGCTGCGGCGAGCTCGGGGATCGACAGGTCGGGCGTGAACTCGATCTTCGCCGCGACCAGCAGCTCGTCGGGGCCGAGGTGCTGGGTCCGCACGTTGATCAGCTTGGCCACGCCAGGGGCGGCGCCGAGGCTGCGCTCGATCTCGGTCTGATCGGTCTCGGTCGCCGATTCGCCGATCAGCAGGCCCTTCATCTCGATCGCCAGCACGATGGCGATGACCACGAGCAGCACGCCGATCGACAGCGAGCCGACGGCGTCCCAGCGCGGCTCGTCGGTGGCGCTGGCCATGAGCACTCCGCCGAGGGCGAGGAAGAGGCCGATCTCGGCGCCGATGTCCTCCAGCAGGACGACGGGCAGCTCGGGCTGTTTGCTGGTGCGGAGCCACCGCCACCACGACATGTTCGGTGCCCTGTGGTGCTTGGCCTCCCGGTAGGCGGTGCGCAGGGAGTAGGTCTCGAGGCAGATGGCGAACAGGAGGATCCCGACGGCCACGGCGAGGCTCTCGACCTCGTGCGGGTCGCGCAACTTGGAGATGCCCTCGTAGATGGCGAAGAGGCCGCCCATCGAGAACAGCACGAGGGCGACGACGAAGGCCCAGAAGTAGCGCTCGCGGCCGTAGCCGAAGGAGTGCGTGCGGTCGGGAGCGCGGCGGGCCCGCTTGCCGCCGAGCAGCAGGAGGGCCTGGTTGCCGGAGTCGGCGCACGAGTGCACGGCTTCGGCCAGCAGCCCCGCCGACCGGGTGATGGCGAACCCGACGAACTTGGCGATGGCGATTCCGACGTTGGCCATCAGGGCGGCGAGGATCGCTTTGCGGCTGCCGTCGGTCACCGGCCAAGGTTGACACATGGGCTCGCTGGAGGGTCGGGTCGCGTTGGTCAGCGGTGGGGGCCGCGGCATCGGGCGTGGGATCTCGGAGGCGCTGGCCGCCGAGGGGGTGGCGGTGGCCGTCAACTACCGGCGCGACCGGGAGTCTGCCGACGCCACCGTGGCGGCCATCGGCGCCGCCGGCGGCACGGCCCGGGCGTACGGCGCGTCGGTCGACGACCCCGACGCCGACGCGGTGATGGTCGAGCAGGTCGTGGCCGACCTGGGCCCGGTGGACCTGCTCGTGGCCAACGCCGGGGTGGCGTCGCGCGGGCAGGCGGTCGCCGACACCGACCCGAACGAGGTGGCGCGGCTGATCGGTACGCACGCCATCAGCGCCCACCACCTGTCCCGGCTCGTGCTGCCGGGAATGCGGGCTGCGCCACGTGGGGACATCGTGATGATCTCCTCGACGGCGACGGCGACGATGGCCGGGTACGGGGCGCCGTACAACATGGCCAAGGCGGCGCTGGAGGCGCTGGCGGCCACGCTGGCCAAGGAGGAGGCGCCGAACGGCATCCACGTCAACGTCGTCGCGCCCGGCCTCGTGGAGACCGACATGGGGGTCCGGCTGGCCAGGGCGTTCACCGGCGACCGGTCGCTGGAGGACCTGCGCACGCTCGACGGCGCGACCCCGTTCGGCCGGGTGTGCCAGCCCGCCGACGTCGCCAACGTCGTGGTGTGGCTGTGCAGCGGTGGCGCCGGCTACGTCACCGGCCAGCGCATCCAGGTCGACGGCGGAGGCCTCGCCCGCTGAGCCTCGCCGGTAGCCTTGGATGGACCATGAGTCCCCTTGAAGGCATTGCTTCGCCCCTGGCCGGTGCGCCGGCCGACGCCAGCACGCCGATCATCGAGATCACCCCGACGGCGCTGGCCAAGCTGTTCGAGCTGCGTGACTCGGAGCCCGACGCCGATCAGCTCGGCCTGCGCTTGGAGATCGCCTCGGCGCCCGGCGAGGACTTCCGCTACGACCTCAGCTTCGACGAGTACCTGACTGCCGCGTTCAGCGACGAGGTGCGCACGCACGACGGGTTGAAGGTGATCATCCCCCAGCGCGACCGGGAGCTGCTGCAGGGCGCCACGCTCGATCACACGGAGCCCGTCGGCCTCGTGATCCGCAACCCCAACCGCCCTGCGGCGCCGGTCGTCGAGGGGCTCACGGGCGACGACGAGCTGTCGGCCGAGCTGGAGACGATGATCGCCACCGAGGTCAACCCGGCCCTGGCCGCCCACGGCGGGTTCGTCACCTACGTCGGCCACGACGGCGAGGGCACCGCCTACCTGACCATGGGCGGCGGCTGCCACGGCTGCTCGATGAGCAAGCTCACGATGCTCGACGGGGTCCAGACGATGCTGGTCGAGGCGATCCCTGCCATCCAGCGGGTCAAGGACCTCACCGACCACACGACGGGCGAGAACCCCTACTACAGCTGAGCGGTCCGGGCCGGCCGCGTCTCGGCGCGCCGTGCTTGCGCTTCGAGCGCGTCGAGTGCCGGCTCGGCGGTGGTGATGTCGTCGGGCCACGTCGCGACGACGGTCGCCGCCCACTCGGTCCAACGCTCGACCATGATGTCGAACTCCTCGAGGAACTGGCCGCAGAGCACGAGCCAGGGGAGGCGGTGGGGGAAGGGGCCTGCGCCGTCGAGGTAGGCCCTGGCGATCCCGGTGCTGTCGCGGTGCCGGTCGTCGCTCCAGGCACGCACGCGGTCGAGCGTCGCCAGGAGGTCCTGCTTCGTGCCGTGCTCGGCGTAGAACACCTTGACCAGCGCCTCGAACTCGAGCAGCGGTCCGGCGCCGGGTTGCGGCACCCACGCCGCCATTGCTCGGCGACCCTTGGCGGTGATCGAGTACACGGTGCGGGGGCGCTTGCCGGTGGTCTCCTTGGTCGCGCGGGCGAGCCCGTGGGCCACGAGCTTCTTCGGCTCCTCGTACAGCTTGCTCTCGGCGCGCGGCCAGAACTGGCCGAGGGCGCGGCGCATCTGCTGAGCCAGTTCGTAGGTCGTCCAGGGCTTGACGGCAAGGAGCCCCAGGACGGCATACGACGTGGTCGTCAACGACGAGGTGGCCGCTGGCGTCGTCATTGACATCCTCCCTTTGGTGGTATTAGGTTCCTCTCTATGGGAGCATACGGGGCGAGAGGTGGAACGGTGAGCATCGACGTGGTCAACATCGAGCAGGCCGCCGCCTGGGACGGACACGAGGGCGACGTCTGGACCGAACAGGCGGACCGCTACGACCGGGCGAGCCGTCGGATCTGGCCGCACTTCCTCGATGCGCCGCTCATCGGGCGCGCTGATCGCGTGCTCGACGTTGGCTGCGGCACGGGCGGACCGACGCGCGACGTCGCCCGCGTCGCCGTCGACGGCGAGGTCACCGGGATCGACCTCTCGACCCGGATGCTCGAGCTGGCCCGCCAGCGCAGCGCCGAGGAGGGCCTCGACAACGTGGCGTTCGTCCGCGGCGACGCCCAGGTCTTCCCGTTCGAACCCGCAGCGCTCGACGTCGCGATGAGCAGCTTCGGCGGCATGTTCTTCAGCGATCCGGTCGCCGCGTTCACGAACATCGGCGGCGGACTGCGCCCAGGCGGCAGGCTTGCGCTGCTGGCGTGGCGGGCGCTTCAGGAGAACGAATGGCTGTTGTCGCTGCGCGGCGCACTGGCGGTCGGGCGTGACCTGCCCATGCCGCCGCCGGACGCGCCGACACCGTTCGCCCTCGCCGACCCCGAACGGGTCCGCGCCATCCTGGAATCCGCCGGGTTCCAGGACGTCGACCTCGAGCCGATCGACGAGCCGGTCGACCTCGGTGCCGACGCCTCCGATGCGATGGCCTTCGCCAAGACGATGGGCATCGTCGAAGGGCTCACCCACGAGCTCGACCCAGCAACCCGAGCGGCAGCGATGTCCAATCTGGCCGACCTCTTCCACGAGCACGAGACGGTCGACGGTGTGCTCTTCGCGTCCGCGGCGTGGTTGATCACTGCCCGCAACGGCTGAACTCACGCCGGGATCGCCGCGTCGACAGCGTTATGCGGTCATCACCCGCACGAGGGTGTGTGGGAGTGGTCGGGTCGTGAAGATCGCCGACCGCCAGTTCGCCCCTCTACGCCCACATGATCCCCGGCGCCGTCATCCCCGAGGTCGGCGACGAGGTCAAGGCCGGCGACGAGCTCGGGGAGCTGGACAACACCGGCAACAGCACCGTCCCCCACCTCCATTTCGGGATCCAGGAGACCGCCGACGCCTTCGGTTCGGACAGCGTCCCGTACGTGATCAGCTCGTACACGCTGACGGGCACCGGCACGTTCAGCGCCGACGGCGAAGTGACGGTGACACCGTTGAACACGCCGCAGGAGGACACCCTGCCGCTCGCCGGCGACATCGCCGATTTCGGCGGGTAGCCGCGCCGCCTACTTGGACGCGGCGATCTGGATCAGGTTGCCGCACGTGTCGTCGAACACCGCCGTCATCACCGGACCCATGTCTGCGGGCGGCTGCGTGAACCGCACGCCTTGACCGACGAGGCGCTCGTACTCTGCGGCGACGTCGTCGACGGCGAACGAGGTGAACGGGATCCCGTCCTCCACGAGCGCCTGCTTGAACGGCCGCGCCGCCGGGTGCCCGTCTGGTTCGAGCGAGAGCTCCGTGCCGTCCGGAGCTTCGGGCGACACCACGGTGAGCCATGAGTGCCCGCCGAACGGGATCTCGGTCTTCTTCACGAAGCCGAGCACGTCGGTGTAGAAGCGCAGGGCCTTGGCCTGGTCGTCGACCATGACGCTCATCACGTTGATCTTCATCGTTGAACCTCCGAGGGTGGGATCGACCAGCGGACCGCGATCTGGCGCAGCGGAGCCGTGTCGAGGTGATGGAACTTGTAGCGACCCTCGCGCTTGGTTCTCACGAGACCAGCCGACTCGAGGACGTCGACGTGTTGAGAGATCGCCTGGCGGGTCGAACTCATGCAGTGCTTCGTGGCGAGCCGCGAGCAGATCTCGAACAGTGTCTGGTCATCTCGCTCCGTGAGCTCGTCGAGGATGGCGCGGCGTGTGGGATCGGCGAGGGCCTTGAACACGTCTCCCACGACCACGACAATAGGCAAGTGGCGACTTGCCTGTCAATGGAGCCGCGTCGAGGTCAGGCGGCGCGGAGTTCGGTGCCGTCGGGTCGGTAGGTGTGCCATCGACCGTGGGGTCGCGCCGGGTGCGGTGGCCGCTGGTTTTCCAGCGGTTGTGGCGGGGTCAGAGCGGTCGGCGTTGGCCGGGCTGGTGCTGCCGCCGTGGGCCAGTCGATGCTGTGGTCGATCTGGCAGTGCCGGTTGCAGCAGCCGGGGTAGATGCAGTGCTTGCCTCGGAGGAGGGCGGCGGTGCGGGCGTTGGCGGTGAAGCAGCGCCCCGCCGCCGAGATCAGCCATCGAGCTCATCGAACCATCATGACCAAGGGGTGGTCACGACTCCCGGAGGTCCGCATGCCGACAGGCGCGAAATTCGGTTCGCCTCAGCTGTGGACCGCTGTGATCACCGACGAGCACCGTGGCGTTCGCACGACAACGCCTTGACCGCACCGCCTCAGGGGCCGACGACCAGGAGATCCTCTGGGCTGCGCGGGAGGACTTCGTAGTGGTCGTCGAAATGGCCGCTGAACCCCGTGACCCTCACCCGTTGTCCAACCGCGAAACCGGACAGATCGATGTCGGTCTGGACGTTGACGAAGATCACGAGCTCGCCCGTACCGTCGTCGATCGACAGCTTGAAGCCGAACGGAAGATCGTTCTGGGGCCCCTGGGTGATGGTTCCGACGGTAGTGACGAGCAGCCCTTCGGTCGCCTCGCCGACTTCGCCAGTCGCCACGGACTTCGGCGTCACCCTCGGCCCGGCCCCGTGGAGCTTGACGTCAGAGGGACCCGTCGGCACGAGGATCAGCAGACCGAAGCTCTCTGCCAACCTCCCACTGACACGCGCCTGGCGGCGCGGCGCGACACCCAGATCCTGCTGCAGGCTGACGTAGATGCCGGCGCTGCGATCCTGGAGACCGAAGCCCTCGTCGAAGAAGCTCGACTCGAACGACCCGGAGGGGGTGGTGACCGAGCCATCCACGACAACCGCCGTCCCCAGAGGCAGAGCTCGAGCCTCGGCGATGGAGATGACGTGCTGACCCGTCGGCGCCGCAGCGGCGGGCGGTACCGGGAGGCAAACAACGCCGGCGGTCGCGCACACCACGGCGACGGATCGAAGCCGAAGACGACAACGTGCAACAGGCATGGAGCGCCCTCCTTTGGGCTTCACGATTCAACGGCGTCGCGGGTTACGAAGGTCAACACGTCGCACCCTGCGACAGGGAGCGCATGATGATGGGGTCGGCGATGACCCTAAACGAGCCACCTCGTGTGGACGTCGGCAAGAACGAGATGAGCGACGCGATGCACACGCGCCCCTCGTGCGGACCGGAGACACTTCTGCGCTGACGGAGCATCAGGCGTTCCTCGACGCGAGATGAGATGCTGCGGCATGGTCGACCACAGGGAGGCAGGCGGCGACGAGTACACGTGGGTGCACGACATCGGGGCCGTCGATTGGTCCGAGCTCTCTGAGCTGTACCGAGTCGCTCCGCTCGGTCAGAAACCGCCGGACGCACTCATGACGGTGTTCTCCAGCAGTCGCTTCGCCTGCTTCGTGTACGTCGCCGACCAGCTCGTCGGCGCGGGTCGCGCCCTCGCCGACGGACTCGACTGCGCATACATCGCCGACGTGGCGGTGCACCCCACCCGCCAGGGTCGCGGTCTTGGCCGAGAGATCATCCGGCGTCTCGCCGCACTCGCCGCCGGGCACAAGAAGATCATCCTGTACGCCAACCCAGGAACGGAAGCCTTCTACCGGGCGCTGGGGTTCTTGCCCATGAACACAGCGATGGCGATCTGGCACGACCCGGAGGGTGCGATCCGATCGGGGATCCTGCGCGACTCGCCGGTGCCCTGAGAGACCGGGCACGGTGTGCCCGACCGCTCACCCGTCAGCCGAAGCCGCGGCTACTCGACGTCGAGCCCGGTCAGTTCGTCCATCGACGGGACCGGCGTGCCCCAACGCTGCATGCCCGCCTCGATGCGGGCGTTGAGCGTCTCGATGACCTGCACGCGGGCGTGGCGCTTCTGGTTGGCGCCGATCAGGTCCCACGGCGCCAGCCGGTGGTCGGTGCGCTCGAACATCTCGTCGGCGGCGACGTCGTAGTCGGGGTTGCGCTTGCGGTTGCGCCAGTCCTCGTCGGTGATCTTCCACCGCCGTAACGGGTCCTTGGCCCGCCGCTCGAAGCGCTTGAGTTGCTCGTCGTCGCTGATGTGCAGCCAGAACTTCACCAGGACCAGCCCCTCGAGCACCAGCGTGCGCTCGAAGCTGACGATCTCCTCGTACGCCCGCCCCCACTGCTCGGTGGTGGCGAACCCCTCGATGCGCTCGACGAGCACCCGCCCGTACCAGCTGCGGTCGAACACCGCCATGCCCCCGAGCCCGGGCAGCTCCCGATAGAAGCGGCGCAGGAAGTGATGGCGCTTCTCGTCGTAGGTCGGTTTGGCGTAGCTCGACACCCGGTAGTGGCGGGGGTCGAGCGGCTCGACCATCCGCTTGATCGCCCCACCCTTGCCGGCGGCGTCACGACCCTCGAACACGACGAGCAGTCCCGGCCCGACCTCTCCGCTGCCCATCTGTCCGCCGAGGTGCAGCCGCAGCTGCAGCAGCCGCCGCTGCGCCACCTCCAGGCGGCCCTCGTAGTCCTTCGTCGAGAGCCGACGATCGAGGTCGAGATCAGCCAGGCGGGGCATGCAGGGCGTCACGATAGGGCTCACGATCGGCGCCGACCGGACGATCTCGGCTGGCGGCTTCGGCGAGGAGGATCGACCCGGCGATCAAGCACGTCAGGATCACGGTGTAGGAGTACCGGAACTCCGACGACACCCCGATCACGAGCCACGCCGCGTAGAAGAGCAGGTTGCCGATCATCGCCGCCACGAGGACGGGATCGAACTGCCCGGCTCGTCCCCGGCGGCGGCGTCGGAGCAGGGCGCCGAGGAGGCCGGCACTGGCCAGCGCCCACACGATCGGCCGCGTGTGCGGCCACGTCGACGTGCGCGAGATGACGGCGTCGTAGGCGTCCATCACGATGTTCCGGCTGGCCACCCAGTCCAGATGTTCGTGGACCTCGTCGTAGTAGAACTGGTTGGTTCCCGGTCGGAGGGCGAACGTGGTCACGTGGCTGAGGCGGTGCCGCGCGTAGTCGAACGGGTGGGCGAGGATCTGCTCCTGCCACCGCTGCTGCAAGGCGTCGGTCTCCCACACCCGCAACGCGTTGAGGCTGACGAACGAGCAGACCCCATCCCATCCCAGCGAATCCCACGTGCCCGAGTCGTAGCACGGCCCGTTGATCAGGTCGTCCATCCGGTCCGACGGGACGATGGATCGGCCCAGCGCGTTGGTCCCGCTGAAGTGCGAGATCCCCGCCAGGTCGAACAGCTCGAGCGCGTGTTGGAGGTGGGCCTCCTTGGCGTCGAGTGCATCGTCGACCATCCGCGGCGACACGGCGAGCACCGCCAGTCCGACGAGGCCGAGGGCGACGAACGCGGCAGCTTGACGGCGCCAGTGGACGACGGCGCGCACCACGATGTAGCCGAGCAGCGCGGCGACGATCGGCAGCGTCGAGATCTTGACCAGGTAGGCCGGCCACAGGAACAGTGCGGCGCCGACGAGGAACCAGCCACGGTTCCGGGTGGTCGTGCGTTCGAGCAGGAGCAGCGCGATGGCGACGACCGTGAACCCCGCCGACAGGGTGTCCTTCATCAGCGCGCCGAGGTAGTTGAAGACGATCGGCAGGAACCCGATCGGGACGAAGTACCGGGCGACCGGCCGGGCCCACCGTCGCTGGGCGGCCAGCGCCACGCCGGCCAGGCCGCCCCACACCAGGGCGCACTGCAGGGCGAGGACGGCGGCCGGGTGGTCCCACACGGCGAACGCCAGTCGGTAGATGAAGACGTTGAGGGTCGGATGCCAGTTCTCGACGGGGAGGTCACCACGGGCCTGGAGGTACGTGTCGTCGGTGTCGCCCGTCGGGTGCCCTGGGAAGAAGGCCACGAAGGAGATGATCCCGGCGACGACGAACGGGGTCGCCACGCCGGCCGCATCGCGCAGCCGCACGGGACCTCGGTTCGGCGCCGTCCGCCGCATTGCAACGCCGATGGATCGCATGGTACTGCGTACCGTACGGTCGCTGCCATGGACGCGGCAGTGCTGGTGGCAGCAGCCGTCGACATCGCCGCGGCGTTCGATCGGGGCGGACGTCTGTTGGCCGTCGGCGACGGTCGGGCCAGCGCGGACGCCCGCCACGTCGCTGTGGAGTTCCTGCACCCGGTGATCGTCGGCCGTCGGGCCCTGCCGGCGGCCGTTGGCGCCGAGCGCGTCGGCCCCCACGACGTCGTCGTGGCCATCGGCTACGGCACCGCGCCCGTCGCCGCGCCGTGCGACATCGCCATCGCCGACCATCCGGTCGCCGATGCCCGCCACGTGATCGATCTCCCGCGTGGCGACCCGTACGCGGCGAAGGAGGCGGCCCTCGCCGCCTACCACGTGCTGTGGGAGCTGGTGCACCTCTTCCTCGGCGCCGGCACCGCGACGGGCGCCGGCGCCAGCGGGCTCGACGCGTTGTACCCGATGCTCTCCGGCAGCGGGTCCGGCCCCAACACGCACGCCGCGGCGATCGCCTCGACCGAGGACAAGCTGGCCGAGACCACGGTCCTGCGGGCCCGCTCCTTGGCCGACAACGACGACCGGCTCGATGTCGCCGCCCGGCTCGTCGCTGCCGCCGGGACGGTGTTCACGTTCGGCAACGGCGGCAGCGCCAGCGATGCCGCCGATCTGGCGATCGCGCTGGCGCCGAAGGGCTGGGCGCTGAGCGACGACGTGGCCACGGTGACGGCCCTCGCCAACGACGTCAGCTTCGAGGTCGTGTTCGCCCGCCAGCTCGTGACGTTGGGCCGGCCGGCGGATGCCGTGGTCGCGCTGTCGACGAGCGGGACGTCGGCCAACATCCTCGCCGGGCTGCGCCAGGCCAAGCAGCTCGGGCTGGCCACGATCGGCTTCGCCGGCTACGACGGCGGGGACATGGCTGACGCCGAGCTCGACGTGTGCTGCGTCGTGCGGTCGACTTCGATCCACCGCATCCAGGAATCGACGGTCACCCTGTACGACGAGGTGCTCCGGCGCGCCGGCGTCGCCCGTTGAGCGATGCCGACACCGGCCGGGCCAGATCGGCCATGATCGCGATCGGAGTTCTCGTGGCGGATGAGTTCCTCGTCATGGGGCCAGCAGACAGGAAGCAGACGGAATGAAGACCTCCTCACGAAGGCTTGCACTGGTCGGGTCGGTCCCGGTGTTGCTGCTGTCGATCGCGGCGTGCAGCGACGACGGCGCTGACACGGCCGGGGCGACCCCGACGACGGAGGTCGCGACGACCACCGCCGGCGTGCCGTCGTCGACGGAGGACGCCGCGAGCAGCGACGATGCGGCCGGCGCGGCGCCGTCGACCGAGGACCTCGAAGCGGACCTCCAGGAGGCGATGGAGGAGCTGGTGGCGATGCCGGGCGGCCCGCCGGGCGTCGTGGGCGTGGTCCAGCTCGGCGACGACAAGTCGACGTTCGCCGCCGGGGTCGCCGACGTCGACGGTGATGCCGCGCCGACGGCCGACGACCACATCCGCGCCGCCAGCGTGGCCAAGGCGTTCAGCGGGGCGACGGCCCTGTCGCTCGTCGACGAGGGGGTGCTGTCGCTGGACGACACGATCGGGGAGCGCCTCCCGGACCTGCCCGAGGCGTGGGCCGATGTGACCCTGCGCCAACTGCTCAACCACACCAGCGGGATGCCGGACTTCCTCAGGTCGCCGTCGTTCGCCGAGGCGGTCGAGGCATCGATCGATGTCGCCCCGCCGCCCGAGGAGCTGCTGCTGTTCGCCGAAGACGAGCCGTTGAACTTCGAGCCCGGCACCGAGTACCGGTACTCGAACTCCGACAACATCGCCGTCGGCCTGATGATCCAGGCGGCGGCGGGCCGGCCGTACGTGGAGGTGCTGCAGGAGCAGGTGCTCGATCCGCTCGGCCTCGACGAGACGTCGCTGCCGGAGGGGGTCGAGCTCCCCGAGCCGTTCATGCACGGCTACGCCCTCACGGAGGACGAGCCGCTGGAGGACGTCAGCGATGGGCTGGCGGGGGGCTGGGCATGGGCGTCGGGCGGTGTCGTGTCGACGCCGAACGACCTCAACGACTTCATCCACGCGTACGTCACCGGTGAGCTGTACAGCGACGAGACCCGGGCGCAACAGCAGGACCTGTTCATCCCGGGCGGCGAGTCGGGGCCGCCGGGTCCGGCGCTGAACTCGGCCAGCCTGGCGCTGTTCCGCTACGACACGCCGTGCGGCACGGTGTACGGCCACACGGGGAACACGGTTGGCTTCACGCAGTTCGCCGTGGCCACGCCCGACGGCCAGCGCTCGGCGACCGTGGCGATCAACCTGCAGCGCACCGAGACCAGCGAGGGTCAGGCGCTCGAGGTGTTCGAAGCGCTCCACCGCGTGGAGCAAGCCGCCATCTGCCTCCTCCTCGAATCGCCCTGACCCCGAGCGCAGGGACTCCTCGGTGGAAGTCCGCCAGGGCTTCGCGCACCGCCGTGGCGTTCCGCTTGATCTGGGCGCGGAGGTTCTCGAGATCGGGAACGTCCGCGCCCAGATGACCGCTTGAGACGCTCCGCGCCCAGATTCGACTCACACGAACCCGAGGAGCGCCCGAGATCAGAGCGGCCCCAGCGAGCCTGCCTGGAGCTGCTCGCGCAGCACGAACTTCTGGACCTTGCCGGAACCGGTGAGCGGGAAGCCGGCGGTGACGAACCACTGCGTCGGGATCTTGTGCCGGGCCAGGACCTCGGCGGCGTGCGACCGCAGCTCGTCGACGGTCGGGACGTCGTCGCCGGCGGGTCGGATGACAGCGGCCACGACCTCCCCCCACCGATCGTCGGGCCGGCCGACGACGGCGACGTCGCTGACCCCGGGGTGACGGAGCAACACCCCCTCGATCTCCGCGGGGTAGACGTTCTCCCCGCCGCGGATGATCATGTCCTTGAGCCGCCCGGTGACCGACACGTAGCCGCGCTCGTCCATCGTGCACAGGTCGCCGGTGCGCAGCCAGCCGTCCGGCGACAGGGTCGCCGCCGTCGCCTCCGGGTCGTCGAAGTATTCGATCATCGTCGAGAAGCCGCGAGCGCAGAACTCGCCCTGCTCGCCGATCGGGGCGACCTCGCCGGTCGCCGGGTCGATGATCCGGCATTCGACGTGGGGCAGTGCCGTGCCCACTGTCGCCGCCTTGTCCTCGGCTGAATCGGCGGGCAGCACCATCGTCGCCACGGGGGACAGCTCGGTCTGTCCGAACAGGTTGATGAACTGGGCGCCGAAGCCGGCCTCCATGCGGCGGATCAGCTCGGTCAGCACCGGCGCGCCGCCGCCGATCAGGGTCCGCACGCCGGACGTCTTGGCGCTGAGCTCGGGGTGGGCGAGCAGCGCCGTGAAGACGGTCGGCACGGCACCGACAGCGTCGACGCCCTCCTCGGCGCAGAGTCGCAACGTGACGTCTGGGTCGAACGCCGAGACCAGCACCAGCGTCCCCCTGGCGCTCAACGGGCCGAGCACACCGATGCAGCACGCCGCCGTGTGGAACAGCGGCAGTGGGGTCAGATAGGTCGAGCCTGGCCCGATGCCGGCGCGTTCGAACGTCATCCGGGCGACGTTGGTGATGCTGCGATGGCGCAGCAGCGCGCCCTTCGGCGCTCCCGTGGTGCCGGACGTGTACTGCAGCTGGGCTGGGCTATCGGCGTCGACCTCGGGCAACGGCGTGTCCGCGCCACCGGCGGCGGTCAGCTCGCCGAGGGCGGTGATGCGCAACGTCGCCCGCAGCTCGGGCAGCCGAGGGCCGACCTCGTCGACGACGGCGCGCAGCGATGCGCCGCGGAACTCGTCGTCGTGGATGATCACGCTGCAGCGGCTTTGCCGGAAGGCGTACTCCGCCTCGGTCGCCGTCAGCGCCGGGTTGACGGTCACGAGCGTCACGCCGGCGAGCGCCGCCCCGAGCTCGACGAACACCCACTCCGGCGAGTTGGCGGCCCAGATCGCCACCCGCTCTCCGGGCTGCATCGTCGCCGCCAACCCCCGGGCGACGCCGGTCGCCTCCCCCAGCAGCTGCCGGTACGTCCAACGTCGCCGGTCCGACTCGGCGACACCCTCGACCAGGGCCACCGTGTCGGGCACCTCCGACGCGGCGTCGACGAGCAGCTGCCCGACCGTGGTGTCGAGCACCTCGCCGGACCGGTCAGCGGGGCGATACGACTCGTGCAACGTCACGGGAGTGCTCCTAGATCAGAACGGCGAGGGTGAACAGCGGCTGGTCGTTGTCGACCAGGCGCACCGTCTTGCGGGCCATGCGCAGCCCGTCTTCGGTCCGCCGCAGGGCGTGCTCGACCCGGCCCACCCACGGCGTCAAGCCGCGGGTGCGCGACTCGTAGAGGACGAACGCAGCCGACGTCATGACATCGTGGCCGTCGTCGGCCACCACCTCGACGTTGGACACCACCCGACACAGCCGCGACGGTGGCGACTGAGCGTGGCGCCGGCCCGATTCGAGCTGGCGGATCCTGGTGGCGATGCGCGCCCGGTTGTCGAAGACGATCGACATCTGCGTCGTCGGATCGCCGTCGTCGCCGTTGGCCGGCACCCAGTACACGCCGTCATCGGTCCACAGCGCCTCCCACTCGGCGTAGCGGTGCTCGTCGCACAGGCGCGCCTCCCGAAAGATGAACTGCTCGATGGCGCGTTGGAGGTCGATGTCGGCGGCGTTCAGGGTGTCTCCATCAGCGCTCGGTAGTGACGCCAGATCGCCCGCTGCGGCAGCTCGTCGGTCACGTCGGCGATCGTCATCCCGTCGTCGTCCAGCCGCTCGCGATGGCGGCCCCGCTCGATCACCAGCCACTCCGGTGCGCGCGCCTGCACGCCGCGCTGGTTGCGCTCGTACATGTCGGAGTCGTCGGCGAGCAGGAAGCCGGCGGGGCCCACGGAGCCGATGGTCTGCTGGAGCATCCGCCGGTTCATGTCGGCGCACCCGGGGAACTGCAAGGCCGTCACGTGCTGCACCGTCTCGTCGACGGCGAGCGGCTGGATCACGAACAGCTGGATCTCGGCGATGAACAGGTTGGGGAAGATCATCACGTGCGGCGAGCCGTCGACGAGGATCTGCTCGGCGTCGGCACCGTGGGCGGCGTGCATGGCCGCGACGTAGTCAGGCACCTTCTCGGGCCGGGTGCCGAACCAGCCGAGCGGCTGGCCGATGCGGCGGAACTCCGGCCGCAGGTCATCCTCCGTGTGGCCGTTGCCCAGGTCACGGCTGACGGCCGTCGAGCGCTCGCCGTAGAGGTCCCCGATGCCGCTCTCGGCGACGCCGAAGATCGACGAGTGGACGAACTGTGGGTGGTAGCCGTCGGTCTCGTTCTCGACGAGCAGCTTCCAGTTCGCCCTGACCCTGTGGCGCAGCCAACCGCACGTCAGCGCCACCTCGCCGCTGGGGGAGAGGCGCACGAGCCGGTCGAAGGCGTCGGCGGCAGGGCCGAGGTGCTCGAGCAGCGACGGTCCGTCGGGGGCGAACGACCCGAACACGAACCCGTGGACCTCCTCGACCCGCGGGACGCAGGCGAGGCCGAGGTCGGACTTGTGCTCCCGGGCCCGCACGCCGCCGCCATAGCCGCTGCTGAACGGGTAGCCGAGCAGCTGGCCCGTCGAGGAGAACGTCCAGCCGTGGTACGGGCAGCGGAACGACGAGGCGTTGCCGTGGTCGAGGTCGCAGACGAGGTTGGCTCGATGGGAGCACCGGTTGAGGAGCAGGCGCACGACGCCGTCGCGCCCCCGGCACATGATCACCGGTTGCGGGCCGATCGACTTGAGCACGAAGTCGTTCGGCTCGGGGATCTCGCTGGTGTGCCCCACGAAGACCCACGTCCGATACCAGATCTGCTCCAGCTCGGCGGCGAACACGTCCGGGTCGGTGTACAGCGATCCGTGGACGCGGTCCTCGGCGATCAGCGCCGACCAGTCGATCCCCACCGTCATCGACCCTCGAACTCGGGCGCCCGCTTGGCGATCACCGCAGCCAGGCCCTCCAACGCGTCGTACGTGCCCGACAGCTCGGACACGGTCCGTGACTCCTCGGGCAGCCGTTCGTCGACGGTGGCGCCGACGCCGTCCCAGAGCATCCGCTTGGTCGCCGCTAGTGCGAGGGTGGCGCCGCCGGCGAGCTGGCGGGCGAGCGCCCGGGCTTCGTCGAGCAGCCGGTCGTCCGGGACGATGCGCGTGACGAGTCCGAGCTCGAGCGCATCGGCCGCCGTCAGCGTCGGGTTGAGCAGGGCGATCTCCAGCGCCTTGCGCAGGCCGACGAGCTTGGGCAGCGTCACGGTCCCACCGGCGTCGGGCGCCATGCCAACCCTGGTGGCGCCGAGCAGGAACTGCGCCGACTCGGCAGCGACGACGATGTCGGACGCGCAGACGAGCCCGAACCCTCCACCGCCGGCAGCGAAGCCGTGGACCGCGGTGACGACCGGCGCCCGCAGGTGCAGCAACGCTGACGCGACGTTGCCGAGCCACGTCGTCGCCTCCCGGAGGTAGTCCGGCAGCCCGGCGCCCTGGGCGGCGAACGTCGAGACGTCGCCCCCGGCGCAGAAGTGCTTGCCGGCGCCGCTCAACAGCACGGCGCGCACCCGGCGATCGGCATGCACGCGCAGCAGTGCGGCGTGGAGGTCGCGCAGGAACGGCACGTCCATCCCGTTCGCCGAGTCCGGTCGATCGAGCAGCACGTGGGCGACGGCACCGTCGAGCGTCACCGTCACGTGACCGTCGGCGACGAGCACCTCGGCGTTCTTCTGAGGATCAGGGCCCATATCTGGGCCCTGAAAACGCTTGAGAACTCGATTTCACGCCACGTGGGCGGGGGCGGGGGCCGACGCTGGGTCTGGGGCGTGGCGGACGCCGAGGTCGCCGCCGGCGTCGTGGGCCTGGAGCACGGGGAGCACCTCGCGGGCGTACAGGTCGTAGTTGGCCCGGGCCTCGTCGGGCGGCATGGCGCCGTACGACAGCAACGCCAGCACCGCGCCGGCGTCGGTCCGCTCGACGTAATCGAGCAGCTTGGCGGTGACCTGGTCCGGCGTGCCCCACACCTGCAGGTCGGCGAGGAACCCGTTGAACCGCTCCAGCCCGTACTTCTCGATGTTCTTGGCCAGCGCGGCGTAGTACTCGTAGCCCTCGATGTCGGCGAAGCGGACGTCGGAGAACTCGTAGTGCTCGACGATGGAGCGGGCATAGCGCTGGAGGTAGACGTCGCGCATCCGCTGCGCCGCCGACGCGTCCTCGTTGACGGCGACGAAGACGCACAGGATCGGCTTGCTCGACTCGACGCCGTTGACCTCGACGAAGCGCCGGCGGTACGTCGCCAGCTCCTCCTCGACCGTCTCCCACGGCTTCTGGGCGATGACCATCAGCCCGACGCCGAGCTCGGCCATCAGGTCCATCGACTGCGGGGAGATCGCCGACGCGAACGTTCGCCCGGCGAACGACGCCAGCGGGCGGGGGCGGATCTCGGTCCGCGGCTGCTGGTACAGCTCGCCGTCGAACTCGATGTAGCCCTGCTCCAACGCCCGGACGATGGCCGTCGTGTACTCGGTGAAGCGCCGCCGCGACTCGCCCATCTCGAGCCGGAAGCCGTCGAACTCGATCCGCCCGAGGCCACGACCGATTCCGAGCACGGCTCGGCCGTTCGACAGGTGGTCGAGGAGCGAGAAGTTCTCGACGACACGCACCGGGTCGTGCCACGGCAGGACCGTGACCATCGTGCCGAGGCGCGTTGTCGACGTGCGGCCGGCCAGCCACGACAAGAACTGCGTGACGTTCGGCGTCAGCTGGTAGTCGTCGAAGTGGTGCTCGGGCGTCCACACCGAGTCGAAGCCGCTGGCCTCTGCCCGGTCGGCCAGCGCCAGTTCGTGGCGGTACATCTCGGCGTCGGTCATCCGACCGTCGAGGTTCTGGAAGGCGAGACCGAGTCCGGCGTGCATCGATCCGACGCTAATCTAACGCCGATTCGAATTCAAGCCCGGCGGGCGAGGCCCTCCAGCAGCACGGCGACGGCTTGATCGGCGATCATCGCGGGTTCGGCACGGCTCCGGACGGCGGACCACTCGGCGGTCCAGTTCATCGCACCGAACGCCAGCATCCGGGCCATGAACAGGTCGACGTCAGCCGCCAGGTCGCCGGCGTCGCGGGCCGCCTCGAGCAGGTCGTTCCAGTACTCGCCGTACGCCCGCTGTTCGCGACGGTGCGCCGACGCCAGCGCCGGGGGGACCTGCCCGACGATGCGGGTCTGCGCCGAGGCGTAGTCGCTCAGCTCGAGCACGGCCATGGTGTGGGCGCGGATGGCGACGGCCAGCCGGTCCAGCGGGGCGGCGTCTGGCGGCAGCGCGTCGACTGCCGCCCGCACGTGATCCCAGGCGTTCTCGATCCCCAGTCGGAGGATCTCCGCCACCAGCTCCTCGCGTGAGGAGAAGTGGTAGTAGAGGCTGCCGGTCTGGATCCCAGCCCGCTCGGCGATGTCGCTCAGGCGGGCCGCATACCCCTGCTCCCGGAACACGGCGGCGGCGGCGTCGAGGATGCGGGCCCTGGTGCGTTGCGATTTGCTCGGTGCGGCGGTGGGCGCAGACTGGACCGTCATCGAAACCTAAACTAGCTTCGAAAAGCATGATGCTCGGGCTCGGCGGCTGCGTCGCCCTTGTGACCGGAGGAGCCTCGAACATTGGGCGGGCGATCAGCCACGAGCTGGCCGCCGAAGGGGCCGTCGTCGCCATCCTCGATCGGGACGAGGCGATGGCTACGCGCACCGCTAGCGAGATCTCCGACGGTGGTGGGCAGGCGGCCGTGTACGCCGTCGACCTCACCGACGCCGACGCGACGGCGGCGGCGACGGCGGCGGTCGAGTCGGACGTCGGTCCGATCGCCGTGCTGGTCAACAACGTCGGCTGGAACGGCCCGGCGGGCTTCTTCCTCGACCTGCCGCCCGAGCGCTGGGAGCAGGCCTACCGGCGCAACTTGTTCCCGACCTTCAACGCCACCCGCGCCGTCCTGCCGGCGATGGTCGAGCGGCGCCGCGGAGCGATCGTTTCGATCGCCAGCGACGCCGGGTTCGGCGAGCCCCGGATGGGCGACTACGGCCCGATGAAGGCCGGCGTGATGGCGTTCGGTCGCACCATCGCCAAGGAGTACGGCCGCTACGGCGTGCGTTCCAACGTCGTCTGCCCCGGGCTCGTGATCCCGGCCGAGGACGCCATCGGCGCCGGCAGCCTGTGGCAACAGGACGTCGGCTTCGGGGAGCGCCAGGTCGCCGACATCGAGCGGGCCATCCCGCTGCGTCGCCGTCCCGAGGCCGGCGACATCGCCTCGACGGTGGCGTTCCTGGCGTCGCCGACGAAGGCCGGCATGCTGACGGGTCAGGTGATCAGCGTGTCGGGCGGCTTCGCCATGCCGCGCTGATGGGGATGGGTTGATGCGCCACGCCCGACAGGTCGAGCTGCTGCGCCGGTTGGTCGACGCGCCGCGCCCGGGACCGCTCGGGCCGGCGAGCGTGCACAACCCGGCGAGTGCGTACACGTCGCAGGAGCGCTACGTCGCCGAGGTGGCGGCGTTGTTCCGGGGCCAGCCGAACCTGGTCGCCTTGTCGTGCGAGCTCGGCGCGCCCGGGTCCTACGTGGCGCTCGGTGTCGGCGACGTGCCGGTCGTCGCCGTGCGCCAGCGCGACGGTGGCGTGCGGGCGTTCGTCAACGTGTGCCGACACCGTGCCGCCACGCTGCTGGCGGCGACGGGCGGCGACGGGCTGCGCTCGATCCGCTGCCCGTACCACGCGTGGACCTACGGCCTCGACGGCTGCCTGCAGGCGTTCCCCGGCGCGGAGCCAGGGTTCGACGACGTCGACAAGGCCAGCCACGGACTGGTCGAGCTGCCGGCGGCCGAGGGATACGGCCTGGTGTTCGTGCGCGCCGATCCTGGTGGTGCACCGTTCGCCGTCGATGATGCGCTGCACGGTGCCGAGGACGAGCTGGCCGACTTCGACATCGCCGCCTACCGGCACGTCGAGACGCGCCAGCGCGAGTGGTCCGTCAACTGGAAGCTGGTGATGGACACGTTCACCGAGCCGTACCACATCCCGTGGTTGCACAAGGACTCGATCGCGCCGTACTACCTCTTCGATCGGTGGATCCACGACGCCTTCGGGCCGCACCAGCGGTTCATCGGCGTGCGCCGATCGGTCGCCGCCGAGTTGGCCAAGCCGAACGAGGACGACTGGTCGCTGCTGCCCCATGCCACGCTGCAGTACCTGTTGGTGCCGAACGCGGTGTTGACCCACCAGCTCGACCACCTCGAGCTGTGGCGGTTCACGCCCGACGGGCCGGGACGAACGATCGTGCGCACGTCGGTGTACTCCCCGCCGGGCACGGCCAAGCCGGCGTCGTACTTCGCCAAGAACCTCGACGTGCTGCTCGGCGTCACCGACACCGAGGACTTCCCGATGCAGGAGCAGGTGCAGCGCAACCTGGCGTCCGGCGTCGTCGCCGAGATGGTCTACGGCAAGATGGAACCGGCGCTGGCCGCCTACCACCTGGCCATCGACGCGCTCCTCGCGGCTCCGACGACCAGCCCGAACGGTGAGTCCACGCAGCGGATCTCCGCAGTTCGCGCTCACCGTTCGAGCCATCGGGCGGCCGAGCCGTGACCTCGGTGCTGCGCGTCGGGTCGGCGCTGCCGGATCCGCCGTTCGAGCTGCTCGGTGCCGGGCCGTCCGGCGTGGCGGGGTTCGATCCGGAGGTGATGGCGGCCGTGGCGCCGGCGCTGGGTCGAGAGCTGCGCGTCGTCCACTACGCCGGCGCCACGTCAGGCTCCGGCCACCGGTGGCAGCTGATCGACGACCAGCCCTGGCGCCGCCTCTACGTCGAGCTCGCCCCCTGAGGCGTTCTGTGCCGCGATCGGTACGGATTCCCGTATCGGAGCATCGTCAGAACCGGTCCTCAGGGGTGGCGGAGGTGGGCGGCGGCGATGGCGGCTTGGCCGAGGCTGATGCCGCCGTCGTTGCAGGGGACCTGACGGTGGCGCAGCACGGTGAAGCCTGCTGCCTCGGCCAGGCGGGTCACCTCGCGCAGCAGGACGACGTTGGCGAACACGCCGCCGCTGAGGGCGATCGTGGCGAGCCCCGTCGACTCGCCCACGTGGCGGCAGCGCTCGACCACACCGGCCGCCAGGCCGAGGTGGAATCGGGCGGCGATCGTCGATGGCGCGACCCCGACCGCGAGGTCGGCCAGCGCACCGGCGACCAGGTCGACGCCGCGCAGCGCCGTGCCATCGATCGCCATCGGGTACCCGCCCCGCACGGTCGGGTCGACGATCGCCTCCAGCTCGATCGCCGCCTGGCCCTCGTAGGTCGCCATCGAGCGCACGCCGACCACCGCTGCCACGGCGTCGAACAGCCGCCCCGCCGACGACGTCATCGGCGACGCCACGCCCGCCCGGGCCATCGCCAGGACCTCGTCCCAGCGCGGTCTGCCGGCGCAGCGCCGCCGGCGCCGCACCTGCCGCGCCCAGCACGTCGAGGTACACCGCCGCCATCCGCCACGGCTCGTCGGTGGCAGCGTCGCCGCCCGGCAGCGGGACCGGTGCCAGCCAGCCGGCCCGCTCGAACCCCCTGACGTCGGCGACCAGCACCTCGCCGCCCCAGACCGTCCCGTCGGTGCCGTACCCGGTGCCGTCGAAGGCCACGCCGATCGCCGGCCCCTCGACCCCGTTGTCGACCAGGCACGACACCACGTGAGCGTGGTGGTGCTGGACCCCGATCGCCGGGAGGTCGCGTTGCTCCGCCAACTCGATCGCGAACGACGTCGACAGGTAGTCCGGGTGGAGGTCGTGGGCCACGGCCTCGGGGACGATCTCGAAGAGCCGAGCGACGTGCTCGATGGCCTCCTGGAACGACCGGTACGCCTCCCAGTTCTTGAGGTCGCCGATGTGGTGCGACACGAACACCCGGCGGTCCCGGGCCAGGGCGATCGTCGACTTCAGCTCGGCCCCGCAGGCCAGCAGCGGGCGCGGCGTACCCGCCCGCAGCGTGATCGGCGCCGGCGCGTACCCGCGGCTGCGGCGCAGCGGGTACGGCGCGCCGTCCACGACACGCACGACCGAGTCGTCGACGCGGATGTGGATCGGGCGGTCATGGCCCAGGCGGCGATCGGCGATCGGGTCGAGCCGGTCGCGGGCGTCGGCGTCCCGATAGGCGATCGGCTCGTCCGACACGTTCCCCGAGGTGAGGACGATCGCCTCGCCGACTGCAGCCAGCAGCAGGTGGTGCAGCGGCGTGTACGGCAGCAGCAGGCCGAGCTGGCGCAGCCGTGGCGCCACCGCCGGCGCGACCGCGGCGCCGTCGAGCAGCGGCAGCAGCACGATCGGCCGCGCCGCCGACATGAGCACCTCCGCCGCCGCCGCATCGACCTCGCACAGCTCTGCTGCGGCATCGACGGACTCGACCATCACTGCGAACGGCTTGTCCTCGCGGTGCTTGCGCGACCTCAGCCGGGCGACCGCCGCCTCGGCCGATGCCAGCGCCGCGAGGTGGTACCCACCGAGCCCCTTGACGGCGACGATCTCGCCCGCCCGCAACGCCGCCGCGACCTCGTCGATCGGCAGGTCGAGCGCCGGCCCGCACACCGGGCAGCACACCGGCTGGGCGTGGAACCGGCGGTCGCCCGGGTCCTCGTACTCCGCCCGGCAGTCCGCGCACATGACGAACGACGCCATCGTCGTGTTCGGCCGGTCGTAGGGGATGGTGGTGACGATGGTGTAGCGCGGGCCGCAGTTCGTGCAGTTCGTGAACGCGTACCCGTGTCGCCGATCGGCCGGATCGAGCACCTCGGCCAGGCAGTCGGCACACGTCGCCACGTCGGGTGAGACGAGGGTCGCTGCCTTCCCAGGTGAGCTGGGACGGATCGAGAACCGCACGTCGCCGACCACGCCGATGCTCGTCACCTCGACCGATTCGACGACGGCCAGGGCCGGCGGGCGGTCGAGGAGCGCTCGGTGCAGGGCGTCCAGCCGCGCCGACGGCCCCTCGGCCTCGATGACCACACCGGCCGCGGTGTTGGTGACGAACCCGGCCAACCCGAGCTCGTGGGCGAGGCTGTGGACGAACGGCCGGAACCCGACGCCCTGGACGATGCCGCCGACCTCGAACCGGCGGCGCTCGTCCGACTCGTTCGTCGCGCCGGTCATGTCCTCTTGCACCCGATGATACTGTCCAGTCTCAGAGCGGGAGCGGCCGATGGTCCTGGGGGGACCGGAAGGGGCGAGCCATGCCGGACACGGAAGCGGATCCGATCCACATCCTCTGGATCAACGCCGGACTGAGCTGCGATGGGGACTCCGTCGCCCTGACCTCGGCGACGCAGCCGAGCGTGGAGGAGATCGCGCTGGGAGCCCTACCAGGCCTTCCGAAGATCGCCGTCCACTGGCCGCTGATCGATTTCGAGTGCGGACCGACGGGTGGTGCCGACGACTTCTTGGAGTGGTTCCGCAAGGCGGATCGCGGCGAGCTGGAGCCGTTCGTGCTCGTGGTCGAGGGGTCGATCCCCAACGAGGAGCTGTCCGGCGAGGGCTACTGGTGCGGGTTCGGCAACGACCCTGCCACGGGCCAGCCGATCACCACCAACGAGTGGCTCGACCGCCTGACCCCCAAGGCCCTCGCCGTCGTGGCCGTCGGCACGTGCGCCACCTACGGCGGCATCCACGCCATGTCCGGCAACCCGACCGGGGCGATGGGCGTGCCCGACT
Organism: uncultured Acidimicrobiia bacterium; assembly: GCA_963739975.1. GTDB lineage: Bacteria > Actinomycetota > Acidimicrobiia > Acidimicrobiales > Ilumatobacteraceae > JALZMG01. Next base: position 316,813 of record CAVUCK010000019.1, read on the forward strand.
ACCTCGGCTGGGACTGGAAGTCGAAGGCCGGCATCCCGATCGTGTGCGTCCCGGGCTGCCCGATCCACCCGGACAACCTGGCCGAGACGCTGACCTACCTGCTGTACATGGCCACCGGCCAGGCGCCGATGATCCCGCTCGACGAGGCACTGCGACCGCAGTGGCTGTTCGGGATGACCGTGCACGACGGCTGCGACCGCGCCGGCTACTACGAGCAGGGCGTGTTCGCCGACGAGTACGGCGCCCCGACGTGCATCGTCAAGCTCGGCTGCTGGGGCCCCGTCGTCAACTGCAACGTGCCCAAGCGGGGCTGGACCAACGGCGTCGGGGGCTGCCCGAACGTCGGGGGCATCTGCATCGGCTGCACGATGCCGGGCTTCCCGGACAAGTTCATGCCGTTCATGGACGAGCCGCCGGGCAGCAAGCTGTCCAGCGGCGTCAGCAAAGGCTACGGCGCGCTCATCCGTCGACTGCGCAACGTCACGAACAAGACGCTGAACGAGGAACCCAAGTGGCGCAAGCGGGGCAAAGAGCTGCTCACCGGGTACCGGCGTTGAGATCGAGGAGACGAGAGACATGACTGTTCACTGCGTTCCCCGGCCACGCAGGCCGTTGCTAACCGCTCCCTCGCTGGCGCTCGGTCGCTCGCATTCGTGACAGGAGACCACCGATGACCGCTACTGAGAACCGCGCCGCGACCAACGTCGCCGCAGCGCCGACCGTCGACGACCAGGGCATGGTGGACATGTCCTGGGACCCGATCACCCGCATCGTCGGGTCGCTCGGGATCTACACGAAGATCGACTGGAAGCAGAAGGTCGTCAAGGAGTGCAAGAGCACGTCCTCGATCTTCCGCGGCTACTCCATCTTCATGAAGGGCAAGGACCCCCGCGACGCCCACTTCATCACCAGCCGGATCTGCGGGATCTGCGGCGACAACCACGCCACGTGCGCCTGCTACGCCCAGAACATGGCGTTCGGCGTCAAGCCGCCGCACATCGCCGAGTGGATCGTCAACCTCGGCGAGGCCGCCGAATACATGTTCGACCACAACATCTACCAGGAGAACCTGGTGTTCGTGGACTTCTGCGAGAAGATGGTGCGCGAGACGAACCCGTCGGTGTGGGAGAAGGCGAAGAACACCGAGGCGCCGAACGCGGCGATCCACGGCTACCGCACGATCGCCGACATCCTCAGCTCCTTCAACCCGTTCGAGGGCGAGTTCTACCGCGAGGCCCTGCAGGTCAGCCGGTGGACGCGCGAGATGTTCTGCCTGATGGAGGGTCGCCACGTCCATCCGTCGACGCTCTATCCGGGCGGCGTCGGCACGACCCCGACGATCCAGCTGTTCACCGACTACATCACCCGGCTCGCCCGCTACGCCGAGTGGATGAAGAAGGTCGTGCCGATGCACGACGACGTCTTCGACTTCTGGTACGAGGCACTGCCCGGCTACGAGGAGGTCGGCCGCCGGCGGGTGCTGCTCGGCTGCTGGGGCTCGTTCCAGGACCCGGAGCACTGCGACTTCCGCTACCGGACGATGGAGGACTGGGGCCGCAAGATGTTCGTCACGCCGGGCGTCGTCGTCGACGGCGAGCTGCGCACGACGAGCCTCGTGGACATCAACCTCGGCATCAACATCCTGCTCGGCTCGTCGTTCTACGACGACTGGGAGGGCCAGAGCCAGTTCGTCACCCGCGACCCGCTGGGCAACCCGGTCGGTCCGCGCCACCCGTGGAACCAACACACGCTGCCCAAGCCGCAGAAGCGCGACTTCGACGACAAGTACTCGTGGGTCATGTCGCCGCGCTGGTTCGACGGCACGGACTACCTCGCCCTCGACACCGGCGGCGGTCCGATCGCCCGGCTCTGGTCGACCGCGCTCGCCGGGTTGGTCGACATCGGCTACATCAAGTCGACCGGTCACAGCGTGAAGATCACGCTGCCCAAGACGGCCCTCCTGCCGGAGACCGAGTTCGAGTGGAAGATCCCGCAGTGGTCCAACGCCATCGAGCGCGACCGGGCCCGCACGTACTTCCAGGCCTACGCCTGTGCCGCCGCCTACCACTTCGCCGAGCAGGCGCTGGCCGAGCTGCGGGCGGGCCACACCAAGACCTGGGAGCGCTTCGACGTTCCAGATGAGGGCATCGGCTGCGGGTTCACAGAGGCGGTGCGCGGCGTGCTGTCGCACCACGTGATCATCCGCGACGGCAAGATCGCCAACTACCACCCGTACCCACCGACGCCGTGGAACGCCAACCCGACCGACAGCCTCGGGACGATGGGCCCCTACGAGGATGCCGTGACCAACACGCCGATCTTCGAGGAGAACGACATCGACAACTTCAAGGGTGTCGACATCATGCGTGCCGTGCGCAGCTTCGATCCGTGCCTGCCGTGCGGCGTGCACATGTACCTCGGGGAGGGACGGACCATCGACAAGGTCCACTCGCCGACCCAGGCTCCCGATCCGATCTGACGCCGATGGCTGACGCGGCGGCCGGCGTCGGCCCGATGGGCACCATCGACCACGTTGGGCGCTCGATCGACGACGCCCTCGGTGGCCTCCGGGCCGTGGGCTCGGCGGCCCGGTTCGGCGACCAGCTGGCGGCGGTGATCGTCGACGCCCACGCCGAGGGGTTCCGGCGGCTGCTGGCGCTGGCGTCCGATCGGGACGTGCTGGATGCCGACCCCGATCTGGCCGAGCTGCTGTGGGTCCACGAGGCGGCCGGTGATGGCGCCGCCGTCGCCAACCTGCCGGCGCGCATCGACGCCATGCGGGCGTCGATCGAGCAGACCGGGGTGCCCGGCCTGCTCGACGCCGCCGACCGCCTGATCGAGTCCACGATGGAGCTGTACGGCTGGGCGCTGGACCGCTCGATCGGGTTGCTCCACGACGCCGGCGACTCCGATGCCTTGCACGCCGCGCTCGAGGATCCGCTGATCTCGGCGTTGCTGCTCGGCCACGGGCTGCACCCAGCGCCGTTGTCGGAACGGGTGCTGCACGTCCTGGCGGCGTGCGCCGAGACGCTCGGTGACCATGCCGGCACGGTCGAGCTGCTCGAGGCGTCCGACGACGACGGGCACGTGCGCTTGTCGATCTCGGGTGGCGACGAGAAGCAGCGCTGGCGGACGCGGCTGACGGTCGAGCGGTCGATCCGCGAGCTGATCGGCGATGTCGTCACCTTGGACGTGGAGGGGGCCGAGGCCGAGCCACGGGGCACTCCCGGGCCGACGATCATCCCGGTCACGTCGATCGGTCGGCGGCGGACGTCGCGCTGGCTGGAGGTCCCCGGGGCGGCGGCGCTGGCCGACGGTGAGGCGCGGCAGGTCGCCGCCGACGGCGTGGCCCTGGTCGCCTGCCGTGTCGGCGACGACTGGTTCGTCGCCCGCGATCCCTTCGCCGGCAACTCGGTGCGGCTGGTCGCCACCGACCCGCCGACCGTCGAGGCCAGTGACGGAACCCGCTTCGAGTTCACGTCGCCGTTGTCCACCCACATCGACGGTGGCGTCGTGGAGGTGCTCCTCTGATGGCCTCGTTCGCTCCGAAGACTTCGTCCGCTGCGGAATCGTGCGGCGCTGCCGTGAGCTCGCTTCGCTCGCGAGGCCTGGGCCGGGCACGGCCGGCCTGGGCGCTCACGCTCGCTGCGATGGCTGGAAGCGGAGCCTTCCAACCATGTGCAGGTTGGTGGGTTCTCGGCATGCATGACATTGCCGACCATCCGCTGGCCGGTCTGCGGGCCGCCGTGGAGCGGGGGCGGCAGGTGCGCGCCGGGGAGCGGTGCGAGATGTGCGCCGAGCCGGTGGCGCCCGAGCACCGCCACGTCGTCGACACCACCGAGCGCACGCTGAAGTGCCTGTGCCAGCCGTGCTTCCTGCTGTTCTCCGACGGCGGAGCGGCCGCCGGCCGATACCGCCAGGTGCCCACCCGCTATGCCGCTCTGGGCGCCGACGGGATCGACGACGCCACGTGGGACGCCCTGGCCATCCCGGTCGCGCTGGCCTTCTTCTTCCACAGCTCGGTCAGCGATGCGCCCGCCGCGTTCTACCCCGGCCCGGCCGGCGCCACCGAGTCCCTGCTGCCGCTGGAGGCGTGGCAGTCCGTGCTCGAGCGCAACCCGGCGTTCGCCGACACGGCACCCGACGTCGAGGCGGTCATGGTGCGGCGGACGGCGTCAGGGAGCGAGAGCTTCGTGGTCCCGATCGACGCCTGCTACGAGCTGGTCGGGCGGTTGCGGATGCACTGGAACGGCTTCGACGGTGGCGCTGAGGCCCACGCCGAGGTCGAGAAGTTCTTCGAGCGGGTGCGAGGCCAGGTCCGTGCCTGAGCTGTCGTTCGACGTCATCGACGCCCACCCCGACGTCTACGGCACCGACCCGACGATCCTGTTCAACCTGCGGATCACCGAGACCAGCGGGGACCCGATCCACACGATGATGGTGCGGGTCCAGATCCAGATCGACGCCCAGCTGCGCAAGTACGACCCTGAGGAGCGGGCCAACCTGGTCGAGCTGTTCGGGGAGCCGGAACGGTGGGGCGACACGCTGCGCCCGTTCAACTGGACGCACGCGGCGACGATGCTCAACGGGTTCCGGGGGGCGATGGAGACCGAGCTGGCGGTGCCCGTCACGTACGACTTCGAGATCGCTGCCGCCAAGTACCTGCACGGGCTGCGCGACGGCAACATCCCGCTCAGCTTCCTGTTCAGCGGCACGGTGATCTCACGCGGGGCCACCGGCTACGCGGTGACACAGATCCCGTGGCACAAGGAGTGCACGTTCCCACTGCCCGTCGCCACGTGGCGGCGCACCGTCGACCTGTACTGGCCCGGCGGCGGCTGGATGCGCGTCCGGCGCGACACCCTCGACGCGTTGCAGGCGTACAAGGTCGAGCAGGGGTTCAACGACTGGGATGCCGTGCTCGAGTCGCTGATCGAGCGGGCCAGGCAGTGAGTACGCCGGCCGAGATCGAGGCCGTCTTCAACCGGGCCCGGCCGATCGCCGACGCCGTGCTGTGGGAGGGGTACGTCCTCTACCCGTACCGGCGATCTGCGGCGAAGAACCGGATCCGCTTCCAATGGGGCGTGGTCGGCCCGGCCGAGGAGCCGACGATGCGCACGACCGTGCTCGTCGAACCGGGCCACGAGGTCCACGTGCGGGTGCGGTTCCTCCACCTGCGCCGGCGCGCCGACGGTTGGGACGAGGCCGTCGACGTCGACCGCGACGCCTGCGTCGAGCCCGCGGACGGGACCGGGGAACTGGTCGTCCCACTGACCGTCGAGGGCGGAGACGGTGCCGAGGCGCTGGGCGGCACGTTGCGACTGACGTGGGAGCCCGACGGTTCGCTCGTGCGCCTGCAGGCCGACGTCGAGAACGCCGGGCCCGGAGTGAAGATGAAGCGGGAGGACGCGCTGCTGCACTCGTTCATCGGCTGCCACCTCCTGTTCGCTGCCGGGTCCGACGCGTTCGTCTCGCTCCTCGAGCCGCCCGAGGCCGCCAGGGACGCCGCGGCGCGTTGCCGCCAGCACCGGTGTTGGCCGGTGCTCGTCGGCGCCGGTCGTGATCTCGTGATGGCCTCGCCGGTGATCCTCTACGACCACCCGACGGTGGCGCCGCAGAGCCCCGGTGACTTCTTCGACGGCACCGAGATCGACGAGATGCTCACGCTGCGAGTGCTGACGATGACCGACGAGGAGAAGGCCGAGGCGCGGGCGACCGATCCACGGGCGGCGGCGATCATCGACCGCTGCGAGGCGATGCCCGACGCCGTGATGGCGTCGCTGCACGGAACGGTGGGCGAGGTGGCTGACGCGGCGCCGGTCGATCCGATGCCCGAGTGGAGCGACCCGGGTGCCGACGTCGTGGTGATCGGCGACCACATCGTCGAGAAGGGCAGCAAGGTGACGCTGCACCCGTCGCGGCGAGCCGACGCCCACGACCTGTTCTTCGTGGACAAGGTGGCGACCGTGGCCCGGGTCGTCAACGACGTGGACGGAGGCGTGCACCTGGCCGTGACGGTCGACGACGACCCGGCGGCCGAGCTGTGGGACGCCCAGGGCCGTTACCTCTACTTCGCGCCCGACGAGGTGCGACCGGTGACCGATGGGTGAGCGGGTGCTGGTCGCCGGAGTGGGCAACATCTTCCGGTCCGACGACGGCTTCGGCCCAGCGGTTGCCACGGCGCTGCTGCAGCGGGAGGTTCCCGAGGGCGTGCGCGTCGTCGACTATGGGATCCGCGGCGTGCACCTGGCGTTCGATCTGGCCGACGGCGTCGACACCTTGATCCTCGTCGACACGGTGCCGGACGCCGGCGCTGGGCCGGGCTCCGTCGCCCTGATCGAGATCGAGCGCGGCTCGTTCGGGACGGCCGCCTTCGACGCCCACGACCTCGACCCGGGATCGGTGCTCCGCTCGTTGGGCACCCTCGGGAAGGACCTGCCCCGCACGCTCCTCGTCGGTTGCCAACCGGCCGAGCTTGGGGATGGGATCGGGCTCAGCGAGCCCGTCGCGGCAGCCGTGGAGGTCGCCGCGGACAAGGTGCTACAACTGCTTCAACTGGGGGTTGCGACATGAAGGCTGTCAAGCGCATCGGGGCCGGTCTCAAGGGCTTCGCTCTCGGGGTCGCCTCGATCCCGAAGGACGTGAAGCGGTACATGACGATGCGGCGGATGTAGCGCATGTGCCTCGGCATCCCCGGGCGGGTCGCCGCCTTCGACGACACCAACCCGCACCTGGCGACGGTCGAGGTCACCGGCGTGAAGCGGCGGATCAACATCGGCCTCCTCGAAGACGAGGGAATTGGAGTCGGTGACTGGGTGCTGATCCACGTCGGCTTCGCCATGTCGCGCATCGACGAGGCCGAGGCCGAGCGGGCGCTCGACGGCCTGCGGTTGATGGGCGCCGGCTTCGACGAGGAACTGGCCGAGCTGCTGCGAACGGACCCTGGATGAGCCACGTGTCCGACGACCTCGAGTCCTGCATCACCTGTGGTGACGTCGCCGTGATCCTGGACGTGGTGTCCGTCGACGGTGCCGACGCGCTCTGCCAAGCCGCCGACGGCGGGACGGAGCATGTCGCCATCGAGCTGGTGGCCCCGGTTGCTGTGGGTGATCGCCTGCTCGTGCACGCCAAGGTCGCGCTGGAAAAGGTCCTGTGACGATGCTCGAGAACTCGAGGGTCGGCGAGCCGTCGCGTCAAGGTGGCGCACGATGACGCCCGAGTCGGCCGTGGCGGCGGCGGCGAGCACGGAGGCGAGCGCAGCGAGCCGGGGAATGCGGTTCGTCGACGAGTACCGGGACCCGGAGCTGGCGCGGCACCTCGCCCGGCGGATCGCCGAGCGGGTCGAGCCGGGACGTCCGTACAAGTTGATGGAGGTGTGCGGGGGCCACACCCACGCCATCTACCGGTACGGCGTGCAGGACTACCTGCCCGAGTCGATCGAGCTGGTGCACGGGCCCGGGTGCCCGGTGTGCGTCATCCCGATGGGCCGCATCGACGACGCCACGGCGCTGGCCGAGGCCCACCCGGAGATGATCCTCACGTGCTTCGGCGATCTGATGCGCGTGCCGGGCGGTCGTGGCTCGTTCCTCGACGCCCGGGCTCGCGGCGCCGACATCCGGGTCGTGTACTCACCGCTCGACGCGCTGCGCATCGCCGTCGAGCACCCCGACCGGCACGTGATGTTCTATGCCATCGGGTTCGAGACCACGGCGCCGTCGACAGCGCTGACGCTGCAGCGAGCCAAGGCCGACGGCATCACCAACTTCTCGGTCTTCTGCAACCACGTCACGATCATCCCGGCGATCAAGGCGATCCTCGACTCGCCGGACCTGCGCCTCGACGCCTTCATCGGTCCGGGTCACGTGTCGACGGTGATCGGCAACCGCCCGTACGAGTGGATTGCCCGCGACGAGTCCATGCCGATCGTCGTCGCCGGGTTCGAGCCGCTCGACCTGCTGGAGTCGGTGGCGATGATCATCGACCAGCTGGCCGACGGGCGGGCCGAGGTCGAGAACCAGTACGCCCGGGTGGTGCGCCACGAGGGCAACCCGGTCGCCCTGCGGGCGATCGCCGACACGATGACGCTGCGGCCCTGGTTCGAGTGGCGCGGCCTCGGGTCGATCGACCACTCGGCGCTGCAGGTGTCCGAGCGGTACGCCGACTTCGACGCCGAGTTGCGCTTCGAGGTGCCGGGCGTGCGCGTCGCCGACCCCAAGGCCTGCCAGTGCGGCGAGGTGCTGAAAGGTGTCCTCAAGCCGTGGGAGTGCAAGGTGTTCGGCACGGCCTGCACGCCGGAGACGCCGATCGGCACGTGCATGGTGTCGTCCGAGGGTGCCTGCGCGGCCTACTACAACTTCGGCAAGGCCGCCCGCCAGCGCGTCGAGCTGAAGGTCAAGGCGTAGTGCCCTCCCCATCTGGGCGCGGACGTTCTCATCCCGCCTTCTGGGCGCGCAGGTTCTCGGATTCGGGAACGTCCGCGCCCAGATGCGGCTGTTCGTGAGCGACCGGGAGCTCGAGGAGCGGGTCGAGCGCAAGATCGAGGCGCGGCGCCGAGCGGTGCCGCGGTTCACGGACGAGCGGGTCACGATGGCCCACGGGGCCGGCGGCAAGGCCAGCCGCAAGCTCGTCGAGGGCGTGTTCGTGCCGGCGTTCGCCAACGACGCCTTGGCCGCGCTCGGCGACGCCGCCCGGCTCGACGTCGCCGGCACCCGCCTCGCCGTGACGACCGACGGGTTCGTGGTGACGCCGATCCGGTTCCCCGGCGGGTCGATCGGCGAGGTGGCGGTGAACGGGACGGTCAACGACCTCGCCGTGTCGGGCGCCCGTCCGCTGGCCATCACGGCGGCGTTCATCCTCGAGGAGGGCGTCCCCGCCGACGTCGTGCGAGCCGAGGCCGAGGCGATGGCCGTCGCCGCGGCGCGCGCCGGGGTCGACGTCGTTGCGGGGGACACCAAGGTCGTCGAGCGCGGCAAGGCCGATCAGCTGTACGTCACGACGACGGGCATCGGCGTCGTGGACGAGCGAGCCACGCTGGCCGCGACGTCGGTCGTGCCGGGGGACCGGGTGATCGTGTCTGGACCGATCGGCGACCACGGGGTGGCGATCATGCTCGCCCGCGGCGGGCTCGACCTGGAGGCCGACGTGCGCAGCGACACCGCGCCCGTGTGGCCAGCGGTCGACGCTCTGCTCGACGCCTGTGGCGGCTCCGTGCGCTGGATGCGCGACGCCACACGCGGCGGCGTGGCGACCGTGCTCAACGAGCTGGCCCTGGCCGCCGAGGTGTCGATCGTCCTCGACGAGCACGCCGTCCCGCTGCAACCGGCGGTCGGCGCGGCGTGCGAGCTGCTCGGCATCGACCCGCTGTACGTCGCCAACGAGGGGCGGTTCGTCGCCGTCGTCGCGCCCGAGGCGGTCGACGCCGCTCTCGCCGCGCTGCGGGCCGTGGACGTCAGCGCCGAGGCGGCCGTCGTCGGCGACGTCGGCGCCGACCCGGCCGGCCGCGTGCTCGGCCGCACGGCGTTCGGCGGCCACCGGATGATCGACATGCTCGTCGGCGACCCCCTGCCGCGGATCTGCTGAGGCGGCGAGCCCTACGGCGGGGGCGCCGCCCACTCCGTGGAGACGTCGCCGCCGCCCTCGGCGGTCACCCGGGCCCCGATCTGCACGATCCGGGGTACGGGCGCGATCGGCCCAGCCACCAGTGCCTGACCGAGCGAGAACCCGAGCGCCTCGCCCACCATCGCCGGCGGGACGTGGGAGAACGAGGCCTGCAGGTCGGCCACGTCGTCCTCGCCGTTCATCCGCATCAGGATGAGGTTGTCGCACTGCGACACCACGTTGGCGTGCACCTTGGCCGGCCGTTGGGTGGCGACGAACAGGTGCAACCCGTACTTGCGCCCCTCTCCGGCGATCAGGATGCCGACCTCGGTGGCGGCCGCGGCGATGGCGTCGGGCGGCGCGGCCGGGAACACGTTGTGGGCCTCGTCCACGGCGATCAGCACCGGCCGGCGGTCGGCCCGGCGGGCCCATCGGGTACGCAGCAAGGCCAGCGCAACCGCCGATCGCTCTTGCGGCGACGGCAGGCTGCCGACGTCCAGCACCACGCACCGGTGGGCGGGGAGGTCGACCTGGCTGATCGAGACCTCGTCGTCCCGCCGCCAGACGGTCCAGCGATCGATCCCGAGGTTGACGATCCGCGCCGCCAACGGCGCGCTCTCGGGCTGCGCCGCCGCCCACTGGGCGACGTCCCAGATCGTTGCACTGCTGTGGCCTTCGGTAAGCGCACGCAGCGTGGCGAAGAGCTCCAGGTCGGCGATCGGGTCGAGTCGCAACAGCTCGGCCTGGAGGTCGAGGCCGAGCTCGCCGAAGTCGGCGCACAGCGTGTACGTCGAAGGCGACCCGCGCGTTCGCGCCACGGCGACGCCCGCCGCTAACGCGCGATGGCGTTGCGCGGCGTCCGAGTCGTCGGTGGGGTCAGCGGTGGTTCCGAGGTGGATGTAATCCGAGTTCGGATCGATGACGACCAGCGGCAGGCTGCTCCCGCTGAGCAGCCGCTCGAACAGCACGCCGGTGGTAGAGGTCTTCCCGGACCCCGACTGACCGCACATGAACGTGTGGCGGGCGAACCCCTTGGTGCGCAGCCGCGCCGGCACGGTGGTCGTCGCCGGCTCGGCCGCGACGATGGCGCCGATCTCGATCGTCGCCGTGCCGGCGTCGAGCGCGTCGACGACGGACCGGGCCTCGTCCGTCGTGGCCGCGCGGAGACGACGCTCGCCGAACGGCCCGGCCGACGTCGCCGTCTCGGCCACGCCGCCGACGATCCGGGCGACCGGCGCGCCGACGCCCAGCACGCTTCGGAACATCGGCCGCACGGTCGCCGCGGCGACGCCCGGCCCGAGTGCGTCGTCGTCCGGATCGAGCTCGACGGACATCGCCTCGCGGTTGACCACCTGCTGCTCGCGGACCTGGACGACGAGGTCGGCATCGCCGCCCGCGCCTTCGATCACGACCAGCCCTCCGACTCGGAGGCCGAGGTGCAGCGGGGCCGTGAACCCGACTCGTCGCCCGTCGGCGCAGTAGGCGACGCCGACCGGGGCGAAGCTTGCTCTCATGGGAGGGTGACGGCCAGCTCGGGCGTCGGCCGGGCTGCGGGTGGGGTGCTGATCACACTGGCGGCCGGCCAGTTCCTGATGACGCTCGACAGCTCGGTCATGACCGTGGGCGACGACGTGCCGGCCGACGAGATCGAGGCCATCGTCGACGACTACACCACGGCGCGACTCGACGGGATGCGCCCGCGCTGGCCGTGCTCGCGTTCATGGCGCTGCTCGCCGTGTTGTTCAGCCGCCGCTTGCCGACCGTGCCGCCGGCCGAGGTGGAGTGACCTCCCGACTCATCGCGTCGGGGGATTGCGGCCCGGGGTGACGAGGCCGGCGTCGTAGGCGATGACGATCGCCGCGGCGCGGTCCCTGGCGTGGAGCTTGGTGAAGATGCTGCCGACGTGACCCTTGACGGTCCGCTCGCTGACGTGCAGCTGGTCAGCGATCTCGGCGTTCGATGCGCCCCGGGCGATCAACGTCAGCACCTCGACCTCGCGCTCGGACAGGCGGTCGGTGCCGTCGGGTGGGGCCAGCGACGACGGCCGGGCGTCGCGCAGGACGGCGAGCAGTCGAGGCGTGACCCGAGCGTCGAGCCACGAGCCGCCGGCGGCGACCGTGCGGATGGCCCGGATCAAGTCGTCGGCCGGCGTGTCCTTGAGGAGGAACCCGGCGGCGCCGGCCTCGACCGCTCCCCACAGCACGTCGTCGTCGTCGAACGTCGTGAGCACCAGCACCGGCGGCCCGTCGGCGGCGCGCACCCGGCGTGTCGCCTCGAGGCCGTCGAGCACCGGCATGCGCACGTCCATCAACACGACGTCGGGGCGGTGAGCGGCGACGGCGATCACGCCGAGCTCGCCGTTGTCGGCCTCCGAGGCGACGGAGATGCCCGGCTCGGTGGACAGGATGAAGGCGATCCCTGCCCGCACGAGTGGCTGGTCGTCGACCAGCACCACCCTCAGCGGGCGATCGATGTCGGCCATCCACCCTCGATCGTGTCCGGCGCGACCGGTGGCGACGTCGGCGGCTCGTCGGCCACAGCGCGTTGCGCCGCCCTCGCCAGACCCCGGAGGGGGATGGTCGCCCGCACGCTCCAGCCACCACCGGCGACCGGACCGGCTTCGAGGCGGCCGCCGAGCGCCCGCACCCGCTCGACCATCCCCGGCACGCCGAGTCCGGTGCGCAGGTCCACCGCGGTGACCCCCGGGGCGACGCTGTTGCCGATCTCCACGTCGACGTGGCGAGCCGAGGTGTCGGCGCCGGTGCGCACCGCGACACGGCACACGGCGCCGGCCGCGTGGCGCAGCACGTTGGTCAGCGATTCCTGGACGACGCGGAACACGACCAGGCCGACGGCCGCGTCGGCGTCCGTCGGCATCGAGCCGAGGTCGGACTCGACGTCCAGCCCGCCGGCACGGTAGCCATCGATCAGCGCCGGCAGGTCGGCCAACCCCGGCACCGGCACGTCGGCGCCGCCGCCCGGGTCGCGCAGCAGCCCCATCACCTGGCGGATCGAGTCGAGGCTCTCGCGCCCGACCAGCTCGGCTCGAGCCAGCGCCTGGTCGGCCTGGGCCGGGTCAGCCGCCAGCGCCCGCCGGGCACCGGTCAAGTGGAGCATGACGACGGTCAACGAGTGGGCCACCACGTCGTGGACGTCGCGAGCGATGCGTGCCCGCTCGGCCACGGCGGCGTGCTCGACGCGCAGCTCGTTCATCGCCTGCAGGTCCCGGTTGAGCAGCTCCTGGCGGCGCAGCATCCTCCCGGCCAGCCACGAGATGCCGATGCCGCCGATGAAGTAGACCATCCCGTTCTCGTGTGCCTCGCTGGTCTGCAGGGCCAACGTGACGATCGACCCCGCGGCGGCGACGACCGTGCCGGCGACGAGCCACGCGTTGCTGCTCGTGCGGGTGACCCACGTGACGACGAGCATGGCGGGGAACATGCCGCCGGGGTTCTCGGCGACCACCACCCCGACCCACACCGGCACCAGGCCGAGCACGGCGAAGACAACTGGCGGGATCCTGACCCCGCCCGCCACCAATGCCCACGGCAGCAGGCCGGCCAGCGCGCTGGCCACGCCGACGCCTGTGAACGCCCCCGATTCTCCGAACACGGCGATCAGCGCGGCCCCGATGGCGCCCACGGACAGCAGCACGGTGGTCGACACCTGGGGTTCGACCGCGGCCGGCATGCGAGCACGATACGCAGGCGACGTGGCGCCGGTCACGGGACCACGGGCCGGTCGGACCCCGTCCTGCGGGACCGTCGAGGTTCGGCCCGACGAACGATGCCGGCTGCCCAGCTTCGGCCGACGATGACCGTGCGCCCGACCGTCCGGTCCGCCGGCGCCAGGAGGTACAGGGATGCTCACGCGATTGGGACGCTTCACGGTTCGCCGGCGCCGTCTGGTGCTGTCGTTCACCGCCTTGTTCGTCGTCGTCGCCGCCGTGCTCGGCACGCGTGCGTTCGGCGTGCTGGAAGACGGCGGCTTCGAGGACCCGGCGTCGGAGAGCGCCCGCGCCGACGAGATCCTCGGCCGCGACTTCGATTCAGGTGGGGCCGACCTCGTCCTGGTGGCGACGGCCGCCGGCGGGAGTGTGGACGCACCCGCAGCCGAGGCTGCCGGCGTCGAACTGGCGGGGCGGATCGCTGCCGTCGACGGCGTCACCGACGTGACGTCGTACTGGAGCCTCGGCGCTCCGCCGCCACTGCGCAGCGCCGACGGTGGCGCGGCCATCGTCCTCGTGCAGATCGACGACGACGCCGACACGGTCGTCGCCGACGTCCGCGCCGTCGTGGCCGACCCGCTCGCTGACGGCGCGCTGACCGTCGGTGTGGGTGGCGGTGAGGCCGTCGGCGAGGACATCGCGACGACCATCGAGGGGGACCTCGCCCGTGCCGAGCTGATCGCCATCCCGATCACGCTGGCCCTGCTGCTGCTCGTGTTCGGCGGGCTGATCGCCGCCTCGCTGCCGCTGTTCGTCGGTGTCCTCGCCGTGCTCGGCACGTTCCTGTCGCTGTACGTCATCGGCTCCCTGACCGACGTGTCGATCTTCGCCATCAACTTGACCACTGCGCTGGGCCTCGGGTTGGCCATCGACTACAGCCTGTTCATCGTCTCTCGCTACCGGGAGGAGCTGCGCAACGGACGGACCGTCGAGCAGTCCGTGGTCCGCGCCGTCGAGACGGCCGGCAAGACCATCACGATCAGCGCCCTGACCGTCGCCGTGTCGCTGTCGGCGCTCCTCGTGTTCCCGCAGTACTTCCTGCGCTCGTTCGCCTACGCCGGCATCGCTGTTGTCCTGCTGGCGATGGTCGCCTCCGTCGTGGCGTTGCCGGCCCTGCTGGCGGTCGTCGGACACCGCATCGACTCGCTGCGCATCTTCAAGCGGCGGCCGCAGAAGCGGGACGAGGACGGCTTTTGGTACGGCATGGCGACGCGGGTCATGCGCCGCCCGATCCCCGTCGCGCTGGGCGTCGTCGCTGTCCTGCTGCTGCTCGGCGCCCCGTTCTTGCGCGTCCAGTTCGGCACGCCGGACGACCGCGTGCTGCCGGCGTCGAGCGAGGCCCGCGAGGTGTCCGAGACGTTGCGCACCGACTTCGACGGCAACTCGTCCGAGTCGTTCCCCATCGTCATCGACGGCATCGACGAGGTCGACGGCGCCGTCGGCGCCGTCGGCGCGGAGCTGACGGCCGTGGCGACGAGCGTGTCCGCGCTGAACGGTGTGGCCAGGGTCGAGTCGGCCGGCGGCACGTTCGTCGACGGCGAGCTGGTCGCTCCGGCGGGCCCGGACGCGGCGCGGTTCGCCATCGCCGGGTCCGGGTGGATGGATGTCGTCCCGACCGTCGAGATGGCGTCGTCGGCTGGTGAGGACCTGGTCGCTGAGATCCGATCGCTGGACGCCGGCGGCGAGATGCTGGTCGGCGGGCAGGCCGCGCAGCTCGTCGACACCAAGTCGTCGATCGCCGACCGGCTGCCGCTGGCCGTGGCGATCATCGTCGTGGCCACGTTCTTCTTGCTCTTCCTGCTCTCGGGCAGCGTGCTGGTGCCGATCAAGGCGCTGGTGCTCAACCTGCTCAGCCTCACGGCCACGTTCGGCGCGATGGTGTGGATCTTCCAGGACGGCAACCTGTCGGGCCTGCTCGGGTTCACGGCGACGGGAGCCATCGACACGTCGACGCCGATCCTGATGTTCTGCATCGCCTTCGGGCTGTCCATGGACTACGAGGTGTTCCTGCTGTCGCGGATCAAGGAGGAGCACGACCGCACGGGTGACAACGACCACGCCGTCGCCCTGGGGCTGGAGCGCACCGGACGAATCGTCACGGCCGCCGCCCTGCTGCTGTCGGTCACGTTCTTCGCCTTCGGGACGTCCGGCGTGAGCTTCATCAAGATGTTCGGCATCGGGCTGGGCATCGCGGTGCTGATGGACGCCTTCGTGATCCGCGGCACCCTGGTCCCGGCGTTCATGAAGCTGGCCGGCGAGGCGAACTGGTGGGCCCCCAAGCCGCTGCGCCGTCTCCACGATCGGTTCGGCCTGCGCGAGGGCGACGGCGACGTCACGCCCCCGGACGCCCCGCCCGAGCCGACCCCACCCGAGCCCGAGCTGATCGACGCTACACGCTGACCCCCCGGGACGCGGTGAGCGGTGAGGGGACTCAGTCCCCTCACCGCTCACCGCTCATCACGGACGGTGGGATGATGGCGGGCATGGCCGCGTGCACCCACCTCGACACGATCGCCGACGTGGCGCCAAGCGCCGACGGGTGCACGGACTGCCTCGCCATCGGCGGCCGATGGGTCCACCTGCGGATGTGCCAGGAGTGCGGGCACGTCGGCTGCTGTGACAGCTCGCCCAACCGTCACGCAACGGCCCACTTCCACGCCGCCGCCCACCCGATCGTGCGTTCCTTCGAGCCCGGCGAGGACTGGTACTGGTGCTACGCCGACCAGGTCGCCTTCGAGCTCGACGTGCCTCCCGGCCCGAGCCACCCCTGACCGCGGCGCGAAGAGCGGTGAGGGCACGGAGTCCCCTCACCTCCCACCTCGACGCGGAGCGCTCGTAGGGTGAGGCGCATGTCGGGGATCGTCAGCTACGGCGCCTACTTGCCCTTCTGGCGCCTCCAGCGCACCGCCATCACGGCCGCCCTCGGGACCGGCGGTGGCAGGGGCACGCGCACCGTCGCCAGCTATGACGAGGACACCACGTCGATGGGCGTCGAGGCGGCGCGCATCGCCCTGCGCCATGCGCCCGCCGACGCCGTCCCGGCCGACGTGCTGTTCGCCACCACGGCGCCGCCCTACGCCGACAAGACCAACGCCACCGCCATCCACGCCGCGCTGGCCCTGCCGACCCACGTCGGCGCCTACGACCTCGTCGGTGCAGTGCGCTCCAACGTGGCTGCCTGCACCCTGGCCGATCGGCTCGGCGGCCTTGCCGTGGTGTCCGACCAGCGCGCCGGGCTGCCGGGAGGAGCCGAGGAGTCGAGTGGCGGCGACGCCGCCGTGGCCCTGCTCTTCGGCGACGGGCCGGGCGTGCTGGCCGAGACCATCGGTGGCGCCTCCGCCAGCGGCGAGTTCCTCGATCGCTGGCGCCGGCCCGGTGACGCCACGTCCCAGCAGTGGGAGGAGCGCTTCGGCGAGTTCGCCTACGGACCGCTGGTCGACGAAGCCGTCACCGCAGCGCTGAAGTCGGCCCAGCTGGCTGCCGAGGACGTCGACCACGCCGTCGTCTGCGGGCTGCACACCCGGGCCGTGAAAGCCGCCGTCCGCAGCATCGGGTTCCGGCCCGACGCCGTCGTCGACGACCTGGCGGCCACCGTCGGCAACACCGGTGCCGCCCACGCCGGGCTGCTGCTGGCCGACGTGCTCGACCGGGCCGAGCCCGGCCAGACGATCGCCGTCGTCCAGCTGGCCGACGGCGTCGACGTGTGGCTGCTGCGCACGGCCGACGCGATCGCCGCCTACACGCCGGCGCGCACCGTCGCCCAGTCGATCGCCGCCGGGCGCGACGACCTGTCCTACGCCCAGTTCCTGACGTGGCGCGGCCAGCTGCACCGCGAGCCGCCGCGCCGCCCCGAGCCGGAGCGCCCGGCCGCACCGCCCAGCCTGCGCACCGACGCCTGGAAGTACGCCTTCATCGGCAGTCGCGACGAGGGCGGCTTCGTGCACCTGCCGCCGACCCGGGTGAGCATGGGCTCGGGTGAGATCGACCACATGGAGCCCGTGCGGATGGCCGACGTCCCGGCCACGATCGCCACGTTCACCGTCGATCGCCTCGCCTTCAGCCTCAGCCCACCCGTCGTGTCGGCGGTGATCGATTTCGATGGAGGCGGGAGGTTCCAGTGCGAGCTGACCGACGTCGACCCGGCCACGGTGGCCATCGGCGACCGGGTCGAGATGACGTTCCGCCGCCTCTTCACCAGCGGTGGCATCCACAACTACTTCTGGAAAGCGCGTCCCATCAAGGAGGACTGAGCCATGGCTTCCCACGGCATCCGCGACCGAGTCGCCATCGTCGGCATGGGCTGCACCAACTTCGGCGAGCATTGGGACCGGTCGACCGACGACCTGTTGATCGACTCGTCGTCGGCCGCGCTGGCGTCGGCCGGCATCGCCCTCGATGACGTCGACGCGTTCTGGCTCGGCACCATGGGCTCGGGGCTGTCCGGCCTGACCCTCAGCCGCCCACTGAAGATCGACCACAAGCCGGTCACCCACGTCGAGAACTTCTGCGCCACCGGCTCCGAGGCGTTCCGCAACGCCTGCTACGCCGTCGCCTCCGGCGCCTACGACGTGGCGATGGCGATCGGCGTCGAGAAGCTCAAGGACTCCGGCTACTCCGGCCTCGTGGTGTCCAGCCCGGCCGACGACGGCACCCGCCCGACGACGACCGCGCCGGCCTCGTTCAGCCTCCTCGCCCCGGCCTACGCCAAGAAGTACGGCGTCGACGCCGAGGAGATGAAGGAGGTGATGACCCGCATCGCCTGGAAGAACCACCGCAACGGTGCCCTCAACCCGCGGGCGCAGTTCCGCAAGGAGGTGCCGAAGGAGACGATCGCCTGCAGCCCGCTGGTCGCCGGTCCGCTCGGCATCTTCGACTGCTCGGGCGTCAGCGATGGGTCGGCGGCGGCGATCATCGTCCGGGTCGAGGACGCCCACCGATACAGCGACCACCCGCTCTACGTGAAGGCGCTGTCGTTCATCGCCGGGCCGGCGGCCGGGCCGATCGACCCCAGCTACGACTACACCACCTTCACCGAGGTCGTGCGCAGCGCCGAGGACGCCTATGGGCAGGCCGGCATCGAGGATCCCCGCGCCGAGCTGGCGATGGCCGAGGTGCACGACTGCTTCACGCCGACCGAGCTGGTGTTGATGGAGGACCTCGGGTTCGCCGAGCGCGGCTTCGCCTGGAAGGAGGTCCTGGCCGGGACGTACGACCTCGACGGCGAACTGCCCGTCAACCCGGACGGCGGCCTCAAGTCCTTCGGCCACCCCATCGGCGCGTCAGGGCTGCGGATGCTGTTCGAGGCGTGGACCCAGCTGCGTGGCGAGGCCGGCGACCGCCAGATCCCGAGCATGACGAAGCGCAAGGCGCTGACCCACAACCTGGGCGGCAGCCCTGGCGCGTGCGTCAGCTTCGTGTCCGTCGTCGGCGACGAGCCCGACGCCTGAGCCGGCGACGAGGTCAGTCGTCGACCGGCGCCGTGGCGCGGGCCACGACGTCGAGCGTCTCCAGGGCGGCGAGCGCGGCGTCGGCGCCCTTGTTGCCGGCCTTGCTCCCGGCCCGCTCCAGTGCCTGATCCATCGTGTCGACGGTGATGATCCCGTTCGTCACGACCACGCCGGTGTCGAGGGCCACGCGGGCGAGGCCGGCCGCGCTGTGGTTGGCCACCACCTCGAAGTGATACGTCGCGCCGCGCATCACGGCGCCGAGCCCGACGATGGCGGCGAAGCGCCCGCCCTCGGCGAGGACCTTGGCGTCGAGCACGACGGCACCGACCCATGGGTTCGGCGAGGCGTGCAGCCGGCTGTGCGCCGCCGCCTCGATCGCCCGGCCCATCGCCGTCGTGTCGTCCATCACAGCATCCGGCGCGGGAGCCTACGAGTGCGCCCCCGTTCTGCGTGAGCGAACAGACGAGATCCGCGCTCTTCGCTCACCCAGAAGCCGACCCTTCGTTCTGCGTGAGCGAACAGGCCAGATCCGTGCTGTTCGCTCACCCAGAAACCGAGCGCGGCGCGGTGAGGCGGACGAGGACGTCGGCGTGGAGGAGGCCGTTGGTGCTGATCGCCGTGCCGCTGGTGTGGGTGGCGACGCCCTGGCGGTCGGTGAACGTACCCCCGGCCTCGTCGACCAGCAGGCGCACGGCAGCCACGTCGTGCGGCGCCACACCAACGGCATCGACGGCGACGTCGAGCGCCCCCTCGGCGACCAGCGCGTGCTGCCAGAAGTCGCCGAAGCCCCGCGCCCGGCGGGCGCCCGACGCCAACGCGACCAGGGCCGGGGTCAGCCCCAGGTCGTCCCAACCGGGGCTGAACGTCACGCTGACCTGGGCCTCGGCCAGCTGGTCCACGGTCGACACGCGGCACGGACGCCCGTCGACGAACGCGCCGCCGCCCCGCCTGGCCCACCACCGGCGCCCGAGCGCTGGCGCCGAGACCACACCGACCACGATGTCGTCGCCGTGGACGAGGGCGATCAGCGTCCCCCACACCGGGATCCCCCGGACGTACCCCGAGGTCCCGTCGATCGGGTCGATGATCCATTGCCAGGGCGACCGGGCGCGGCCGCCGGCGCCGTGCTCCTCGCCGATGATGCCGTGCTCCGGCCGCTCCTCGGTGAGGCGCTCTACGATTGCCGCCTCCGCCGCGCGATCGATCTCCGTGACCTCCGAGCGATCCGTCTTGTGCTCGACGGTGAACCGGGCGGCGGCGAACGCCGGGAGCGTGATGGCATCGGCGACGTCGGCGAGGGACAGCGCCAGGGCGAGGTCGTCGGCGACGTTGCCGATGGTTCGCTCGCTTGACGTCGGCGCTGGAGTGTGAGCTCGTTCGGGTGGCTCGCTCACGGTGCCCACGCGGCGCGGACGAGCTCGAGCGTGCGCAGGCGTTCGTCCAGCCCGTGCGCCATCGTCGACAGCATCAGCTCGTCGGCGCCCGTTCGTTCGGCCAGTTCGCGCAGCCCCGCGACGACGTGGGCGGCGTCGCCGACGATCCGGTTCGACGGCATCTGCCGAGCCGTCGGGAGGTCGGGGTGGTCGGCCGCCTCGTCGGGCGTCAGCAGCGTCACGGGTCGGCCGGTGCGCAGGGCCATCACCGCCAGCCGAGCCGGCCCGGCGTGGTGCTCGGCCTCCTCTGCCGTGTCGGCGGCCAGGACACCGGCGGTGACGATCGTGTGCGGCCGGTCGAGACCAGGCGATGGCCGGAACTGCTGGCGGTACCAGGTGACGGCTTCGAGCACGCCCGGCAGGTCGAAGTGGTGGGCGAAGGCGAACGCCAGCCCCAGCTGCCCGGCGACCTGCGCCGAGTAGCCGCTCGATCCGAGCAACAGGACCTCCGGCCGAGACGTGGCGACCGGCGTGGCCCGGAAGCGGGAGTGCTCGACCCGGGGGTCGCCGAGCAGGCCCATCAGGTCGAGCAGGTCGCGTGGGAAGTCCTCGGCGCCGAGGGCGTCCGGCGACCGCCGCAGGGCGGCTGCCGTCGCCGGGTCCGTCCCGGGGGCCCGCCCGATGCCGAGGTCGATGCGGCCCGGGTGCAGAGCCTCGAGCATGGCGAACTGCTCGGCGACGACGAGCGGCGGGTGGTTGGGCAGCATCACCCCACCGGAGCCGACCCGGATGCGGGTCGTCGACGCGGCGACGTGGGCGATCAGCACCGACGGCGCCGTGCTGGCGACCATCGCCATGTTGTGGTGCTCGGCGACCCAGAACCGCCGGTAGCCGAGGTCGTCGGCGCGTCGGGCGAGCTGAGCCGTGGCAGCCAGCGCGTCGCTGGACGTGTCGCCGGCGCCGACGAGCGCCAGGTCGAGGACCGAGAGGTCGATCATCGGTGAGGAGCGAGCGAGGCCATCAGCTCAACTCAACCGAGCTGCTGCAGCCTCGATTCCGTCGGCGTCGAGGCCGAGTCGGGCGTGCACCTGCTCGGGTCGCTCGGCGTGGGGCATGAAGCGGGTCGGCAAGCCGAGCAGCTCGACCGGCACCGCCGGCGCGATGGCGCCGATGCGGTCGGCGATGGCCATGCCGATGCCGCCGTCGCGCACGCCGTCCTCGACGGTGATGACGGCGCGGTGGCGGGCGGCGTCGGCAAGCATGTCGTCGTCGAGCGGGGAAACGCAGCGCACGTCCCACACGGTCATATCCCAACCGGCTTCGCGGGTGGCTGACCCGGCGGCGCGCCGGCGGTCGGCGGCCTTCTCGGCGGCGGCGACGAGCTTGCCGATGGCCAGCACGCAGACCGCCCGGGAGGGGTCGTCGGCGGTGCGGGTGCGGCGGGCGCGCAGCCCGACACCGACCTCGTGCTCGCCGACCTGGCGGGCCTGGCCGCGTGGGTAGCGGATGGCGACGGGCCCCTCGTCGGCCAGCGACATCGCGTCGTGCAGCATCTGCTGCAGCTCCTGGGCGCTCGACGGGGCCAGCACGCGCATGCCGGGGACGCGCGTCAGCAGGGCCATGTCGTGCACGCCGTGGTGGCTGGCGCCGTCGGGACCCGTGATGCCGGCGCGATCGATGCAGAAGACGACCGGCAAACGGTGCAGCGCGACGTCGTAGACGACCTGGTCCCAGGCCCGGTTGAGGAACGTCGAGTAGATCGCCACCACCGGGCGCAGGCCGCCCATGGCCATGCCCGCGGCGCCCGTGACGGCGTGCTGCTCGGCGATGCCGACGTCGAAGCAGCGGTCCGGGAAGCGGGCCTGGAACGGCAGCAGGCCGGTCGGCCCGGTCATCGCCGCCGTGATCGCCACGACCCGCGGGTCGGCCTCGGCCTCCTTGACGATGGCGTCGGCGAACGCCTGCGTGTAGCCGGTGGGTACGGCCTTGGGTGGGCCGGTCAGCGGGTCGAACACCGGCGCGTCGTGGAGGTGCTTCTCGTCGTCGTCCTCGGCCGGGGGATAGCCCCGACCCTTCTGGGTCAGCACGTGCACGACGATCGGGCCCTCGGCCGACAGCTCGATGGCGTTGCGCAGCGCCGGTTCGAGCTCGGCGATGTCGTGGCCGTCGACCGGCCCGACGTACCGGACGCCGAGCGACTCGAAGAACGACGGCGGTTGGAGGAACTCGCGGACGGCCGCCTTGAAGGCCTCGACGGCCCGCTCGGCCGGCGTGCCGACCACGGGCACGTCGCGCAGGAAGTGCTCGATCTTGCGCTGCCGCCGCACGTAGGTCGGGTTGAGGCGGATGTTCGTCAGGAGGTGGGAGAGCTTGTCGCCGATGCGCGACGTCAGCGTCTCGTGCTCGTGCTCGTCCTCGGGCCATTGCTCCTCGCCGAGGCGGGGCGTGGTGAGGTTGGACACGGTCGGGGCGTAGCTGCGGCCGTTGTCGTTGAGGACGATGATCACCCGGCGGCGCCCGTGGCCGAGGTTGTTCAGCGCCTCGTAGGCCATGCCGCCGGTCATCGAGCCGTCGCCGATCACGGCGACGATGTGGCGGTGCGGGTCGACCCCGGAGTCGCGGGCGATGGCCATGCCGTAGGCGTAGGAGAGGATCGTCGAGGCATGGCTGTTCTCGACGTAGTCGTGGCGGCTCTCCTCGCGCGAGGGGTAGCCGGACAGCCCGCCCTCCTGGCGCAGCTCGGCGAAGCCGCTGCTGCGACCGGTGACCAGCTTGTGCACGTAGGCCTGGTGGCCCGTGTCCCAGAGGATGGCGTCGGTCGGCGAATCGAAGACGCGGTGCAGGGCCAGGGTCAGCTCGACGGCCCCGAGGTTGGAGCCCAGGTGCCCGCCCGTTTCGGCGACCGCAGCGACGATGAAGTCACGGATCTCGCCGCTCAGGTCGGCCAGTTGGTCAGGGGTCAGGTCCCGAAGGTCGGCCGGCTCGCGGATGCCTTCGAGCCACATAGTGCGGCTCGACCCTACCTGGGCCGTGCGCCGTCCGGGATGACCCCTCGGCACCCACTCGACCGGTGCCGACCTGCCGGTCAACTTGGGTCGCCTACCGTCCGGGCGTGCTCTTCGACCTCAACGGCCACGTCGCGCTCGTCACCGGCGGCAACAGCGGCATCGGGCTGGGGATGGCCGAGGGGTTGGCGGAGCAAGGCGCCGCCGTGGCGGTGTGGGGGACCAACGCCGCCAAGAACGAGGTCGCCGTCGAGCAGCTCGGCGCCTACGGGGGCGACGTGATGGCCGTCGTGTGCGATGTCGGCGACGAGGACGCCGTCGCCGCGGCCATGGCGGAGACGGTCGGCGAGCTCGGCCGCATCGACTCGTGCTTCGTCAACGCCGGCGTTCCGGGCCGGGCTCGAAGCTTCGTCGACATGACCGCCGACGAGTGGCGGCGCGTGCTGCGGGTCAACCTCGACGGCGCGTTCTTCACCGCCCGCGAGGCGGTGCGGCACATGGTCGGGCGGTTCGAGGCCGGGGACGAGGCGGGCGGCTCGCTGGTCTTCACGACGTCGGGTTCGGCCTACTTCGGCCAGCAGCGGGGTCAGCACTACGGCGCGTCGAAGGCTGGGCTGATCGCCATGATGCGCGGCATCGCCGTCGAGCACGCTCGCCACGGCATCCGGGCCAACGCTGTGCTGCCGGGGTGGATCGAGACCGAGATGGCTGCCGGCGCGCTGTCCTGGGACCGCTTCGTCGAGCGCAACCTGCCGCGGGTGCCGATGCGGCGCTGGGGCGACCCGTCCGACTTCGCCGGCATCGCCGTCTACCTCGCCAGCGCCGAGAGCCGCTACACCACCGGCGACGTGATCACCATCGACGGCGGCTACCACTCGTTCTGATGGGCGCCTTCGGCGCCGTGTCGGCCTGGCGGCCGACCTGACCATCCATGCTCGCTGCGGCACGAACGCTCGGGAACCCCCTCGGGTGTCAGTTGTGTCGACCCGCCGCTTACGGTGCTCCCCATGGGGATGATCGAGGGGCACGCCGGGGAGCAGACCGTTGCCGCGCTGCGCGGCTTCGGGGTGGACGTGATGTTCACGCTCAACGGCGGCCACATCTGGCCGTTCTATGAGGCGGCGCGCAACCAGGGGATGCGGGTCGTCGACACCCGCCACGAGCAGTCGGCCACGTTCGCCGCCGAGGCCTGGGCCAAGCTGACCCGCCGCCCGGGTGTCGCCGCGCTGACGGCCGGTCCCGGGATCACCAACGGGGTGTCGGCGGTGACGTCGGCGTGGTTCAACGGGTCGCCGGTCGTCGTGCTGGGTGGCCGGGCACCGCAGCGACGATGGGGATCCGGCTCGCTGCAGGAGCTGGACCACGTGCCGATCCTGGCGTCGATCACGAAGTCCTCGGGCACGTTGACCGACGCCACCAAGGCCGGGGTCACGGTGCACGAGGCAGTGGCGACGGCGATGACCCCGCACCGCGGCCCGGTGTTCGTCGACTTCCCACTCGACGTCTTCGGGCCGTCGTCCGGCGAGGTGCCCGACGTCGACCCCGCCGTCGGGCGTGGTTCGGCCCCGGATCCGGCGGCCGTCGCCGAGCTGGCCGAGCTGGTCGCCGCCGCCGAACGCCCGGCGTTCATCGTCGGCAGCGACGTCTACTGGGCCGGCGCCTGGGACGACCTGCGGGCGGCGGTCGAGTCGCTGCGCGTCCCGGTGTTCAGCAACGGCCTCGGCCGCGGCACGCTGCCCGCCGACCACGAGCTGGCATTCCTGCGCACCCGTGGGGTGCTGAAGCAGCGGGCCGACCTGGTCGTCGTGCTCGGCACGGCGCTCGACTTCCGGCTCGGGTTCGGGCGGTTCGGCGAGGCTCGCATCGCCCACGTCGTCGACGCCGAGTCGCAGCGGGCGGCGCACGCCGACGCGCTGACGGTCGTCGGCGACCTCGCCGCGACGCTGCGGGCGCTGGCCGATGCCGGCGGCGACCGCGCCGATCACGAACCGTGGGTTCGGCACCTGCGGGCCGCCGAACAGGCGGCGCGGGATGCCGAAACCCCGCTCCTTGGCGCCGCAGACGATCCGATCAAGCCGACTCGGGTCTACGGCGAGCTGCGCCAGCGGCTGGCCCGGGACGCCGTGGTGATCTGCGACGGCGGCGACTTCGCCTCGTACGCCGGCAAGTACGTCGAGGTCTTCGAGCCGGGCTGCTGGCTCGACACCGGTCCGTACGGGTGCCTCGGCAACGGCATGGGCTACGCCATCGCGGCGCGCGTCGCCCGACCCGAGGCCCAGGTCGTCGTGCTGCTCGGCGACGGCGCCGCCGGCTTCAGCCTGATGGACGCCGACTCGCTGGTCCGCCACGGCCTGCCCGTCGTGATGATCGTCGGCAACAACGGCATGTGGGGGCTGGAGAAGCACCCGATGCAGGCCATCTACGGCTGGGACGTGGCGTGCGACCTGCAGCCCGGGTGCCGCTACGACGAGGTCGTTCGGGCGCTCGGCGGGGCCGGCGAGACGGTGACCGATCCCGCAGAGGTCGGCCCGGCCCTCGACCGGGCCTTCGCCAGCGGCGTGCCGTACCTCGTCAACGTCGTGACCGACCCGATGGACGTCTACCCCCGCAGCAGCAACCTCGGCTGATCGCTCCCTCGCTCCGAAGACTCCGCTCGCTCGCACTGGGCTGATCGCTCCCTCGCTCCGAAGACTCCGCTCGCTCGCACTGGGCTGATCGCTCCCTCGCTCCGAAGACTCCGCTCGCTCGCACTGGGCTGATCGCTCCCTCGCTCCGAAGACTCCGCTCGCTCGCACTGGGCTGATCGCTCCCTCGCAGTGGGCTGATCCATCCGAGGGTTTCACGGCACCGGAGGGCCAGCGGTACCCCTGTCGGTACGCGAACCCTCCGATGGCTAGCGTCGGCGCCATGAACGCCTCCCACGAGGACGTCACCCAGTCGACCGTCGAGACCGAGGCCGTGATGGCCCCGCAGAGCGTGCCGGTCAACATCTACGAGGCCCGCGAGGCGCTGGTCATCGTCGCCCCGATGGCCGCGGTGACCCCCGAGGACGTGCGCGTCGAACTGCACCCGGGCTCGCCGCCATGCGTGCGGTTCTGGGCCCACGTGCGCAGCTCGGGGACCCGCCAGTACCTGGTGCGGGAGTGGGAGTACGGCGGTTACGAGCGTCAGCTCGACGTGCCGGCAGGCTACGGCGCCGGCGTCGAGGCGTTGCTGAAGAACGGGCAGCTCGTCATCCGCCTGCTGCGCGGCGAGGCGGCCGTGCGGGTCGACGTCACCCCGAGCTGACGTCGATCCCGGACAGTCCCTGTCCACATCTGCGCGTACGGTCGACCGTCGTGGACATCGATTGGACGGCCCAGCTCGTCGACCAGCTGGAGTTCCAGTGGAGCGGCATGCTGCGGCCCCGCCTGGACGCGCTGACGGACGACGCCTACCTGTGGGAGCCGGTGCCGGGCTGCTGGAGCATCCGCCCGCGCGCCGACGCCATCTCCGGCCTGGCCGCTGGCGCCGGTGACGCGATCATCGACTTCGAGCTCCCCGAGCCCGTCCCGCCACCGATCACCACGATCGCCTGGCGGATGGGTCACCTGTCGATCGGGGTCTTCGGGACGCGGGCGGCCAACCACTTCGGCGGCGCCGAGGAGATCTCGTACGAAGCCACCGACTGGCCCTTGACAGCGGCTGGCGGCCTGGCGTTGCTCGACCACCACCACGACGCATGGCTCGCCGGGGTGCGGGCGCTCGACACCGATGGGCTGGCGCGACCGTGCGGCCCCGCCGAGGGCCCGTACGCCGATGCGCCGCTCGCCGCACTGGTGCTGCACATCAACCGGGAGGCGTTGCACCACGGAGCCGAGATGGCGCTGCTGCTCGACCTGTACACCCACCGACACGACGGAGACGACTGACATGGACACCGCGCAACTGCAGATCGCCATCGACGCCGACGACCCGCACCTGCTGAACCGCTTCTGGTCGAAGGCGTTGGGCTACGAGATGGAGGACCACCACGACCTCATCGAGCAGATGTCCGAAGCCGGGTACGCCACCGACGACGACGTGATCGAGCTCGATGGCCGCAAGGCGTGGAAGGACGCGGCGGCGAGCACCGACCCCACCGGCCGCCGGCCACGGCTGCTGTTCCAGCACGTTCCCGAGGCGAAGACGGTGAAGAACCGGGTGCACCTCGACCTGCACGTCGCCGAGGAGCAGCGGGCGGCCGAGGTCGAGCGCGTCCTGGCGCTCGGTGCGACCAAGCTCTACGACGGCCAGCTCGGCCCCCAGACGTGGGTCACCCTGGCCGACCCCGAGGGGAACGAGTTCTGCATCGGCTGACACAGCCGGCGGCTCAGATCCCTCTTCGTCAGGTTTGCGGTCGGACGCCCGGCACGGAACCTGACCATGACGGGTGCCGTGACACCTGGCGGGGGGCGACGAGCATCGGGGCCCCACCTCGGGGGCGGCTCACGACCAGACCGGTGGGCCGTGGGATCGCCGTGGAGGTGGGACGGAGATCGAGTCGCTGCGCCATTCGGGCGACGATGATCGTGAGCTCCATCTGCGCAAGGGCGAAGCCGATGCAGCTCCGTGCGCCGGCGCCGAACGGAACCCATGCCCGATCGGCCACCGATCGTTGTTCGTCGGTCATCCGATCGAAGCGGTGCGGATCGAAGGTGAGCGGGTCATGCCACGCCCGCGGGCTGCGCCCGGCGAGGTAGGGCGACGGCATCACGAGCGTGCCGCGCCGCAGCACGTACGAGCCGAGGGGGATGTCCTCGGCCGCCAGGCGCGGAGCGATGACGCCGGCCGGGTGCAGCCGCAACGTCTCTCGGACCACCTTTGCGGCAAACGGAAGTCGGCCGAGCAAGCCTTTCTCGATCGGTTCGGCCTCGACCGGTTCGCCGAAAGCGGCATCGGCCTCTCGTCGGAGCTCGTCCCACACGGTGGTCGCCGTCGTGGCTCGCCACGCGGCCCACAAGAGCGACGCCGCCGTCGTGTCATAGCCGGCGCCGATCAGCGTGGCGACTTGGTCCCGGATCTCCGGGTCCGTCAGCTCGCCCGAGCGCACAAGTGTCGTCAGCAAGTCGCGGTCGTCGAATTCGGGATCGTTGCGCCGGTGGGCGATCTCGCCGTCGACGATCGCGTCGATCCTGCGTCGGTCCTGGCGAACGCGAGAGCGACGGGTGAACGGGAACGGGTGCGGCATCTGCCTGACGGCGGGCGACTCGAGATAGGCCTGGGGGCGTTGGAACAGGTCGCTGAGCTCGTCGACGCGGGCGGACAATCGGCTCCCGAAGAGCGCCTGCACCACCACGGCCATCGTCACCCGCCGAGCGTGCGGCGCCAGATCGATCGGCCCGTGATTGCGACGAGCGTCGGCGAGCAGCCCGATGATCGCAGCATCGGCCTGGTCGACGATCGTCGGCACCCAGCGGTCCAGCCGCCGTCGGGCGAGGGCGGGGAGGACGGAGCCTCGCCGTCGCCGGTGGTCGTCGCCGTCGGACACCAGCATCGACCCGTCGCCGACCACGAACCTGAGCACGTTCAGCGGATGTGACCAGCGGAACCTCGACGCCGGCATCGAGAACACCTCGTGGACGAGCTGAGGCTCGGCGACGACGGCCATGCGCAGCACACCCCAGCCCATCCCGACCACCGCGAGACCGCTTGCGGCGATCTCGTCGAGCACCGGTGTCGGGTCGCGCAGGATCCGTCGGATCACCCCGATCTGGCTGCGACCGGGCGGAGGCGGCGGCGCCGGCGTCGAGGACGAGCTCATCGATCGCTGCGCTCGCCCGATGACCTGACGGTGAGGCACACGGCCGCCGCCGTGAGCAGGGAGCTGAGCACCACGCTGACGTCGGTCGCCAACGGGTGGTCGCCGTACGAGTCGACATCACCGATCCCTACGGAGTCGCCGACGAAGAACGCCACAACGCCCGCCAGTTGGGCCCCGGCGAGCGCGAGCAGCGGGGTGCGAGACCGGTCGGTGCCTGCGGCGAGCACGACGAAGGCCACGGCGAGCGACACCTGCCAGAGGGGCGCGGCCCACGCCGCGACGACTGTGCTGAGGACCGCCACCACGAGCACCACGACGCCGACGGACCACATCAGCGCTCTCGTCGCCGGCCGGCCCCACCGGAAGACCGTGAACCCGATCAGCGAGGCCGCCAGCGTCAGCGCCACGTTGAAGACTGCGTACGCAGCCTGCCATTCGTCATCGTCGTCGAGCCCGCCGTACACGGTGGCTGCGGCGACCAGGAGCCACAGCACGGACGACGCTGCCACGAGCCGGCGGTGGCTCCGGTCTGCAGGCGAGAACGACGAGCTTGTGGAGATCGCCATGTTCGTGCTCATGGAGATCCAGGCTGCGCTCGTCGGTGCACGGAGGCATCCGTGAGATGACGGAGATCCGTCTCCCGTTCAGGTCATGGACCGCCGGGCCACCTCGGCCGCCAGTTGGGCGCGTGTCGTGAACTCGAGTTTGCGGAACGTGTGGGCAAGGTGGCTCTCGACCGTACGGCGGGAGATGTGGAGCCGGTCACCGATCTCCGGGTTGGTGAGTCCCTCCGTGATGAGATCGCTCACCGTCAGCTCCATCGGTGTGAGCGACTCCCACCCGAACGTGGGTCGCGGGCGCGAGCCGCAGCTGTCCGTCCAGCGACCCGTCGCAGCTCGTCGTTGGCCCGCGCCAGGTCGCCGTCCGCGCCGATCGCGGCGAACAACGCGGCGGCCTCCTCGAGCATGGCGACGGCTCGGCCCCGGTCGCCGTCGGCCGCGAGTTGCAGCGCAAGGTCCTCGCAACACCGGGCAATGAGCGGGCGGAACGGAGTCGGGCGGAGGTGCTCCAACGCCTCGCCGAGGAGGACCGCATCGCGAGCGGCGAGTCCCCTGGCCTGGATCGCACCGCCGACCGCGCTGGGGGCCGGCGTGCGTCGTGCTCCCTCCTCGAGGCATTCGACTGCCACGGTGGCGAGATCGTCGCGCTCGTTGGCGATGGCCAGCCGGAGCAGCAACGAGCAGCGGTCGCGATAGCCGTAGAAGAATCGGAGGTGGGCGGTCTGACCCCACATGAGCTCGGCCGTCGCCAAACCAGCCGCGGTGTCGCCCGACGCCGCCTGCAGTTCCGCATGGGCGTCGAAGAGCCAGTCGACGCCGAAGAGCGAACCGGTGGCCAGCTCCCCGACGCCGCGGTCGATGTGCCCGGCGGCGTCATCGAGCCGACCGCGTCCGATCGCCATCCGGGCGAGGAGCGCACGGAAGTAGAGCACGAAGTTCCGGCTGCCGGTCTCGTCGGCGACCGTGAGGCCGGCCTCGATCTCGGCGTCGGCGTCTTGCCACGCCCCGGTGAAGAAGTGTGCCGCGGCCCCGAGCATGTGGGAGAGCGGCAGTTGCGTCAGGGCGCCCCGCGCAACGTGCCGTCGCCGGGACTCGTCGGTGGCTCGAAGACCTTCCTCGATCTGATCGAGGTACAGCAACGCGCCGGCGTGGAGGAGGTCGGGGATGATGTACGACGTCGTGCGCACGTAGCCGGAGTCGTTCAGCACCATGGATCGCTGCAGGTGCTCGAGGGCGACGCCACTGCGTCCGGCGATCGATTCCACGGCGCCGAGCACCTGGAACGCGACGCATTGGCCCTTCACGTCCCCGATGTCGCTCGCCATCGCCAGTTCCTGCTCGCCGCGCCGGCGCGCTTCGTCGAGGGATGTCGCACCCAGCAGTGCCTCGAGTTGGGCGCTGAAGCACC
Source organism: uncultured Acidimicrobiia bacterium (assembly GCA_963739975.1). Classification (GTDB taxonomy): domain Bacteria; phylum Actinomycetota; class Acidimicrobiia; order Acidimicrobiales; family Ilumatobacteraceae; genus JALZMG01. The sequence goes on from CAVUCK010000019.1 coordinate 347,712, forward strand.
GCATGTGGCGTACCTCGGCCTGGGGAGCCCCCGGCATGTCGGCGGCCCGGTTGAGGTGCGCGATCGCCGACTCGATGTCGCCCCGGTTGCCGTGGACGGCGGCCATGCCCCGCACGACGTCGAATGCCAGCTGCGGGTCGGGCGAGGTGGCGAGGACGGTCGACGCCAACTCCTCGGCGCGCTCGAACCGTCCGCACCACGCCAACGGCTCGATGAGGTGCGCCTGCACGTCGCTACGGCCCTCCCAGGTGGGGGGCGCGAGCGCGAGCGCAGATTCGAAGAGGTCGATCGCTGCGCTCGGCGCGACGGACGCAACCTCGCCGGCCGCACGGACCAGCCAGCCGACGGCCTCGAGATCCCCGGTCGTCGCGCCGCGCGAGTACTGCCACGCGACCTGCTGCACCGGTGCCCCAGCGCGAGCCAGCGCCTGGCCGGCGGCGCGGTGCAGGTCGCGGCGCTCGGCCGGCAGCATGTCGTCGTACACAGCCTCTCGGACGAGGTCGTGGCGGAAGCTGAGCCGCTCACCGTCACCGACGACCAGCCCGGCGAGCGTGGCGTCGCGCAGCCACGTCGCGACCTCGACGACCGTTTGGCCGGTCAACGCGGACAGCTCCGTCAGCGTGAAGCTCGTCCCCAGCAGGCTTGCCAGTCGCAGCAGGTCACGTGTGCCCTCGGGGAGCCAGGACAGGCGACGGATGAGGGTTGCTCCGAGGCTGGCTGGGACGGCCGATTCGGAGATCTCGGCCACCCCAGCCTCGATGCGCAGGTGCTTCTCCTCGTCGAACGAGCGCAGGAGCTCGGACACGAACAGCGGGTTGCCGCCCGTCGCCTGCAACCGGTCGCGGAGCAGCTGACCGGGGGCCGCTCCCATCAGGGACGCGGCGAGCGCTTGCACGTCGAGCTCGTCGAGCGGACCCAGAAGCAGGTGGCGGCCGCCGATCTTCACCACCGTCTCGATCACACGATCGAGCAGCACGGGCCGAGGCATGGGCCGGAGGGCGCCGACGACGGCCAGGGTCGACGAGGACGTGCGCTGGACGGCGGCTCTCAGCACGCCGAGCGACAGGTCGTCGGCCCAGTGGAGGTCCTCGGCGACGAGCACGACCGGCGCCGTCCGCGTCAGCGCCTCGAGTGCGTCGGCGCACCGCTCGATCACGGCGTAGCTCAGATCCTCGACGTCGCCATCGTGGGCGGGGCGGTGAAGGAGATCGCGCAGCTGCGATCGGTGCGTTGCGGGGAGGCGCTCGTCGGCGGCGAGCGCGTGGGCGACGTCACCGGGACGGCGGGCGATCTCGTCGGCGGCCACACGTATGACCGTCATCCCCGCGGCCCGGGACGCGTGCGCCAGCGAGGTCAGCAGGTGGCTCTTGCCGATCCCGGCTTCACCCTCGATCAGCACGGCGCGGCCCGCATCGGTCGCCAGCGCCGTGAGCATCTCGTCCATCACGGCGAGCTCGAGGCGGCGGCCGATCGTGGTGAGCCCGTCGGCGGGAGCGGCGCCGTCCACGGCCGCCCACAACTGCCATGGCTCGGTGAAGCCTTTGAGCCGCATCCGCCCTCGGTCCACGAAGCGCACGACGGGTGTCGCCCCAGCGAGCAACCTGACGACGTCGGCCACCAGCACGTCGCCGCCGTCGGCGCGACCTGCGATGCGGGCGGCGGCGTTGACCGCGCCCCCGATCGGGTCGTCGTCGAGATCGATGACCTCGCCGGTGTTGACGCCGATGCGCAGCCTCGGAGCCGACTCCCCGAGGGCACGCTGGCACGCCACGCCGAACGCCACGGCTTGGCGCGGTGAACCGAACGTCAGCAGGAGACCGTCCCCGAGCGACTTCACCTCGTGCCCGCCATAGGCGGGGAGGCGCTCGCGCACGACGTCGAGCTGGCGCAGCACCGCGCGGGTGCCGGCGGCATCGCCGAGGCGGTCCACGAGTCCGGTGGAGCCCTCAGCGTCGACGAAGACGATCGTGGTGAGGGTCTCGCCCGTCGCCTGCGTCATCGTCGGATGGTACGGCGCTCGCCTCCGGCGGCCATCCGTGAGATCACCGACCTGTCGGATCAGTCCGCGGTCACGACGCCGCATGCAACGCGGCCGCCGCTGTTGCCGGTCGGCTGGGTGACGTAGTCGTCGGGGTTGGCGTGGATGATCACGGCGCTGCCGTCGCCGTCGAAGACGCCGGTGTCACCGCTCGACAACGTGGCGCCGTCGGTGGTGGCGTTGAGCCGTCCTCGTCCCGCCTCGTTGACGACGAGGTTCGGGAGGTCACCGGCGTGGGAGCCGTGAGCGGCGCCGAGCGGGTTGTGGTGCCCGCCGGCGGTCGCGAAGTCAGGGCCGGTGCACGTGCCCTGGGCGTGGACGTGGATGCCGTGCAGCCCGGGCGACAGGCCGTCGACCTTGACGTTGACGTGCACGCGGCCGTCGGAGCTCTCGGTGAGCTTGGCCCAGCCGATCTCCGCACCGCCACGATCTCGTAGCGTCACCTCGGCGTGACGTGCTCCGCCGCCGCTGGTCGCGGCGGCCACCGACGCACCGGCGCCGATGACCCCCACGCCCACGACGGCGGCCAGCAGCCATCCGCGGACTCGTTCTTCTTGGCCCATGGTCCCTCCGATCAGTCTTGAGGTGTCGTGTCTCTGGCGCCCGACGCTCCCGCGCCGAGCACCACCGCGAGGCCGACTGGGCCTCCGAGCAGCGCCAGGTTGAGCAGTTGTTCCCCGCCGGTCAGCGCATCGGCGGGATGTCTGAGGTGGAAGATGAGGTGGGGCACCGCGAAGGCGAGGTAGGCGAGGAGGGCGACGTACACCGCGCTGCGGTGGGCCCACACCGCGGCGGCCAGGAGCGCCACGCCGGTGGCCAGGAAACCGGCGCCGGCGTCGGCGGCGAGGTGAGCGTTGTACGGCGGCTCGGCCGCCACGAGGCGAGGACCCAGGCCAGGGAAGTCGTCGAACCAGCTGCGCGTGGCGAACACCGCCCACAGCCCGGTGAACAGCTGACCAGCGGCCAGGACGACCAGCCCGATCCGCACCCACCGAGGAACTGGCTGGGTCATGGGCCCAACGTACGGACGGACGGTCGACCCGGACATCCGTGAGATCACTGATTCCAGGCGCTCGGCATCGGTTCGTGAGACCGGGGTCGTACGGTGCGACGTGTGGGCGGCCAGCTGGTCACCGTGGGCTTCCTCGACCTCGAGGGATCCACCGAGCTGCTGGTGCAGCTCGGCGACGTCGAGGGTGCAGCCGCGGTCGATGCGGTGCTCAACGTGGCCCGAGGCCGGCTCGAGCCATACGGTGGGCGTGAGGTCAAGTCGCTGGGTGACGGGTTGATGCTCGTGTTCCCCGCACCTCGACAAGCGGTGGTCTACGCCGTCGCAGTGCAGCGCGCCCTGCTCGGGCACCGCCCAGCGGCGCGCATCGGGATCAACACCGGCGAGATCTCCGGATCGGCAGATGATCCAGTGGGTGAGGCGGTGAGCGCGGCGGCGCGCATCGCGGCGAAGGCGGCGCCGCGAGAGGTGCTCGTGTCGGATGTGGTGCGCCAACTGGTCGGCACGATCCCTGGCGTCCGGTTCGCCGATCGCGGACGAACCCGCCTCAAGGGGTTCCCCGACCGCTGGCGTCTCCATGCCGCGTCCGGCAGCGAGGTCGCGGACGAGCCGGTGCCGACCTTCGGCCGCGACCACGAGTTGCGCTCCATCGAGCGGCTGCTCGACGGGGTCGCGGGCGGGTCGGGTGGCGTGCTCGTGCTGGAGGGAGAAGCCGGAATCGGCAAGACCCACCTCGCCGACGTCGCCGCCGGCAGCGCCGCGGCGCGGGGCATGCGAGTGGTTCGCGGCGGTGCCGACGAGCTCGCCCAGGACCGGCCCGGCTTGATCGTGCTCGCGCTGGCCGATGCCCTTGGCGTCTCACTCCAGTCGCTCATGGACGACGCCGACCTCGTCGGTGGCACCCGCGGGTACGCCGTCATCGAGGCCGTTGGCAGCGCCATCGAGGACCTGTCCACCACCGTGCCGGTGCTCGTGGTGGTCGAAGACCTGCAGTGGGCCGACGAGCTCAGCTTGCAGGGACTGGCGTCGTTGGTCCGCCGGATCGGGCCGCTCCCGGTTGCCGTCGTCGTCACCAGGCGTCCGACGCCTCGACCGGCGCTCGCCGAGCGGGTCGTCACGGGTCAGCCGCTGGAGGTCGAGCACCTCCACCTCTCGGGCCTCGACGACGCCGCTGTCACGGCGATGGTCGCCACGCTCACCGGCGTCCCTCCGGGGCGCAACCTGTCCCAGCGGGTCGCCGGCGCATCGGGCAATCCGCTGTACGTCACCGAGTTGATCCGAGCCCTCGACGACAACGGCGAGATCGGTGTTCGCGGTGGCCTGGCCGAGGTCGACGATCCGGCGCTCCCCGCCTCCCTGCGGGCAACCGTGCTCGGTCGGCTGGCGGCGCTCCCGGAGCGGTCGGTGGAGATGCTGCGGCTGGCCAGCTTGCTCGGACGGGGGTTCACACTGTCCGACCTGGCGACGATCTCTGGACGCCGTGTGGTCGACGTGGCGACCGACCTGCGATCGATCGTCGACGCCGCCATCCTCACCGGCGAGTCCGACACGCTGTCGTTCCGCCACGACCTGATCCGGGACTCCGTCTACGACGACATCCTCCCGGCGATCCGGGTCGACCTCCACGCCGCCGCCGGCCGGGCCCTCGCCGCGGCGGGCGCCCCGACCGTCCAGGTCGCCCGCCAGATGGAGCTCGGCGCGCGGCCCGGGGACCTGGTCGCCGTCGAGTGGCTCGTACGGGCCGGTGTGGAGTCGTTGTCCTTCGACTACGCCGGCGCGATCACCATGTTCCAACAAGCCCTGTCCGTGGCCGGCGAGCGGTGGCCCGGCCGGGCCGGCGTGGAGGCCGCGCAGCTCGAGCCGCTGGCGCTGTGCGGCCGGGTCGACGAGGCTCGGGCAATCGCCCACGCCTTGCTCGATCGTGGGGTCAGCGCGCGGGACGAGTTCGTCGTCCAACGGGCGCTCGGCGTCGTGGCCGCGGCCTCGGGCGACCTCGCCTCGGCAGTCACGGAGACGAAGGCGGCAGCCGTTCTCCCCGGTGCGCCGGCGAACGAGGCCATCGTGCTGACCTGCCTGGAAGCCAACCTCGCATTGCTCACCGGGCGCGCCGTCGAGGAGGTGCGCGCCGTCGGCGAGCGGACGCTCGCCTACGCCGCGTCCTGCGCCGACGCCTCCGCCGACGTCGCGTGCGTCGGTCACCACACCCTGGCCCTGACCGACGGGGTCGACGGTCATTACGAGCGGGCGACCGAACACGCCCGAGCGTCCCGGCGACTGCTGTTCGACAACGGATTGCCCACTCGCGGGTACCTCATCCCTGACCTGTGGGAGGCGACCTTCCTGATGCTGGCCGACCGCCTGGACGACGCGTTGAGCGCCTATCGGGCCGCCAGCGTCCGAGCGGAGCGGCAGGGACGGATGAGCCTGCTCGTCCAGACCCACGCCGCGTCCGGATTCGTCCACCTGCTCGCCGGTCGGTGGGACGACGCCATGTCGGAGCTGGAAGCCGGGCTCGTGGTCACGGAGGAGACCGGCAACCACGCCCACGACGTGGGCTACCACGCCATGGTGGCCCTCATCTCCAGGAGTCGGGCCGACGAGTCGGCGTCGATCGCTGCGCTGGCCGCTGGCCACCGAGCGCTGGAGCACGGCCGTCACCTCTTCGGCGTCGACCTCCTGCTGTGGGCCGAAGCAACGGCCACGGAGAGCGACGGCGACCCCGCAGGGGCGCTCGCCCTGCTCGATCTCGCGTGGGAGCAGAGTGCGGGGCTGCGCGGGTTGGTGAGCTACCGCAACATCGGTCCGCCGCTGGTGCGGCTGGCTCGACTCCACGGCGACCACGCCCGATGCAAGGCGGTCGCCGATGTCATGCGCACCATCGCCGCGCGCACCACTGCCCCCAGCGCGATCGGCGCGGCCCAGCGGGCCAAGGGCCTGGCCGACGACGACCCGGAGTTGCTCGTCGATGCCGTGTCGACGTACCGCGCCTCGCCCCGGCGGATCGAGCTGGCGGCGACGTGCGAAGACGCCGGCGCCGCGCTGTTGCGCGCCGGCCGCGACGCCGAAGCCGCTGCGGTCCTGGACGAAGCGGCGGCGATCCACCTGGAGTGCGGCGCCATCGCCGATCTGGCGCGCGTCGAGGCGCTCCTCCGGTCGCACGGCATCCGCCGCCGGCGTCGGGGGCCATCCGTCGCCACCCACGGCTGGGAGGCGCTCAGCCCGACGGAGCGCTCGGTCGTCGACCTCGTCGCCCAGGGCATGACCAACCCGCGGATCGGCGCCCACCTGTACATCTCTCGGCGCACCGTCGAGACCCATGTCTCGCACATCTTTCGCAAGCTCGGCGTCACCAACCGGGCCCAACTCGCCGCCGCCGCCACCTCGCACGCCGCTGGCGAGACGAGGTGAGCACCACCCAAGACTGCGATCGGCTCGCCGTCGTGCGCTCCTCTAGACGATGGCCCGGACCTACGAACGTCCTATTGATGAAGAATGGTCGGTGACGGCCAAACCGTCCGCCTGACCTGCGTTCGCGTCCGTTGCGCCGACGAGCTGACGGTAGAGCGCCACGTGGTCGGCGACCATGCGGGCGGCAGAGAACCTGGACGCTGCAGCGGCTCGGCACGTGCGTCGGTCCAGTCCGTCGACCTGCGTCAAGCGTTCGGCGAGGTCCTGGTCGTCGGTGCACACGAAACCGGTGTGACCGTGGTCGACGATCTCCGGAGCGGCACCCTCAGCGAACGTGACGACCGGAGTTCCGCAGGCAAGTGCTTCAGCCATGACGAGACCAAAGGGCTCGGGCCATCGGATCGGGTTGATCAGCGCAGATGCGCCTCCGAGCAGCTCGAACTTCTCGTGCCCGCCGCGCTCGCCAAGGTAGATGGCGTCCGGTCCGAGCAGTGGCTCGACCTGATCGGCGAAGTACTGCCGTTCGGCCGGTTCCCACATCTTGGCGGCCAACAGGATCGTGCGCCCGGCGGCTCGAGCAGCGGTGATCGCCCGGTGGGCGCCCTTGTTCGGGTGCATCCGGCCGAGGAACAACACGTATCCACCATCGCCACGACCAACGGGGATGCGATCCACGTCGACGCCGTGGTGGATGACCCGAGCGATCGGCAGCTCGGGCGCCGTGCTCCGCTGGTGGTGCGAGATGGCGACGATGCTCGCGCTGCGTCGTGCTGCGGTGGCGTACAGGCCTCCCAACTCCTCGGTGAACGGTCCGTGGGCGGTGGTGACGACCGGTGTGCCGGTCGAGAGCTCGGCCCAGGTCGGTCCGGCGAGTGTGTGATCGTGGATGACGTCCACGCCCGCGAGGTCGCGGTACGCGGCTTGGACGTGGGCGAGCTCGGCGACGAGGTCCGACGTCGTTCCGAGCGCCTCGGGATAACGCCACCGACGATCGACGGGACACGTCGAGTCACCCGTCGCGAACAGGACGACCTCGTGGCCGGCGGCGTGGAGTCCACGGGCGAGCAGATCGATGATCAGTTCGCTGCCGCCGTACACCGGCGGCGGTACCGCCACCCACGGCGGAGCGATCACGCCGATGCGCAATCGCCGTCCCGGCGGCGGCGAGCCGACAGGCTTCGACACGCCGGCCGCCACGTCCACGTTCGCGATCACGTGTTCACTCGCCGCCGTTGAAACCTCGGCGCTGGCGCGGATTCCCGCACACATCGTTTTCTTCGCTCCTCACGTCGTTGTCGCCCCGTGCGCCGCTGTTCCACCGCGAGCACCACGGCACCACGTCGGGCGCCACACCGCTCATTCGGCCCGTCGGTCACGCTCGGTGGCCGACGGGCCGAATGGCGAGTCACCAACTGATCGTTGACTATCGGCCGCTTCGGCGGCGGCCGTCCTCGTGTTCGAACTCGATCCGTTCCTTGCGCACGGTGTCATCGACGGCAACCTCGTCCGTCTCGGTGGCGGTCTCCAAGCGCACGCGCTCCTTCGGCACGACGCGCTTGTCGACGTCGACGACCTCCTCGTTCAACACGACCTCGTGCTCGTCGTTCGTCAGGTCGGCGCCAGCCATGGCGCTGCGGCGGTTGTCATCGGTGATCGGCTCTGTCACGACGCGGGCCTTCTCCCGGCGGATGGGAACGCGGATCTCGACGTCCTCGGTCTCGATCCATTTGCGCAACCGAGCCGTGCCGGTGCGACGCGTCCGCTTGTTGACGTCCAATTGTTCCTCCGACCGGGTCATCGCGTCGTCGGTCTGCGGCCTGGAAGCGTCGCCGGCTCCGCTTCGGGCGCGCCGTGACTCGGTGGGTCGAGCCGTGCCAGCGTCGTCCGTGAAGCCGTAGTGGGTGTAGAGGGCCGCTTCCTCGTCGGGGCTCAGGTTCCCGTCGGGATCCACGGATGGGGCATCCTTGATGAGGCCCTTGTCGAAGGCCACGATGACGTCGTCTTCGTGGATCTGGGCGCCGGCCAGAGGCACGAAGTGCACCTTGGTCCCGAACAGACCGGTGTTCACCGTCAACCAAGACGGTTGGCCGGTCTGGTCGTCGACGTAGACGTCAGAGATCGTCCCGACCTTGGAGTCGACGCGATCGAGGGCGGTCCGCCCGATGAGTGTGCGCGTGTCGTGATCGATGTCGGTCATTTGTTCTGTCCTCGTTCTCTCTCGGCCGCCATCGGAAGGCGGCGGTTGCCATGGTGAAGGGCCCGCGCGACCTCGTCGGGACGCGCTAGGTGGTGGACGCCTGGTGACGTCTCACGACGACGGAGGCGTCGCCTCCGCAGATGCTTGAGGAGGTCGCCCCGCCCGAGCCCCAGCAGTTCGAGCGGACGGCGATCCCGTTCGGTGTCGACTGATTCCGGCAGCGAATCGGCGAAACCGCAGGCTTGCTGCTCGGTCCCTCGGTCGCGAAGTAGTTCCACGATCTGTTGCTTTGTGAACCGCATGATGATCACTCCATGTCCCCCCAGAACCGAGTCGGTCTTCGACGGTCGTGTCGACGGTCGTCTCGGTCGATGTAGGGCAATAGCCATCCCAGGACCGGCTCAACCAGCTTTTTGGCGTAGTGCTGGAAACTGTTGCGTCGCTGTCTGAATTGATCGTCAGTTCCACGCACGACGGCGTCTCTTGGAGTGACGCTGTCCGGGCTGCAATCGTTCATCGGTCGAGATCGGCCATCGGCTGGCTGCACGACGAACGAGCCCTCCCGGGCGCTCGCCGTGCAGCCAGTCACCTGGTCAGATCGGCAGGGACTCCACGACGATGGCGCCGGGGTCCGAGTCGGCGAGGCAGCCGTCAGAGTCGTCGAGGAACTGGTCGACCAGCACGGCCACGTTGACATCGCAGATGTTGGCGGCCACGCCGATCGGCACCTGCACCGCAACGTCATCCGCGTTCACGTTGACCAGCCCGTTCTGGGTCACCGGCCCATCGCTGTCGCGCTCCACGGTGGCATCGGCGCCACCGAGAGCTTCGCAATCGGCGGCGTCATCGCGCAGCTCGCCCACGAGCACGCCCACGTTGACATCGCAGATGTTGGCAGCGATCGCGATCGGCACCTGGACAGTTACGTCGGAGAGGTTGACGTTGACCAGGCCCTCTTGGGTCACGGGCTGAGCGACGGCGGTGGACGCGCCCAGGGCTCCGACGGCGGCGGCGGCGACGGCGGTGCCGCCAATGATGCGCTTCTTGAGTGTGTTCATGCCCCTAGTAACTCCTTGGGCCTCTCCGCATGACGCGGAATCGTCATGATTTCGAAATGTCGTGGCCCGGACCGAGCGGCGTTACCGCCGACCGCTGCAAACGGATGCCGTGGCCGCGGCCCTGACCGACGGCGCCGGCCAGTGCACCTTCTCCGACGACGAGGGCCCGGTCGAGGACGGGCGTTTCGCTCACGTGGCGGTGGGTATCGGGGCCCCGTGTGATCAGGGCGTCCGGGGAGACCGAGGGCGACCTGCCGCCCGCTGACTTGATGGGGCTCGCCTCGTTGGTCCGCAGGGTCGTGGCGAGCCGGATGCCGGACGGTGATTCAGTCGACGATGTCGTCCAGGAGACCCTCGCTCGGGTGCTCGGAGCGCGCAGCCGCTTGGACGATGGCGCGCTCGGGCCATACGCCGTGGTGACGGCACGCAATCTCGTGGCGTCGTTCTGGCGCCGCGCCGATACGGGGAGGCGCAACCAGCACCGACTGCTCGACGCGCGCCAACCGCCGGGTCCTGATGAGCAGCTGATCGAGCGCGAGGAGAACGTCGCGGTGCGGGCGGCGCTCGATCGGTTGCACCCGGGCGAACGAGAGGTGTTGCTCGCCCACGAGGTCGACGGCAGTGACACGGCTTCGCTGGCAAAGACGATCGGATCGACGCCGGGGGCAGTCGCCGCCCGTCTCGGCCGCTCCCGAGCGAAGTTGCGCGTCGAGTACCTCCTCGAGCTCAATGGCGAGCCGTCCACGTCACGTTGTCGCCCGGTGCTGCTGTCGCTGTCGTGTGGTGATCGACGCCGGCAGGCGGAACTGGATGTCGGCTACCACTTGTTGGAGTGCGAGTTCTGTGCTGCGGTGAGTGCGTCCTTGGTCGATCGGAGGGCTGAATTGGGGGCCGACGAGATCCGTGTCCCGATCCGGGTGGACGCCGACGTTGTCGCGGCCCGCCAGCGCGGTCGACAGCTCGCCGTCGAGGCGGGCTTCGGTCCGACCGATGCCACCGTGCTGGCCACCGCGATCTCGGAGATGGCACGCAACATCGTTCGGTTCGCACATCGCGGCGAGATCACCATGGAGGTGGTCAATGACGGCGAGGCAGTCGGGGTCACGATCGTCGCCCGCGACGTCGGAGCGGGCATCGCCGACGTCGCCCAAGCGCTCGAGGTGGGCTACACCACCTACGGTGGCCGCGGCTTGGGACTGCCCGGATCCCGAGGTTTGATGGACGAATTCGAGATCACCTCCGAGGTCGGTCGCGGGACGACGGTGACAATGACGAAATGGCGACAACCTCGATCTCAAGGGTCGAATACATCGATCAGGCAAAGCGACAGGAGCGCGTGATGAACCGGTCCCAGCAGAGCGGACAAGACGACGGCCACGAGGCGCACGACGACCACCGTCTGCTGCCGGAGTTGGTCGCCCACCTCCGCCAGCACCGCTCGGAGCTTCGCGATGAGTGGGAGGATCGCGTCGAGGCAGCGCGCCTGTTGCAGGCAATGACGGCGCAGGAGATCGCCTCGGAGACGACGTCGGTGTACGACAACTACGTCGAGGTGCTCGAGACAGGCAGCGTCGACGCCCTGCAGCGTTACGCCCGCGACCTGTCGGAACGGATCATCCCTCGCGGGGTCGAGACGCACGAAGTGGTCGGCATCGTCCTGCTGCTGCGTGATGTGCTGGCGCGGTCACTCTTCAAGAAGTATCAGGACGACTTCGGTTTGCTGAACCAAGTGCTCGACGCTTACGAGCCGGCCGCCAACCGCATCGCAAACACCGTCGCGGTGAGCTTCGTCGAGGAGCGGGAACGAATCATCCGACAACAGCAGGACGCCATCCGCGAGCTGTCCACACCGGTGCTACAAGTTCGTGAACGGCTGCTGATCCTGCCGATCATCGGCGTACTGGATGCCGCACGGGCCACCCAGTTGACCGATCAGCTCCTGCACGGCATCCGCACCAACCGCGCCCGTGTCGTGGTGATCGACATCACCGGTGTGCCCGAGATCGACACCACGGTGGCCAACCACCTCGTCCAGACCGTCGACGCCTCGCGCCTGATGGGTGCCAGCGTGATCATCACCGGGCTCTCCTCTGACATCGCCCGCACCCTGGTGACCATCGGTGTCGATTTGACGAAGATGAACACGATCGGTGACCTGCAGGGCGGGATCGAAGAGGCCGAACGTCAGCTTGGGTTTCTGGTCACCCGGACGGAAGACAGCTGAGGAGGCTCTGCGGAGCTCGTCATGATGTTCGTGTCCATCTTGCGACAAGGCGACTTCCTGATCGCCTCCATCCATGCTGCGCTGGATGACACTGAGCTCGTGCGCTTCCAGGAGGACGTCATCGATCAGATCGGGCAGTTTCGGGCCCACGGCGTCATCATCGACGTCGCCGCGCTCGACGTGCTCGACTCCTACGGCTCGAAGGCGCTGCGTGACCTGGCGCACATGGCGCGCCTGCGTGGGGCAGCCACGGTGATCGTCGGCATCCAGCCCGATGTTGCGTACTCAGTGGTGCAGCTGGGAATGGATCTGGACATCCGGACTGCGCTCGACCTGGAACAGGGCCTGAACCTCCTCGAGAGCATCACCACAGGACATCGAGCGGGTCACTCCGCGCTGAATGCGTTGCGGCGTCACGAGACGCCTCGTCGTGCTGAATCGTGAGACCTCATCGCCGGGCGAACGCCGACCGGTGCACATGGACCGTTCAGGTGGCGTGCGGCCGGACAGCCGGCGCGCCACTGCGGATCACGACGTCGTAGGTCCGCTGGTTGGCCCGCACGCCCCTCACTTCCAGTCCTTCGAGCCGGTCGAGATCCGGCCGGGACACCACGGGCCCGGTGGGCGTGACGTCCAGGCCCAGGATCGTCCGGACGAGCAGCAGGATCGATGCCGAGGACCAGGCCTGCGGACAGCAGGAAGCGGGATACGCGACCGGTACCGACAGCTCGTGGCGGTCGAAGCCGGCGAACAGCTCCGGTGGGCGGAAGGCAAAGTGCGCTGCGGCGTCGAGCGCACCGTCGGCGAGCAGGTCGACGACATCCCATCGGCCGTAGCGGGCGGCGCCGGCGGCGACGATTGCCGTGTCGTGCGGCCACACCGAGCCGTTGTGGTAGCTGAGTGGGTCGTACGCGCCCATCGACGGCGCGAGCGTCCGAAGTCCGTAGCCGGACCACAGCTCTGCGTCGAGGAGGCGGTCGAGGTAGGCGTTGGCGAGCTCGGGCTCGGCGATCCCGCACCACAGGGCGTGGCCGGGGTTGGTGGTCAACGAGTCAATGCGCCGCCCGCCCGCATCCAGCCCAACAGCGAACCATCCCTGCGGATCCCAGAACCGCTCGTTGAACCGCTCGCGCAGCGCGTCCGCTCGGCGCCGTAGATCGTCTGCGTCGACGCCGACCATCGGCGCCGCGGTGCTCAGATCAGCGGCGGCGTGCAGCGCGGCGAACGCGTAGCCCTGGACCTCCACGAGAGCGATCGGTGCGTTCGGCAACGCGCCGCTGGCAGACGTCACGCCATCCCACGAGTCCTTCCATCCCTGATTGCTGAGACCCTGCTCGGTCCGCCGCTCGTAGCTGAGAAAACGGTTGGGCACGTCGCGACCGAGCAGCCATCCCACTGCATCTCCGATCGCGGGTCGCAGCTCGTCGAGTGTCTCGGCGTCGATGGCCCCCCAGCGCCACGCCTCCGCGGCCACCATCAGGAACAGCGGCGTGGCGTCGATGCTGCCGTAGTAGCGACTGCGGTGGCTGAACGGACCGCCGTGGCCGCCATGGCGGACCTCGTGCAGGATCTTCCCGGGCTCCTCCTCGCTGACGGGATCCTCACGGTGGCCACGCAGCTCACCGAGCGTCATCAACACCCCTGGAGCCAGCGACGCATCGAACGGCAGCGTCATCCAAGAGGTGAGCAGGGAATCGCGGCCGAACAGTGTCATGAACCACGGCGCGCCCGCCGCCACGAGCACCCGTTCCGGATGAGCGATGTCGCGGATCTGCAGCGCGGCGACATCGGCCAGCGCCTGCTCGACGCCGAGCACGAGCCGGGAGTCCGTCGACGTCACCGACGGCCGCCCCCGGCGCCACCGTTCCAGGTCGCGGATCGCGACCGGCGTGGCATCCCGGTTGACATCAACGAGGCCCTCCGCCGGTTCCCCGTCGGCGACCGCCTCCGCTGTCAGGACGACGCCCGAACGCCGGCGCGGCGCGGCTGTCAACTCCCAAGTCACCGACCCTTCATCGACCGCGTCCGGCGTCCGATCCCATCGCACGCGCGTCTCCCACCGGCCGTCCGCGGCGAGCAGGGTGATGCCCAGCGCGGTCGTCCGCATCGATCCCGCACTGCCGGCTCGCCCGGCCTTGACGTCGAAGATGTGAGCGAAGTCCGCCGCGATGCTCAGTGTGATGCGGGCGGTCGCGACATCAGCGCTGGTCGCCCACAGCTCCACCTGCTCGCGCAAGATGGCCCCGATGGTCCGGTGACGCACCACGATCCCAGGCGCCTCGCCTCCGTCGGCGCTCCGCAGGCGGTGGACGACGATCGCTTCGTACGGCGTCGGAGTGGCGCTGGCGATAGGGGTCATCCGCTGACCGTCGACGGTGATCACGAGTCGCGACAGGTGGCGGCGATCGGCCTTGACGAATCCGTGCGCACCGCCCCGAACATCGCCATTGCGATCGCTGATCGCGAACGACAATCCGTCGACCACCGTCAATGCGGACTCTCCGCCGACGGGGGGCACCGTCTCGGCGTGGGCGTCGTGCGGCGCGGCGATGAAGTCCAGTCTGCTCGGCAGCACCGTCAGACCGCAGCACCATTCCGAACGCGTCGTGACATCCGGAATGAAGTTCCCGCACTCGGGGTAGGGGCACCCCAGATGAATCCGTCCGGCGCTCTCTCCCCGCACACCGCCTCGATCTTCACGATCCCTTGTCCGAACTGTGGGGTCGAGCTGACGCCGGTCGCCGAGGTGGACTACGCCTGCCCCGAGTGCGGGAGCTCGTACCGCGCCAACCTCGGCTACCTGGTGCCGACGCAACCGGGGACGGTGCCGTGAGACGCCTCGCCCAGCGCCGTTCGAACGTGCAGTCGTCGGCGCGAGCGCCGAAGACGGGTGGCGGCTTAGAAGCCGCTCCCGCACTTGGTCATGAAGTGGTCGATGTCGACGACGACGCGCACCATCTTCCCGGCGGCGACCAGACCGCGATCGTCGGACGCTGACACGTTGAACGTCAGGCGCCGCCCCTCGACCTTCTGCACCTGAGCCTCGGCCACGACCGTGGCCCCGATGGGCGACGGCTGCAGGTGGTCCACCGCCACCTTCATCCCGACCGTGGTCGCGCCGGCGGGCAGGTCGCCGGCCACCGCGCGGCAGCACGCCTCCTCACACAGCGCGATGACCCTGGGCGTGCCCAGGACGTCGACGCTGCCGGAGCCCAGCGCACGCGCCGTGTCCGCCTCGGTCACCGTCATCTTCGCCTCGCCGCGCACGCCCGTCGCAACCGTCACGTCGGACGAAGTTACTGCCCGGTCTCTCGCTCGCCACGCACCGGCTCCAGTCAGGGCCCACCGGTAGCTTGACCACGTGATCGATCACGACGTCCTCGAACGGGTGCTGTCCACGGCGATGCGGTCCGGCGGCGAGTTCGCCGAGGTCTACGCCGAGGACAAACGGTCCACGTCGGCCGGTCTCGACGATGGTCGCGTCGAGCAAGTGACCAGCGGTCGAGACCGTGGCGCCGGCATCCGCGTCGTCGCCGGGGAGACCACTGGCTTCGCCCACACCAGCGACCTCTCCGAGACAGGGCTGCGCAACGCCGCCGAAGCCGCCGCGGCGGCCGCTCGCCGGGGCGGCGGCGGCACCCGCACCGTCGCCCTCTCGCCGGTCGACATCGTGCGCCGCAACGTCGTCGACACGTACCCCGACGAGGTCGCCAAGGCGGACAAGGTCGAGCTCCTGCGGCGGATCGACGACGCCGCCCGCGGCGCCGGTGACGCCATCGTGCAGGTGTCGGCCGGGTACGGCGACAGCCGCAAGCGGGTCCTCGTCGCCAACAGCGACGGGTTGCTGGCCGACGACGAGGTCGTGCGCTGCCTGATGCGCGTCAGCGTCGTGGCCGACGGTGACACCGGGATGCAGACCGGGTACCACACGATGGGCCACACCGTCGGCTTCGAGATCTTCGATACGGTGGACGTCGAGGAGCTGGCCCGCGAGGCCGCCCGCCAGGCGCTGACCAAGCTCAAGGCCCGCCCCGCTCCGTCGGGGTCGATGCCGGTCGTCATCAAGCAGGGGACGGGCGGGATCCTCTTCCACGAGGCCTGCGGCCACGGGCTGGAGGCTGATCTCGTGGGCAAGGGCGCCAGCGTGTACCGCGGCAAGACCGGGGAGGTCGTCGCCTCGCCGCTGGTCACCGTCGTCGACGACGGCACGATGGCCGGGGAGTGGGGCACGCTGTCGATCGACGACGAGGGCCACGGCACCCAGCGCAACGTGCTCATCCAGGACGGCGTGCTGACCGACTACATGTACGACTTCCTGCGGTCGCGCAAGGAGGGCCGGGCGCCCAGCGGCAACGGCCGCCGGCAGAGCTACATGCACCTGCCGATGGTGCGCATGACGAACACGTTCGTCACCGACGGCGAGACCGACCCGGCCGACATCGTCAGCTCGACGGACAATGGTGTGTACGTGGCGCGGCTCGGCGGTGGCCAGGTCAACACGGCCACCGGCGACTTCGTGTTCGGGATGACGGAGGCCTACCTGATCGAGGACGGCGAGATCACCGAGCCGCTGCGCGAGGCCAACCTGATCGGCAACGGGCCCCAGGCGCTGCGCGACATCGACGTCGTGGGCAACGACTTCGCCATGGGCGGCCCGGGCACGTGTGGCAAGGACGGCCAGGGCGTCCCGGTGGGCACCGGGCAGCCGACGCTGCGTGTCGCTGCACTGACCGTCGGTGGGACCGCGGCGTGACGCACTCGCAAGACCTCGCCGATCTCGCCGACAAGGTCGTCGCTCAAGCGACGGCGGGGGAGCAGATCGAGGCCTTCGTCTCGCGCGGCGGGGAGACCGAGGTGCGCGTCTACGAGGGCGAGGTCGAGCATTTCGTCTCGGCCCAGAGCGAGGGCATCGGCGTGCGCATCATCCGCGACGGGCGCACCGGTTTCGCCTACGCCGGCACGCTGGACCCGAGCGCCGTCGACGAGGTGCTCGCCGAGGCCCGCGACAACGTCACGTTCGGCACCGTCGACGAGTGGGCCGGCCTGGCCGAGCCCGACGGCGTCGCCCGCACCGGGCAGCCGCTCTGGAACGACGAGCTGGCGGCATTCCCGACGGAACGCAAGATCGAGCTGGCCAAGGAGCTCGAGCAGCTGACCCTGGCCTGTGATCGCCGCCTGCGCGTCGACGACTCGAACTACGCCGATGCGTGGGGCGAAGTTGCAGTTGCAACGACCACCGGCATCCGCGAGTCGGGTCGCGAGAACGGTTGCTATGTGAGCGTCAGCAGCCTGGCCGACGACGGCGACGAGACCCAGACCGGCTTCGGGTTCAGCGTCACCCGCCAGCCGACCGGGTTCGATCTCCCCAAGGCGGCGCAGGACGCCGCCGACCGCGCCACCCGGTTGCTCGGGGCCACGAAGCCGCCGAGCAAGCGGCTCACCGTGGTCCTCGACCCATTCGTCACGGCGCAGTTCCTCGGCGTCATCTCGTCGACGCTGAACGGCGAGAGCGTCGTGAAGGGTCGCAGCCTGTTCCGCGACCGGCTCGGTGAGGTCGTCGCCTCCGAGCTCGTCACGCTGATCGACGATCCGACCAACCCGGTGGCCTACACGGCGACCGAGGTCGACGGCGAAGGCCTGGCCGCTCGTCGCAACGTGCTGATCGAGGGCGGCGTCCTGCGCCAGTTCGTGCACAACAGCTACTCGGCGCGACGCGCCGCGACCGTCTCGACGGCCAACGCCACCCGCGGCGGGTTCGCCGGCACGCCTGGCGTCGGCTGCCTGGCGTTGGCGCTGCAACCGGGCACCCGCCCGCAGGAGGAGCTGATCGCCGACATCGACGACGGGCTGCTCGTGCAGTCGGTGGCCGGGCTGCACTCGGGCGTCAACCCGATCAGCGGCGACTTCTCGACCGGCGCTTCGGGCATGTTGATCACCAACGGCACGATCGGCGCCCCCGTGCGGGAGCTGACCATCGCCTCGACGCTGCAGCGCATGCTGCTCGACGTCGTGGAGGTTGGCAACGACGTCGACTGGCTGCCCATGCGCGCCGCCGGCGTCAGCCTCGTCCTGCGCGACGTCACCATGTCCGGCGCCTGACGTCCGTTCAACGGCATCCGAGGGTTTCAGCGCACCGGAGGGTTTGCGTACCGGCAGGGGTGCCGGAAACCCTCGGGTGCCGTCAAACCCTCGGATGGTCAGAACGTGCGGCGAGCTGACTCTTGGGCCAGGACGGCGTCGAGGTCGGCTAAGCGGTGCATCGAGGCCACCGCCTGGTTGGTGCGGTTGTTGGCGGCCAGCCGCTCCTCGTTGCGGTGGACCCAGGCCCAGTAGCCGGCGGTGTACGGGCAGGCGGTGTCGCCGACCCGCCGCCTGGGGGTCGTACTCACACCGCTTGCAGTGGTCCGACATGCGGTTGATGTACGCCCCGCCGGAGGCGTACGGCTTGGTGGCGATCAGCCCACCGTCGGCGTGCTGGCTCATGCCGATCACGTTGACCGGCATGACCCAGTCGAACCCGTCGACGAACGCCGTCTGGAACCACTCGGTCAGGTCGTCCGGGTCGTACCCGCGCTGCAGGGCGTGGTTGCCGATGACCATCAGCCGCTGGATGTGGTGCACCCAGCCCCGGTCACGCACCCCCTCGAGGGCGGTGCGCAGGCAGACGCAGTGACCGGTCGGCGTGGGGGGGGCGGTGCGCAGGCAGACCGCAGTGACCCGGTCGGCGTCGAGCTCGGCGAACCACGCCGGGAGCGATCGCCGGGCGCGCACGTTCTTCCGCCGATAGTCCGGCCCGAGGTGCCAGTAGAGGTGCCAGATGTACTCCCGCCACCCGATGACCTGGCGGACGAACCCCCGACGGCGGCGAGGCCGGCGTCGCCGTCGGCGTGAGGCCTTCTGCGCCGCTCGCGCCGTGTCCAGCGGTTCGAGCAGCCCGAGGTTGAGCGGCACCGACAACAGCGAGTGGGCCATCGCCCAGTCGTTGGTGAGGATGGCGTCCTCGTACGGGCCGAACATCCCGAGGCGGTGGCGGAAGAAGTGGCGCCGGGCGGCCAGCGCCTACTTCCTGGTCACGGCGAACCGCGCGGCCCGTCGACGCCGATCGTCGGCAGGTCCCACCGTCGAGGTCGCGCCGCACCTCGGCGTCGACGTCGTCCTCCTCCGGCCGCCACGGGCCGCGCACGTCGAGCGTCGCCGCTCCCTTCGGCGGCGGCTCCCGGTTCGGTCGTCGAAGCTCCACCTCCGCCGGCGGGCTCGCCGTCCGGTTCGAGCCAGGTCGAACCGCCTGCGCTGCGCTTCGTGAAGTCGGCCATCCGAAACCGTGTGCGCTCCCCGGCCCACCGTCCTGCTTCGACAGCGCGAACGTCGGGGTGGGCGGGACCTCGGCGACCCGCCCGTCGGCCCGCAGCCCCTCGACGAGTCCCTGGGCGGCACGACTCGTCGGTTCGTGGACCACGACCCGCGCCGACCTGCGCCAGCCCGTCCCGGTAGGTGTCCGCCGTGACGTACCGGGCGCGGTCACCGAGCTCGGCGGCGAGGTGGCGCATGCCCGACAGCACCAGGTGCAACTTCTGGCGGTGGTACCGACGTCGGGCGAACGCCCGTCGCGACTCGATGATGACGACCGGTCGGTCGCGATGGGCGCCGCCGTGGACGTGCGGTCCCAGCTGCTCGGCGAACACCCACAGCGGCTCCGTCGTCGCGGTGGCCAGCTTCCCCCATCCGCGGGGCGGTAGAACGTCCGGTCGTGCCGATCTCCCACGCCATCGTGCTCGGACTCGTGCAAGGGCTGTCGGAGTTCCTGCCCATCTCCTCCAGCGGGCACCTGTTGCTCGTGCCGTGGCTGTTCGACTGGAACGACTTCGACAGCGAGTCGACGGAGAAGGCCTTCGACGTCGCCCTGCACATCGGGACGATCGTCGCCGCCATCGCCTACTTCCGCCGTGACCTCGCCATGTACGTGAGAGCGGGGTGGAGGGCGATGTTCGATCGCGACGCGCGGGCGACCACGGAGGGGCGCGTGGCGTGGCTGCTGCTCCTCTCGACGGTCCCCGCCGCGCTGGTCGGCGCGGTGTTCGAGGACCAGATCGACGAGGGCCTCGGGACGCCGACGATCATCGCCATCTCCCTGATCCTCGGTGGCCTGCTGCTGTACGTCGCCGACCGGGCGACCGGCCGACGCAAGGTCGACGACTACCGCGTCCGCGACGCGCTGGCCGTCGGTGCCGCCCAGGCGCTGGCCCTCAACCCCGGCACCTCGCGCTCGGGCATCACCATCACTGCCGGCCGCTTCCTCGGCTTCGATCGCGACGCCGCCGCTCGCGTCAGCTTCTTGATGATGATCCCCGTCACCGCCGGCGCTGTCGCCCTGAAGGGTGCCGGGCTGGCCAGCGACGGCATCCCGGAGGGGCTGGCTGTCCCGATGCTCGTCGGCATCGTGACCTCCGGGCTCGCCGGCTGGGTCGCCGTGTGGGGCACGCTGCGCCTCGTCCGGACGCGCAGCTTCACGCCGTTCGTGATCTACCGCGTCGTGCTCGGGATCGCCGTCCTGGTCATCGTGGCCACCGGCTGGCGAAGCTAGTCCTGGCCTCGGGCCGCGGTCTCGATGATCGCCGCCAGCTCGCCCAGCAGCGCGCCGAGGTCGTCGCGCTGGGAGTCGGCGAGCGGGGCGAGGATGGCGGCCTCGATGGCGAAGTGCCGACCGATCAGGTCGTCGACGAGTCGCCGACCGGCGGGGGTGAGGGCGACGACGCGGCGCCGTCGGTCGCCGTCGGAGGTCGATCGAGTGACATGGCCGTGGCGCTCCAGGCGATCGATCCGCTTGGTCGTGGCGCCGGTGGTGACGAGCATGGCGGTGGCGAGGTCGCCGGGGCTCAATGCAAATGGCGGCCCCTGGCGGCGCAGGGCCGCCAGCAGGTCGAAATCGCCGTTGGCGAGGCCGGCGTCGGCGAACGGCGGACGCAGCCGCTGGTCGATGATCACGGCGAGACGAGCGATGCGGCCGATCACCAGCATCGGCGAGGGATCGAGGTCCGGGCGGAGCTGCCGCCAGCGCGTGACGATCTCGGCGACCCAGTCCGACGGTTGGACCTCTTCCATGGAAGGTAGTATAGCTTCCATGGAAGCGACTATCGACGATCAGGTCGTGGTCTACGTCGACCCGTCCTGCCCCTTCGCCTGGATCACGTTCCGTTGGCTGTCGGAGGTCGAGCGCCGCGACTGCATCGACCTCCGGGTTCGGCTGCTCAGCCTGTCCGTGGTCAACGAGCTCCGGACCCTCGATGACTGGTACCGCGACTTCAACGACAAGGCGTGGGTCCCGGCGCGCGTCATGGCCGCCGTGCGGCAGCGGCATGGCGCTGCCGCCGCTCGTCGCTTCTACGAAGGCTTTGGCGAGCGGTTCCACGTTCAGCTCGCCACCGGTGACGAGATCGAGCGACGATCCGTCGCCGCGGAGGGACTGGCGCTCGCGGAGCTCCCGCCGGCAACGATCGCGGCGGCCGATGATCCCCGGTGGGACGACGAGCTGCGGACGATGACGAAGCAGACGCTCGACCGTGTCGGCCTCGACGTCGGCGTGCCCATCGTGGAGATCGACGGCGTGCTGATGTCCGGCCCGGTCTTGACCGCCATCCCGAGAGGGTCAGCGGCGGTCGACGTCTTCGAGGCGGTGCGGGTCCTCGCTTGCCGCCCTGGTTTCGCTCGGCTCGAACGTCAGCGAGTTGGCGCCCTGCAGACGGCCTGACGGAAGTGCCCGCCACTCGGCGGTGTCACATGCCGGGCAGCGCCAAGAACTCGTGGACCTCGATCGCCGCACCGTCGAGTTCGAGGTGGGGATGGCCGTCGAGCAAGCCTTCGAGCGCGTCGAGGGAGTCCGCCTCGAGGATCGAGTACCCACCGATGAAGTCGCCCGCCGCCCGCTCGGCGCCCACGCTGGTCGCTGGGGCGACGGGGCTTCCCATGTCGACGATGGCGTTGCCCGCCTTGCCGGCCCACGTCATCCACGCCTCCATGCCGGCTGCCGCGGCCTCCGGGGGTGCGTCGGCCATCTGTTCGGTCGCCGAGACGGGCGCCCGATAGAGCAGCAAGTACTTCGTCATGACCTCTCCTCGCTCGCTATTTCGATGACTCTCAAAATAGAGGTGCAGCGAACCAGCGTGCAAGGCTCGATGGGGTGAAGCTCGTCGGAAAGGCTGCGCACCCGCCGCTGCAGGTGGTGCTGGACGCCGTGAGCTCGCCGATCCGGCGGGAGATCCTGTGGCTGGTGTGGGACGACGAGCTCGCCGCGGGTGAGATCGCCGCGGCCTTCGAGGTCACGGCACCGACGATCTCGGCGCACCTCGCTGCGCTCACTGCCGCCGGCCTCGTGATACGACGCGTCGACGGGAACTTCCGTCGCTACCGCGCCGACCGCAACGCGATGGCGCTGCTCGTGCCGCTGCTCACGTCGGGCGGCGACCGGTGGCGACCGGCCGATGACATCCCCGAACGGCGCCTCGCCGACAGCCGCGTCGATCAGTGGGTGCAGGTCACCGCCGATCTGCCCGCACCCCAGGAGGAGGTGTTCGAGGAGTTCGTGGACGACGCCCGCTACAGCGCGTGGCTCGGTGCTCCGGTGACATTGCGGGACGGTCGGTTCTCGGCCGAGCTCGAGTGGGGCACGGCCGTTCGGGGCCGGTACGAAGTCGTTGCGCCTCCCTCGCTGATCGCGATGCGCTGGGACTTCGAAGACGCCGCCGTCCCGGTCCCGGGGGCACAGCTCGTCGCCTACCTGCGGTTCGCTCCGACCGAGGTCGGAACCCATGTCGAGGTGCACCAGCACGCCCCGACCGCCGAGCAGGCGGAGTTCATGGTGGTCGCGTGGTCGCTCGTCCTCGGGCGTCTCTCGGAGCACCACCGGCGGGCGGACGGTTCCCGCTCGACGCGCCGAGCTCGGCGTCCAAAGCGCCGCGACTGAGTTGATGGCCTCGCTCGCACCGACGGCCGAGTCGGTCGCGACGGATGCTCAGGAAGCGGCGTTCGACGTCGTTGCCGGACCTGGCCAGCGCCTCGTCGTAGGCGGCGATCGCTGCATCGACGTGACCGAGGCGAGCCAGGACGTCGGCTTGGGTGGCGGGGAGGTAGGGGTACCGGTCCAGCGCCCCGTCGGCATCCAGCGCATCGAGGTCGCGTCGCACGGCCTCGAGGTCGGCATCGGGCGTCAGCGAGACGGCGGCCAGGCGATTGAGCGCGACAACCGGGGTCGGCCAGCGGGCCAGCAGGCGGTCGTACATCTCGACGACCTGGGGCCAGTCCGTCTGCTCGAACGACGGGGCGGCGGCGTGCAGCCCGGCGATGGCCGCCTGGAAGGTGTACGGCCCGTCGCCGCGGCCGAGGGCGGCGGTGGCATGAGCGAGGCCCTCGTGCAGCCGGATGCGGTCCCACTGCGAGCGATCCTGGTCCGCCAGCAGCACCAGGTCGCCGTCTGGCGAGAGCCGGGCTCGCCGGCGGGCTTCGCTGAAGAGGATGACGGCGAGCAGGGCCTCGGGTTCGGATTCGTCGGGATAGGCGGCGACGAGCCGGCGGGCGATCGTCTCGGCTCGGTGGGTGAGGTCGCCGCGTACGAGCGTGGCTTCACCACGGTCGTCATCGGTGGTGGTGGCGGTGTGGCCGGCGGTGTAGGTCAGTTGGACGACGGCCAGCACCGTGTCGAGCCGGGCACGCTGCTGGCGCTCGTCGGGCAACCGGAACGGCACGCCGGCGGCCGCGATCTTGCGTTTGGCCCGAGTGATGCGGGCGGCGATCGCCGTGTCCTGGGCCAGCAGCACCCGGCCGATCTCGGTCGTCGTGAGGCCGCACATCAGCCGCAGCGTCAGCGCCAACTGGGCATCGCGCGACAGGGCCGGGTGGCAGCAGAGGAACAGCAGGCGCAGCGGGTCGGTGCCGTCGTGACCGGGCCGCGCCGAGGGCTCGTCGTCGCCGGCGGCCTCGATGGCGAGTCGCGGCAGCGCTCGCCGCGCCGTGATCGCCCGCCGGCGGCGGTCGAGGGCCAGTCGCCGGGCGGCGGTGGTCAACCAGCCGCCCGGGTTGTCCGGGAGCTGGCAGGGCCAGGCGCCCAGCGCTCGGACGTAGGCCTCCTGGGCGCACTCCTCGGCCAGGTCGAGGTCGCCGGTGACCCGGATCGTCGCCGCCAGCACGTTCGACCAGTGGTCGCGGTGCGCCTGCTCGACGGCGGCGGCGACGGCCCGGGCGTCGAGCACCTCAGTCGCCGGCAACCGCGTCGTCGGTGGTGAACTCCTCCGGGATCGCCATCACCGGACGGACCTCGATGACCGTCGACGGACACTGCGCCGCCAGCTCGAGCGCCTGGTCCAGGTCGTGGGCCTCGATCACGTAGAAGCCGCCGAGGGCCTCCTTGGTCTCGATGAACGGGCCGTCGGTGACCAGCGGCGGCGAGTCGGCGCGGTCCGTCTCGCGGCGCACCACCGTGGCCGTCGACGAGCGCTCCAGCGCCTCGCCGCCGAGCACTCGCGCGCCGGCGGCGGCGACGGCCTGGGAGAAGTCATGGTGGAGCTTCATCTCCTCGGCGAAGGAGGCATCGTCGACGTGGTCGTACCAGGACTCGTCGTCGAACAGCAGGAACACGTATTGGGGCATGGCAACTCCTCACGGGGTTTGGCGTCAATTCACCCCTTCTGACGCACGAGCATGCCGCGATTCGACATCGCGCCGCCGCACGTCGCGCAACGGCGGCCGACCCACGGGTGCGACACTCGCGCCGTGGTCGGCGGGCCCTGCTCGACCGGTACCGCACGATCGAGCGCCGAGCCACACCGACGCCGGAACGTTCGCCTTGACCTTCGGGCTGCCGGAGGACGGTCAGCACACCCACGTGTAGACGATCTCGTCGTCGATCATCCACGTGTCGAGGTCTCCGCTGTCGGACACCCAGCGGGCGACACCATCGGCCCACACGACCAGCGTTCCGATGTCGTCGCCTGGGCCCGGGGACCATCGAACCGTTCAATACGCTGCCGCGGGTGGTCGGAGTCGAGCCGCGGTTGATCACGTGGGCCGAAGGCGTCCTCGGCGCCACGGTCGAGTCGGTTCGTGGCCTGCGTGCCGGCGGATCACCGTGGCTGCTCGAGACCGTCGTTCAGTCGGCGGTGATGCGGGTCGGCACGGCCGACGACATCGCGTTGCTTCGTGTCGAGCATGCCGGCCTCCAGGTGGCGGCGACGAGCGGCCTTCCCGTTCCCCAGGTCCTGGCCACGGAGTTCTCCGGTGACCCGGCGGCGCTCTTGATGGAGCTGATGCCGGGCAGCAGCCTGATCCCTCCGGAACGCCCGCCGCGCCGATTGCGCGCCCTCGGCGCCGCAGCCGCAGCGCTCCAGGTCGTCGAGGTGCCCGCCGCATCCCGCTTGCCCCGCCGTGACCGTCCGATCGGTCCCGTGGACTTCGATCGACTGCGGGCCGAAGCGCCCGCCCAGGAGTTGCTGCAACGGGCCGAGGAGGCACGCGACTCGTACCGGCCGCGCCGCACCGAGGGCTTCGTGCACGACGACATGTGGCAGGGCAACGCACTGTGGGACGGCGACCGGTTGACAGGGGTGATCGACTGGGAATGCGCAGGTGTCGGCCCCGCCGGCGTCGACTTCGGTGCGCTCCGCCTCGACGCGGCCATGTGCTTCGACGTCGACGCAGCCGACGACGTGCTCGCCGGCTGGGTGGCCGAAGCCGGTCGCCGAGCCGACGACGTCGCGTACTGGGACGTCGTCGCCGCATTGAGCACACCACCGGACGTCGGGTGGTTCGCCGGCACGATCAGCGCCCAGGGCCGACCCGACCTCACCCGCGAGCTGCTCGAGGAGCGACGCAACCGCTTCCTGTCCAACGCGCTCGACCAGCTCTCGGCGTGACTCGTACCGCATCAGGGACGCCAGATCGATGCCCCGGGTGTGTGTCACCGTTTCCCCCGACACCGACGTTCGGTTGTGCCGTGACTAGCCGACGAGCAACAGGGTGAGGTCGCCGGCGTTGGCCGCCGCGGCGACGGCTGGAGCATCGGCCGCCGGCACGGCGACGACGACCGTCGACTCGGCGCGACCGACGATCACGCCGTCGTCGGCGACGATCGCCCCGCCGCTCGCCGCGACCACGTGATCGCCGACCACCGCACCCGACGGGACCGGTTCGGCGACGGGCACGCCACGCCATCCGGGCGGGACGAGGGCGACCGGGAGGTGCCCGGCGGCGACGTCGAGCTCGACGAGCACCTCGCCGGCGGCGATCCGCTGGCGGGCGATCGCGCCCGGTGGGATCTCTGCGAGGGCGCTGGGTGGCACCATCGGAGCCGGGTGGGCGCGCAGTTCGGTGCGGCCGGTCAGCGCGTCGCCGGGCGCCAGGTCGGCGACGGCCACCACGACCGACCTGGTCGCGCCCCAGGCGCGGCGGGCGTCGTCGACACCGGCCACGGCGCTCGCCGCAACGACGGCGATGCCGGCGGCGAGGACGGCGACGGCGCACCAGTACAGCCACGGGCGGCGGGCGAGCACGTGGCGCAGACGGGCCACCGGGTGCATGGGTTCCTCCGCATCGTCGAGCGATCCGGGGGATGTCGGCTGGGCGAGAGGCTATCGATCAATCGGAGGACGAGGTCGACGACGAGGTGGTCGAGCTCGGCGCCTTCGACTCGCCCTTCGACCCCTTGTCCGATGATCTGTCCGACGATCTGTCCGACGATCTGTCCGATGATCTGTCCGACGATCCACTGCCGGTGGTCGCCGACGAGCCGCTGTCGGACCCCGACGACCCACCGTCGGACGACGCCTTCGACGACGACGACCGCGAGCCGGCACCGCTGCGGCTGTCGTTCTTGTAGAACCCGCCACCCTTGAACGTCACGCCCACCGGGGTGAAGACCTTCTTCACGGGGCGCACGTCGCCGGTCGTCGGATGCGCGGCCTCGGTCAGCGCATCGTCGGTGAAGGCCTGCTGCACCTCGATGGTCTCGCCGGTGTCGACGAACTTGTACACGTAGGTCGGCATTGAACGTCGCAGGATATCGGTCGGGCTGGTCACGCCATCCGCCGGAACCGTTCGGGGTGGTCACGAGCGACGCCGAAGTCGTCGACCTCGAACTCGAACGAGTCGCCCTCGTCGGGGGCAACCCGGCGCCAGCGCCGGGCCTTGAGCCGCTCGTAACGGCGCACGGCGACGTCGACGGCAAGGGTCTCGACGTCGACGGTGATGACTGGCAGCTCGGCGCCGTCGCCGACGTGCAACGGCAGCCGACGGATCGGGACGGTCGGCGGAAACGCCGAACCCTTGACCTCCACGTCCACGCAGCCGTCGAGCTCCGGCCGGTGGGCGCCGTTGACCTCGCCCCACCGGGCGTGCCCGTCGGTGGCCAGCCACAGGTCGGGTTGCTCGAGGTCACGGAACAGCAGGAACTGGCGCAGACGCCACGTCGCCGAGATGCGCATGACGTACTGGGCGTCGTGGCGACCGAGGTCCGATGTCGCCGTCCACGCCTCATTGTCCCAGCGCAGCGCGAGGTCCTCGACGTGGGCGCCGTCCCAGGTCTCCCACCTGGCGACATGGCCGTCGGCCGGCACTGCCCGGAGCGCATCAGCGGCAGCGACCATCGGTCGAGTCTGCCGCCTGTGCGGGCCGAGCGAGCTTCGAGCTTGCGACGGTTGGTCGCGATCTGGGCGCGCACGTTCCCGCAATCGAGAACGTCCGCGCCCAGAAGGGCGGTTGAGAACGTCCGCGCCCAGATGGGTGGGTACGGTCACGGCGGTGATCCCGCTCGAGGACGCCCAACGGATGGTGCTCGAGGCGTGCCCGCCGCTGCCGCCCGTGGCGACGCCGTTCCGCCAGGCCCTCGGGCTCGTCCTCGCCGCCGACGTCGTGGCCGGCGAGGACGTCCCGCCGTTCGCCAACTCGGCCGTCGACGGCTACGCGGTGCACGCCGCCGACCTGGCGGACGCGCCGGTCGAGCTGTGCGTGGTCGCCGAGACGCCGGCCGGCGCCGAGCCCTACGACCAGCCCGTGCAGCGCGGCGAGGCGGTGCGGATCATGACCGGCTCACCGTTGCCGGCCGGCGTCGACGCGGTGGCGATGGTCGAGGACAGCGAGCGGGTCGGCGACGACCGTGTCCGCCTGCGGGCCTCCATCGTGCCCGGCGCGGCCGTGCGGGCCGCCGGCGACGACGTGCAGGCCGGAGACACGGTCTTCACCGCCGGCACCGTCGTGCGACCGGCCGTGGCCGGCGTGCTGGCGAGCATCAACGCGGCGACGGTCGAGGCGTTCCCGGCCGCCCGTGTGGCCGTCATGTCGACCGGTGACGAGCTCGTCACGGACGGGGGGCCGCTTCGACCCGGCCAGATCCGCGAGAGCAACGCCACGATGCTCGCCCCGCTGCTGGCCGAGGCGGGGTGCATCGTCGAGCACCGCGGCACCGTGCCGGATGACGAGGTCATCCTCGAGGCGGCCCTGCGTGACGCCGCGGCCACGTGCGACGCCGTCGTCACCAGCGGCGGCGTGAGCATGGGTGACTACGACGTGGTCAAGGCGGTGCTGGGACGGATCGCCGACATGCGTTGGATGCAGGTCGCCATCAAGCCGGCCAAGCCGTTCGCCTTCGGGATGCTGGGCGGCACGCCGCTGTTCGGGTTGCCCGGCAACCCGGTCAGCTCGCTGATCAGCTTCGAGCTGCTCGCCCGCCCGGCGCTGCGGCGGATGATGGGCCACCGCCACGTCGCCAGGCGCAGCGTGATCGGGGTGACGGACGTCGACCTGCGCCGCCAGCCGGACGGCAAGGTGCACTTCGTGCGGGCCAACGGCACCTTCGGTGACGACGGCCGCTGCCACGTGACGCCCGTCGGCGCCCAGGGCAGCCACCAGCTGGCGGCCACGGCGCTGGCCGACACCCTCGTGGTGCTGCCCGACGGCGACGGCGTCCCGGCCGGTGCGGACGTCGCGGTGCTGTTGTTGGGGTGAGCCGCCCGTAGATTGCGTCCTATGGCTGTGGTCGATCTGGTCGATCCGTTCGGGCGGGTGATCCGCGACCTGCGGATCTCGGTCACCGACCGCTGCAACTTCCGGTGCACGTACTGCATGCCGGAGGAGGGCATGAAGTGGCTGCCCCGGGAAGAGGTCCTCACGTTCGAGGAGATCGAGCGCATCGCCCGGGTGATGGTCGAGCGCTACGCCGTCGATTCGGTCCGCCTGACCGGTGGCGAGCCCACGGTGCGGGCCCACATCGTCGGCCTCGTGGAGCGGCTCGCCGCGCTGCGCACCGCACACGGTCCGATCGATCTGGCGATGACGACCAACGGCGCCACGCTGGGCCTGCTCGCCCCCGACCTGCGGGCCGCCGGCCTGGCCCGCATCAACATCAGCCTCGACTCCCTCGACCCGGCCAAGTTCGCCGAGATGACCCGCCGTGACGAGCTGCACCGGGTGCTCGACGGCATCGCCGCCGCCAAGGAGGCCGGGTTCGACCCGGTGAAGCTGAACACCGTCGTCCAGCGCGGGGTCAACGACGACGAGCTGGTCGAGCTGGCCACGTTCGGGCGCCAGCGCGGCGTCGAGGTGCGGTTCATCGAGTTCATGCCGCTCGACGCTTCCGGCGGGTGGAACGATGCCTCGGTCGTCGGTCAGGACGAGATCGTCGAGCGCATCCACGCCGTGTACCCGCTGGAGCAGATGCCGGCGCGTGGTGCGGCCCCGGCCGACCGGTGGCGCTACCTCGATGGACATGGCACGGTCGGCGTGATCCCCAGCGTGACCAAGCCGTTCTGCGGCGATTGCGACCGGGTGCGGTTGACCGCCGATGGGCAGTTCCGGACGTGCCTCTTCGCCACGGACGAGTTCGACCTGCGCAAGGCGATGCGCGCCGGCGAGGATGACGATCAGCTGGCGGGGCGGATCGAGCGGGCCGTCGGCACCAAGTGGGCCGGCCACCGCATCAACCGCGTCGACTTCGTGCGCCCGAAGCGCTCGATGTCCCAGATCGGCGGCTGAAATCGCGGCAGCCGGCCGCGAGATCTCTCGTCAGTGAGTGAGCGAGTCTTCGAGCGAGCGAACGATCGACACGGTCCTTTCGCTCATGGCCGAGCGCCTGCTGCGCTCGGCTCGGTGTCACCGGCCATGGCGAGGTGCTCACATGAGCGAGCGAGTCTTCGAGCGAGCGAACGATCGACACGGTCCTTTCGCTCATGGCCGAGCGCCTGCTGCGCTCCGGCTCGGTGTCACCGGCCATGGCGAGGTCTTCGCATGAGCGAGCGAGTCTTCGAGCGAGCGAACGATCGACACGGTCCTTTCGCTCATGGCCGAGCGCCTGCTGCGCTTCGGCTCGGTGTCACCGGCCATGGCGAGGTCTTCGCATGAGCGAGCGAGTCTTCGAGCGAGCGAACGATCGACACGGTCCTTTCGCTCATGGCCGAGCGCCTGCTGCGCTCCGGCTCGGCGTCACCGGCCATGGCGAGGTCTTCGCATGAGCGAGCGAGTCTTCGAGCGAGCGAACGATCGACACGGTCCTTTCGCTCATGGCCGAGCGCCTGCTGCGCTCCGGCTCGGCGTCACCGGCCATGGCGAGGTCTTCGCATGAGCGATCTGTCGTTCAGCCACCTCGATCCCCTGGGTCGGGCCCGGATGGTCGACGTGACCCCCAAGGAGCCGACCCACCGGCGGGCGCTGGCCCGGTGCAAGGTGCTGATGCGCCCCGAGACCACGGCGGCGATCGCCAACCGAGAGGTCAAGAAGGGTGACGTCCTGGCCGTCGCCAGGGTCGCCGGCATCCAGGCCGCCAAGCGGACGTCCGACATGATCCCGCTGTGCCACCCGCTCCTGGTCGGGGCGGTCTCGGTCAACTTCGAGCTCGGCGACGACTACGTCGCCGTCGAGGCCCACGTGGACACCGTCGATCGGACCGGCGTCGAGATGGAGGCGCTGCACGCCTGCGCCACGGCGGCGCTGACGATCTACGACATGTGCAAGTCGGCCGACCGGTCGATGGTGATCGGCGAGCTGGCGCTGTGGGAGAAGACGGGCGGGCGCTCGGGGACCTACCGCCGCGAACCGGTCGATGTGCCCGACGGCACGTCAGTCGTTGCCTCCCCCTCGCGCAATGTCGTAGAATCGTAAAGAACGCCCACCGGGCCGGTCGCCGCGCGATCCGGGTCGAACGGGCGAACCGTATTCACGAAATCGAGGACGAACACACCGAATGGGTCAACTGGTCCTGCTCGTCGTAGCAGCCGCATGGGCCGCAGTGCTCATCCCGCCGCTGCTGAGATCCCGTCTCGAGAACCGTCCCAACTCGTCGGTCACCGATTTTCGCAATCAGCTGTCGAGTCTGCAGAAGGCGGTGCCGGCTCGTTCCGTCACGGTCCGGTCCATGGCTCGGCCCCTGGCGCCGCCGCCGCCGTTGCCGCCGCCGCCGTCCCCGCTGCGCCGCCCGGCCGCCGCTGGTCGTCCCGTCCTGCGCTCGGGCGTGCGGACGCACGAACGACCCAAGGCGGTGTCCACCCTGCCGGCGCCGCAGCGCCGCACGCCACCGCCGCTGCCCGCCGAGGTCCGCTCACGCACCCACGGCAGCGGGGCCCGGGCTGCCGACCGCCGCCGCCACCGTCCCGCCGGGGCCGCCTCGCCGGTTGCCGTCCGCGATGGCGTGAAGCGCCGGCGGGCCAACGTGCTGTTCGTGCTGGTGCTGATGGCTGCGTGCTCGCTGTTCCTGGCCGCCACGATGCAGACCGAGTCGCTGTACTACGTCGCCGGTGCGGCGTTCGTCGGCCTGTGCGCCTACGTCTACGTGCTCGCCCAGCGGCGCAAGCGCGAGGTCCCGGCGGCGCGCCGCGCGGCCCGCACGCCAGCCAGGCTGCGCCGGTCCGACCTCGACGACGAGCTCGACGGCGAGGCCGAGGTCGACGAGGCGCCCGCTCCCGAGCGGCGGCGCCGCAGCCACGGCCCGAACGTGCGCTACGAGGAGCGTCCTGCCCGCACCCGGCGCAGCCCAAGCCCAGATCCGACCGGTGCCCGCCGCCGCCCGCTGGAGCCGGTGGGTGAGCCGGCCGCCGCTCGGCGGCGGACCCATCGGTCCGCTGCCGACGAGGCACTCGTCACCGGGGCCGTCCGCCGCCGGCCGCGACCCGACGATCGGCCACGGGCGGCCCGCAGCCGCCAGGCGCCCGCTCGTCGCGGTGAGGTCCGCAGTGGTCGGCGCCCGGCCCGGGACGCCAGCGCGGCGATGGCTCGCAGCGAGCGCTGGTCGCCCGCCGTCTGACGCCAACCACTCGTCGGCGGCGCGACGCCCGTCGGTACACTCTGGCCCGTCCGCGGGGCTGTAGCTCAGTTGGTAGAGCGCAACAATCGCACTGTTGAGGCCAGGGGTTCGATTCCCCTCAGCTCCACGACATCCCGATGGCCACGGTCCGTCAGGTCTCGAGGAGGCCGGCGCCGAGGTAGCTGTTCGACGGGCCGGGTGGCACCACGTACAGGCCACCGCCGAGCGGCCGGATGTACTCCTCGAGCGCCTCGCCGTCGAGGCGTCGCTGCACGGTGAGGAACCCGTCGGTGAGGCTGCGCTGGTAGCACGTGAAGATCAGCCCCTGGTCGAGCTGCGAGTTGTCATCGGTGCCGCCGACGTAGCTGAACGGCCGGCGCAGGATCACGTTCCGTTCGCTCCCGGGTGTGCGCGGGTTGGCGCGTGCGATGTGCGACTCGAAGTCGCCGCCGAAGCGCGGCACGTCCGTCTCCCGCGCCAGGCCGAGCGGCGCGCCGCTGTCGCGATGGCGGCCGAACAGTCCTTCCTGCTCGCTCAAGCGGGTGCGGTCCCAGAACTCCACCATCATGCGGATCACGCGGATCGCCTGGAACGTGCCGCCGACCGTCCACGCCGGCTGCCCGTCGTCCGGTTGGATCCAGACGTGGCAGTCCATCGCTGCGCCGTCTGCGCGGTCGGGGTTGGCGGTCCCGTCCTTGAAGCCCATCAGGTTGCGCGTCGGTGCCGTCCCTGGCGGGGCGGCGTGGTCGAGGGTGTTGTACCCCTCGCGCAGCCAGCGGACCGCCAGCTCGCCGCGCGTCCGGCGCAGCACCTGACGCAGCGCATGGTGGGCGGCGTCGTGGGTGTCGGCCTGCACGACGATCGAGATGTCGCCGTCGCTGCGGCGAGGTTCGACGCTGCCGTCGTTGCCGAAGCGGGGCATCTCGACGAGCTCGTCCGGCCGCTGGGCGGCGAGCCCGAAGCGGTCGTCGAACAGGGACGATCCGAACCCGACGATGACGGCCGTCCTGGTTTGGCCCGGCTCGGGGCCGAGGATCCCCGTGTCGAGGGGCGGGAAGCCGCCGGGGCGCCGTTCGAAGGCCTGCCCATCCATCACCTGCTCGATCTCGGCGCTGATGGTCTGGAACAGCGCGATCAGCTCGGCGCGGTCGTTGACGCGCACGTCGAGCCCGGCGACGACGCCGGCGGCCGAGAACGGTGCGACGATCCCCGCCTGGTGCGCCGACCGGAACGGCACGAGCGCGCCGACCGAGGCCGCCGGGGCGGCGGTGTCAGCGCTGCTCCCGTCCCGTTCGACGTCTGACCGTGGGTTGGCGTCGTCGGCGGTCTCGCCGGTGCAGCCGGTGGCGACGATCCCGGCGCCGGCGATCGCGGCGAGGAACGAGCGCCGGCTGGCGCCGGGCGGTTCGACTCGCTCGAAGACTCGCCCGGTCACTCGAGCCCGAGGGTGCCGTTGAGCAGCGCGAGCGATTCGGCGAGCGCACCGAGGTCGGCGGCGAACTCATCCCGCTGCTCCTGCGTCACCTCGGAATACGGCACGAAGCCCTCCTCGAAGCTGCCCAGTTCGGCGAGGCGCTCGAAGATGGTCGCGAACTGCTCGCGAATCTCCGCCAGCAGCGCTGGGTCGGCCTCTTCGAGGGCCGGGGCGAGCAGCTCGACCAGCGCCTCGGACCCTTCGACGTTGGCCTGGAAGTCGTACAGATCGGTGCCCGAGTAGCGATCCTCCTCGCCCGAGAGCTTCCCGTCGGGGGCGGCGACCTCCTCGATCAGCTCCTGGGCGCCCACCGTCAGCAGCCCGGGCGGCAACTCCAGCGCCGGCGCCGCCTCGGCCAGCGCCTGCAAGTCGGCGTCGAGCTGATCGGCGATCGGACCGGCCTCGCTGACGTCCTCGGCCGTCCACAGCTGGTACTCGAGCCGGTGCCAGCCCGTGAAGGCCGGGTCCGTGGGGCCGTCGTAGTCGTCCTCGCGGGCGTCGACGGCGGTGTCGATGTCCTCGATCAACCCGGCGATCGGCTCGATCCGCTCCCACGACCGGCGCGAGATCGGGTACGCCGCCTTGGCCGCCTCGATGTCGCCGGCGCGCACCGCATCGGTGAACACCGTGGTGTCGGCGATCAGCGTGTCGATCTGTTCCTGCAAGTACTCGCGGTAGCCGGCGACGGCGTCGCTGATCAGCTCGTTCTCGGTTGCTTGGGCCACGCTGCCCGCAGCGATCCCCGTCGCCGAGCCCGAGCCCGAGCCCGACCCCGACCCCGATCCCGACGAGCCGTCCCCCGTCGCGGCGGTGCCAGCACCGAGGTCGCGGACGTCGGCGCCGTCGTCGTCACCGCACCCGGCGGCGACGAGGCCGACCACGACGATCGCCGCGGCGAACGACCGGCGATGGCGAAGGTTGGTGCGCATGGGATGACCTCCCGAGATCAGGCCGTGTTGAGCTCGCGGTAGACCGCGGGGACGACGCGCCGCAGGTAGCGACCGAGCGTGACGAAGCTGCGGCCCGTCGTGCGGAAGTGGTAGCTGATCGGGACCTCGACGTAGCGGAACCCCTTGGCCAGCAGATCCAGCGTGAGCACCTGGGCGTAGTTGTAGTCGTGGATCACCTCGGCCGCGGCGGCCGCCGCCGGTGAGAACGCCCGGTAGCCGCTCTGGCCGTCCGTGATCGGCCGCCGGGCGACGAACGACAGGCCGGCGGTCAGGGCGCGGTTGCCGGCGCGCCGGTGGGCGCGCATGTGGTCGATCCGTCCGAGGAACCGGCTGCCGACGACGTAGTCCGCCGTGCCGTCGAGGATCGGCGTCACCAAGTCGTCGATCTCCTCGGGCGCGTACTCGCCGTCGGCGTCGCAGAAGACGACGGCCGCGGCGTTGCGCTCGACCCCCAACCGCAACCCCGTGCGCACGGCAGCACCGAGCCCGCGGTTGACCGGCGAGGTGACGACCTCGACCCGCATCCGGCGGGCGATCGCGGCGGTGGCGTCCGTGGACCCGTCGTCGACCACGAGGCGCTGCAGTGGGCGACCACCGGCCGTGGCCGGGATCCGGGCCAGCACCTGGGCGAGGGCCGCCGCCTCGTCGTGGGCAGGGAGGAACAGCATCACGGGAGCGTCGGAGGACACCGATCGCGGTGTCGTCGGCCGCCGCGCGGACAGCGCCCGCAACCGCACCCGTCGGCCCGCCCGCACGAGCATGTTCGGCGTGGTCACCCACTGGACGTTAAGGTTGTCTAACTCCGAACGTCAAGTACGTTGGTGCGCTCATGGCCCCATCCACGACCCCGCGCTTCCCCAGGCGACGCCGGCGGCGCGTCGTCGGATCAGTCCTCGCCACGACGAGCCTGCTCCTCCTGCCGGCGCTTGCCGCCTGCTCTGGGGGCGGGGGCGGCGAGACGCTGCGGGTGTACTCCGGACGCCACTACGACGTCGAGCTGGCCTTCGAGCAGTTCTCGGAGGACACCGGCATCGAGGTCGAGTTCCTGACCGGCAACGACGCCGAGCTGCGCGAGCGCATCGCCGCCGAAGGGGACGACACCGAGGCCGACGTGTACCTGACCGTCGACGCCGGCAACCTGGCCGCCGCCGCCGAGGACGGGCTGTTCCAACCGCTCGACTCGCCGACGCTCGACGAGGCGATCCCGGCCGAGTACCGCGACCCGCAGGACCGCTGGTTCGGGCTCGCCCTGCGGACCCGCACCATCGTCTACAACCCGGAAGCGATCAGCGCGGCGGAGGTCCCGGGGAGCTACGAGGAGCTGGCCGAACCGGAGTGGGCCGGCCGGCTGTGCCTGCGCAACGCCAACAACTCCTACCAGCAGTCGCTCGTCGCCAGCATGATCGCCGCCAACGGCGAGGAGGCGACGCTCGAGGTGCTGCGCGGCTGGGCCACCAACGCCGAGATCTTCGCCAACGACGTCGAGCTGCTCGAGGCGATGGCCGCCGGCGCCTGCGACGTGGGGATCGCCAACCACTACTACCTGGCCCAGCAGCTCGAGGACGACCCCGAGTTCCCCGTGCAGCTGAAGTGGGCCGAGCAGGACGGCCGCGGCGTGCACGTCAACATCTCCGGAGGTGGCGTCACGGCCGCCGCCGACGACCCCGACCTGGCCCGGCGATTCCTCGAGTGGCTGGCCACCGACGGCCAGGCCGTCCTGGTGCACTCCAACCACGAGTACCCGGCCAACCCGAACGTCGCCGCCGACGAGCTGGTGACGTCGACGTTCGGCGTCGACTACGTGCGGGACCCGGTCAGCGCCAGCGAGTACGGCCTGCTCAACCCCGACGCCGTGCGGTTGATGGACGAGGCGGGTTTCGGCTGAGATCAGGGGCCTCGTGGTGACGGCCCAGACGATCGATCCGAGCCCGCCGCCCGCGGCGGCTCGTCGCGCCGGTGGGCGGAGCTGGCGCTGGGCGGCGTTCGCCGTCGTCGCCGCGGTGCTCGTCGTCGTCCCCATCGCCATGCTGGCGAGCAGCGTGCTCAGCCCCAGCACGGAGGTCTGGCAGCAGCAGTGGCGGACGCGCCTGCCCGGCGAGATCGTCTCGACGCTCGTGCTGGTCGTCGGCGTCGTGACCTGCTCCGTCGTGCTCGGTGCCGGGCTGGCGTGGCTCGTCGCCGCCCACCGGTTCCCGGGCCGTCGGTTCCTCGGGTGGGCGCTCGTGTTGCCGCTCGCCGTGCCGGGCTACATCCTGGGCTTCGTCACCACGTCGGTGTTCGGGGTGGCCGGACCGGTGCAGGAGCGGTGGCGCGACTGGTTCGGGTCGGATGCATGGTTCCCCGAGGTGCGGTCGATGCCCGTTGCCATCGTCACGCTCTCGCTCACGCTCTACCCCTACGTGTACCTCCTCGCCCGGGCCGCGCTGCGCGACCAGACGGCCGACGCCTACTTCGTTGCCCGCACGCTCGGGGCCTCGTCGGGTGAGGCGGCGCGACGCGTCGTGTTCCCGATGCTGCGCCCGGCGATCGCCGCCGGCGCCGCCGTCGTCGTGATGGAGACGCTCACCGACTTCGCCACCGTCCAGTACTTCGGCGTCGACACCCTGTCGGTCGGCGTGTTCAGGATCTGGCGTGGGTCCTACGACCGCGACGCCGCCGCCGAGCTGGCCACGCTGGTGCTGGTGTTCGCCCTGCTCGCCATCGGTCTCGAGCGGATCCTGCGCGGCCGCGCCCGCTTCGCCGCCGCCGGCGGCGAGGGGGCGGGGCTCCCGCTGCGGGTGCTGGCGGGGTGGCGCGCCGCGGCGGCGACCTCGCTCGGCGTCGTCGTCGTGCTGGCCGCCTTCGGTGCTCCGACGGCGCAGCTCCTGGCCTGGGCGATCCGCGAGCAGGGTGGCGATCGCGGCACGCCGCTGCTCGAGCGCTACCTGGAGTTCCTCGGCAACAGCCTGCTCCTGACCGTCGTGACGGTCGCCATCTGCCTCGTCGTGGCGGTGGTGGTCACCAACGCCGGCCGGTTCGCCAACCCGCGGATCGTCGGACCGGCCAACCGGCTGGCCTCGGTCGGCTACGCCGTGCCCGGCCCCGTCGTGGCGATGGGGGTGATCCTCGCCCTCGTCGCGCTCGACGACCTGCTCGGCGGCATCGGCCTCGGCCTGCCGGGCTCCGTGGCGACCGGATCGTTCATCGCCCTGGTGTACGCGTACGGCGTGCGCTTCATGGGGCCCGGCCTGAACACGGTCGAGTCGGGACTGGCGCAGGTGTCCGAGGACGTCACAGCCTCCGCTCGGTCCCTCGGTTCGCGGCCGCTCGCGGTGGCCGGTCGGATCCACGTGCCGCTGTCCACGGCGAGCATCCTCGCCGCCGCCGTGCTGGTCGGTGTCGATGCGTTGAAGGAGCTGCCGATTGCGCTGCTCCTGCGACCGATCGGCTTCGACACGTTGCCCGTGTGGGTCTACAACCTGGCCTCGGAATCGCGCTTCGAGCAGGCCGCGCTGCCGGCGCTGTCGATCATCGCCGTTGCGCTCGTCCCGGTGGCCCTGCTCAGCCGTCGGCTCGACCTGCGGCCCGGCGGGCGCCGGTGATGATTAGCCCCGCGTTGCGCCTCGACGGCGTGTCGAAGGCGTTCGGGGCGACGGTTGCCGTCGACGACGTCGGTCTGGTGCTGGACGACGGCGAGCTGCTCGCGCTCGTCGGTCCGAGCGGGTGCGGCAAGTCCACCCTGTTGCGACTCGTCGCCGGGCTGATCGGGGTCGACACCGGCTCGATCGCCATCGGCACGGAGACCGTCGACGACGGGTCGCGCCGCGTCGATCCCGAGCGCCGTCACATCGGGCTCGTGTTCCAGGAGCACGCCCTCTTCCCCCACCTGACGGTGGCCCAGAACGTCTCGTTCGGCCTCCGCCGCCTGCGGCGCGATGAGCGGGGCATCGCGTTGTGCCCACTGGTTGGAGGTGGTGGGGCTCGGTCCGCACGCCGGCCGCTACCCGCACGAGCTGTCCGGCGGAGAGCGCCAGCGCGTCGCCCTGGCCCGCGCGCTGGCGCCGGCACCCCGCTTGATGCTGCTCGACGAACCGTTCGCCAGCCTCGACCCCAACCTGCGATCGCAGATCCGGACGGAGGTGATCGCGCTGCTGCGGGCGACCGGCACGCCGGCGGTGTTCGTGACCCACGACCAGACCGAAGCCCTGGCGACGGGTGATCGCGTGGCCGTGCTGCGGGCCGGCCGCATCGCCCAGCTCGGATCGCCGACCGCCGTCTACCACGCGCCGGCGTCCCGTTTCGTCGCCGGCTTCATGGGCGACGCCGACTTCCTGCCCGTGCGCCGGGACGGGGAGCGGGCCGTGACCGAGCTCGGTGAGCTCGCCGTGACGTCGTCCGTCGTCGGCTCGATGGCCGTGGTCCGCCCGGAGGAGGTGGCCTTCGAGGTCGAACCAGACGGTCCGGCGCAGATCGTCGACGCGGAGTTCCGCGGGCCGAGCTGGCACTACACGCTGCGACTCGATTCGGGGACGGTGCTTCGTTCCTCGCGGGCGCGGGCGACGCCGGTCGAGGTCGGCGCGCGCGTGCGGCCGCTGCTGGCGGCCGGTCATCGCCCGGTCCTGATCGCCGACGAGGCGTGATGGAGGTCGAGTCGGACGTTGTCGTTGTCGGCGGCGGGCCGTGCGGGTTGACCGCTGCGCTCGGCGCCGCCCGGACGGGGCGTCAGGTCACGCTGCTCGAGGCGTCCAGCGACGTCGGCGGCATGGCGGCCAGCTTCGAGGTCGACGGTCAGCGGGTCGACCACGGAAGTCATCGGCTGCACCCGTCGGCGGCGCCGGCCGTGCGGGCCCTCCTCGACGACCTGCTCGGTCCTGACCTGCAAGTGCGTCGGCGCAACGGACGGCTGCACCTCGCCGGGCGATGGGTCGCCTTCCCGCTGCGGGCCGGAGATCTCCTGCGCACGGTCCCACCGCGCGTCGGCGGGCGCATCGTCGCCGACCTGATCGCCGCGCCGCTGCGGCGCCGGCGAGGCGACGACTCGTACGCCGAGTTCGTCCGCGCCGGGCTGGGTCCGACGGTGCTGGCGAGGTTCCACGGTCCGATGGCCGAGAAGCTGTGGGGCCGACCGGCGACCGAGCTCTCGTCGGTGCTCGCTCGCCGGCGGATCGCCGTGAGCGACGGCGTCGGTCTGCTGCGCAGGATCGCCCGTGGGTCCAGGCCGGCCGGGCGCACGTTCCTCTACCCGCGCCTGGGCTACGGCGAGGTCGTCGACCGCCTCGCCGCCGCCGCCCGGGCGGCCGGGGCGACGATCGAGACGGGCGCCGTCGTCCGCCAGGTCGAGCCGGGATGTCCAGCGCGGGTCACGCTCGACGACGGTCGCACCGTTCGGTCACGGACCCTGCTGTGGACGGCACCGCTGGAGTCGCTGGCGACGGTGGTCGGCGGTGCGACGGCGCCATCGCTGCGGCACCGGGGGCTCGCACTCGTGTACCTCACGCTGGAGGAGGACCGGTACAGCGACGTCGACGCCTACTACGTGCCCGACCCCGACGTCGTCTTCGCCCGGTTGTCCGAGCCGAAGAACTACCGATCCGGACCCGACCCCATCGGACGCACCGTGCTCTGCGCCGAGGTGCCGGTGACCGTCGGCGACGCGCGCTGGACGGCCAGCGACGAGGAGTTGGGCGCACTCGTGCTCGACGGGATGGCCCGCATCGGGCTGCGCCGCCCGACGCCGAGCGGCGTCACGGCGCGCCGGCTGCCGCGGGTCTACCCACTGCTCGGCATCGACGACGACGGGCGAGGCGCGTCACTGGCGTGGGCCGACGGGATGCCGGGCGTCGTCGTGCTCGGCCGGCAGGGGCGCCACGTCGCCGACAACCTGCACCACGTCATGGACATGGCGCTCACCGCGGTGGACTGCCTCGGCGACGACGGATGGGACCAGCGGGGCTGGGCACAGGCGTGCGCCCGCTTCGACGAGTTCGTGGTCGACGACTGATGGACCGCGCCGTCCGGACCTCGGCGCTCGTCGGGCTGCTGGCGATGCTCGCCGCGCTCGTTGGCATCGACGCCAGAGCGACGTACGGCGCACGGGTGTCAGGTGACGAGCCGCAGTACCTGCTGACGGCGACCAGCCTCGGCGAGGACGGCGACCTCGACATCACCGACGAGATCGCCGAGCGCCGGTTCGAGCCCTACCACGAGGTCGACCTCGACCCCCAGACGATGCCTCTCGACGCAATCGGGTCGGCAGATCTCCCCCCACGATCCGCTGCTGCCGGCGCTGCTGGCGATCCCGATGCGGGTCGGCGGTTGGGCGGCCGCCAAGGTCGTGCTGGCGCTGATCGCCGGGCTCACCGCCGCCGTGACGACGTGGGTGGCGATCCGCCGGTTCCGGCTCCCGGGCGGCCCGGCGGCGATCGGGGTGGCCGCGGCGTTCGTCGGCATCCCGCTCGCCGCCTACGGCGTCCAGATCTATCCCGAGATGCCGGCTGCCCTGGCCGTGATCGCCGCCGTCGCCGTGCTG
The DNA here is from genome assembly GCA_963739975.1 of uncultured Acidimicrobiia bacterium. Classification (GTDB taxonomy): domain Bacteria; phylum Actinomycetota; class Acidimicrobiia; order Acidimicrobiales; family Ilumatobacteraceae; genus JALZMG01. The sequence continues at coordinate 388,847 of CAVUCK010000019.1, forward strand.
TCGTCGCCGCGCCGGACCTGGCGCCACGAGGCCGCCGCCATCGGCGCCGTCGTCGCGCTGGCGTGGTTGGCCGTCAAGTACGTCCCGGTCGCCGCCGTGCTCGCCGTCGCCGTGCTGATCGGCGCCCGGTCCGACCGGCGCCGGGTCGTCGTGCTCGCTGCGTCGATGGTCGTGGCGGGCGCCGTGTTCCTCGTCGCCCACCAGCGCTGGTACGGAGGATGGACCGTGTACGCCACCGGCGACCACTTCGCCGAGTCCGGTGAGCTGTCGGTCGTCGGGACGAACGTCGACCTGGTGGGCCGGGCGCGACGGCTCGTCGGCCTGCTCGTCGACCGGGACTTCGGCCTCGCCGCCTGGTCACCGGTGTGGCTGCTGGCGCCGTTCGGGCTCGGGCTCCTCGTGAGCGGCGGCCGGCCCGGCCGGTGGATCGTGGTCGGCGCCCTCGCCGCGGGTTGGCTCAACGCCACCTTCGTCGCGCTGACCATGCACGGCTTCTGGGTGCCAGGGCGTCAGATCGTCGTCGTGCTCCCGCTCGCCGCGCTTGGACTCGCCGCCGTCGCCGCCCGGTCGCGGGTCTGGCTGATCGCCGTCTCGGCGCTCGGAGTCGCCGGCCTCGTCAACTGGTGCTGGCTGGCGCTGGAGGCGTCGACCGGCCGGCGCACGTTGATCGTCGACTTCGCCGAGACGGCAGCGTGGCCGCACCGTGCGCTGCGCGGCGTCCTCCCGATCGGTTTGCGACCGGACGCGTGGACCGTGCCGCTGCTCGCCGTGTGGGCGGTCGTGATCGTCGGCACTGCCGTCGTCGGCTGGACCGCTGCCGGTCGACTCAGGACGGGCGGGTCAACGCCTCGGCCAGGCGATCGTGCTCCCGCGCCCGCAGGGCGACGTTGACGCGCTGGCGCTCGAGGATCTGGTCCAGCGTCTTGGCCGCCTGCTCGATCGGGTGCTCGGCGAAGAACGCCTGCACGTCGGCGGCCACCTCGGGGTCGGTCAGGACCTTCACCGAGTCGACCATCCGCACGATCGTGTTGCTCGGGAACCGGGTGTTGGCCTCGTCCCAGCGCTGGCGCACGAACTGCCACGCCGCCGCGCCGTGGGCGCGGTTGGCGATGCACGTGCGCAGGAGGAACGGCGCGTTCTGCGTCTTGACCTCGCCACCCATGGCGAACTCGCACGCTCGCAGCAGGAGCTCCTCGGAGTCGACCTCGGCGAGGGCGAACAGGTGGCGCAGCTTGTCCTGCGGGGTGGCGCCGTTGCGGAACCGGTCGATCAGTTCGTCGAACGTGGACTCGTCGGCCGCCGACGCGACGATCGACGTGGCGGCGGCGACCAGCTCGGGGTCGACCGACCCCGGCGCGTCCTCGTTCCGTCGGTAGGCCTCGGCGGCCCGGGCCCTCGTGGGCTCGTCGGCACCCTGGATGGCCAGCGCCGCGGTGAGGAGCCCGCGCAGCTTGGCCCGCAGGTCGTCCTCGCCGTCGATGGGCTCGCCGAGCCGGGCGACGGCGGGAGCGAGGAGGGTCCGGATGCGCGCCTGCAGCGCCGGCAGGTCGGCGTCGTCGACCAGCCGGCCGAGACCGCGCAGGCCGATCACGATCGCCTGCCACACGGCCAGGTCGTCCTCGCCGCCGAACCCGTCGACGAAGGCGAGGAAGTCGGCGGCGGCCAGGCGCCCGGCGACGACCTCGTTCCAGGCGTCGTCGACGAGGTTGTAGCGCTCGAGCGTGTCGAGCGATCCGAGCACCTCTCCGGCGATCCGGCGGCGCAGCTCCGGGTGGTAGCCGACGCGGAAGAAGCCGTGGCCGCCGGCGTTGACGACCACGGCGCCGTCGGGGTCGGGCAGCGCGGCCCGGGCCTCCACGCCGTCCAGCAGGACGGTCGTCGTCGTGGCCCCGTTGCGCACGTGCACGGGCACCAGCCAGGTGGTCGGCGACTCGTCGGCCTCCAGCGTGGCGTCGTCGTAGGCGAAGCGCTGCTGGCGCAGCACCAGCTGGTCGCCGTCGAGCGAGGCGCTGACGAGCGGGTAGCCGGGCTGCCAGATCCACGAGTCCATCATCCGCCGCACCGGGTCGCCCGTGGTCTCCTCGATGGCGTCCCACAGGTCGTTGGTCTCGGTGTTGGAGTAGGCGTGGCGGCGCAGGTAGTGGCTGACGCCGGCCCGGAACCGGTCCTCGCCGAGGTACTGCTCGAGCATGCGCAGCAGCGCGCCGCCCTTCTGGTAGGTGAGGACGTCGAACATGCCCTCGCAGTCCTGCGGCGAGCGGACCTCGTACTCGACCGGGCGGGTGCTGCGCAGCGAGTCCGTCTCGAACGCCGCAGAGCGCTCCAGCCCGAACAGCGTCCAGCGCCCCCACTCCGGGCGGTAGGCGTCGCAGGCCGCCAGCTCCATGAACGTGGCGAAGGCCTCGTTGAGCCAGATGCCGTTCCACCAGCGCATGGTGACGAGGTCGCCGAACCACATGTGGGCCAGCTCGTGGGCCACGACGTCGGCGATGTTCTGCTGCTCGGCCTGCGTGCTGGTGGCGGGGTCGATCAGCAGCAGACTCTCGCGGAACGTGATGCAGCCGAGGTTCTCCATGGCGCCGGCGGCGAAGTCCGGGAGGGCCAGGAGGTCGACCTTGTCACTGGGGTACGGGATGCCGTAGTACTCCTCGAACCAGCGCAACGAGAAGGCGCCGACGTCGAGCCCTGCGCCCGTCAGGTGGCCCTTGCCGGGCACGTGGACGATGCGCAGCGGCGTGCCGTCGACGTCGACCGGGTCGGTGGCCTCGAGCGGGCCGACGACGAAGGCCACCAGGTACGTGCTCATCACCATCGTGTCGGCGAACGTGACGGCGACCGTGCCGTCGGTGCGCGGGACCCGCTCGATCTCGGGGCCGTTGGACACGGCGAGCAGGTGCTCGGCGATGACGAGGGTGATGCCGAACACCGCCTTGAAGTCGGGTTCGTCCCAGCACGGGAAGGCTCGGCGGCAGTCGGTCGACTCCATCTGGGTGGTGGCGATGACGTGCTCGGTGCCGTCGTCGTCGTTGAACGTGCTGCGGTAGAAGCCGCGCAGCTTGTCGTTGAGGATCCCGTTGAACGAGATGGTGACGTCCACGGCGCCGGGCTGGAGGCCGCCGGCGGGGCGGATCATCAGTCGCTCGGTCTCGGGCTGCAGCGTCCAGGCCACGTCGCTGCCGTCCACGCGGACCTCGTCGATGTCGAGCTCGATGGCGTTGAGCACGAGCTCGGCCACGGGTGCGGTCACGTCGACGGCGATGCGCACGCGCCCGGCGAACGTCGCCGCGGCGAGGTCCGGGGCCAACTCGACGTCGTAGCGGCGGGGGACGGCAGCTCTGGGCAGGCGGTACGGGTCGAGCACGGGCGCGTCGGCGGTCGTCACCCGGGTCACGGTACTGGTGCCGGTAGCGTTGCCGCCCGTGCCGGAGCGCGACGACGGGGGCCCGCGGCGGGACGCCATCGAGTTCGACGTCGTCGGCATCGGCAACGCCCTCGTCGACGTCATCGCCCACGGAACGGACCGGTTCCTCGTCGATCATTCCCTCGTCAAAGGGTCGATGGAGCTGATCGAGATCGAGCGGGCCGTCGAGCTGTACCGGGCGCTCGGTTCGGCGGTGGAGATGAGCGGCGGCTCGGCGGCCAACACGATGTGCGGGATCTCCAGCTTCGGCGGTCGGGCGGCGTACATCGGCAAGGTGTCCGAGGACGAGCTGGGCCAGGTGTTCGGACACGATCTCAACGCGGTCGGCGTCGGCTTCCGTCCGGGCGTTCCGATGGAGGACGTGCCGACCGGGCGGTGTGTGATCGTCGTGACCCCTGACGCCCAACGCACGATGAGCACCTACCTCGGGGTGTCGAGCCTGCTCTCGGCTGCCGACCTGGACGAGGCGGCGATCGCCGGCGGCGCCGTGCTGTACATGGAGGGGTACCTGTTCGACCGTGACGATGCCAAGAAGGCGTTCCGGCGGGCGGCGACCGTCGCCCACGGCAGCGGGCGCAAGGTGTCGCTGACGTTGTCCGACTCGTTCTGCGTCGACCGCCACCGGGCGGACTTCGTGGCGCTGGTGCGCGACGAGGTCGACGTGCTGTTCGGCAACGGCGAGGAGCTGATGTCGCTGTACGAGGTGGGCTCGATGGGCGATGCGATCCGGGAGGTGCGCCGGCACTGCGACCTCGCCGCCATCACTGCGGGTGCCGACGGGTCGTACATCGTGACGGCCGAGGAGGTGCTGCACGTGGGCGCCGAACCGGTGCCGCAGGTGCTCGACACGACGGGGGCCGGCGACATGTATGCCGCCGGGTTCCTGTTCGGGCTGACCCAGGACCGACCACTCGACGAGTGCGCCCGGCTCGGGTCGATCGCCGCCGGCGAGGTGATCAGCCATGTCGGCCCGCGCCCGCTGGTCGAGCTGCGCACGCTGCTGCCGTGAGCGAGCGTCCGGGTCGACCGACCGAGCCAACGGTGGACGAAGCGAGCGAACAATCGGCCGCGTGACGTCGCGGTCCGGTTCGACCGCCGATGTCGCCGCCGCCTGGTTGGCGGCCGAGCCGGACGAGGACATTCGTGCCGAGCTGCGGGCGCTGATCGCCGGCTCGGCAGAGGAGCTGGCGGCTCGGTTCGGCGGGCGGCTGACGTTCGGGACGGCGGGCCTGCGGGCGCCGGTGGGGGCCGGGCCGCTGCGGATGAACCGGTTGGTGGTGCGCCAGGCCGCCGCCGGGTTGGCGGCGTACGTCGCCGAGACGGAGCCCGACGCTGCGGCGCGCGGGATGGTCATCGGCTACGACGCCCGACGCAAGAGCGACGTGTTCGCCCTGGACACGGCGCGGGTGGTGGCGGCCGCCGGGCTGCGGGCGATCCTGCTGCCGGCGGCGCTGCCCACGCCGGTGCTGGCGTGGACGCTGCTCGACGTCGGGGCGGCGGCCGGGGTGATGGTCACGGCGTCGCACAACCCGCCGGCCGACAACGGCTACAAGGTGTACCTGGGCGACGGGGCGCAGATCGTGTCCCCCCACGACGTCGAGATCGCCGCCCGCATCGCTGTCGTCGACCCGACCTCGGTGGCGATGGCGGCGGCGGACGACCCGCGGATCGAGGTCCTCGGCCGCTCAGCCGTCGAGCGGTACGCAGCTGCCGCGGCGGCGGTGCGGCTGCGGCCGGACGTGGGCGGGCAGCCGGTGGCGTACACGGCGATGCACGGGGTGGCGGGCGCCGTGCTGGAGCGGGCCTTCGCCGCCGCCCACCTGCCGGCGCCGATGGTCGTCGGGTCGCAGTTCGAGCCGGACGCGGCGTTCCCGAGCGTGTCGTTCCCCAACCCGGAGGAGCCGGGCGCGATGGATCGGGTGGTCGAGCTGGCGGCGGACCGCGGCGCGGCGGTGGCGTTGGCCAACGATCCGGACGGTGACCGGTTGGGCGTGGCGGCGCCGCAGGCGGACGGGTCGTGGCGGCGGTTGGGCGGCGACGAGATCGGGTGGCTGCTGGCCGACCACGTGCTGGGGCACACGGCGGGCGACGATCGGCTGGTCGTCACGACGCTGGTGTCGTCGAGCCTGCTCGGGGTGATGGCCGCCGACCACGGCGTGCAGTTCGCCGAGACGTTCACCGGGTTCAAGTGGATCGGCCGGGCGATCCTCGATCGGCCCGAGCTGCGCTGCGTGTTCGCCTACGAGCAGGCGCTCGGGTACCTGGTCGCGCCGCGCCCCCTCGACAAGGACGGGATCTCGGCGGCGGTGCTGATGGCGGAGATCGCCGCGCTGGCGGCGGCCGAGGGGACGTCGGTGCAGGGGCGGCTGGACGAGCTGGCCAATCGGTACGGCCGCTACGTGATCGCCGAGCGCTCGGTACCGATGGACCCGGCGACGGCGGCGACGCTGGTCCGCCAGCTGCAGCAGGAGCCGCCGGCCGAGCTGGCTGGGCATGTCGTTGGCGAGGTCGTGTCGTTCCCGGAGGCTGACCTGCTGCGCCTCGTGCTGGCCGACGGCATCCGCCTGCAGGTCCGCCCCAGCGGCACCGAACCCAAGGTCAAGCTCTACGCCGAGGCCATCGACCTCGACCCCACCCCCGCCCTCGAAGCCCTGCAAACGGTTCTCAAGCGTTTTCAGGGCCCAGATCTGGGCCCGTATCCTCAGGAGAACCGCAGGGATCGTCGGCGCTCGTCGTAGATGACCCGAATCTGCCGGCCGAACGCGGCGAGGTCGTTGCGGACGGCCTGGTCGACTCGCCCGATGCGCCAGCCGATCTCGTCGCAGGCGAGGTCCCTGGCCTGGTCGGCGCGCTGCTTCAGGTCACCGCCGTGCCACCAGCTGTGCCCGGGCTCGACGCCGAGCCGCACCTCCGGCCAGGCCACGTCGACGTGGATCATCTCCCCGGTGGGCAGGATCAGCGGGAGCTGGCGTTCTGGCTCGGGGAGGCCGGCGCGGCGGAAGGCGTCGATGACGTCGAGTTCGAGCCCGCTCTGGCTCGGACGCTTCCGGAACGAGATCCGCTCCAGCCAGTGCTCGAACTTGGTGACCCCCGCCCGGCCACTCCGGCGGACGGCGGCGAGGTAGTCAGCGGCGGCCTCGGGCGTCACGAGACCGAGGTGCCATGCGTCCTCGGCCGCTCGCTCGAACCGGTGTTGGTTGAACACCCAGGCCAGACGGAACAGCATCCGCAGCGGCGTGGCGACCCGCAGCCCGTCCGGCCGCACCGTCACGTCGCGGTCTGGATCGATCCAACTGGTCAGGTGGACTCGACCCCACGAGGGCATGGTCGCCCGACGATCCTCGCCGATGGTGCACTCGACGATGCGCCGCGGCATCTGGCGCAGACCGTAGACAGCACCGGCACTCATGCCGCTGATGAACACGTCACCGCCGACCCGGAGCTGCAGCGCCATGGCGAGCGAGTCGAACGTCTCGTCGGTGCCAGCCACGCGGACGACGCCCGGGAGGACCGTGGTGACCAGTCCGGCGCTCCGCGCCCGCTTGATGGTGTTGATCGAGCACATCTCGAGCAGTTGGTCGACCGAAGCGACCCAATGCTGAGAGCGGAACAGCTGCAGGACGGCCGGATTGTTGATCACACCTCCCCTGGGTGTGATCAGACCTCTGAAGCGGAACGGCAAGGTTCTCCTGAGGATTTGGGCCCAGATCTGGGCCCTGAAAACGCTTGAGAACCGTGTTTTCAGGCGGGGGGGCCGAATTGGCGGTCGCCGGCGTCGCCGAGGCCGGGGACGATGAAGGCCGAGTCGTTGAGGTGGTCGTCGACGGCGGCGGTGACCACGTGCAGCGACAGCTGGGCGTCGCGCAGGCGCTGGATGCCCTCGGGTGCGCACAGCGCGCAGACGACGATGATCGGCACCGGCGCGTCACGCTCCAGCAGCAGCTCGACGGTGTGCACCAGCGACCCACCGGTGGCCAGCATCGGGTCGACGACGATCACCGGTCGCCCGGCCAGCGACTCCGGCAGCTTGTTGACGTACGGCTTCGGAGCGAACGTCTCCTCGTCCCGGCTGATCCCGATGAACCCGACGTCGGCGTCGGGCAGCAGCTCCTGGGCGGCGTGCACGAACCCCAGCCCGGCGCGCAGGATCGGCACCACGATCGGCTGCACCGCCAACCGCCGCGCCGGCGCCGTGGTCAACGGGGTCTCGACCGTCGTGTCGATCGTCGGCAGCGACTCCGTCGCCCGAGCCATCAGCAGCGTGCCGATCCGTTCGAGGTTCTGGCGGAACAGCGCGTTCGGCGTCGAGCGGTCGCGGATCCGGGCCAGCGCGTCGACGACCAGCGGGTGGTCGACGATCGTGACGTGAACGCTCATGACGTGTGCGAGCGAGCGAGCACCAGCGAGTGAGCGGCCGTCATCGGCCTGCGTGGCCGGGGAACGCAGTTGCAGTTCATTCGCCGAAGGCCAGCTCGGCCTTGAGCAGCGCGTAGCGCGGCTTGATCACGCCGTTGATGATCCGCAGGCGCTCCGGGAAGGGGGCGAAGGCGCTCTTCACGGTGTTGATCGTGACCCACTCGAAGTCGTCGAGCGTCCATCCGAACGCGTCCTGCAGCTGGACCAGCTCCTTGGTCATCGATGTGTCGCTCATCAGCCGGTTGTCGGTGTTCACCGTGACTCGGAACCGCAGCCGCCGCAGCATCTCGATCGGGTGCTCGGCGATGGACGGCACCACGCCCGTGTTGACGTTCGACGTCGGGCACAGCTCGAGTGGGATGCGCGTGTCGCGGATGTACGCGGCGAGTCGTCCGAGCTGCTCGTTGCCGACGGGCCCGGTGATGTCGTCGACGATGCGCACCCCGTGACCAAGCCGTTCGGCGCCGCACCACTGCACGGCCTCCCAGATCGACGGCAGCCCGAACGCCTCGCCGGCGTGGATCGTGGTGTGGAAGTTGGCCCGCATCACGTACTGGAAGGCGTCGAGGTGGCGGGTTGGCGGGTACCCGGCCTCGGCCCCGGCGATGTCGAACCCGACCACCCCGGCGTCCCGCCACTTCACGGCCAGCTCGGCGATCTCCTGGCTGCGCGCCGCCGTGCGCATCGCCGTGGCAATGGCGTAGATGGCGAGATCGGTCCCGGCGGCACCCTTGGCGAACCCGTCGAGGATCGCCTCCATCACCTCGTCCAGCGTGAGCCCGGCCGTGGTGCACAGCTCGGGCGCCATCCGGACCTCGGCATACACCACGCCATCGGCGGCGAGGTCCTGAGCGCACTCGACGGCCACCCGCTCGATGGCGTCGCGGTGCTGCATCACGCCGACGGTGTGGGCGAACGTCTCCAGGTACAGCACCAGGTCGTTGCGCTTGGCCCCCCGGTTGAACCAGTGCGCCAGCTCCTCGGGGTCCGTCGTCGGCAGGCCCTCGTAGCCGTACTCCTGCGCCAGTTCCACGACGGTCGCCGGCCGCAGCCCGCCGTCCAGGTGGTCGTGGAGGACGGCTTTCGGAGCGCGGGCCAGCCGCTCGGGCGTGAGATGGCCGGTCATCCCCATCGACACTACGGCACGACCTCCTAGCCTTGCGGCGTGACCTCCGACGGGCTGACCGTGCTCGGGTCGAGCGTGCGTGAGCCGATCGACCACGTCGAGGTGTTCCCGGCGCCGGCGCACGTCACGGTGGTCCGCTTGACCACCGACGAGGTCGCCGTCGCTGTGCCCCGTCACCAGTCAGCCCGACCTGTCGACGGTCGAGATCGACTACGTCCCGCACCGCTGGTGCGTCGAGAGCAAGAGCCTCAAGCTCTACCTGTGGCGGTTCCGCCAGCGCCAGGTGTTCGCCGAGGCCCTGGCAGCCGAGATCGCCGACGAGATCATGACCACCGCCCAGCCGCATCGCGTCACCGTGACCCTGACTCAGCGGCCACGCGGCGGGATCACGGTGTCGGCCACCGCCGAGCGGGCGATCTGACCGGCTAGGCCGGTTCGTCGGAGCGGTCGCCAGCCATCAGCAGCCCGATGCGCTCGCGGGTGGCCTCGGCGACGGGCATGACGTCTTGGATCTGGCCCTCGTAGATCACCGCCACCCGATCGGACAGCGACAGGATCTCGTCGAGCTCGGCCGACACCAGCAGCACGGCGACGCCGCGGTCGCGCTGGGCGACCAGCTGGTTGTGGATGAACTCGATCGACCCGACGTCGACGCCGCGCGTCGGCTGGGCGGCGATGACCAGCTCGGCATCCTGGGTCAGCTCGCGGGCGACGATCACCTTCTGCTTGTTGCCGCCGGACAGCGCACTCATGGGCAGGTCGATGTTGCGCGGCCGCACGTCGAACCGGTCGACCATCTCCGTGGCGTGCGCCTCGACGGCGGCGAAGTCACGCACGATTCCCTTGGCGTACGGCGGCTCGTCGAAGCGCTCGAGCACGAAGTTGCTGGCCACCGAGTAGCTGCCGATGAACCCGTGCTTCTCCCGGTCCTCGGGGATGTGCGACACGCCCATCCGGTTGACCGTGTGGGCGACCTGCCCGTCGATCCGCGCCCCTTGAAGGTGACGCTGCCGCCGTGCACCTTGCGCATGCCGGCCAGCGCCTCGACCAGCTCGCGCTGCCCGTTGCCCTCCACACCGGCCACACCGACGATCTCGCCCGACCGCACCTGCAGGTCGAGACCGTCCACGGCCCGCTGGCCGCGGTCGTCGTCGACCTCCAGCTCGGTCACCTCGAGCACGACGTCGCCCGGGTGGGCGTCGCCCTTCTCGACCTGCAGCACGACGCTGCGCCCGACCATCATGTTGGCCAGCCCCGCCCGGTCGGTCTCCTGTGGTGTCGTCGTGCCGACCACCTGACCGGCGCGCAGCACGGTGATCGTGTCGCAGACGGCGATCGCCTCGCGCAGCTTGTGGGTGATGAAGATGATCGCCGCACCCTGCTCGGCCAGCTCGCGCAGCACCTTCAGCAGCTCGTCGGTCTCGGTCGGCGTGAGCACGGCGGTCGGCTCGTCGAGGATCAGGATGTCGGCCTGCCGGTACAGCGCCTTGAGGATCTCGACGCGTTGCTGCGTGCCGACCGCCAGGTCCTCGACCAGCGCCGACGGGTCGACCTGCAGGCCGTACTGGCTCGCCAGCGCCCTGATCCGCTTGGCGGCCACGTGCGGGGCGAGCAGCCCGGCCTGCGTCGACTCGTCGCCGAGCATGATGTTCTCGGCGACCGTGAACACCGGCACCAGCTGGAAGTGCTGGTGGACCATGCCCACGCCGCGCCCGATGGCGTCGCCGGAGTCGTGCAGGTGGACGACCTCACCGTTGATCAGGATCTCGCCCTCGTCGGGCTGGTACAGCCCGAACAGCATCTTGACCAGCGTGCTCTTGCCGGCGCCGTTCTCGCCGAGCAGCCCGAGGATCTCGCCGCGCCGCAGCTGGATCGACACGTGGGCGTTGGCGTAGAGCCGATCCGAAGCGCTTGGTCAGGTCCCGCGCCTCGATCGCCAGCGGAGCCTGCTGATCGGTCGGCGCGTCGCTCATGGTCACTCCTTCACGAACGGCTTGCCGGCGGCGGCCGGGTGGCCGCACCCGGCCGGCGAACACGGCCAGGACCACGATGACCAAGACGTAGGGGAGGATGTTGATGAACTGCGGCGGCACGTCGATCACCTGGTCGAACTGCAGCTGGGCGGCGAGGCGCGACGTGAAGGCGAAGAACAGCGCGCCGGCCCACGCCAGGAACGGCTGCCACCGCCCGAAGATCATGATCGCCAGCGCCGTGAAGCCGCGCTGGGCGCTCATGCCCCGCTCGAACGTGCCCACCGCCTCGAGGCTGAGGAAGGCGCCGCCGAGGCCGGCCAGCCCGCCGGCCAGCGCCGTGTTGACGTAGCGCTTGAGCCCGACGTTGATGCCGACGCTGTCGGCGGCGTTGGGGTGCTCGCCGACGGCCCGGCTGCGCAGCCCCCACCGCGTGTGGAACAGCCCGACGTACAGCACGACGACCAGCCCCATGGCGATGTAGGCGATCGGCGTGTTCTCGAAGATCGCCGGCCCGAGCAGCGGGATCTCGTGCAGCAGCGGGACGTCGAACTCGGGCAGCGAGCCGGTCAGCGACTTGCCCTGGGTGTACAGGAACGACGTCAACCCGGCGACGAAGATGTTGATCACCGTGCCGGCGATGATCTGGTCGATGCTCCACGTGACGGCGCACAGGGCGAGGAACAGCCCGAGGAGAGCGCCCGACAACATGCCGGCCAGCACGCCGGTCCAGATGCTGCCCGTCGCCGCGGCGACGTAGAAGCCCGGTGAACGCCGACATCAGCAGCTGGCCCTCGATGCCGATGTTGACGATGCCCGTCCGTTCCCCGAGCAGGCCGCACATCGCCGCCAGCACGAGCGGGGTGGCCTGGCGGAACGTGCCGTTGAGCACGGCGCTGGTCTTGACGTCGGAGTTGAAGAAGTAGAAGAGGTAGGCGATCACCACGACGGCGATGACCGGCCACAGCACGACGATCGCCTTCTTCAGCCGCGGGTTCACGGGGTGCCGCCCCATCCGGAGGTGATCTGGATCCGCTCGATGGCGTCCTTCGGACCACGCACCCGCATGATCCAGCGCACGACGATCGGTGCGCAGACGAGCAGCAGGATGATGGCCAGGATCACGTCGATGATCTCCTGGGGCACGTCGGCGCGGAACGACATCGCCGGCTGGCCGGCGCGCATGATCCCGAGCAGCAGCGCGGCGGGGATGGCCAGCAGCGGCTGGACCCGGGCCAGCAGGGCGACGGTGATGCCGTCGAACCCGAGGCCGACGTTGAACCCGGCCTCGTAGCGGTCGAACTCGCCCTGGGTCTGGATCGCCCCGCCGACGCCGGCGAGGAAGCCGCTGAGGGCCATCGCCAGCACGGTGATGCGGGCGGCGGAGACGCCGGCGTACTCGGCCGCCGGCTTGCTCTGCCCGACGGTCGTGATGCGGAACCCGATCGTCGTCCGGGAGACCAGGAACCACATGATCACGGCGGCCAGCACGCCGAAGAAGAACCCGAGCGGCAGCCCCCACACCTCGGGGATCTCGGCCGACGGCTGGATCAGCGGCGTGCGCGACTGCGCCCCGGCGTCGGGGTCGTGGAACGGCCCCCTGGCCCCGACCAGGTACTCCGTGATGTTGATGAGGATGGCGTTGAGCATGATCGTGGTGATCACCTCGTGCGCCCCCCGATAGGCCTTGAGGACCCCGGCGAGCGCCGCCGGCAGCATCCCGAAGATCCCGCCGACCACGATGGCGAACGGGACGTGCAGCACGGGCGGAAGGCCGGTGAACTCGTAGCCGATCCACGCCGCGAACGTGGCCCCGAAGATCAGCTGGCCCTGGGCGCCGATGTTGAACAGTCCGGCCTTGAGGCCGATGATCACGGCCAGGCCGGTGAAGATCAGCGGGGTCGTGCGGGCCAGCGTCCGGGCGACGTCCTCCTTGCTCCCCAGCGCGCCGTCGACGAGCGCCGTGTACGCCGTCCACGGGTTCGACCCGTTGAGGCGGATCATCACCGCACCGATCAGCAGTGCCAGGACGACCGCGCCGATCGGCAGCACGATGTTCTCGGCCCGCTGGTTCAGACGCATGGTGCTCCGCGAGGTTCAGGACGTGAAAACGGCGACGAGGTGCGGCAGAGTCTGCCGCACCTCGTCGCGCTGTGTGTGGACCGCGTTCAGCGGGTCACGGTTCGTAGCCGGTCGGGATGTCTCCGGCCAGCACCTGCGGGGTGATCTCGTCCATCTCCGCCTGGACCTCGGCCGACACGCGGTCCGCCAGGTCGTGGTACGGCGGCCAGACCGACCTCACCGAAGAAGTTGCCGGCCTCGATCGATCCCGTCCTGGATCGCCGTCACCAGCTCGACGACACCGTCGTCGATCAGCTTGGTGGCGCTGGTGACGAGGCACGGGTGCGCTTCGGGCACCGTCTCCCACTGGTCGGTGTCGACGCCGATGCACAGCGCCTCACCGCCCTCGCGAGCGACCTCGATCAGCGCACCGTTGCCCGTCTGGCCACCGGCACCGAAGATGATGTCGGCGCCGTTGTCGAGCGCCTGGCGAGCCGTGGTGGCGCCGAACTCGGGATCGGTGAAGGCCACGTCGAGCCCACCTGGGTGGTACGTGGAGATGACCTGGGCGTCGGGGTTGGTGTAGGCCACCCCACCCTCGAAGCCCTCCTTGAAGGCGACCACCGGCGGCACCTGGTCGGTGCCGAGCACGGCGCCGATGGTGTTCGACTCCGTGAGCAGCCCGGCCAGCGCGCCGGCCAGGAAGCCGGACTGGTCCTCGGGGAACACCAGCCCGGTGTAGTTGCAGACGGTCTCGGCCTGGAACTGGTCGACACCGATGAAGGCGATGTCCGGGTTCTCCGCTGCTGCCGCTGCCGTGGCCTCCCGAGGGCGAAGCCGACGGTGATGATGACGTTGGCGCCGCTGTCGATGAACTGGCCGATGTTCGTGGCGTAGTCGGTCGGTGCCGCCGTCTCGATGAAGTCGGCTTCGCCGCCGACCTGCTTCGGCGGCCGCCTGAGCGCCCTCCCACGCGGACTGGTTGAACGACTTGTCGTCGACCTTGCCGACGTCGGTGACGAGGCCGATGGTGATCTCCTCGACGGGCTCGCGGGCCTCGCACTCGGCGGCGGCGCTGCCGCCGGTGGTGGTGTCGGCGCCGCCTTCGGTCGTGTCGGCGCCACCTTCGGTGGTGTCCGCACCGCCCTCGGTCGTGTCGGCGCCGCCCTCGGTCGTGTCGGCGCCACCTTCGGTGGTGTCCGCACCACTCTCGGTCGTGTCGGTGCCGCCGCCGGCGGTCGTGGTCGGCGCCGGCTGTGGTCGGTGCCGCTCCGCCTGCCGTGGTGTCGCTGCCCTCGTCATCATCGCTGCCACACGCCGTGAGGGCGAGACCAGCGACGGCGAGCGCGGCGACGAACTTGGTCGCTTTCATGCTCCCCCGATGTCCTTCCTGTCGTGAACGGTGGCCGCACCCTACTCCCGGGGTGTCACGACCGAATCGCGACGGCCGTGAACAGCTCGTTTCGGAACTGATGTGCCGGATCAGAGCCCGTCCGGCATGCGGCGAGGCCCGCTCGGACGGGTCAGCGCCGAGATCGCATCGCGCTCCTCAGGCCAGCCAGCGAGCAGCTCGTCCACGTCGCCGCCCTCGTAGGTCGTCGACGTGAACCCCGGCGCCATCGTGTTGCCCATCAAGCTCCACGGTCCCGTCGTCCGGGCGGCCATCCACGTGCCCGCCGGCACCACGTGCACCGGCCGCTGCCCCCCGGGCAGGTCCGAGCCGAGCACCACGCGGCGACTCGCCCCGTCCGCCTCCAGCAGCACCAGCTCGATCGGGGCACCGGCGTAGAAGTGCCAGATCTCGTCCCCACCCAGCCGGTGGAACTGCGAGAACCCGTCGGGGTGGTCGGTCAGCAGCGCGACGATCGCCGTGCCGACCGGCTGCTCGGCATCGGCCGGCGACCGCCAGATCTGGCGGAACCACCCGCCCTCGACCGGCAGTGGCGCCAGGTCCAGCAGCTCGATGACGTCCCGGGCCTTCATCGGCCGGTCGGGCGGGCGATCGACACGCCGTAGTTCCGTCCGATCGCCTCCTGCACCGCCCGGTCGAGCACGTGCTCGCCGGCACCGGCGGCGAGCAGCGTGCGGGCGACGTGGCAGATCTCCGCCGTCCACTCGACCGACCGCGCCACCACCTCGGCCTCGCCGAGCGTTGGCGCGATGGCGACGACCCCGTGGTTGGCCAGCAGGACGGCGCGACTGCCGGGCTGGCGCTCGAACGTTCGCAGGGCCTGGCCGCCGAGGTCGGCCGAGCCGGGCGGCGCGTAGTCCGTGACGAGCACCTGCTCGGAGCGTGTAGCGATGCTCTCGTTGCAGATGAACGGCAGGTCCAGGCGGGCGACCGAGAACGCCGCCGCGTAGCGCGAGTGCGTGTGCACGACGGCGCCGACGTCGGGAATCGCCCGCAGGATCCCGAGGTGCAGCGCCAGCTCGCTGGTCGGGCGGTGCCGACCCTCCCACGACCCGTCGGCGACGTCGACGATCGGGTGGTCCGCCGGCTCCAGCTGGCTGTAGACGACGCCGGCCGCCGACACCACGAAACGCTCGGCGTCGAGGCGCACGCTGACGTTGCCGGCCGAGCCGATCACCAGCCCGTCGGCGACCATCCGGGCGCAGGCGGCGTGCACGGCGTGCCGGGCTTCCTCGACGTTCATCGGCGGCCTCCCGCCCGTCGCCCGCCGCCTTCCGCGTGAGCGAAGAGCTCGGATCTGCCCGGTTCGCTCACCCAGAATCGGTGCGGTCGAGCGTTCACCTGCGCCCACCTGCGGCGGCGACGATCTGCGGGGTCAGGTCGCGCACGGCCTCGGTCGCCGCGTCGACGTCGACGGCCCGCACGACGCCGTCGTCCACGGCCACCTGACCCCCGGCCACGACCCATCGCACGTCGGCGCGCGCCGCGGCGTAGGCGACCGTCGACACCGGATCGTACGACGGCGTCAGCGCCGGCGATCGGGCATCCAGCACGACGAGGTCGGCCCGCTTGCCGACCTCGATCGAACCCGTGCGATCGGCGACGCCCAGGGCCGCCGCGCCGTCGATCGTGGCCATCGCCAGCACCTCGTGGGCGTCGACCGCCCCGGCCCCGTGCAGCCCGGATTGCACGTAGGCGGCCAGCCGCATCGCCAACCACAGGTCGAGGTCGTTGGCCGACGCCGCGCCGTCGGTGCCGAGTCCGACCGTGATCCCGGACGACCGCAGCTCGGGCAGGCGGGCGAAGCCGCTGCTCAGCTTGAGGTTGGAGGCCGGGCAGTGGGCGACGGAGGCGCCGCTGGCAGCCACCTGTTCGACGTCGGCGTCGCTCAGGTGCACGCCGTGGGCGAGGACCGTGCCGGGACCGAGAAGTCCCGTGTCGTGGAGGACCTGGATCGGCGAACGCCCGCCGTGGCGGGTGGCGACCTGGGCCAGCTCGGCCGTCGTCTCGCAGGCGTGGACGTGGACCCGGGCACCGGTCGTTGCGGCGAGATCACCCACCGCCCGCAGCTGGTCCTCGGCCAGCAGGTACGTGCTGTGCGGGCACACGAAGCGTCGGTCGGCCGGAGTGTCGTCGAGGTACGCCCGAGCCCACTCCAGCCGGGCCGGGAACGGGCGGGCGTCGGCACCGGGGAACTCGACGAAGACGGGGCCGGTCAGCAGCTGGAACCCCGTCGCGTCGACCGCGGCGGAGGCCGCCTCCGGGAAGAAGTACATGTCCATCGCCGTCGTGATGCCGGCGCGCAGGGACTCGGCGACGGCGAGGGCCGTCCCAGCGGCGACGGTCGAGGCGGACAGGATCGCCCCCTCCGCCGGCAGCAGTCGCCCGAGGAAGCCGTCGAGGTCGAGGTCGTCGGCCAGACCGCGGAACATCGTCATCGCCAGGTGGCTGTGGGTGTTGACGAGCCCGGGCACGACGATGCCGCCGCCGGCGTCGATCACCCGCGCCGCCGGCGCGCTCGGCGGGCCGGGCGAACCGACGGAGCGGATGACCCCGTCGGCGATCTCGACGTCGACGCCGCGCAGCACCGTTCGGGCGGCGTCCATCGTCACGACGGTGGCGTTCGTGACGAGCAGGTCGGCCCGGCCGTCCACGGTCAGGCGACCAAGCGCTCGAGGATCGACCGCAGCAGCGGGCCGACCCGATCGGCGGCCGCGTCGCCGGCCGCCGTGACGTCGTCGCCGTGCAGCGGGACGTCGCTGATGCCGGCGGCCAGGTTGGTCGCCAGCGACAGGCCGAGGATCGCCATCCCGACGTGGCGGGCGGCGATGGCCTCGATCACGGTCGACATGCCGACGAGGTCGGCCCCGAGCGTGGCCGCCATGCGGACCTCGGCCGGCGTCTCGAAGTGCGGGCCGTGCAGCCCGAGGTAGACGCCGTCCGGGAGCGTCGGATCGACCTCGCGGGCCAGCGCCCGCAACGACGCGCTGTACAGGTCGGTCAGGTCGACGAACCGGGGCGCGAGTGGCGGCCGCGGGTCGAGCCCGGTGAGCGGCGAGTGGGCCGTCAGGTTGAGGTGGTCGGCGATCAGCACGGGCTGGCCGATCGGCCAGTCGTCACGCAGCGAGCCGGCGCCGTTGGTGATGACGACGGTGTGGCAGCCGGCGGCGGCCGCCGTGCGCACGCCGTGGGCGACGACGTTGGGGTCGTGGCCCTCGTACAGGTGCAGGCGACCGAGGTACAGCAGCACCCGCCCGCCGCCGACCTCGACCGAACGCAACGTGCGGCCGTGGCCGACCGCCGTCGGCTCGGGGAACCCGGGGAGGTCGGCCACGACCACCTCGGTGCCGGTCAGCGCAGCCGTGTCGGCCCCGCGCTTCCACCCCGAGCCGAGCACGACGGCGACGTCGTGGCGCTCGACGCCCGTGCGCCGGCGCAGCTCGTCGGCCGCCTGTTCGGCCAGGGAGAAGGGATCGGTCATGGGAACACGTTGACGATGCGAGCGACCGAGCGCCAGCGAGGGAGCGGCCAGCAACTGCGCAGGCTGCAGGTGTTGTGGCCGGGGAACGCAGTGAGGGGATCCTCCATCCCGCGAGATCCTACGATCCCCGTCCGTGCGCACGATCGAGTGGCGGGGCGACCACGCCGTGCTCGTCGATCAGACCCGGTTGCCCGACGAGATCACGTGGCTCGAGGTGCGTGACGTCGACACCATGATCGACGCCATCAAGCGCCTGGCCGTGCGCGGCGCGCCGGCGATCGGCGTTGCCGGCGCGTTCGCCGTGGCGATCGCTGCGCTCGCCGCCGAACGGGACGGCCTCGGCCCCGATCAGGTCGTGGCGGAGGCGGAGCGGATCCGGCGGGCCCGGCCGACGGCGGTCAACCTGGGGTGGGCCGTCGATCGGGTGCTGCAGCGACTGGACGCCGGCACGGCGGCCGTCGTCGCCGAGGCGGCGGAGATGGCGGAGGAGGACGTGCGCGCCAACCAGGAGATGGGTGCCCGCGGGGCCGACCTGCTGGCCGAGCTTGGTGTGCTGCCGGCGCGGGTGCACACGCATTGCAACACCGGCGCGCTGGCAACCGTCGATTGGGGGACCGGGCTGGGCGTCGTGCGCGCCCTCCACGACCGGGGCCAGCTGGTGTCGGTGACCGCCGACGAGACGCGTCCGCTGCTGCAGGGGTCGCGGCTGACGGCGTTCGAGCTCGACCGGCTGGGCATCGACCACCGGGTGGTGGTCGACGGGGCCGGGCCGTCCGTGATCGCCCGGGGCCTGGCCGATGTGGCCATCGTCGGCGCCGACCGCATCGCCGCCAACGGTGACGTGGCCAACAAGATCGGCACGTACCCGTTGGCGCTCGCCGCGGCGCGCGCCGAGATCCCGTTCGTCGTCGCCGCTCCTGAATCGACGATCGACCGGTCCACGCCGTCCGGCGCCGACATCGAGATCGAAGAGCGTGACGAGGACGAGGTGCTGGCGTTCGGGGGGCGGCGCGTCGCCCCGGCCGGGTCGCGAGCCTTCAACCCGGCCTTCGACGTGACGCCGGCCGACCTCGTCACGGCGATCGTGACCGAGCGGCGGGTCATCCGGCCTGCGGCGGGCGAGCGCCCGTGAGCCGTCGTGGCGTTCCCCGGCCGCGCAGGCCGAAGGCTCCAGCGGTGGCGGAGCTGCTCGACCTCGCGGGGCGAGTCGCCGTGGTGACGGGCGCCGGGCGCGGCATCGGCGCCGGCATCGCCCGCCGACTCGCCGAGGCCGGGGCGACCGTGGTGGTCCACGAACGTGATGGGGCGGACGTTGCGGGGGACCTCCGCGACGAGGGTGTCGCGACGGCGATCACCAGCATGGTCCTCGAGCGGCACGGCCGCCTCGACATCTGGGTGAACAACGCCGGCGTGCAGCCGGTCGCCAACCTTGCCGAGATGACCGACGCCGAGTTCGACGACGTCGTCTCGTCCAACCTGACGACCACGTTCCGGGCCACCCGGGCCTGCGCCGCGGCGATGGCGCCGGGCGGGGCGATCGTCAACGTGGCGTCGATCGAGGCGCTCGCCGCGCCGATCGGGCACAGCCACTACGCGGCGGCGAAGGCGGCGGTCGTCGCCCACACCCGGGCTGGCGCCGTCGAGCTCGGGCCGCGGGGGATCCGGGTCAACGCCGTCGCACCGGGGTTGATCGACCGGCCAGGTCTGGCCGGGGACTGGCCCGACGGGGTCGATCGGTGGATGCGGGCGTGCCCGCTCGGCCGGCTCGGACAGGCCGACGACGTGGGCGACGCCTGCTTGTTCCTGGCGTCACCGGCGGCGCGCTGGGTGACGGGCGTGCTGCTGGTGGTCGACGGCGGGGTCTCGGCGACCGCGCCCTGGTGAGTCGCCGTAGCATGCGGCGAGACGATGTCCGCCCCTCGACCTGATCGCGCCACTCCCCGCCGGCGGCGGGTGAGCCGCCGCCGCTACCTCGCCCGCCGAGCAGCGGTCGTCGCCGTCATCGTCGGCGCCGGGTTCGGCGTCGTGCGGGTGGCCGGCGCGCTCGGGGGTGGCGATGAGCAGGCGGCCGACGTCGTCGACATCGACGTCACGACCGCGCCGACGACGACCGGTGGCGTCGCGCCGACGGAGGTCACCGTCGCCACCGTCGAGGCGAGGGTCCCGCCCCGCCAGCAACGCGAGTCGACGGCGCCGGAGCCGACCGATCGGCCGACCACCACGGTCGCCACGACGACCACGCTGGCGCCGGAGACGACGCCGGCGACCACCGTGCCGGGCCCGCCGACGGCCGAGGCGCCCGCCAAGGTCCTGGTCGTGGGCGACAGCTTCGCCGGGCTGTGGGGCCCGCCGCTGGAGTCGACGCTGGAGGAGACCGGCGTCGTGCAGGTGGAGATCGACTACCTGATGGGCAGCGGGCTCGGGCAGCCGAGGGACTTCGATTGGTTCGCCCGGGTCAACGAGCAGCTGCCGGCCGTCGGCCCCGAGGTCGTCGTCACCTCGTTCGGGGGCAACGACTTCGTCCAGCTGACCGCCGGCGACGGTTCGCTGGTCGTCGGCGACCCGGTGAACAACGAGGAGGAGTGGATCGCCGAGTACCAGGAACGGGCCGGCGCGATGATGGACCTGCTGGCGGCGGACGGGCGGACCGTTGTCTGGGTCGGCATCCCCAACGACTCCGACCCGGCGCAGACGGCCGGGCTGGCGATCCAGAACAAGGCGGCCAAGGCGGCGGCGGCGGAGCGTCCACACATCGTGTTCATCGACGCCTGGGGCATCTTCTCGGGCCGCGACGGCAACTGGGCCGAATACGTGATCGATCCCCGCGATGGCCAGGGCAAGGACGTGCGGATGGACGACGGCTACCACATCAACGACGCCGGCGCCGAGATCATCGCCCACTACGCCGCCGAAGCCGTCCGCGCCGCCGTCCACCTCTAACGCATCCGAGGGTTTCGGCGCACCGGAGGGTTTCGTGCGCCCCATCCGGTACGCAAACCCTCGGGTGCACGCAAACCCTCGGATGGGTGAGAGGTGGACGGTCAGCTCGGGGTGGCGCGGAGGATCGTCCAGGGGAGGGGGGTGCGGACGTCGTCGACGGTGAAGCGGGTGGCGACGAAGCGGCGGAAGCCCCAGCGGGTCCAGTGGTTGACGTGGCCGGGCGTGTTGCCCCAGTCGCCGACGTAGCGCCGGCGGGCCAGGTTGCCGGCCCGCCAGATCGGCTCGAACGGCACCGACGCCACGAGCGTGCCCGAGCACACCCGGGCCAGCTCGTTCAGCGCGGCCTCGGGACCGGGCACGTGCTCCAGGACCTCGATGGCGAGGACCAGGTCGAACGCCCGGTCCGGGAACGGCAGCGCGGTGGCGTCACCGAACATGCACGGCAGTCCCTCGGCCCGCCAGTCGTCGCTGAGGGCTTCGTCGGGCAGGTCCAGCCCAGCCAACGGGATGTTCGGGAACCGCTCGCGGACCCGCCGCATCACGTGCCCCTCGCCGACGCCGATCTCCAGGATCCGCGTCGGTGCCAGTCCGTCGAGCATCCCCTCGAGGGCGGCCATGAACCCGCGCATCATCCGCTGCTCGATCGGGTTCGTCGACGCGTACTTGTCGTAGGTATTGCCCGTGGGCGTCGGTGTGGTCGTCGCAGTCATCAGGCTGGTGGGACTTGCGTCGGCGGTTTCGTCGCCCGCACCACGAGGTCGGCGAGCAACCCCACGGTGATCGCCTGCAGCGCGGCCAGCAGGATCAGCAACGTGTTGATGGCGACCCGGAAGTCGGCGTCGACGAGGTCGTAGACGAGCTTGCCCAGCCCGACCAGCAGCAGCACGGCGCCGAGCGGGAGGAACACCTTCAGCGGGTTGTAGGACAGCGTCATCCGCACGACCTGCAGCAGGTAGCGCTTGGTGTCCCGCCACCAGTGGAACTTCGACGTGCCGGCCCGCGGGAAATAGTCGATCGGCACGTACTTCACCTGGTAGCCGTTGGCGAGGAACGACATCGTCAACGTGGTGACGCACGAGAAGCCGGCCGGTAGGTGGTGCACGTACTGCATGGCGACGTCGCGCCGGAACGCCCGCAGCCCGGAGTTGAGGTCGGGGATGTCCGTCTCGACGAGGTAGCTGGCCAGCTTGCGGATGAACCACTTGGCCGGCACCCGCACGAACCGCCGCGTCCCCTCCTCGGTCCGCCGGGCGCCGACGACGTGATCGAAGCCGTCGAGCTCCTTGACCAGCATCGGGATCTCGTCGTTGGGGTACGTCATGTCGACGTCGGTCCACACGACGACCCGCCCGCGGGCGGCCGTGGTCCCGGTGCGCCGGGCGGCGCCGGCGCCACGGTTCTGGGAGTGGCGGATCAGGCGGATTCCCGGGATCGCCGGCAGGTCGGTCTCCGAGCCGTCGTTGGACCCGTCGTCGACGACGATGATCTCGAACGAGTACGGGGACTCTTCGAGCGCCAGGCGGATGCGGTCGATCTCGGCTCGCAGATGCCCGCGCTCGTTGTACACGGGCAGCACGACGCTGACGTCGAACTGGTCGGCGTCGGGGCCCTCCACGGCGCACGACGCTATCGGCCGGTCACCCAGGCCTTCTGGCAGCTCAACCGGCTTCGGCGGCGTCCGGATCGGGGAGCGACCCCGGCGTCGGAACCTTCCACAGCACCCACCTGGTGTCGGCCCAGACCTCCTCCAGCCCGAGGCGGCGGGCCTCGAACGGCGAGACGGCCGGCTGGGCGTACGTGGCGTTGCGCAGTTGGGCGTAGTAGTCGGAGCGCAGCATCATCTGCTCGGTGCTGCGGGTCTGGATCGCTCGGCGGTCCGTCATCAACGTCATGGTGCGGGCCCGGTAGTACGTGATCACGGCATCCGGCGGCGTCAGCTCGAGCACGGCGTCGAAGATCGGGATGACGGCCGGGTCGGCCGGTCCGAACTGCTGGCGGCCGTTGGATTCCTGCGCCTCGACCCGGTCCAGCGCCTTCGGCAACACGGCCGCGTGGACGCCGACGACGTAGAGCAGCGGGAGGACGGCGACGACGGGAGCGATGCGCCGCAGGCGGAGCGGCGTCAGCGCGCAGACCGCGGCGACGACGGCGGTTGCGGCGAAGTACAGCACCCACGGCAGGACCTGGAAGTAGTACCGCTCCACGAGGCGCAGGTGGGTGCTCACGGCGAGGACGCTGAGCACGGTGAGCGCGGCCAGCGGCACGTTCAGGCGCGGGCGCCGCCAGCAGCCGACGACCATGCCGGCCACGGCGAGGAGCAGGATCGCCGCGCCGAGGTTCTCATGGGTGGCCAATCCGAGCGAGCGGGTGAGCGAGCCGAGGTAGTCGCCGATGCGCTCGGGCACGAACGAGATCGTGTCGTCGTTGTCCGGGATCAGCATCGACGGCAGCAGCAACTGGAAGCCGACGACGAACGTGACGAACGCTGCGTACGGCGTGAGCACGGGGCGCCAGCCGGCCCGCGGAGCGCCGGCGCGGCGGGCGCTGCGCCATTGTGCGAGCTGGGTGATCGCCAGCACGGCGACCAGGACGATGCTCTCGCGCCGGACGTTGTACGCCACGGCGGCCAGCACGCCGAGCACGACGAGCTGGCGGGTGCTGCCCTGCAACAGCGTGCGGTCGGCGGTGATGCGGTCGAGCCACCACACGAACACGCCGATGGCGACGGCGTGCGGGTACTCCGACAGCAGGAAGTCGGTGTGGGCCAGCAGCATCGGTGCCGTGCCGACGACGGCCGTGACGGCGAACGCCAGCAGGCGCCCGGCGCGGCGGCGCACGATGCCGTGGACCAGCACCAGCCAGATGCAGAAGCAGACGACCTCGACCAGCTTCAGCTTGTCGAAGTCCAGCCCCCAGACGTGGACGAACGGCGCCAGGACCAGCGGCCAACCCCACGGGTAGGCGACCGGGCTGAACGGTCCCGGCGAGTTGACGACGGTGAACCGGTTGTCGGCGACGACCTGGGCGATGTCCCCGTCGAACAGGCTGCGGGCCTGGCGCAGGTACAGCGCGAAGTCGTCGCCCTGGTGATGGCCGGCGCGGTGCAGCATCACGGCGAGCGTGGCGGCGACACCGACCACGGCGCCCAGGCCGACGCCGCTGATGACCCGCCGTCGGCGGTCCGTCACCGCGTCGGGCGAGCGACCCGCCCGCCCGGGCTGACGTGTCGCCGGTCCCGCTGGTTCGGACGGGCCGGCCGGCTCGTCCGGTCCGTCACGGGCGCCCGCGGTCGGGCGGGCGACCGTCTGGCTCACTGGGCGCGTCCGCGCCCTTGGATCGCCATCCGCCGCTCGGCCACCTTGTCGGCGCTGAACATCGTGCGTTGCCACGCCCGGGCGTCGCGGGCCTCCTGCTCCCACGCGTCGTCGTCGTGGGCGATGGCGGCGTACGTCGAACGGATCTGGCGCACGCCGTCCTGGTCGTTCCCGGCGATGTCGGCGGCAAGTTGGCGGGTGACCGGCAGCAGGTCGTCGTGGGCGACGACGTGGTTCACGAGGCCGAGCCGCAGCGCCTCCTCTGCGTCGATGAAGTTGCCCGTGAAGCTCATCTCGCGCGCTCGCCGGACGCCGATCGCCTGCGGCAGCAGCACCGTCAGCCCCCAGCCCGGCATCACACCGACCCGGGCGTGGGTGTCGCCGAACTTGGCCCGCTCGGAGGCGACCAGGAAGTCGCAGTTGAGGGCCAGCTCGAAGCCGCCCGTGACGGCGACGCCGTTGATCGCGCCGATCAGCGGCTTCGTCAGCCGGGGCATCGGACCGCGCCCGCCGAGTGCGCTGTGGCCCTCCTCGCGGGAGCTACCGCCGCCGACGCCCGAGCCGAGCTCTTTGAGGTCGAGCCCGGCGCAGAAGGCGGGGTCGGCCCCGGTGAGCACGAGCACGTCCACCTGCGGGTCGGCGTCGGCCTGCAGCAGCACCTTCGGGAGCCGGCGCAGGACCTCAGCGGACAGCGCGTTGCGGGCCTCCGGTCGGTTGAGCGTGATGGTGGCGATGCGCTCGGTGACGTCGAGCAGGACAGGACCCTCGGCGTGCGGCATCGGGACAGTCTGTCGCGGTCGGCGCTGGTCACACCCGTCGCGGCGGTCGCCGTGCTCGGCCAGCGCCCGGTCGGTGCTCAGTCGCTGCTCAGTCGGTGTCGGACTCTTGGGCCGGCAGGAAGGCGAACTGCAGATCGCCGAGGCGGACCAGCGTTGCCGCGACCCACCCGCCGAGGGCACCGAAGTGGTCGTCGAGCAGCGCGCTGGTGCCGTCGGCCAGCGTTTCCTCCGCCAGCTCGTAGAGGCCCTCGTACGTGACTTCGACGGCGTACTCGAGCTCGCCGGTCTCGTCGTCGGTGGGCAGCAGCTCGGCCGGATCGGGATGGGCGATCTCCACCGTCAGGCCGGCCCGCTCCAGGCGGCCGTCACCGATCAGCGGGCTGGCATCCGGCAGCGTCGTGTACATCTGCTGGGCGCTCGGCTGCTCGGCCAGCCGCTGGATCCGCAGCACGATCTCCATCTCGATGGCCGGCGGGCTGTCCAGCTCCTCGTCGACGTACCAGCGCCGGTACGCCGTCTGGCTCCACGTCGGCCAGTCGAACGTCACGTGGGCGACGACCCGCGGCGGCTGCCCCTCGCCGGGCAGGCCGTAGCTCGTCTCCCAGGTGGTGTCGCCGAGCAGCACGTCGACCTGGAAGTGCTCCTCGAACGCCTGGCGCTCCAGGAACGCCGCCTCGAACGCGTCGCGCAGCGCGCTGATCGCATCGGTGAAGACGTGGTCGAGCATGCCGGCGTTGGAGGCTACCCGTGCCGGCCCGCGGGCTGGCTGCCGACTAGAACCGCTGCATGGCACTTGTCCGCACCGACGTCCGTGACGGCGTCGCCACCCTGACGCTCGATCATCCCGAGGAGCGCAACACGCTCACCGCCCCGATGGTCGCCGACATCACGGCGGCGATGGACGAGATCGAGGGCGACGAGTCGATCGGTGCGCTCGTCGTCACCGGCGCGCCGCCGGCCTTCTGCGCCGGCGCCAACCTCGGCAACCTGGGGACGGCCGACGGCAGCAGCCTCGGCAACGTCTACGAGGGGTTCCTGCGCATCGCCCGCAGCCCGCTGCCGACGCTGGCCGCCGTCAACGGGGCCGCCGTCGGCGCCGGGATGAACCTGGCCCTCGGGTGCGACGTGCGCCTGGCCGCCCGCCGGGCCAAGTTCGACACCCGGTTCCTGCAGCTCGGGCTGCACCCGGGCGGCGGGCACACGTGGATGTTCCGGCGCATCGCCGGACCGCAGGCGGTGATGGCGGCGGTCGTGTTCGGGGAGGTCCTCGACGGCGCCGAGGCCGAGCGGATCGGACTGGTGTGGCGCTGCGTCGACGACGACGCGCTGCTCGACCACGCCCACGAGCTGGCGGCGCGGGCGGCCGCCGCGCCGCGGGAGCTGGTGCTCGTCACGAAGGCGACGATCAGGGACATGGCCGACATCGACGACCACCCGGCCGCCGTCGAACGGGAGCTCAAACCGCAGGTCTGGAGCACCCGCCAGCCCTGGTTCGCCGAACGCCTGGCGGCGATCAAAGCGCGCATCTCCACCAAGGCGGGGGGCGACTAACGTCGTGGGCACGGGGAGGAGCTCACACCACCGGAACGGAGCGTCGTAGGACGCCACCAGGAGGTACTTGCATGAGCCAGCCCAAGCCGGCCAAGTCCACCAAGGAAGAACTGCGCGCCCAGGCCCATGGCGAACGGCACCGCATCCACGTGCAGTTGCAGGACGTCGCTCACCAGGTCAGCGGCGGCCTCGATCCCGAGGACGTGCACGAGCCGGGGGCCGCCTGGAAGCCGGAGCGCCGCCACGACGGCGAGGTCGCCAAGGCGCTCGAGAGCAAGCGCAGCCGGCCGCTGCGCCACTGGAAGACGAAGATGTGGAAGCGGCGCAGCGCCCGCCGCCAGGCCAAGGCCGAAGCGATGCGCCTCGCCGGCGAGGGCTAGCCGACCAACCCCGAGCGATTCCATGGCGCGATCGCCGCCAGATATGACGGCAATCGCTGCTCAGAATCGGGAATGGGGGGTTAGAGCCAGGTCTGGGTGAGGTCGGGGCGGCGGGCGTCCCACTCCTCGGCGGTGAAGCCGTAGCGGACATGGTCCTCCCACACGCCGTTGATCTCGAGGAACCGCTCGGCGACGCCTTCTTCGCGGATGCCGAGCTTCTCCATCACGCGGCGGCTGTTGACGTTGCGCGGGACGATGCAGATCTCCAGGCGGTGCAGGTCGAGTTGCTCGAAGGCGAAGCCGGCCAGCACGACGACGGCCTCGGCGACGATGCCCTGCCCGGCGCGAGCCTGGTCGATCCAGTACCCGACCGTTCCCGACTGCATGGCGCCGCGGAGCACGTGGTTGAGGTTGACCTCGCCGGCGAGACGTTGGTCGACGAACACGCCGAAGCCGTAGGCCAGCCCAGCGGCGGCGTCCCGGTCGCGCGCCGTGCAGCGAGCGACGAAGGCCTCGCGATTGACCGACGGGTCGAGCTGGGCGGGCGGCCGCCTCGGCTCCCACGGCGTGAGCCAGTCCTCGTTGCGCCGGCGGACATCGCTCCACTCCGGGAAGTCCTGGGCGGCGAGCGGCCGCAACATCACCCTCCGGCCGTACAGCCGCAGCGGTGACGGCAGGGCGGCGCTGGCCGACGGGTGCCGCACGTCAAGCCGCCGCGGCTGGGGACACCGCGATCTCGTCGAGGTGCAGCCGGCGCATCAGGGCCAGCAGCAGGCAGCAGGTGCCGAGCACCGTGTCGACCCGCTCCGGGTCGAGGCCCGGGTTGTGCAGGCGCTCGGCTCGAGTCTCCGTGGCCAGCAGGCGGAAGACCTCCTCGGCGGCGACCCGCCCCAGCACGGCCGACGGCTCGGTCACCGGACCGCCGCGCTCGACGACCACCAGGTGCCACGGCTCGGCGCCGGCGACGTGCACGTGGCGGCTGGCGACCACGGTCGGCTGCTCCCGCACGAGGTCGTCGAGGTGGTCGGCGACGAGCCCGAGGGCGTTGGTCAGCTGGGCAGCGTCTGGGGGGTCGGGATCCTGCAGCTCGCCGGCCAGCAGCGACTCGGGCCCGATCGGCACGGTCAGCGTGGCACCGCCGTGGCGGAACGTCGTCGTGACGGCGTCGACGGCGATGTCGAGCCCGACCGGAGCCTCGCTGGCGGCCAGCGCCGTCGCCAGCTGTTCCGCCACCCAGCGCCCAACCGGGTCGTCGCCACCTGCCAGGTGCCAGGCGTAGTGGGCGTGCAGGCACTTGACGCCCTGGCGGGTGCCGCCCACCCCGCCCGTCGGGACCGGACCGGTGGCGCCCCGACGTTGGACCTCGGCGTCGCGCTCGGCGGCGTAGCGGGCGTGGGCTGCGGCCAGCTCGGCGGCGTCGACGGCGGCCTCGGCGGCGGCCACCCCACCGTCGGCCTCGAGACGGCTGACGGCCCGCACGTCGTCTCGTCCGACCAGCCAATAGCGCGTCGGCATCGGGGTCCCGTCGTCGAGGAAGGGGTCGTTGCGGATGACCCGCGGCGCGCCGCTTGCGTCACGCACGACGACCTCGAACTGCCCCTCCGGCTGGCGGCCGAGGAGGTCACGCACGGCGCTGCGGTCGTCGGGGGTCATGGCGCGATGCCGGTCGGGCGCGTGGACGTGGTCAGCGCCGCCGGCGTCGCACCAGCAGCAGCACCACCAGCAACACGCCGAGCACCGGTACGAGCCGCTTGAGGATCGCCGGACCGGCGACACCGGCCAGGTCGACCGGCTCGCTGGCCGGGCTGTCGATCTTGCGCACCCGTGGCGCCGGCTCGGCGGGCTCGGCCGTCGCCGTCGGGGCCGGCACGGGCGCGGCCGCCGGACCCTGGTCGGCCGCCTTCGGCGTGTCGGCGCCCAGCGCGCTGACGCTCTCGTCGCCGTTGCCCGACGCCGCCGCAGTCTCATCCGCCGGCTCCGCAGCGGTCGCCGCCGACGCATCGGCTGGCGGTTCGGTGCCCTGCTCGTCGAGCATCGTGTTGAGGTTGCCGGCGAACTGCGCCATCAGCTTCTTGGAGACGTCGCCGATGATGCCGCGCCCGAACTGCGCCACCTTGCCGGTGATGTGCAGGTCCGTGGTGACGACGACCCGGGTGCTCGTCGGGGAGAGGCTCTCGGCCTCGGCCTGGATCTCCGCCGCCGCATTCCCGCGGCCGCCCGTGTCGCGCCCCTGCGCCTTGAGCACGGCCCGATGGGCGCTGTCGTCGCGCTCGACGAAGTTGGCCTCGCCCTTGAACTGCGGCGTGATCGAGCCGAGCTTGATCTTCACGACACCGCGGTAGGTGTCGCCCTCGATCTCCTGCAGCTGGGCGCCCGGGAGGCAGGGTGCGATCCGCTCGACGTCCGTGATCACCGCCCAGGCCTCGTCGATCGGCCGGTTCACGGTGAACTCGTTGACGAGTTGGTCTGCCATCGCTGGAGATCCTCCACAGTGTCGATGTCGATCGGTGAGCCATCGCACGGTACTGCAGTCACCAGATCCGGTCGAAGGCGCATCAGCGTGCGGGCGCCGTCGTCGCCGACGGCCGGCAGCAGGTCCCACACGTCGTGGCGCAGGCGTACCGGGTGGCCGCGCCGCCCGCCGTACGTGGCGACGGCGATCGGCGCGTCGGTGGCGGCCACGGTCCGCCATGCGCCGGGCGAGATGAACGGCTGATCGCCGAGGCCGACGGTGACCGCCGTTGCGCCGAGGTCGACGG
The DNA here is from genome assembly GCA_963739975.1 of uncultured Acidimicrobiia bacterium. Classification (GTDB taxonomy): domain Bacteria; phylum Actinomycetota; class Acidimicrobiia; order Acidimicrobiales; family Ilumatobacteraceae; genus JALZMG01. The sequence goes on from CAVUCK010000019.1 coordinate 418,456, forward strand.
CGGCGGCGATGCCGGCGCGCAGTGACGTGACCTGACCGTCGGCCCACCGCTCGTTGACGACGTGGACGACCGACGGGTGCAGCGCCGTGCGCACCTGTCCGGCGGTGACCACGATCACCGGTCCGGCGCCCGACGTGAGGGCGGCGGCGACGGCCCGCTCGAGGACGGGGCGACCTCCGACGGCGGCGTCGAGCTTGTGCCCGGGCCCCTGGAAGCGGCTGCCGGCGCCCGCCGCCAGGACCACGGAGACCACCGGCACGCCCGCCAGCCTGCCAGACGACGTGTCGGCATGGTCCGCCACATGACGGTTGTGTGTCGATAATGTGTCGGGCCGATCACACCTCAGGGCGGTGTCCACCCCCTCGACACGCCCCCGACCCACGGACGGTCCGATGCCCCACCCCAATCCCACCCTCGCGCGCGCTCGCGCCCTGATCGGTCGCAGCGCCGTTGCCGCAGCCGTGCTCGTCGGCGCGGCGGCTGCCGCCTCGGCCGCACCGGCCGACGCCGCGCCGGTCCCGATGGCCATCCCCGGGAACCCGCACTCGGGCACCGTCATCGAGCGCGCTGGAGCCGCTCTCGCCGCCCACGACGTGTTCAGCTGGACCCAGGCCCCGGATGCCTTCGCCGCGTACATCGGCGCCCGGCACGCCGCCGCCGACGCCGTGTCCTTCGAGCTCGGCATCGACCCGGCCGGGCTGCGCGACGCCTGGGCGCGCGCCGACCTGCCGCACCAGAAGGCGGTGCTGGCGGCGCTGACCCAGATCGACCGGCAGTACGTCACGAACACCTCCGACCCGGGCGTCGGGTTCGACTGCTCCGGGCTCACGGCGTACGCCTGGGCGCGCGCCGGGCTGACGATCACTCGCCAGAGCAGCGCCCAACTGGCGGCGTCTCGTCCCGTGGAGCAAGGTGAGGCTGTCGCCGGCGACCTGGCGCAGTACCCGGGCCACGTGATGATGTACCTCGGGGTCGGCGACGCCATCGTCCACGCGGCCAACCAATCGACCGACGTCGCCATCGGGTTCCTCAGCCGCGGCTCGCGCTTCGGCGATCCCACCGGCTGACCATCCACCACTCGACCCGGGCGTCGAACTTACGCTCCGTCGTCATGCAGCGGTTGGGTGCGCTCATGGCCATCTCGGCGGCCGGCGTCGTCGTCTTCGCGACGACGCTTCCGGCGGCCGCGGGCCCGGACGACGGCGCTGCTGACGTGTCGGTGAGCCCCGGCTCCATCACCGCCGGCGCCGAGTTCTCCGTGACCGTGTCGGGGTGCACGACCGGTCAGCAGCTGCAGGTGCAGATCGACCCGGCCGGCGTTGTCGGCAGCGCGTCGTGCGACGGCACGCCGGGCTTCGCCTCGGCCCAGTTCCTGGCTGGCGGTCCGCTCGGCGCCGAAGGCGTCTACGACGTCGTCGTGTTCGAGGCGGCGGCCGAGATCGGGCGGACGTCGATCGAGGTGACCGCGGCCGCCGGCGTCGAGGACAAGCGGGCCGCCAAGGCCGAGCTCACCGCCGCCGCGGCGGCGGCCGAGGCACCGCCGGTCGAGGCGCCGCAGGAACCCGCCGTCGCGCCGGAGGAACCCGCTGTCGCGCCAGACGAGCCCGCCGCCGATGCTGCCCCCGCTCCCGCGCCTGCGGGCGAGGATCCGGCCGCCGAGCCCGCCGCCGAACCGGCCGTCGGCGACGACCCCGCCGCCGAGCCCGAGCCCAGCGATGACGCCGTTGCCACGACCGTGGTGGTCGGCGCCGACGTCGCCGTCGATGGCGAGAACGACGACCTGGCCGACACCGGCCCGGCGTCGACCGGCCCGACCGCCGCGCTGGCGGCCGTCGCCCTGCTCGCCGGCGGCGGCCTCCTCGCCCTCGCCCGTCGCCGCGCCGACTGATCCGGTTCTGGCCGTCGGCATCGACTCACAACGGTCGATTGCGACGGCCAGAAGGGGGTCAGGCGTGGATCGGGCCGTCGCCGTCGCGCAGCGACGGGGCGTGCTTGCCGGTGCGGGCGGCGATGATCTCGGCGCAGATCGAGATCGCCGTCTCCTCCGGCGTGCGGGCGCCGATGTCCAGCCCGATCGGTGACATCAGCCGGGTCAGCGCCGCCCGGTCGACGCCGGCCTCGGCCAGCCGCTGCATCCGCTTGTCGTGGGTGGTGCGGCTGCCCATGACACCGATGTAGCCGACGGCGGTCGCCACCGCGCCCTGCACCGCCGGCACGTCGAACTTCGGGTCGTGGGTCAGGATGCACACCGCGTCGCGCGGGCCGAGCGTCGGACCGCGCTGCTCGAACACCGGTCCTGGCCACGAGACGACCACCTCGTCGGCCATCGGGAAGCGCCGGCGGGTGGCGAAGATCTCGCGAGCGTCCACGACGCTGACGCGGTAGCCGAGGACCTTGGCCACCTTGGCCAGCGCGGCGGTGAAGTCGACGGCGCCGAAGATCCACATCTGCGGCGGTGGCGCGTAGGACTCCACGAAGACGCGGATGATCGGCGAGTCCTCGAGATCCTCCGGCGTCGTCTGACCTTGCGGTCCGTAGTGGCGCACGCCCGAGCGCGCCGCCTCCAGCTCGGCCTGGGAGTCGCGGGTGACGACGCGGTCGAGGTCGGGGTCGCCCAGGGTCCCGGCGACTCGGCCGGTTGGGGTGACGAGCAGCTTGGCGCCCCGACCGGGCCCGTCGATCACGGTCGCCAGCGCCACGGGCTGCTCGGCCCGCAGGGCGTCGCGCAGCTGCTCGAAGATCATCGGCCGGTCACCAGTCGAGTGGTTCGATGAACAGCCGGATGGTCCCGCCACATGTCAGCCCGACGGCGAACGCCTCGTCGTCGCTGTACCCGAACGTCACGATCCGAGACTCGGCCTCGCCGGCCAGGATCGCCAGCGCCTCGGTGACGACGGCACCCTCGACGCAGCCGCCGCTCACGCTGCCGGCGACCTCACCACGGTCGTTGACGGCCATCGCCGCCCCCGGTCCGCGTGGTCCCGAGCCCTCGACGTCGACGACGCGCGCCAACGCCACCTTGGCCCCGGACGACCGCCACCGGTCGAGGTCGTCGAGGATCTCCTTCACGCCTCGTCCAGCACCTCGGCCAGGCGCTCCAACGCGGCCAGCGAGTGGCCCTCCACGAAGCGGTCGATGTGCGGCATCGCCGCGGCCATCCCGCGCGCCAGCGGCGCGTACCCGGGCGTCACCTTCAGCGGGTTGACCCACACCACCCGGTAGGCGACGCGCGACAGCCGCTGCATCTGCTCCGCCATGGCGTCGGGATCGCCGCGGTCCCAGCCGTCCGACAGGATCACCACGACCGCGCCGCGAGCCGTGCCGCGCACGCCCCACTCGTCGTTGAAGTGGCGCAGCCCGTCGCCGAGGCGGGTGCCGCCCGACCAGTCGACGACGCGTCCGGCAGCCTGCCGCACGGCCAGGTCGGGGTCGCGGGAGCCGAGCTCGCGGGTGATCCGGGTCAGCCGTGTGCCGAGGGCGAACGCCTCGACCCGGCGGCGCCCGGCCACGGCGGCCTGCACGAACCGCAGCAGCGCACGGGCGTAGGGCTCCATCGACCCGCTGACGTCGAGCAGCAGCACGAGGCGGCGATGGCGCGTCGCCGGCGTCCGGAAGTGGCGGCGGATCGGTTCGCCCTCCGTGCGCAGCGCGGCCCGAACGGTCCGCCGCAGGTCCGGTCGCGCGGTCCGTCGGGCGATCGGTTCCATGCGCAGCGAGCGCCGCGGCGATCCGGTCAGTCGCAGCCGGCGCATCAGCCGGTGCGCTTCGGCCAGCTCGTCGTCGTCGTAGGCGGCGAAGTCCTTGTGCCGCAGCACCTCGGCGAGGCTGAACCGCAGCTCGACGACCGGCTCGTCGCTGGCCTCGGCCGTGCCCGGCCCGGCGTCTTCGTCGCCGTCGTCGACGGCCAGCGTGATGGCCAGCGGCTCCGGCTCCTCGTCGACGCCGGCGCCGGGATGGGCCTGCTCCCAGAACACGGCGAAGGCCAGGTCGAACACGGCGACGTCCTCCGGCCGCCGCACGAGCGTGGCGCGGGCGGCCCAGTAGACGTCGTGGCGCTCGCTCAGGCCGACGACGCCGAGGGCGTCGGCGAACGACAGCACCGTGCTCAACGGGACGCCCAGCCCGGCGCCGCGCAGCAGGCGGCCGAAGGCGACGGCCAACCGCCACCCCTGGTCGTTTACGTCCGGATCGTGGTCGCCGGTGCGACCACGATCCGGACGTAAACGCAGTTGGGCGGTCACGGCGGCGTCCCGCGGGCGAACGCCTGCTTGATGAGGTCGGCCAGCCCGTGTTGCTCGACGCGCTGGTGGTCCTCGCGGTACTTCAGCACGGTGCCCAACGTGGCCTCGACGGCGCGTTCGTCAAGCCGCTCGACGCCGAGCCGGCCGAGCGCCGTGGCCCAGTCGATCGTCTCGGCGACGCCGGGCGCCTTGTAGAGGTTGAGTTGGCGCATCGCCTCGATCGCGCCGGCGACCTGGCGGGCCAGCACGTCGCCGACCTGGGGGGCGCGCAGCCGCACGATGGCGACCTCGCGCTCGAAGTCGGGGTGCTCGACCCAGTGGTAGAGGCAGCGCCGCTTGAGGGCGTCGTGCACGTCACGAGTGCGGTTGCTCGTCAGCACGACGAGCGGCGGCACGGCGGCGCGGAACGCCCCCAGCTCGGGCACCGTGATCTGCCAGTCGGACAGCACCTCGAGGAGGTAGGCCTCGAACTCGTCATCGGCGCGATCGATCTCGTCGACCAAGAGCACCGGCGGCGGGCCCTCGCGAGGTTCGATCGCCCGCAGCAGCGCCCGCTTGACGAGGAACCGCTCCTGGTACAGCTCGGCTTCGAGTGCGTCGGTCGTGCGCCCGGCCGACTCGCCGGTGGCCTCGGCGGCGCGGAGGTGGAGGAGCTGGCGCCCGTAGTCCCAGTCGTAGACCGCCTGGGCGGCGTCGATGCCCTCGTAGCACTGCAGGCGGATCAGCTCGCCGCCGGTCCATGTGGCCAGCACCTTGGCCAGCTCGGTCTTGCCGACGCCCGCCTCCCCCTCGAGCAGCAGCGGACGCTGCAGCGAGATGGTGAGGAAGACGGCGGTGGCCAGGCCGTCGTCCGGGAGGTAGCCGTGGGTGGAGAGGGCACGGGCGACGGCGTCGACATCGACGGGCGCCTCGGCGGTCACCCGACGCAGGCTAGTGACGGAGTTGCCGGCTCCTCCGGCTGCTCCGGCTGCGCCGCCCGGGCCGGGAGGTAGCGCCACGCCACGAGCGCGCCGAGGGCGACGATGCCGGCGGAGACCCAGCTGCCGGCCTGCCAGCCGTCGATGAACGCGCCGTCAACGGCGGTCGTGACGAAGGCCTCCCCCGGGGGACCACTCGTGGCGGCGGTCTGGGCGGCCACCTGGGTCGCCGCGCCGACCGACTCCTGGGCGATGGAGACGGCGTCCGGCGGGACCGGCGAACCGAGCAGGGCATCGCCGAGGCGGCTGGCGTAGACCGACGAGAAGACGCTGCCGACGATGGCCACGCCGAGCGTGCCGCCGAGCTCGCGGGCGGTGTCGTTGACCGCCGATCCGACGCCCGCCTTGGACGGCGGGAGCGAGCCCATGATCGCCTCGGTCGCCGGCGCCTGCACCAACCCGAGCCCGCCACCGATGAAGAACATCGTCAGCACGATCACGAGGTACGGCGTGTCGACGGCGCCGGTGAGCGCGGCGATGGTGAACCCGGTCGACATCGACACCAGCCCGCCGGTGACGACGGCGGTCGTTCCGATCCGCTCGGCCAGCTTGGCCGACAGCGGCGCCGTCGAGGCGGTGAACACGGCGAAGGGCAGCGTGCGCAATCCGGCCTCGAGGGCGCTGTAGCCACGCACGAACTGGAAGTACTGCGTGACCACGAAGATGAACCCGAACAGGGAGAAGAAGGCGAACGTCACGGCGACGCTGCCAGCCGTGAACCGCGGGTTGGCGAACACGGTGACGTCGAGCATGGGGTGGTCGGTGCGGCGCTCCCAGGCGACGAAGCCGACGAGCAGCACCCCGGCGAGCGTGAAGGCGACCAGGCTGGTCAGCGATAACCAACCGTGGGTCGGGCCCTCGATCACCGTCCACACCAGCACCGTGATGCCGGCGATCGACACGAGCGTGCCGATCGGGTCGAAGCGGCCGATCGTCGTGTCGCGCGACGTGGGCACGAAGCGGGCGACGAGGACGAGGGCGACGGCGATGACGGGCGCGTTGATCATCAGCACGGACCCCCACCAGTAGTGGTCGAGCAGCAGGCCGCCAGTGACTGGGCCGACGGCGACGGCGATGCCGGCCGTCGCCGCCCAGACCGAGATGGCGATCGCCCGCTCCTTGGGCGCCGTGAAGACGTTGACGAGGATGGCCAACGTGGCCGGGAAGAGCAAGGCCGCGCCGACGCCCATCAGTGCTCGCCACCAGATCAGCTCGCCGGCCGAATCGGACCATGCGCCGAACACGGAGAACACGGCGAACAGCAGCAACCCCAGCTGCATCACGCCCTTGCGGCCGAAGCGGTCGCCGATGCTGCCGGCGGCCATCAGCAGTCCGGCGAACACCAGGACGTAGGAGTCGACGATCCATTGCAGCTGGCTGGTCGAGGCGTCGAGCTCCCGGGCCAGCGTCGGCAGGGCGACGTTGATGATCGTCCCGTCGAGCACGACCACGAACACCGAGGCGCAGAGCACGGCGAGGATCAGCCATCGGGAGGTGGCACGGGCGGCGGTGACGGTGGCGACGGGTGCGTCCATGGGGAGTGGGAAGGGTCAACGGGGCGACGGCGTCAAACGGTGTGATGACAGTGTTATCACACCGTAGTAGGCTTGGCCACATGACGAGTGGCACAGCAGGCGCTCGCTACGGTGGCGAGGCCATGGCCGGCCGCCCCGCCACCGCCGCTCGCCCGGACGAGACGAGCGAAGCGCTGCTCGCCGCGGCGCACGACCTGCTGGCGACCGAAGGGCCCGGCGCCCTCAGCGTGCGCCGCATCGCCGCCGCCGCCGGGGTCAGCACGATGAACGTCTACTCGCGCTTCGGCGGCAAGGACGGCGTGCTCGACGAGCTGTTCGTCGCCGGCTTCGACCGGTTGCGGGCGGCGATGGCCCAGGCCCCGACGACGGACGACCCGCTCGCCGATCTCGAGCGCTGCGGCGCGGCGTACCGGCGCTTCGCCCAGGAACACGCGACGTACTACTCGCTGATGTTCGACCGGGTGGTGCCCGGGTACCGGCCGTCGGTGGCGGCCGAGGAAGTCGGTCTGGCCACCCTCGGCCACCTCGCCGGCCGCGTCGAGCGGGCGATGGTGGCCGGGATGATGGCGCGGCGCGAGCCGTTCCAGGTGGCGATGGCGCTGTGGGCGTTCCAGCACGGCATGGTCAGCCTGCGATCGCGCACGACGGAACTGGACGCCTTCGACTGGGAGGCGGTGGCGCCGATCGGCAGCAACGCTCTGGTCCGCGGCTTCGTCGTCGACGATGGCTGACGTCGAGGTCCGCGTCGCCGCTCCAGCCGCCACCTCCGTGCACGTGCTGATCGTCGAGTCGGGCGAGTCGGTGGCGCTGGCGCGCGTGGGCGACGACTGGGTCGGGTCGGTGCCGGAGGGGACGGTCTACGGGCTGGTTGCCGACGGCGACGGTCCACGGTTCGACCCGTCCAAGGTGCTGCTCGACCCGCGCGCCCTCGACGTCGTGTTCGCCGCGACGCACGACCGGGTGGCGGCGTCGAGCGCCGGGCGACCCCACGTCGGTCCGTTGGCGGTGGCTCGCCACCCATCGCCGCCACGGCCGGCCCGCCGGTCGAGGCGCCCGCTCGTCGTGTACGAGGCCCACGTGCGCGGGCTGACCCGCGGCGCCGGCGGACCTGCGCCGGGAACGTTCGCCGCGATGATCGGCCAGTTGCCGCGCCTCGCCGAACTCGGCGTCACCGTGGTCGAGCTGCTGCCGGTGCACCAGCAGGATCCCCAGGAGGGCAGCAACTGGGGCTACATGCCGCTGGCCGTCGGCGCCGTCGAGCATCGATCGGCCGCCGGTGCCGACGCCGCCGCCGAGCTGGCCGATCTCGTGGCCGCGGCGCACGAGCTCGACATCGAGGTGTGGCTCGATGTCGTGTTCAACCACACGACCGAGGTCGACGCCGCCGGGCCGACGTACAGCCTGCGCGGCCTGGCGGATGCGGCGTACTACCGGCTGCGGCCGGACGGCTCCTACGTCGAGACGACCGGATGCGGCAACGACGTCGACGCCGAGTCGCCCGTCGCCCAGGAGCTGGTGCTGTGGTCGCTCGACCGGCTGGCCGACCTCGGCGTCGACGGCTTCCGGTTCGACCTGGCGTCGGTTCTGGCTCGCAGCGCCGGCCTCATCGCCCGCATCGGGGAGTGGGCCCGCCGGCGCGGGGTGCTGTTGATCGCCGAACCATGGGACGCCGCCGGCACGTACCAGCTCGGCCGGGGGTGGCCGGGCGACCGGTGGATGCAGTGGAACGACCGGTTCCGCGACGACGTCCGCGGGTTCCTGCGCGGCGAACCCGGCATGGCGCCGGCGCTGCTCCAGCGCATCCAGGGCAGCCCCGACCTGTTCGACCGCCCGTCGGAGAGCGTGAACTTCTTGACCTGCCACGACGGGTTCACGCTGTACGACCTCGTCGCCTACGACCACAAGCACAACGAGGCGAACGGGTGGGGCGGCACCGACGGGGCGAGCGAGAACCGTTCGTGGAACTGCGGGTGGGAGGGCGACGACGGCGTGCCCGACGAGGTGATGACCTTGCGTCGTCGTCAGCTGCGCAACGCGTGGTGCCTCCTGGCGATGGCCCGCGGCGTCCCGATGTTCGCCATGGGCGACGAGCTCGGCCGCACCCAGGGTGGGAACAACAACGCCTACAACCAGGACGACGAGACCTGGTGGGTCGACTGGGCGCGGGCCGAGCGCTTCGCCGACCTGACCCGCTTCGTGCGGATGTTGCTGGCGCTGCGCGCCCGCCACCCCGAGCTCTCCCACCCCGACCCGCGTTCGCTGCCAACGCTGGTGTCAGATCTGACCCCGCAGCTGGTGCAGAACGAGGTGAGCGAGGGTCGGGTGCTGGCCTGGCAGGTCGGCGGGCTGCTCGTGGTCGCCAACGCGTGGTGGGAGCCGATCGACGTCGACGTTGCCCATGTGGTCGACGACGGTCCGTGGCAGCGCGTCGTCGACACGTCGCTCCCACCGCCCGACGACGTCGTCGACCCGGCCGCGGCCCCCGTGATCGACGGCTGCTACCACGTCGCCCCCCGCACCACCGTCATCCTCGAACGTTCCCGAACTGGGCGCGGAGATTCTCAATAGGCCTTCTGGGCGCGGAGGTTCTCGAAATCGAGAACCTCCGCGCCCAGATGGTGGTCGCGGTCGTGGGTCACGGCGCTTCAGCAGCCCTCGACGAGGAGCACGCCGTCGGCCGTGCCGACGTTGCCGCGGTCGTCGGTCGCCGTGACGGCGTAGGACCAACTGCCGTCGACGAGCTCATCGTCGAGTCGGCCGGTCCAGCGGTCGGCACCCTGGCGCATCGGTCCGCTGCCGGCGGAGCGCGGCCCGGTCCACGACAACACGACCGACGACACGGGGGACTCGTCCGCCACGGTCGCGTTGACGAACGGCGGCGTGCTGACCGGGCAGGTCAGCCGGGCGGGCGTGGCGACGATGCGGACCTGCGGTGCCCGTTCGACGCCCGCCCGCACCTCGACGGGCCCGCCGCCCTCGCCGTCGGCGGTGATCGTGACGCCTCGGCTGACCGTCCCCTCGGCCAGCGATGACCGGTCGATGGCGAACACGATGCTCGTCGCCTCACCCGGGGCCAGCGACGACGTCGCCGATTCCCACGTGAACGGCGCCGGATCATCTTCCATGCCCCAGGTCACGACGCTCCCCCCGGTGTTCGTCACGGTCACCGCGCCGGACGACGACTCGGCACCCAGGTCGATCACGTCCGTCGACAGGCCGATCCGGCCCGGCTCGGGCGGCGGGGGTAGTGGCGGCGGCGCCGTGGTGGTCGATGTCGTGATCGTCGATGTCGTGGTGGTCGGCGTCGTTGTCGTCGCCGTCGTGGTGGTCGACGTCGTGGTGGTCGCCGTCGTGGTGGGCGCGACCGTGGTCGTGACCGCCGTCGTGGTCGACGGGGCCGACGGTGCGGTGGTCGCGGTGGTCGCGACGGCCGGCGGGGAGCGGACCGTCGACGGTTCGTCGGCGCCGCCGCGGCTGAGGACGACGCCGGCGGTCACGAGGACCGCGACGGCCACGAGCGCACCGAGCATCGCAACGACGAGGCCGCGGCGTGGCGTGCGCACCATGGCGGGAAAGCCGTCGTCCGCCGTGAAGTCGTGGGCACCCTCGGAGACCTCACCGGCTGCCGCCCGTTCGAGCACCAGCGCCCGCAGCGCCGGCGGGGCGGCGATGGCCGGTGCGGCGGCGAACAGCACCAGCCCGGCGAAGCGGCGCCTGGTGTCGCCGCACGTCGGACAGTCGTCGACATGGCGAGCGACCCGCTTGCGGATGAGCACGGTCAGCTCGCCGTCCCAGCCGGCGAGGAGGCGATCCAGCGCCGGGCAGTCCTTGCGCCCGGTCCGGGCGACGGCGAGCGCGTCGAGGCTGCGCGACACCCGCTCGCGCATGCGGTGCACGAGCACGTGTCCTTGGGCCGGCGTCACGCCGAGCGCCGCGGCCAGGTCGGCGCCGGCCAAGCCCCGGCGCACGCTGAGCTCCAGGACCAGCTGGTCGCGCTGGTCCAGGCCGCCGGCGGCGGCACGCACCGATTCGGCCAGCTCGGTGGCGACGGCGGCGGAGCCCTCGGCGCGCGGATCATCCGGCGCGACCACCGCGACCGCTCCGGGTGCCGAGAAGTCCGTCGGCCGCATCCGGCGACGCTGCCGGCTGCGGCGGTAGACCTCGTTGCGCAGGATGGCGAACAGCCAGGCCCGCAGCCGGCTGGCCTCGCGCAGCTGGCTCATCCGCTCGGCGGCGACGAGGAAGACGTCCTGGACGGCGTCGGCGGCCTCGTCGCGGTCGCGCAGCATCGCCGCTGCGGTGTCGTACAGCGCGGCGGCGTGACGGTCGTAGATCCCGGCCAGTGCCTGTTGATCGCCCCCGAGGTGAGCGGCGACCAGCTGCGCGTCGGTGCGGGTCTCCATCAGCTACGTCCTTCGCCGTGCGGGGACAAGCTTCGCGGATCGCCCCGGCGCGCCGCTCGGCCTCATGCGCACCCATCCGTGACTGACGGGCGGTCAACGCCCGGTGAGGGCGAGGGCCGCCGGCGTGAACAGTGCGACGGTCATCACGACCTCCTGGTGTGGATGTACGGGATCAGCTGTAGGTGACGTGCAGCGTCACCGGGACGTTGAACTGCAGCGGGCTGCCGTACCCGCCCGGCAAGGCGTTGCCGCCGGGCAGCACCAACGTGCGCTGCAGCGTGTGCTGGGTCCACGAGGTGGCGGAGGCTGGCCGGTCGTCGAGGTCCCCGTCCTCCAGCAGGGCGGACGCCCACGTCGTGCACTCGACCTGACCGCTGGTGGGTTCCGGCTCGATGGGGACGGCTTCGCAGATGTCCGGTGCGTCGTCGGACTGCGAGACCCGCATCGCCAGGTCGAGGTGGCGGTCGACGTCGTGCAGCTCGACGGGAGGCAGCCCATGGTCGAGCGTGGTGCCGTCGATCTCGACGGTGCCGATGTCCTCGTCGATCCAGGCGCCGTTGGCCCAGAAGTTCACCCCGAAGTCGTCGCTCGTGAAGGGCGCCTCGTACACGTTGGCTGGGCCGAACGTGATCTCGACGTTGCGCTCCAGCGTTGTGAAGCTGCCGTCAGCGTTCGACGCATAGCCGGCGCCGTCTTCGGCGGACGCCATCGCCGAGTAGGTCGACCCGGGATCGAGGTCGTCGAGCAGCAGGGAGAACGACTGGGTCAGGCCGCCGCTGTCGGCGATCTCGTGGTACCCGTCGTCGTTCCACACGATGATCCAGATGCGTGCCGACGTGTCGGTGTGCACGACGAGCTCGGCGCCGACCCCGCGGGCGTAGGCGACGCCGCTGGTGATGCATTGGATCGAGCAGCCCGGACCGCCCTTCAGGTCGTCGGGGCCGCTGGGGCCGGCGGCATCCGGCGCCGGTGCGCTGGCCACGTCGTCGGCCGCGCCGTGGCGGTCGTCGACGCCGTCGTTCGTGCTGGGCGCTGTCGCCAGTTCGCCGGTGCGACGTGCTGGGCGCGGCGGTGTGAAGTCGTCGAGGACGACGTCACCACGCTGCGCCGGCCGGTCAGCTGCGTTGGCGTCACCGGCCGCGCTGCCGGCGAGGGCCAGGCCCGCCAGCAGCACGGTCGCCAGCAGCCGGGTGCGAGTGATCGTGGACATGGTGGCCTTCCTCTCCTCGTCGAGACGCAGGGGAGAGGGAGCGCGACGCGGGTCCTTGCAGAAATCTCTAGGTGACCAATTCCAAGGGGTGACCTAGCTGCGGTCCGCAACCGGACGACGGGCAGGCTCGATGATCACGGTTGTTGGCGCTGGAAGGGCAGAGGCGCGGCCACGCGGGGCGATCGCGCTCGAAGTGTGAGCTGGCGGGGCGATTTGGTGCTGTTTCTACTCACACTTCGCGGCCTTCGACCGCCCGATGGCTTGAACGGTGAGCGCGAACGGCGGAGGTCCGCTGCGTGGACTCACAGTTCGGGCTGGCCACGGCGCAGCCCGCCTGGCGGCACCAGACCCTGATCGACCTGGTGCTGGTCCGCAGTCAGCCGACGAGCTCGACGAAGCGGTCGACGGCGGCCGGCGACAGGACGTGGTCGATCACGAGGGCGGCGCCACCGACCACGCCGGACAGGTCGCCGATGCTGGCCGGCATGATCTGCAGCCGCCCGGTCGCCAGCGGCAACGACCGGCGGTAGACGACCTCGCGGACGCCGGCCAGCAGCGGGTCGCCGGCCTGCGACAGCGATCCTCCGATCACGATCACGCTCGGGTTGAGCAGGCTCACGGCGCTGGCCAGCACCTCGCCGATCGTCCGGCCGGCCTCCCGCACGAGCTGCGTCGCCGGCACCGAACCGGCACGGACGAGCGCCACGACGTCACGGCTGGACGCCGCGTCGATCCCCATCGCCGCCAGCCTGGCGGCCACCGCGGCGCCGCTGGCGACGGCCTCCAGGCAGCCGACGTTGCCGCACCGGCACACCGCATCGACGTCGTGGGGGACCTGGATGTGGCCGAGGTCGCCCGCCGCCCCCTGGGCACCGCGCCGCAACTCGCCGTCGCTGATGATCCCGCTCCCGATCCCCGTGGCGACCTTCACGAACAGCAGATGGGCAACGTGGCGAAAGCCGCGGGCATGCTCGCCCAAGCGCCATCACGTTGACGTCGTTGTCCACGACGACGTCGACGTGGAGCGCGGTGCGCACGAACCCCGGTACGTCGAAGCCGTCCCAGCCCGGCATGATCGGCGGGTTGGTCGGGCGACCAGTGGCGTACTCGACCGGGCCGGGGAGGCCGATGCCGACGCCGGCGAGATCGTTCGGTCGGCGCCCGACGCGCGCCAGCAGCGCCCGGCCGTGCTCCACGACCCAGGTGAGCACGGCCTCCGGGCCGAGCGCCACGTCGAGGTCGGCCCCCTCGTCGGTCAGGATCGTGGCGGCGAGGTCGGCGACGGCGAGGCGGACGTGGGTCGCCCCGACGTCGGCGCTGAGCACCACGCGGGCGGCCGGGTTGAAGGCGAACTGGGTCGGTGGGCGCCCGCCGGAGGAGCTCGCTTCGCCGGCGGCGCCGACGAGCTCGCTGGCCAGCAGTGCGTCGACGCGCTGGGCGACGGTCGAGCGCCCCAGGCCGGTGACATCGGCGAGCTGGCGGCGCGTGCGCGGCACGCCATCGCGGAGATGTTGCAGCAGCGTGCCGACGCCCTCCACCGGACAGAGTGAAACACACACCCCTTCTGCTCTGCCAGCCCCACTTCTGCTTGACAACAAGCAGAAGTGTCGTAGGGTCAGGGCACCACCCGCCGAGATCTCTTGGGGGACCAGGGGGAGGAGACGCCGGGGAGCGGCTCCGGCACAAGCAAAGGAGACCCGACACATGATCAAGAAGAGGACGGGCCTCGCCGCGCTCGCGGTGACGGCACTGACGCTCACCGCCTGTGGCAGCGACGACGACGGCGGCGGCGGCGCGGACGCCACCGATGCACCGGCGACCAGCGCGGCCGCGGCGACCACCGCCGCCGCCGAGACGACGGCCGCGGCCGAGACGACAGAAGGCGGCGCCGACACGACCGCCGGTGGCGCCGCACCTGACACGACCGAGGGCACGGAGACGACCTCGGCGGGCAGCGAGGCGACCTCGGCGGGCACCGACGCCGGCGGTGGCGGTGGCGGCGGCGGTGACTACGTCATCGGCGTCAGCAACACGCTCGCCGGCAACGGCTGGCGGGAGGAGATGATCTGCGCCGTCAAGGCCGAGGCGCTGGCCAGCGGCGACGTCAGCGAGGTCATCGCGATCTCCAAGAACGGCGGCCCGACCGAGCAGATCCAGGACCTCCAGAACCTGATCTCGCAGGGCGTCGACGCCATCATCGTCAACCCATCGGACCGCGAGCAGCTGAACCCGGTGATCGAAGAGGCCATCGCCCAGGACATCGTGGTCGTCGCCGTGGACCAGGCGGTGACCGCCGAGGGCGCCTACGTCGCCAGCAACGACCAGGTGGCCTACGGTCGCTTGGGCGCCGAATGGCTGGCCGAGTCCATCGGTGGGCAAGGCAGCGTCCTGTACATGCGCGGCATCGACGGCGTGCCGGCCGACACCGACCGGAACACCGGCTTCCAAGAGGTGATGGCCGAGTACCCCGACATCGAGGTCAAGGAGGTCTTCACGGACTGGGACTTCACCGTCGGTGGTGACATCGCCGTGCAGGAGCTCACCGCGGCCGACTACGACGGCATCTGGACGTCCGGCATCGACTACACGGTCGTCAACGCGTTCGAGACGGTCGGCAAGGAGCCCGTCCCGGTCGTCGGCGCCGACAACAACGGGTTCGTCAAGCAGCTGCTCGACGGCGCGCCCGGCGCCGCCGTCACCAACCCCGCCGTGATCGGCGGTGTCGGCACGGCGATCGCGTTGCAGGCACTGAACGGGGAAGAGCCGGAGCAGACGACGCTGCTGACGCCCGAGGTCTGGGACCTCGAGTCCAACCAGGCGGAGCTCGAGGCCAACTACTTCCCCGATCGTGACGACATGTTCAGCTCGGCCGTCACGATCGAGGGCTACACCAACTACGAGCCCCAGCAGTTGCTGGACTGCAAGGGCCCGGGCGAGTGACGTCTGGTCGAGGGGGCCGGGCCGCCCGGCCCCCTCGACACCACTGACATGAGCCCGCTGCTCCAGACGACCGCCGTCGGCAAGGCGTTCGGGACCGTCGTCGCGCTGCGCGCCGTCGACCTGGCCGTGCAACCGGGCGAGGTCCACGCCCTGCTCGGGTCGAACGGGGCCGGGAAGTCGACCCTGGTGAAGCTCCTCACCGGCGTCCTGCGGCCCGACGCCGGCACGATCACCGTGCAGGGCCAGGTGGTCTCGTTCCGCCGGCCCGGTGACGCACTGGCGCGAGGTCTCGCTCCGGTCTACCAGGACCCGGCGATGGCGCCGGACCTCACAGTCCTGGAGAACCTCCGCCTGACCCGCGCCGATGTCGGTACGGTCCGCAAGCACCTCGCCGACATGGACCTCGAGGGACTCGACCTCGGCGAGCAGGTGCGCGACGTGCCGCTGCCGTTCCTGCGCCTGCTCGACCTGGCTCGAGCGCTGTCGTTCGACCCGCAGTTGCTGATGCTCGACGAGATCACCGCGGCGCTCCCGCCCGACCTCTCCGACCGCGTCTTCGACGTGATGCGGCGGTGGAAGGAGCGCAACCGCTCTGTGCTGTTCATCTCCCACCGCCTCGCCGAGGTGCGCGAGCACTGCGACATGTGCACCGTGCTGCGCGACGGTCGCGACGTCGCCTCGTTCGTCCCTGGCGAGGGCGGCGAGGCGCAGATCGTCGCCGCCATGCTCGGCGAGGCGGCGACGCTCGTCCGGGAGGAGGCCCGCGCCCGCGCCGCCACCTCGGTGATCGGCGAGCACCCGGTGCTCGAGGCGGAGCACCTCGGCGCCGGGCGGCAGCTCGACGATGTGTCGCTGGCGGTCCGTCCCGGTGAGGTCCTCGGGCTCGTCGCCCTCGAGGGGCAGGGCCAAGAGACGCTCTTCGATCTGCTCGCCGGCAACCGCAAGCCCGACCGCGGCCAGCTGCGCATCGACGGTACGCCGGTCAAGCCGCACCACCCGTACGACGTCGTCCGCAAGGGGGTCGTGCTCGTCCCTGCGGACCGGCTGCACGCCCTGCTGCCCCAACGGTCCGATCCGCGAGAACATCGCCGCCCCGCTGTACAACCGCGTCGTCAGGTGGGCGCCGATCAACGGCCGTACCGAGCGGCGCCGGGTCAACGAGGCGGTCGAGCGCCTGTCGATCGACACCCGCGCGGCGAGCCAGGTGCGCCGCCTCTCCGGCGGCAACCAGCAGAAGGTCACGATCGCCCGCTGGCTTGCTCCCGGCTTGCGCGTGATGCTGCTCTTCGACCCGACGCGCGGCATAGACGTCGGCACGAAGCACCAGGTCTACGACCTCGTGCGGGCGCTGGCCGACGAGGGCGCGGCGATCATCATGTTCACCAGCGAGCTGCGCGAGGTGGCGCTCGTGTGCGATCGCGCCGCCGTCCTGCACGGCGGGCGGATCGTCGCCGAGCTGCCGGCCGACGCCAGTGAGAACACGCTGCTGAGCGCGGCGCACGGGCTCGTCGAGGGCGCGGAATGAGCGAGCGAGTCTTCGAGCGAGCGAATCATCATCACGGTCTTTTGGGCACTGGTGCATCGTGAGCCCGGCTCCCGTTCACCCGTCGCACGACTCGATGGTGCACCAGTGACCACGGTCGTGCCCGAGTTCGACGGGGCCATCACGCCTGCCCGCACCGTCCAGCCGGCTGTCCCGTCTCGCCCGCCGACACGGCTGGACGGTCGGGGTGGGCGTGCTGCTCGTCGTCCTGCTCGTGTGGCGCGTCTCGCAGCTCCCCCAGTTCGGGAACTTCGAGGTCCGCACGATCACGGCCGGCACGATGTCGCTCGCCTTCCTCGCCATGGCCCAGTCGGTGATCGTCATCTCCGGCGGCATCGACCTGTCGATCGGGTCGATGATGGTGCTCGCCAACTGCCTCTCCGCGCTGTGGATGGAGGACAAGAGCCTCGGCGCGTGCCTGCTCATCGCGATCGGGGTGCTCGCCGTGACCGTCGGACTGTCGACGCTGTCCGGGTTGATCATCACGGCGTCCGGCGTGCCCGACATCATCGTGACGCTGGCGGCCAGCTTCGTGCTGGCCGGCCTGGCCCTGTGGGTGATCGGGCGGCCGGGCGGTGGGACGTCCCCGGACTTCCAGGAGATCCTCGCCGGCGGGCTGTCCAACCCGTGGCCGTCGATCCTCTGGATCATCGGTGCACTGCTGCTCGTCTGGCTCCCGGTGCGGCGCAGCCGCCTCGGGCTGGCGATCTATGCCGTCGGCAGCAACCGCAAGTCGGCGTTCCTCTCCGGCGTGCCGATCGCCAGGACCCGTGTCGTCGCCTACTCGATCGGCGGACTGTTGGCCGGGTTCGCCGGGCTCGTGATCACCGCGTCCACCGGGGGCGGCGAGCCGCGGGCGACGATCGGCACCAACGCCACGCTGAACAGCGTCGCCGCCGCGGTGCTCGGGGGCGTCGCCCTGACGGGCGGCGTCGGCGGGCTCGTCGGGCCGGTGCTCGCTGCGCTGTGCCTGACGCTGATCCCGGCGATCATGCTCGGCCTCGGCTGGGATCCGAGCAACGCCGAGACCGCACGCGGCGTGATCATCATCCTCGTCGTGCTCGTCGCAGGGCTGCTGCAGACCCGGAGGCGGTCGGCGTGACGAACGAGCTGACCGACGTGCCCGACGCCGAGCTCCCGCCGGACGACCTCGCCGAGGTCGTCGTCGCCGCCAAGGTCCAGCAGGCGCAGCGACCTGGGTGGCGAACGCGACTCGTCGAGCAACCCACGATCGTGCTGATCGGCGTGTTCGCGGTGCTCTACGCCGTGACCGTGTGGAAGGACGACAGCCTCCTCACGACCGGCGGGATCCGCTCGATCCTGCTGCTCGCCTGCCCGCTGGCGATCTTCGCCGCCAGCCAGACGCTGTGCATGCTGACGGGCGGCATCGACCTGTCGATCGCCATGACCGCCAACCTCGCCGCGTACGTCGCCGCCACGCAGAGCGGCCGAGGCCCGGTGGCGGCGCTGGCGATGGGGCTCGGAATCGGGCTCCTGGTCGGCCTCGTGAACGGCTTGGCGATCGGCGTGTTCCGCGTCAACCCGTTGATCATGACGCTCGGCATGGCCAGCGTCCTGCTCGGCATCGTCACCGTCGGGCTGCGTGGTTGGCTCGCCGGATCGACGAACGTGCTCGACGTCGTCCGCGACATCGGCTCCGGCACCCTCATCGGTCCGTTGCCGGCGAACCTCGTCGTGTGGTTCGTGGTGGCCGTGCTGCTCGTGTGGGGCCTGCGCTCCTCCGGGCTCGGGCGGATGATCTACGCCGTCGGCGACAACCAGATCGCCTGCCGCCTGGCCGGTGTGCGGGTGTGGCAGGTGCTGCTCGCCGTGTACGTGCTGGCCGGACTGTTCGCCGCCATCGGGGGGCTGCTGTTCTCCGGCGCCACCGGCTCCGTCGGCGTCGACCAGACGAACAGCTACCTGTTGCCATCCGTCGCCGCGACGGTGATCGGCGGCACGTCGATCCTCGGCGGTACCGGCGGCTACGCCGGCACGATCCTCGGCGCCCTGATCCTCACGGTGCTCAACCGGCTGCTGCTGCGCATCGACGTCAGCGAGGCCGTGCGCCAGATGCTGTACGGCGGGATCGTGCTGGCGCTGGCGTGGATGTACGTGCGGCTGACCGGGCAGAAGGCGGGTGAGGGCGAGCGATGAACGATGTGCTCCGATGCGAGCGACCGAGCGCCAGCGAGGGAGCGGCAAGCCACTGCGCAGGCAGCAGGTGGTGTGGCCGGGGAACGCCATGATCGGGGTGATCGGCACGGGGTTCATGGGCGTCGCCCACACCGAGGCGCTGCGCCGGCTCGGGCTCGACGTGGTCGGCATCGTCGGATCGACGCCGGAGCGGGCGCGGGCCAAGGCGGCGACCAGCCCGCTGCCGCCGGTGGTCGACACGGTCGAGGCGCTCGTCGCCGACCCGGCCGTGCAGGTCGTGCACGTCGACGAGCCCCAACCACCTCCACGCCGCGCACGTGCGGGCGGTGCTCGCCGCTGGGAAGCACGTGGTGTGCGAGAAGCCGCTCGGCACGTCCGCTGCGGAGACGGCGGAGCTGGTCGCCATGGCTGCGGACGTCGGCGTCGTCAACGCCGTGTGCTTCAACCTGCGCTACTACCCGCAGAACCAGAACGCCGCGGCGCTCGTCGCCGGCGGGTCGATCGGCGAGCCGCGGTTCGTCACGGGCCGGTACCACCAGGACTGGCTGTTGCTCGACACCGACTGGAACTGGCGGCTCGACGACGCCCGGCAGGGCCGGCTGCGAGCCGTCGCCGACATCGGGTCGCACTGGTTCGACCTGACCCGCTTCGTCAGCGGACGCGCCATCGTCGAGGTGCTCGCCGATCTGCACACGTTCGTCACGGAGCGCAACCACCCCGTCGGCGACGTCGAGACGTTCGGCGCGGCGCCCGTCGGCGCCGACGGCGAGCGGGTCCGCCAGCACATGTCCAGCGACGACGCCGCCGGCTTGCTGCTGCGCTACGAGGACGGCGGGCGCGGCAGCTGCACCGTGAGCCAGGTGTCGGCGGGCCGCAAGAACACCGTGGAATGGGAGGTCGCCGGCGCCACGGCGACGCTGGCGTGGGCATCCGAGGATCCCGAGCGCCTCTGGGTCGGACACCGGGGACGCCCGAACGAGGTCGTCGAGAAGGACCCGGCGACGATGTCGCCAGCCGGGGCGCGCGCCGCCGCATATCCCGCTGGTCACGTCGAGGGGTACCCGGACACGTTCCGCGGGCTGTTCGCCGACGTGTATCGCGACGTCGCCGCGGGCCGGCCGGCGACACGCCCGGTGTACCCGACGTTCGCCGATGGCCACGACGCCGTGCTCGTGTGCGATGCCGTGGCGTCATCGGCGCGGTCCGGCACCTGGACGAAGGTCGAGCGGAGTTGAGACAGGAGGAGACGAGATGAAGCTGGGATTGCTGACTGCGGCGTTCCCCGACACGCCGCTGCTGGAGGTCGCCGAGTGGGCCTCGGCGAACGGCTACTCGATGCTCGAGGTGGCGTGCTGGCCGCGCGCCGACGGTCCGAGCCGGCGCTACGCCGGGGTCTCGCACATCGACTGCGGCAACCTGTCCGACGACCAGGCCAAGGACCTCGTCGGTGAGCTGGCGGCTCGCGGCATCGAGATCTCCGGCCTCGGCTACTACCCGAACCCGCTGCACCCGGATCTGGACCACCGGGCGGAGGTGATCGGCCACCTCGGCAAGGTGCTCGAGGCCGCCGCCAAGCTCGGCGTGCCGGTCGTCAACACGTTCATCGGCAACGACAAGGACAAGCCGCTGCCGGCGAACTTCGAGGAGTTCACGCGGGTCTGGCCGGACATCGTTGCCCGGGCCGCCGACCACGGCGTGAAGATCGGCATCGAGAACTGCCCGATGATCTTCAGCTACGACGAGTGGCCGGGCGGCAACAACCTGATGTACGCGCCGGCGACGTGGCGCGAGGTCTTCGGGTTCCTGGACGGCGACACGCTCGGGCTGAACCTCGATCCATCGCACCTGGTGTGGCAGATGATCGACCACGAGCGGGTGGTGCGGGAGTTCGCCGACCGGCTGTACCACGTCCACGCCAAGGACATGGAGATCGATCGCGACGGCCTGTACGAGCGCGGCGTCCTGTCCGCCGGCCTTGGCTGGCAAGTGCCGCGACTGCCCGGACTCGGCGAGATCCGGTGGGACCGCTTCATCGCCACGCTGTATCGCGCCGGCTACGACCACGCCGTCGTGGTCGAGCACGAGGACCGGCAGTTCGAGGGCAGCGACGAGAAGGTCAAGGCCGGGTTCCTGATCGCCCGCAACGCCGTCGCGCCGTATCTCGTCGAGTGATACCTCAGCCGAGCCGGCCCAGCTCGACGGCGGCGACCGGGTCGAGCCACCACGTGCAGTTCGGGTGCTGCTGCAGCAGCGACGCCGGCACGTCGGTGGTGACCGGCCCGTCGAGGCTGCGGGCGACGATGTCCGCCTTCGCTGCGCCGGCGGCCAGCACCCAGACCTCGCCCGCCGAGAGCAGGTCGCCGAGGCCGACCGTCACGCCCCATGTCGGGCGGTGCCGCCCGGCGAAGTAGCGCTCGGCGCCGTCGATCGTGGTCGGGGACAACTCGACGGCCGCCGTGCGGCCGTCCGCCGGTGCGCCGGGCTCGTTCATGCCGACGTGGCCGTTGACGCCGAGGCCGAGCACGGTGACGTCGAGCCCGCCGTGGTCGATCCAGTCGTCCACCGCCGCGCACTCGGCACGCAGGTCGCCGGCATCGACGTCGATCGGCCGGTACGCGGCGGGCTGAACGCGATCGATCAGCGCCCGCCGCAGGACGGCGTCGCAGCGCTCCGGCTCGTCGGCCGGCAGCCCGCCGAACTCGTCCAGCAGCAGCACGGACGACGCGGCGAACGCCTCGGGCGTCGCCGCTAGCCGGGCGTAGACGGGCAGCGGCGTCGACCCCGTGGCGACGCAGATCCGCAGCTCCGGTCGTGCCAGCAGCCGCTCGAGCAGCGCATCCGCGGCCAGCCCCACCCAGTCGGCGTCGATTCGGCGTTCACACGACACGGTCGACGATCTCGCCGGTCGCCGGATCCTTGAGGATCAGCTTGCGCCGACCGTCGGGGAGGTGTTCGTCCTTGATCACCGTCAGGTCGCCCTCGCTGCGGGCACTGCGGTGGATCCGCTCGGTGACCCCGTATCGCCAGTCGAGCTCGATCGGCTCCCACTGCCGGGTCCGCGACGATCGGTAGCAGGCGTCCATCACAGCGTTCACGACGTACCCGTCGTAGAACGTCTCGACCGGCTGGCGGCCCTGATCGACGGCATCGAACATGTCGGTGAACATCTCGACGTAGCCGAGCTCACCGACCTCGTCGCCGACCGGGAACAGCCAGCCGCTCTCGGCCTCCGCCTTCTCGGCCACGTAGCCGCCCTCGCCGCTGGAGAACATTTCGAACCCCGTGCGCAGGAAGTGGTTCGTCCAGATCGTGCCCTCGGTCCCGGCCACCTCGTCACGCAGGTCCATCCCGCCGCGGAACGTCCAGCTGACCTCGAACTGCCCCATCGCCCCGCTCTCGAAGCGGATCAGGGCGATGGCGTTGTCCTCGGCATCGATGGGGTGCACGAGCGTGTCGCTCCAGCACATCACCTCGACGGGGCGGTTCTCCTTGCCGACGTAGCTGCGGATGATCTCGATGCAGTGACAGCCGAGGTCGACGATGCACCCGCCGCCGGCCCGCTCGGCATCCCAGAACCAGGCGCTGTGCGGGCCCGGATGGGTCTCCCGGCTGCGCACCCACATCACGTCGCCGATCGCGCCGCGACGGACGGCGGCGAGCGCGGTGATCGTCTTCGGCGTGTAGACGAGGTCCTCGAGGTAGCCGGCGAAGACCCCCGCCGAGTCGACGAGCTCGACGATCCGCTGCGCTTCGGCGGCCGAACGGCCGAGCGGTTTCGTGCACAGCACCGGCTTGCCGGCGGCGGCGGCGATGGCGATCGCCTCCTCGTGGAGGTGGTTGGGCAACCCGACGACGACGACATCGGCGTCCGGGTGGTTCACGGCCTCCTCGATGCTCGTCGTCGCGTTCGGGATGTCCCATCGCGACCGGAACGCCTCCCCCCGCTCGACCGACCGGGAGTACACGACCTCGACCCGGTCCCTGCTGCGCCGACCGGAGAGCGTCATCGTGTAGAAGTCGCCGATCAAGCCGGTGCCGAGCATGGCGACGCGGTGCCCAACGGTCACGAGGTCCTCCTGTGGTCTGCCTGGGTGTCCCGCGAGCTAATCAGTTCGTGCGTGAGGTGTATTGTTGGTGTATCACGCGCACCAACATCGACATCGATGACACGGCCTGCTCGATCGTCATGAGCCGCTATCGCCTCGCCACCAAACGCGAGGCGGTCAACTTCGCCCTGCGCACGTTGGCCGCTGAACCGTTGGACCTCGAGGCAGCCCGGCGACTTCGAGGATCGGGCTGGGACGGCGACCTCGATGAACTGCGCAGCGCCCGCACCGGATGATCCTCATCGACAGCTCGGCGTGGATCGAGTTCCTTCGCGACACCGGTAGCCCGGTCTGCGTGCGCGTCGACACCCTGCTCGCAGGGGAGATCGCCGTGTGCGACCCGGTCCGGATGGAGGTGCTGGCGGGCGCCCGCAGCGACGACCATCTCCGCGACCTGCGTGGCCTGTTGGCCCGGGCAACGCTCGTCTCGACGGAAGCCATCGACTACGAAGACGCTGCGGCGTTGTTTCGAAGCTGCCGCCGAGGCGGCGAGACGATCCGCAGGCTCATCGACTGCTTGATCGCCGCCGTGGCCATCCGAGCCGACGTTCCCGTTCTCCACGCCGACGTCGACTTCGAAGTACTCGCTCGACACACCCGCCTGCAGACCGACACGACGATGACGGGCGTGGAAATCTGGGCGCGGAGCGTCTCAACCGGCCTTCTGGGCGCGGACGTTCCCGATTTCGAGAACGTCCGCGCCCGGATCGAGCGTTCAGAACAGCTCGATGTCGCCGAGCTCGAAGTGCCAGTTGGGCAGCGGGGGAGGGCCGGGGTCGGCGAGGGCGCGCCACGTGAGTCGAGGTCCCCGGCCGGCGAGCGGGAGGAACCCGTGGCGCAGGCTCGATGCGCCGAGGCGAAGGGCGTGGGTGGCGTCGACGTCGCCCAGCAGGTCACCGGCCAGCCGGTCGGCACTCGCCGGTGCGCCGAAGCGCTGGGCGACGACCAGCTCGCGCCCGGCGCCACGCCTGCGCAGGCGGACGATCACGGCGGCGTCACCGTCGTCGACGACCCGGTAGTGGAGCTCGGGCAGTCCGTACCGCCACCGCAGCACGTCGGCGTCGAGCGCCGTGCGCAGCGCACGGTCCGTCGAGGAGGCGTCGTGGCCCGGTGGTGGCCAGCGCCACCCGCCGCCGTCGAGCCAGGTCCCGACGTCGACGCCGATGTCGAGTGGCAAGGACCAGAGATCGGCCGGCTGCCGACCACGGGCCAGGTCGGGCAACTGTGCGAGCGACCGCGGCCGCATCGCGGCGGGTAGCCGGCCGACGTCGCGCCAGCCGAGCTTGAGGTAGCCGGGGCGGCTCTGGTCGTTCGGGGTGTTGAACACGAACGCCACGCCCTCGGCCCGGCAGGCGGCGACGGCTTCGCGGGTCAGTGCCGAGAACAGCCCGGCGCCCTGGTGGTCGGGTCGCGTTGCCGTATCGACTGCCCGGACCGCCCGCACCACTCGCCCGCCCCGCCGGAACGCCCACCGCATCATCAGCCTGACGGCGACGACCTCGCCGCCGTCGTCGACGACCCACCCCGGCGAGCGTCCGAACGGGTTGGTCTCGTGCTTCCACCAGAACAGGCGGCGGTGGGCGTCGTCGTCCTGCCACCCGAGCGCGGCGACGAACAGGTCGAGCACCGCGTCACGATCGCCGTCGTCGAGCGGCCGGATCTCCGGGCTCGGCCGTGCCACCCGCTGCGGTGCAGCTGCGGGTCGATCGGCCGGCGACGGCTCGACGTGACGGGCGAGCGAGGTGTACCGATCGGTCAGCACGGCGGCGGCTCGCCGGATGTCGAACCGCTCGGCCGCGGCCCGCGACGCGGCAGCCAACTCGGCCCGCCGCCCGGCGTCGCCGACGATGGTGGCCAGGCCGCTCGCCAGGGCGCCCGGGTCGCCCGGCGGCACGAGGATCGCCTCGCCGTCGCGGAGGTGCTCGGCGACGCCCCCGACGCGGGTCGCCACGATGGGCAACCCGAGGGCCGTTGCCTCCATCACCGCCACCGGCAGCCCCTCCCACGCCGACGCCAGCACGAACCCATCGCACGCTCGCAGCACGTCGACGGCGTCGGGGCGGAACCCGGCCAGCACGACGTGGTCGGTCAGGCCAAGCGCGTCGCGCTGGCCGGTGATCTCGCGCTCCAGTGGGCCCTGCCCCACGGCGACCACGCGGAACGCCACGTCGCGATCGACGAGCTCCCGCGCCGCGGCGAGCAGGTTCGGGTAGTCCTTCTGCGCCCGGAAGTTGGCCACCGTGGCGATGACCACGTCGTGGTCTCCGAGTCCGAGCTCGTCGCGGATCTGCTGTCGTGACCGTCCGTTGCCGTGCCGGATGCCCTCGACGTCCAGCCCGTGCACCAGCACCTCGGCCCGCTTGGCGGCCGACCCGCGCAAGCTCGCCCGGGCCTCCTCCGTGACGGCCCAGGTCGCCGCATCCCAACGGCCCGTCGCGCGGTTGATCCATCGGGTTGGCCGGCGGTACGAGCCCTGCGTGTTGTGCTCGGTGACCACCACGGCCGGTCGCCGCCGGCGCGGCAGCGTCCGGGCGGCGAGTCGGGCGGCGGCCGCCGTGACCGGCGCGTGGGCGTGGACAACGTCGACGTCGCCGAGCAGCGTGCGCAGGCGCCACGGCCACCACGGATCACGGCGGCGAACGGACAGGCACGTCGTCACCACGCCGGCCGTCTCCAGGTCCCCGGTCAGGTGGTCCTTCCACGGCAGCACGTAGGCCGCCTGCACGTCGACCTGCGAGCGATCGATCGTCCGGGCCAGCTCGACGAGGAGCCGCTCCGTCCCGCCTGGCCCGAGCCCCTTGGTCAACCAGAGGACCCGGACCGCCGTCACTGCGGCGACGGTAGCGTCGCCCGCTCATGGACGTGGTCGCAACGATCGCTGCGATCGTCGTCGGTGCGGCGTTGATCTGGGCCGGCGTCTTCAAGTTGCTGGACGGTCCGGCGTGGCCGAAGGCGGCGGCCGACATGGGCGTCTCCCGTCCGATCGCGCTGGTCGTGCCCTTCGTCGAGCTGGCGATCGGCGTCACCCTGATCGTCCCGGTGCTGCGGCCGTGGCCGGCGATCGCCGCCATCGTGTTGCTGCTGGCGTTCACCGTCGTGATGCTGCGGCGCATCCTCGATGGGTCCCGCCCACCGTGCGCCTGCTTCGGTTCCCGCTCGAACCGCCCACTCGGCCCGATCCACGTGCTGCGCAACGTCGGCCTCATCGCAGCGGCGACCGTCGCCGCCGTCTGGGGCTG
>CAVUCK010000020.1:0-85437 GCA_963739975.1 uncultured Acidimicrobiia bacterium
ATCGTCGCCGTGCACGTCCTCGTCACGGGCGGGGCCGGCTTCATCGGGTCCAACCTCTGCCATCGGCTCGCCGTCACACCGGGCATCGACCGCGTCGTCGCGCTCGACGACCTGTCCACGGGCTCGACCACCAACCTCGACGGCGCCGACTTCGAGGTGGTCGAGGCGTCGATCCTCGACGCCGGTGCCCTCGACCGCCACAGCACGGGCATCGACGCCATCGTCCACCTCGCCGCCCGGCCGTCCGTCCCGCGCAGCATCGCCGACCCGGTGGCCAGCCACCTGGCCAACGCCTCCGGGACCGTCGCCGTCCTGGAAGCGGCCCGCCGTTCCGGTGCGCACGTCGTCGTGGCGTCGTCGAGCAGCGTCTACGGCGCCAACCCGGTGCTGCCGAAGCACGAGGATCTCGCCGCCCGCCCGCTGTCGCCGTACGCCGCCAGCAAGCTGGCCGCAGAGGCGTACGCGAACGCCTACGCCCACAGCTTCGGGCTGGACACGCTGGCGTTCCGCTTCTTCAACGTCTTCGGGCCGCGCCAGCCGGCCGGCCACGCCTACGCCGCGGTGGTGCCGGCGTTCGTCGATGCGGCGCTGGCCGGGCGACCGCTCACGATCTTCGGCGACGGCACGCAGAGCCGCGACTTCACCTACGTCGACACGGTGACAGCCGTGCTCGCCGACGCCGTGGTGCGACGGGTGTCGGACCCGGAGCCGATCAACCTCGCCTTCGGGACGCGCACCGACCTCCTGACGCTGATCGCAATGCTCGAGGCCGAGCTCGGCCACACGGTGGCTCGCCAGCACCTGCCGGTGCGGCCAGGCGATGTGCCGCATTCGCAGGCCGACGGGAGCCGGCTGCGCGCCCGCTTCCCGGACGTGACCGAGACGCCACTGGAGGCGGGTCTGGCGGCGACGATCGAATGGATGCGAACGGTCAGCGCCGGCGGCGCGACCGACGATCGACCCCCACGCTGATCCCCTTGCGGGCAGCGACCTCGGCGTAGCACGCCAGCACCCGACGCACGACCTCCCGCTCGTCGAACTCCCGCTGCGCCTTGCGGCGACCGGCGGCGCCCATCGCCGCCCGGACCCCGGGCTCGCCGGCCAGCCGCTCGATCGCCGCACCCAACGCCCCGGCGTCACGGACGGGCACGAGCAGCCCGGTGACCTCGTTGTCGACGACTTGCCGACAACCCCGGATGTCGGTGGCGATCACGGGCAGCCCGCTGGCCGCCGCCTCCATGGCCGCCCGCGGCTGACCCTCGCGATGCGACGCCAGCACGAACACGTCGAACGCACCGAGCAGGTGGTCGACGTCTCGGCGCTGGCCGAGCTGCACGACACCCGCGGCGTGGGCCCGGCGCAGCACCTCGGCGTCGAGGGCGTCGGGCTTGTCGGGGTCGTCGCCGCCGACGACGACCACCCGGACGCTCGCCGGCAGCGTCTCGGCGGCCTGGAACAGCTCCCGGTAGCCCTTCTCGGCGACGAGTCGGCCGACGGTGCCGACGACGATGGTCGCGTCGTCGGCGCCCCACTCACCGCGCACCCGGCGCCGCTCGTCCGGGTTGAGCGAACCGGGCCGGAACCGCCCGATGTCGACGCCGTTGCCCAGGTGAACGATCCTGCGGCGCGGCGCCAGCCGCCATCGCCGCATCACGGCGACGTCCTCGATGCTCTGCACCAGCTCGGCGTCCGAGAAGCGGGAGGCGAACGCCTCCGCGGCGTAGACGGCGACCCGCTTGGCCGGTGGGTCGTCCGGAGCGGCGTACAGGCCGTGGGTCGTGTTGACGACGATCGGCACGCCCGCCAACCGGCCCAGCACGCGCCCGTACAGACCCGGCTTCGGGTTGTGGGTGTGCAGCACCGTCGGCCGCTCGCGGCGCAACACCTGCCAGAGCTGGCGCGCCGCTCGCAGGTCGGCGCGCAGGTCCCAGCCGCGCGTCGACGTCGTCAGGCCGACATGACGTACGCCGCGCGCGGCGAGGCGATCGGCGAACGGCCCAGATGCGCTGACGCCGACGGCCTCGGCGCCGGCGGTGACCAGTGCCTGGAGCTGTGCTCCGAGGAGCAGCTCGAGGCTCATGTCGACGGTGGTCAGGTGGGCGACCTTCCAGCCCGCGCCTACCGGTTCTCCTGAGGATTCGGGGTCATTCTTGACCCCTGAAAACGCTTGAGAACCTGTTTTCACGAGCCTGGGCCGCGGAACTCGGTCATCGTGACCCCGGCGGTGTGGTCGACGTCGGTGCGGCGGGCGACGAGGGCGATGGTGCGAGCGATGATGCGCAGGTCGAGGCGCAAGGAGCGGTGATCGACGTACCAGACGTCGAGGTCCAAGCGGGCGTCCCACGTCAGGCGGTTGCGACCGCTGACGACGGCCCAGCCGGTGATCCCGGGACGCACCTCCAGCCGCCGCGCCTGCGTGTCGTCGTAGCGGTCGAGGTAGCCGACGGGGAGCGGTCGCGGGCCGACCAGGCTCATGTCGCCGCGCACGACGTTGATCAGCGTCGGCAGCTCGTCGAGGCTGGCCGAGCGCAGGAGCCGGCCGAGCCGGGTCAGCCGCGCCACGTCGTGCTGCGGACCCGACGCTGCATCGGTCGCGGCGCGCATGGTGCGGAACTTGACCATCGTGAAGGGCCGCCCGCCGCGCCCGCAGCGACGGTGACGGAACAGGACGGGCGGACCGTCGACGACCCGGATGGCGAGCGCGACGGCCAGCCCGACCGGAGCCGTCACGACGAGCGCCGACGTCGCGACGACCAGGTCGATGGCCCGCTTCACCATGGGCGACCGGCGACGACGAAGCGAGCGGTGACCGTCAATGCTACGAGGCCGGCGGCGGCCACGGCGGCGGCCGCGCCGGCGTCGGGGCGGACCGCGCCGTTGCGGGCGACGACGACGACGAAGATCAGCTGCGCGGCCACGAGCAGTGCGGCGCGCCACTGACCCCCTTCACGCCGGCCGCCGCCGGCGAGCACCAGCGGCGCCACGAGCAGCAGACCGAGCAGCGCCAACCCGCCGACGACGGCACCCTCCCGATTGGCCGCCCCGCGCACCGCCGTCCAGACCAGCGCCGAGTCGACCGCCATCGTGACGATCGTGTCGACCTGCAGCCGGTGGCGCAGCTCGGCGACGGCCAGGACGGCGAGACCGACCGCCACCCCGAGCACGTGGTCCGTCTCGGGCACGCCCAGGTACAGGCCACCGGCCGTGATGACGCCGAGTGCGGCCACCGGGCCGCGCGCCGTGAGGCGCCCGGCGCTCGGCGCGGCGACGAAGGCGACGGCGAGCACGGCGGCGCCGGCCCAGGTCGGCCACCAGGCGTCCTCGAGGCGATCGCCGAGCTCTCCGGCGACCAACCGTCCGATGAGCAGCCCGGCGACGCCGCCGGCGGCGGCGCGCCCGGCCGCCGCAGGCAGCCAACTGATCGATCGGTTCGGCTTCAGCGCCCGCTCCACCGGTCGACGAGCGTGCGGACGAGGCGGCCCACCTCGTCGCCCATCGCCCGGTACGCCCGCAACGGGCCGCCGATGGGGTCGGCGATGTCGTAGGCGGCGTCGTGCTTTGCCCGCTCGGCGGCCGGCACGTCCGACGTCAGCAGGCCGACCCAACTGCCGAACGGGACGTCCTGCGGTGCGAGCAGCCGGGCCCTCCACGCCGCAGCGCGCAGCGTCGCGCTGCGCCGCTCCGTCTGCGGATCGAGCGTGCGCACCTGGGCGGTCTGCTCGCCGGTCATGGTCAGGATGAGCTCGGCCCAGCGCAGGTGCTCGCGGGTGATCGGGGCGCTGAGGTGCTCGCTGACATCGACCTCCAGCTCGGCGGCCACACGGCGCAGCTTGCGGTCGGGCGGGCGACCCATCGGGGCGGCCAAGCCGACCGACTCCACGCTTGCGGCGATGCCGGCGCTGTCGAGGTCCCTGGCAAGCAGCGCGGCGGCGAGCGGGGACCGGCACAGGTTGCCCGTGCAGACGACCAGCACCGCGCGGGGCGTCGTCGACGCCACTTCCCGTCACGGCGGGCCGACCACCTTCGCCGGGACGCCGGCGACCGTGGTGGCGTCAGGGACATCCCGGGTGACCGCGGCGCCGGCGCCGACGACCGCCCAGGCACCGATCGACCGCCCGGGCGTGACGCTGGCGCCGATGCCGATCAGGGCACCCTCGCCGACGATGACCTCACCGGCGAGGGCGGCCCCCGGCGCGACGTGGGCGCATTCGCCGATGTCGCATTCGTGGTCGATCGTCGCCCCGGTGTTCACGATCGCACCGCTGCCGATGGTCGCCAGCGCGTTGATCACGGCGCCGGGCATCACCAGTGCGCCCGCTCCGATCGTCGCCGAGTCGGAGACCACGGCGCGCGGGCTGACGGCGGTGGCGAGCTGTCCGCCGGCGGCCACCACCGCGGCGGTCAGCCGGCGACGAGTGCGGTTGTCCCCGACGGCCACGAACACGGCGCGTGCACCGGAGGCGATGCGCTCGGCGAGCTCGGCATCCGTGCCCAGGACGTCGACGCCGAGCCGCGCCAGGCCGTCCATCGGCGTTCCTTCTCGGGTCAGCGCACCGGCGATCGCCACCCCCGAGGAACGCAGCACGTCGACCACCACGAGCGAGTGCCCGCCTCCGCCGACGATCAGCACCCCACCACCCGCGACCTCCACGGCGCCAGACGGTAGTGGTGGGTGCTCGTCGAGTGAGGTCCGTCGGCACGTCGACCGTGGCGCCCGCCGGCGACCGTGTCCTACACTTGCCCGACCCTGGGCGATAGGGGAGCTGCGGAGCTCCACGGCGGAACGGGCGAAACGAATGACCAACGACTCAATCGGGCTGAGGCGACCCGACCGGCGGGCGACCCTCGGTGTCGCGCTGCGCAGGGTGTTCCCGATCCTGCAGTTCGTCGCCGACGCCCTGGCCTGGGCCGTGGCGGTCCCTGTCGCCACGTTCCTGCGGTACGACCTCCGCTTCGGCCCGATCAACGTCGCCGGCGTGCTGACCATCGTGGCCGTCGCCGTCGTCGCCCAAGGCCTCCTCGGACTGGCGCTCGGGCTGTACCGCCGGCGATACCACTACGGCAGCTTCGACGAGGTGCGCGTGCTCGGGCTGTGCATCGGGTTGGTCGGGCTCATCACGTTCGGGTTCGAGGTGGCCGTCGGAGGCGGCGCGTTCGTCCCGCGGTCGGTGCCGCTGCTCGCCGCCTTCCTCGCCCTCGTCGCCGCGGCCGTGGTCCGCTACCTGGCACGGCTCGTCGAGGACCGCCACCTTCGTCCGTCGGCCGACGACTCAGAGCCGCTCGTGATCTACGGCGCCGGGAACGCCGGCGCCCAGATCGCCCGCACGCTCTTGCGGACGCGAGACAGCCCACTGCGTCCCGTGGCGTTGCTCGACGACGATCCGCGCAAGGCGCGGATGCAGGTGCACGGGCTGCGCGTCAAGGGCGACGGCGCCGCCGCCTCGCGGGTGGCGATGGACCACGGCGCGAGGTCGGTGCTCGTCGCCATCGCCAACATCACCGGTGAGCAGTTGGAGGCGTTCTCGCGGCCGCTCGCCGAGTCGGGGATCCGCGTCCTCGTGCTGCCGCCGTTCGCCGAGCTGCTCGGCGACGTCGCGCCGTCGGACATCCGACCGCTGTCGGTCACCGACCTGCTCGGCCGGCATCCCGCCGACGTCGACCCGGCCTCGATCGCCGGCTACGTCCGCGGCCGACGGGTCCTGGTGACGGGCGCGGGGGGCTCGATCGGTTCCGAGCTGTGCCGGCAGCTCCGGCGCTTCGAACCCGCCAGCCTGGTGATGCTCGACCGCGACGAGTCCGGGCTGCACGGGACCGAACTGACGCTCGAGGGGACGGCGCTGCTCGAGTCGCCCTCGCTCGTGCTCGCCGACATCCGCGACCGGGAGCGCGTGTTCCAGGTCTTCCAGCAGCACCGCCCGCAGGTGGTGTTCCACGCCGCCGCGCTCAAGCACCTCCCGCTGCTGGAACAGCACCCACCCGAGGCGTGGAAGACGAACGTGGTCGGGACCCAACACGTCCTGGAGGCGGCCGAGACCGTCGGGGTCGAGCGCTTCGTCAACGTCAGCACGGACAAGGCCGCCGACCCCATCTGCGTGCTCGGCTTCTCGAAGCGGATCTGCGAACGGCTGACCGCCGACGTCGCCGCTCGCACCGCCCGGCCGTACGTGTCGGTCCGCTTCGGCAACGTGCTCGGCTCGAGGGGCTCCGTGCTCGGCGTGTTCGAGCGGCAGGTCCGCGACGGTGGCCCGATCACGATCACGGATCCGGACGTCACGCGGTACTTCATGACCACCGAGGAAGCCGTCGCGCTGACGATCCAGGCCGGGGCGCTGGGCGAGCGGGGCGAGGTGCTCGTCTTGGACATGGGTCACCCGGTGCGCATCGTCGAGCTCGCCGAGCGACTGATCGAACAGCACGGCACGTCCGTGCCCATCATCTTCACCGGGCTGCGTGCGGGGGAGAAGCTGCACGAGGTGCTGCTCGGAGCGGCCGAGCCCGATCGGCGCCCGAACCACCCGCTGATCAGCCAGGTGCCCGTGCCGCCGCTGCGCTTCGAGGATGTGCGGGCGGCGTGCTCGGTCGACGGTCGGCTGATGCTGTCGGCGATGTCGCTCGAGGTTGCCGCCGACTGGGCGCTCGACGCCGACGATTCCCGGTCCCGATCGTCCACCATGATCGTGGACGATGACGGCGACGACGCGTAGCCCGGAAGGCTCCGCTCACTCCCAGCGGCACCGGATCCGGCGCAACCGGATCACGGAGCGCGACCTCATCGCCGTCGTGGCGATCAGCGCGGCCAGCGCGATCGGCGCCGCGCTCGCCGACGTGCGGCCGACGGCGTGGCGACCCGCCGACATCGTGTTGACGGCGGCGACGGCCGGATTCGTCGCGTGGGCCGGCGCCTCGGCGCCGTGGTGGGTGTTGGCGTCGGCCGCGGCGTTGGCCGTCCTCGTCGCCTCCGGCCCGCTCTGGATCGTGGTTGCCGCCGCAGCGTTCCTGGTCAGCGTGGTGATCGGAGCACGACGGGTCAGCTTTCCGGCGGGCCGAGCCGTCGCCGCCGCCCTGATCGTCAACTCGCTGCTGCGGTGGGACAGCCCGACCCGGTTCGGGGTCTCCGCCCTCGTCACCGGTGTGGTCGTGGTGGTCATCGTGGTGAGTGGGCTGTCGAGGCGCGGTCGCTGGGCCCGTCGCAACGTGCGCCGGGCGCTGCTCGTCGCCGGCGGCCTCGTCGGGCTGGCCGTGGTCGGCGCGGTGATCGCCATGGCGCAGGCCTACGGCGACCTGCGCGACGGCGAGGCCTCGCTGCGGGCGGCGGCCAGCGCGCTGCGCAGCGGCGACCTGACCGGTGCCGCGGAGGAGCTGGAACGCAGCTCGCAGCTGTTGGACGCCGCCTCGGGCTCGCTCGGCCAGCCGTGGGCACGCCCTGCCCTCGCCGTGCCGTTCCTCGGCCAGCACGTCGATGCCCTGGCCGGGCTCGCCCGGGAGGCCGAGGCGCTGACCGTCCGGACAGCGACGTCGGTCGCCCAGATCGACGTCGATTCGCTGCGTGTCGTCGACGGCGTCATCGACCTGTCGGCCATCGAGGTCCTGGAGACCCCGTTCGCGGCGACCAACGACTCGCTGCGTCAACTCGCCGGCGTCGTCGACGACGCCCGATCGCCGTGGTTGGTCGCACCGCTCGGGGATCGGCTGGGGGAGTTGGCCGTCGAGGTCGACGACCTCGTCGGCGAGACCGATCGGGCGCTCGACGCCGTGCGACTGGCGCCGTCGATGCTCGGTGCCAACGGTCCGCGGACCTACTTCGTGGCGTTCACCACGCCGGCCGAGGTGCGCGGCATGACCGGGTTCATGGGTTCGTGGGCGGAGCTCAGTGCCGATGATGGCCGGCTGGAGGTCGTGCGCACGGGGGTGACCAGCGACTTGATCGGCGGGTTGCGTGATGACCCACCCACGCTCGACGGGCCGGACGACTACCTGGCCAGGTACGGGCGCTTCGGCGCTGGCCTCGGCGGCGATCCGGTCGCCATCGACTTCTGGTCGAACTTCACCATGTCCCCCGACCTGCCGAGCATCGCCGAGGTGGTCGCCCAGCTCTACCCGGCATCCGGCGGCCAGGACGTCGACGGCGTGATCGCTGTCGACGTCGATTCGATCGCCCGGTTCCTCGAGCTCGTCGGTCCGATCATCGTCGAGACGCCGACCGGCACGGTGACCGTCGACGCCTCGAACGCCCGCGACTACCTGCTGCGAGATCAGTACGCCGACATCGCCGACGACGCCGCACGCGACGCGGTGTTGGAGCGCCTGACGACCGAGCTGGTCGACCGCGTCTTCGGCGGCTCCCTGCCGGGACCGCGGGTGCTGGCCGACACGATCGGCCCGGCCCTCGCCGACGGACGCATCACGGTCTGGTCGTTCGATCCCACCGACCAGCAGCTCCTGCGTGGGCTCGGCGTGTCCGGTGAGCTGCCGCCACCGAGCCCGGACGGGTTGGCCGTGGTCAGCACGAACGCCGGTGCCAACAAGCTCGACGCCTACCTGCGGCGCAGCATCTCCTACGAGGTGCTGGTCGACGAACCGTCGGGTGAGCTGCGGGCGACGGCGACGATCCGGCTGGCCAACGATGCGACGGACGACCTGCCGACCTACGTCGGTGGCAACCCGTTCGGGCTGCCGTCCGGGACCAACCGCCAATACCTCTCCGTGTACTCGCCATGGGACTTCGGCCTGGCCGAGATCGACGGCCGATCGGTGGGCATGGAGGTGGAGCGGGAGCTCGGTTGGAACGTCTACTCGACGTACGTCGACATCCCCCCGGGTGAGGAGGTCGTGGTGCGACTGGGGTTCGCCGGCACCCTCCCGGAAGGCGCCGACTACGGGCTGACGTTGCGATCGCCGCCCTTGGTTTTGCCCGACGTCGTCCGCGTCGACGTGCGCACCACCGACGGTCGCCAGCTCCTCGCGTCGCACGAGCCGCGCATCGGTCTCGACGTCCTGGTGCCGGTCGATCGTTCAGGATGATCACACTCACGTGGCGCCCGGCGGGTCGGGGAGGTCGGCTGGAGTCGTCACGGCGATCTCTTTGATCGACTGGCGGAAGTCGGCCGTGTTGGTGGTGATGAAGCGGTCGGCGCCGGCGGCGATGGCCGTGGCGAGATGTACCGCGTCGACGGCCCGCAAGCGGTAGGTCGCCCCGAGCACGGTGGCGAGCTCGGCCGTGAACTGATCGACCGGACGGAGATCGAGCCGACTGAGCAGCGAGGCAACGGATTCGATCTCGTCGCGAGATCCGTCACGCATCGGCTTCGTGAGGAGCTCGGGGAGCAGCAGCACGGAGCCGACTCCGACAGGTTCGGCGTCGCCGTCGATCGCGAACAGCGCGCGGACCCGACGCCCGAGCTCGTGTCCCTGCGACGCGGCGTAGATGAGAACGTCGGCGTCGAACGCGTTCACCCGACGGTCACGACCGGCCTCGCGTGTTCCGTTCGCGGCGCAAGGCGGCCACCAACTCCTCCGCCCGGTCCGCGGTGATCGTTGGGACTGCCAGCCGGGAGCGCCGCCCGCGATCGATCTCTTCGCGCACCGAGGCGGCACCCGCCAGCAACGCGTCGGCACGCCGAGCGCGCAACGCGTCCGGCCGCACGACGACCGCCACGGGCTGGCCGTGCCGGGTGATGGTCACCTCCTCACCAGCGCCCACACGACGCACTACCTCGGGCAGCGCGGCCCGTGCCTCGCTGATCGTCATCGAGGTGCCCACCCCGAAAATGTACGTCTACGTACGCTTGCGTACAACTCGGCGCGAACAGTTCGCTCGTGCGCGTGCGCTCCGATGAGGTACAGTTTCCCGTGTTCAGGTAGGGAGGCAGTTCGATGGCCCAGCAGGAGGAGCAGTGGTGAAGCACCGTGTGCTGATCGGGGCGGCGATCGCCGCGTCGAGTTTCGCGCTCGTACCCGCTGGGCTGGCTGCGGCGGACGACCCGCCGCCGGACGAGGCCTACCCGCCGGCCGCAACCACGACGCCGGTCGTCGCACCGACCACCGTCCCGCTCCCGCCCACCGGCGCCGACGGCGCCGACACGTGGTTGAAGGTCGGCGCCGGTGCCATCCTCGTCGGCGGCGTGCTCGTGGCGGCGACCGCCCGTCGGCGGCACACCGCGTCAGCCCCGGCGACCTGACGCCGGCGAACGCCGGACATCCGTCAGTCCAACGACCCTTGCCGCGGCGCGTCTTCGTCGACGTCGGCGCCCATCTCGGCGAGACGCTGGAGGAGGTCGTCCGTCCGCGCTGGCGGTTCGATCGGATCTGGACGTTCGAACCTGCGTCGTCCTGCCTCCCGTCGATTCGCCGGTTCGTCGACGGCCGCGTGGAGGTGGTCCCTGCCGGGTGGTGGACGTCAACGACGACGATGGAGCTGCACGATCCGGGCGCGATCGGCGCCAGCGTCGCCGCCGAGAAGGCGCTCACGGACGAGGTCGAGCAGTGCCAGTTCATCGACGCCGCGGTGTGGATCGACGAGCACCTGCGCGACGACGACACGGTGTGGCTGAAGCTCAACTGTGAAGGCGCCGAATGTGACGTCCTCGAGCACCTGCTCGATGCCGGCGCCATGTCGAGGATCGACCACGTGCTGGTCCACTTCGACGTCGAGAAGATCCCGTCGATGGCCCACCGCGCCGCCGTGACGAGACGCCGACTCGACGCCGCCGGGGTCGATTACGTCGAGCCGTCGAGGGTGTTCTTCGGTCGCAGCCACGCGGCCAAAACCGCCAACTGGCTGGCCTGGACCGAGGCCGAAGGCCTGCCGCGACTGCGCTACACCCACCTCAACCGGGTGATCTTCCGGGCTCGTCAGCTGCTGTACCCGGCGAAGGTCCGCGTGCACCGGTGGTTGTCCGACCGCCGCCGTTCCCGCCATGTGGGGCGGTCTCCAGCCGGCTGAACGGCGCCTGCTCGTCGGGAGGGTCGACGGTGCGGCCCGATCCCACACCGTCCTCGTCGCTGACGAGCCGCCGGTACCAGCGACGGCGCAGTGGCGGAACGCAGAGCGCGAGCAGGCGGACGTGGTGGCGAAGGCGTCCGGGTTCGGACCGCGCCGCGGACCACTGGCAACGCATGGCGTCGGCGGGGCGTCCGCCACGCGCGTACTGGACGGCGGCGATCGCCCACGATGTAGCCGAGCGCGGCGCGAGACCGTTCGACGAGGGCGCGATCTGTGCGCAGAATCGTCACGGTGGCGGCGGCGCGGGCAGTGTGGTCGTGTCGCTGCGCTGGGGGCTGCACGTAGCGGGCGGTGATGATTTCCGTCGCGACGATGCGCCGGCCGAGGCATCGGGCGGCGCGCGGCGAGGCGCATGCCGAGCTCCGTGTTCTCGCCGAACGGGAGGTCCTCGAGTTGCCCGCCTACGTCGCGCCACGCAGCGGTGCTGATGAGCATCGCCCCGGCCAGGAAGTTCGCCGTCACGCCTCCGAACTCGGGCCCGAGCGGTATCGGTCCGATCGGATCGCTCGACCACGCGTCGACACGCTCGAGCGCACCGGTCACCACATCGACGTCTGTTCTGGCGCCGGCGAGCAGGCCAGACAGCCCTCCGGGCACGAGCTCGTCGTCGCTGTCGAGCGGCAACAGCCACTCGCCCCGCGCCTCGCTTGCGGCCCGGTTGCGGGCCGCCGTGACGCCGCGCGCTGGCTGGCGGATCAGGCGCACGCGGAGGTCGTCGATCGCCGTGACGCCGGCCGCGGTGCCATCCGTGGATCCATCGTCGACGACGATCACCTCGAGGGGCACACCTTCTTCGTCGAGGCAGCTCCTGATCGCCGCCACGACCACCTCTACTCGGTTGCGCACCGGGATGATGACGCTGACGATGGGCTCGCCGAACCCGCGCCCGACCTCAGGCGTGTCCGTCATCCGCAAGCGTGTTGAGTGGGCCTCATCCTCGGTCAAGCTCGTCGAAGGCTCCACGCGGGCCTGCGGACGCGCCGGCGCGACGATAGCTCCGTGCGAACGTCTGGTCCTCGTTGCGTCGTCTGCCGCTCGCCCGGCACGCTCGCGGAGCACGTCTCGGGTCGCCGCCGATGGGACGACGCGCGGTGGACGGTGCTGTGTTTCGTCGCCTGGCACGAGGCACGGACGAGCTGAGTCCCGACCTTCGATGACTCGAGCCGCGCGTCGCGCACGGTTCGCATCGCCCTCGACGGCGACACCCAACGGCCTCACCGGCAGCTAGGCGCCCGTAGCATCGCGCGGCTTGCCCGAGACGATCGACGCCCCGTTCCTGACGGTCATCATCCCGACATGGAATCGCTCGGCGCGGCTCGATGCCTGTGTCCGATCCCTGTTCCAGCAGACCTATCCACGGGAGCGATGGGAGGTCGTGGTCTCCGACGACGGCTCGACCGACGACACGGCGGCCATCGTCGCCGGGCTGGAACGCGATGCGCCGGTCCAGGTTCGGCACGTGGCCGGCAACCACCGGGGTGCGAACGCGGCTCGCAACAACGGCATCGCAGCTGCCCGTGGGGATGTGTTCGTGTTCCTCGACGACGACGAGCTCGCCCCGCCGTCGCACCTTGGGGTCATCGCCCGCCACCTCGCGGCACGGCTCGACGTCGCCGGCGTTGGCGGACCGTACGAGGACGCGGGCGACTCTCGGGTTCGAACGTGCGCGAGCTGCGCGCTCGGCGCGTCTCGCCTCGCTCCCGACGAGCTCAGCGTCGTCGGCGAGCTCTTGGGCGGGAACATGGCAATCAGGCGGAGTGCGATCGAATCCGCTGGGCTCTTCGACGAAGCCCTGAAGGGACGTGGCGAAGAGACGGAGTGGTTCGCGCGGTCGCCGGCGTCGTTCTTGTACGACCCCGCCCTCGTCATCCGCCACCGGCGCGACGACACCGGCCTACTGGAGCTGTGTCGCCGGCAGTTTCGTGAGGGTCGCGGGCTTGCCCGCGCGCAACGGGCGCGCGGCAAGTGCTACCGCCCCAGCCCAGTCCGGATCGTCCGTTTCGCCGGCCATTTCGTTCGGCGGCGGTGTGCACGCGGTGCCGTGCTTGCGGCGAGGGAGCTCGGCGCGACGCTCGGCTGGCTGCTGCTGCACCTCGGCCGTCGCGAACGCTGAGCCCGTGACCGAGAGTCGTGGTCTGACGGGTCCGCGTCCCGCCGGCGCGTCCGTCTACCGTGTCAGTGCCCGCATACCCGTTGCCCGCTCCATGTCTGGCGATTCCGCCGCCTCGTAGCCGTGGGATCGGTACATGTCTGCGCGACGGCACAGCACTGAGGCGCCGAGCGGTTCGCGCTCGATCGGGTCGGCGCGATGTGCGAGTGGGGTGACGACGCCCGAGCTTTCGCACTGTGGGACGGAGGCCCGCCGACGCGACTCGACGTCCCCGTGCTCGGCAATCGCCCCTCCGCGCTCCGGACGCTGTCGCAACTCCGCGCTGACGTGCCGAGGGCGGCAATCGCCGTCCCACGGGTCCTCGGCGCTCGCCGCGTGCGCCGCCGCGCTGGTCGGGCGGTCTCATTCATCTACTGCGGCATTTGGGATCCCGCGTACTGCGCCCGTTGCGCCGCCGTCGGGCGCAGGTCGACGTGCTGCTCCGGCGGGCGGCTGCCGTCGTGGTGATGTGCTCGGAGGACGCCGAGGTCATGGCGCTCCTTGGCGCGCTCAGTCCCGAGAAGGACCCAGCGGCGGCGGTGCAAGCGATGACGTCGATGCCATCGGCGACGCTCCTCGTGATCGGCGTCGGGAGGTTTGCGGGCCAAAGTCGCCGACCTCGCTGAGCACCTGCTGCCGGGTCGGCACAGGATGATCGGTGCGGTCGCCGAGCCGCGGACTGCGCTTGCCGGTGCGAACGTGCTGCTGCTACTGAGCTTGACCGATGGCGTGCCGAGCGCACCGCTGGAGGCTTGGCTGTTGGGCAGCCCCTCGGTCGTCACTCGCGTCGGTGGCGCGCCCTTGACGGTCGACGATGGCCGGAGCGGCGTGGTCGTCCCGCCGGGCGATCCGGAGGAAATGGCCGCCGCGCTCGTGCATGTGCTCGCCGATGCGGCGTCGATTGAACGGTCAGCCCGCCACGACGTCAGCACCACCTTCACATCCCGGCGTCAGCGGCAGCCTGGCTCGAGCCCTGTGACGACGTTGCGCGCTGTCGATGAGCTGCCTCAGGGGTACAGCGTGCCGGACTTCGCACTGCCCCACAGCCGACCAAACGCGCGCGCGACTCGGCG
This sequence comes from uncultured Acidimicrobiia bacterium, assembly GCA_963739975.1. GTDB lineage: Bacteria > Actinomycetota > Acidimicrobiia > Acidimicrobiales > Ilumatobacteraceae > JALZMG01. The sequence continues at coordinate 14,225 of CAVUCK010000020.1, forward strand.
GAGCCAGCGCACTCGGACGTCGGCGCGGAAGAGGAACGGCACTGCGGCGATTACCGCCCACCAGTCGGCAGCCACGTCGCGCCAGGTCCGTCGCGGCATGCCAACCTGGCGGAACTTGCGGTAGAGCCGGACCATGGCCACGCCGTAGTTGAAGTGCTGCCGGAACATGCTACGCAGGTCCCCTCGCTGCCGCTTGTGGAGGACGGCGTCGTGCACGAGCTGGACTCCGTGGCCGGCCAAACTCGCTCGCCAGCTCAGATCGACGTCCTCCGCGTAGTCCATCGTCTCGTCGAAGCCGCCGATCGCGTCGAAAACGGATGCGCGCATCCCGAAACCACTTCCCGAACCCGCGGGCAGGAATGATCCGACCTGCTCAACGTATTCCGCCTGGTAGGTGAACCCGCGCGAGACGCCTTCGTTGACGGCGCGATACTCGTAGCGAGGCACCGCGACCTCGCACTCGTCCAAGGCGCAGATCATCGCCGCGACGAACCCGCGCTCGATGACGTCGTCGGCGTCGAGGAACAGCAGGCTTGCGCCACGCGCGGCGCGTGCGCCGACGTTGCAGGCGTGGTGCCGCCCGGGAGCGTCCGACGCTTCGACGAGGCGGAGCGAGGGAAGCAGCGACTTGGAGGCCTCAACGACCGAGGCCGTCGAATCTCGGGAGCCGTTGTCGACGACCACCACCTCCCACGCACCTGGCGGTTCGGCGGCCAACGCCTGCAGTTGCGCGCCGATGACGGCCTCGCCGTTCCTGCACGGGATGACGATCGAGAGCGACAATTCCCTCATGAGGGGTTCCGTCCGATCGCGCCGGCCATGAACGCAAGCCCTCGCGCCGCCGGAACCGACCGCTCGATCGAGTCGGTTCCTCGGATCGCGGCACCGACGAGTGGGCGGAGCAGGCGCCGTCGTGCGTGCTTGAGGACGTACCGATCGTCGAGGAGGCTTCGACGGAGGTTGGCGCGGCTGCTCGCGACGAGATCTAGGCCGGATGCTGACAAGAGCGCACCGAGCGAGCGAGCGGTGAAGTCGCCCTCCTTGCCGACCCAGTCCCAGTAGTAGTCACCGCGCCGCCTCGCCAACGGCCGAGCAACGAGTGTGTGGACGGTGAACGACGCCGGCACGAGAACGCACACCGAGCCATTCGGTCGTGCCAACCGAGCCATGCCGGCGACGATCGAGCCGGGGTCGGCGAAGTGCTCGATGAAGCCGGAGTTCCAGACGAGGTCGAACGATGCGTCGCGCAGTGGAGGCCGGAAGGCATCGGCGCACACGAGCGAGCCGGAGGGGAGGTCGAGCTCTTCGAGCACAGCCCGTGCGGCGTCGAGTTCCTCCAGTCTGACGTCGACCTGGACGACGCTCGCTCCGAGCGCGACGAGCATGGCGGAGACCGGTGGGGTCGCAGCGAGGTCGCAGACTCGCCAACCGGACAACCCACGACGTTCCAGCTCCGGATGGACCCGGCGGATGAGCTGGAGCAATTGCTCTGCGGTGGCGAGGTAGAAGTGCTTCCATGGAACCTCTGCTGCCGCGTCGGCAGCCCACTCGAACCAGCGAGGCGCCAATTGCCGCACGAGCGGCGCTGCCTGGGGAGACGGCAGCAGGGCGTCGTGCCGCTGCCGTGCGGCGGTCGCGATAGCTCGCTCGTAGCACGCGACGCGCTCGGCCGCGAGCGTCGCCGGATCGCACTCCGCCCGGACGGTCCGTCGCGCCGCCGAACCTGATTCCCGAGCTCGCTCCACGTCGAGGAGGTACGGGCGAAGCGCCGCCGCCCACGCGTCGGCATCACGACCACGAACGACGTCGATGCCGTCGCCGCTGAGCTCACTGACTCCGACGGTGTCGCCGACCACGACGGGCCGGCCGGCAGCCATTGCCTCCGTCGCCGCCATGCCGAAACTGTCGAACTCGCTTGGCATCGCCAGTACGCGAACCCCGTCGAGCACGCGCGGCAGGGTGTGTCGGTCAACGTGGCCGGCCCAATCGACCGTGACACCAAGGCGGCCCGCTCGCGCCGCCAGCTCCGCGCGAGGGCTTCGTCGTAGGTGCGGCCAACGAACAGCAGCGTCGCGTCGACGATTTCGAGCCGTGCCATCGCATCGATCAGGAGGGCGTGGCCCTTCCGGCGCTCGACCCGACCTACGACGGCGACGGTCGGCTTCGTGCCGGCAACATCGCCAACGTCCTGCCAGCGGGCCCAATCCACCGGATACCGGATCAGCTCGACGGCGCGAGCGTCGAGCCAGTGCCGCGATCGAAGCGCTTCCGGCAGCAACCGAGATGGGCAGGTCGCCGCCGTCGACCGAGCGACCCCCCACTTCTCAAGTCGATCGGCGAGCCGGTCCGACAGCGTCCACGGCTCGCTGTCGAACTCCCTCGTGATCCGAAACGGTGTGTGGAGATGTGAAACGACCGGTACGTCAAGCAGGGCCGCCACCAGGAGCCCCTCGGCCATCCAATCAGGGACCTCGACCACGTCGAATCGTCCGAGCCGCCGGAGCTCGAGCAGGGCTGAGGCGGCCGCCTCGACGCGGAGTGCCACGACCTTGCCGACCAGACGACGAACTCCCCGCGCACGAATCGTTGGCCGTCGGTGGATCAGCACGCCGTCAACCTCGATGTCGCGATGGCGCTGTCCGGGGAAGCACGACAGGACGTGCACGTCGTGACCGAGCGCGGCGATCCCTGGAGCGGCCGAGACGACATACGAGCCGATCCCCCCGAGCCCCGTGTCTGGCGGAACCTCACGCGAGACGAACAGCACCCGCACGATCAGATGAGCCCTTCGACGTCTGCCAGCCAGAGCGCGGTGTCCTCGAGCTTCGCCATCGATTCCGTCGAGAATGGCCAGCTACACAGGAGCGACTCGCCGCCCCAGCGCACGGGTCGCATCGGCCATCCCGCGCCCGGCCCTGACGGTGCCGACCACAACACGCATCCGTGGCGTAGCCCGACGGCCGACGCTAGTGCGGCGAGCTCACGTAGCGGCCCCCACGCAACTTCCACGAAGAGCAGCCGCAGCCCACGTCGGGAGCCGACGCGGTACACGATGCCGTTCGGATCGTCGGCCTCGCGCAACCGAGCCGCGCCGTATCGGTGCCCGGAGCGCTCATCGACACGCCAACGGAGCGCGCCCGGCGACCACGCCGTCGTGAGCCTCCGCGTGGACTCAGCGACGTAGTGGTCGAGCGCGTCGTCCTCGACGATCGATGCGAGCGCGCGGTGCACCGGCACGACGCCGATGCCGTGCCGGAGCGGCTCGAGTGCGATCGCGCCCCGCTTAACGTGCGAGTCGCGCGCCGCGGGCGTCGCCGTGCAGAAGATCGACTGCGGAACGGGAAGCGAACGGCAGCGCTCGACCTCATGCCGCACGAGGTCGCCGAAGATTCCCTTCCGCAGCGCACGAGGCAGGGTGCCACCATCGACGAGGCGCGACGCCACCGCGTCTCTGCCGTTGCGGCGAAGCGCCCAGGGCAGGCAGCACAGCAGGCCGGCAATGCCGTCGTCGTCGACCGCGACCCACCCGTCGGTCGCGCCCCACGGTCCCTCGAGGTGCTTCCACCTGAAGAACGCGTCGGCGAATGGTTGGCTGAACGATGCGCGCAACGCTGCGAGCACGTCGGCGTGCGGATGATCTGACAAGCGCTCGACGACGTAAGTCACCACAGGGTCCATTGCAAGGCGCGGAACGCGCGCCGCACCAGCGTAGGCGGAATGCTCGCGCCAACCCAGTGACCGTCGAGCTGGGCGCATCCAGACCCGGATCCGGGTGAACGATCCAGATCGGCGGAACGGCGGTTCGCGCCCAGATCGGAACGGCGTGGGCGCGGCGCACGTCTGGCGCCAATGGCGATCAGGGGGGAGGTTGCCGAACACGCCGGTGCGGAAGAGGCGCTCCATGAACTCCGGCTCGTACGCCTCGGTCGGGGACTCCCGCACGAGCTCGTCCAGCCGGTGGGCATCGTCGCCGACAAGGATGCGCCATTCGCCGGCACGCACACCGTCGAGGATGATCGTCGCCGCCGCGCTGGGCCGACAGCGGAGCGTTGTCCCGGAAGCCCTCCGCGAGCGCAACCATGGCGTTGCGGACGTCTTCGTCCGACGCCGCCGACAGGTCGAGACCCTGCGCGCCCCATCGCTCGCGCAGTTCAGCGACGTCGTCTGGTCCGAGCTCCTTCGGGTGTCGCCCGAAGTACTGCCCGGAGTTGAAGACGATCGACGTGCCGACGTGGCCCGGCATCACCACCGACGCCTGGAGGTGCGGCGCGTGCTGGCGGAAGTCGCTGATCAGCGCTTCGGTGAACCCCTTCACGGCAAACTTCGCCGCGCTGTACGCCGTGTGGGCGTTGCCAGCCAGCGTGGCCCAGAACCCGTTGACGCTGCTCGTGTTGATTACGTGCCTTGCGTCGCTGGCCAGCAGGAGCGGGAGGAACGTACGTGTGCCAAGGTAGACGCCGCCCCAGCAGACCGCGAACACCTTCTCCCACTCGTCACGCGGGTCGCGGTGAAGCTCCCGCCCCAACCGATGCCGGCGTTGTTGAACAGCAGGTCGAGGTGGTCCGTGTCCTGCACGTCCTCGACCTGCTGGCGGAAGGCGATCAGCTGTTGCTCGCCGGCGACGTCGGCGGCGAACGACGAGACGACGGTGCCCGCCGGCGCGCCCGTCTTGCACAGGGCGACGGTCTCGGCCATGTTGACGGCAGACACGTCGCACATGGCGACGTGGCAGCCCGCTGCCGACAGCTGACGCGCGAGCTCCCGCCCCATCCCCGTGCCGCCACCCGTGACCACGGCGAGCTTGCCCGCGAAGTGCTCCATGGGCGGCGAGTCTCATCGACCGCGGTCGGCGGTTTCGAACTGATCCGCCGTCGCTAGAGACGCACGATCGGCAGGAGTTTGCCGGTCTCCGGGTGGCGGGCGATCTCGTCGACGGCGCGCACGGTGACCCGAGCTCCGTCCAGGTCGGCGACGGTGACGACGTCGATGTCGGCGCCCACCGACGGTCTGGCGGACCTGGTGGTCGACGATTGCCGACTGGCGCTCGAGGATGCTGCCGAGCACGTGGGGATGGATGTCGGCGGCGGTCGTGGACCACGTCGGTCAGCGTCCTTGGGCGACGGCGCGGGGGTGGCGTGGTGGTCGGCGGCGGGGTTGCGGGCGACGAGCCGATCCTCCAGGCGGTAGCGGATCAGCGGCTGGATCGGCCCGGCATGGACCGGTGCCCGAGCACGTTGCTCCGCGCGCCGGGTGTGCAGGCAGACGGACGGGCGTGGTTCAACCTTCGCCTCTCGGTATCGCCTTACAGGCGTGGATATCGAACCAATCGCCCACTCCCTCTTTCGAATACCGTCGGTCAACGTCGCGTAAGAACCGCCACATACGCACGGTCGCGCCGTACGAGCGCCACCTACCTGGCGTCTTCTCAGCAAAAGGTCCTGACGAATTGGCAGCAAACTTCCAGGCTCCGACAGAGTGCACGCCCAACCAATTGCGGATGCGAAGCCGAACACGCCTCGACCATTTCGGCGGCAGCGCGTAGCCGAGCCAGGCTTCTAGGCGTGTTGGCTGCGTCCGGGTCCGCTGGCTGATGACCTTGAACTTGTCGTACCGGAGGTCCCGTAGCAGTTCGAGATCGGCACCGGCCTGGGCGTGCGACATCTCGATGGAGATGTAGGGCGGTGCTGTCTCCGGCGTGAGGCCCATCAGGCACAGGGAGTCGCTTCCCTCGATGTCGATCTTGCAGTAGTACGGCACGCCGTACTCGTCGACGATGTCCGCGAAGAGCCGGGTGGGAACCATGACCACTCGGTGGGTCGTGGCGTTGCGCGAGGCGATCTCACGGCTGAACGACGACCACTCGGCATGATCTGACAGCCAGAACTCCAGCTCTCCCTCGGTCGCCGCCACGCCGATGTTGAGCAACGTGAAGCGACCGGCGTCGATCTCAGCGGCGAACTTGTCGCGCAGAGGGTCGGCCAGCAAGGGGTTCGCCTCGATGCCGATCACGCGATACCCCAGACTCAGATAGAACGCTGTGTCGGCGCCGTCGTTCACGCCGACGTCGTAGATCAGCTCAGGGTTCATTCGTTCTCGCCATTCCGGCGCAGTATTGCGCGCTCGCAGCAGCCTGCCGCTCTGCGACAGCCACTCGGCGAGCCCTGATTCCCGCCCGTGTGTGGCGCGGCCCGTCCGGATGGGTTGTCGGGTCTCGACCTCGCCGACCGTCCCGAACCGGGCGAGGAAGGGGCTCGGGTGACGACTCGAGCCCGTGCGCCGATCAGTGCACGGCGTCATTGGCGACGCAGCTGGTCCCTCGCCGCGCGGGCCCGTCGGACGACCTGGAAGACCGCCGAGTGGGCGCCGGAGACGATCGCCCGGGCCCGCACGAGGTCGGCGTCGGCATCGAGGCGCAGCCTGGACAGCGCGTCGGCAGTCGGCCGGCGACGGCAGAGGCGGTGGTCGGCGGTCAGCACGATGCGGTAGCCGAGCCGCCGTGCTTCGTCCAGCGCGGCGCCGGCGGGATCGCCGTTGGGCCAGGCGAAGGAGATCGGCGGCTGCCCGAGCAGCTCCGTCAGCCGCTCATGGGCCCGCACCACCTGCCGTCGTTGCTCGTCGTCCGAGCACCGGGGCAGCAGCGGGTGGTCCCACGAGTGGTTCCCCACCTCGTGACCCGCGCCGACCCAGGCATGGAGGTCATCGGCCGTCCACTGGCGACGATCCGCCGTCACGCCGGCGCCGTGCAGCCGGGACCTCAGCACCTCGACCGTTCGGCGCCGTTCGGCGTCGCCGACCCGCTTGAGGTGGCGCGTCACAGCGGCCGCGTCCGGACCACCTGGATCGTCACTCGTCAGCAGGTGGTGGGCGCCCGCTCGCTCGACGACGTGCCACCAGTGGGCGGTGTGGGTGTCGACCATCCCGGCGCACACGAACGCCGTCGCCGTCATGCCCCGCTCGGCGAGCAGCGGGGCGGCGACGTCCAGCACGGTCGGATCGCCGTCGTCGAACGTGATCCAGACCGGTCGCTCGGGAAGCGAGCCTCGGCCCTCCAGCCAGTCGGCGACGACCGGTCCCGTGACCGTCTTGTACCGATCGGCCAGCAGATCGAGCTGAGCGGCGAACCGCGGCGCGTCGCTGAGGTCGTGGTAGGCGAGGACCCGCAGCCGACCACGGCTCAGCGTGGCGGCCGCGGCTGCCACCGGGCGCCAGCCGAGGGCGCCCACGACGACCGACGAGCCGCTCATGGCCGCACCGCCCGCTGCGCCTCCAGGAGCCCGGCGTAGAACCGCTCCATGCGTGCTGCTGCCGCCTCGACGGTGAACCGCTCGGCGAACTCCCGCCCGCCCTCGTCGCGCAGTGCCTCGGCGAGGGTTGGATCGTCGAGCACGCGCTGCAGGCCGTCGGCCAACGCTTGGCTGTCGCCCGGTTCGACCAGCACGGCGTTGCGTCCATCGTTGAGGATCCCCACCACCCCGGCCACGGCGGTGCACACGACGGGGCAGCGCAGTGCCATGGCTTCGATGGCCGCGCCGGCCGTGCCCTCGTAGATCGACGGGATGGCCAGCACGTCGGCGGCGCACAGCAGATCAGGGACGTCGAGGCGGTGGCCGAGCAGCGTCGTGACGGCCGCCGCACGCGGGTGGGCGTCGAGGCAGGCGTGCAGCGCCGGTGTTGCATTGCCCGACCGTCCGGCGACGAGCACGACGAGCGACGGGACGTTGGCCAGGAGCCGGTCCGCCGCCCGGACCAGATCGACGTGGTTCTTCTGGTGCTCCTGGCGACCGACGGCCAACACCATCTTCGCGTCGGGAGGCACGTCGAGCCGGGCGCGCACGGCGTCCCGGCGGGTTCGACTCCACGTGCCCAAGACGTGCGGGTCGCGGCCGCGCTCCACCACGGAGACCTTGCCAGGCGCCAGCCGCAGCGCCCGCCCGTTTGCCGCCGCCACCCCCGGCGAGACGGCGTGCAACTGATCGACGAAGAGCCGCGCTGTGAGGAGATCGACGACCTGCACGGCGCGCACCTTCCAACGCCGGCGACCGAGCGTGGCGAGGCGCCGGGCGTCGTAGGGCGTGTTGACCAGGCTCGACACGACCACGGCCCCGGTGCGCCAGGCTGCCACCCGACCGACGAGATCGGCGTCGAACAGTGCCGTGTGGATGATGTCGGGACGGAGGTCGGCGATCCGCCGGCGCAGCTCCCGCACCCGGCCGCCGTACGTGCCGGCCTGCAGCGGGCGCACCTCGAACCCGTCGGCCCGGATCCGCTCCTCGTCACCGAAGCCGGCGTCGTACAGGGTGGCCACGTGGACGTCGTGGCCGTGGGCCCGCAGCAGCGGGAGCAGCGTCGACGTCGAGTGCTCGGCCCCACTGGCACCGAGGCTGTCGATGACGAAGAGGATCCTCACCCGCCCTGACCGCACTGCCACTCGGCCTGGCGGGCCACGCCGTCGACCAGACGGACCCCCGGCGTCCAGTCGAGCATCGCCTGGGCGCGCCGGATGTCGCCGCCGGTGCGCTGGACGTCGCCCGGCTGCGCCGCCAGGCGCTCGGTCGGTACATCTCGCCCGACGGCGCGGCCGGCCAGCTCGATCAACTCGTTCAGCGAGGCGCTGTCGCCGCCGGCCACGTTGAGCACGGTGCCGACGGGCACGTCGGCCGTTGCCGCCAGGGCCGTTGCGTCGACGGCATCGGCGACGTAGGTGAAGTCGCGGATCTGCTGGCCGTCGCCGTGGACCGGGAACGGGCGATCATGACGCGCCGCGGCGATCAGTCGGTGCAGCGCCATGTCTGGCCGCTGGCGCGGTCCGTAGACGGTGAAGTAGCGCAGCACGACCGTCGACAGTCCGAAGTTGGCGGAGTAGGCACGGCAGAGCAGCTCGGCGGCGAGCTTGGTGATGCCGTACGGGCTGAACGGCGCCGTCGCCGCGTCCTCGGACGTCGGGTAGGTGTCGGCGTTGCCGTACACGGACGAGCTGGAAGCGAACACGAGACGCTCGACGGGGTGACGGTGCACCGCTTCGAGGAGCCGTTGCGTGAGGTTGACGTTGAGGTCGTTGTACAGCGCGAACCCGTCGGCCCACGACAGGCGCACCCCCGGCTGGCCGGCCTCGTGGAACACGACGTCGACGCCGTCGAGCAGTGGCGGCAGCTCGGTGGTCAGCAGATCGGCCTCGACGAGCTCGAAACCCGGCGCGTCGAGCATGCCGCGCAGGTTGTCCCGCTTGGTCGCCTCCTCGTAGTAGGAGGTGAATCGGTCGACGCCGCGCACGCGCCAGCCGTCGGAGAGCAGGCGGTCGGCCAACGTGCTGCCGATGAACCCGGCGACGCCGGTGACCAGCGCCGTCCTCACGCCTGCATCCCGGACAGCTCGAGCGACTGGCGGTAGAACGCGTTGTCCCGGGCCAACGACGCCGCCGAGTCCATCGCCCGCAGGTGACCGTCCTGGATGACCATGATGCGGTCGCAGATGTCGAGCGTGGACAGGCGGTGGGCGATGATGACCACCGTCACCCTGCCGCGCAGCTCGCCGATCGCCTGACGGATCAGCGACTCCGACCGCACGTCCAGGGCCGACGTCGGCTCGTCCATGATCAGCAGCAGCGGCTCGCCGGCGAGGGCGCGGGCGATCGACACCCGCTGGCGCTGACCGCCCGACAGCTGACTCCCGCGGTCGCCGACCGGCATGTCGACGCCGTCGGGCACGCTGGCGAGATCCTCGCGGAGGTGGGCCTGATCGATCGCCCGCTCGATGCGGGCGGGGTCGATGCGGGACCGGAAGAAGGCCACGTTCTCGGCCAGCGTGCCCGACACCAGCTGGGCGTCCTGGGCGACGAACGCCGTCTGCTGCGTCCAGCTCGTCCGCTCGACCTGGCGCAGGTCCGTGCCGCCGACCTCGATCCGCCCGCCGTCCGGCTCGCGCAGCCCGAGCAACAGCTGCACCAACGTCGACTTGCCACTTCCTGACGGGCCGATGATGCCGACGATCTCACCCGGTTCGATGCGAAATGACAGCTCGTGCAGCACCCGCCGTCCGGGGAGGTACCCGAACGACACGTCGACGGCTTCCAGTGCGCCGAGCCCGTCGAGCACGACATCTCCGCCGGGCGCCCGTTCCGTCCCGTAGCGGTTGATCGTCTCGTCGAGGGCGTCCAGGTAGGGGAGGGACGCAACCAGCGCACCGGATGCCGTCTGCAGCTGCTGCCCGTAGCTCAGGGCGCGGAGCATGACCAGCATCACCGCCGCCGCGCCGCCGAGCTCGCCGGTGTCGAGCGCCGCCGACACCGCCAAGCCACCGACGATGGCGCCGAAGGCGAGAAACGTGTACAGCGGGGCCAGCGCGCCCTGCACGATGAGCGCTCGCCGCCGTGCCCCGGCGTCCTGCTCGATGAGGTTCGAGAGCCGATCGGCGAACTCGTCGTGCACACCGACGGTCTGCATCTCCATGCTCAGCGAGCCGAGCTCGGCGACCTCGGTGGCGAAGCCCATCTGCACCTCGGCGGCGGCGCGGGCGCGGGCCCTGATCCGCGCCCGCAACGGGCCGAGCACGCTGCCCAGCACGCCGAGCACCACGACCACGATCAGCGTGGCGATCGGGTTGATCGTCAGGGAGACGATCAGCAGGGCGGCGAGGTTCAGCGACGCGCTGAGGGCGTTGGTGAACGACGTGACCACACCCATCGCCGAACCGGCGAACGACGCCAGCAGCTCCTGCAGGCGGGCCGGCGGCTCGGCGTGCTGGATCGACCACGACGTGCGCAGGTAGGCCTCGGCCAGCTCGGAGCGCACATCCGTCAGCACCTGCGTGATCAGGCTCGTCGACAAGCGGACGCCGACCAGGGCGAGCACCAGGCGCAGCACCAGCGCGCCGGCGGCGATGGCGACGGCGCCGGCGATGGATGCGTCACGGCCGGCGAGCAGACCGAACGAGTCGCGCCCATCGGCGATGGCCAGCGCGGTGCGGGTGACCACCACCAGGAACGCCGCCTCGAGGACGCCCCCGCCGAACGACGACGCGGCGAGCGCCACGACTCGTCCCCGGTGGGGCGCGACGAGCTGGCGCACCTTGCCCCAGCGCTTCCGCCGCGTGGGGTCGAAACGGCGCCGCTCCGCCACGGCGGCCAACGGTATCGGCGACGTCCTGCGCCGTCCGCTTCGCCCGGTCGTCATCGCCAGGTGCGGTCGAGGATCCGCAGCCATGCCGGGAGCACGGTCTCCCACGAGAACGCGGCGACGGCGTGGGCTCGGGCGGCCGGACCAAACGTCCGCGATCGTGCGGCCACCTCGACGATGGCTGCGGCGATCTCGTCGGCGCCGGCCGACGCCGGGACGACCACACCGCCGCCCCCGACCACCTCGGCGACAGCGCCGACGTCGGTCGCCACGGCCGGAACACCGCACATCGCGCCCTCGATGAGCGAACCAGGCATCCCTTCCGTGGAGCTGGTGGACAGCACGACGTCGGCGGCGTGCAACACCGGCCGCACGTCGCCGCGCCGGCCGAGCAGCACGAGGTCGGTCGCAGCCGCGGCCGCCAGCAGCTCGTCGCGACCCGGTCCATCACCGACGACGAGCAGCCGAGCGCGCGGCGCGCGGGCCACCGCGTCGGCGGCCAGGCCGGGACGCTTCTCGGGCGTCAGGGAGCCGAGCAGCACCACGGCGGTCGTGGCGGGATCGAGGCCCAGCGCAGACGCGAGCGGCATCGCGGGCGCTCGCCGACGGCGGCGCGAACTCCACGGGGTCGCGCCCGTTCGGGACCACCGACCGGTGTTGCGGACCGACGCCGTAGAGCCGTCCGATGGCGGCCGCGCCACCGGGCCACAACGCCACGACGTGGGCGCTGCGGCGGATCAGCACCCCCGTGCGCGCCCGGTGGATCCGGCCGCGCACCCAGGCCGCGGGGTCTCCGATGCTCCGGTAGATGAACGGCACCCCGCTGCCGGCCAGCGCCGCCGCGCAGGCGGGCAGCGTCGAGGACCCGTAGGCGATGACGACGCGCCGGCGACGGGCCCGCCGGCGCAGCGCCCGCAGGGTCGCGGTCGCCAGGGGTCGACCCCCGAGCACGGGGACGTCGAGCTCGCCGCCGGCACTGAGCGCAACCACGTCGGTCGCCCGACCCGCCGCACGGAGCTGTTCAGCGAGGGCGACACCCTCGAGCTCGGCACCGCGCCTGGCCGTCGAGGAGATGACCACGAGGACCTCGTCCCCGTGGTCGGCCGCCACTGCGCTCAGGAGGACTGCTCGGTCTGGGACAGATCGTCAGGACCGGAGGTCGGGGTGGGGTCGTTCGGTGCTGGCTCGTCGTGGTGGACCAGCTCGTCGATCTCGCGCCACTCGTCGCCGTTGCGGCCGCTCGGCTCGTCGATGATCGGGTCGGCGGCCGGGCGGGGCCCGATCGTTCGCTTGCCCCGGCGCCCGCCGTAGTAGTCGTAGTAGCTCGTCCGGCGCAGCCTCGACGAGCCGGTGTCGGTCAGCGCGACGGCGATCTGCTCGGCGCCGCCGAAGCGGATCAGCTCGCCCGCCCGCTGGGCGACCGTCATCGGAGTGCGACCGATGCGACCCACCAGCAGGACCACCTTGGAGACCGGCACGAACTCCAGCGCTTCGGTCGTGACGGCCAGCGGCGGCGTGTCGATGATGACCACATCGACCTGGGCGGCGAGCGTCGACGTCAGGCGCACGGTGGCCCGGGTGAGGTCCCCCGGTGTTCCACCGAGCGGCGACAGGTCGAGGAGCTGGACGCCCGGCACCTTCGTGGCGACGAGGTACGAGGCGGCGTTGAGGCGGTCGATGCCGCCCAGCCCGGCCGGGAGCGACGGCGGCTCGTCGGCGAGGATGGTCGAGACGACCGGCCGGCGGAAGTCCGAGTTGACGACGACCACGCTGCGACCCGTCTCGGCGAACGCCACGGCGAGGTTCGAGGCCACCGTGGTCTTGCCGTCGCCGGGGCCCGGCGAGGTGACGAGGATCACCCCCACCCGGTCGTCGTCGGCCAGCGGCTGACCGCCGGCGGCCATGAACGTGATCGACGTGCGCAAGGATCGGAACGCCTCGGCGGCGACGTGGTGGGCGTTCGGCCCGACCACAAGGCGGACCGCCCGCTGCTTGCGGCTGAGGGTCGGCAGCTCGGCGACGACGCCCGCCCCAAACGCCTCCTCGGCCTTGCGTCGATCGCGGATCTTGGCATCGAGGCGCTCGACGAGCAGGGCCACGCCGGCGCCGAGAACGGCCCCGATCCCCGCCGCGATCGGCACTCGCGTCGCCCTGGTGCGCGGCGGCGTGAAGCCGCCCGAATCGATGCGCACCGGTTGGGCCCGCTCCAGCGTCGTCAAGGTCAGGGTCGGCGCCTCGTCGGACAGCAGCGAGCGGTACGCCTCGTTGGCGACGCGGTATTCGACGACGGCGGTGTCGCGCTGCGCCCGGAGCACCGAATCGCCTTCCGGGGCGAGCGCGCCCTCCGGCTGCTCGTCGGCCAGCTGGGCGAGCTCTGCAGAGAGCTGGGCGTCGAGGTCGCGCACCTCGTCCTCCAGGCGCTGGACGTCCTCCAGTGCGTTGGCTTGGCGAGCCTGGCGCAGGTCCTCCTGGCGCTGGGACAGGTAGTCGATCGTCTGGTCGGCGAAGGCGTCGGCGATGCGGACCGCCTCATCACCGTTCTCCTGCTGGGTCGAGAAGCGGATCGTGCCCGTCTCGGCTTCCGACTCCACGACCAGCTCGCTGGCCAGCGCCGCCGGCGGGCCGTCGTAGCCGAGCTGCTCGCTCACCAGGCGGGGCACCTCGCCGGTCGTGGCGAACACCGGGATCTGGGCGAACGCGGTCGTGCCGACGAGCGACTGCGAACCGACCTCGGGCAGCGAGACCAGGACGGTGTGCGTGGCCGTGAACGAGCTGGTGACCGGCGCCGGCGTGGCATCGGTGCCGACGAAGGCGAACGCCGCGCCGATGAGCGCGCCGATGGCGATGATGGGCCATCTCCTGATCAGCGCTCGGACGTATTCGATCGGCTCCACCGTGCCTCCGTCGGTTTGGACCGGTGCAGGCTACTGGCTCAGCCGGGACCGGGGCCCAGCACGACGAGGACATCGAGTCCTGCGCCGAAGGCGGCCCAGTTGGGGTCGGCGGGGCTGACTTCGCGCACGTTGACGGGCTGGGCGCCGACGAGCTCGTTGACGGCGTCGGCGGCAGGGCGCTGGAAGGGGGCGTAGAGGACGGTTTTGGCCTGCACGCCGACGCGTGCATCGGCGGGGCCCGCGGCCGTGAACCCGGTGAAACGGAGTGCCGCGGTCACGTCCCCCGCGGCACCCGAGGCGGCGCCGCCGTTGAGGACCTTGACGTTGATCGCCGCCCGTTGCTCGGCCGACAGCGTGGTCGGCGGGGCCGGCGGGGCCGGCGTGGTCGAGGCGGCGACGGTCGAGGTCGTCGTCGAGCTCGCTGGCACGTCGGTCGCCGCCGTCTCGGTGGGCGGCGTCTCGTCGGGCTCGTCCTCGGTCGTGTCGGCAGCATCGGTTGGGTCGGTCGGCTCGGCGGGGGCGGTCGACTCGGTGGACGTGCTCTCGCTGCTCGTGTCTGGTGCCAGCGTCGTGGCAGTGCTCGTCGGGCCCGCCCCGGCGGCTGCAGGATCGACCAGCGTCGACGCCGCCTCGGTCAGCGTCTCCGGCTCGTCGTCGTCGGTGATCGCCAGACCGATGAGCGCGGCCACCCCGACCAGCGCGATGCCTCCGACGACCTCTCCGACTCCCACCGGCGGGAGTGTAGGAGCGCGGGGAGGCCGGCGACCCCTCATCGAGGGACGGTAGCGTCGGCGCGGATGTCCGCCGTCCGCCGGTTCGTCGACCTGGTCGGACGGCCGATCGACGTCGCGGCCCGCCGCCGCGCCGGCGTCGTGGCGCTCATCTATCACCGGGTGGGTCAGCGATCCCCGTCGCCGGTCGACCTTGCACCCGACGTGTTCGCCGCCCAGCTCGACGAGGTTGCCGATCGGGTGGTCGATCTCGACACCTCGGTGGCATCGCTGACCGGCGACGATCGGCGCCGTCACGACGAGCCGCAGGTCGTGCTGACGTTCGACGACGGCACGGCCGACTGGCCGGACGTCGTGTTGCCGGCCCTCGTCGAGCGGCGGTTGCCGGCCGTCTTCTACGTTTCCACCGACTTCGTCGAGCGCGGTCGTCCTTTCCCTGACGGCGGTCGACCCGTCAGCTGGTCCGGCCTTGCGGAGATGGCATCGACCGGGCTGGCCACCATCGCCTCGCACACGCACACGCACCGCGTACTGGCCGATACGTCGGCCGACGAGGCGATTGATGAGCTGGACCGCTCCGTCGGCTTGATCGAGGACCGGATCGGTCGGCCGTGCCGCCACTTCGCCTATCCGAAGGCGGTGGCGCCGTCGCCGGCCGCCGAGGTCGTGGTCCGCCGCCGGTTCGCCACCGCGGCACTGGCCGGCAACCGGGTGAACGGACCCGGAGCCGACCTGCACCGGCTCGGTCGCCACGCGGTGACCGTCGCCGACGATGAAGCGTCGTTCCGGCGCACCGCCGCCGGCGGCCGCCGCCTCGAGGGCCGCCTGCGCGAGCTGCGCGACGCCCGCCGCGCCCGCTCTGCCGTCAGCTGAGCCGAACTGTCGATCCGGCGCGAGCGGATCATCCGCTGTTGGCGCGGAGGTTCCCGGAACCGGGAACCTTCGCGCCCAGATGGGGATGTCGGTGCAGCTCCTAGCCCAGTGCGTCGAGGACGACGGCGGCGATCCGGTCGACCTGCTCGTCGGTCAGCGTCGAGCCGCTGGGGAGGCACAACCCACGGGCGAACAGATCGTCGCTGACCCCGTTCAGCAGCGCCCGGTGGCTGCGGTACACCGGCTGCTGGTGCATCGGCTTCCACAGCGGCCGACTCTCGATGTCCCGCGCCCGCAGCGCGGTGAGGACCGCGTCGCGCCGGTGCGGGTCATCGAACACCACGCACGTCAGCCACCCGTTCCACGTTCCCGCCGGCGTCATCGGCATCAGCTCGATGCCACCCACGTCGGCGAAGTGCTCGGCGTAGCGCTGGTTGATGGCCAGACGGCGGCCGATCATCTCCGGCAACCGGGCCAGCTGGGCCCGGCCGAGGGCGGCCAGCAGGTTGCTCAGGCGATAGTTGAAGCCGACCTCGGCGTGCTCGTAGTGGATCGCCGGCAGGCGGGCCTGGGTGGCGAGGTGGCGGATCCGGTCGGCGACCGCGGGATCCGGGGTGACCACCATGCCCCCGCCGCTGGTCGTCAGGATCTTGTTGCCGTTGAACGAGAAGACGCCGATGTCACCGAGGGCGCCGGCCGGCCGGCCGTTCGACGTCGACCCGATGGCCTCGGCGGCGTCCTCGATGACGGCGACACCGAGCTCGTGGCACAGGGGGACGATGGCGTCGTAGTCAGCGCACTGGCCGTAGAGGTCGACGGCCACCACGGCGCGCGGGAGGCGGTTGCGGCGGCGGGCGTCGGCCAGGGCATCGGCCAGCAGGTCAGGGCTGACGTTCCACGTCGCCGCGTCGCTGTCGACGAACACCGGCGTGGCACCGGCGTGGACGACGGCGTTGGCCGAGGCGGCGAACGTGAACGTCGACACGAGCACGTCGTCGCCGGGCTGAACGCCCGACGTCAACAGGGCGAGGTGCAGGCCGGCGGTTCCGCTGGAGACGGCGACCGCGCCCGGCCAGCCGGTGCGGGCGGCGATCTCACCCTCGAACGCGTCGAGGTCCGGCCCGACCGGAGCGATCCAGCCGGAGTCGATGGCCCGCAGCAGGTACTCGCGTTCCAGCGGGCCGACGTCCGGCGGGCTGAGGAAGATGGTCACAGTCGTTCGACGTGCTCGCCGCGCACCCGGTTGCGGGTGTCGAAGACGTACCGGGCGTGGCGCACGACGAGGTCGTAGTCGACGTCGTCGTGGTCCGTGACCAGCACGACGGCGTCGCAGCCGGCCACGACCTCGGCGGTCAACGGAACCCGGGCGGCCAGCCGGTCGACGGGGTGAGCGCCGACGTGGTCGTCGTGGACGACGACCTCGGCGCCGAGCTCGCACAGCCCGTGCACGACGCCGTCGGCCGGCGCCTGGCGACCGTCGTTGGTGTTCTTCTTGTAGGCCAGGCCGAGCACGAGAACCCGTGACCCGTTGACGGCCCGGCGGCGTTCGTTGAGCCCGAGCTGCAAGCGCTGGACGACGTAGCGCGGCATCTGGGCGTTGACGTCGTTGGCCATGTCGACGAACCGCGAGGACACGCCGAGCTGGCGCTCGATCCGCCACGACAGGTACGACGGGTCGATCGGCAGGCAATGGCCGCCAACGCCCGGTCCCGGCCAGAACGGCATGAAGCCGAACGGCTTGGTGTCGGCGGCGGCGATCGCCTCCCAGATGTCGACGTCGAGCGCCTTGGCGTGGATCGCCAGTTCGTTGACGAGGGCCACGTTGACGTGGCGGAACGTGTTCTCGAGGAGCTTGGTGAGCTCGGCGACGCGGGTCGTCGACACCGGCACGATCTCGTCGACGAGACGGGCATAGAACTCGCCGACCACGGCCGCCGACTCGGGCGTGAGGCCGGCGACGACCTTGGGGGTGGTGACGAACGACGCGTGGTCGCCCGGGCTGATCCGCTCGGGGGAGTAGCCGACGTGGACGTCGAGCCCGGCCTTCAGGCCCGACGCCGACTCGATGATCGGGGCCAGCAGCTCGTCGGTGGTGCCCGGGTACGTCGTCGACTCGAGGATCACGGTGTCGCCCGGGCGGACCAGGGGACCGACCAGGTGAGCCGCTGACTCGATGTAGCTGAGGTCTGGCACGCCGTCGGTGAGCGGGGTCGGCACCGTGATGACGGCGACGTCGAACGGCGTCAGCGCGCTCGGCGAGGACACGGCGCGGTAGCGGCCCGACGCCACCGCCGCGGCGACGTCGGCGTCGGCGACGTCGCTGACGTGGGACCGCCCCTCGCGCAGTCCGGCGACCCGCCGCTCGTCGATGTCGAACCCCGTCACGTCGAAGCCGACCTCCGCCGCCCGCATGGCCAGCGGCAGGCCGACGTACCCCTGACCGACGACGAGCAGCTCCGTCGCAGGCATCCGGGCACGGTACCGGGTGGGGCCCGGCCGTCCCGGCTCACCACGCGCCCGGCAGGATCGTGTGCGGTGAGAGATCGGCGCACAGAGACCCCTCACCTCTCATCGCGCCCAGAGAAGTGGGGGCGCGGGCGGGCGGTCAGTCGGGCATCGCCGCGAACACGCCCTGCTGGCGGAGCCGGTCGAGGAACTCGGGCTCGTAGGCCTCGGTCGGGTGCTCGCGCACCGCGGCATCGAGCCGGTGGGCATCGTCACCGACCAGGATCCGCCACTCCCCGGCGCGCACGCCGTCGAGGATGATCGTCGCCGCCGCCGCGGCCGTGGTCGGCGCGTTGTCGCGGAAGCCCTCGGCGATCGCCACCATGGCGTTGCGCACGTCCTCGTCCGACGCCGTCGAGACGTCCAGGCCCTGCGCGCTCAACCGCGCCCGCAGCTGCGCCACCTGCTCGTCGTTCAGCTCCTTCGGGTCGCGCCCGAAGTACTGGCCCGAGTTGAACACGATCGAGGTGCCGACGTGCCCGGGCATGACGACCGAAGCTCGCAGGTGCGGGGCGTTCTGGCGGAAGTCGGCGATCAGCGCCTCGGTGAAGCCCTTCACGGCGAACTTGGCCGCGCTGTAGGCCGTGTGGGCGTTGCCGCCGAGCGTTGCCCAGAACCCGTTGACGCTGCTGGTGTTGACGACGTGGCCGGCCTCGCTGGCCAGGAGCAGCGGCAGGAACGTCCGGGTGCCGAGGTAGACGCCGCCCCAGCACACGGCGAAGACCTGGTCCCACTCCTCACGGGGCTCTTCGACGAAGCTGCCGGCCCCGCCGATGCCGGCGTTGTTGAACAGCAGGTCGAGGTGATCGGTGGCGTGGGCGTCCTCGACGTGGCGGCGGAAGGCGAGCAACTGCTCCTCGTCGGCGACGTCGGCGACGAACGACGACACGACCGTCCCGTCCGGGGCGGAGGCCTCGCACATGGTGATCGTCTCGGCCATGTTCGTCGCCGAGACGTCGCAGATGGCCACGTGGCAGCCCTCGGCGGACAGTTGCCGGGCCAGCTCCCGACCCATCCCCGTGCCCCCACCCGTGACGACCGCCAGCTTCCCCGTGAACCGATCCATCGCCGCAGTCTCACCGACCCCGGCGGGCAGACACCAACCGGCTCGCCGGGCGACGCGGCCCCGCGCCGGTCCACCACCGCCACCGTACGGCTGGGCTACCTTCCCGGCGGCTCGTCGACCCGCGCGGGCCTGGGGAAGGGAGACAACCGATGCGAGATCGATCCGCCACGCCAACCCGCCGCCGCCGCCACCTCGTCGGCTGGGGCGCGGTGACCGCCGCCGCCGTCGTCGTCGCCGTGCCGCTGAGCCAGTCGGCCGTCGCCGGCACCGGTGGATCGGCGAATGCCACCACCGCGTCGGTCAACATCAACTCCAACGTCGAGCCGATCGACCTCAACCTGCAGGGGTCGAGCGAGCAGGTCTCGGCGCCACCGGGGATCGGCACCAACACCGACAACTCCGACGTCTCCATCGAGTACCTCGACAGCGCGCTGGTCGTCGACGTGATCGACACGGAGGCGTTCCGGTACGACGGCGGGCTCAGCTCGGACTCGAACACGAGCAGCGCCTCGCTGACCCTCCTCGGTGAGCTGATGTTCACCTCCGGCCAGATCGGTGCCACGGTGCTGTGCCCGACCGACGACGAGCCGGCCGGCGGAGGCGATGCCTCGGCGGCCGACGTCGACCTCGGCGGCGGCCCCGTCTCGCTCGAGGCTGGTGAATCCACCTCGTACTCGTTCTCCTTCGATTCTCCGTACTTCGATCCGAACACAGCCAGCGTCGACCTCTCTGCGGAGACGGGCGTGAGCCAGGGCAACGGTCCCAACGCCGCCATCGGTCTCCAGGTCGAGGTCTCCGTGAACGGAACGCCGCTCGGCGTCGGCGGCGACCCGGTCGAGGGGATCATCACCGGCACGGTCGTGATCGCCGAGGTCGACTGCGTTCCCGAGGGTCTGGCCAACACCGGTCCGGAGTCGACGGGTATCCTGCTGCTCGCCGCCGTGATGTTCCTGGCCGCCGGCTCGTCGGCGGTGCTCTGGACCCGCCGCCGCTGATCCCCCGCCGCCGGCCGGATCCGTGGCGTCCGCGGGCGCCGACCGCTCTGGTCCGCCGGCCGCTGCCACCCCGTCCGGCGTCCGCAACCCCTGGTCCACCGCCACGTCACCGGACGGTCACACCCGGCGCGTACGGTGGACCCATGCGTCGAGCTCTCGTCACCCTCACCGTCGTCCTCGGCCTCGCCGCGGCGGTCGCCGTCAGCGGCCCGTCCGGCGCCGGAGCCGCACCGCGCGAGGCGGTCCGCTTCGCCACGTTCAACGCCAGCCTGAACCGGTTCTCCGCCGGCCAGCTACGGGCCCAGCTGGTGGCGGCGGTGGGTGGCACCGTGGACCCGCAGCTGCAGGCCGTGCTCGACATCGTGAACCACAACGACCCGGACGTGCTGCTGATCAACGAGTTCGACACCGGCACCGATGGCGACCCCACGAGCGTCGAGCTGTTCGCCCAGCTCGCCGGGTACGAGCACTGGTTCACCGCGCCGTCGAACACCGGTGTGCCGTCGGGGCAGGACCTCGACAACAGCGGTGTCCGTCGGCGGTCCCAACGACGCGTTCGGCTTCGGGTTCTTCCCCGGCCAGTTCGGCATGGCCGTGTTCTCCAAGTACCCGATCGACGACGACGCGGCGCGCACGTTCCAGACGTTCCGCTGGGCCGACATGCCGGGGGCGCGGCTGCCGGTCGATCCGGCGACGGGGCAGTCGTGGTACTCGCCCGCCGAGCTGGCGACGTTCCGGCTGTCCTCGAAGAGCCACTGGGACGTCCCGATCGACGTCGACGGGCGCACCGTCCACTTCCTCGTCAGCCACCCGACGCCGCCGGTGTTCGACGGAGCCGAGGACCGCAACGGCACGCGCAACTTCGACGAGATCAGGTTCTGGGCCGACTACGTCCGGCCGGGCAACTCGTCGCGATACATCTATGACGATGCCGGCGGCACCGGCGGGCTGCGGCCCGGCGAGCGCTTCGTCATCGCCGGCGACCAGAACTCGGACCCGCTCGATGGCGACTCCATCCCCGGCTCCATCCAGCAGCTCATCGAGCACCCGCAGGTGAACACGCGGATGACGCCGGCCAGCGAGGGCGGCGTCGAGGCCGCCGCGCTGCAAGGCGGCGCCAACACGACGCACCGCAGCGACCCCGCCTTCGACACGGCCGACTTCAACGACGCGGCACCCGGCAACCTGCGTGCCGACTACGTGCTGCCGTCGCGCGACCTGAAGATCCTCGGCTCCGGGGTCGACTGGCCGCTGAGTGCCGATCCGCGCTCGGCGCAGACCAACCTGGCGTCCGACCATCGCCTGGTGTGGGTCGACGTGCGCAACCCCGGCGGCTGATCGCCGCCGCCTCGGCGCCGTCTACGGTGCCCGTCGATGGATCTCGGGATCGAAGGCCGGCGGGCAGCTGTCGCCGCGGCGTCGGCTGGGTTGGGGCTGGCGTCGGCGGCCGCGCTCGCCGCGGAAGGGGCATCCGTCGCCATCTGCGGGCGGGATCGGGGCCGGATCGACGAGGCCGCGGCGAGGGTCGGCAACGGGTGCGTCGGGCTCGTCTCGCGACGTCGCCGGCGCCGAGGGCGCCGGCTCGTTCGTGGCCGCGGCGACGGAGGCGCTGGGTGGCATCGACATCCTGGTCACCAACGCCGGGGGTCCACCGCCGGGCAACTTCGCCTCGACCGACGTCGACGCCTATCCGGCCGCCCTGGACCTCAACCTGATGTCGGTGGTCGCCATGTGCAAGGCCGCCGTGCCGTCGATGCAAGCCGCCGGGTGGGGTCGTGTGGTCGCCATCACGTCGCTGGCGGTGCGCCAGCCGATGGCCGAGCTGATCCTGTCCAACACCGCACGGGCCGGCGCCACCGGCTTCCTGAAGACACTGGCCAAGGAGGTCGCCGCCGACGGTGTGACCGTCAACTCGATCCAGCCCGGCCTGCACCGCACGGCGCGGGTCACGGCGCTGTACGGCGGGAACCTCGACGACCTGACGATGGGCGACGCCGACGACTTCGGCTCGATCGTGGCCTTCCTCTGCAGCCAGCAGGCCAACTTCCTGACCGGCGCCCAGATCCACGTCGACGGAGGCGCCTACCAGGCCCTGCTCTGACCTGGAGCACGGGCGACGAAGGCCCCCGTGTCCTTGGTGATGCGCATCGTGCCGTCGCCGGCAGCGAACGCCCGCTCGACGGCGGCGCGCAGCGCGGCGTGCTCGGCGTCGCCGGCCTGCTCGCCAGGCGGAAACGACGTCAGGTAGCCGAGCACGACGTCGGGATCGCCGCACACGAGCTCGTCGGCGAACGGTCGCCACTCGACGTCGGCGAAGTGTCGGCGCAGCATCGGCTCACCGGTCTGGCGACCGAACGTCGACACGACGAACGACATCGTGTCCTCGGCGTCCGGGAACACGTCGACGACGATCGAGGTCAGCTCGCGCATGTGGGCGGCGCCGTTCGTCGAGATGAGCGCGGTTCCGTCCGGGTGCAGGACCCGCGCCAGCTCGGCCACGCCGCGCTCCGGAGACGGTGCGTGGTACAGCATGTGGTTGGCAACCACGACCTGGGCGGCCGAGGTAGCGACGGGTAGGGACTGCACATCGGCGACCGCCGCCGACACGGCGGGGAACCGCGCGCCGGCGTGGCGGCGTGCTTCGGTGGCCATGCCGGCGGACTGGTCGGTCAAGATCAGTCGCAAACCGGACGGAGGAGCGGGTTCGGCGTTGGCCCAGAACCACCCCGGCCCGCACCCGGCCTCGACGACGGTTCCCGTCTCCGGCCAGATGACCTGGGCTGCCAGCCAGTCGAACCACGGGATCGGCGACCTCGACGCCTCCAGGTGCAACCGACTGCGCGCCGCCAGCTTCGACGGGTCGACGTACTGGACGTGGCGCAGGTAGCCCTGGTCGCCGCCGGCGAAGTCCCGACGGGTCGTCATGGTGACGGGATCATCAGCAGCTCGACGTCGTAGGCCTCGAACCGGCGATCAGCAGTGATGATCGGGACGCCGAGCGCCCGGGCCTGAGCGATGAGCAGGCGATCGAACGGATCACGATGGTGCATCGGCAAGTCGGCGACCGCCAGCACATGTGCCAGCTCGATGGGGACGCTCCGCGCCGCCAGAAGCTGCAGCCGGGATTGCACGAACTCGGCCGGATGCACCGGGAGGCCCAGCCGTCGAGTCGCCCACTTGATGGCGATCTCCCACGCCGTGACGAACGAGACGAGGCGTTCGGTGTCCACATCCTCGATGATCCGTCGTTGTGACCCCAACCGGTCGGGCGCTCGCCTGGCCCAGAGGAAGGCGTTGGTGTCGAGCAGGACCCTCACGCTGGAAAGACGGGGCCGTTGTAGAACTCGTCGAGCCAATCGTCCGGCATCGGATCGTCGAAATCGTCGGGGATCTCGATGCCTTCGTCGCCTCCGAGCTGAGGGCGCCGGCGCCCGCCCGCGGCGACGAGGCGAGCGACGACCTGACCGCGCCGCGAGATCTCGATCTCCTCGCCGGCCTCGACGCGCTCCAGCAGGCGCGACAGGTGCGTCTTGGCCTCGTGCACACCGACCACGGCAGACTTGGTCATCAGACTAAGTCTACTCGGCGATCCGTCCGTCGCTACACGGTGGCGGCGGCCTCCAGGGCCCGGCGGGTCAGCACCTTGGCCAGGTGGGTGCGGTACTCCACGCTGGCGTTGAGGTCGGCCTGTGGCTCGGCCTCGGCGGCGGCCTGTTCGGCGGCCTCCTCGATCGACGCGCCGCCGGCCAGCGCCGACGCCACGCTGGTGGCCAGGATCGGCGTCGAGCCCATGTTGACCAGCCCGACCCCGGCGTCGCCGTTGCGCCGCCACGCCGCCACGCCCACGATCGCCCAGTCCTGGGCCCGGCGGTTGAACTTCTGGAACCCCCAGCCGGCGCCCTGCATCTTCGGCACGCGGATCTCGGTCAGCAGCTCGTCGCCGGCCAAGGTGGACGTGAGGAAGCTCTCGTAGAAGTCGGCGGCGGCGATCTCGCGTGTGCCGTTCGGCCCCTGGGCGACGTACGTGGCGCCGAGCGCCAGCGTGGTCGCCGGCAGGTCCGATGCCGGGTCGGCGTGGGCGATCGACCCGCCGATC
The DNA here is from genome assembly GCA_963739975.1 of uncultured Acidimicrobiia bacterium. Taxonomy (GTDB): domain Bacteria; phylum Actinomycetota; class Acidimicrobiia; order Acidimicrobiales; family Ilumatobacteraceae; genus JALZMG01. The sequence goes on from CAVUCK010000020.1 coordinate 38,496, forward strand.
GTGCCGCGGTGGCGCACCTGCGGGTCGCCGACGTGGCTCGCCGCGTGGGCCAGCAGCGGCGCATGCTCGGCCAGCACGTCGGACCGCTCGACCTCCGAGTGCCGCGTCAAGGCACCGATGGCGATGTGGTCGCCGGCGTCCCGGATGTACGACAGGTCGCTGAGGCGCCCGATGTCGATCAGCACCGTCGGCTGAGCCAGGCGCAGCTTCATCAGCGGCAGGAGGCTGTGGCCGCCGGCTAGGAACTTGGCGTCCTCGCCGTGCTCGCCGAGCAGGCTGATCGCCTCCTCGGCCGAACCGGCCCGGACGTAGTCGAACGCGGCCGGGATCATCCTGCTCCCCCTTCTCCTGCGGTGGTGGTTCGGGCGGTGACGCCCTTGTGGTCGCCGACGTCTGTGCCCGCCGTGTCGGCTGGTGCTGCGGCGCCGTTGATCGCGTTGAACACGTTCAGCGGGCTGGCCGGCATCGGCAGGTCGCGCACCCCGAGCCCGGACAGGGCGTCGACGATGGCGTTGATCACCGCCGGCGCGGCGCCGATCGTGCCCGCCTCACCGATGCCCTTGACGCCGAGCTGGTTGGTCGGCGACGGCGTCACGGTGTGGCCGAGCGTGATCGGCGGCACGTCGCTGGCCGCCGGCACGAGGTACTCGGCCAGCGTGCTCGTCTTCAGGTTGCCGTCGCTGTCGTAGACCGCCTCCTCGAACAGCGCCTGCGCCATGCCCTGCACGACGCCGCCGTGCACCTGACCGTCGACGATCAGGGGGTTGATCTGCACGCCGCAGTCGTCGACGGCCACGTACTTCTGCACATCGACGGCGCCGGTCTCGGTATCGACCTCGACGACGCACATGTGCGTGCCGAACGGCCACGAGAAGTTCGGCGGGTCGTACGTCGTGTGCGCCTCGAGGTTCGGCTCCAGGTCGTCGGGCAGGTTGTGGCCGGTGAAGGCCTCGAAGGCGATGGCGGCCAGCGGGATCGACTTGTCGGGCGTGCCCTTGACGGTGAACGCCCCACCGCCGTACTCGAGGTCGTCGGCGTTGGCCTCCAGCTGGTGGGCGGCGATCAGCTTGGCCTTGTCGATCACCTTGTCGCAGGCCATGGCGATGGCCACGCCGCCGACGGTCAGCGATCGCGACCCGTAGGTGTCGAGGCCGAGCGGCGAGATGGCGGTGTCGCTGTGCAGCACGTGGACGTCATCGGGGCTGATGCCGAGCTTGTCGGCGACGATCATCGACCAGGCCGTCTCGTGCCCCTGACCGTGCGGGGCGGTCCCCGTGACGACCTGCACCTTGGCCGTCGGCAGGACCCGTACCGTCGCCGACTCCCACCCGCCGGCCGAGTAGTTCAGCGAGTGCAGGACGCGCGACGGCGCCAGCCCGCACATCTCGAAGTAGGACGACACGCCGATCCCGAGGCGCTTGGTGGCGCCGTCGACGTTCTGGTCCGCTTGGCGGCGCCGCACGTCGTCGTAGCCGACGAGCTCGGCGGCCTTGGTGGCCGCGGCATGGTGATCGCCCGAGTCGTAGGTCAACCCGCTCCACGCCTCGTACGGGTAGGCCTCGGTGGCGATGAAGTTGCGGCGCCGCAGCTCCAGCGGGTCGATGCCGACCTCGACGGCCAGCGCGTCCATCGCCCGCTCGATGGCGTACGTCGCCTCGGGGCGACCGGCACCCCGGTAGGCGTCGGTGGGCGTCATCGTCGTGAACACCGACGTGCACTCGAAGTCGTAGGCCTTCGGGAGGTGGTAGACGCCGGCGTACAGGAACGCACCGAGGATCGGGATGCCGGGGGTGACGAGCTGGAGGTAGGCACCCATGTCGCCGAGCAGCCGGACCCGCACCCCGGTCAGCTTGCCGTCGGCGTCGGCAGCGAGGTCGATGTGCTGGATCTGGCCGCGGCCGTGGATCGTGGCCTGGGCGTTCTCGGAGCGGGACTCGTTCCAGCGCACCGGGCCACCGTGCTTGCGGGCGAGGGCCACGCACAGCAGCTCCTCGGCGTACACGTTGAGCTTGGAACCGAAGCCCCCGCCGACGGCCGGTGCGACGACGCGCACCTGGTGCTCGGGGATGCCGAGCGTGATCGCCGTCATGATCTTGAGGATGTGGGGGATCTGCGTCGCCGAGTAGAGCGTGATGTCGCCGCCGAACGGCTGCGGCACGGCCACCACGGCGCGCGCCTCCATGGCCATCGGCAGCAGGCGCTGCTGCACGTACCGCTCGTGGACCTGGAAGGCGGCGTCCTCGAACGCCTTGTCGACGGCGCCTTCCTGCTCCTCGACCTTGAGCGCCCACGTGTAGCTCTTGTTCGTGCCGAGGTCGTCGTGGATGACGACGCGGTCCGACAGCGCATCCTCGAGGTCGATGACGGCATCGAGCGGGTCGTAGTCGACCTCGACCGCTTCGGCGGCGTCGCGGGCCGCCGTCTCGCTGGTGGCCAGGACGGCTGCCACCCCGTCGCCGACGTAGGCGACCTTGCCGCGCGCCAGCGGGTAGTGGGCAGGGTTCTTCATGTCCTCGGTGACGGGCCATGCGCAGGGCATCGGGGCGGCCCAGAGGTCGGCGAGGTCCTCGCCCGTGTAGACGGCGACGACGCCGGGGAGCGCGGCCGCCGCCGCCGTGTCGATCCTCGTGATCCGGGCGTGGGCGTAGGGGCTGCGGACGACGGCGAGGTGGAGGGCGCCGGGCACATCGAGGTCGTTGGTGTAGCGGGCCTCGCCGGTGAGCAAGGCCGGGTCCTCCCGGCGCAGCAGGCGCTGGCCGATGACCTTGGTCGTGGAGGGGGCTTCTTCGGTGACCGTCATGACGCCGCCCCCGCCGGAGCCGCGGCCGCCGCGGCGAGCACCGCCAGAACGATGTTGTGGTAGCCGGTGCAGCGGCAGAGGTTGCCCTCCAAGCCGATGCGCACCTCCTGCTCGGTCGGGTTGGGGTTCTCGTCGAGCAAGCCGGTCGCCGCCATGACCATGCCTGGCGTGCAGTAGCCGCACTGCAGGCCGTGGTTGTCCATGAACGCCTGCTGCATCGGGTGCAGCTGGCCGTCGGTGGCGAGGCCCTCGATCGTGGTGATGTCGCCGCCGTCGGCCTGCACGGCGAGGAGCGTGCAGCTCTTCACCGACTGGCCGTCGAGGTGGATGGTGCAGGCGCCGCACGACGACGTGTCGCAGCCGATGTTCGTGCCCGTCAGCCCGACCTGCTCACGGATGTAGTGCACGAGCAAGGTGCGCGGCTCGACCTCGTCGGTGTGCGCGATGCCGTTGACGGTGACGGTGATCTCCACGAACGTGCCCCCTTGGTGACTCATTTGCCCCAGTAGCGGCATCTTGTCACGCCGGTCAGCCGCCCTCACAACGCCCGATGAGACCGACCCGTCTCCTCGTCCTCGTCAGGTTTCTGGTTGGATGCCCAACCAGAAACCTGACCAGGAGGGGGAGGCGTTCCGTTCGGGCTCGCTCGGCGCGCCCACGGCGGGTATGGAGCCCGCGCTCGTCGAATCGATCACCCAACTCGCTGCTTCCCAGCACGGACTGGTCAGCATCGACCAGCTCGTCGCGCTCGGGGTGAGTCGCATGCGGCTGCGGACGGCCGTCGCTGCGGGCTGGCTCGAACCTGTAGCGCCGAGGGTCTACGTGGTAGCCGGTGCGCCAGACTCGCTCGAGCGTCGGCAGATGGCCGGCCTGCTCTGCCTCGGGCCGACGGCGGCGTTGAGCCACGAGACGGCAGCTCGGCTGCACGGGTTCGATCGGTGCCGGCCCGGCGTCGTGGAGTTCACGATGCCGCGCTGCGGTCGGGGCCGCGAGGCGCCGTTCCTCGTGCACACGTCCGGTCATCTCGGACCGGTCGACGTGGTCACCATCGCCGGGTTCCGGTGCACGTCGGCGACCCGGACGATCATCGACCTGGCGCGGGCGCGGGTCGCCACTGTCCGGCTCGAGGCGGCGATCGATTCGGCCGTGCGGTCGGGTGCCAGCTCTCCGGTGGTGATCGCCGCCCGACTCGGCTCGATCCGTGGTCGTGGCCGGTGGGGTGCGCCGCGCATCGACGCCCTGCTCCTCGACGCCGGCGGGCACACACTCCTCGAGCGCCGGTTCCTCGGGCTGATGCGCTCGGCCGGGTTGCCTCGTCCGTCGACCCAGGTCGTGCACGATCGTGGTGGCCGGACGTTCGCTCGCGTCGACGCATCTTCGACCCGTTCCCGATCGTCGTCGAGGTGTCGGGCCGGCGTGGCCATGCCACGGACAGCGAGCGGGCCCGGGACGCCCAGCGGCGCAACGAGCTGCAAGACGTCGGCCGCCAGGTCTACGAGTACACGTACGACGACGTCACGAAGCGGCCGGCCGACGTCATCACCACGATGCGTGCCCGGCTCGCCGGCGCCGGATGGGTCGCTTGAGCCGCCATGGTCAGGTTTCTGGTTGGACGTCCAACCAGAAACCTGACCAGGAGGGGGAGCGGGCTAGTCGTAGAGCTGCTGGCTGAGGTACTGCTCGACGCCGATCTGGCGGATCGCCTCCTGCTGGGTCTCCAGCCAGTCGATGTGGTCCTCCTCGGAGACGAGGATCTCGGCCAGCAGCTCGCGCGTGCCGTTGTCACCCTTGTCGACGGCGAGGGCGATCCCGCGGTTGAGGCGCTCGACGGCGCCGTACTCGAGCGCCACGTCGACCTCGAACTGCTCGGGCACGGTCTCGCCGACGACCACCGGGAACAGCCGCTGCAGGTTGGGCACGCCGTCGAAGTAGAGGATCCGCTCGATCAGTCGCTCGGCGTGCTTCATCTCGTCGATCGACTCGTCGCGGCCGTGGGCGGCCAACCGGTGATAGCCCCAGTTGTCGCACATCTTGGCGTGGATGAAGTACTGGTTGATCGCCGTCAGCTCGGCCGTCAGCACCTCGTTGAGGAACTCGATGATCTCGTCGTCACCACGCATGGGACGACCGTAGAGCCTGGCGCCCTACGCCACCCGGAACCGGCGCCGCGGCGACTGGGCGGCGGCGGACTGCAGGCACCGCTCGGCGAGCAGGTCCTCCAGCGTGGGGTGGCAGCCGTAGCACCCGCTGCCGGCATGACACCGCTCGGCGATCTCGTCGATCGACCCGGCGCCGCGGTCGATCTCCCGCCGCACCCGCCGTTCGCCGACCCCGTGGCACAGGCACACCAACGCCATGAGGTTCGTAAGGTACACCTAACGGCCGCTGTGGCGCAACCCTCAGCTGAGCAGCGAGACGAGGTCCTGGACGGCGAGCACGACGAGGAACACCAGCACGGTGCCGCCGAGGGCGCCGTACCACCAGCGCTTGGGGTGGTCGGCGCGCCAGAAGCGGCGCATCGACAACACGATGCAGACCATCGCCACGAGGTTGATGGCCAGGCCGATCGCCGGCCCGACGCCGCCGGCCACCCCGATCGCCGGCAGCACGAACGGGAAGACGATGTACATCAGCAGGCAGCGCACCGTCGCCACCAGCAACGACGTCTGGAACGCCTGGCGCGCCCCCTCGGCCGACCCGGCCGGACCGTCCACAGGCAGCCGCAGGACCCGCCGCATGACACGGTCCGCCCCCGACCGTCGGGCCGTCGGCGCGCGGTGGAGGACCTCGGTGCTCATACCAGACGTGATCGTACGTGCGCTCGACCGCCGACGCCGTCTGGGTGAGGGAACAGCACGGATCTGACGTTTTCGCTCACGCAGACGGCGTGGGCGACGTGGCGGCGGTGATCGCCTGCCAGACCCGCTCGGGCGTGGCCGGCATGTCGATGTGGCGGACGCCGAGGTGACCCAGCGCATCGACGACCGCCGACTGCACGGCCGGCGTCGACCCGATCGTGCCGGACTCGCCGATGCCCTTGGCCCCGAGCGGGTTGAGCGGCGTCGGCGTCTCCATGTGCACGACCTCGAAGCTCGGCAGCTCGGCGGCCGAGATCATGGCGTAGTCGGCGAGGTTCGACGTGACCGGGTTGCCGTCCTCGTCGTAGCGCACCTCTTCCATCAGGGCCTGCGCCGCGCCCTGGGCCACCCCGCCGTGGACCTGGCCCTCCAGGATCAGCGGGTTGATGACGCGCCCGGCGTCGTCGACGGCGATGTGGCGGGTGTGGCGCACCCGGCCGGTCTCGGTGTCGACCTCGACGACTGCCACGTGGGCGCCGAACGGGAACGTCGGGCCGGCGGCCTCGAACCGCGTGTCGATGAGCAGCGGCTGGCCACCTTCGGCCGCCGCCACCGACAGCTCGCCCCACGTCTTGGCGACGGCTGGCGTGCCGGCGACGTGGAAGGCGCCTTGGTCGAGATCCAGCTGGACGTCGGCCACGTCGGCCTCCAGCTGCTCGGCGGCGAGCTCCCGGGCCATGTCGACCAGCTCGCCAGCCGCCTTGTCCACCGCCGCGCCGCCCTGCTGCAGCGATCGCGACCCCATCGTCCCGCCGCCGGCCGGCACCAGATCGGAGTCACCCCAGACCAGCTCGATGCGGTCGATCGGGATGCCGGTCTTTGCGCTGGCGATCATCGACCACGACGTGTCGTGGCCCTGGCCGTGCGGCGACGTGCCCGTGTGGATGATCGCTCGGCCATCGTCGAGCACCTCGATCTTCGCCGCCTCGCCCATCGGTGGGACGCCCCCGGTGATCTCGACGTAGGTGCTGACGCCGATGCCCATCTGCACCACGTCGCCGGACGCCCGCCGGCGGGCCTGCTCGGCGCGCAGCTCGTCGTACCCGGCGGCCGCCAGCGCCCGGTCGAGCGCGCCGACGTAGTCGCCGACGTCGTAGGTCTGGTCGACGGCCGTGGTGTACGGCTCCATGAACGGGGCGATGAGGTTGGTCCGGCGGACCTCGGCCGGGTCCAGCCCGACCTCGGCGGCGAACAGGTCCATCGCCCGCTCGATCGCCGCCGTGGCCTCCGGTCGGCCGGCGCCGCGGTAGGCCGTGGTCGGCGTGGTGTTGGTGACCACCGACGTCGTGCGGCACTCGATGTTCGGGATGGCGTAGACCCCCGACGACATCGGGCGGGTCATGAACGGGGCGAGGATCGCCCCCATGTCGCAGAACGCACCGGAGTCCTGGATGACGTGCAGGCGGTAGTGCGTCACGGTGCCGTCCCGGCGCCCGCCGATCGTGACGTCCTGGACCTGCGCCCGGCCGTGACCGAGGGCCATCATCGACTCGCTGCGCGTCTCCTGCCAGCGCACGGCGCGACCGAGCCGCTTGGCGATCGGCCCGAGCAGGATCTCCTCCGGGTACGTCGTGATCTTGGCCCCGAACCCGCCGCCGACGTCCGGCGTGATCACCCGGACGTCGGTGTGCTCGACGCCGTTGTGGGTGACGAACTGCTCCTTGATCCCGTGGGCGTGCTGCGTCGAGATCCACTGGTGCAGGCGGTCGTCGATCCACACGGCCGCCGAGCCGCGCACCTCGAGCGGGCACGGTGCGACGCGCTGGTTGATGAACCGGCCCGACGCCGTGACCTCGCAGTCGGCGAAGAACTCGTCCCCGGTGACGTCGGGCAAGCCGAGGGCCGTCGTGTCGAACACGACGTTGCCGGGCGCCCCGTCGTACAGCTGGGCCGAGCTGGTCATCGCGGTGGCCGGGTCGATGCAGGTGTCCAGCGGCTCGATGTCGACGAACACGGCCTGGGCGGCGTCGACGGCGGCGGCCCGGGTCTCGGCGACGACGGCGGCGATCGGCTCGCCGACGTAGCGGACGCGGTCCATGGCCAGCAACGGCCGGGCGACGCCGGGGTTGAACGGCGACGGGACGGGTTCGAGGCCGAGGTCGACCCCAGTGAACACGCCGACGAACCCAGGGATGGCAGCGGTCTCGGACGTGTCGATCGACGAGATCGTCCCGTGGGCGACCGCCGAGCGGACGTAGGCGACGTGGGCCGCGCCGGCCAGTTCGGGGAGGTCGAGGTCGTCGAGGTACATGCCGCCGGTGGTGAGGAACTTGGGGTCCTCCTTGCGGACGACGCGGTTCCCGAGGATGCTTCCGGGCACTCGAACTCCCTGGTGAGGTGGCGGGCGGCTCGGGGCGAGCCGTGCGCTGGCACTGTACCCAGCGCCCTGTTCGGCCCGCCGATCGTGGCGGCCGGCAGTTCTGGCATCCTGTGCGCGTGGCCTGGCTCGTGAGTGGCGCGCGCGTCCTGGCCTCGGCCGAGGTGGCGAGCGCCCGCGCCGACAAGCGGCGCGGGCTGTTGGGTCGCGACGGTGTCGAGGGGGCGCTGGTCATCGAGTCGTGCCGCTGGGTGCACACCGTCGGGATGCGCTTCCCGATCGACGTCGCGTACGTCGACGCCGAGGGCACGGTGGTCAAGATCGTGCGGATGGGCCGGCACCGGATGGGGTGGCCGGTGCGCGACGCCGAGTGGGTGATCGAGGCCCAGGCCGGCGCGTTCGAGCGGTGGAGCCTGTGCGTCGGCGACCCCGTCGAGCTGCGCGACGGCCCCGCCCCCGACCCGTGACCCCGCCCCCGTCCTCCCCATCGGAGGGTTTGGGCGCACCGGAGGGTTTCCGTACCGGCAGGGGCGCACGAAACCCTCCGGTGCATCGAAACCCTCGGATGGGAGGGGCGTGACGGCCGCGGCGGGGGGGCGGTTGGTGCTCGTGGGGACGCCGATCGGGAACCTCGGGGACCTGTCGCCGCGGGCGGTCGAGGCGCTGGCCGGGGCCACGCTGATCTGCTGCGAGGACACCCGCCGGACCGGCCGCCTGTTGCAACACGCCGGCCTGCGCGACCGCCGGCTGGCGATCGCCAACGAGCACACCGAGCGGGCCCGGATCGGCGAGGTCCTCGACGTGCTCGCCGCCGGTGGTGACGTGGCCCTCGTCACCGACGCCGGCACGCCGGGCATCAGCGATCCCGGCGAGCGCCTCGTGCGGGCGGTCCTCGATGCCGGCCACGACGTGACCACCGTCCCCGGGCCCACCGCGCTCGTCACCGCCCTCGTCGCCAGCGGGTTGCCGACCGGGCGGTTCGCCTTCGAGGGCTTCCTGCCCCGCACCGGCCGCGCCCGCGCCGACCGCCTGGCCGAGTTGGAGAACGAACGACGCACGCTCGTCCTCTACGAAGCCCCGCACCGCGTGCTGCGCACGCTGGCCGACCTCGCCGCCGCGCTCGGCCCCGAGCGGCCCGTCGTCGTGGCCCGCGAGCTGACCAAGCTGTACGAGACGGTGGTGCGTGGCACCCTTGGCGACGTCGAGGTCGGCACGCCGCGGGGTGAGTACGTCCTCGTCGTCGCCGGCGCACCGGACGCTCTCGACGGGCCCGACGACGACGCGATCCGCGCCGCGCTGCGGGTCGAGCGGGCTGGCGGCGCGTCGACCCGTGACGCCGCGTCGGCCGTCGCCAAGCGGCTCGGCGTGTCGCGACGTGTGGCGTATGACCTCGCGCTGTCCGAATCGCGAGGGGTCACGAACACTACGGTGAGCCCGGCGGATGACGAACGTCCCGAACCCCACCCCGACGGCGACCGTTGACAGCGGGTTCGTCCCGGAGTACCGGCGCATGGTCGGCGTCGGCCCCAGTGCCGCCTTCTTCGACCTCGACCGCACGCTGATCGCCGGCTCGTCGGCGTTCGTGCTCGGCATGGCGGCCCGCCGGGCCGGGATGGTGCCGACCCGGGAGTTCTTGCGCGACGTCGGCGCCGCCGTGCGCTTCAAGCTGCGCGGGTCGACCGACGGCACGACCGACGACGTCCGGGCGCGCATCCTCGGCGCCGTGCGCGGGGTGCGCGTCGACGAGCTCGTCGCCCTCAACGCCGAGGTGCTGCCCCGCCTGCTCGGCAAGATCCGCCCAGAGGCCCGCCGCCTCCTCGACCTCCACCGCCATGCCGGCCGCAACACGTACATCGTGTCGGCGGCGCCGGTCGAGATCGTCGAGCCGCTGGCCCACTCCCTCGGCATGACCGCCGGCATCGGCACCCGCAGCAAGATCGTCGACGGGGTCTACAACGGCCAACTCGCCGGCCCGCTGGTCTACGGGCCCGGCAAGGTGACGGCGATGGAAGAGATCGCCCGCTGGGACGGCCTCGACCTCGCCCAGTGCTACGCCTACAGCGACTCGGCCAGCGACCTCCCGATGCTGCAAGCGGTCGGCCACCCGGTCGCCGTCAACCCCGACGGCCGGCTCGGGCGCCACGCCCGCGACAACGCGTGGCCCGTCGTGCACTTCAGCCAGCGCACGAAGTCGGTGATCCGCCGCTCGTTCACCGCCGCCGGGGCCACCGCCGTCGCCGGCGCCTCCTTCGCCGCCGGCACCCGCTACGGCCGGGCCCGCTGAAAGCACCCGTTCTGGCCGTCGCAAACGACTCACAGCGGCCGTCTGCTACGGCCAGAACGGGGTGGTTCGACTCGCATTGCCACATTCCGGCGGGCGACGCTGATGCGCTCGTCGAGGCCGCCATCGAGGCCGGTGTGACCACCATGGTCACGATCGGGTGCGACCGGGCCACGTCCCTCGAGGCGTTGGCGGTCGCCCGACGCTTCCCGGGCGTGCGGGCCACCGTCGGACTGCACCCGCACGAGGCCCGCCACGGCGTCGACACGATCACCGACCTCTTCGCCGACGCGACGGACGAGTCGGACGGCTCGATCGGCCCGATCGCCGTCGGGGAGTGCGGCCTCGACTACCACTACGACCACTCGCCCCGGGCCGACCAGCGGGCCGCCTTCGCCGCCCAGATCGCGCTGGCCCACGAGCTCGAGCTGCCGTTGGTGATCCACACCAGGGAGGCGTGGAGCGAAACGTTCGACCTCCTCGACATCGAGGGCGTGCCGGCGCGCACCATCTTCCACTGCTTCACCGGCGGCCCGGACGAGGCCTCTGCCTGCCTGCAGCGCGGCGCCTACCTCAGCTTCTCCGGCATCGTGACGTTCAAAGCTGCCGCCGACGTGCAGGCGGCGGCGGCAGCCACGCCGCTCGACCGAATGCTCGTCGAGACCGACAGTCCGTACCTCGCTCCCGTCCCGCACCGGGGCCGACGCAACCAGCCGGCGTTCGTCCCGTTCGTCGGCGCCCGCCTCGCCGAGCTCCACGGCGTCGACCCCGCCACGGTGCGCGACACCACGAACGCCAACGCCCACGCCGCCTTCGCCCTGCGCTGAGCGGCATCCTCCCGGCGCCCGGCTCGTCCTAGCGTGCAGCGGGATGGAGGGAGGGCCGCGGCTGATCGTCGACGTGCTCGGCCCCGTGCGCCTGCGCCGCGCCGACGGGCTCGACATCACTCCCGACGGTGACCTGCAGCGCCGGCTGCTCGCCCTGCTCGTCCTGCGGCGCGGTGAGCACGTCAGCGTCGATCGCGCCGTCGACGCGCTGTGGCCCGACCGCCGTCCGCGCGACCCGCTCGCCGCGCTGCAGACCCACGTGTTCCGGCTCCGTCGCGCGCTGCCGGACGGCGCGCTGACGTCGTCCGATCGCGGGTACCGCTTGGATCCGGCCGCCGTCGACGTCGACGCCGATCGGCTGGCGGCGGCCGTGACCGACGCGGCCGGGCGTCGTGCCGCCGATCCCGACGCGGTGGCCCACGACCTGGCCGAGGCCATGGCGGCATGGCGCGGCGCGCCCTACCCGGAGCTGGTCGACGACGACGAGGGCAGGATCGAGGCCGCCCGCCTCGGCGACCTTCGCGTCCGGGTCATCGAGGAGCGCGCCGAGGCCCTGTTGGCGGTCGGGCGCGCCGACCACGCCCTGCGTGACCTGACGTCGCTGGTCGACGACCACCCGCTGCGCGAACGGCCCCACGATCTGCTGATGGCGGCGCTCGCCGCGTCCGGCCGCACCGTCGACGCGCTGCGGGTGTACGACGACTTCCGGCGCCGGCTCGGCGACGAGCTCGGCATCGAGCCCTCGCCGGTCCTCGCCGCCCGCCACGCCGCGCTGCTCGGCAGCTCGGCGACGCCCGATCCGGGGCTGCAACACCGCCTGCCGCTGCCGATCACGTCCCTGATCGGTCGCCACCAGCTCCTCCTCGACGCCGTGGCCATGACCGACGCCCACCGGCTGATCACCATGCTCGGACCCGGCGGGGTCGGCAAGACCCGCCTCCTGGTCGAGGTCGGCAACCGGCTGCGGGTCCAGCGCCCCGGCCGGCCCGTCATGCTGGCCGAGCTGGCGACCGCAACAACGGCCAGCGCGGTCGACACGGTGGCATCGACGCTCGGGGTCGAGCGCCGGGACGGCACGGCGACCGAGGAACGCCTGGCCACCATCGTCGGGACGGCCGAGGTCGTGCTGCTGCTGGACAACTGTGAGCACGTCCTGGAGCCGATCGCCGAGCTGGTCGAGCGGCTGCTCGCCCGGTGCCCGGGTCTCGTCGTCGTGGCCACGACACGCGAGCGGCTGCGCATCGCCGGCGAGCAGCTGTGCCCCGTCGCCCCGCTGCCGATCCTCGCTGACGGCGGGCCGGCCGTCGAGCTGTTCGTCGAGCGGGCCCGCGCCGTGCGGTCCGGCTACTCGCCCGACGTCGCCGACGCGGCGCGGATCGCCGAGATCGTCCGCCGCCTCGACGGGCTTCCGCTGGCCATCGAGCTGGCTGCGGCGCGACTGCACACGATGGACGTGGCCGACGTCGCCCGCGGCCTCGATCGCCGGTTCCGGCTGCTCGCCGCGGGCAGCCGCACCGTGACCCGTCACCGCTCGCTCGGGGCCGCCGTCGAATGGTCCTACGCGCTGCTGTCCGCCGAGCTGCAGGAGGTGTTCACCGCCGTCTCCACGTTCGTTGGCCCGTTCGACGTCGCCGGCGCGGCCGCGGTGGCGGCGGTCGACGAGGCGACCGCGGCGGACGCGCTCGACTCGCTGACGGAACGGTCGCTCGTCGTGCGCTCGCCGGGTGGCCGGTACGCGCTCCTGGAGACGTTGCGGGCGTTCGGGCTGGAACGGCTCGCCGCCGGCGGGCGCGAAGACCTGGTGCGCCGACGCCACGCCCGCCACTGGACCGACTGGGTGCACTCGGTCGCTGCGGACCTGACCGTGTCGGGTACGAAGGGGCTGTTCGACATCGAGGCCAACCTGCCCGACGTCTCGGCCGCCTTCGACTGGCTGGTCGAGCGCGGCGACGCCGTGGCCGCCGCCGAGTTGCTGTACGGGCTGTACCACTACGGCTTCCAGCGGCTGCGCCCAGACGTGCAGGCGTGGGCCGACCGGGTGATCGCCCTCGACAGCGAGGCGCCGCACGTGACGGCGATGCTGGCGATGAGCGCGACCAGCCGGTGGCTGCGCGGCGACGTCGCCGGGATGGCCGATCGCCTCGCCCAGGCGCTCGACCACCACCACCGGCGCGGAGGTGGCGAGATGCCCCACCTCCTCGCCCAGAGCCTGGGCGACCACGCGCTGTTCGACGGGCGCCTCGACGACGCCCAGCGGTGGTACGAAAAGGCCCGCGACTCGAGTGCCGGCGACCTACCGTCGTGGATGTTGGCGCGGGACACGATCGTCCTCGCCCGCACGTACGCCGGCGACACCACCGTCGCCGAGGCGGCCACGTCACTGCTCGCCAGCGTCACCGACCTCGTCACGCCGTCGGCGGCGATGACCTGGTACTGCGCCGGCGAGGCCGTCCTGACCACCGACCCCGTCGTCGCGCGTCAGCGGCTCGCTCGTGCCGTCGAGATCGCCGAGCTCACCGGCACGCCGTTCGTCGCCGGCATCGCCGGCACGTCGCTGGCGTCGATCGAGGCCCGCCGCGGCGACCCGTACGTCGCCGCCCAGCACTACCGCCGCCTGCTCGACCACTGGCGCCGGGCCGGCGTGTGGTCGACGCAGTGGACGATGTTGCGCGCCGTCGCCGGGCTGCTGTTCCGGCTCGGCCGGTATCGCGACGCCGCGGTGCTCACGGCCGCCGTCACGTCGACGACGTCGGGGCACCGCGTGTTCGGCGAGGACGAGGTGGCGCTCGCCACGCTCGCTGGTCAGCTGCGTGACGTGCTCGGCGACGCCGCCGCCGAAGCGGCGTTCGCCGAGGGGGGCGTGCTCGACGGCGATGCCGCCGTCGAACACGCCCGCCGGGCGCTGTAGCCAGGTCCGGGTCGGGATCACCAGCGCGGGCCCTGCTCGGCGGCGATGCCGAGCGTGATCTTGCCGATCATCTCGTGGGCCAGGGCGTCGTTGCCGGGGTGGAACCCACCGCAGCGGACGTCCCGGTAGAGCCGCTCGAGCTCGTTGCCCTTGAACATGCCGCCGCCGCCCGACACGTCGAGGGCGATGTCGACGACGCGCTTGGCCGCCTCGACGGCCCGCCACTTCATGGCGAACAGCTTGGAACCCCACTGCTCGCCGTGGTCGACGCCGGCCAGCCAATCGTCGGCGAACCGGTCGACCACGGCGACGGCAGCATCGAGCTCGAGGTACATCTCGGCGATCTGGTGCTGGACCATCGGGTGGTAGGCGTAGACGCCGCGCTCGATGGCGATCGACCGCTTGCGCGTGGCCGAGTCGACGGCCAGCTCCAGTGCCCGCTGGGCGATGCCGACGTACACGTTGGCGATCCCGGTGAGGGCCCAGAAGTTCATCGCCGTCAGGAAGAGGTCCTGGTTGTCGCCGGCCGGCACCACGCGCCCGACGTGGGAGTCCGGCACGAACACGCCGTCGAGGATCGTGTCGTGGCTCTGGCTGGCCCGCATGCCGAGCGTGTCCCAGGTCTCCACGACGGTCACACCGGGGCTGGTGCGCTCGACGAAGGCGTGCACGATCTGCGGCCCGCCGGGCGCATCGGCGTCGACGGCGTGGGCCCCGAGCCACTTCCAGACGGGCCCGTTGGAGCCGAACTGCTTGCGCCCGTTGAGGCGATAGCCGCCCTCGACGCGCGTGGCGGCGCACGTGGACAGCACGACCGGCATGTCGTTGCCCGCTTCGGCGTGGCCGGCGGCGAAGACCTCGCCGGCCGCCGCCTCCTGGGAGATCCACGTCAACGACGGGTCCCCGAACCGCTCCAGCTCGGCGGCGATGCCGGTCCAGTAGAAGTGCATGGTCGTCGCCAGCGCGGTCGCCGGCGCGTACCGGGCGAGAGTGCGCTGCGACGCACCGAACTGGACGAGGTCGAACCCCCACCCGCCGTGGTGCACGGGCACCGCGGCGGCCAGGTAGCCGATCTCGCGCAGGTCGGCGAGGTCCTCGTAGAAGTACGTGTTGGTCCGGTCGAGGGCGTCGGCCCGGGCCCGGAAGCGCTCCAGCAGCACCGGATCGAGGGCTTCGATCCGTGGGCGGAACGTGGTCGTGGTGGTGGTGTCGGTGGTGTCGGTGATGGTGCTCATGGGGCGGAGCGTGGAGGTCGCCGCTCGCGCCTCGCTCACGTCGGCTCACACGGCGCGCCAGCGGGTTCGAACGGGTGGCGGCTCGGGGGACGCGCGTCCCCCGAGCCGTCCCCCGCATGCTTGCGTTCCTGTGACGTCGTCCGTAGCGTTCGGTCGCACACAGGTTCGGGAACCTCTGATCCCGGCCCCGGACAGGAGCGGGACCCTGCGATTCGAACGAGCTGACGGGTGGCGAGTGGTGCTGGCGAGCATCTTGACGCTCGCCGTGCTGCCCACCATCTGGCTCGTCAACCGCAAGGACGAGACGGTGTCGCCGAACGTCGCCGCTGTCGGCCTGTCCGCCGACGCCGGTGCGTCGGCCGCCACCTCGACCACGTTGCCGGACCTCATGGGCTCGCTGCCACCGCGCTACCTGAACGGCACGGCCGGGTCCGGCCCGGTTGCCCCCGTCGCTCCCGTGGCGGTCGGTCAGGCCGACGGCACCGTCGTCGGCACCGGCACGGCCACGTACCGCCGCGATGTGGAACGAGCCGGGTGGTGCCTGACCAATGCCTTGGAGGCGGGCCTCGTCGTCACGGTCGTCAACGTCGACAACGGCCGCTCGCTGCAGTGCGTCACGCAGCCCCGCCAGGACGAGGCGCCTGCCGCCGACGATGAGTCCGCGGTCGTCGTCACCGACGACGAGCTCGTGCTCCTCACGACCGACTTCGCTCAGATCGCCGACCTGACCGACGCGCCGGTCCACATCGAGATCCGCCAGTGAGATGACGCACTCGCGTGTGCGCACGCGCGAGCTGCTGACCTCCCGGGCGCTGGCGCCGCGCCGGGACCTGGGCCAGAACTTCGTCGTCGACCCGAACACCGTTCGCCGCATCGCCCAGCTTGCTCGGGTCGGTCCCGGCGACCATGTCGTCGAGGTCGGTGCCGGGCTCGGTGCGCTGACCCTGGCGCTGGCCGACCACGGCGCCGAGGTACTGGCGATCGAGGTCGACGCCGGCCTGGCCGGCGCCCTGGGCGACGTCGTCGATGGGCGCCCGAACGTGCGCGTCGTCGCGGCCGACGCCATGAAGGTCGATTGGGCCGAGCTGCTCGCCGCCGCGCCGTGCTGGTCCCTGGTCGCCAACCTGCCGTACAACGTGGCAACGCCGCTGGTCGCCGACCTGCTCGACACGGTGCCGACGATCACCCGGATGCTGGTCATGGTCCAGCGCGAGGTCGGGGAGCGGCTGGCCGCGTCGCCGGGATCGAGCGCCTACGGAGCGATCAGCGTCAAGGTGGCGTACTGGGCAGCGGCGCAGGTCGTCGGCGCCGTGCCGGCGTCGGTGTTCCTGCCCCGGCCCAACGTCGAGTCCGTGCTGGTGGAGATCATCCGCCGTCGGCCGCCCGACGTCGCCGCCGAGCAGCTGTTCAACCTGGTCCGCACCGCGTTCGGTCAACGCCGCAAGATGCTGCGACGCTCATTGCGCGAACGCGTCACGGCCGAGCAGTTCGCCGCCGCCGGCGTCGAGCCGACCGATCGGCCGCAGGACGTAGGACTCGACGGCTGGGTGCGCCTGGCCAACGTCGTCGGGCCGTGACGGCGACACTCGTCGCGCCGGCCAAGCTGACGCGGACGCTGCGGATCGTCGGCGTGCGGGCCGACGGGTACCACCTGCTCGAGGCCGAGATGGTGACGCTCGATCTGGCCGATCGCGTGGTCGTGTCGCCCGGTTCGTCCGGCGTGGTGATCGACGGGCCGTTCGCGGCGGGCGTGTCGAGCGACGAGCGCAACCTCGCCGTGCGGGCGCTGGCGCGGGCGGGCCGCGCCGCCGGTCTGCGGATCACGAAGGAGATCCCCCACGGCGGCGGGCTGGGCGGGGGTTCAGCCGACGCCGCCGCCGTGCTGCGGTGGGCCGGGATCACCGACCCGACGGTCGCCGCCGAGCTCGGGGCCGACGTGCCGTTCTGCGTGATCGGTGGCCGGGCGCGGGTCACCGGGATCGGTGAGCTCGTCGAGCCGTTGGGTCACGAGGCGATCGTCGTGACGCTCGTGGTGCCGCCGTTCGCCGTCAGCACGCCGGCCGTGTACCGGGCGTGGGACGAGCTCGGCGGGCCGGCCGGCGAGGGCCCGAACGACCTCGAGCCGGCGGCCGTCAACGTCGAGCCGCGACTGGCGGCGTGGCGCGACCGGATCGGCGAGTTGGCGGGGGAGCGACCGGTGCTGGCCGGCAGCGGGTCGACGTGGTTCCTGCCGGGCGAGCGCGACGGCGCCCTCGCCGCACTGGGCGACGAGGGCGCCATGGTCATCGTGGCCCGGGCCATCGAACGCCCGGGGTAGTGCTACTTGCGGCGCTGGTGGCGGGTGCGCCGGAGCATCTTCTTGTGCTTCTTCTTGCGCATCCGCTTGCGGCGCTTCTTGATCAGCGAACCCATAGGGTCGGCCACGCTATCGCCGCGGAACGATGCCGGGCGGGCGGGGGTGTGTCGCGATACCTTGCGGACATCGGCGCGACGGTCCGGGGTCGTTCAATCGGTAGGACGCCTGGTTTTGGTCCAGTGAATAGGGGTTCGATTCCTCTCCCCGGAGCCATGAACGTCATTGCGTTCCCCGGCCACGCCACCTGCAGCCTGCGCAGCAGATCCGCCGTTCCTCGGTCCTTCACCTCCCGCACGGTTGACTGGAACGTCTCATGACCGTCTCGGCCATCGTCCTCGCCGCCGGGGAGGGCACGCGCATGCGCTCGGCCCGCCCCAAACCCCTGCACATGATCTGCGGCCGGGCCATGGTGCTGCACGTCATCCACGCCCTCGACCACCTCCGACCTGAACGGACCGCGCTCGTCGTCGGCCACGGCGCCGAGCAGGTCACCAAGAAGGTGCAGGACCAGGCCCCGCCGTGGGCCAACGTCGTGTTCGTCGAGCAGGAGGAGCAGCGGGGCACGGGCGAGGCCGCGGCCATCGGCATGACCGCCTTCCCCGGCGACGACCTCGACGACGAATCGACGATCGTCGTCCTCCCGGGTGACACCCCGCTGCTGCGGCCGGAAACGCTCGACGAGCTCGTCGCCGTGCACGTCGCCAACGGCAGCGCGGCCACCGTGCTGTCGAGCGTGATGACCGACCCGACGGGTTACGGCCGCGTCATCCGCGCCGCCGACGGGCGGGTGCTGCGCATCGTCGAGCAGCGCGACACCAGCGTCGAGGAGGCGGCGGTCGACGAGATCGGCACGAGCATCTACGCCTTCCGTCGCGAGGTGCTCGGCCCGGCGTTGCGCCACCTGTCGCCCGACAACGCCCAGGGCGAGTTCTACCTCACCGACGTGATCGCCGTGCTGAGCGGCATGGGCCACCGCATCGGCTGCGTGCAGGCACCGGCCGAGGAGACCCAGGGCGTCAACGACCGGTGGCAGCTGGCCCTCGCCGAGCGCGAGCTGCGGGCCCGCACGAACCGCCAGTGGCTGCTCAACGGCGTCACCATGCTCGACCCCCGCCAGACGTTCATCGACGTCACCGTGGCGCTCGGCCGGGACGTGACGCTCTACCCGGGCACGATCCTGGAAGGCTCGACGATCGTCGGCGACGGGAGCGAGATCGGTCCCGACACCCGCCTGGAGGACTGCGTGATCGGCACGGGCTGCCGGGTGCAGCACACCGTCGGCGTCGACGCCGAGGTCGGCGCCGCGGCGAGGGTCGGCCCGTACGCCCACCTGCCGGCGGGGTCGGCCGTCGCCTCGGGTGCCGTGACCGGCGCCTTCTACACTGCGGGCGGGGACTAGGGGAGGAAGCCGGCGCTCATGGAGAAGGTCACCACCAAGAAGCTGGCGCTCTACTCGGGCCGAACCCACCAGGGACTGGCCACGGCGGTCGCCGAGCACCTCGGCCAGGAGCTCGGGCATCCGAACATCGTCGAGTTCGCCAGCGGGGAGATCAAGACCCAGTTCGCCGAGAGCGTCCGCGGCAGCGACGTCTTCATCATGCAGAGCCACTACGGCGTCGACGGGCGCTCGATCAACGACTCGATCATGGAGCAGTTGATCATGATCGACGCCGCCTACCGGGCGTCGGCCAAGCGGATCACCGCCGTCTGCCCGTTCTACGGCTACGCCCGCCAAGACCGCAAGGCCGAGGGACGCGAGCCGATCACGGCCCGCCTCGTCGCCGACATGTTCAAGGCCGCCGGCGCCAAGCGGATGATCTCGATCGACCTCCACGCCGGTCAGATCCAGGGGTTCTTCGATGGACCGGTCGACCACCTCACGGCCATGCCGGTGCTCGAGAGCTACCTGCGCGAGCACGCCCACGCTCCGGTCATCGTGTCGCCCGATGCGGGCCGCATCAAGGTCGCCGAGCGGATGGCCCAGCACCTCGACGACTGCGGCGCCGACCTGGCCTTCTGCTACAAGCGCCGGCCGAAGGGCACGGCCAACGTGGCCAAGGCGACCGAGGTGATCGGCGAGGTGGCCGACCGGCTGTGCGTGCTGACCGACGACATCATCGACACCGCCGGCACCATCACGTCGGCCGCCGACCTCCTGATGTCACGCGGCGCCACCGAGGTGTGGGCCATGGCCACCCACGGTGTGCTGTCCGAACCGGCGATCGACCGGCTGAAGAACAGCCCGGTCTCCCGGGTCGTGCTGACCGACACGTTGCCGTTGCCGCCCGAGAAGCAACTGCCGATGGTCGAGGTGCTGTCGATCGCTCCGCTGATCGCCGAGGCCCTCTCGGCGGTCTTCGACGACACCAGCGTCAGCGACATCTTCGACGGCGAGAACCTCGTCTAGTCCATCGGAGGGTTTCCCGGCACCGGAGGGTTTGACGCACCCCGTCCGGTACGGAAACCCTCCGGTGCATCGAAACCCTCCGATGGATGCTGGGCGTCGGGTCCAGACCCGCGTCGATGTCGGTGTTCGACATCCCAGCGTCCGCCGGGAACTCGGGGAACGGCTCCGTCTTCGACATCACGACGAGCGGGATCGCGGGGGGCGGCGGCGCGCCGAGCACCTGATCGACGCTGGCGTCGACGTCGACTTCTCGTAGTCCGGCGAGCCGCTGAGCGTCTCACCCGGCGGGTTGTTGAGCACGTCCAGGTACGGCTCCCACGTGTCGCCGAGCAGTTCCCGCAGGGCCGGCGCGAACGCGTCCACGAGCACCAACCCGATCACGTCGTCGGGGTAGGTCCGGGCGTACAGCTGCCCGATCATCCCGCCGCACGAGTGGGCCACGAGCACGTACGGACCGGGCACCTCCGCAGCCGCCAGCAAGCGGTGCAGATCCTCGACCGAGTCGCCGATCGTGCGCGGCACCAGTCACCGTGCCGGTGCCAGGATCAGAGCAGTCGCCGCGTGGGATGCTGCTCCCGCGATCCGGCCGAGCGAGCTGGACCGGGAGGGAGTGTCAGATGGGCGCGAGCGCTGGACGAGCGCTGGCGGTCGGTGCAGCGGCGGGCCTGCTGCTGGCGTGCTCGGGTAACGCGGACGACGCCGGCGACACCACCACCACCACGACGATCGCGACCAACACAGGCGGTGCCGAGTCCTCGACGTCGCCGGGTGGCTCGACGGAGCCGGGATCGGCGACGGCGCCGCCGACCACGACGGGCGGACTGCTCGACGCTCCCGAGATGGTCGTGCCACCACTGCTCGACGAGGCCAAGGTGGGCGCGGCGGTCGACCAGCTCGACGACGTCGTCGCCGAGGCCATGGATCAGACCGGCGTCCCCGGTGTCGCCGTGGGGGTCGTGTACAAGGACGAGGTTCTGTTCGCCGAGGGCTTCGGCGTGCGGCGGGCGGACGGCACAGAGCCCGTCGACGCCGACACCGTCTTCCAGATGGCGTCCGTCTCCAAGCCCGTGGCGTCGACGATCGTCGCCCGGGTCGTCGGTGAGGGCGCCGCCAACTGGACGGATCCGGCGGTGAGCTGGTTCCCGGAGATCGACCTCGCCGACCCGTACCCCACCGCCAACGCCACGCTGGCCGACTTCCTGTCGCACCGCACCGGCCTCCCGACCCTCGCCGGCAACCTGCTCGAGGACCTCGGCTGGGACCAGCAGTACATCGTCAGCGTGCTCTACCTGCAGCCACTGGACGCCTTCCGCTCGACGTACCACTACAGCGACTACGGCTACACGCTCGGCGGGCTGGCGGCCGCGGCGGCAATGGATATGAGTTGGGAGGACCTCGCCGAGCAGATGCTGTTCGAGCCACTCGGGATGACGAGCTCGAGCTACCGCCACGACGACTACCTGGCGCGCGAGAACATGGCGCACATCCACACCCGGGTCGGTCCTGCGGCGGACAAGCAGTGGGAGCCCCGATTCAACCGCGATCCCGACGCCCAGGCTCCCGCCGGCGGCCTCAGCTCGAGCGTCAACGACATGGTCGAGCTGATCCGGCTGCAGCTCGGCGCCGGCACGATCGACGGCACGCAGCTCGTCGACGCCGCCGCCCTGCAGGAGACCCACATCCCGCACAGCGACCTCAGCCAACCGACGGCTCCGGGTGAGCGGACGGAGTTCTACGGGCTCGGCTGGAACGTGACCTACGACGACCACGGCCGAGTGCGCCTGGACCACTCCGGGGCGTTCCTCTCGGGAGCAGCGACGACCATCACGCTGCTCCCCGGCGAGCAGCTCGGCATCATCACCTTGACCAACGGCCAGCCGCACGGCATCCCGGAGTCGATCAACGAGAGCTTCATCGACATCGCCCAGAACGGCCGCCGGACCGTCGACTGGCTGGACTTCTTCGCCACCGTCATGGAGAGCCTGTACACCGCCGGCGTCGACACGTCGTGGTCGACGCCGCCGGCTCAGCCGGCCCCGGCGGCCGACCAGAGCGACTACCTGGGGACCTACGACAACCCGCACTACGGACCGTTGACCGTCACGTCCGACGGTGGCGCGCTGACCATGTCGATGGGTCCACCGGACCGGCCGACGAGGTTCGTCCTCACCCACTTCGACGGCGACGTGTTCACGTTCGACACGATCGGCGAGAACGCCACCGGCACGTCCGGGGCCACGTTCACGCGGCCGTCCGGCGGCGGTCCGGCAGCCACCGTCACCCTGGAGGCGTACGACATCACGGGCATCGGCACGTTCACCCGCCAGTGATGGCGGGCGGTCCCCGGTAACCTTCCCGGCCGACTTCCGCCGATCCGAGGCGGGTCCTCCACGAGGTTCTCCACCATGGCTTCCACTGTGCTCACCGCCAAGACGGGCCGTTCCACCGGCAGCCCGGCCGCTCGCCGGATGCGTCGCGAGGAAGTCATCCCCGGCGTCCTGTACGGGCACGGCATGACGCCGGTCAGCGTGGCCGTCGGCCGGCGCGACCTGCGGGCGGCGCTGTCCGGTGCGGCCGGCGTGAACACGGTCCTCGACCTCACCGTCGACGGCACCGTGTACCCGGCGATCGTCAAGGAGCTGCAGCGCCACCCGGTGCGCCGCACCGTCACCCACGTCGACTTCATCCAGGTCAACCTCGACGAGGCGATCACCGTCTCGGTGCCGTTGCGGCTGGAGGGCGAGGCCGTGGCCGTGCAGCAGGGTGGCGGCCTGGTCGACCCGGCCGTCGACAGCATCGAGGTCGTCACGACGCCGCGCAGCATCCCCGACGAGTTCGTCGTCGACATCTCGACGATGGAGATGGACTCGGTCATCCGCCTCGCCGACCTCCCGATGCCCGCCGGCGTCGAGCCGACCGGCGACCCGGAGAGCCCGATCGTGACCGTGCTGACGATGCGCGCCGAGATGGCCGAGATCGAGGCTGCTGACGCCGAGATCGCCGAGGAGCAGGCCGAGGAGACCGCCGAAGGCGAGGCCGCCGAGGGCGAGGCCGCCGAGGGCGATGCCGAAGCCGGCGAGGGTGCCGGCGACGAGGGCAGCACCGGCGGCGACGCGTCGACCGAGGAGTGAGGCGCCGCTCCACCCCGTTCGACTGGTTGGTCGTCGGGCTGGGGAACCCCGGCAAGGAGTACGCCCGGACGCGCCACAACGTCGGCGAGGAGGTCGTCGCGGAGCTGGCTCGGCGGCGCGGGGACACGCTGAAGAGCGGTCGCGACAACGCCTTGGTCGCCGAGTCACGGATCGGGGAGGAGCGCGTCGTGCTGGCGTTCCCGCTGACGTACGTGAACGAGTCGGGCATGGCGGTGCGGGCGTTGGCCCGCCGCTACGGCGTCGAGGAGGCCGACCACCTGGTCGTGGTGCACGACGAGCTCGACCTCCCGCCGACAACCGTGCGGATCAAGGCCGGGGGTGGGTTGGCCGGGCACAACGGGCTGCGCAGCATCACCCGGCACGTGGGCACGCAGGACTTCATCCGGGTGCGGATCGGCGTGGGCAAACCGCCCGGGGGCAAGGAGCGCGGCGCCGACCACGTGCTGTCGCGCCTGCCGAAGCGCCAGCGCGAGCTGTTCGACGTCGCCGTGCAGGAGGCGGCCGATGCCGTGGAGCTGATCGTGACCGACAGCGTGGAGGCGGCGATGCGCCGCTTCCACGCGCCACCCCCGGCTGCCGCGCCTGGCGATGCCGGAGGGTGACACCATCCGCCGGCTGGCCGAGCGGATCGATCGACGGTTCGCCGGGCAGCGCTGCCAGCGGTCCGTCACCCGCGACCCGCGCCTGACCCACGTCGACTTCGCCGGCGCCGTGCTGACCGGTGCCGACGCCGTGGGCAAGCACCTCTTCATCGACTTCGACGACGGACGCACGCTGCACGCCCACCTGCGGATGACCGGTTCGTTCGTGGTCGGGCGAGTCGCTGACGAGCCGGCGTGGCGGCGGCGGGTCGAGCTGTGGATGGAGGACGGGCGGCTGACGGGCGTCGACGTCCCGGTGCTGGGTGTCGGACCGACGGCCTCCAAGCACGAGATCGTCGGGCACCTCGGCCCCGACCTGTGCGGTCCGGAGCCGCCGGACCTCGACGAGATCGTCGAGCGCCTGGTCGCCGCGCCGGACGTCCCGTTGGCCGGTGCGCTGCTCGACCAGCGCAACGTGGCCGGGTTCGGCAACCTCTACGCCGTCGAGCTGCCGTTCGTCGTCGGCGTGTCGCCGAACCAGCCCGTGGGATCGATCGAGGGACTGGCGGTGCTGGTCGCCATCGGCACGGCGGTGATCCGCACGAACGCCGCCCGGGGCCCGCAGAACACGACCGGGCGGCGACTTGCCGACGCCGACCACTGGATCTACCGGCGGCGCGGCCGTCCCTGCCCGCTGTGCGCCACCCGCCTCGACGGCTGGGACGAGCGGGAGAGCCCGTGGCTTCGCGTCTCGACGTGGTGCCCGACCTGCCAGGCCATCGGCGCCCCGACCCGCCCGGTCGACGAGGCCCGCGCCCGCAAGCTCCTCGCCCTCCACCCCGCCCGCCGCGACCCAACCTTCCCCCCGCTCACCCCCTGACCATCCGAGGGTTTCAGCGCACCGGAGGGTTTCCGTCCCGGATGGGGTGCAGCAAACCCTCGGATGCACGAAACCCTCGGATGGGTCTCGTCGGTAGCCTCGACGGTCCCGTGCGTCTGGCTGCGCTTCCCCCCTGCTGCGCGATGAGCCGGCGCTCACCCGCGCCCTCGGGGAGCCGGCGGCCCGCTTGGCCGTTGTCGAGGTGGCCCGGCCGATCGCCATCGCCGCCCTCGCCACGCTGTCCAACCGTCGCCCCCTGGTCGTCGCCACGCCGACGGGCACGATGGCCGCCCACCTGGCCGAGGACCTCGAGCAGTTCCTCCCCGCCGACCAGGTCGCCCTGTTCCCCGCCTGGGAGACGCTGCCCTTCGAGCGGGTCAGCCCGTCGGTCGAGACCATGGGGCGCCGCCTCGAGCTGCTGTGGCGGCTCCAGGATCCCGAGCGCTGCCCGACGGTCATCGTCACCGGCGTCCGCGCCCTGCTGCAGCGCCTCGGACCCGGCGCCACCGACGTCGACCCGATCTGCATCCGCCGGGGCGACGTCGTCGACCCAGACGACCTGGGTGCCCGGCTCGTCCACTTCGGCTACCGCCGGGAGGAACTCGTGGAGCACCGCGGCGAGTTCGCCCGGCGCGGCGCGATCGTCGACGTCTTCCCGGCCACCGCCGACGGCCCGGTGCGCATCGACCTGTGGGGTGACGAGGTCGACCGGCTGACCCGCTTCAGCGTCAATGACCAGCGCTCCACGGCCGAGCTCGACGACGTCGCCATCGTCCCGGCTCGCGAGCTGATCCCGACCGATGACGTGCAGGCCCGCGCCCGGCGGCTCGTCGCCACCGAGCCATGGGGCCGCGAGCAGTGGGAGCGCCTCGCCGAGGGCGCCCTGTTCGACGGGATGGAGAGCTGGCTGCCGTGGCTGATCGACGAACAACTGGGTGAGCAGCTGCTGACCGACGTCCTGCCGGCAACGGCCAAGGTGCTGCTGGTCGAGCCCCGCCGCATGCGCGACCGGGCGATCGACCTGCTGGCCGAGGAGGACGACCTCGCCAAGGCGCTGGCCTCGACGTGGGAGCGGGACCCGGACAAGACGTTCCCCCGGCTGCACGCTGAACCTGACAGGTTGTTGAGCAGGCTGCCCGAGGGGCGACCGCCCGATGACAGCGGCGATCTCCCGGTTCGGCACGGCGGCGCCGCCAGGCGCTTCGCCGGCCGCATCGATGTGTGGTCGATGGACTCCTCGCCCGAGTCACCGGACACCCCCGTCGTCGAGGCGTCCGGGTGGGGTCCGATCGTCGGCGACGGCGCCGGGCTCGTCGGCCGCCTGACGCAGCTGCTCGCCGACGGGGTGCGCGTCGTGGTCGCCGCCGACGGCGACGGATCGGCGGCCCGCCTTGCCGCCATGCTGCGCGACCAGGGCCTCGATCTGCCGATCGTCACCCACGAGACCGGGCGCCGCGCCGACCTCACCGCGCCGGGCGGCCGGATCGTCGTTGCGCCACTGCACCACGGCGTCACGCTGCCGGCGGCCAAGCTGACCATCGTCGCCGAGAGCGACCTCACCGGCCGGCGCCGGGCCCACCGCCGTCCGCGCACCCGCCGCCGAGACGCCCTCAGCATCTTCGAGGACTTGAAGCCTGGCAACTACGTCGTCCACGTCCAGCACGGCGTCGGCCGCTACGAGGGCATGGTCAAGCGGGCGATCGGTGGCGTCGAGCGGGACTACCTGCTGGTCGCGTACAAGGGCAACGACAAGCTGTACGTCCCGTCGGACCAGATCGACGTGCTGCGCCAGTACGTCGGCGGCGAGTCCCCGACCTTGCACCGCCTCGGTGGGTCGGACTTCGCCAAGGCCAAGAGCCGCGTTCGCTCGGCCGTGCGCGAGATCGCCCAGGAGCTCGTCGTCCTGTACCAGAAGCGGGTCAACGCCGAGGGCTTCGCCTTCGGCCACGACACCCCATGGCAGGGCGAGATGGAGGACGCCTTTCCGTACGTCGAGACGCCCGACCAGCGGGCGGCGATCGTGGAGGCCAAGGCCGACATGGAGCGGCCGTACCCGATGGACCGCCTGCTGTGCGGCGACGTCGGCTTCGGCAAGACCGAGGTCGCCGTGCGGGCGGCGTTCAAGGCCATCCAGGACGGCAAGCAGGTGGCCGTCCTCGTGCCGACCACGCTGCTGGCCACCCAGCACGGCAACACGTTCGCTGACCGCTTCGCCGGCTACCCGATCCGCGTCGAGACCCTCAGCCGGTTCCTGTCGCCGCCGCAAGCTCGCGACGTCGTGCAGGGCATCGAGCGCGGCGACGTCGACTGCGTGATCGGCACCCACCGGCTGCTCGGCGAGAAGGTCAAGTTCAAGGACCTCGGGCTGCTCGTCGTCGACGAGGAGCAGCGCTTCGGCGTGCAGCACAAGGAGTTGATGAAGCAGCTCAAGGTGAACGTCGACGTGCTCACGCTGACGGCGACACCGATCCCGCGCACGCTGGAGATGAGCCTCGTCGGCATCCGCGACCTGTCGCTGCTGCAGACCCCGCCGGCCGACCGCCAACCGATCCTCACCTACGTCGGCGGCTACGACGAGCGGGTGGCCGTCGAAGCGCTCCGTCGCGAGCTGCTGCGCGAAGGGCAGGTCTTCTGGGTCCACAACCGGGTGCGCTCGATCGAGCACGCCGCCGCCCGCCTGCGTGAGCTGGTGCCCGAGGCGCGCATCGCCGTGGCCCACGGCCAGATGGACGAGGGCACGCTGGAGCAGGTCGTCGTCGACTTCTGGGACGGCAAGTTCGACGTGCTCGTCTGCACGACCATCATCGAGTCCGGCATCGACATGCCGACCGTCAACACGCTGGTCGTCGAGCGCTCGGACCTGCTCGGCCTCGGTCAGCTCCACCAGCTGCGCGGCCGGGTCGGCCGCAGCGGCCAGCGGGCCTACGCCTACCTCTTCCACCCGGTGGAGGTCACGCTGACCGAGGAGGCCTACGAGCGGCTGAAGACGATCGGCGAGGCGACAGAGCTGGGCAGCGGGTTCAAGATCGCCATGCGCGACCTGGAGATCCGCGGTGCGGGCAACCTGCTCGGCGAGGCGCAGTCCGGTCACATCGCCGCCGTCGGCTACGACCTGTACTGCCAGATGGTGACCGAGGCGGTCGCCGAGATGAAGGGCACGCCGATCCGGCCGCCGGCCGAGATCAAGCTCGACGTCCCGACGGACGCCCACCTCCCGCCCGAGTACGTGGCCAAGGAGGAGCTGCGCCTGGAGGCCTACCGGCGGCTGGCCGCCGTCACGACGCCGGCCGAGGTCGCCGACATTCGCGCCGAGTGGGAGGACCGATACGGACCGCTGCCGCCCGCCGCCGAGGCGCTGTTGACGATCGGCGACCTGCGCGCCGAGTGCCACCGGCTCGGGCTGACCGACGTGTCCATCTCGGCCGATCGCGCCCGACTGGGACCGATCGACCTGAAGCTCAGCGAGTCGACCCGCCTCCGCCGCTTGTCCCGCGAGGCGCTGTGGAAGGAGGACGCCCGCCAGCTCGTCGTACCGATCCCGCGTCGTCGCGAGCCGGCGGCCTTCCTCGTCGACCTGTTGCGCCAGCTGGTGCCGCCGCCGGAGGCGGCCGTCCTCGAACCGGTAGCTTCACCCGCGTGATCCGCAGGCCCGGCGTCGTGGGCGCGCTCGCCGCGCTCGTCGCGATCACGGCGTGCGGCGACACTCGATCCAACGACTCGGCCGCCGAGGTCGGCGGGACGAAGATCTCGCGTGGTGAGTTCGAGGCGCTGGCCCAGGCCGTCGTCGCCAACCCCGAGCTGTTCGGCATCGAAGAGGACTTCGCCACCGGCACGATCGCTGCCGACGCCGGCCGTGACCTGCTGCGGCTGCTCGTGCAGAACGCCGCAACGCAGGACTACCTCGAGGAGATCGGCGCGTCCATCAGCGACGCCGACCGGCAGACGGCCCTCGAGGCGCTCGGGCCGCAGGCCGACTCGGCACCCCAGCTCGTCGTCGACCTGCTCGTGGACTCTCGAGCCAGCACCGCAGCCCTCGGCCGCCTGGCCGCCGAGTCGGGGGAGGCGCAGGCGGCTTGGGAGGCTTCGCCGGCCGAGTTGGGTCTGCTGTGCGTCCGCCACATCCTCGTCGAGACCGAGGAGGAGGCCGAGGAGGTGCTGGCCGAGCTGGAAGATGGCGCCGACTTCGCCGAGCTGGCCGCCGAGCGGTCGATCGAGCCGGCGGCGGCGGACTCGGGCGGCGCCATCGAGGTGACCCCGGGCCAACCGTGCATCCCGCTGCAGCAGGCCCAGGGCGGGCTCGACCCCGTGTTCCTGTCGGCCGCACTGCAGGGCGTGCCGGGGACGCCGCTCGGGCCGGTCCAGACGTCGTTCGGCTGGCACGTGATCCTCGTCCGCCCCTACGACGAGGTCGCCGCCGCCGTCGACGCCGGGGTCGGCGGATTGCGGCTGCAGGAACACCTGGAGACGGTCGAGGTCGAGGTCGATCCCCGCTACGGCCGGTGGGATCCGGCGGCCGGGACCGTGGTGGCGCTCGACGAGCCCGAGCCGACCGTCCCCGCACTGTGAACGCGCCACGGGCGCGGCCATCTGTGGTCGTCGTCGGGCTGGGGCCCGGCGGGGACGAGCACGTCACGCTGCAGACGATCCGGGCCATCGAGCGGATCCCGCACCGCTACCTCCGCACGTCACGCCACCCCAGCGCCCACCTCGTCGACGGGGCCACGACGTTCGACGCCCACTACGAGGCTGCCGATCGGTTCGCCGACGTCTACTCCGCCATCGTCGCCGATCTCGTGGCAGCGGCCGTGGCGCACGGCGAGATCCTGTACGCCGTCCCCGGGTCACCGCTGGTGCTGGAGCGAACGGTCGAGCTGCTGCGGGCCGACGACCGCGTGCACCTCGACGTGCTGCCGGCGCTGTCCTTCCTCGACCTGGCGTGGGCCCGACTCGGCATCGACCCGGTCGAGGCCGGCGTCCAGCTCGTCGACGGCCACGACTTCGCCGCCGCCGCGGCCGGGTCGAGCGGGCCGCTGCTGATCGCCCACACCCACGCCAACTGGGTGCTGTCCGACGTCAAGTTGGCCGTCGAGGACGCCAGCGGTGACGAGCCCGTCGTCGTGCTCCAACGCCTCGGAACCGCCGACGAGGCGGTCGTGCCGACCACGTGGAGCGAGCTCGACCGGGCCGTCGCCGCCGACCACTTGACGTGCGTGTACGTGCCGCGCCTCGGCGCGCCGGTCGCCGCCAGCGGCATGCGCCTGCACCAGTTGGCCCGGACCCTGCGCCAGCGCTGCCCGTGGGACGTCGAGCAGACCCACGCCAGCCTCGTCCCGTACCTGGTCGAGGAGACGTTCGAGCTCGTCGACGCCATCGCCGCCATCGACCCCGACGACCCGGCGACCGAGGAAGCGTTGATCGAGGAGCTTGGCGACGTGCTGTACCAGGTCGAGTTCCACGCCGCCATCGCCGAGCAGGCCGGCCGGTTCTCGATGGCCGACGTGACCACGGCGATCCACGACAAGCTCGTCGCCCGCCACCCGCACGTCTTCGGCGACGTCGAGGCGCACGACGCCGACGCCGTGGCGACCAACTGGGACGCCATCAAGCGCGTCGAGAAGCAGCGGGCATCCGTGTTCGACGGGGTGGCCAGCTCGTTGCCGGCGCTGGCCTACAACCAGCACCTGGCGCGCAAGGCGGCCAAGGTCGGCTTCGACTGGACCGGCGTCGACGGTCCCCTGGCCAAGGTCGACGAGGAGCTGGTCGAGCTGCGCGCCGCGTTGGCGAGCGGCGAGCAGGCGCAGATCGACGACGAGCTTGGCGACGTCGTCACGGCGGTGGTCAACGTCGCCCGCCACGCCGGCGTCGACGCCGAGCTGGCGGCACGCGCCTCGGCGGCGAAGTTCCGCCGCCGCTTCGAGATCGTCGAACGTCTCGCCGCCGACCGCCACGTCGACCTGCGGGCTGCCACGCTCGATGAGCTCGAGGCGCTCTGGGACGAGGCCAAACTGGCGGGCTGATGCGCCTGCAGCTCGCCGATCCCGGGGACCACCCACTGCTCGGGACGTTGCCGTTCGCCGAGGACCTCGAGCAGTGGGAACTGCCCCACCTCCATGGCGTGCTCGGGTTGCACCGCCACGTCGTGCGCTTGGTCGAGCTGGGCGAGCCGGACGGGCCGCGCACCTCGTACGTGGTCAAGGAGCTGCCCGACCACCTGGCCCAGCGGGAGTACCGCCTGTTGCGCGGCCTGGTCGAGGACCGGCTGCCGACGGCCATCGTGGTCGCCGTCGTGACCGAGCGCACGGGCGGGCGCGACGGCCTCTTGATCACCCGCCACCTCGACTACTCCCTGCCGTACCGCTCGCTGCTGTCCGGGCGCGGGCTGCAGATCCCGTACCTGGGCGACAAGCTGCTCGACTCGCTGGTCGGGCTGCTCGTCCGGCTGCACCTGGCCGGGTTCTTCTGGGGCGACTGCTCGCTGTCAAACGCCTTGTTCCGGCGTGACGCCGGCGAGCTGGCGGCCTACGTCATCGACGTCGAGACGAGTGAGCGCTACCCCCAGCTGTCGGATGGGCAGCGGCGGATGGATCTCGACATCGCCACTGAGAACGTCGCCGGCGGCCTGCTCGACCTGCAGGCCGGCGGACGCCTGGTCGCCGATGTCGACCCGTGGGCGGTGGCCGAGAACCTCGAGGCCCGCTACGCGGGTCTGTGGCGCGAGGTCACGGGCGACGAGGTCTTCAACGCCGACGAGCTGTGGAAGATCAACGAGCGTGTGAGGCGGCTGCACGAGCTCGGCTTCGACGTCGGCGAGATGGAGGTCGTGACCGAGGAGGACGGCCAGCGCCTGCGGTTCATCCCGCGGGTGGTGGAGAGCGGGTACCACCAGGACCGGCTGAACGCCCTGACCGGGCTGTGGGCGGGGGAGAACCAGGCCCGCCGGCTGCTCGACGACATCCGCGAGTTCCGCGCCGAGCTGTCCAGCGCGTCCGGCGCCAAGGTGCCGGAGAACATCGCCGCCGTGCGCTGGCTGGACCAGCGCTTCGAGCCCGTCATCGCCGGCGTGCCGCCGACCATGCACGGTCGGCTGCAGGCCGCCGAGCTGTACCACCAGATCCTCGAGCACCGCTGGTTCCTGTCGGAGCACCAGGGCCGCGACGTGCCGATGGACGAGGCGATCAGCTCCTACGTCGGCGACATCCTCGCACCGGCGCCGGACGAGCAGCTGCGCATCGACCCGCCGACCGGCGAGATCTACCTGGGGATCCCGTAGTCGTTTACGTCCGGATCTTGGTTACCGGTGCAACCAAAATCCGGACGTAAACGACGGGCTGACTACGGTCGCTTCGCATGAGCGAGATCGTCGATGTCCACGGGCGCGAGGTGCTCGATTCGCGCGGCAACCCGACCGTCGAGGTCGAGGTGGTGCTGATGAGCGGGGCGTCCGGGCGGGCGATGGTCCCGAGCGGCGCTTCGACCGGCGAGCACGAGGCCGTCGAGCTGCGCGACGGCGGCGACCGCTGGGGCGGCAAGGGGGTGGCCACGGCCGTCGCCAACGTCGACGGTGAGATCGCCGCCGAGCTGCGCGGCCTCGACGCCTTCGACCAGCGCGACGTCGACCAGGCGATGATCGACCTCGACGGCACGGACAACAAGGGGCGGCTCGGCGCCAACGCCATCCTCGGTGCCAGCCTGGCGGTGGCCAAGGCGGCGGCCGACGAGCTGCAGATCCCGCTGTACCGCTACGTCGGCGGCGTCAACGCCCACGTCCTGCCCGTGCCGATGATGAACGTGGTCAACGGTGGGGTGCACGCCGACAACAGCATCGACCTGCAGGAGTTCATGGTCATGCCCGTCGGCGCCCCGAGCTACGCCGAGGCGCTGCGGTGGGGGACCCAGACGTACCACGCGCTGAAGAAGCTGCTCCACGACCGTGGGCTGTCGACGGCGGTGGGCGACGAGGGCGGCTTCGCCCCGAACCTCGACGCCAACGAGGACGCCGTGCGGATCCTCGTCGAGGCGATCGAGGCGGCCGGCTTCACACCGGGCGAGGAGCTGGCCATCGCCCTCGACCCGGCGACCAGCGAGTTGTTCAAGGGCGGAAAGTACGTGCTGGCCGGCGAGGGCAAGGAGCTGTCGCCCGACGAGATGGTCGAGTACTGGGTGCGCCTGGTCGACACCTATCCGATCGTGTCGATCGAGGACGGGATGGCCGAGGACGACTGGGACGGCTGGGCGGCGCTGACCGCAGCCGTCGGCGAACGGGTGCAGCTCGTCGGCGACGACCTGTTCGTCACCAGCGCGGCCCGACTGCAGCAGGGGATCGACCGCGGCGTGGCCAACGCGGTGCTCGTGAAGGTCAACCAGATCGGCACGCTGACCGAGACGATGGACACCGTCGAGCTGGCCACGCGGCGCGGCTACGGCTCGGTGATGAGCCACCGCAGCGGTGAGACCGAGGACACGACGATCGCCGACCTCGCCGTGGCCACCAACTGCGGGCAGATCAAGACCGGCGCGCCGGCGCGCAGCGACCGCGTCGCCAAGTACAACCAACTGCTGCGTCTCGAAGACGACCTCGGCGAAGCCGCCGAATACCGCGGCCCGAACGCCCTCCGCCGCTCCACCCCCTAACCATCCGAGTGTTTCGACGCATCGGAGTGTTTGCGTACCGGAGGCCGTGCTCGAAACACTCGGATGCCGGGAAACCCTCCGATGGGATGCCTCGGATCGCGTTGGTCGACCTGACACACTCGTCCGGATGAGTGCCGGGCGGATGTCGACCGTCGCCAAGCCGCCGGGGCGCCGGGCGTCCGACGCCGGCCGCTCGCGCCTCGCCGACTACACCCGCCCGATCGCCCGCGAGCAGCGGATCACGCGCTCGCGCCGACCGGCCTTCGCCGCCGGCCTGATCGGGTTGCTCGTCGTCGTCACCATCGGCGCCGCGCTGTTCGGACTGCCGCTGCGAACCTGGTTCGCCCAGGACGACGAGCTGACCCAACTGGAGGTCGAGCTCGACGAGCTGCAGGCCGTCAACGCCGACCTCTCCGATGAGGTCGCCCGGTTGCAGACCGACGAGGGGATCGTCGAGGCGGCTCGCGAGAGCCTCGGCGTCACTCGGTTCGGCGAGCGCCGCCAGACCGTGATCGGCGTGCCCGAGCTGCCCACCGACCTGCCCGACGGGTGGCCGTACGTCGCCGTCGAGCGGATCATCGCCCTGCGCGCCGAGCAGCCGTAGCACGACGGCACCCGTTCTGCGTGAGCGAACAGGACGGATCCGGCGTCTTCGCTCACCCAGAACGAGGCGTCGGGTTCTGCGTGAGCGAACAGGACGGATCCGGCGTCTTCGCTCACCCAGAGCGGCGGGCCGGAGTCGTCAGGCGGAGGCGATCCCGCCGGAACCGGGGGACTCGTCGTCACTAGCCTGCTGCGGATGAGGTCGCTCCTCGTCGCCGGCGTGGCCCTCGCCGTGGCCGCCGGCTGCGACGGCGGTGGCGACGATGTCCCGTCGCGGGCGGCGCAGGTGTACCTGGCGACGATCCGCGCCGCCACCGCCGACCAACCGCCGCCGGCCGACCCCGAGGCGCTGCCCGTCGTGTACGTGGTCGCCGTCGGCGAGACGGCCATTCCCGCCGACGTCCAGGCCGAGGTCGCCGCCGTGCTGCGCGACGAGCGCGACGTGCGCTTCGCCGACGAGCGGGACCAGGCCATCCACGCCGACCTCGCCGCCGCCCCGGTTCGCGACGAGGGCACGCTGGTGGCGATCGGCGAGGTGCCGCCGAACACCGAGTCGGTCGACGTCGAGGTCGAGGTCTACCGGTCCGACGAGGACTGGTCGAAGGCCGTGATGACCGTCGCCGAGGGTTCGTCGCAGTGGTCGGTCACGTCGTCGTCGCTGCTGCCGGGATCCTGACCGTTCGCTGGCAGTCCTTCCGGCGCGATCGGCTCGGCGCGCCGCTGCTCCATCGTCGCCACCAGCTCGGCCGCACGGCCGATGGCCCACAACACCTCGCGGTCGTCGAGGGGCCAGGTCGACAGTGCCTCGCCACGCAACCGGTCGACGCGCTCGACCGTCGGCACGTCCACGGCCACCCCCATCGCCCGTCCGAGATCGATGACGCCGGCGACCTCCGTGACGGCCAGCCGAGGTGACCCGCGGCGGTGCCACTCACGGGCATGGTCGAGCCGACGCAGCGCCACCTCGACCGGGTCGAACGGGTCGTCGGCGTGGGCCAACCTCGCCTCGCGCAGTGCCCGCAGGTACAGCACGGCGGCCGGGACGAGCCCGGCGGCGACGATCGCCAGGCTGATCCGGATCGGGATGCCGATCGCCGTCGCGGCGATGGCGCCAGCCACCCATGCCACCTGGAACCGCGTCTCGAAGCGGGCGAACGTGCGGCCGTGGGTCGCCGTCGGCGCCCTGGTCTGGACGAGCGAGTCGAACCCCTGGCGGGCGACCGATGCCGCACCGCCGAGCGCGGCGGCGACCACCAGGACCAGCGGCCGGGACTGGCCGAGGGCGGCGAACGCGGCCACGACCCCCAACACGACGAGCGATCCGGCCGTCAGCAGATCCTCGCCGTAGCGCCGCCGCAGCAAGGGGGCGGCGACGTTGCCGGCGAACGCGCCGGCGCCGTACAGGCCGATCGTCACGCCGTACATCCACGCCGGCTCGCTCTCCCGCCGCAATGCGAAGGCGAGGCCGAAGACGAAGAACCCGACGGCGGCGCGCACGACCGTGAACGCCCACGACGTGGCGACCACGGTCGGCCGGTGCAGCTCCTGGTAGCTCACGCTGTCGGCCACGTCGGCGACCTCCGGTGCGATGGCGGGCAGCCGGGTCGCCACGGCGGCGGCGCCGAGGAACAGCGCGCCGGCCACACCGGCGCTGACCTCGGGCGAGCTGATCGCCAGCAGGCCGGCGCCAAGCAGGCCGCCGACGGCGCCGGCGATCACGCTGAGCCGGGCGAGTCGGGAGTTGGCCGAGACGAGCCGGCCGGGGTCTCGCACCAGCCCAGGGACGAGCGCCTGGCGGACGACGCCGTACGCCTTGGCGGCGATCAGCAACGCCAAGGCGAAGAAGTACAGGCCCAACTCCAGCAGCGAGAGGGCCAGACCGATCGCGCAGATGGCGCGCACGGCGAACAGGCCCGTGGCGATCGCGCCGGGGCCGTGCTGCAACCGGTCGATGGCCGGGCCGATCAGCGGCGCCAGCACGACGTACGGCGCCATGTTGATCAGCAGGTAGATGAGCACCTGCTGCTGGGACGCCTCCGGGCTGAGGCTGAAGAACAGCGAGCCGGCCAGCGAGACGGCAACGAGGGCGTCGGCCGCCCCGGACAGCACCTGGGCTACGGCGAGCCGGTCGAGGCCCGGCGCGCCAGTGCTCAGTCCCGGGAGCCGCATCACTGCCCAATCGTGCCCCACGGGGACACCGCGCTCGGTTCAGCGGCGTTGTTCGGGTCGGGCCGGGGCGATGATCGTCGCGCCGGTACCGAGGATCTGGCACCGCGCCAGGCCGTGGCGCAGCCAGAGGAGCCCCGTCCAGGCGCAGATCACCGCGTCGATCAGATCCTCGCGATGCTTCACCTGGCGGTCGACCAACGGCGTCGGCTCGCTGAGCAGCGCGGCGGTGACCGGATGGCCGGCCAAGTCGATCGGCGGATCGGCGGCGCGCAGGTCGACGAGGCGGCGCACGAGGTCGTCGCACACGACCGCCCGGGCCAACCTGAACTCGTGCGGTGCCAGCCGGCTTGGCCGGCGCTTGTAGACCGGACGGGCCTCGGCGTACCCGAGCTCTGGCGCGCCGACCAGTGTCGTGTACGGGTACACCTCGTACAGGTGCCGACCGTTCGTCGGCGGTCCGCCGTGGCCGTCGGCGCAGCGCCACCCGTCGACGGCGGCCCGGCGGACCAGGGAGACACCGGCCAGCGCGGCCATCCCCAGGTGCGAGCAGTTGGCCGAGACCTTCCACCGGCCGTAGCGCCTGCCGACCTCCCGCTCGCACTCCCGCATCCCGGTGGCGTTCTCGACCACCAGCGGGGCGTCGACCATCGCCACTGCGTCGTCGGCCGCCCACGTCCGCATCCACTCGACCGTCGCGTCCACGCCGCGGGTCCACCCGGCGTCGAGCAGCCGACCGCGGTGGTCGGTGGCCACGACCCCGGTCTCGTTGGCGGGCCGGCGCCCGTCCCCCTCGCCCCATGCCAGGTCGATGCCGAGCACGACCGCCGAGCCGTGGCCTGACGCGGAACGTCCCACCCTCACGCCGGTGGTGGAGCGGGGATGGGACGTTCTAGGTTCCCGGCCGACGCGTTCGCCTCCCGCCGGATTGTGGACGGTCCCGGTGGCTGGAGTCGGACGCTGGTGGGCGATCCGATCTGCGCATCCGTGGTCCGTGATCGAAACGGGTCGGTCGACGTTCGGCTCGGTCCTGGCTCGACCTCAGCCCGGAGGTGATCGCTCCGTGTGCTCGGCGGGCCTCATGTTTTCCGTACCTCCTTCGACGGGGTCGATCGGCTGATACGGCAGGCCATCGCTGACCTGTCGAATCCATCGTCCCGCGTCGACGGCGCTTCGTCAAGGGGCCGCGGGGTCCGGCGGCACGTCCAGGCCCAGGGCGGCCATCACCTCGGCGACCAGCTGGCTACGCGGCGGCATCCCGGGGACGTGCTCGTGGGCGACCGGGTCGGCGCGCTCGCCGATCGTTTCCCACCGGCTGACCACCAGGTCCAGGAACTCCTGCTGGGGGATGACCCAGAAGCGCCCGGCCTGCACGGCGTCGGCGACGGCGTCGGCGATCAACGCCGGCTGGGTCCCCTCGTCGATGGCCCGGCGGACGTGCTGCTCCATCACGTCACCGGCCGGGTCGCGGTCCGGTCGGTCACCCAGCTCGGCCGGCCAGTTGCGATCGGCGTCGATGATCTGCGTGCGCACCCACCCCGGGCACAGCACGCTGACGCCGACGGGCAGGCCGGCCAGCTGCATCGTGTGGTACAGGTTCTCGCTGATCGCCACCACCGCGTGCTTCGAGGCGTCGTAGCTGGGTCCGAACCCGGGCATCAGCCCGGCGATGGAGGCGGTGTTGACGATGTGGCCGCCGCCGACCAGATGGGGCAGGAAGGCGCGGCACCCGTGGACGACGCCCCAGAAGTTGACGCCCATGACCCACTCCCACGACCGCAGCGGACCGAACCACGGGTCGGCGCGGGCAGCGACGCCGGCGTTGTTGCACACCACGTGCACCGCGCCGAAGCGCTCGATCGTGCGGGCCGCAAGGTCGGCGACGGCTTCCTCCTTGCTGACGTCCGTGGCGACGGCGAGCACCTCGCCGCGCCCGCGCCCGTCGACCTGCTCGTGGGCGGCGTCGAGCGCGTCGGCTTGGACGTCGGCCAACACGACGTGCAGTCCGGCAGTGGCGAACCGCTCGGCCAACGCCAGGCCGATTCCGCTCCCGGCTCCCGTGACGACTGCGACCTGTCCCGGCGTCAGCTCCATGGATCCCCCCTGGTCGGCGACACCGGGACCGTAGCCGTGGATCGCCGCCGCTCGGCGAGCGGGCGGGCCTCAGCGGGTCGGCAGGGCGACGGCCGACTGCAGGGCCAGCGTGAGGGCGATGCTCGCCGGCGGGCCGCCATTCGTGCTCGACGTCGCTGCGGCGGTCGCCGGGGTTGTCGTGGCGGCGATCGACAGGCCGGGGCGGATGTCGATCAGGCGCACGCCGCCGTCCGAACGGGCCACCCAGTCGACGTCGTGCTGACCCTCGAACGTGCGGTCGACACGCCTGGTCAGGCGGGCCAGGGCGGCCAGCAGCTCGGCCGGCGGGTGGTCGTCAACACCGGCCGACAGCACCTCGCGGGTGCGACCGTGGTGATCGATCTCGGCGACCCAGATCTGTTCGGGGCTGGACTCGCCGACGGCGGCGACGACCGGCCGGTGGCGCCGCCCGGTGGCGTCCGCGAACATCACGCCGCGCCACGCCGCCTCGGCGACGGGCTGGACGAGGACGGCCGTTCGAGCGTCGTGCACGGCCTCGACGGCAGCAGTGAACTCAGGGGCGCCGGCAACGCTCCGCACGACGCCGACGACCCCGAGCTCTCTGACCGCCCGGTTCCCGCGATCGAGTGACGAACGACGCACGACGAGGGCGCGTGACCCGTCCTGGGAGATGATCCGCCAGACCTGGTGGGCGGCTCCGACCTGGTCACGGGACCAATCGACGGTGAGCACCACGCCGGTCCCGACGGGCAGACCGGCGGCCCGGGCGACCGCCAGCGTGGCGGCCTTGCGCCCCACCCGTGCGGCGTCGAACGCCCACGGGTGATCCAGCGCGATGACGGGCGTCGGCGGCTCCACGCCAGCACGCTGCGGGCCCGGCCATGTGAAGCGCATGGGGTCGACATGGGGCAACCACCGACACGTCGCGCCGCCCACCATCTGGGCGCGGAGGTTCTCAATCGCCCTTCTGGGCGCGCAGGTTCTCGAACCCGAGAACCTGCGCGCCCAGATGGTGGTGGCCAACGTCCACAGTTCTGGACGGACGGGCATGAACGAGCGACGGACGAGCATTGTTCCACCGGATCAGCTCCCTCAAGGTGGACGGCAGGTACATCACCCCTGCAAGCGAGGACCCAACCATGACCGAGCGCTCACACGACCAACGACCGACACTCGTCGTCGGCGGGACCGGCAAGACGGGGCGCCGGGTCGTCGAACGGCTCGGCGCACGCGGCCTGCCCGTGCGGGTGGGCTCCCGTTCGGGACCGCTGCCGTTCGACTGGGCCGACGAGTCCACCTGGGCCCCAGTGCTGCAGGGCGTGCGGGCGGCGTACATCCCCTACCCCGACCTGGTCATTCCCGCGGCGACGAAGGCCACCCGGGCGTTCGCCGAGCTGGCCATCGAGCATGGAGTCACCCGACTGGTGCTGCTGACCGGACGAGGCGAGGACGAGGCCCAGCGGGCCGAGCGGGAGGTCCAGGCCACCGGCGCCGACGTGACCATCGTGCGCTGCGCCTGGTTCATGCAGATCTTCAGCGAGGACTTCCTGCTCGACGCCATCCGGGCCGGCGAGGTGGTGCTCCCCGCGGTCGACGGCCGGCTCGACCCGTTCATCGACGCCGACGACATCGCCGACGTCGCGGTGGCGGCGCTCACCGAGCCAGGCCATGCGGGGCAGGTCCACGAGCTGACCAGCCCGCGGTTGCTGAGCTTCCCCGATGCGATCGCCGAGATCGCCAGAGCCAGCGGTCGTGACATCACCTACGTGCCGGTGTCCGTGCAGGAGTACGCCGCCGGTGCCGCCGAGCACGGCGCTCCGGCCGAGCTCGTCGAGTTCCTGACCTACCTGTTCAGCGACGTCCTCGGGAGCAACGCCGACGTCACCGACGGTGTGCAGCGGGTCCTGGGCCGGCCGCCGCGGGACTTCACCGACTACGCCACCCGCACCGCCACCACCGGCATCTGGACTCGGGCCGGCGTCGACCGCCCGCTGCCGTGAACGGTGAGCCCGAACGGCGGAGGTCCGCTGCGTGGGCTCACCGTTCGGGCTGCCCGCACTACACGTTGAAGCGGAACGTGCATTCGAGCCGAGAAGACGGCACCTGAGCTGGTCAAACCTTACTTCGACGGTTGGCGTAAGTCCGCGAAAACTCCGCGGTCGACCGCAGCACGCCGCCGATCGCCTCGCGGACACGATCCTCCTCGCCTGGCCACAGGTGTCCGTAGACGTCGAGCGTCATCCTGGCGGACTTGTGGCCGAGAGCGATCTGCACCTGCTTCACGCTGCACCCGGCGTGAATGAGCGCGCTGGCGAAGAAGTGGCGAAGATCGTGGAAGCTCACCGTCGTCGGCAAACCAGCTCGCTTGCGGGCCATTCGGACGTAGTGGCCGAACCTCGCGGCGTCCATCGGTTGCTGCGATTGGTGGACGACGACGCCGCCCGTGCCGGGACCGAAAGCCGCCAGATGGGCGGCCAAGCGCTCGAGGACCCAGTCGTCGGCAGGGATCAGTCGGGTGCTCGCCTCCGTCTTGGGTGGCGTGAAGGCGCCGGGACGGGTGGCGCTCGTCTGCTGCCACTGGCGATCGACCGTGACAACGCGACGGAGGAAGTCGATGCGATCAACGGTGAGCCCGGCTGCCTCCGACTGACGGAGACCAAGTCCAGCTCCGATGACGATCGCAACGGCAAACCATTCATCCGCCTCGTCACCTCGCTGAGAACGGCATCCTGATGGTCGGCAATGCCAGCCCCGGCTGCCGGACCACGCTCGCCCTGCTCGTCGGGTCCGTGCACCTGGTCATTCATGCCAACGTCGTACCCCCGTCGTCGGCGACGACACTTGTGGGTGGGCCGCCGACCTACGCCTCGGCATCGGCAGAAGCGCCTTGCGTTGATCACCAGCGTCTACGGCACGCCCCCTCGACGTTTCCAAGCGCGTCGCTATGAATGATGCGGGCACAGTGAGGGTTCCCGCGACACTTCGGCGGAGGTTGTTGTTGCGGGCGTAGAGGCGCATTCGCGCGAACGCCTCGGTCATGTCGACCTGCTGTGCAGGTCGGCGTCAAAGGCGGCGGGTCGGTGGACCCGCGAGCGACTAGCGCAGGGCAGCTTGGGTAGTCCCCGGACGAACCCCCGTCGAAGCAGAAGGAGCATCGATGCCACGGACCTCTCAGTCGAGTGGGAACGTCACTACAGTCGAGGTTGCCCAGCCGGTGACCGACGACAGCGTTCGCGTCCGTCATCTCGCCCACTACCAGTTCAGCTGGATCGCTCAGGAGCCCAGCGAAGCGGGAGTGTCGACTTTCCAACTGGTGCTGGACCAAGGTGCATGTGAGGAAGTGCTGACGCCGGATGCTGACGACGTCGACGTGTCACAGGAATCGCTGCGCCACGGCGACGACGTCACCTGTGACGTGGGCCGCCGAGTGCTGATGTTTGGGACCACCGCCGTTGGCCACTGAGACCCAAAGCAGCAATCCCCAGTGGGGGCATTGATCGATGGCCGACGGGCACCGGACGGTTGCGTTGTCGTTCGCGTTCGAACGGCCGTTAGACACCTGGGCCCGCTGGTCCACGGTGGTTCCGACGCGCAGCTACGTCCGTGTCGACGATCACGGGTTCGAGGCGGTCTACGGCCCGTGGCGGGTGGCCAGTCTGTGGTCCAACGTCGTCGGTGTCCAACGCACGGGTCCGTATCGCAGCTGGAAAGTGGCGGGTCCGGCCCGCCTGTCATGGGGTGACCGTGGCATCACCATGGCGGCTACCACGGTCGGCGGTGCCTGCCTCCGCTTCCGGGAGCGGGTCAGGGGTATCGACCCGCTGGGCGTGATTCGACATCCGGCGGCCACGCTGGGGGTCGATGACCTCGACGCCTTCGTGCGCATGGTAGAGGACCGGATCGAGGCTTCCGCTAGAGACGAATCGCAGAAACCGCCTGACCACCGGGAGGGTAAATTCGTCACCGCCGTGGGCGCGATCTGGCGGTGGAACCGGCGGTGCGTGGTCCACGACCAACGTGCCGTCGATGAGGTCGAGTTCCCGACGGTCGATCGTGCCAACGACGTCGATGACCAACCGGTCGAGGTTGGGTCCGGACCGACCTTTCATCGGCGCTACCGGAGCGTCGTGCGCGACGGCGTCCTCGGAGCGGAGGACGCGATGGCCGCCATCAGGGCCGATCCGAACGTCCTCGCCGACCTCGACCTGGCCCCGTTCACCAAGGTGCGCGGTGCGTCCGGAGAGATGCGCGTCGGAGACCGCTACGTCATCGAAATCTGGGGCCCGTGGAAGGGAGCCGTCGAGGTGGTCGATGTGTCACCGTGCTCGCTCCGCTTGGCCACGCTGGAGGGGCACATGGAGTCCGGCGTGATCGAGATGGGCACGGCGGCCGACGCCTCCGACGGCGACTACACCCACGTCGCGTTCACGATCGAGTCATGGGCTCGCAGCCACGACCGCTTCCTCGACGTGATGTACGACAAGCTCGGCATCGCCAAGGCGCTGCAAAGCGAGATGTGGTCGATCGCGTGCGACCGTTTCGCCCAGCTCCTGCAGGGTGAGCAGGTGGGTCCGCTGGTAGTGACAACCGAGCGTGCCACCTCAGCCCGACCGGTGGGACCCTAACGGGGCGCTCCCGCCACGGATCACCAACAGCGGGCACAAACTGGGAGTGGTGCGATGGGAAATGGTGAGGCGGTCGTGACGTTGTCTGGCGTGGATCGTTTCGCCGACTGGTTGGCCGGCCTGCTCCGGTCGGCGGAGACGTCGACCCCGTTCGCCGAACGGCTCGAGCGCATTGTGCTCGGCGCCCCTCGGCGTTACACGCGAGTTCAGGTCGAGGAACGCACCGGGGTCAGTCGACTGCGAAGCGAGCGGTTGTGGCGAGCGCTTGGGTTTGCCGATGTTGACGACGACCAGGTCGTGTTCACCGATGCTGACGTCGAGGCACTCCAGCTGATCGACGGGTTCGTCCGTGTCGGGTACGTCGACTCGACCATCGAGGCGGCTGCAGCGAGAGCGGCCGCACAGTCGCTGTCACGGCTGGCCGAATGGGAGATCGGCTTGCTGAACGACTTCGTGGTCGCGCAGTTCCAGATCGGAAAGGCTGATGCCGACGAGGCGACCGTGCTGCGCTTCACGGAAACGTTCCTGCCGGTGATGGAACGGGTGCACTCGTACATCTGGCGGCGACATATCGCCAGCCTGGCCGGCCGAGCGTTGGCCGCTTCTCCTGACGAACTGGTCAGCAACGTCCTCGCTGTCGGTTTTGCCGACGTCGTCGGCTTCACCAGGCTGAGCCGCAGTCTCCCAGAAGCCGAATTGGCCGAGCTCATTGAACGTTTCGAGTCCGTCGCCGGTGACATCATCGCTACGGCCGGCGGCCGGATGGTCAAGACGCTCGGTGACGAGGTGCTGTTCGTGGCGGCCGACCCGAGCGCGGCCGCCATGATCGTCCTCGATCTGCTCGACTCCGTCGACGCTGACAACAACTTGCCGAGCTTGCGCATCGGCTTGGCCCGAGGCAGCGTCCTGAGTCGCTTCGGTGACGTGTACGGACCAGTTGTCAACCTGGCCAGCCGGCTGACGTCCGCCGCTAAGCCAGGAACCGTGCTCGTCGACCGTGAACTGGCTGCAGCTTTGGGGAGCGCGCCCGGTCTGCGACTCCGTAAGCGGCGGCCGATGTCGGTGCGCGGGTACAACAATCTGTCGGCGTGGCAGCTGACCCGCGCCGCTGCTCCCCGGTCAACTCGTTCGTCGGCGTGACGGGCTCACGGACCCGATGGTGTCGAAGGACGTGATGCGCTGCATTCAACTTCGCGGACAGGGGAATGCGCAGGGACCTGGACGAGGCCGACTCGGGCGCGAACCTCGATCGGTGGCGACAACGACGAGTGCGGTCCGCCCCATCTGTCCGAGGATCAGGGACGCCCCGGGCCGGATCCTGAAGCGGGCTGACGGTAAGCCTGATCACGCGGAACACGGACGGACCGATCGTGCATCAGGGCACGCTGGGTAGCTCGACGCACATCGTCGTGGACCGCGGCCGGACCGGTGGACAACGCCAGAACGGCAGCAACCGAGCAGCCCCGTTACACGACACGCAGACTGAGGCCGAGGCTGCCGCCCGTCGACAGGCGCAGCGAGAGGGTGCCGAGTTCGCTATCGAGGATCGGGACGGCAAGCTCCAGCGCCGTGCCACGGGCGGATCGGGCCGGACGGCCGGGCTGTCCGGGGGCTTGGGCGCTAGGGCGAAGAGTCACCGGACGGCCGCGCGCTCCATCAGGAGGGCGGCGAGGAGCGGCGCGATCACCGAAACAACGATCATCGCGATGCACCCCGCCCCGCCGCCGAGCGGCCGAACCTCGAGGTTGCGGCCGAACCTCATCAGTGGTGGTGGTCGGGCTCTTTGGTCCCCGCCTTGGCGAGGCCCCGCGAGATCATGTAGCCGATCAAGATGAACGTGGCGTACCGCCAACCATCGTCGCGGCTCATGCTGTCGGCGCCCTCGATGTGCGCAGCCAGCAACACACCAGCGACACCGAGCACGGCGAACCAGAACTCGCTCGTCCGGAAGAACGACTTGGTCTCGGTGTAGCGCGGTTCGTCATCGAACCAATC
Source organism: uncultured Acidimicrobiia bacterium (assembly GCA_963739975.1). Taxonomy (GTDB): domain Bacteria; phylum Actinomycetota; class Acidimicrobiia; order Acidimicrobiales; family Ilumatobacteraceae; genus JALZMG01. Next base: position 83,212 of record CAVUCK010000020.1, read on the forward strand.
GAGCCGGGTCGAGCCGACGACGTCGTCGTCGTCATCACGGGTGGCTCCACCCGAGAGCGGGTCGCTCACGGCGTCCTGCGAGACGAAGCGCCCGAGTCGTAGCTGCTTCGGTTGTTGTTGTCGCGGCGCTTCAGTCCGGCGAGTCCGGCCAGGCCGGCCAGGCCGATCAGCCCGAGCAGGCCGAGCTTGCTGCTGTCGTCGTCGTCCGTCGTCGTCTCTTCCTGCGTCGGTGCGGTGGTGGCATCAACGGTCGACGCCGATCCGACCAGCAACAGGCCAGCCACGGCTGGTCCAGCAATCCACTTCTTCATTCGGGTCCTCCCCTTTACGAGTCGCTCGTCGTGAGCGACGGGGTCCCCTGTACCCAGTCCTTACAGGGCCAGCGTCACCTGGTCGTGGACATCGGTGAGGACTTCTTCATCCGGGGCTCGGCGTGACTTCATCCGGGGCTCGGTGTGACCGTTGGGGTTCGCACCGCGCCGACACGTCTGGCGGCCCGGGGCGCGGGTATCCCAGTTGCGTGAACTCCGGTCAACCCGACACCGAACAGCCAGACGACGACGGACGGCCTGACGACGCCGACGACGAGCCCGTCAACGACACCGAGGTCAGATACGGCGAGAACGAGTCACCCGCCTGAGGGCCTCGCCACCCTTGTCGGCCGGCAAGACAGCCCTGTATCGTCGCCACTGACCGGCCCTGCCGGATACAGACCAGCGACATCGACCTCTCCAGTCCCCTGAGGCCGCCTGTCCAGGACCTTGGAGTTTGATGCTCGGCGAGTTCGAGGCGTTCCGGATCGACATCGTGCCCAGCAGCTGCGAGGTCGACGTGGTCGTGTCCGGCGACATCGACGTGGCCACCGCGCATGAGCTCGAGGAACACCTGCAGGCAGTCGAACGATCGAGCCGTGACGTGGTCATCGATCTGGGTGGGGTCGCCTTCATCGACGCCGCCGCGTTGCGGGTCCTGATCCTCAGCCAGCGCCGGCTACAGGCAACGGGTGGGCGCCTGACCGTCCGCAACGCGTCGCGTGTCCCGAGCCGGGTGCTTCGCCTCGCCGGCCTCGACGACATCATCGACGGCGAACTGGCACCCGGCGGACCCGCTGCCGGTTAGCACAACCTCTCAGTCCAGACGACTTTGCCGGTGACCGTCGGGCTCCATCCCCATCCGTCGGTGACTGCTGCGACAAAACGCAAACCCCACCCGCCAAGGCCGGCATCGCCGTCAACCCGCTGAACTGGCGGGGCGCGATGAAGGTCGTGCACCTCGAGGCGTATCCGCCCGTCGTCGAATGACGCCACCACCTCGGCGGCCGAGCCACCGTGAGTAACGGCGTTGGTGACCAGTTCGGAGATCACCAGCAACAGGTCGCCACGCATCGCTTCGTCGGCGTCGATCCCATCGAGCCATGCTGCGAGCGCGTCTCGCGCTCGGCTCGGGGCCGACAACGACGGGTCCAGCGTGAGACGCAAGCTCTCAACGCGCAAGTCGGCCTCCCTGACAATGGTGAAGCCTCCTGTACCCGCAGCACAGCTCGGCAACCCCTGTGCCGGCGGATCAGGTCGAAGATGCAGCCCGCTCGGCCCCATCCACGATCTCGACGGCAACGTCGAAGAGCTTCCTATTTGTCTGCTGGGACTTGTGCACCAACATGGCGAAGGCTTGCTCGGCGGTGCAGCTCATCGTGACCTTTAGCACCCCCTTCGCCTGACCGATCACGTCACGCGTTTCCAAGGCGCGACGCAGGTGGGCATTCTCGGAACGCAGTGACCCAGGCTCACCGGTCATGCCGATCAGCTATTCCCGGCCGCGGAGCTCGCTAACGCCTCGCCGGGCCGCCAGGAATGTCGCAGCCCGACGGTGGGTATGAAGCGGCCGACGCGCGGCCTGTGCACCCGCTCGGCCAGCGCGCACGGCGTGTCGGGTTCATTCCCCACCGAACCCGGCACGCCGCACGCATCTGCGGCTTGGCCCCCAGCACGTGTCGCCGAGGTCCTACGGACCCCAGAATCCCGGTGGGAGACGCCGATCATCACTGCGGCCACCAACGGCTCTGCGCATAGCCCACATCCGCCTGGCGACTGAAACCGCCATCGTTGACACCAGCATCAGCAAGACGACCTGCAGAGGTATCACGCCCGTCCGCTACCCGACGCCGGACACCGTGGCCGTCACCTGATCGGGGGCTATTGCGGTTGATCGAAGGCGAGGACTGTTGTG